>JBBQGA010000037.1:0-54479 GCA_038322625.1 Chloroflexia bacterium
CGATAACCTCGGCATAAATCCGGGCACCACGAGCCAGGGCGTGTTCCAGATTTTCGAGGACCAACGCCGCCGCTCCTTCCGAGGGTACAAACCCGTCGCGTTCCTTGTCAAAAGGCCGGCTGGCAGTCGAAGGTGCCTCGTTACGGCCACTGCTCATGGCCCGCATTACACAGAAACCGGCCAGACCGATCTCGCTGATCGGGGCTTCCCCGCCACCGGTCAGGATTACTTCAGCATCGCCGCGCTTGATAATCTCGGCGGCTTCCCCAATCGACTGGGTGCTGGAAGCGCAAGCGGTAATAATGGTCGAGTTATAGCCTTTGAAACCCAGTTGCAAAGCGATCTGGGCGGCGGGCATATTGGGTAGAGTAATCGGGATGAAAAACGGGTTCAGGCGCATTCCGCCTTTTTCCAGCATAGTCCGCACCCCGGCTTCGGTTTCCGGGTAGGCACAGTTGCCGGTGCCCCAGACCACCCCGTACTCGTCGGCCATATCGCCTTCGACCTCCAAATTGGCATCTTTGAGGGCTTGCTGGGCCGAGGCTACCGCGAACTGGCTGCCGCGCGACATTCGACGGGCCTCTTTAGTATCCAAAAACTTGCGTGGGTCCCATTCCCGGACTTCTCCGGCCACCTGGGTCGGGTAATTGGAAGGATCGCACAGCGTAAGACGACCGATACCGCTCTGGCCTTTTCGCAGCCCCTGCCAGTAATCTTCGACATTCTGGGCCAATGGATTGATCGTTCCCATGCCGGTCACAACCACCCGGCGCGGCTTATCTTCGGCAGGACCGGCTAAGACCGGCGCAACTTCGGCCCCGGTACTGGCTTTCCCCATTATATCGGCCAGCAAATCTTCCAATTGAAGATCGAGCGAGGGGCCACCTTCGCCGGGCATACGGTTCTCGGCCTCGGTTATTTGCAAACCTAACTTAGCCAACCGTGTTTTGATCTCAGCTAATTCGGTTTTATTAAAGCGATTAAAATTTGGTTGCGGTCGATCCATATTTGTATAGTCTTTTACTCCCGTAGTTGGCATGGCAAGACTTTCTATATCATCAACTACCGGTTATCCTGGCCGGGATAGTTGGGAAAGTTGCCAGCCGACAAGTTTGAATAGCCGTTATAATTTATGTCAACTAGCCTGTAATCATTTGAGAAATAGAGTTAAAGTAATTGGGTCACAGAAGAAATTGACCTCGCTAATTCTTACCTATTTTATAAAAAGCTTTGACAGCCTATATGACCGGGATTATACTACAATCAACGGCTAATATAAAGTTTGCCGGATTTGGCGACCTATGTGAATGTAAATTCCTTAAGATTGGCCTGAAATAAACCTTCTAGCGGCCCGGTGGAGATAATAATGCTGGAAAATGAAGAAAAGATAGTCCTTGCGGGCCAACCTTCCCCCACCCCAGAGGTTGTGGACCTTTCGATTGCAATTGTCAGTTACAATACGGCGGCCTTGCTGGAAAAATGTCTGGCGGCGGTTTACGCTACCTCTAACGCCAATTACACTTTCGAGGTGTTGGTCGTCGATAATTTCTCCGGCGATGAAAGCGTCGAAATGGTCAAGACGCACTATCCACAGGCCCGGATTATCGCAAACCAGCAGAACCGGGGTTTTGCGGCGGCCAGCAATCAGGCTCTTGAAATGGCCCAGGGAACTTACTGGTTGCTCTTGAATCCCGATACCGAAATCCAGGGCGAAGCTCTCTGGCAGATGGTCGCCTTTCTGGAAGCCGAACCTCAGGCGGCGGTAGTCGGTCCGGCTTTGCTTTATCCTGATGGTACTTTTCAGGAAGGGGCTTTCCGCTTTCCCAGCCTCTTTCAGATTTTCTTTGAGTTTTTCCCGCTTAACTGGCGTTTCGAGCGGTCCAGGCTGAACGGGCGTTTCCCGCGCCGTCTGTACGAAAACAGCTTTCCCCAGGCTTTTGAAATCGATTTCCCGCTGGGAGCCTGTCTGATGGTGCGTAGCAGCGTGGCCCACCGGGTCGGCCTGCTGGACGAGGATTTCTTTATGTACGCCGAAGAAATCGACTGGTGCTACCGGGTCAAGCAAACCGAAATTCCGGCAGGCTATCGTCCGCTGGGGCTACGCTTCCGACCGGGACGGCGGCGGCCCAATCGCTGGAAAATCTACTGTCTCCCGGCGGCCAGAGTGATTCATCACGGCGGGGCCAGCACCAGCCAGTTTCGGGAGGAAATGCAGGTCCAGCTTTACAAAAGCCGGGCTTACTTTTACAAGAAACACTACAGCCGCCAGTTTCAATTTGCCGCTCGCCTCTTGACCCGGACCGGTCTGGCTTACCAGTTAGTACGCTCCTACTACCGGCAGTTTCGCACCCAGATCACCCCCACCGAAGGCCAGAGCCGCCGCCGGGCCTATGGACGTATCTGGCGATTTCGCTAGCCGAATATTCTGATCGCTTCTTTTCAAATATAAGATTTTCTCTCACTGCAACCTCACCTGTGAGGTTGCAGTGAGAGAAAAAAAGGGTTTTAACAGGGGAGACCCCTGTCTACCCCCCGCATGGGCTGCGCCCCTACTAACCCTGCTTTAGATTGATTTTCGCTTCAAAGCGAAAGTCCCAATAATAATGTATCAAGGTCGATAGGTTTTCGGCCCGCGCTTTTCTTTGGGTACAATATTGAAAATCCGGTCGAATAGCTCATCAAAATCAGTGATATTGCGCGAGGAAACCACATATTCCTGCGTTTCGGTTCCTTCCGGCGGTAGCCAGCGCAACAGTAGACCTTTGAAACTAGCCGGGAACAGGCCGCCCTCGACCGCCACATCGGTTACGCTAATGAAGGTCAATTTTTCGAGTGGAATATCGTGAGCCAGTTCGACCGATTGGCCTTTTACATTCTGGATCAGTAGACGCTCGTCGTCCAGTACAAGCTGAACCGGCTCGATCCGCATCAAACGGTAAACCACGACCGTCGTCACGGCTAAAATTACCAGGGTCACGACAAATACTATAATCGCTCCGGTGGTATCAAACGGGCGGTTATTGTTGTTATTGAGCAATCCTATTACCAGCAAGGCCCCCAGGCCGTAGGTCAGCACCAGGCTGACCTCCACGAACCAGAAACCGGCATTGCGGGTGGGATAACGCGGCTTGAAAATTAAAGGCATAATTCTTTCTAAGAGTTAGTTTGGCCGTTCGTCCAGCGGCCCTGGTCGCGCTGTTCGTATTTAGCGATCACTCCGGCCAACGCCGCCGAAAGATCTACCCCAACCGAATTGGCGGTGGCAATTACCACAAACAACACATCGCCGAACTCGTCTTGCAAACTTTTTTCACCCTCGGTACTTTTCTTACGTTTAGCCCCGTAATGGTGGTTGAACTCGCGGCTGAGTTCGCCGACTTCCTCGACCAGCCGCAAGATTTGCGATAACGGCTCCCAGTAACCGCCGTTTCGCTGGATATAGTCATCAACCTTTTGCTGCGCCCGCGCCAACTCGTCCATTTCAAATGTCCTCTACTTCGTAACTACTCAAGCTCCACCCCTGTCCCCGCCCTGAGGCGGGGAAAAGAAGAAAAAAGTATTAACAGGGGCACCCAAACGGTACCCGCCTGTATACCCCCCGCTTCGAGCCTTTACACAGGTTTGGTGTGTAGTTACTCTACTTCAATATATCCGACCAGATTTTGGCGGCATCGGTCAGGGCAGTTTGCGGGGTAGTGTTTGGGTTATTCCAGATAGCGGTCTGACCCTGGTTCAAAGCCTCCAGCAGTTTTTGATGTTTGGCCGGGTCGAGCGGCGCGGGTAGACTTTGCTCCGGGGCGCGGCTTTTTTCCAGGCTGTCGGCCATCAACGACCGGGCCTGAGAAAGCGGGTCGTCCAGGCTGTGCAAATAGTTATCCGAGAGGGCTTTTTTCTGGGTGGGCAAAGTCAGGCTGCTTAGTTTGGCAAAAATCAACTGGTTATCGGCATTATTAAGCGTCTTGAGGAAAGTCAGAGCCTCCCCCGGTTGGCGGGAAGCCTTGCTGATCGCCCAACCCTGGATACTTAGCGGCACCAGGCCGGACTTGCCGAGCGGCACCGGCACCACCAACGTATTATTATACAGGTCGGCACTGGCGTTTTTCAGAGCCGGTAAGAGTGGGCCTCCATCGAGGACCATCACCAGGTTCCCGGCCTGATATTTCTTGAGAGCGTCGGCATAACTATCGGTCAAGGCCCCTTTATCGATAACACCCTGCTGCTTGTAAAGCTTGTCCTTGTAATACTGCCACCGGGTAAGCGTGGCCGCCGAGGGAAAAGCCGGTTGGCGGGTCTTGCCATCGCCGCTAATATTAAATACCGGCGCGTCTTCCATCATAAAATCGGCCAGCGGATTAGGCTTTATCCAGCAAGGTATAACGTTGCCGGTGGTTTTTTTTGCCATTAGCGGGATCGCCTGGTCCAGTTCGGCGAAAGTCCTGGGCGGTTTGGCTGGGTCGAGGGTAGCCTGGACCCACAGCTTTTTATTGATCAGGGCTACCGGGGTACTTGCCATCCAGGGCAATCCATAATAAACCGAGCCATAGCGCAGAGCCTCAAAAGCCGCCGTCGAATAATCGTCCTTGATTACACTGCCGCCTAGTTCGCTCATATCGGCCAGGTAGCCCGCCGCCCCGAACTGGTAGAGGTCGCCCTGGTCGAACAGCACAATATCGGGCGGGGTGAGGTTAGCCAGTTTGGTCATGGCCTCCTGATAACGGGCCGGTAGGTCACTCCCCCAATCCTGCCAATCGACTGTCATCTGCTTATTCCGGCTCCGGTAGGTGTCAATAATGGAATTTAGAAAATTTTCGTAGGCCGCGTTACCTTTCCAGCCGCCGGTCCAGATCGTCAAAATCTTGCGTTCCAAAATTACCGGGGGGGTAGGAGTAGGTAGCGGTTGGCCGCCTGGCACAGCCTGGGCCACGATACCCGACCCGGTGCCGGTCGTGATGCCGGGAGTAGTTGACCCGTTCCCGGCATTCGAGGGGTTTTGACCGTTAGAGGGGGCGGCGGTTGGGTTATCGGCACAGGCGGCCAACCCCAGCGAGGCGATTAAAAATAAAGCCAGTAAAAAACTAACCCGGAGAAATGAAGAAATACTACTCACACGAACCCTTCTATATGCCCTTTATACAAGCCTTTTATAAGCTTTGCCATAAATGATTTCGGAGTCTAGTTTACTCTAAAGGGTCGCCCGGTTCAAGTTTGCTACAAAGCGGCTTGCTAAAGGCAACTCGGAAAAAGTGTAGTAAAATAAAATCAAAGGTTAAAAAGCAAAATTCAGGTCAGGATTAGAGCCAATGGCAAACGAAGAAACTATTGCGGAGCAAGTCGAGCGGCTCCGGCAGCGCAAACAGGAATTCGCCCAGGGGGGCGGCCCTAAAGAAATCGACCGCCAGCGAGCGGCCAACAAACTGCCGGTACGCGAGCGGTTAGACTTGCTATTTGATCCCGGTACTTTCTTCGAGTTCGGTTTGCTGGCTAACCACCACTCGACCCACCCCGATCTTAAAGACCGCCTGACCCCCGCCGATGGGGTAATCACCGGCAGCGGCAAAGTAGAAGGGCGACCGGTTTGTGTGGCGGCCTACGATTTTACGGTAATGGCCGGTTCGATGGGGGCGACCGGCGAATATAAGGTTACGCAGCTACGCGAAATGGCGGTCAAACAACGCATGCCTATCGTGTGGCTGCTCGACTCGGCAGGGGCGCGGATACAGGAAACCACCGGGTCGCAGTTCGCCGGGTCGGGTGCTCTTTTCAAAGAACAAATCCTGATGAGTGGGCTGGTGCCGCAGGTGGCGGCGGTGATGGGGCCGTGTGCGGCGGGGACCGCTTATATACCCGGCCTGGCCGATTTTGTACCGATGGTCCGGGGAAGCGGTAGCATGGCCCTGGGGGGGCCACATCTGGTCAAAGCCGCTACCGGCGAAGAAGTGGATGTCGAGGAATTGGGTGGCAGCAAAGTCCACTGTGAAATTAGCGGAGTGGGCGACCTGGAGGTAGCCGATGATGTCGAGTGCATTGCCGTCATCAAGCAATACCTGAGCTTTTTGCCGTCACATAGCGGATTGGCTCCCGACCGGCGCGAAACCAGCGACCCGGCCAACCGCCGCGAAGAAGGTCTTTACAAAGTGTTGCCGGTCAGTTCTCGCCGGGCCTATGATGTCCACAAGATTATAAAACTGCTGGTCGATGACGGCCATTTCTTTGAAATAAAGGGCGGTTGGGCCAAGAATCTGGTGACTGGTTTCGCCCGGCTCAACGGCTATTCCATCGGGATTGTCGCCAGTAATCCAATCGTATTGGGCGGCACGCTGGACGTGAACACCGCCGACAAAGGTGCGCGCTTCATCAATCTGTGCGACGCTTTTAACGTACCGCTTTTATTTCTCTGCGATACGCCCGGCTTTGTGATCGGTTCGCAGGTCGAACGCCAGGGAATTATCCGGCACGGCGCGAAAATGCTCTATGCTCTTTCGGAGGCAACTGTCCCAAAATTCACGGTGGTGTTGCGCAAAGCCTACGGAGCGGGTTATTATGCCATGTGCGGCAAAGGCTACGACCCGGATTTGATCGTGGCCTGGCCGACCGCCGAAATCAGTGTGATGGGGCCGGAAGGGGCGGTCAATATCATTGGTCGGAAGGTGCTGGCCCTGACGGCTGAAAAAGAAGGCCCGGAAGCCGCCGCTGCCCTCCGTGAGAAGATGCTGGATCAGTTCCGGGCCGTAATCGACCCCTATCTGGCGGCCTCTTACGCCTACATCGACGACATTATCGACCCTGCCGACACCCGTGCCACGCTTGCCCAGGCTCTCGAAATGAGCCGGGGTAAAACGGTATTGCGCCACCAAAAAAAACAGGGTGTCCGCCCGGTCTAGCATGGTTGACCCTGACCCTGAATTGAATTATTATGATTTCAGGACGAAATTTTCAAAACTCTGCAAAGAAACATTTAGTTGCCTTTTTATTAAACTATGACTTTCGCTTAATGAATAAAGCAGGGTGGTAGGGGTGCAACCCCGGCGCGGGGTCATACAGGCGGGTACCCTCTGGGTGCCCCTGTAAATTCTATTTTCTTTCGCTTTGACCTCACAAGTGAAGTCAAAGCGAAAGTCCTATCAACTATAGAATCAGGGTTAATGGGCATCTTCAGACACTATATCGGGACAATTCAGCAGGAGGCCGAACGAGATTATCGCCGCCTGTTTAACCGGCACCTGCACGAGCTGGAAAACGGGCGCACCGGGCTGACAATGCTGGATATTGGTTGTTTCGACGGCTCCAACACCCTGAGACTGACCGAAGGGATGAAAAACACGACCGTTTACGGCCTGGAAGTGGTGCCGGAAAGGGTCGAGGAGGCCAGGCAGCGCGGTATCCTGGCGCGGGTAGGCAAAGCCGATACGGTTTTCCCTTTTGAGGATGGCGAATTCGACGTAATCACTTCTAACCAGGTGATCGAACATCTTAACAATCAAGACCTGTCGTTGAGCGAGACTTACCGGGTCCTAAAACCGGGCGGGGCTTTTCTACTCTGTACGGCCAACCTGTCGAGCTGGCACAACGTAGGGGCGTTGGCCCTCGGCTGGCAGCCTTTCCCGATGACCAATTTCACCGAGCGGGATGCTGCCATTGGCAATCCGTTCGCCTTTCACTGCGGCGAAGCGGTCCAGCACATCAGTATGCTGCATACCCGGTTGTATACCTTGCGGGCCTTGCAAGACCTGTTGCGACTCTACGATTTTCAAATCGAGCTGGCAACCGGCACCGGATATTACCCGCTTCCGACGAGATTGGCCCAAACATTAGCTAAATTTGACCCTAATCATTGCGCCTTTCAGTACATCCGGGCCAGCAAAAAGAAATAAAATTGGTAACTGTACAGGCTACCTCTTTCGAGGCGGAGTACGTAGGGGCCGGGTACCCTATGGGTGCCTCTGCGGGGGGTATAAGGGGTCTCCCCTAAAACATTCTTTCTCACTTTCGCTTTAATCTCACCGAGTGAGATTGAAGCGAACGTTCTAAAAATTAGCATTGAACCTGTATTAAGGGGGCAAAGATGCCATTTAATAGCATTTTCCGGGAAAATCTCTTTGAAGATCAGGTTATGGTGGTCAGTGGTGGCGGGACCGGCATTGGCCGGGCGATTGCGCGAGAGCTGGCCGGGCTGGGAGCGATGGTCGTGATCGCCTCGCGCGCTGCCGAACACCTGGAGCCGACCAGGGCCGAAATCGCGGCTGCCGGGGGCAAGGTGGCCGCTTTCCCGTTGAATATCCGTGACGAAGAAAATGTCAAAGCGACCTTAAAGCGGGTCGTCAGTGAGTTTGGCCGGATCGATGGCCTGGTCAACAACGCCGGAGGTCAGTTCAATGCCCCGGCTTCGGCGATCTCGGCCAAAGGCTGGCACGCCGTAGTCGAAACCAACCTGACCGGCACTTTCTATATGGCGCGGGCCGCCTACGAATGCTGGATGAGAGAACACGGCGGTGCAATCGTGAATATCGTAGCCGAAATGTGGCGCGGCTTTCCCAATATGTCGCATACCGGGGCGGCGCGGGCCGGGGTAGTCAACCTCACCCAGACTCTCGCGCTGGAGTGGGCCGAACACGGCATCAGGATCAACTCTATTGCACCCGGCCTGATCGATTCGAGCGGCCTCAAAACTTATCCGGCGGTTATTCAGGATAGAATTGCCTCAATGGCGGCTGAAATTCCAGCCCAGCGAATGGGGACCGAAAGCGAAGTTTCTGCTGCCACCATTTTTATGCTTTCGCCCGCCGCCGCCTTTATATCCGGCACGACCTTGCGGGTCGATGGGGCCGGATCACTGTATCGCTTGCAGGGCTTTACGATCCCCGATCACGAACCCTGGCCGGTTTACGAACTTGACGAAGATTAATTATTATTTTGAGGAGTACAAAGATGTCAGACAAAATGTTCACTGTTGAACACGAGGAAATGCGGAAAGTCATTCGCAAGTTTGTAATGACCGAGGTAGCCCCCCACGCCGCCGAGTGGGAGGAAGCCGGTGGCTTTCCGAGCGAGATTTTTAAACGGATGGGCGACCTGGGCTTTTTGGGTCTGGCTTACCCGGAAGATTGCGGCGGTAGCGGCGGCGATTATCTGTATAGCGTGGTGATGGCCGAAGAAATGGTCAATAGCGGTAGCGGTGGCTTGAATATGGGTCTGGGGGTCCATACCGATATGGTGTTGCCGACGATCCTCAAGTTTGGAACCGAAGAACAAAAGCAAAAATACGTGCGGGGCGGTCTCGCCGGGGAACTGATCGGCTGTCTGGGTATTACCGAGCCGAACACCGGCAGCGATGTCCAAAATATTCGGACCAGGGCGGTTCAGGATGGCGACGACTGGATTATCAACGGCTCGAAGCTGTATATCACCAACGGCGTGCGGGCCGATTTCTGTCTGCTGGTTACTAAAACCGAGTCCGGGCGCAGTTCACGTGGAGTAACGCTTTTCCTGGTGGATAAAAAGCTACCTGGCTTTACGGTCAGCCGCAAGCTCAAGAAGGTCGGGATGCACTCCAGCGACACGGCGGAACTGGCTTTCGACAATGTGCGGGTGCCACATTCGGCGATCCTGGGCGAGGTCGGCAAAGGCTTTTACCACCTGATGTGGGAATTGCAGGTCGAGCGGCTATTCGCGGCGGTCGGGGCAGTCGGGGCGGCTCAACGGGCTTACGACCTGGCTTATGCTTACGCCAAAGAGCGGCAGGCTTTTGGGCACACCGTTAACCAGTTCCAGGTGATCCGTCACAAATTCGCCGATATGGCGACCCAGATCGAGGCCGGTCGCCAGCTGACGTATGCCTGTATCCGCAAATACATGGCCGACGAATACCCGGTAAAGGAAATCACGATGGCAAAGCTCTTTACGGCCCAGATGTCCAACCGGGTCGCCGACGAAGCGTTACAAATTCACGGTGGGGCCGGTTATATGGACGAGTACGAGATCAGCCGTATCTGGCGCGATTTGCGGCTCAACCGGGTCGGGGCCGGTACCGACGAGATCATGAAAGAAATCATCGCCAAAGAATTGGGTTTGCCGCCAGGGGCATAAACCGGCTCAAGATAAGACGGAGAATAAATGTCTTGCAGGGTATGATAGATTTGTAGTGAATATAGAATCTATCTGCTTTCGGTTAAGCAAGAAAGTAAAACTACAATGCTCAACACCGTTTTTAGCCAGAATTTCAAGAATATAAAACCGCTTATTTTGCTAGTGGATGACGATGAGGATGAACGCCAACTCCACCGATTTCATCTTGAGACCAATGGTTATCGCGTAACCGAAATGACCAGCGGTGCGGAGGTTTTGGCCCTGGTTAAAGATTTACTTTTTGAGCCATCAAATGACAAAGTCGAAATAACAGAATGGCCAAACCTCATCATTATGGATGGCCTTATGCCCGGTTTAAACGGATTTGAAACTTGCCGCCGGTTACGCGCCCTGGAGCAAGTTTTTGAGGCCCGGTCCAGAAATGCCCTATCTGAAACCAGTCCTAGAAGTTATGCCGGCTACACTCAGATATTAATCGTTAGCTCACTTTCTGACAATGATTCGGTGCGAGAGGCCTTAAAGGCTGGCGCAAACGAATACATTACAAAACCGGTATTCTGGCCGCTCCTGAACCACCGTATCCAGCAGATATTGGAAATTCAAAAGGGCCAACAGCATTTGCAGGAACAATCCGATTTTATTAACAGCCTGTTACAACAATCGGCAGTAGCCACAGTAGTGATCGATACCGGGCATAAAGTGATTTTCTGGAACCGGGCGGCAGAAGAACTGACCGGGGTTAAGGCTTCCACCGTACTAGGTACTGATAACCATTGGTCGGCTTTCTATCCTCAAAAGCGGGCTACTCTGGGTGATATTCTTATCGATGAGGATTACGCTAGCCTGGCTACATATTATTCAAACCTGGGGACTTCTTCGGTGCTAGCCCCGAAAGCCTTGCAGGCCGAACAATGGTTTCAGAACATGAACGGCCAGGACCGCTATATTCTTTTTAATGCCGGTCCTATCCACAATTCGGCAGGCGAAATGGTCGCGGCAATTACTACTTTGCAGGACCTGACCCAACGAAAACTCAGCGAAGATGCACTATACGAAAGTGAGGTGCGTTTTCGAGGTGCAATGGAGGGTAGCCTCGACGCAATCTTCATACTGAAGCCGGTCAGGGACCCGGAAACCGAAAACATTATCGATCTTATTTTTATAGATGTTAATTCTTTTGCCGAGAAATTGTTGAGCCGGACAAAGGCTGAATTGCTCGGCCAGCGTTTGTTTGATTTCTTCTCACCTGGGGCTGAGGACGGAATTTTTGAAAAATATGTCCGAGCCATCAAGACCGGTCGCACCTTCGAGAGCGAGAGTAAAATTATCACGCCAGGTCTGAACGCCAGTTGGCTTAAAATCCAGGCTGTGCCGCTGGCCGGAGAGCGTGGGCTGGCCGTAATTTGCCGGGATATTACTCAAACCAAAAAAATCGAGGAAACCCTTACCGAGCAAGCCCATTATGACCGCCTGACCGGATTACCCAATCGCTTACATTTCGAGCAACACCTGGAGCAGTACATCGCCAAGACCAGTAGTATGACCACCTCTAAAATGCAGGTCTTTGCGGTCGGCTTGATCGACCTGGATGGCTTTAAAAAAGTTAATGATACACTCGGCCACCAGGCAGGGGACCAGTTGTTAATCCAGGTGGGCCAACGGATTAAGGAAATTGTACGGTTGGGCGATATTGTAGCGCGTTTGGGCGGCGATGAATTTACTTTTATTTTGCCGGGTATTCAAACTGCCGAGAACGCCTACCTGATCGGCCAAAAGTTTCTGGAGGTGCTGTCAAAAGATTTTACTGTCGAAGTAAATTCAGCTCCCCAGACCGTGAAAATTGGAGCCAGTATCGGTATCAGTTTGTTTCCAACCGACGGCCAAACCAGTTACAATTTGATAAAAGAAGCCGATCAAGCCATGTATCAGGCAAAACAGGCTGGCAAAAATAGAGTGAAAATGGTCGGATAAATATATGATTTTCGGGATGAAAAAGTTATCTCAGCCCCGCTTGGGTGGAAACTTAAAGAAGTTCTCGACCTGATCAAATACCTGCTTCGTTCGAGGGATTAGCATGGTATAGTTATACAGGATTGACCAGCCCAGTTTTAACTGTTACAATCGATTTACCGCGCTTAACCATTAAAATATCGCTGGAAAACGGAGAATTTTAGCGTGTTAAAAGCTCAACCCCAACCGATGGTCACTTTACCCCTGACTGATGACAACTATTACCGGTTTGAAACTGCCGCCGAAGCCGATGTGACCTATCTGGTAATTGCCTGGTTTGCGATTACCGAATCGGCCTCACTGGGTATTTTCCCTTTGCTTTCGGCCCTCGAAACTACCCGGCGCGATGATCCGGGCGCATTCAACCGCTTTTTTGAAACCGGCTTCCAGCACTTTACCGACGAGCAACATCATGCTAATTTATGGTGCCGGGCGTTGCTGGATTTTGTGGAACGCTATCCAGAGGTGGTTAAGCGGGTCGAATTACCGGGCGCATATTTGCGGATAATGCTCAAGAGTATCGGCAAGCCCCACGATATGCTGGGCTTTTCGGTCGATTGCATGGCTTTTGAAGTGGTTATGCAAGCTCTTTACGAGGTATTACAGTCCCGGCTGGTTTACCCGCCCCTGGCCCATATCTGGCAAGTAATTAGCCGGGACGAAGTAGTGCATACCGAATTTGGCCGTTATTCGGTTAGATGGTTGAGTCAGCCCTTATCGTGGCGGCAAAAGCTGGGCTGGTCGCTTCACTACTGGCGTAACACGCTCGGCGTGATGCTCACGATTCAGCCAATTCTCAAAGCCCTGGACCTTTACAAACCTCTCCCGGCGGGCGAATTTAAGGCCAGGCTGGCCCACTACTGCCGCGATACCGGCATACTCGGCAGTCACCGGCTAATGCCTTCGCTGCTGGAACGCTGGAGCCGCCGGTGAACGTGGTCCGCGACGGTCTGATCTACGGTTCTTCACCGCTCGATGGTACTCCTTTGCCGCCGGTCGCGGTAACTGAGCCGGCACAGGTCCAGGTGATTCTGGAACAGGCTCGTCAGGCGCAGGTTGCCTGGGTCGCTCGACCGGTCAAAGAACGCGCGAAACTGGTTGAGGAAGCCGGGAGTTACCTGATGAGCCAGGCCGACCGGCTGGCCGCAACCTTGCACCGGGAGCTTGGCAAACCCCTGACTGATGCCTACACCGTCGATATAGGTTCGGCCCCGGAGCTATTCCGCTATTATTGCCACCAGGCGGGAAAGCTGCTACGGAATGAACCGGTACACTTTAACCGGATAATGTTCCCGGCCAAACAGGCCCGCGTCGAGCGCGTTCCGCAAGGTGTGGTCGGTCTTTTAACTCCCTGGAATTACCCGGTATCGATCCCACTTCACAATCTGGTACCAGCCTTGCTGGCCGGAAATTCTGTAATCCTGAAACCTTCGGAATATGCTCCCCGTACCGGTGCCTTGCTACACGAATTGCTGTCGGCAAAATTACCCGCCGGGCTATTAGGGTTGGTCCAGGG
This sequence comes from Chloroflexia bacterium, assembly GCA_038322625.1. GTDB lineage: Bacteria > Chloroflexota > Chloroflexia > Chloroheliales > Chloroheliaceae > 54-19. The sequence goes on from JBBQGA010000037.1 coordinate 13,610, forward strand.
AGACCGGTTGGCCGGGGAAGCGGTAGTGAGCGGAGTAGATTATGTGGTGTTTGTGGGTGGAACCGCCGGAGGTCGGGCGGTCGCCCGGCTGGCTGCCGAAAGGCTGACCCCGGTGGCCCTGGAACTGGGCGGCAAAGATGCCGCGATTGTCCTGGAAGATGCTGACCTCGACCGGGCCGCCTATGGGATAGCCTGGGCCGGGTATATCAATGCCGGGCAAAGCTGTGCCGGTGTGGAAAGAGTATACGTGGTCGAAGCAGTGGCCCAAGCCTTTACCGAACGGCTGGTAAAACTGGCGACCTCTTTACGGCTCGGCGATGATACCGGTCAGGTAGGCAGTGTCGACCTGGGACCGCTCTCTACCCCACAACAGTTGCAGACCGTACAAGTTCACGTCGTGGAAGCCCTGGCCGGGGGAGCTAAATTGATAACTGGTGGTCCGGCGGAAGGCCAGTTCTACCGGCCTACGGTATTAACCGGTGTTAACGCCAATATGCTGATCATGCAGCAGGAAACCTTCGGGCCGGTAGTGCCGGTTCAGGTCGTTCCTGACGAAGCGACGGCCATCCGCGAGGCTAATGCCTTACCCTATGGGCTGACCGGCAGCGTCTGGACCACCGACTTCAAACGGGGTGAGTGGGTCGCCCGCCAGTTAAAGGTTGGCGTGGCAACTGTCAATAATCATATGTTTAGCGGAGCTGCCCCGCAGGCGGTCTGGGGTGGCCGGGGTAATTCCGGTTATGGAGTGCAAAATTCCGGGCTGGCTTTACTGTCCTTCACCCGTCCGAAACTGGTAGCCATAGATAAACATACTACCCCCCGCGAGTTGTGGTGGTTGCCCAATGACCGGGCACTACACGACCTGGGCCGGGGAGTGCTGGTCACTCAGGGCAAAAATAGCTGGCGGGAAAATCCGGCAGAATGGTCAAAGAATTATCTAAAAATGCTGATTGGGGTGGCCGGGCGATTGGGGTGGCAACGAAAACGCCGGTAAAAAGTTTAGGGATATGTTGACTAAGATATTGTTAAATTGGCAAGAAATGAGGCAATCAAAACTGGCTCAGAAAAGCGAACGCTCGATTATGATAGAACGCTCGCTAATAATAAGCTTAAATAACTTTCCCGGTCCTGACCGAAGCTAGTCCCGGTCTGGTTGGAGAGTTCTCCAACCAGTTCCGGTACGTCTACGGTCGCTACGGTTGGGCGAGGGTAGTCGGTGTCGAAGTGATAGCCACTGACAGGGGCAGCCTTAGCTGGCAGCAACGGGTAGAAAACGATGTAAGTTTCCTCGTCCACAATGATTTCGGTGTTTGCCAGTTGGGCAGTGGTCAAGGTTGCCAGGAAGCTTGCCAACTCGGCCTCGGTAGAGTAGGTTTTGTCAGCAAACTCGGTGCTGACGTGGGTCTCTAACTCAAACATGGTGTCTTTCTCCTCAAAAATAATCTGCTCGATTTCGACTACTAATCCGCATTCCACTTGCTTCTCGATGTTCCTTATGACAGCCTCGGTGTAATTCTGATTCAATTCTGACATAGTGCTGTTCCTCTTGGTTTTTGTGGACCTAATCCACCTGTGTGCGGGCAAACAAAAAGGGTGTTGGAGCTTTTTTTGCTCTAACACCCTCGACATTTTAATTACTAAAAATTAGTAATTCCGCATATTCAGCTATTTTCAACCGGCTGGTTTCCTTAACCGGTTGAGCCGCTTAATCTGCGGCGGTTGAACCTCCTCCTGGTCCGGCGCAACTACCGCTACCGGTAGCCAATACCTGTGGTGGGGGCCAACCGTCTCGTCGAGAGAGTTTGCCTGAGCTATAGGGTTTGTTAAAGTTGCCGTTTGTATCCTGATAAGTAGTTTTCGCGCTGCCGCCTGGTATCAGGTTGACCGGTTGCCGTTCACCTGTTACGAAGGAACGCATACTGGCCCTGGGCTGATCGACTCCGAGTTCACCCGTGTAATCAAATCCAATCATCGCCTTGCCAGCAAAAGCATTAAGCGTGGCGGACGGGCAACCGATTTGAGCCGTAGACAGACGCATAGCGAATCCACAGAAACCATTACCGGTCATTCCGCTTTGGATTCCTGTCTCGATCTGCCACAGGCGACTATTCGGTTGGAGTTTGGCGCACATGTCGGCTGCACTGTTATTAGTGTTTATCAGTGTTTGATGCAACATTGTGGCGCTCCTTTCCGTCTTTGAAACTCTAAAATTTGATTAACGACAGGCGTTCTCGCGTAAAGGAAGTTAGCCTTTAGCCAGAACTATTTTTAATAAAGAAAATTAGTTGATTTGTTAGTACAAACGGGTAGTTATAGCTTACCCGCTCGTAGTAAATATATCATATCTTTTATTTCTGTCAATAGACTTAAGACCTACTTTTAAAACTAAGATCGTGTTTCATAACCCGTAAAGCAAACTAAAGAAAGCGGAGTCGAGTTGAAAAGAGGCAAGAAAACGGGTAAGCTTTACTTATGGAAAACAAAAAAAGAAAAGTTTACCCTTCCTTCTCGACTGACACCGAGTGGCAACTCATTTTGCCATATCTTCCCGCTGATTGTTCAACCGGCCGACCCAAAAAGTGGGACTGGCGCGTGTTGATTGATGCTCTTTTCTATATCACGCGGAGTGGCTGTGCCTGGCGGGCTCTGCCCGGTGATTTACCGCCCTGGCAAACCGTTTAGCATTACTTTGACTGGTTCAAACAAAGCCGCTTCTGGGACCGCTTGAACGACTTTCTCAGCCAGGAAGGGCGATTGGAGGAAGGGCGAGAAGCCGACCCAAGCGCTGGCAGTATAGATAGTCAATCGGTCAAAGCCTCGGATACCGGCTGTTTCATGGCTCGGGTACCCTTTGGGTGGCTGGCAAGCATATTAAAGGCCACCTAAAGGGTACCCGGCGCCACATTCTGGTGGACACCAACGGTTTTCTTTTGAGTGCCGTGGTGCACAGCGCAGGCGACCAGGACTACGCTGCGGCCAAATGGGTTTTCGAGAAGTTTGCCACTTTTGGGCGCAATGAACGCTTCAAGTTAGCCTGGGCCGATGGCATCTACGACAAAGCCCGGGTGCGACAGGCGGCGGCTGAGTTCAATATTGAGGTCGAAATCATCAAACGCAGCGATGATGTCAAAGGCGCGAGCATTGACCCGACCGGGCCGGGCACGGTCCAGGCGTCGAAATCATCAAACGCAGCGATGATGTCAAAGGCTTCAAAATTTTACCCCGTAGGTGGGTAGTTGAACGAACGTTCTCGTGGCTGATGAAAAATCGACGGCTGGCGCGAGACTACGAGCGTAAAAGTGAGACAGCGGAGTGCTTTATTTACTTGTCAATGTGCCGTTTGATGTTAAAGCGTTTGGCGGCTTACTACTTATGAAACACGATCTAAGAGCGTGTTTCATAACCTTGTTTATGGGCAGTTGAATGATGTAACTCAGCCTCATTAGTTGAGGCTCCTTTATAGGACTATACTGAGTTATGAAACACTTTCTAAGTGGGATAGTTAAATCGCCAAATTCAATTAGACCAATAGGACTATACTGCAATGTCAGTTGGGCCAGCACGATGTCGAGGCCCACTGGGGCATCTTAGAAAAGTTCAAACGGTTCTGGCTGGATTTAGACCAAAGGGTTTTGTTCGAGGCCGGACTATGATAGAGTTTGCGACAACTGAGCCAGGATTGGAGTAGCCTGATTGGTAGCAGTATTGGCGCACACACTATTAACGAACGTATTAACCAGGTGGAGGGGCTAATCAAAGTCAGTCGTAAAACACCGCTTGAGGCCGTGCCGAGCGTCATGCATTTCGATTTTTGCACACTTACCCAACGATAGCGGCTAATAACAATAGTATTAGCCGGGATGTAAAAAAAGATATTGACCGTACAAGGGGAACTTGCTATACTACATGCAGCTAACCAAAAAATACAAGGAGATATTTAATGGAAATCAGGCCTCTACGTGAGAGTGAAAAAGAACATTATGGGCGGGCTATCCAGTTCGCCTTCCAACTGCCCGAAAGTTTTTTGGAAGATTTTATTCAGATTGTAGAGTTGGAAAATACGCGTGGCATTTTCGATGATAAAAACCGGTTGCTGGCCGGATTGCGAATACTCCGCAACCGGATGTGGCTGGGGCCGCGCCAGCTTGAGATGGCCGGGATCACCAGTGTTGCTACCCCACCCGAATACCGCCGACAAGGCTATCTTAAACAACTTTTGCAGATGGTATTACACGAAGAACGCGAACAGGGCCGTAATATTTCCAGCCTTTACCCGTTCGAGTTCCCTTTCTATCGCAAATTCGGGTATGAGTTAGCCAGCGTTAATGCCGAAGTAAAAGTAAAGATTGGTGCGTTAGCCGCTTTCAAGAGCCGTACCGAAGGCGAATGGCAGGAGGCCAGCCCGGACGACTGGCAGCTTTTCAAGTCTATCTATGATCAGTATTGCCAGGGACGGTTTGGCCGGATCGAGCGCGACAGCGAACGACAGTGGAAACGCCGGGTCTTTACCCTGCTGACCCTGCCCAGCGAAGGCCCGGAGCGACCGCGCAACCTTTTTATCTGGCGCGATAGTCAGGGTCAGGCACGGGCTTACATTGTGTATTCCTTTAAAACGCTCGAACAGCCCTGGGAACGAGAACTCCAGGTGCGCGATATGGCCTGGCTGGACGAAGCGGCTCGCCACGAAATTTACTGTTTTATGGCAAACCACGACTCACAGGCGATCCGGGTGGCCTGGGATACCGAAACCAACGACGAGATTTTTTCCAGGCTAATCGACCCCCGTCAGGCCGAGATCAAGCTCGAACCCAGTTTTATGCTGCGCTTGCTGGATGTCGAACGCGCCCTGGTCGAACGGGCCTGGCCCACCGACCATGCGGTTAACTTTAGCCTGAAAGTGCAGGACGACGTTTTAGCCTGGAACCACGACCGGCCCTGGCAGGTCCAAATCAAACAGGGTCGGGCGGAAGTCAGCGAAAGCCGTGAGGCCGGGCTGGAATGTGATGTTCGGACCCTGGCCCAGCTCTATACTGGGTATCTTGCACCCAAACAGGCGGCCCGGCTGGGTAAGCTGACGGTAAACCGGGCGGCTGATCTGGAAGCGGCCCAGCAGGCTTTCACACCCGCTGACCAACCGGCCCCCTATATGGCCGATTTCTGGTAGGCCAGCCGGTAATTTTGCCGCCTCTCCAGAATTTGCTACCTGGAGAGGCGGTTTTTATTCTCTTTAAGAACGAGTAGGAGCAGGTCAGAAAAGGGATATGTCTTGCAAACTTCGAGAAGGCTTTGTGGTTCAAGACTGCAAATAATCGCGGGCATTCCATAGGCCCTGGAAGATTTTGCGATATTTGAAGGTGTTATAAAGATAAGGTAAACTGTCGTATTGTTGGGCTTCGTCTGATACTCACTGAAAGTATTTATTTATAGCGGCCTGGCCGGACTTCAAAGCTTTACTGGACGAAATTACCGTCTTTCATGGTCAAAATACGGTCGGAACGACTGGCAACCTTGGGGTCGTGAGTAACCAGAATGACGGTCAAACCCAGGTCGCGCCGGAGTTGCTGGATCAAATTGAGAATTTCCTCACCGCGTTCACTGTCGAGGTTTCCGGTCGGCTCGTCGCCCAGCAAAATAGCCGGTTGGTTGGCGAGTGCCCGCGCTATCGCCACCCGCTGCTGCTCGCCACCCGATAACTCTTTGGGTTTATGGTTGAGCCGATGGCCCAGGCCGATCATGGTCAACAATTCTTTAGCGCGGGCGGCAGGTTGAAAGCGGCTGCGGTCGTCAAACTGGATCGGCAGCATTACATTTTCGAGGGCGGTCAGGGTCGGAACTAGATTAAAAAACTGAAAAACGAACCCAATCGTCCGGTTGCGCACATCGGCCAGTTTATCTTCGTTCAACCGGCTGATTTCCTGCCCGGCCAGTCTGATTGTACCGGCGGTCGGCGTATCCAGGCCCCCGATCAAACCCAGTAAGGTGGTTTTACCCGAACCGGATGGCCCGACAATGGCGACAATTTCGCCCGGCATAATGCTCATATCGACCCCTTTGAGGATCGTCAGCTTATCCCGGCCCATCGGTAATTCTTTGGTCAAGCCGCGCACTTCCAGGATTGGTTCGACCCGTTCGCCGGTATTTGATTGTAAATTGGAATTCTGGTTGGTTATTGGTTGCAAAACAAGCATCCTTTCTACAAACTATCTGGACCGCTCTTTTCCGCCAGTCAGGCCCCAAAAAGCTTTACACAATATAACAAGTATACACTATTCACTGTTAATTAGGATTTTCGCTTCAACCTCACCAAGTGAAGTTAAAGCGAAAATAAAAATAGAGACCCCTTTGACCCCCCGCAGGGCACCCAGTGGGTACCCGGCCCCCACGTCCCCCGCTTTTGGTTGGTTTTCTTCATTAAGCGAAAGACCTATTAATATTAACCGGGAAAGCCACTCACAAGTTACAAATCTACGCAGGGTAGCGTGAAAAGTTGCGGGGGCCGCTGCATTTTCAGGCCGGACATAGGCCGCTTATTGGTCGTTGGACCTATAGCTAAAAATTTCGGTCTGGGTTATGATGAGGAAACCGCTTGAATACGGGTGGTATTTTTATTCAAAGAAATAGTGTTTTCCGGCTATTTGCTAAATCTGACCGGGTTGAACGCAACTTCCAGCCCCTCTGGTGCATTTATCATCCTGTTAAGACTTTTAAAGGCTTTAGTAGGATGCGATAAACGGCGTAAAACTTTTGCCGTTTCACAACCACACCGAGCGGGGGCAATGTTAAACACCAAAACCCTGAAAACCGGCCCATATCCGGTAGATCAAAGGCAATTAGCACGGGCTACCGGCCCATGCCATAAACCAATGTCAAATCTAAGCAGTAATGCCGAGTATGAGTCCTGGTCTGAATGGAATCCAGCTTCTTTCGAGCGAGTAGTCACGCAGTATCAAACGCGTATCTACCGCTTTATTTACTCGATGGTCGGTGAAACCGAACTTGCCCACGATTTGACCCAGGATACTTTTTTTTCGGCCTATCGCAATCTGTGCCGCCGCGCCAGTCAGGCCGGTTTCACCGAAGAGGACCCCGACCCCGAAGCTTTTGCCCTCTGGCAACAAAATCAAACCCAAAATAATATGTCGGCCTGGTTGTACACCATTGCCCGAAATGCCGCCCTCAGCGAAATGCGCCGCCGCAAAGTCGTGCGGTTCTTGCCTTTCATGCGCAAAGCCAACAGTACCCTCGAAGATGAATATGATGCGATGGCCGACACCCCTCAGGTTGAGCCAGGCGGCGATCTGGAAAACCGGACCGCCTTAAGCGATATTTTGCGGCAAGCAATGGATCAGGTTGGCCGCGAGAAGCTAACCGCTTTGCTACTGCACATGGACGGCTTTTCCTATAAAGAAATCTGTGAGATAACCGGCGATTCGCTTTCGAGCGTAAAGTCACAAATATTCCGGGCCAAAGAAAGTCTACGGCGGGTGCTGGGCAACGCTCCTGAGATTGGTTACGAGGAGGAGCAAGCTCAATAAACTATGTCAGACCATAATACTGCTCAACCAAATAACCCACAACCGGATAAATCCAACCACGCAGCTCACAATCGCATGGTCGAGCCGCTAATCTCACTTTATCAGGACGGCGAAGCCAGCCCGGCAGAACGGCAGCTTGTCGAGCAATACCTGAATAAGTGTGTAGACTGCCGGGCAATTTACCAGGATTACCAACAGCTAATCGATCAACTGGAGGTATTCAAGGCGAATATTGCCGAGCCAGGTTTATCACCCCGCGATTATCCCTTTTTGAAAATCGTCAAACCCACCAACCAGGTGCGCCCGGCCAGTTTGCCACCCCGAATTAATCTGCTGACCCCGGCCTACCAACCGGCACAAACCCGGCTACCAAACCGAACCTCTTTTATGTTTAGCGCAATGGCCCAACTCACCGCCGCCGTGCTGGTGGTCGGTTTAATCGGTTTTTTGCTGGTGGCCGGTCTGAACGGCCAGAAACCGACAGTCACGCCGGAGGTAGGCGTTGCGATTCAGACGGTTGCCGCCAACCAGTCTGCGGCGGCTAAAGATACCGCTACGCCGTCGGCAAGCCTGGTGGACGATACACCCTCGTCCCCGGCCCCCACGACCCCGCCAGCTCCCTTGATCACCGAAACACCAGCCACCACCCAGGCTCCGGCCCAAACTACCAGCAATGTGCCGGTTGTAAAAACTGCCCCGGCCCAGGCCGCATCGCTTGCTACCGCCACACCGGTACCCGTCACAACAAGTACGCCGCGAACAGTGCCCTCGGTCAAGCCGACCAGCCCGGCCACCAATACGACCCAGGCCACGACCAGCGAAGCCGGTTCCAAAACAGCGATAGCCTCGGCCCCACCTCTGCCGTCTACTGGTACTCCGGCGCAGACCACCAGCGCGGCAATGACTACTAACCCGCCGGTGGCTACCACAACGATCCCGGATACGACAGTTGCGCCGACTACCGCTACCGCCACCACTGCCGCCGTCCCAACGACTACTGCCGCCGTCCCAACAACGACCGCCGCCGTCCCAGCGACTACTGCCGCCCCGCCGACCATAGCTTCGGCTGGGCCGGTAAACCCAGCCCCGCCTAAACCCGACCCGGCGTTGGTCAAAATAAGTGGCAGCGACTACGGTTGGATCGCCTATGTCGATAAAAACGATGCCCAAATCCACCTGGTGCGGGCCGATGGCAGTCAGGATCAGGTGGTTGGCGACCCGGTTACTTACAAGGATGTTAATTGGGAGCAACTGGCCTGGTCGAACGACGCGCGCTGGTTGGCAGCGGTCGGTTTTCAACCGGCCAAGAATATTCATGCTATTTTCACGATTGACATCCAAAACCCACTTAATATCGATTTAATAACCGAGGGAGTTTCGCCGGTCTGGTCGCCCGATAGCCGCTCTTTGTCATATCTGGCTGGCCCGATAACTGTCCAGGATGGAGTACGGCAGGGTCGTCCCGCCACGATAAATTTAAAAAAACGGCTGGTCAACGTTCATTCGCTAGTCTCTGAAAATTATGCACCCCAGTGGTTCGATACCGGCGACCGGTTATTGCTAGGTGACAACCGCATACTGGACCTGACTACCAATCAGATAACCAGTTTTAAGCTGTTTGAAAATACCTGTATTGGCGGCAGTCTCTCGCCGGTCAATAATCGGCTGGCCGTGCTGGAACGTCTACCGGATGACCGCTATGAAACGGTTATTTATGACCTGAATAAAGGTGAGCCAGGACCAAAGACGGTAGTCGCACGAGCCGCCGCGCCGGTGCAGGGGAGAATCGGGCGCATTTGCGGGGCGCAGCGATTACAATGGACACCGGATAGCCGTAATGTTTATTATTACGCGACCGGTAGTAATGGCTTTGCGACCTGTCTGGTATCAACTGCCGGTGGGACCCGGTGCCTTTCAAACGTATACAGCCCCAGCTTTACCATTGGTACCGAGGCTTTTACCGATTTTAGTCCGGCGGCGGGACTGGTGTATGTCGGTTTGACCACCGCAGGCAGTCGCCCGATCACCCTCCGTACTATCGCGGAAGCCAGTTTTGCCCCGGTCTGGCAACCCCGCTAATTAGCCTTTGAGATAAAAGTTAGTAACTGTTCAGGCCCCACCCCTGACCCCTCCCCAGGGCCACCAGTGGACGGGGAAAAGAAGAAGAAAAGAGTTTTTCCAGGGGAGACCCCTGTAATACCCCGCGCAGGGCACCCAGTGGGTACCCGACCCCTACCTACCCCGCTAATTTTTTAGTGGTAGGGTGAACAGCTACAAAAGTTAAAGAAATAAACCCACAATTCATTGCCATTGATAGATTTTGTCATATAAACCTCTAGCTTTTTCCTGTAAATTGATTACAATAGTTACAGAATTAGTTGCTGTGTCGAGTGCAGCCGGTGGGGGGTATTATTGTGAGCCTGGGTTCAAAGATCAAAGAATTGCGCGTCAGCCGCCATTGGACGCAAGATCAATTAGCTCGCCAGTTGGGTAAAACCAGAGTATACATTACACGTCTCGAAAATGATGATTACAAAAGTCCTGGCAGCGAAGTGCTGGGTCGTTTAGCGGTCCTTTTTGGCATAAGCGAGACTAGCCTGTTTGAGGCGATGGGTACCCGCCCGCAACGCGAGCAATCAGTGGCCGCCCTGGACGACTATATTATATTTTTACAGGGTAAAAACCCTTCACCGGAGGTCATCGAGCAATTGCGTAAAATTGCCGAGGAGCTTTTACCGGGACAGGATAGCGGCTTTGATGCCCCGACAGAAACCAGATTTAAATAGGACTGGAACTTTCAGTTGATCAAACCGTTGTATCTTCTGATTAACTTAATGAGCCTGTACGTTTCGAGGGAGTATAGATGGGACTGGATATTGCAAAGATACGCAGGTTTCCGCTGGGGCTGGTTGACCAGATGATCGAGCAATTTGGGCTGCACGATAGCTGGCCGGTCGACCTAAAACCCCTTTATGAAGCCTTATCGGTGCGAGTTTACCACGATATTATTCTACCAGACGAGTTACCGGCCTTTAGTGCCTATCACAAAAAGCAGGGCTACGGTATCGCGGTTTTTACCGCCGGTCTGGATGGGCCGGAACTGTCCCACGCGATGGGTCACGAGATGGGCCATTTGCTTTGCCACAAAATGCACCGCCCTCATGGTTGCATAACCTCGCCAGGTGGGGTCGTCCCGCGTGAGGAACAGGAAGCCGACCTGGTCGCCAGTTATTTGATGGTGCCGGGCCAGGTATTTTATGAACTTTGCAAGGGTGGTTACAATTTCACCGAAATTTCGTCGTTACTGAACGTCCCACGCTCAATGCTACAAATGCGGGCGGATTTAATGGTCGCCTGGGATGAATTTGAGGTCGTGAGTAATCCGATTTATGTCAGCGTAGATTAGTCTGGGCCGCCAGTAAATTCAATTAGCAGCCAGGGTACAAAAATAATAGGCCGGTTTCGTTTTTGAAGCGAAACCAGCCTTTTTTGGATCACTCTTATTTACGCAAGTTTATCAGGGTATCTTCGCTACAAAGTCAACATAACCACCAGACTGGCCGACGATATTAGCTCTTATAATATATGTTGCACCACTTACATTGCCATCTATTACAAGTTTACCATTGATAAATATTATAGTCTTTATGGCTAGAAATGAAAATTTCTGCGAATTTTGACCGTTGGCCGCCACCGAGTCAGGGTTTGCCAGACCGTTCGCATCGGTGGTTTTAGGCCCGGTTACCCCGTTTGAGGTACTGGGTTGCCAGAAATAATCATAGTTATACTGGGTTGGGGAGGGCGCAGAAATAATCGTCCATGTTACCGACTGGGCTACAGTTCCACAACCTATTATTTTTACCGCCAGATCATCCGGTGTCGCATAGTAATAGTTAGCAGTATCACTTTTTAAGGTGAAACTTGCACTTTTCACCGGCTGCAAAGCAAAACCGCTGGGAGCAGTATTGCTAAAGATATACTGAGCAGTAGGCACGGTAGACGGTTGGTTGGTAAACTGGGCGAATACATTGTACGGCCCACCCAGCGCACAGTTAGCGGCAGCCTGAACCGAGGCTTGACCATTCAGGCCGGTGTTGGCCGTATTACCGTTTGGATAGTTCAAACCAGGACTGGTTGAGTTAGCAGCGGCGGTCCAGCTAACGGTAACATTCGGTTCGGGGTTGCCACAAGCATCGCCTACAACCGCCACCAGATCGGGTGAAAGTGTGGTTCCAATGGTGACATTGGTAGGACTAGCGGAAGAGTAAGAACCGGGTACGATTTGAGCCGGGTCGCCCAACAGATTATTCAGGCTATAGGTTGCGCTGGTAAGACCGCCGCTAATCTGGGCCGTGACGCTATAGTTCTTAATAGTACAACCTGCCACCGGTTGGATCATCACCATGCCGCTGGCATCGCTCTTAACCGTTGCCGCGCTGCCAAAAGTAGCGTCCGGTTTGCCACTTGTCGAGCTGGCCGAGAAAGTAACCGACGTACCGGAAACCGGATTGTTACAGCCATCGGTTACTAGGGCGATCAGTTGACCGGCAAAATTGGTCTGAACTTTGGCACCACCGGTCGGACCAGAAACTGCCGTCACGTTTACCGCCTTACCTAACTGGTTGGTCAACTGGAAAACCGCCGGTTGGGGGGTCCCTTTGGTTGTCATCGACACCTGATAAGGCCCACCAACCGTACAATTGGCGGTAGCCGCAAAAGTCATGGTACCGTCGGCGGCAGTAACCGTCTGATTATTGGTCGCCACCACCGAAGCCGAGGCCCCATTAGCGGGAGGTGTCACCGAAATTCCAACACCGGGCACCGGATTATTTCCGGCGTCGAATACCTGTACCTGGAGCAGCGTACTAAAGGCAGTGCCGACCTGGGTCGCCTGGGTGGCCCCACTCAGGGTAAGAATCGAGGCCGGTGGACCATTGGTGTTAGTCAGTTTGAAATCGGCCTGCGTGCCCACGTTGGATACCGAGGTCAATACATCATAACTGCCGACCAGACCGTTTGCTGTGAGGGTACTGGCGGAAGCTACCCCATTCTGGTCGGTGCTGACCGGCGAGTTGCCGGAAAATACCGCCCCGGCTCCTTTGTTGGTGGGGGCCAGGAAGGTTACTGGAACGCCGGGTACCGGGTTCTGGTCGGCATCCAAAACTCTAGCTTGTAAAGTAGATTGGAAAGCGGAATTGATCTGCGCGGATTGAGGGCTACCGGCAAATACCACTACCGAAGAAGCCGGGCCGGGTAAGTTGGTCATCTGGAAGGTTACTGGCGGCGAAACATTGGCGACGCTGGCGACCACCTGATAACTGCCGGAAACCGAGTTAGCCTTCGATTGCAAAGTCGCCAGACCATTACTATCGCTGGTAAGGTTGACCGAGCTACCCTGGGTACTCTCCAGGAAGGCACCAGGGGCGCGGGGACTGGTCTGGGTGGGCAACGGGCCGGTGAAGGTAACAGCAGTCGAGGGGACCGGGTTGTTATAGGCATCCAGCAGCTTCACCTGCAAGTCGGCAAAAGCGGTGTTGACCTGGGCACTGTAGGCTAACGTGCTGTTGGTAGTCGAAATGACGGTAGCGACCCCGGCCTGATTGGTCAGGTGTGCCACGCCGGAAGCACTGGTACCAACCGCCGTCGCGCTTATATCGTAACTACCGGCCTGGGTATTGGCATGAATACCCATCGAAGCTTTACCCCCCGTGTCGGTCAACAGGGGGTTATTATTTTTGAAATTCCCGGTCGGACCGTTGGCGGGAGCGGCAAAGGTCAACTGCACCCCCGGCACCGGGTTTCCATAACTATCCTGGGCCTGGAAAACCAGCGGACTGCTAAAATCGGTATTGACTACCGCGCTGAGATTGGAATTTCCACTAATATTGACTTTGGCTACCGTACCGGCCAGATTGGTCAGGGCAAAATTGGCCGTCGCGCCACTGATCGAAGCGGTCACGTTGTAACTTCCGGCGTGAGTGTTAGCGGCGAATTGGGTGGTAGCTTTGCCATTTACGTCGGTGGTAGCCTGGGGGGTGGTAGGCAAGCCACCCGGCGCACTGGTATCGGTCGGACCGGCAAAGGTAACAATTACACCCTGGACCGGGTTCTGGTTGGCATCCCGGACCGTTGCTTCAAGCTTTGTATTAAAGGCAAAACCCACCGGGGTACTCTGAGGAGTGCCACCGGTGCTGACAATACTCACCGGGTCGCCCGAAAGATTGCTCAGGTTGAAACTAACCGCACTGGCACTAACAGAGCCGCCGGTCAGGGTCGCGTTTATGGCGAAACTGCCAGGAGTGCCATTGGCAATTAGCGGCGAGGTAGTCACCAGACCGGAAGCGTCACTGGTTACAATAATGGTGCTGGAAGTGCCGTTAAAGCTGGCGGTCGGGCCGGAACTGGGGGCCGTAAAGGTCACTTGCACCTGGGGAACCGAGTTTTTACAGCTATCGGTAACTTTTGCTTGCAACGTCCCGCCGTAAGTCTGATTGATTTTGACAGACTGGCCGGAACCGCCGGATACCGTCAGCAGACTGGGCGAGCCAACCGTATTATTCAAATTGTTGACCGTAGCACTCCCGACTTTTGGAACCGAAGCGACCACCGTATAAGAACCGGTAGAAACCTGACAGTTGGCCGCGAAGTTGGAGACGGTCGCAAGGCCGGCAGCATCGGTCGTAGCAGTGGTGCTGGAAGTATTATTCTGGAAGTTAACCGAAGCTTGCGCCGGATCGGGGCCGGTAAGCGTCACAGGTTGCCCACTGACCGGGTTGCCGTTGGCATCCTGTACTTTGACCTGGATCGGAATGGCAAACGTCGCGCCAACCCTGGCAGTCTGGTCCGAACCCTGAACCACCTGAATACTGGCTACTCCAGACGGCGTGCTGATAAGATTAAATGAGGCTGTACTATTCACACCCACCACCGAAGCGACGATTTTATAGTTGCCGGAAACCGAATTGGCGGTCAGGGCCGGGGAAGTAGCCACCCCACCAGCGTCGGTCGCCGCGATTGCACTACTCGCTCCACCGGAAAAGGTAGCACTGGCAATGTTGGTAGTGCCGTTTATCGGTGCCTGGAAATTGACCTGCACGCCGGTCAGCACGTTTTGTCCGGCATCTTTGACCAGCACTTTAAGCGGTTGGGGATACAAACTGTTTACGACAGCGGTCTGGTCGGAACCGGCCTGGATTGTGATCGAAGCCGGAATGCCAGAGGTATTGCTAAGTAAAATGTTCTGAATTCCGGCCCCACTTACACTGGCCGTCACATTGTAAGCTCCGGCGGTAGCGTTAGCCGTAAAGCCGGGCGAAGTTACAATACCCTGCACATCGCTAGTCAAGCTGACGCTGGTTCCGTTGGAGAAGGAGCCGCTAGCCCCGGCGGAAGGGGCCAGGAAGGTCAGGCTGGACCCCGGCACCCCATTGCCAAAGGTATCGTTAACCTGAACTTTCAGGGCCACCGCAAAAACGGTATTAATCAAAGTCTGCTGCGAGTTGCCCTGCAAAACGGTCAGCGTGGCCGGTGCGCCGGGGTTATTGGTCAACTGAAACGAGGCTGTTTTACCATTAAAAGGCAAGGTAGCCACCACGCTATAGGCCCCGGAAACGGTATTGCCGATCAGGACCGGTGAGGATGCCACGCCTGATTGATCGGTAGTTGCCACCTGAGTGGTAAAAGCCCCGGCAAACCGGACACTGGCGGCTGTCGAAGGAGCCTGGTATGTGATCTGCACATCCGGTACCGGATTGTTGCAACTATCGGTGACGGTGGCGGCGAGTGGTTTAGCGAAGGCAGTATTGACCACTGTTGCCTGACCACCGCCACTGGTAGCCGTTATATTAGCCGGTAGACCGGGGTTATTGGTCAGAACAAAGTTAGTGGGCGTACCGTTGGTCGGTAGTGGCGAAAGAGTGGCAGTAGTAATAAAACTGCCGGGAAAACAATTAGCCGTCATTAAAGGTGAGGTTGCAATCCCGCTACTATCGGTCGTGACTGTCGGATTACCGGCAATGACCGCGCTGGGTCCGGTAGCTGGTGGGGCAAAGACCACCGTCGCGCCAGGGACCGGATTGCCATAAATATCGGTAGCCAGAGCTTTCAAGACTGTAGCGAAATTCGTGCTGACTATCGTATACTGGTTAGAGCCGGACGAGGTGCTAATACTAACCGGCGCGTCGGGGGAATTAGTCAGCTTGAAACTGGCCGTACTATTAACTTTATTTACTTGACCAACTACGGCAAAACCACCGGCAATCGTATTGGCCTGAAGAACGGCTGAGGTTGCGATGCCTTTATCGGTGGTAATCGCCTGAAAGACATTATTAGTACCGGTAAAAATGGCACTGGCTCCGGTCTGGGGGGCCGTAAAATTCACGGTAACGTTGGGTAAAGGGTCGCCACAGGCATCACCTACCAATGCCTGTAAAGGAGAGGCAACGACGGTATTAACTTTAGTAGTCTGATTTCCGCCACCGGCTACGTTCACCTGCGATGGATCGCCCACCACATTGCTCAACGGGAAAAGGGCGGCGGTAGGTATACCACTGGTAATCGCCTGGATATTGAAATTTCCCAGGCTACAATTGGCTACAAGGTCGGGCGCGGTTCCGATACCGGCACTATCGGTAGTGACCGTAGTGGTAATCTGGCTGGTGCCGGTGATCCAGGTAGCACTAATACCGGAGGCGGGAGCCGAAAACGTGATCGAAACGCCGGGCACCGGATTATTAAAGGCATCTTTGACCAACGCTTTCAGGTTGGTATCGGCTTTTACTTTGACCTTGATATTTTGCGGCGTACCGGCCAGCGTCGTGATAGTGGTCGGCGCACCGGGCGTATTAGTCAGTTTGAAATTCACTGTACCGGGTACGTTGGGCGTAGTAGCCGTAAGGATATAATCGCCGGAGGTATTGTTGGCAGTAAAAGCCGGGGCAGTGGCGACCCCATCGGCATCAGTCGTAACAGTGGCCGAGCTAGCATTATTGGGGAAAGTTCCAGTGGGACCGCTCGCCAGAGCCGTAAATTTGACGTTCAGGCCGGGCATACCATTACCCAGGTTGTTTTTGACGACCACCTTAAAACTCACCCCAAAAGTTACACTGATCGGGGCAGTTTGGGGCGTACCGGCCAGAGCCGTCATCGAGGTTGCCACAATTGGTGCGGTGCCGCCATTGAGAATGTAACGCCATTTGTAGTAATGCTGTCCGACGTTGCCCATTTCAACTTTATTGGGGTCGGCATTAGAGGGGGTGTAGGTCAGGACGCGCCGCTCGAACATCTGAACCAGGACATCTCTTTCGACCCCGGAGACGACGGCGCGGGTCCAATACGGATCGGTAATCGGGAGGCCCATAACATAAGTAGGGTTGCCAAAAAACAGGGGTCCATCGACAAATTTACTGCCGTCCCACACCTGTCCGTTCTGGGTGCTAAAATCTACAAAAACGTCCGCCACATTGTGTTGGGTGAGTTCGCTATAGCTCTTTATCAAACGCTGTTCGGGGGGGCTAATGGTAGTTACCACGCCATCTTTGTCGATTTTGGCGGTTATAGCGGAACCGATAGCACTGGTAAAACCGTTTTCTTTGCCAAAAACGGTAGCGACATTGCGAAAGCTGGCATAGGTTGGAGCGATAGAGTTTATTACCCCATCATTAGGATCGCCTGCCACCTGGATGGTGCTAGACTGAAGGGTTTTGAATACATAGTCGCCATCCTGGCGCAAACCGGTGATCAGTTCTTTTACCAGCAGACCGGTGGTTACATAAAATAAATCGTTCGGACTGGCCCGGAAGTTATTGATCTCCATGCGGGCTTTATCGAAATACTGGACTTTGCGCGAAACATTATCGTAAGGTTCGGTGTTGATGGCATCACTGCCGGGGGCCTGGGGACCCCATACAAACCCTCGGCCTACGTTCGGCAAGTCCTGTACCGGCTTATCGACCCGGTTCCAGGTATTTCCAAAGGCACCATCGTTAAAATTAAGGACAGCTTGCACCGGAGAAAGCATAGCAAGTTGTGCTAGAATCGCCAGCAATCCAAAAATTAACAGTCCGAGCTTCTTCATTAAATGTAGTCCTGCCTTTCACACCGGCCTAGTTAGGCCGGAGGAGCCGAAGTTTGAAGATTGTACATCTTAACAATAACTTATCAAATAGCCAGGCCCGGCCAAAGCTGTCAGCCGTTCATAGCCAGGTCTGCGCGGTAGTACGTTTTAATTCTCGTTATTTAGTTATTTAAATATTCATTTTGTTGAATGAAGTGAAATAACCGGAATATGTGCCTTGATATTGAATTACTATTAACAATTTTACACTACAAAATCACTCTTAGCAAGATTTCAAAACACTATAATATAATTTGCTTGTAGCAAACAAATGAGGCTGGCAGGTAGAAGTAAGAGCTAAGAGCCTGCGGTTAGAGGAAGAAGATTAAAAAATAGTACTTTAGGTCCACTTTACGTCCATAAGATAGGAAGTGCTGACCGACCAGGTAAGCAACGCTCAGGCTGTGATCGACCGGTTTAACCAGCCTGAGCATTATTCATTTCTTGAAGATTGGGGTTTAGCCAACCTGACAAGGCAATTTAACGACCTTAATACTTAGTTAAGCGACTTAACCAGTTCCGCTCCATCTGGACTAAATCCGGCCTGGGTAAGAAAATCGGCGTTCCAACTGGAGCTTTCCTGGCCGGTACAGTGCATTTCCTGAAGACCTTTCTCACGGGCCACCGCTTCCATCTCCTTCAGCAATTCCGCCTCGATTCCGTGATTTTCAAAGCCGGTCTCCAGGCGAAAGCCCGTTTCGCGCAATTGCTGGCCTTCAATTTCGGCCCGGATATAGGCAATCTCGCGCACTCCCCAGAAAGCCAGGATTTGCAAGGGGGGATGGTGTTCGCTGGCCTCTGGGCCGCTATTGTCCTCGGTGCGCAAAGCCAGTTGGTGCCCGGCTCGATCCTGAAAAACCTTCTCCCGACCGGCGGGGCGGTACATTTCGCGGCGTTCAAGGTTTTTAGCTTCGACCAGTTTCTGCGCGGCGGCTTCGCGGGCGGCTTCGTCTTTGGAAAGTTTGCGCTGGCTGGGCTGACCCCAGGCTTCTTCACTGGCGGCTTCTTGATTTTTGTCTTTTCGTTTGAACATTCCGAACATGATTTTCCTCTTTTTATAAAAACTGCTAACTATTCGTACTAGCAGTCCTGGTAAAGCCTGAACCTGTGCGAGTGATGATGCCACTTTAGCGCAGACCGGAAATTCGCTGCATAGACTAAAGCAAATTTATTATAGACGGTTATGAGATTTTGTGCGAAATAGAAGGAAGTATGTAGGAGGAGGTATAAACGATATTAATGCGTCCGTTAGAAAATGAAAATAATAAGGATTAAAAAAGCCGTTGCTATTATATAGTGGCAACGGCTTTTTATTTCTAACTAAAGGCTGGCAGCATAGTCCTTGAGCAAACGAGCGTTTTCAGGCTCGCGCAGCTTGCGGAGCGCGATTGCTTCCATTTGCCGGGCGCGTTCGCGGGTCACGCCAAACTCGCGGCCTACTTCTTCCAGGGTTCGCGGTTCGCCGCCTTCGAGACCAAAGCGCATCTCGATTACCCGGCGTTCCCGTTCGCCCAGGTTAGAAAGCACCTGGCGCAACTGATCACTAAGCAAGTGGCGGGTAGCAATATCCGCCGGCGACTCCTGGCTCTGATCCTCGACCAGATCGCCCAGGGTGCTATCGCCTTCCTCGCCTACCGGAGTTTCCAGCGAAATGGTATCGGCTTTATGCTTGAGCATATCCAGTACCTTTTCGATAGGAATACCCATTGCGGTCGCAATTTCAGCCGGTTTGGGGTCGCGCTGCAATTCCTGTAACAGAGTGCGGCGAGTGCGTTCCATCCGACCAATCGCTTCGACAAAGTGAACCGGCAGCCGCACTACTCTGGCTTGATCGGCAATTGAGCGAGTAACCGCCTGGCGAATCCACCAGGTGGCGTAAGTCGAAAACTTGTAACCTTTGGTGTAATCGAACTTTTCAACCGCCCGCATCAACCCGATGTTGCCTTCCTGGATCAGGTCCTGCAAAATCATGCCGCGACCCATATATTTCTTGGCAACACTGACCACCAACCGCAGGTTAGAATTCGCCAGCCGTTGCGCGGCATCATGGTCGTGAGCGTCCTTGCGACGGGCCAGGCTGACTTCCTGCTCGCTGTTGAGCAAAGGAAACCGCCCGATCTCACGCAGGTAAAGTTTCAACGAGTCATCGATTTCGGTACTCTCAAAAGCCAGTTCATTCAACCGGGCTTCTTCCGGGTCGAGTTGAGCTTCCTCAGCCTCTATCGCCAGCAAAGCTTCGACCGGTTCAACATCCAGTTCCAGCAGATTGACCGGTTCTTCGATTTCAGGCTCGGCCAGTTCAGTTTTTGGGGTATCCCAATGCGCCGGTAATTTGGTACCCGGTTTAGAGTTCTTTTTAAATTTGGTATCAGGCAGCAAAAGCTCAGGCTGCTCAAGGAGGGCAGCGAAGCCGTCTGGAGTCTCGGTCATTGTGTTTTGAGTAGACATCACTTTCTTCGCTTTCTAGGCTCTCTAATAATCAAGCTTAATATAAAGGTCCGCTAAACGCTTATTACTATAAAGGTTTCTACAGTAGTGCTACTCTGACGCCAATATACCGACAGAGGCGGTAAGACCTGTCGTGATAGTTGAGCGTGGGTATACACTTCACAAAAACTGGGTGAAAACTACGCGCCTGATAGAACCGGGGCAGCGGAAGCAGGTCAGTAGACTTTCTAAAACGTAACTTTGGAATAATACTCTATTCGGTCAGGCTTGTCAAAATTCATAACGCTTTACTCTTTCACCATATTATATACGTAATTAGTCTGTGAAAAGTTTATCAAATGGGATAGATAGAGGGTAGATTTGAATTAATGTTAGATAAGCACGCTGTCGAACCAAAGAAAAACTACCGGTAAACATCCGCTATTAGCGGTGATATTTACTACGCAAATAAACTTAGAAAAGTTTCATAAAAATTCGACCTATTTTAAGTATGGCCGCTCGGAGAGAGTTGGCCCGGCCCCGACCACGCTAACCGCCAGGGCACCATTGCCAGAACTGGTACTCACTCGCACTTTTCCGGCAAACCCGGCATTCAACTCTTTAACCTCACCCTGCCAGATAGTCAGGCGACCAAAACCGGCCACATTTTGTTCCCGGCTGGCGATCACCTGGCCGGTATTATCCAGATATTCCATCTTGACCGTCAGGGCGGTACCGGTCGTATTCTGTACCAGAAGTGAAGTGGTAATGCCGTCGACGGCCCGGTATACCGGCAGTTGCGGAGCCACCCCGCCCGCCGTAATCGAAGCCGGATAATTCAGCGGCGAACCGTCTTCCAGCACGTTTTCCACCTGAACACTCAGGGTCACGTTTGCACTGATGACCGCCGAGGCCTGGAATTTCTGGTTGGGGTCGGTAGTATTAACTCCATTGATCGAAAAGCGGGTACTACCATAGCGCGGTAACGTTCGTTTATCGGTCGCTACCACGCTGCCACTGGCGGCATCGTAATAGGTTATGCTGTATTCAGCCGGGTTGGCGGTAGGGTTGGCAATATCCAGGATCGAGGAGGATACCGCGTCGGCTTTCTTGAGGTAGGGCAAAAAGAGCTGGTTGGCCGCCCCCGCCGGGGCGTATTGAACCGCTCGCCCGGTTACCGGTTGGCGCACGGCACTGGCCTGGAAGGTCCCGGCAGAGCGAACCTCCACCCAGCCGTTAAAGCTACTCGGCTGGACTAACCCGGCCCAGACATTTATCGTTTCGCCCGGCGCGATGGTTTTCAAAACCGTTTCGACCCTGGCAATAGCGGTGGCCTGGTCAGAGGATACCGGTTGGGGCTGACTATTAACAGTAGTTGTAATGGGCGCACCTTCCCGGTTATTGAACCGGATAAAAACATCAATCGGGGCCGAGCCGGGATTATAAACCAGGACGGTTGTCGTGCCGGAACCGTTATCACCATTCTTGGCCGCCAGCGGGAATAAGGCCGACTGTGGGGTAGAGACTGCGGTAGTGGTAGTCACCGGAACCGCCGGACTGACCGGTTGGGCAAACAGACTATCAAAAGCCAGCGAAACGGTGGTCACGGCCTGGGCTTCCGACGGGAAATCGCCCTGGTTTCCGGCGTAATCAATCGCGCGCACCCGGAAGGCATAGGATTTGCCAGGTGTGCCCCGGAACAAGGCCGAACCGGTACTGCTGCCCAGTTGCCAGTCGGTCCACTCGCCGGCGGTGCCCTCCCGGTACTGAACGTCGCACAGAGCGGTAGATGCCCCGGCCACATTATCGAAGCTCGACCAGCGCACCAGAAAATATTCGGCACTTTGAATAGGCAAAGCTTCGACTCTGGCCGAGGGAGGCAAACTATCGATGCGGGTACTGACCTGTTCGTTGTCGGGATATTTGCCGACATTGCCGACTTTATCGCTGGCGCGGCTACGGAACAAATACAAGCGGCCTTCTTCACCGCTAAACTGGGCCGAGGTAGCCGAGGTACCCAGTAACCAATCGCGCCAGTCTGGGTCGCCGACCACTTTATATTGAATATCGTAGCTAGCCAGACCGCTACCGCTATCCTCGTCTTTTCCGCTCCAGCTCACCAGAAAGGTAGTGCTGTTGCTAAAAAGGGGTAGTATTTTAAGGGTGCTGGTAGGGGGAGTAACGTCTTTGCCTTTTACCGAAACTTTGAAATTGAGGTCGGCGGAGCCTTTATCCTGTAGCCAGCTATCGGTACCCTGGACCAGATCAATATGTAAATTATACTCACCGGGCGCAAACGGAACACCCACCAGGAATTGAGGGTATAAAACCCGGCCCCCGGCAGGGATGTCCTGCGGCAAATCGGAAGGCAAAGAATCATAGCCGGTATCTTTGTTTTTGGCATCGAGCGGTTTGTTATCGGCGGTAAACCAGCGATAACTTAGTTTCAAGGCGGCTGGCCCGGCTTTCGGCCACGCCTGAGTGCCGTTATTTGCCAGTTCCAGACCCAACAGACTCAGTCTTACCCCTACCCGGCCTTCGGTGGGTGGGTTAGGCAAGGTCCAGCCTACCTTAAAAGGTGGAGTCTGCGAAAGAACGGTACTCACCGGTAAACTGAAAGCCACAATCAACATAGACAGCATTACCAACACACCGAGTTTTCGTTCTAACCAACTGCTTCGCCACAAATGCCTCATACTGATTTCGCCGCCTCTTCTGGTTGTCCGCATTTTCAATAATTGCAAAGTTATGTCTACCTGAATTATAAGCAGCTCAGGCCATCATGTCAATGGGTAAGGTTATTTAGCCTGAAATTAGGCTAAAGTTGTTGAAATTTCCAATTTAATAAAATGGAAATTCTTACCGAAGATTTGATAAAATTAAGATTTATAACCTTGACAACCCTGACCGGGAGCGTTATATTGTTAACATATTGAGAGCGAATATATAGCTATTATTAAATATTCGTTGAGCATTTGTATAGCTTCACCTACCACTTATTTCACAAAATTGGTTAGCTGCTAAAGGTAGATGTATGTGGGTTGTACGGTAAATTTCGGCAGTAAAGAGCCAGAAACCGCCTATGATTTGCATAGATTTGCATATAATAGATTTGCATATATAGGTAGATTTACCATCCATTTTGATATTTTCCAGGACTTGGAGCAAAGGAGCTACCAGTGAATTTTGAAGATGTTGGCGAAAAGCAAATAAGACCACCCGCCAGGGCTTTAATGGTGAACCGGAATGATAATGTCGCACTGTTGCTGGGTAACGTAAGAGCCGGTGAAGCGATTATGGTAAACGGCAACCGGATTGAAATTGCCAGCGAAAGTGTCCCGGCAGGTTATAAGATTGCTACGTATGCCCTGGAAATCGGGGCTTCGATCATCGCCGGTGGACAGATAATCGGGGTAGCTCTGCGGCCAATTCGGCCTGGCGAAGTAGTTCATAATCACAACTTACGGGTCGCTTAGTTCTTCCCCTCCCTATAGAGTCTGCCATCTCTGCGAGCTAACTATTGTAATCTTGTTAAGAATTGGTTATAATTGTGTTAATTCGAGTGTTACAAATTCTGCAAGCTACTTTTCTACCCCACAAGTAGTGCTGCCTTTCCGTGGCCTGTCGATATTCTGCAAAAAGCTGGTTTGCCCCTGGAGGCAACACCGCCCCTTGATGTTCAATTGGGTTTTGTTATTTAACAGTAGCTACTCAGCCTACTCTCTTGCAAAAGAAATTTAGCGGGGGTAGTAGGGCACCCATAGGGTACCCGACCCACGCGGGGGGGTACTACAGGGGTCTCCCCTGTCAAAACTCTTTTTCTTTTCGCTTCAAGCTCACAAAGTGAGCTTGAAGCGAAAAGCTTATTAACAATTAAAAATAGCTGTTCAAGCCGGTACACAGTAGTACCGGGGAGGAGGTTCTTCTTATGAGAAGCTATAGAACGGAACAGATACGCAACGTAGGCTTATTATCGCACGGTGGAGCGGGCAAGACTTCTTTAACCGAAGCCTTGCTGTTCACCAGCAAAGCTATTAACCGGCTGGGCCGGGTGGACGAGGGTAACACGGTGTCCGACTATGACCCGGACGAGGTCAAACGGCATATCAGCGTGAACACCTCCGTTGCGCCGTGCGAGTGGCAGGAAACCAAGCTTAATTTGATTGACGCACCGGGTTACGCCGATTTCGTCGGCGAGATCAAAGCGGCGGTTCGGGTGGCCGATTGCGCCCTGGTGTTGCTGGATGCCACCGGTGGGGTCGAGGTCGGCACCGACCAGGTCTGGCAATATGCCGCCGAACGAGCCATGCCCCGCAGCCTTTTCATCAACAAACTCGACCGCGAGAACGCCAATTTTCAAACAGTTTTAGAAGCCGCCCAGACCGCTTTTGGTCCAAATGTGGTCGCCCTGCAATTACCGCTCGGCCATGAAAGTGGCTTCCGAGGCGTAGTAGACCTGATGGCTCAAAAAGCTTACCTCTATTCCAACACCCACGACGGTAAATTTGAAGAAAGTGACATCCCGGCAGATATGCAGGAAGCCGCCGCCGCCGCTCGTGAAAAACTGGTTGAGAGGATCGTAGAGGCCGACGATGAATTGATGATGCGTTACCTGGATGGTGAGATCATTGAGACCGCAGAACTACAGGAGACTTTGAGCAAAGCAGTCTGCAAATTACTGGTTTTCCCGGTACTGTGTGGCAGCGCGACCGCCAATATCGGTATTACGCAGTTGTTAGATTTTCTGGCTCGTGAAATGCCCAATCCCCTCCAGGCTCCCGCCGAAGAAGGCGTTAAAGCCGAGGCCGACGCGCCATTGGTAGCCCTGGTCTTCAAGACCGCCGCCGACCAGCACGTTGGCAAGCTAACTTACTTCAAGGTTTTTAGTGGCACTATGAAAAGCGATGCCAGCGTCCTGAACCTTTCCAAAGGTGGAAACGAACGGGTCGGACAACTTTATGGCCTGCGGGGTAAAGACCAAACCGCTACTCAGATGGTGGTGGCCGGTGATATTGGGGTTGTCGCCAAATTGAGCCTGACCCAGACCGGCGATACACTGGCGAGCAGTGAAAGCAGTCCGCGCCTCAAGGGTATTGATTTCCCGGCTCCACTTTTCCGGGCCGCCGTGAAAGCCAAAACCAAAGCCGACCTGGAGAAGATGGGTACCTCGCTGCAACGACTGGTCGAGGAAGACCCCACCATTACGGTGCAGCGCGACGTTTCGACCGGCGAAATTATTATCAGTGGGATGGGTGAAAGCCATGTCCAGGTCGCCGCCGAGAAATTACACCGCAAATTCGGGGTGGATGTAACGGTAGAACTGCCCAAAGTACCCTACCGCGAAACGATTATGGCTTCCAGTAAGGCCGAATACAAGCACAAAAAACAAACCGGCGGTCACGGCCAGTATGGTCACGTGCTGATCGAGGTTACGCACATTGACGGCAGCGAGTTCGAGTTCACCGAGTCGATTGTGGGCGGGACCGTTCCCAAGAACTATATACCGGCGGTCGAAAAAGGCATCCGCGAAGCTCTGATCGAGGGGCCGCTAGCCGGGTTCCCAGTCACCAATATCCGGGTGAACCTGTATGACGGCAGCTACCATCCGGTCGACAGTTCGGAAATGGCCTTCAAAATCGCGGCGCAGCAAGCTTTCAAAAAAGGGACACTGGAAGCTCGTCCGGTCTTGCTCGAACCGGTAGCCGACCTCAAGATTACGATACCGGACAGTTTTGTAGGCGATGTAATGGGCGACCTGACCAGTGCCCGGCGCGGGCGGGTACTGGGGATGGACCAGGTCGGTAACGGCTTTACAGTGGTCGAGGCTCAGGCTCCCCTGGCCGAAGTCCAACGCTATGCCACCGACCTGCGCAGTATGACGCAGGGCCGGGGTATCTTTACGCTGAGTGTCTCGCACTACGAGGTTTGTCCCAGCAATGTAGCCGATACTATCATTGCGGCCCACAAGCTGGAAACCGCTCACGCCTGACGTTTATACTAACAAAAAAAGGCGCCCGATCCGACTGGACCGGGCGGCCTTTTATTTTTTGGCCGGTTTCTAGCTCAAGCCGAAGATGCAACCTGGGCCTCTTTTCCTAAAGTCAGGCTTGCCAGGATTAGCAGCCAGATAATCGTAAGGTAAAAATAAGACCAGATAAGTATATTAAATATTATAAAAAGGGTAAGTGCGACTATCGCCCATTTAAGGCATTCGCCGAGCGATTTTAGCCGCCCAGCCGACAGGGCTAAAACAGATAAAACGACAACTGCCTGTACAATCTGCAAATTTCTAACCGAGATAATTTTTGAAACAAAGTACGATAGGTTCGCAGTTCTGGCACTAAACGAATTACTTTCATTCCAGTGGGTCAGCACGCCATAGAAAAAGGCCTCCGGTGTCCACAATATGAATGGGCCGATTATCACAGTACAAATCGCCGATATTATAAGGCAAGACCCGGCAGCAGTTCGCCAACGATAGGTTTTGAAGATATGACCCAGAATAAAGGGGGCAATGATCCAGGCGAATTGGGTCATCGTAATCGCAAAAGCTAAAAAAACCAGGGCCAATAAGGGCTTGCGGCGGTTTAACAACCCAAAACAGGCAGCCAGCATCAGCCACAAAGGGGCGTAGTAAATTTCGTGACGGTACTGAAAATAAGGATTGAAAGCGAAGATACTCAGCATAAACAAGGCTTTGGCCGGGCTGGCGGGAGCCGACCCATAATAGACCAGCAGCAAACTCGCCACCACCAGCAACAGATTTAACAGCCGAGGATCACCGCCCAGCCCGACCACCGGCAGATAGGCCAGCCAGGTACCGGGTAAGTAGGTTAAAGGTAAAGTCCCGCTCTCCAGGGTGTAATTAGTATAAGGTGCCAGCCCGTGTAAAAAATTGGTGTCAGCCCCGGCGATAAGTGGTAGTAAATCCGACCGATTGGGGTTCAACGGAAAAGAAATGATGGTTAATACCTGGACCAGCCCATAGGCGAATACCACAAACCACAAACCATAGACCGGTCGGGCGTTTTGCCGGAAGACCGCAAACGCGCCCCCGAACACTAGCAAAAATACCAGCCCGGTAAGTGGTAGATTTAGTTTGTATCCAAACCGGCCAAAGAAGCTATTCTGAAAGAAAAGCAAACCCAGCGTAATAAGTTCAAACCCTAACACTACTATAAAGTTTAGCTGGCTTAACCGACTTCGCTCAATAAGCCTCAACGCCGGAGGGAAAAACCTCTTTAACCAGTGGTAAAGTAACTCCGACCTAAAAAATAGCCAGCCCAGCCAAAGCAGCCCGCCGGTATAGGGAATAAGGGAAAGTTGAAATATCCATTGGGTGTTATCTTGCGGAAACCCGTCAAGGCGGGCACTTAAAAGAAAGGCAATAGCCGCCACAATCAAACATTGCAGCCTGATTTCCAGGGTTTCTTCAAGCGGTAAAATTGATGCGGCTGTGGGTAAAGCCGGTGAGTTATCTAGCACGCCAGAGTCCTATTTTGCCGAGTTTTTCTTTAGTCAGGCCAGACGGGTCGGTAAAAGATCGGTAATATCGTTGTAACAGCGCACCCGGTTTGCGGGTTTTAAAACGTCGTGACCCTTGTCGGCAAAACCAGGCACTCGACTTCTTTAACTGCTGATTTATCCTTTGAGAAGTTTGACCAGTTCGCCGCTGGCCTCGTATTTCCCGTGCGAGGGCATAATATAGACCCCCTGTATCTGACTGTGGATCGCGCTGACCACTTCGGTAGCGATTTTCAGGCCTTCTAGCATCCCTTTTTCACCGGCTTCGTTCATGCGTTTCAGCACACTTTGAGGCACGACGATCCCCGGCACTTCGTGGAACATATACTCGGCGTGTTTGTAGTTGTGCAGCAGCATGATCCCGGCCAGGATTGGCACCTCGATTTTGCCGACCTGGGCCAGCGTTTCGGTTAATACCGCCGGGTCAAAGACCGGTTGGGTCATTATAAACTGCGCCCCCGCCGCCAGTTTGCGCCGCAACCGGTCGATTTCGGTGGGTAGGTCGGTGGCGGTCGGGTTGAAAGCCGCCCCGATATTGAAATTAGCCGGAGTGCCAATGCTGGTATTATTCCAGTCGCAACCCTGGTTCATGCGGTGCAAGATTTCGATCAGCCCGCTACTTTCCACGTCCCAGATGCCGCTGGCCCCCGGATAGCTACCCATGCGGGGCGGGTCGCCGGTCAGGGCCAAAATATTGCGGATACCGTTGGAGTGCGCCCCTAGCAAATCGCTCTGGAGGGCCATCAGGTTGCGGTCGCGGCTGGTAAAGTGGATCACCGTATCGATCCCAACCGACTGCTGGATCAGCATGGCGCAACCGATACTGCCCATCCGCACGCTCGCCATCGCGTTATCGGTGATATTTACCGCATCGGCCCCCAGTTCGGCCATCTGCGCGGCGGCTTGCAGCATCTTGGTAGCCTTGACCCCCCTCGGCGGACTCATTTCGACGCTGACCGCGAATTTGCCCTGCGCCAGCAGTTGGGCCAGGCGGGTCGGCTCGAAGGTGGTAAGGGTGGCTTTGGAAGTACCGCGCTCGGTTTTTACTGCTTCGTCGGAGTGGGGTGGGCTAAACATTTCGGCGTTGGAGGTAACTTCAATTGCCCGACTCATAGGGCTGACCGGTTCAGGTTGGACGCTTTTTAGAGCCTCGCGCATGGCAGCGATATGAGCGGGAGTAGTACCGCAGCAACCGCCCAGCAGTTTTGCCCCGGCCTCGATAAAGCGAGGAATATAAGAAGCGAAATAGTCCGGTCCGGCGTGATAAAACAACCGGCCATCGATCCGCTCCGGCGCACCGGCGTTGGGCATCACCGAAAGATAAGGAAAACCAGGCCGGGCGGCGGCCAGTTGTTCCAGCACCGCCAGCGAACCCTGCGGCCCGACGTGGCAGTTCAGCCCGATCACATCGGCTCCCCGTGCCTGCAACATCTTGAAAGCCTCGGCGGGAGTATGGCCGGAAAAAGTATGGCCGTCCTCGCTAAAGGTCATCTGGGCCACCACCGGCAGATCGCTGATCGATTTCGCCACACTCAGGGCATGGACCATCTGCTGATAATCGTAAAAGGTTTCCAGCAGCAAGAAATCGACGCCGCCTTCCATCAAAGCTTCGATCTGCTCTCGGAAAGCTTGTCGCATCTCGTCCGGCTGGTAATTATGGCCGCGCTGCTGCCCCAACGGTCCGACCGACCCGGCCACCAGCACCGCTTCGCCGGAAATATCGCGTACCTCGCGGGCCAGTTTGGCCGCCCGCAGATTAAAGCTGCGAACTTTGTCGCCCAGCCCGAATTTGTCCAACCGGTAGCGGTTAGCCCCAAAGGTGTTGGTTTCGATGATCTGCGCCCCGGCCTCGATGTAGCTGCGGTGGATTTCGGCGACCACTTCAGGCTGGCTCACGTTCAGTTCTTCGTAGCAAACCGAATAGGGGAAACCCTGGGCGAATAGCATGGTACCCATCGCGCCATCGGCCAGCAGAATTTCTTTATTGAGTCTTTCAAGCAATATTTGCGTCATAATTTTTACAATTTTGTTCAGGTTTATGAAAAATTACCACTATACCGGAATTGGATTACCGTAATAAAAATGCTTCTTTGCCCCAATATTATAACACTTTGGGCCGGGATGTTTTCAGGTTTGGGAAAATAAAACAAAAAAGACTATCGCCTGTACGCCTTTGAGCGCAAGAGATAGTCCCTGAAGATTATTAAAGTGATTTTAGCCGCTAATTTGTAAAGTGGCGTGGCGCATACGCTGGCGAGAAGCCATCAGGAATTCCCCGGCCAACGCATCCGTCTCGATGGATTGGTACTCCTCGACTCGCCCGCTATCGATCAGTTCGGCGGCGTGGGGGTCGAGCGGTAAACGGGTCAGGACCGGCGCACCAGCCGACTCGGCCAGTTCGGCGGCTCGGCTCGGCCCAAATACTGCGAATTTCTTGCCGCTCTCCGGCAGATTTAGCCAGCTCATATTCTCGACTACCCCTATAATCGGGGAGTGCATCTTTTCGGCCAGCCCGATGGCCTTCTTGACGATACTGGTTGCCAGCATCTGCGGTGAGGAGACCAGCACAATGCCGTTGGTCGGTAGGCTTTGCATCACGGTTAGCGGCGCGTCGCTGGTGCCGGGCGGCAAATCGACCAGCAAATAATCCAGGTCGCCCCACAGGGTGCTATCGTAAAAGGTTTTGATCATTTTGCTGATGAGCGGGCCGCGCCAGATGATCGCCTCATCTTCGTTTGCCACAAAAAAGAGCGACGAAATAATTTTGATGCCCTGGGCACTGATCACCGGAATAATCTTACCGCCTTCGCCTTCGGCTGGCCGCGCCACGATCCCAAAACTGCGCGGGATACTCGGCCCGGTTATATCAGCGTCCAGAATGCCGACCCGGAAGCCCAACCGGTTGAGGCCAATTGCCAGGGTACTGGTTACAAAGGATTTACCCACCCCGCCTTTGCCGCTGACGATGGCGATTATATTCTTGATCCCACTGGTGGTGGTCGTATCGCTACCACTGGCAAGGGCCGCCAACCCGCCGGTTTTGACTTCGGGGAATAACTCAGGCTGGATCAGGACCAGATTCAGGTCGGCCAGCAGCGGGTCCATCTCGATTTTGTGGGCCTTTGCGCCGCGCTCGACGGTATCCAGCCCGGCAATCGAGCAGGTCACACAGCCCAGGCCGTGTTTGGCAAAGACGCGCACCGTTTCCGGCCACTGGTCCACGATAGCTTTTATTACCATTTCCGGCGCAATATTCCGGTTTAGCTCACTCATAATAATGTTTCTACTTTTTCTACTCTCTTTGCTACTTTTCTATATCAGGCTTGGCTCGCCGGAAAACCAGGTAGCTGCCCTGAAAAGGTCCCCGGCCCTGCTGCTCCCAGAAGGTGCGGACATAGCCGTAAGTCGGCACAATCTTTGAAAGCTCCCAACCGCCCTCGCGCATTTCGCGTACTACCGCCTCGTAGCGGGTAGTCAGTTCGTCTTTTTTCAAATGGCGGCGGGTGTATTCAAAAGGTAACATCGCTCGACAGCCTGTTTCAAAGAGGAGGAGAATACTTATTTAATAATAAATTCCCTTGCACTATAACTAAAAAATTGGTGAGACGCAAGCATCTCACCAATCACAAGCTTCTATAGGTCGGATAAACCGGTTAGCCGATCCGCTCCTCGACCGCACTCCAATCGATGTTGGAGAAGAAGGCTTCGATGTATTTGGGGCGTTCCGCCGGTTTGTAATCCAGCAAGAAGGCGTGTTCCCAGACATCCATCACCAGGATCGGCTTGAAGCCTGCCGGGTTGCCGTCCTCGTGCAAAGTAACCCAGTGGTTCGAGAGGCGCATAGTGAAGGGGTCCTGGAAGGTGATGGCCCAGCCAACCCCCCGCATCGTGCCGACTTTGGTAAAATCGGTCTTCCACGTCTCGAAATCTCCAAAGCTACCGTTGATAGCATCCATTAATTTTCCGGCAGAGGGCTGGCCCTGGCCGCTGGCGGTCATATTACTAAAATAGTATTCGTGCAACCGCATACCGTTGTATTCAAAACCCAACCGGCGGGTCAATTCCGAATATTCGGGATTACCGGCTTTGCCATCTTTAATCAACTGAGAAAGATGCTCGTTAAGGGTATTGGTATTAGTAACATAGCCTTTGTAAAGACCAAAGTGAGTTTCGAGGGTGCGATCTGAAATACCGTTCAGCCCACTCAGATTAAAATCTTTGGCTACATAAGTTTGTTGAGCAAGAGTCGTCACTGCCATTTCTCCTTAGCTAAACCCGATCTGGTAGGCACCGGGTTAATATTAAGCGCCTGACGTTTGCACTTGGTTTAAAGGCAAGGCCGTTTCGCTTTCCTCACCGCATACTATCTCAGTATAACCAGCCACCCTCACTTTATCAAGCCAAACCGCCAACCATTTTAATTCGATAATAGCTATTATTAGACCTTCACTTGATGACGAAAGCCAACCTGCATTTGCTACTCCCGGCAAGTTGTTGTAAAATCGGACCAGGACAACTACTGCCAGGGAAACTACGACCCGTGTCAACGGCGATAACGAGTCACTACCGGTACTCTAAAGACTCGAAAGGAAGCCGGGCCACTCTTATGCTGGCCGATAAAACAGGGCAACAAAGCAATCTGGCCGCCACCGCAGGACCGGACGCTATAAATTCTGGGCGACCCAGATTAAATAAATTTCTCAGCCGGGCCGGATTGGGTTTGCTAATCGGGGCTGTCACCGGTTGGATATTAGCTTTCCCAACCTTTCAACTTTTACATTACAGTTTCACGGGCGACCGTCAGCTTTTTGTGCCAACCGGCCAATTAAATCCGGTGGTAGGCTTTTGCCTGGATTACCGGCAGGTACTGTAGTTGGGTTTTGGGCGGGGCACATTTTTGTTTGCTGGCTTTGGGAATCCGGCCCGCTAAATACGACCCAAAGGATACCCGGCAATCTGCTCAAAGACGATTATATAACGATTAATCGCCGGATATAGCAACAAATCTGCCGCCCGGTCGTTATAAAGTAGAGATTAGCGTATGCTTACCCCCGATGGTAAGCCGCTTGCAGTTACCAAAGCACCACCCGAACAACCCCTGAATATTGGAGGAGTTAGTATAATTTTGCTAGAGGTGAATATTCTTGGCTCTTAAAATTCAGATGATCGCACCAACCTCGTTTTTTGCCGACACCGGCTGTCACGTGCGTATCCTAGAAGAAATCTGGAGTTTGCAGCAAGCCGGTCACGAGGTGACGGTATGTACTTATCATATGGGCGACGAAACACCCGGCATAAAGATCAAACGCAGCCTGGATGTTCCCTGGCACAAAGGCGTTCAGGTGGGTAGTAGCCGCCACAAACTATATTTTGATGCTATGTTGACCCTGAGAGCGTTACAGGTAGCCTGGCAGGAAAAACCTGACATTATTCATGCCCATCTCCACGAGGGGGCGTTAATCGGCTGGCTGACCCGCTGGCTGGCCCGGTTCGGTAAAACGCCGCTGGTGTTTGATTTCCAGGGTAGCCTGACCAGTGAAATGCTCGATCACCAT
Organism: Chloroflexia bacterium; assembly: GCA_038322625.1. Classification (GTDB taxonomy): domain Bacteria; phylum Chloroflexota; class Chloroflexia; order Chloroheliales; family Chloroheliaceae; genus 54-19. Next base: position 46,765 of record JBBQGA010000037.1, read on the forward strand.
TTTTTACGCAAAAACGGCCCGTTCTACCGGCCAACCCTGGCCCTTGAGAAACTTATTAATAGCTTTCCGACTAAAATTGTAACCAGTTCGCACAATGCCCAGCATCTTCTTGAAACGCGGTATAAAGTCGAGGGCGGTCGGGTTACAACCGTAGCCGACCGGGTAAACTTTGAACGTTTCCGGCCCGGCGCGACCACCGAGGAACTGGCGGCCACCGCTCGGTTGCGTGAAAGCCTGGGAATACCCGCCGGACGCAGAGTAGTGGTTTACCTGGGATTGCTGGCCGAGTACCAGGGCATAAATGTATTGCTGGAATCGGCCCGGCTCTTGAAAACCGAGATGCCCGAAGCTTATTTTGTGATAATGGGCTACCCTGGCGTGGACAGCTATGCCAAACTGGCCGAGCAAATAGGCCTGGGCGACAGTGTAATATTCCCTGGCCGGATTCCATATCAAGAAGCCCCGAATTATTTGCGGCTGGGGGATGTGGCAGTCGCCCCCAAGATGAGCGAAACCGAAGGGGCCGGGAAAATCCCCAACTACATGGCGATGGGCCTGCCGGTGGTGGCTTTCGATACCCCGATCAGCCGGGAAATAATGGGCGATCTGGGTCTGTATGCCGAGCGCGGTAACGCACGAGCGTTGGCCGACCAGCTTAAAGCGATCCTGTCGGACCCGGCACGCTGTCAGGAATTAGGCAGTTTGCTGCGCCAGAAAGCGATTGAAGAACTGGGAATGTCGCAGACCGGGCAAGAACTGGAAGCGGTCTACCGGGAAGTGTTGAGCATTCACAAGGCCAACCGGCAAGCGGCACCAAGCTTCAAGGCTTCCTCTCAACCGGTCAGTGAAAAGGAGCAACTGGGGGTCGCCGCCGATAGCGGTCACGATTTGCCGGAAAGCCGACCGGCCCAGCCTACCGCCGCCGCCGATAGCGGTCACGATTACGAACCGTCGGTCAGTCTGTTCGAGTATGAACAGTTGGCTGGGGAGAGCCTCTAAAACCCATCCGGTAGTAATTTTTAACTCTTCAGACTATCACTATAGAAGACACTTAAAGCGGGGGTACTGGGTGCCGGGTACCCATTGGGTACCAAGCGGGGGTCATACAGGCGGGTACCCTCGTATAATAAAAGTGGCTCTATAATATAATTAGAGCGGGCGGCAAGGTGGTAGTGAGGTCGCGGGTACCCAGCGATGCTCAAACCCTGTGCGAGATGGCCGCCCACCGGTCTTCTAAATTTAAAGGGTGGACCCCGCCCCCGGCCATTTACCACGAGATGGAACAACGCCTCCAATACCGCTCGACCCACCTCGAGTTGCGCAAAGTCCTAAAAAACCAGTGGCACGCTCTGAGTGCTTCCACCACCCTCGTGGCGGCGGTGGGTGAGAAGTATCAGGCTCAAATCGAGGACTTCACGGCCAAAATAGAAGCTTTAGACACCGCGCTTGAAACCATCTTGAAGCAGGACCCGGCCTGGGCCGCTAGCATCACTTTGCTGCAAACGATAGTCGGTGTCGGTCCGATCACGGCGTACTGGCTGGTAGTAGCGAGCTTAAATTTCACGAGCTGTGCCAAAGCTGATTCGCTGGCTAAATATGTCGGGGTCGCCCCGGTCGTAAAGCAGAGCGGCCCCAGCCTAAAAGGCCAAGGTGGCATCGGCCCCAGCGGCCACCCAGAGTAGCGCACCGCTTTGTATATGGCGTCCAATAGTCGGGTAGCCTTTGGGTGCCCCTCTAAACTTCTCATTTCTTCTTATTTTCCCTGTCCATTGGTGGCCCTGGGGTGGGGTAAGGGGTGGGCCTGAGTAGTTACAAACAATTTACAGGAGGAAACAAAATGCCCCTTGACCCGGTGGTAAAAGCTTTACTGGATCGATTGGAAGCCGCCGGTCGTCCGCCGACCTCGACGCTTGAACCAGGCGAAGCACGGGAAAATTACCGGCGGCTGATCCAGCTTGCCGGGATACCGGAGAAGGTAGCCGCCAGCCAGGACCGGTCTATTCCCGGTCCGGCAGGCAAAATCCCGGTTCGGATTTATTCACCGCTCGGCGCGGAGGATGGGCCATTACCGGTACTGGTTTTTTATCAAGGGGGTGGAATGGTCATTGGCGACCTGGATACCCACGACCAAATTTGCCGGATGCTGGCAAACCGGGCCGGTTGCAAGGTGGTCTCGGTGGCTTACCGGTTGGCTCCAGAGTATAAATTCCCGGCAGCGGTCGAAGATTCGTATAGTGTCCTTCAGTGGGTCGCCGGTCACACGGCTGAATTTAACGGCGATAGTTCACGGCTGGCCGTCGGCGGTGATAGTGCCGGGGGCAACCTTTCGGCGGTAGTAGCGCAGCTAGCCCGCGACCAGGGCGGACCCCGGCTGCTGTTTCAACTATTGATTTATCCGGCCACCGCCCAGCTCGGCCAGTTTCCTTCCTACGAGGAAAATGCCCAGGGATATTTTCTAAGCAAAGATTCAATCGTATATTTCTATAATCATACGGTGGGTAAAGACGCTGATCCGAGTGACCCGCGTATAGCACCCCTGGAGGCCGAAAATCTGGCCGGATTACCGTCGGCCCTGGTCATTACGGCTGAATATGATCCTTTGCGCGATGAAGGAAAAGCCTATGCCGACCGTTTAAGGGAAGCCGGGGTGCCGGTCAGTTTTCACAATTATGAAGGCATGATCCACGCCTTTTACCAGATGCCCGGCCTCTTGCCCCTGGCTATTCAGGCCATCGACGAATCAGCTCAGGCTTTGAAAGCCGCTTTCTCCAACAAATTAACGTCACACACCGCCCTAGCCTTTCAGAATGAGGGGTTGGTTAAACCAAAAGTTAATAGTCCTGATAATCCGGTAGTATTTCGGTAAGATGCAGTGCCATCAATACTGCCGGATTTTTTCCTCCATCTTGATGATTGCATAAAAAATCACAAAGTACTAAGCCGGGTTCGTAGGGGTGCAACCCCTGCAAGGGGGACCTGGGGGACATCCCCCAGGTCCCCCAGCGTCGCTATGCGACGCTGGGGAAGAGGGAAAAGCCCGGTGGACACCCCCGCTATGCCCCCGTCCTGGGGGTCGGGTACCCCCTGGGTGCCCCTTGAAACCTCCCATCGAAACATTGTGAAATAATTATGCAATTGTTAAGCTCCATATTTTAATAGTAGCGGCTTTCCCAAAATCAATTTATCGGGACTATAGCTTAAAGCAGGGTATATGGGCTGAGAAGCCGCAGCGAAAGTCCTAAAATAAAGATTTTTGGTAGTTTTGGGAACTATCTGGTTAGCTTAATATTATTCTTGATGTAATTATGTAATAATGAGATAGTAGAAATTTGGAACATCTTCAAATTTAAAAGCTTTAATCTAGTTTTTCTGCAAGTAATTTTAGCCGTCTAAACTCGGTTTAGCTTCCTTTCCTGGTTGGTAATTCCAGTTGAATTTGCCCTATGCCGGTTAGAGCGAACACACTATTTAACAAATTGAGAAAAATTGGCAACATCCATGAAACTTCACAGCCTTACCAACCCTACTAACCCGCCGGAAACCATGATTCAGGGGGAAGTTCTTTACCGGGCGTTGTGCGAATTGACCTCGGACTATGTTTATTATTCCCGCCGCATAAATTCCGATCATTTTCAAATAGCATGGATCAGCGATAATTTCTTTAGCGACTACGGTTTTACTTCGCTTGCCGACCTGGAAGCCAATGGCGGTTGGCAAGGCATATTCCACCCCGAAGACCTACCAGTAGTCTTGCGCGACCAGCGAGAAATTATAGCGGGCCAAAAAGTCGAGCAGGAATTGCGACTGATCACCAGCCAAAATGAAGTGCGCTGGGTTCGGTTTAAACATCGCCAGGATTGGGACGAAAATCACCAGTATGTTACCGGTTTGCTCAGTGCCGCACAGGATATTACCGAGCGTAAAATGAATGAGCTTCGCAAGCAAGTGCAACTGGCTGTATCGCAGCTTTTAGCCGAGGCCGCTGCGGTTGAACCAACCCTGAATAATATCTTACAAACTATTGGCGAGCATTTAGGCTGGCAAATCGGCCAGTGGTGGCAATTGGACGAAGCGACGAACAAATTATTTTGTGCATCTAATTGGCACGAGGACAACCAACCTACAACCGCCTTTGATACTATCAGCCAGGAAACCCGTTACGCAGTGGGTGAAGGGCTACCGGGCCGAATCTGGCAGGAAGCCATACCTGGATGGAGTAACGAGTTTAACGAACCGGCCAGTTTTGTTGAGCAACAAAGTAACGTGGCGCAATGTTTGCAAAGTGCCTTTGGGCTGCCCATTCTGCTAGAAGATAAAGTTTTGGGTGTAATGGTTTTCTACAGCCGGTATAATTATGCCCCGGACGGCGAGTTATTAGAATTACTAAAGGATTTAGGAAACCGGATCGGCCAGTTTGTAGAGCGCAAACGCACCGAAAAAGAACTATCCGAAAAGCAAATCCATTATCAGACGCTCATCGAGAGCTTGCAAATTGGAGTAATGGTTCAGGGACCGCAATCGGAAATTTTGCTGGCAAATAACGCTGCCTGTGAACTGCTGGGTCTGACTCTGGCGGAATTAATGGACAAATCAACCAGCGACCCGGGCTGGAATATTATACAAGAAGATGGCTCCGATTTTCCCGCTCACTCACGACCCATACATCAGGCACTTTCCAGCCGGAAACCGGTTCGTAATGTGATAATTGGCGTATGGAAACCTAAAAGCAACGACCGCATCTGGCTATTGCAGAGTGCTGTGCCAGAGTTAGGCACCAATGGCGAAGTCCGGCAGGTTATTTGCACACTTATTGATGTTACCATGCATCGACAGGCTCTGGAAGCCCTCCAGAATAGCCGGGCCAGTTTTCAAGCTATTCTGGATAACGCGCCTTTTTCAATTTTCATGAAGGACACCGAAGGCTACTATTCCTTGTTTAATCATCGCTGTGAACTTGCGACCGGTCGCTTGATGGCAGAGGTCGTTGGTAAAACCGATTATGATCTGGTCTCAAAGGAAATTGCCGATCACTGGAAGAGCCACGATGACGAAGTGCTGGCTTGCGGTCACGCTCTGGAATGGGAAGAAATCGCCCCGATTACGGCAGGTGCAGGTGCGCCAATTGAAATTACCACGAAGTTTCCCCTTTTGGGGGTAAATGGAAAGCCTTACGGTATTGTGGGGATTATTAGGGATGTCACGGTGCGCCGACGGGCGGAAGAAGCCCTGGCTGCCGAAAGAGAACGATTGGCAGTCACCCTGGCTTCCATCGCCGATGGCGTTATTACGACCGATATTACCGGCAAAATAAAACTGATTAACCAGGTTGGTCAGGAATTGTCCGGCTGGTTTGAAAGTGAGGCCATCGAACAACCTTTAAGCGAGGTTTTTAAACTTTATGATAACACCTCCGGCCAGTTAATACCGGACCCGGTGGCGCAATGTCTGGCTTCCAACCAAACGGTACAACTGGCCCCCAGTACGTTGTATTCGATTTTGATCAGCCGGGATGGCACCGAGAGACAAGTAGCGGGAACGTCGGCCCCTATCCGTAATTCAAACGAGGAAATCATCGGAATTGTACTTGTATTACGGGATGTCGCCGAGAAACAAAAGGTTATAGCAAGCCGAATGCGGGCCACCAAACTGGAATCGCTTGGTTTACTGGCCGGTGGGATTGCCCACGATTTCAATAATATTTTGACCGGCATCGCCGGAAATATTTCGCTGGCCCGGCTAGGTGCCGCCGAAGGTTCCTATCAGGCCGATTACCTGATCAGTCTGGATGAAGCGGAACGAGCTTGTCTGGCGGCTAAAGAGCTTACCCAGCAACTGTTAACTTTTGCCAAAGGGGGCGCACCGGTCAAGAAAACCGCCAGTCTAACGCAGATTATTCAGGAATCAACCCAATTTGTCCTGCGCGGATCGAAGGTTCAGAGCGAATATAGTATTCCCGCCGACCTGTGGCCGGTTCAGGTTGACCCCGGTCAGATTAGCCAGGTTGTGCATAACATGATCATTAATGCGATACAGGCCATGCCGGGCGGCGGTAAGCTGGCAATCTCGGCGGAGAATATCAATTTAAGTTATGGTCAAACCCTTACCAGCAGTTCGTTAAAAGCCGGTCGCTATGTGCGGTTGACTATTCAGGATTGGGGTGAGGGTATTTCACCTGAAAATTTGCTACGCATATTCGACCCGTATTTTACGACCAAAGAAAGTGGCAATGGTTTAGGTCTGGCGGTGTGCTATTCGATTATAAAAAAACACGATGGTCATCTGGAAGTCTTTTCCGAGCTGGGAACCGGTACAATTTTCCTGATCTATCTCCCGGCATTATCAGTTAATCTGCCTCCTCCCAAAGCCGATCAAAAAAACCTACTCGAAATATCGCCCCGCTATAAAGGGGAAGGCCGTATTTTAGTAATGGATGACGAAAGTACAATTCGGCGAGTTATAAATCGGTTACTGACCCGACTGGGGTACCAGGTGGATGAAGCCACTGAGGGCCTGGAAGCCGTCAAACTTTATCAACAAGCGCAGGAAGCCGGGCAACCTTACTCGGTTATTATCATGGATCTCACTATTCCCGGTGGGATGGGCGGCAAAGATGCCATCCAGCGGCTACTCGATATTGACCCCCAGGCGCGTGTGATCGTTTCAAGCGGTTACGCAAACGATCCGATGATGGCTCATTACCGCGATTACGGCTTTAAGGGACTGGTTACAAAGCCTTACCGGTTGGAAGATTTATCCAGAGTTATTAAAGAGGTCATTCAAGCAAATCCCATCAAATAAGCTTGCCGGTTAACCTACTTTTTCAAATTTACCTCCTAAACCCGCTGGCCTTATAAATACCTCGGCATTGGTCGGGTACCCACAATCTGCCTTACTACACCCACACATTAAGTTCGTTATGTTTGTTAAGCGAAAATCTTAATTTTATTTAAAGTTACCTTGCCTTTTCGCCGGTTTTCTAGTTTGCAATTTACAAAAATTACACCTCAAATGGCAGTTGATTTACAAAAGCGGGTTAAAAGTTATCAGATCACATATTGAAATTTTAATACTTCTGTAGTATACTCAAAATTATAATGTATAAAAAACATACTTTTTAGCTTCTGACCTTTTTATACTCAAATTAGAACACCAGCTCGAATATATCTTACTTCATTTGGTTTCGTTAACGCAAAATGAAATTAAGTAACCATTATTTGGATTGCTAATAAGCAGGAGGAAATAAATGCTAAATTACAAAGGGGTAATTGCACAAAGATTGGCTCAGGAAATTTTTAACAGTGAGGAAAAAGGGCAGGGACTGGTAGAATATGCCCTAATTATATTCCTGGTTGCCGTTCTGGTAATTGGAATATTAGTTATAATGGGTCCGCAGATTGGTTCGGTTTTCAGTGCCATTACGAAAGGCCTGGCTAACCCACTAACCATACGCGACCAGGATTAACGGTTTACCGGCTGGCTATAAGACCTATACAATTAACATTGCACATAATAGGGCGATGTGCTAGATGAAAAGAAGCACAACAGTAGATGAACATTAACAAGTAAATAAAGGGAATTGTAGCAAAACCTCCGGTTTGAACGTAGAAGAAGTGTTAAAAACTCATACAACCAAACCGGAGGTAACAAGATGATAACGGATTTTCGAGATTTTTGCACTTGGGCCTATGTGGTTATAGATGATTTCTACCAACAAC
>JBBQGA010000038.1:0-54209 GCA_038322625.1 Chloroflexia bacterium
TGATCGGTAAATTGCTGGATGTCTCGCGGATCAATACCGGTCGGCTGGAGATTAGCACCGAGCTACTCGAATTGTCCGAACTGGTCAATGAAGCAGCCGAACGTTTTACGGTTGCTATGCTGACAACCGAAACCGAAAACCAAAGCGAACCGGAACTCCGCCACCGGTTGATAATTGAAAATGGTAGCGGGAAAATGTGGGGGATGTTCGACCGCGAGCGAATTGGGCAAATGCTGACAAACCTGCTCGATAATGCCGTCAAATACTCACCCTCCGGTGGTGCGATAACGATTAGTTTGCGACGGTCCGACCAGCTTACCGCCGAACTTTCGGTAAAAGATAACGGGATTGGCATCTCAGAAGAAAACCAGTTAATGATTTTCAACCGTTGGAGCCGTATCTACAGCACCCGTGAAGGGGAATTAGCTGAAGTAAACGGGCTGGGACTGGGTCTATTTATCTGTCGTGAGATTGTTCGTAAACACGGCGGGCAGATAAATTTGGAAAGTGAACCGGGTCAGGGTAGTAACTTTATAGTGACGCTGCCGCTTACTGAATATTAGCATTTGTGCCGTCCAAAGGTTATGAGGCCAGGCCGTTGAAAATGCTAGTTTGGAATAGGCTAAATAGGCCCTAAAAACCTTAAATTTCCTCTTTTCAAAAGAATAAGTTCAAGGTATAATTAGTTGAACAAAAATTACCTTGCCGGGTAACTTTTTTCCAGCAGTTTAACAACCTCTGTTCTTTATTTATGTAAACTTGCGGGTCGGCTATTTTCTACGAAAACCGCCTCGGTTTATCCAAATTACGAACCCAAAACCCTTTTAACGCTCACCATTCCAGGTGGGGTGTTAGTTTGATCATAGTAATAAAAATCTTAAGATTCTATCCTGATCAGGAGCAAAGTTAGCACAACTTTTACATTTTCCCGCTCATTACACAGATAGGTATCTAGCAGTAAAATCGGATAATAAAACGTTATAAAAATATGGTTAGTTTCCCGTACTGACCTGTTCATATCTACACAAACAAGGAGTTAGCCCGGTGAATGTACTGTCGAAAAAAGCTTTCTACGCGCTTATAGCGGTAGTCACTTTATTGATCATTTTTGATGCCAGTGGCGTTTCAGAAGCCTTCGCCGCCTCCGATAGCACGGCGGGAAAAGTTAAATCCGAGGCGGCCATCCAACTGCCTGCCGGTTCAGTCAATCCGAACAAGGTATATTTTGCCGATTATGGGCAGTTTGTAGCCAATCCCCTGCTGCATTTCTGGCGGCTGAACGGGCGATTTGATATTTTTGGCGGACCAATATCTCACACCGAAATGGACAAAGAAGGCCACGCCGTTCAGTATTTTCAGAAAATGGCCCTGGCTTACTATCCCGAACTGGCTAATACTGCCTGGGAAACCCGCCCTTACCAGATTGGTCGGCTGTTCCTGGACGCGCAAGTGGAAGTAATCCGACAGAGTGTACCGTTTGGCCGGATTGCCCCGCTAGCAAACACCCAGAACCAGAAATATTTTCCAGAAAGCGGTCACTCGCTGTCGAATGGCTTTTTAGAGCTTTACAACAAAACCGGTGCGCTCTTTATGTGGGGCTTCCCTTTGAGCGAGGAATATCAGACTACCGCCTACGACGGTAAAAACTACCGCGCCCAATTGTTCGAGCGAGGCCGGATGCTTTGGTCAAGCGAAACCGGTTCGATAATCGACCCGAACTTTGGCACCGAAATGTCAATGTTCCTGCACGCCAACACCTCGGTCGATATTAACCCTGAACCGGCACCCGGTCAGGACAAAATTCCGAATTATGATAGCTGGGTCTGGGAACACTGGGTGGATGTAAACCTGTCGATCCAGAGCGAAACTTTTTACGAGGGTGATCTGCCCGTCCGCACCAGCCTGGTTACAACCGGCAAGCCCGGTCACGAAACCCCTACCGGCGATTTCTATATCTGGAACCGGATTTACAACGAGCATATGAAGGGTGGTTCAATCGGAGCCGACGATTTCTACGACTTATATAACGTGTTATACACCCAGTATTTCACCTACGAAGGCCACGCTTTGCACTATGCCTGGTGGCGCAGCCAATTTGGAGTCACCGGAAGTCACGGCTGTGTCAACGAAGACCTCGAAACCTCGGCCTTTGCCTGGAATTACCTGAACATCGGTAGCCGGGTTCACGTTCACTACTAGCGCGTGACAGTTAATTCGACTTTACCGGTCAGACCGGGCCTGGAACTGTTTTATGATTGCTGGGGAAGCTCTGCTGGAGCCTCCCCGGTTATTTTTATTCACGGTTGGGCCGGGTCGAGTCAGGATTGGCAAACCCTTCTGCCCCAACTGGCTCCAACTTATCCCGGCCTGGTCTATGATGCCGCCGGTTTTGGCAAGTCGCAGTTTACGACCCCGCAAACCGATTACTCGCTCGACCGCTATGTGGACGACCTGAAAATATTGCTCGACCAACTTGGCTACGAACGAGTCAGGCTGGTCGGGCATAGCTGGGGTGGAGTAGTGGGGATGGCCTTCGCCGCCCGCTATCCGGCGCAGGTCGAAAACCTGTGCGCGATTGGTACGGCTTATTTCGATCCCGACAACCCTTTACATCAAATCTTTAAGTGGGTCAGCTATCTGATCGGCTGGCTGGTGGTGTTGCTCAAGAAACCATTGAGCCGGTCGGCCCGGCTGCGTCGCTGGTCGGTGCGGCGATACTTCAAGCAGCAGCCCGACCCGGCTACCCTCGAAAAGCTGATGCAGGAAGTTTTGCAAAGCGATAATCAGGCGATCATAAAGACCCTGCTCACCGGCTACGAGGTGAAGTTTAAAGCGATCTGCCCGGCTATCCAGTGTCCGACTCTCTATCTCGGCTGCCGCCAGGACCTGATCGCGCCCCTGGCTTACGTCAAAGCATTTGTACCGCTAACTCCCCAGGCCCGCTACTATTTGATCGAGGAGTGCGGCCATTTTCCAATGCTGGAAAAACCGGCGGAATTAGCCGCACTTTTGACTGAATTCTGGAACGATTCCCCACCGCTACCAGATTAAGCTAAGAAGCCGTCACCAGCTTCTTTTCTTTTTTGGCGACGCCCACCTTTTTTTCCTTCTTGGGAGTCTCAGGCTTCATCTCGCGGTTGGCCGCCTGTTTTTTCTCTTTGCGGTCGGCTTCCTGCTGGAACATTTGCTTGAGATAACTACCGGTATGCGAACCATAGACCCCGGCGACCTGTTCCGGGGTGCCTTCGGCCACAATCGTACCGCCCCGATAACCACCTTCCGGCCCAATATCGACCACCCAATCGGCAGTTTTTATAATATCCAGGTTATGCTCAATCACTAGCACCGTGTTACCCTGGTCGACCAATCGCTGCATAATATCGATCAGCTTGGCGACATCGTGAATATGCAAACCGGTGCTGGGTTCGTCCAGCAAATAGAGAGTTTTGCCGGTAGCCCGTTTGGAAAGCTCGGTTGCCAGCTTGACCCGTTGGGCTTCCCCACCCGATAAGGTAGTCGCCGGTTGGCCCATCTTGATATAGCCCAAACCCACATCGACCAGGGTATCCAGCTTGTTCTTGATCGAAGGAACATTTACAAAAAAGTTAGCGGCATCTTCCACCGTCATATTCAGCACGTCGGCAATCGTCTTGCCTTTATAATGAATTTCGAGGGCTTCCCGGTTGTAACGCGCGCCCTTACAAACCTCGCAGGGAACATAGACATCCGGTAGGAACTGCATTTCAATCTTGATGATGCCGTCGCCCTGACAGGCTTCACAACGACCACCCTTGACGTTAAAACTAAACCGGCCCGCCTCGTAACCGCGCGTCCGCGACTCCGGTACTTTGGAGAAAATATCTCTGATCTGGGTAAAAACGCCGGTATACGTAGCCGGGTTAGAGCGCGGGGTGCGGCCTATAGGGGCCTGGTCGATTTCCACCAGCTTGTCGATATTTTCCAGACCCAGCAAATTGTCGTGTTCGCCGGAGCGTTCTTTGGAACCGTAGAGCATGTGGGCCAGCTTGCGGTAAAGCGTATCGGTAATCAGGGTACTTTTGCCGCTCCCACTAACGCCGGTAACAGCAATAAATCTACCAAGTGGTATATCCAGGTCGACGTTTTTCAGGTTATTTTCGCGGGCACCTTTAAGCAATAGCTTTTTGCCGTTGCCTTTGCGACGCTCGGCAGGGATGGCGATCTCGCGCACGCCGGAAAGATACTGGCCGGTCAGCGAATGGGGGTCGGCGGCTACCTGTTCCGGCGTTCCAAAGGAAACCACCTCGCCGCCGTGAACACCGGCCCCCGGCCCCATATCGATCAGATAGTCAGCCGAGCGGATCATTTCCTCGTCGTGTTCGACCACGATCAATGTATTGCCCAGGTCGCGCAACTTTAGCAAGGTATTGATCAGCCGGGCGTTATCGCGCTGGTGCAAACCGATGCTGGGTTCGTCCAGGATATACAGTACCCCCATCAGACTGCTGCCGATCTGGGTTGCCAGCCGAATACGCTGGGCCTCTCCACCGGCCAACGTCGCCGCCGACCGGTCGAGCGTCAGATAATCCAAACCGACATCCATCAAAAAGCCCAACCGGCTGCGAATTTCCTTGAGTACCTGACGGGCGATCATCACCTCGCGCGGACTGAGATGGCCGCTACTGGTCTGGTGGCCGTCCTCGACCGCCAGGGCCTGGAAGAACTCGGTCGAGTCGCTGATCGACATCCGGGCCACATCGACGATGGACTTATTGACAATCGTAACACTCATGGCTTCCGGCTTGAGGCGGCTTCCCTTGCAGACCTGACAGGTCTTGCCGATCATGAATTTCTCGATTTCGCCCTTCATGTAGTCGCTACCGGACTCCTTGTAGCGTTTTTTCAGATCGGGAATAACCCCCTCAAAAGCGGCCTCGGTGGTGTTGCTGCCTTTGAGCTTGACCGTCACCATCTCGCCGTTAGTGCCATATAGCAAAATTCCCAGTTGCTCCGGCGTAAAATTCTTGAGTGGGGTTGCCAGGTCGAAGCCGTAGCGTTTGCCGACCGCGCTTAACAAGGCACTGATATACGTGCTGCTATACTGGCCCATCCGGTTCCAGGGCAATACCGCCCCTTCGGCCAGCGTCAGAGTCCGGTTGGGGATCACCAGGTCGGCCTCGAAATCCAGCACCTGACCCAGCCCGCTACACTCCGGGCAAGCTCCGTGCGGTGTGTTAAAAGAGAAGGTGCGCGGCTCGATCTCGCCAACGCTGGTGCCACAGAAAACACAGGAGTAGTTCTCGGAGAAATAAAGCTCCTCACCGTCCACTATCACGACGGTGATAATACCTTCGCCCAGTTTGAGAGCTGTTTCAATACTATCGGTCAAGCGGTTGCGCTCGGTAATTGTACCATCCGGTTCGTGTCGGATAATCAGGCGGTCTACAACGGCTTCGATGGTATGCTTTTTATATTTTTCCAGCTCGAAATCTTCTTCCAGGTCCCGCACCACGCCATCGACCCGCACCCGGACAAATCCTTTTTTGCGTAAATCTTCAAAGACCGCTTTATATTCGCCTTTGCGGTCGCGCACCAGTGGACCCAGGATCATCAGGCGGCTGGATTCGGGCAGAGCCGCTACTGTATCGACGATCTGCTGTAAAGTCTGGCGACTGATCTCACCGCCGAAATTGGTACAATTGGGATTGGGACAGTGCGGGTGCCCGATCCGGGCAAATAGCAACCGCAAATAGTCGTAAACCTCGGTGATAGTGCCGACGGTACTGCGCGGGTTAGAACTGCCGCCCTTCTGGTCAATCGAGATGGCCGGGGACAAACCTTCGATATAATCCAGGTCGGGTTTTTCCATCAGGCCCAAAAATTGGCGAGCATAGGCCGAAAGCGACTCTACATAGCGACGCTGTCCCTCGGCATAAATCGTATCAAAAGCCAGACTACTTTTGCCGCTTCCCGACAGACCGGTAATCACTACCAGTTTGTCACGGGGCATCTCCACATCCACATTTTTCAGGTTATGCTCGCGTGCTCCCCGGACGATAATTTTGTCGTGCTGCATTATTTAAGAAATCCTTTATTTTATATTGATTCGGTTAGATTATTGCTCGAAAAGAGCTACCAATGTCATATAATAGCACAAAATTACTGTTATTTCTACAAATACCGATTCATTACCGGGGCTGTTGCATAGTAAAAGAGTTGACAAAAGCGGCTGAGTGAGTAAATCGAGAGCCAGAGTTGGGTCGTAGTCCATTTCAAGCCGCACCTTAGCCACATTCGTAACCCCGCTCTAAAGTAGTAGTCCTAAAGCGGTATTGGTTAAAACGGCATTGAGATGGGGAGCGACACCCCGCTTTAACAGCGAGCGGTCCTCCCCGAATTGAACAGCCCGCTGGTGATGTAAACCGTTTTCAATGCCCCAGCCACCCCGTACTATTTTCAGCAACTGCCAGGCGTTCACTACCGCCTGGACTAAGCGCGATTGACTCGACCGGCAATACTATTGGCGGGATTTTCGATAGGTCAGCTATCCGGCTAATGTTTGTTGCGATGGCTGGCAACCCAATCTAAACCCTGGTTGGCCCGCGAGTTATCAGAGTTGACTTGAAGGCAGTTATGTAAAGCTGTTTCGATGTCGTCCAGGTCGTCGACAGCCCCGCTCAACCATAACCAGGCTTCCTCATCGTTTTCTTCCTGCGCGACATATTGCAGCAATAATTGTTGAGCCTGTTTGCGCCGTCCAGCCAGCAAAGCCTGCACGCCATCGACCAATAACTGGCGGTGGGAAGTAGGGTTTTCCTGCAAAAAAGACATTTTTACACCTTTTCTAATTGCGATTACGTAACCAGATCAGCGGCCCGGCAAACAGCAGAAGTAAACCAATTACCCAGAATCCCAGGCTCAAAGGCATCGGCACCAGCCGGGAAAGTAGCAACATAAAAGCCAGACCGGCCAGTTCACAGCCTATTGCAAAATAAATCGCTTGTTGTCTTTCCAAAATATCCTCGGTCTCGCTTGGTCTGAGAGTTTTACTTGACAGTGCCGGACTTTGTAGTATAATTCATCCGCTATGGGCAGTTAGCTCAGTTGGTAGAGCGCCACGCTTACACCGTGGATGTCAGAGGTTCGAGCCCTCTACTGCCCATCCTTTCCATTTGCCTCACTGGTTTGTCCGTCACCCATTAACTTTTACAACAAATATCTAATAAGAATATGGTAGTCTGTCCGGTCTGGCCTGTCAAGAGTTGATTTGACCTAACTTTTCCCGCCCACGTCAATAACCGGCCACACTATAGAAGAGGCCCGACTTTTTTTGAAGCTACTCAGGCCCCACCCCTGACCCCTCCCCAGGGCCACCAGTGGACGGGGAAAATGGAAGAGAGAGATTAGGGGAGACCCCTTATACCCCCCGCAGGGCACCCATAGGGTACCCGGCCCCCACGACCCCTGCTTCCTTCCTTTACAAAAATTTGGTGTGTAGTTACTTTTCTTTAAAGGAGTTATTTGGTAAAAAGGACTGTCGGCAGACGCAAGGTAAAGACACTGCCCCGGCCTTCGTTGCTGTTGGCGGTCAACTGGCCCTGCATGGCTTCCGCCAGCGAGCGGCTGATATACAGGCCGATCCCCAGGCCGTTAGCCCGCCCCGGATGACTGCTGGTTTTGTAAAATCGCTCAAAAATATGAGGCAAATCGTGGTCGGAGATACCCAGACCAGGGTCGGTCATCACCAGTTTAACGACCCCGGAGCCGCTTTCGCTAATATCCAGCTTGATCAGCCCGCCAGAGGGCGAAAATTTAACGGCGTTGCTCAGAAGATTCTGAATTATGCGGGTCAGGGCAGCTCGGTCTGCCCAGACAGTCAGGTTGGGTTTGCGCTGGACCACCGTAAAATTGAAGGCCGCCGCATTTTCTGGCCGGGACTGCAAATTCTGCCTGGTTTCCGCCACCAACTCTTCCACAAACGGCATTAATTCAATACTTTCCAGGTTTAGAATAAGCTGGCCGGTTTCGATCAGAGGAATCTTGCTCAGATCAGCGATCAACGTCTGCAAGCGGTCGATTTGCGAACCGATAACGTCGGTATAGTGGCGCAAGCCCTCCATAGCGCGGGTGGGTTGCTCAGGGCTGGCCCGGCGCATCGCCTCTTCCAGTTTCTTGGTCAGCAGATGGTTAAAGCCTTTGATATTGGTCAGCGGGGTATTCAGTTCGTGCGACACCAGGGTTAAAAACTCGTCCTTGACCCGTTGTTCACGTTTTTCGGCCTCGTACAGCCGGGCGTTTTCGATTGCCGGAGCGGCCCGGTCCGCCAGTGCCTGCGCCAGCGTCATTTGCTCATCGCTGAAAGTGGGCATCGACTGGCCGTAAGTGACCTGGTAGGTAATCAACACCCCGATGATCCGGCCCCTGGATTTGAGCGGTACACAGATCAGGCTATTAACGCCATCCTGCTCGGCTACAAAAGGGATCGAGCGCAGAATTTCGGCGTTATCGAGCATAATAAACGGGACCCCGTTTTGCAGGGCTTTTCCCACCACGCCTCCCCCCAGTTTGAGTGGTTTACCGGTCTTGACCGGGGAAGTCAACCTGACCTGTCCACCGATGGCCGCGCGGGAGTAAAAAGCGACCGGGTTAGCTTCGTCGGTTTGTTCCTGAATAATGTACACTAGCGAAGTATTGCCTACCATTTCGCCGGTGGCCCGCACCACCCGGTTCAGCACCTCGCCGGTTCGGAGGCTGGCATTAAAAATAGTGCCGACTTCCGCCAGCCGGGCGGCTTCTCGTTCGCGGTTACGGGCAGCCTCATATAGCCGGGCATTGGTAATCGCCAGGGCCGCCTGGTTGGCAAAAACACTCAGCAAGCGAGTATCCTGGGCCGTATAGTGGTGAGGCTGGTCGTGGTACAAAATCATCACCCCAATTAGCGTATCGTGGTACATCAGCGGCAGCGTCAGCATAGTCTGAAAGCCCTCACGCTGGTTGATGTCGCGCAGACCGTTGAGGCGGGTATCGTGGCGAGCGTCCTCGATATAGATCGGGCGACGCAGCGATTGAAGTTGCCGGAATTCTTTATTTTCGTAAAAACTGCTGATCGTTTTCAGATATTCGGGGGTCAAGCCGGTCGAGGCGGCACAAATTACCCGGCCAATATCCTGTTTGCGGGCTTCGCTCAAATCGCGCTGGTCGGGCGGCAAAACTAACTTTTCGCGCAAGAAAACCGCCGAGCGGTTGGCCCGGAACAGCGAGCAAAGCTGCAACAAAAGATCGCGCAAAACTCGCCCGGCATTGAGATCGCTATTCAGGAGGGTGGAAATAGTTAATAAAGCTTCTACCTGTTCCGGTCGAAGCGGCGTATTTTGCCAGTTATCGGGAATTTCGGCAGCCGGGGGGGTAGCTATCGCCACCGGTTCATTTTCGTAACCCATCCCAAAATTGCTCACAAGCTTGCTCGGTCAGCTATAAGTTGAAAGCCAACCTTTTTTGGTTATTGCATACCTTTTGTAGAAAACGTTTCAATTAAAATTATAGCACACAAATTGCAAAAGGCAATTATTAGTGTATTAAAATGGGTACCTCACTACGTCGCTCTTTAGCTCAAAAGCCACTCGCCGGTTTCAAAAAAATGGCCTAACCCGCTCAGATATGGTTCGATCCGGTAGTCGTTAGCTGCTAGCCACTCAGGATTGTAATAGGTATCCAGGTAACGCTCCCCGGCATCACAGGCCAGCATCACAATCGAGCCGGACTGAGCCTGTTGCTTCATTTCGTAGGCCAGTTGAAGTACCCCATACAGGTTGGTGCCGGTCGAACCGCCGTATTTGCGACTCACAAGGCTTTCGAGAAACTGCATGGCGGCATAGGAAGCCGGGTTCGGCACCCGGATCATTCGGTCGACCAGTTCCGGCACGAAAGAAGGCTCCACCCTGGGGCGACCGATCCCCTCGATTGCCGAGCCACGCGGGCTGGTCAGGTCGCGGTCGCGGGTCTGGTAGTAATCATAAAAGACCGAATGATCGGGGTCCACCACACATAACCGGCTGTCCAGTCGCCGGTAACGAATGTAGCGACCGAGGGTAGCCGAAGTGCCACCGGTGCCGGCTCCCACCACGATCCAGTGCGGGACGGGCCAGGTTTCGTGCTGCATTTGCTGAAAAATCGCCTCGGCAATATTATTGTTTCCGCGCCAGTCGGTCGCCCGCTCGGCATAGGTAAACTGGTCCATATAATGCCCGTGACACTCCTGGGCCAGCCGTTGGGCCTCGGAATAAACCTGGCTACCCTGGTCGACAAAATGGCAGCGACCGCCATAAAAAGTGATCTGGTCGATTTTCGCCCGCGAAGTGCTGCGCGGCATCACCGCCACAAAGGGCAAACCCAGCATCCGGGCGAAGTAAGCTTCGGAGATGGCCGTACTGCCCGACGAGGCTTCGAGCACGGTCGTTTGTTCATCGATCCAGCCGTTGCATAGGGCATACAAAAACAGCGACCGGGCCAGGCGGTGCTTCAGGCTGCCGGTCGGGTGCGTCGACTCGTCCTTGAGATAAATCTGGATACCAGGCAGGCTCGGCCACTCCAGGCGGATCAAGTGGGTGTCCGCCGAGCGTTGAAAATCACTTTCTATTTTACGGATCGCCTCCGCGACCCAGGCTCTATTCAAGGTTTGGCCTCTCTTTGATTTTTGTTAAACTCTTTATGTAAAACTCATATTAAGAAACAGTATAAGCAATCGAAGGGTTATAACGCAAACCGGGCCTCAAACCGGTTGTCGCTGCTACAATTTACAATCTATTACAATCTACAATCCCGGCTAAATGGGTTATAATAACCTTTATAGGGCGTATGAAATAAGAATTGCTTAACTTATAACATTTTGAACGGCAAGTTAAATTGAACCAGGCAAAGGAGTGGCAGCAATGGCAAACAGGCCAAAACCGGTCGTGCTGATCGTATTGGATGGTTGGGGTTACAGTGATCAAAGGCTGGGGAACGCCGTGCAGGGTCACACCCCCAACCTGGAGCGGTTTTACCAGAATTACCCCCACACTTTCCTGAAAACCAGTGGCGAGGCGGTCGGTTTGCCGGACGGTCAGATGGGCAACAGCGAGGTCGGCCATATGAACCTGGGAGCCGGGTTCGTGGTTTACCAGCAATTTGTACGGATCGACCGGGCCATCCGCGAAGGCAGCTTCTTTGAAAATAAAGCCCTGACCGGCGCGCTCGACCATATCCGGCAAACCGGCGGGAAACTTCACCTGATGGGCCTGACCGGGCCGGGTGGGGTTCACGCTCATTCTCGCCACCAGTATGCTTTGCTAAAGTTAGCTCACGACGCTGGAATCGAAGCCGGACGGGTCTTTGTCCACGCCTTTATGGATGGCCGCGACACCTCGCCGACCAGTGGTAAAGGCTTTGTGGCCGAACTGGAAGAACAACTCACCGAATGGGGAGGCCGGATCGCCACTATCGCGGGCCGCTACTACGCGATGGACCGCGATAACCGCTGGGATCGGGTCCAGAAGGCTTACCAGGCTCTCACAGCCGGTGAAGGACCCACCGCGCGTTCGGCAGAGGCAGCGATTGAGGCCAGTTACCAGGCCAACGTCACCGATGAATTTATTGTACCGACCGTGATTGTGGATGAGGCCGATCAGCCCCTGACTCGCATAGCCGAGGGCGACGCAGTTATTTACACTAATTTCCGGGCCGACCGCGCCCGCGAACTGACCCGCGCTTTTGTCTTGCCGGATGAGCAGTTTGGGGCCTTTAATTTGCCGGACGGTAAACCGGCGGGTTTTGCCCGGCCCGGCCAGCTTCAAAACCTGTACTTCGCCACCATGACCGAATACCAGGCAGGTCTACCGGTACAGGTGGCGTTTGACTCACTGGATGTCGCCTCACCGCTGGCGAAAGTCGTCAGCCAGGCCGGTTTGAAACAACTCCACATTGCCGAAACCGAAAAATACGCTCACGTGACTTTTTTCTTTAACGGGGGCCGCGAAGAAGCTTTCCCCGACGAAGAACGTATCCTGATTAATTCGCCAAAAGTGGCAACCTACGACCTCAAGCCGGAGATGAGTGCCCTCGAAGTGACCGAAACTTTGCTAAAAGAACTGGCAACGGGCAAATATGACTTTGTGATCGTCAACTTTGCTAACTTTGATATGGTCGGGCATACCGGGGTAGTAGAGGCAGCGGTCAAAGCGGCCAGCACCGTCGATAACTGCGTAAACCGGATCGTGGAAACCGTGCTGGCTCAAAAAGGGGTCGTGCTGGTAACAGCCGATCACGGCAACGCCGAGAAGATGATCGACCCGGAAACCGGCGGCCCCTTCACCGAGCATACTACCACACCGGTCGAGTGTGTGCTGATCACGCCCGACGAATCGCCTTACCGTCACGGCAAGCTGACCGAAGGCATTCTGGCGAATGTCGCGCCAACCCTGCTGGAACTCTTGCAGCTACCGGTTCCGGCTGAAATGACCGAGCGCAGTTTGATCGAGATTTAATTATAATCTAGCCGCGTTTTTAATAAACACTATCTTTGCAGTTTTAAGCTGGTATTATTTAGAGGTTTAGGGAACCACCCCCAACCCCCTCAAGGGGCAGGATAATAAGAGAGATGAGGAGAAATGAGCGAAACGATTACACGGGTAGGATTGGTCGGGGCCGGAGCAATGGGTCGCCCGATGGCCGAGAATTTATTAAAAGCCGGGTTTGAAACCTGGGTAGTGCCTCACCGCAACCGCCAACCGGTCGAAGAATTGATCGGGCTGGGAGCCAAAGAAGCCCACGACTATGCGGACCTGGCCGCGCGGGTACAGGTGGTCGTCACGATGGTACCGGACGCGCCGCAGGTCGAGGAAGTTTGTTTTGGTACAAACGGCCTGGCTGACTCGGCGGCACCCGGCTTGATTCTAATTGATATGAGTACAATTTCGCCGGTCGCCAGCCAGCAGATCGCCGCCCGGCTGGCAGCCAAAGGGATCAAGATGCTGGATGCGCCGGTTTCCGGTGGCCCCTGGCGCGCCCAAAGCGGCACCCTGACTATCATGGTTGGCGGCGAGGCCGAGACCTTTGAACAGGCTAAAGGGGTCCTTTCGGCGATGGGTAGTCCGGTTCTGGTCGGCGGGAACGGGCTGGGTGAGGTAGTCAAGCTGGTGAATAACATTATTATCGGGGTCAGCGCGATTGGTATCGTCGAGGCTTTCACTTTCGGGGTCAAGGCCGGGGCGAATGCCGAAACCCTGCGCGAAGTTTTGTTAACGGCCACCAGTGGCAGTTATTTGATGGACAAATGGATCCCCCAGAACTTGCTCAAGAACGATTTCAGCACCGGTTTTGCCTCGGAGTTGATGCACAAAGACCTGACCGCCGCCCTGGGAGCGGCCCGCGAACTGGGGGTCCCGATGATGAGTACCGCCCTGGCCCACCAGCTTTACGCTACTATCAAAGGGATGGGTTATAACCGCGAGGACTACACGGCGGTAGCCCGGATTTATCAGGAAGCCGCCGGGGTAATAATTGCGACCGGCGAAAAGAAAGCTGAGGATTAATACCGCCGAATGAGCGAACCTTTACCACCTGCCGAGCCGGACCGACCGGCCTGGCAGCGTCCCCTGGCTTACTTCTTCCTGCTGGCTGGAGCGTTGTTGACCTTTTTCAACAGCGATCTGGGCCGGTGGCTTAATATTTCCAACTTTATCATTCAGCTTGTGGCACTCGGCGTACTGCTGGCCGGGGCCACCCTATTTTACCGCGTCCGCGAGACCTTTGACCGGCGCACAACCTATCGCCAGGCCTTCAACTCGAAAGATGCGCCAGAAGTCGAGCCAACCGAACCCGACCAAACCGATAAACCGGCTCCCCCGGAAGAAAGCTAAAAGACACTTCTAAAAATAACCCCGCCGAAATAAACGGCGGCTTTATCGTAAAAATAAAAGTCTGCCAGCCAGGCGGGGAATTAAGGCAAGCGGGAGATCAAGCGTCGGCTTCTTCGTGGTTCGGCGGAGTCAGGCGAAAAGGTAAAACCGTATTAGCGCGACCGGTCCGGCGACCCCACCAGACACTCGCCAGACCCTGGAGTTTTTCGCCGGTGGGCACATAGGCCCGACGGTTAAACACATCGTAATCATTGCGTTCAATTACCGTCAGGATGCGACTATAGAGATGGGCGGCCACACTGATCGACAGGCGGCAATTTTTATCCAGGTATTCGATGCCAGGTATAGCTCTTTGATAATAATCGCGGGCGCGGGCGATCTGAAAGCGCATCAATTTTACAAAATTCTGGTTTATTTCACCCCGCAACAATTCAGCCTCGCTGTAGCCAAACCGGGCCATCTCCGCCTGGGGCAGATAAATCCGGCCATTACGAGCGTCCTCACCGACATCGCGTAAAATATTGGTCAACTGCATGGCGACTCCCAGGTCAATCGCATAATCCAGCGCACACGGCTCGACATAGCCGATAATCTGGGAAGCCATCAGACCGACCGTACTGGCGACCCGGTAGCAATACAGGCGTAATTCTTCAAAGTCGGCGTAACGGGATTTGTCCAGGTCCATGCGCACCCCTTCGATCAATTCGCGGGGCGGTTCGGAGGGAATATCAAAACACCGGGCGGCGTGATGCCAGGCCACCATATGCGGTAAACTTGGCCGGACCAGACCATCAAATGAGCGGTGGAGTTCGTGTTCCCAGTCCAGTAAACGACTTCTTAATTCCTCGGCGGAAGTATCGCGGGCGTTATCGACCAGATCATCGGTGAAGCGGCAGAAACTGTAGACCGCCCAGACCGCCTGGCGTTTATCGAGCGGCAAAAAGCGGGTCGCAAAGTAAAAGCCTTTCGAGCCTTGCTGGATAATCTGGCGACAATATTCGTAGGCAGCTCCAATCGTGGCCCGGTCTAGCGAGTCTAAATCAAGATACAATTCAGACGAGGTAGCCACAGGGCCGGGGGAACTCGAATGATGCGATTGAACGTGTGCTTCCGATGTAAAGGGAGAAGCTTCGGCTCTTGGATCGGCCACTCTCCTGGCTCCTTATAATTAGTTGAACCGCTTGGCTATAAAAAATTATGAACGACTATATGATACCTAAACATTAGCCAAACTTCAACTCGAAGCGCGCAAACCTGCTTTTAGATAGTGAGAAGATTCAGTAAAGAAGCCTAGCTTAGATTGGAAAGCGGCGCGGCCATTACACTAACGGCAGTAACCGGCGAGGCGACTGCCAGGTCCTGTTGGTGCCGGTTGAACCAGGTCGAAAAATCGGCCAGCAAATTGTCGGCAAAACCGTTACCGATACTATGCAATTTTAGTTGCATCAAACTATCGCCCAGTTTATGTAAAACCGGTCTGGGCATAAAACTCAGGAAGCGAGGTACCTCGATCTCAACCACCAGATTTACGATATAGGCTACCTCGATCTGGTCGCCATTCTCGGTAAAAATTACCTCGCCGCTAAACAGGCCGGGAAACAGTGGGCCGGGTCCTTTGGAAAGACCATCGCCGGACAAATCCTGGCGGCTGACCGGTAGGGCCACCATCTTGATATGCGAATTTTCTTTCACCTCGTGCCGAATATCAAAAACAATTCCCATCTCGTGACCGCGCCCATCATCGGCCATGAAAAGCATCCGGTAGCGACCGTCTTTGAAACGCATTACCCGCTCGATTTCCGGCAAACGCGGCAAAACA
Source organism: Chloroflexia bacterium (assembly GCA_038322625.1). Taxonomy (GTDB): domain Bacteria; phylum Chloroflexota; class Chloroflexia; order Chloroheliales; family Chloroheliaceae; genus 54-19. The sequence goes on from JBBQGA010000038.1 coordinate 15,694, forward strand.
TAGCCAAAATCGGTAAAGTAAGTAAAGGCTACTTCGAGCGGAGTATTAAGCCGGATCAACCGTTGAAACTTGCCCTGTACGACTAGACTGTTTGCCATAAATTTTCCTGACTTCCTACTATTTTGGTTTGGTCCAGCTCAATTTGCCACATAATGAAGTTTAGTACTCAGGGGGTCCAGCCCGGTACTTTGAGTGATTTCAGGCAACAAAAACCCTCAGACCGTTGGCCTGAACAGCTAAAAAAAATACACTTTATAACTGTGGCAGCGAAATGCCGCTGCGGGATTGTGATTTAGTTTTGAGTATCACATAAGCAGACTGTAAGATCAGTAGTACGCGCTACACGGGGGTTTTGAGAGGCTAAAAATTCCAGTCAGATTGGGTGGATAAAGCAGCTTCGGCCAACCGTTTGATATTCTGAATATATTGAGCAATTTGGGCCAGATAATCTTCGTCCGGTGGAAAGACTGGCAGGGCCAGCAGACTCTTTAAATAATTTTCCAAAAGACAAGCCTGGCGGCTAAACTCGTTAAAACCATAGCTGGCACTGGTTCCGGTAAGGGTGTGGGTAGATAAATATAACTTCTGGAACTCGGCTTGCTGTGACCCCGGTTCGCACCGGGAAATTTCGCTTAAGAGTGCTTCTAGCTGACCGACTTTGGTCGGTAAGCGACCGCCATAACTCATCCTCAATGCGCGTAATTGCTCGCGGGTTTCATCATACATTTCAGACATGAGATTGGCTCCAGATTTGTCGAATAGTGTCGGCTAAAGTCATCGGGTCGAACGGTTTGGCAATTACATCAAGCACACCCATAGCCTTATATTCGGTCAGTTCGGCGGGCTGCACCTTTGCCGTCATGAAAATAATCGGCAAATTGAGGTCTGGAAACTTCTTACGCATTGCCAGGAGGGTCGTTGGCCCATCCATACCTGGCATCATTACGTCCAGCAAGATCAGGTCTGGCCGCAAAGTTTCGAGCCTAACCAGAGCTTCGCTACCCGAATTGCAAATTTCCAGGTTAAATCCACCCAGCCTTTCGAGCGATAAGCGAGCAATAATTTGAATGTCTGGCTCATCTTCCACCAGTAAAATTTGATGTAACTCAGGCATTTTCGGTTCTTTCAGGTACGACACCAGCGGGAACCGGTACCGGACTGCCTGGCATAATTAAAGCCCTGATTGTAGCTACCAATTCCTGATTAGAGGTGCGCGATTTGATCAAAGCCGCCGATACTTTTTGAGCCGTATCGAGGCTGATCTCGTTGGCCGAGAAAACCACTACCGGAGGACTGCACCGGTCTTGCTGGTGTAGACTACCCAGTATGTCCAACCCATTGCCGTCAGGCAACTCCAGGTCGACCAGGATCAGGTCAAAATTCTGGCTGGCTAAATGCTGGCGGGCCTGCTGCAAATCTTTGGCCGAGATCACCTGAGCCACATCCTGCAAAATAGTAGCCACCACCCGCACAATATCCAGGTCATCTTCCAGGTGTAAAATACTCGGCTTGCTCAGGTTGTCGGCATTGCGGTGGTAGGTCTGGGCTACGGCCGCCAGCAACCGGGTCTGGTCGATTGGTTTATTAATCCAATCCACCACCGACACCGCACTGCCTTTGATTTCAACTTTACCGGCCCCCGCTTTGGCCGAAACCACGATCACCGGCAGATTGGCGATAACCGGGTTCTGGCGTATCTCCCGCATAAACGAAATCCCATCCTGGTCGGGCAGCAGCAGGTCCAGCGTCATTGCGACGTAGCGTGAGCCGTATTTATTCAATAACTCTCTAGCTTCGCTTACCCGGTAGGCCGAGTCGATTTGCAGGCCGGTTTCTTCCAGTATGAGGCACAACAGCTTGTTGATGTCGTAATTATCTTCACAAACCAGTATTCGAGGACTTGAGGGGTCGAGGTGGTTTATCGGGGCCTCGCCGACATCTTCATAATAACGCGGTAAATCCACCCAGAAGGTAGTTCCAGCCCCCACTACCGTATCAAAGCCAATCTGACCATGCATATGCTCGACGATGGCTTTACTGATACTCAGTCCCAACCCGGTGCCTCCTTGCTGGCGAGTGCTGGAGGAATCAGCCTGGGCAAATTTCTGGAAAATGTGCTGTTGAAAATCCTCGGCGATGCCTGCTCCTTGATCACTCACGGACAGGCGCACAAAGCTTTTGTTTTCGGTAAGTTTGATGATGACACTATCCCCGGCCTGCGAAAATTTTGCGGCATTGGACAGCAAATTAGTCACCACCTGGGTCAACCGGTCACTATCGACCAGCGATTTAAGACCGGGGGCCGCCGGTTCAAGCTTAAAAATTACCTTGTATTGCTCGGCATAACCCTGATTGACTTCGATAGTCTGCTGCAATAAAGGCAAAAGCTCACGCGGCTTGAGATTAAATTGCATTTTGCCCGATTCAATTTTTTCAATATCCAGAATATCGTTGATCAGCCGCCCCAGCCGTTCGCTATTCTTCTGGGCAATTTCCACCATCGAAAGGGCCGTCGGGGAAAGCTCACCCGCCACCCCGCCGATTACCAGCCCTAGCGAACCCCGGATCGAGGTAAGCGGCGTTCTGAGTTCGTGGCTAACTGTCGAGATAAATTCATTCTTAAGTCGCTCAATCCGTTTGCGTTCGGTCAGGTCGGTTATCACCGAAATCGTCCCGATAATCTGTCCATCCTGGTAGCGCGGCACCGCTGTCACCAGCACATCCAGACCACTACCATCGGCTCGTTTGAGCAAAGTCTCGTAATTGACCTTTTCACCCATCAGCAAACGCCGCCACATCGTCCGAATATTATCGTACTCGTTTTCAAAAATTGTATCAAGTACCTGTCGGCCTTCCAACTCCGATGGAGCAAACCCGGCCAATTCCGCAAAAACCGGGTTGACGTAATCAAAACTGCCGCCAGTATTGGTGACAATCAAGCCCTGACCCATGGTAGTCATAACCTGTAAACCAAAATCGCGTTGCTGTTGCAACTGCGCATCAGTTTGTTTTTGCTGGGTGGCATCCTGCAAAGTGGTGATTGCCGCCACAAGTTTATTATATTTATTGTAGACCGGGCTGGTATCAAATTTTAAATAACGCCGCCGACCGTTCATGTTATCAAACCAGCCCTCGGCGTGAACCGCGTTCGCCGCCAGGTTCGACCCCTGGACGTAGTTTTTATAATAAAGCGGTACCTTATCATAGGCTTCGTCGACCAGCAAATCGCCCAGAGTGGGCCGCTCATAGCCGAAAAAAGCCTTCCATTGATTAGATGTACCCAACATTTCGGCGGCCCCATAACCGGTCAATTCCTCGGTCGCCTTATTCCAGACGATTACCTTGTGCTCCAAGTTTATCGCCACCACCGCCACCGCACATTGTTGGAAAAGGTTGGTGGTCAGTTCCCGCTGGCTGGCTAATTCATCGAACAACACCAGAGTTCTTTGTTCATTTTCGCGGGCCAATTTAATCGTTCTCGCCAGATCGTTCGTAAGCATTTCTTTCTCGACCAGTTTGGCGAGGTCCTCTAATGCCGTTTGATCGGCCTGGCTAAACTTGCGCGAATGAGAATCTATTAAACACAAAATGCCAACTTTACTGCCATCCGAACTTAGCAGCGGGCAACCGGCGTAAAATTGGATAAATGGTTCACCAGTGACTAACGGATTGTCAAAAAACCGCTCGTCAGTTCGGGCATCCTCAATTACGAGAAGCCCTTCACCCAGGATAGCATGACTACAAAAAGACACGTCTCGCGAGGTTTCAGTAAATGAGGCTCCATAACAGGCTTTGAACCACTGGCGGTCCCGGTCTAAAAGGGTAATCAGGACGATAGGGACATCAAAAAGCCGGGCGGCCAGTCTCGTGATGCGGTCAAACCGCTCTTCTCGTGGCGTATCCAGAATATTTAAGGCATACAAAGCTTCCAGGCGTTTGATTTCATCAGGGGGACGGTAAGCGATAATCATTTGACTCCTAGACACTCAGTTCTACAAGGTTTGAAAATAAGTGGAGAATTTTTAAGTTACGATTAGTTTCTAGGACTTTTTTTTACCAGGCTGAGATACTAGCTATCGACACTCGCCTGTCTCCAGAAGAAAGAGGTAATCCAATCTTTTACAAAAGCATCCTGAGAGTTTATAGTCAGGCCTTTTGTTTTTGACTAACTATATTATTCCATAATAACCTTACGGATATAATTACAAAAGCAAAATGTTTGTAAAAATTCTTCTTTACTTTCGCTTCAAGCTCACTAGGTGAGCTTGAAGCGAAAGTAAATGAGTTTTAACAGGGGAGACCCCTGTGTAACCCCCCGCAGGGCACCCACGGGTCCCCGACCCCCACGACCCTCGCTTCAAGTCGGTTTACTTCATCTAGCGAAAGTCCTAATTTTAATAAAATCTGACCTGATAGGTCTTTTACCTTTCCAGAATAGCCGTTATAATATTAGGGGTAATAATATTGGTAGTAGGGTTTGAAAAGAAAATTACCATAAAAATCAAAAACTGACTTCGAGGTTATAATGTCCAACAAATACTATCTGGCCGGGCTACTTTGCGCCCTGTTGTTTACAGTGCCACCTGACCTGACGCTAGCCCAGACAGTCGACCCAGCTAGCAGCCAACCTCCCCGGGCCGCACCGGGCTTCGATAGCCTGTATTTCCCGGAAGTCGGTCACTTTATAGGCGGTAGTTTCCGGTCATTCTGGCAAAGTCACGGCGGTCTGGCCCAGTTTGGGTTTCCGCTCACCGCCGAGTTTAGCGAGCAAAATCCGACCGACGGGCAATACTATACCGTCCAGTACTTCGAGCGCGAACGCTTTGAATATCATCCCGAACTGGCCGGGACACCCTACGAGGTAGAACTGGGTTTGTTGGGCGTTCAATTGACCGCGCAACGCCTGTTGGACACGGTGGCCCCTTTTATTTCAAATGCCCAGCGGTTATATTTTCCCGAAACGCAACATTCGTTAAAAGCCAGCTTCAAACTCTACTGGCAAAACCAGGGCGGTCTGGCGATCTATGGTTATCCGATCAGCGAGGAAATTCAGGAAGGCGGCTTTACCGTCCAATATTTTGAACGCGCTCGCTTTGAATATCACCCGGAGAACCAGCCGCCCTATGATGTTTTGCTTGGTCTGCTGGGTACGCAGACGCTGGTATTACAGGGTCACAGCCTACCCCAGATTTTCCGGCTCAATTATTCCCCGGATAGTGTAATTCAGGGTCACGCCTCGGCAATCAGCCTGAATGGACCCTCGATGTATGGCCGGAGTATTAGCGGAAGCTTGAACGGTGCCCCCTTGAATTTTCAGGTGCCGGATAACCGGGCGATGGCCTTCGCCGGTGTCGCCAGCGATGCCCCACTCAGACCGCAGAGCTTGCGAGTAGAAGTCACTGACGATAGCGGCACTCTGCGGCGTTTCGACCAGTCGTTGGGCGTGATAGCCGGAAGTTTCGAGCAGCAATCGATCACGATTGACCCGGCAGTCCAGGCCAGGGCCGGTACCCCCGCCGAGGTAGCCCAGGAAACTAACCGGGATTTTGGTTTTTACAACCAGTACACGCCGCAAAAATTCTGGAACGGGCGGTTTAGCTGGCCCTGTTACGGCCCGATTACGACTAGCTTTGGTACCCGCCGCACCTACAGCGATGGCTCCACCGAAAACCACGATGGGATCGATATTGCGGTAGACTATCTAACACCAATCCGGGCGGCGGCACCGGGCCGGGTGGTGCTGTCCGAATTTCAAAAAGCGCGCGGCAATATCACCATTATCGATCACGGCCTGGGTCTACATACCGCTTATTTTCACCAGGCCCAATTACTGGTAAAAGTCGGTGACATGGTGAACCAGGGCGATATTATCGGGCGGGCCGGCACGACCGGCCTCTCCACCGGTGTCCATTTACACTGGGAAATGCGGCTCAATGGAATAGGCATCGACCCGCAGGAATGGTTAAACCGCAATTTTCAGTAATGCTCACCGTAAGGTCGGCAAAGCTGGCATAAACTATGCGACTGAGGTTGTGTACTGGCCGCCAGCCTTTCCCGGTGCGAAGTGGCCGCCGCAAGTTTTAGTGGTGTTTCCCTGTATTTCCAGAGCGAAAGTGGGTTACGATGGCTTATCAACCGATAGAAAATTATGGCGTAATTGGCGATTTGCATTCAGTTGCCCTGGTAGGACTGAACGGCTCGATTGATTGGCTTTGTTTCCCCCATTTTGATTCTCCAAGTGTGTTTGCGGCCCTGCTTGACGACAGCAAAGGTGGCTTTTTCCAGATTTTCCCGACCGATCACCAGGTAAAAATAAAGCAGCTTTACCTGCCGGATACAAACGTGCTGGTTACGCGCTTTTTGCTCGCCAGCGGTGGGGTAGCCGAACTGGTAGATTTTATGCCAATTGAGGACGAAAGGAATCTGACCTGGAATCACCGGTTAGTCCGGCGGGTCCATATGATCCGGGGTAGCATGAATTTTAAGGTGGTTTGCCAACCGGCCTTTAATTTCGCACGTACTCCCCACACGCTGGAAAAGCATACTCACGGTGTAGTGTTTCGCACCGAGGATTTCTGCCTGGGTCTTTCCACCGAGCAAGAAATAGAAATCAGCGATACCGGCGCAATCGGCGAATTTAGCCTGGAAACCGGGCAAATCGCAAATTTTGTACTGCACCGGGTCGAAACCGATGGGGCAGCCGAAGAAGGCTGGACCAACGACCAGGTACAGGCTACTTTTGAAGATACCGTTAAATACTGGCGACGCTGGATCGCCAAATGCACCTACCGGGGTCGCTGGCGTGAGATGGTTTATCGCTCGGCCCTGGTGCTAAAGCTGCTGACTTTTGCCCCAACCGGCGCGATTATTGCCGCTCCGACCACCAGTTTGCCCGAAGCAATCGGCCAGGGGCGCAACTGGGATTACCGCTACACCTGGATACGCGATGCCAGCTTTACCTGTTATGCCTTGCTCCAACTTGGTTTCGATACCGAGGCCGCCCGCTTTATGGGTTGGCTGGAGGAGCGATGCAAGACCGTCGACCCCAAAGGCGGTCTGCAAATTATGTATACCATCGACGGCCAAACCACGCCGGAAGAAATGACTCTCGACCACCTGGCCGGATACGCGAATTCACGCCCGGTGCGGGTCGGCAACGGGGCTTCCAAACAATTACAGCTCGATATTTACGGTGAACTGATGGACTCGGTTTACCTTTACAACAAATACGTTCAACCGATTTCCTACGACCAATGGGCCTCGCTGCGCGAGCTGATGAACTGGTTATGTCACAACTGGCAACGCTCCGACGATGGGCTATGGGAAGTCCGCAGCGGGCGGCAGCCTTTTGTGTATTCCCGGATGATGACCTGGGTGGCCCTCGACCGGGCCTTGCGTATCGCCCAGAAACGCGGCTTACCGGCCAATACCTTGCTGTGGGAGCAAACCCGCAATAACGTTTACGAGGAAATAATGCAGAAAGGCTGGAACGAAGCTCGCCAGTGTTTCACCCAGTACTATGGCAGCGATACGCTCGATGCCAGCGCACTATTGATGCCTCTGGTAAAGTTCGTAGGGCCGAGCGACCCTAAAATGATTGCTACTCTCGACCGGGTGCTGGAAGAATTAACCTACGATACCCTGGTTTATCGCTATGACGTTTCAAAAGGGGCTAATGACGGTCTGAGCGGTCAGGAGGGCACCTTTAGCCTGTGTAGTTTCTGGCTGGTAGAATGTCTGACGCGGGCCGGGAGGCTGGACGAAGCCCGGCTAAAACTGGAAAAGATGTTTAGTTACGGTAATCACCTGGGCCTGTACGCCGAAGAAATCGGGCCATCCGGCGAACACCTGGGCAATTACCCGCAGGCTTTTACTCACCTGAGTTTGATCAGTGCTACCTTTAATCTGGACCGCACCTTGAATAATAATTCGCGTCCGCAGAGTTAAGCCTAAAAGCCGGGCGGCTGAAAGTCATATCAGGCATCAGGCGGGCACTTTGGCTTTGAGCACCTCGATCACTTTGGCCGCCAATTGCTTGAAATAGGGGTCAAAATCGGCTGTTCCAACTCCGATACTGGGCTGGTTGACCCAGTTGGATTTAAGGCGATAAGCCGGGGCCGGAGGCACACCCAGCCACTCGCTCAGTTCGTCGCCCCACTCGACCGGAAAATGTAAGCGGACTCCTTCCGGTCTCACATCCGAACGCACCAGGGCTTTATTGGGCGAGGATGGCAACGATACTTTTCCCAGGTAGACCCCGGGCGTTACGGTCGGCTCGTAGCTGGTAGTCAGGCGTGACTTTAGATCGGGAAAGGCCGCTACCAGTTCAGCCTCAAACCAGTGATAGAGTTCTTCGCCATCCATTCGATTACTCTTTCCTTTTTTTACTTTTTACAATATACTTTTTTAACAGATCACACCGGCAATTATATTACTTTTAACAAAAAAAAGCTTGGCTAGCTTTCGCTGACCATCGGGGCAGTCTTATGGGCTTCGACCTGCCCACCCACCAGGAGCATGGTTAGGGCGGCTAAACAAAGAAGGCTCATAGCACCACGCAGACTGATCAATTCGGCCAGGCCACCAATCAGCGGCGGGCCGAGCAAGTTACCGCAATAACCAACCGTTGCCATAACCGAGATAGCCCGTCCGGGCGGAATGCTGGTGTTGCGGGCGGCTGCGCTGATTACAAGCGGAAAAGGACAGGCAATGCCAGCCCCGATTAAGGCACAACCACTAATTGCTACAACCGACCAGGGGCTGAACAAAAAGATGAGCAGACCCGCGAAGGCCAGCAACCCGCCGTAGCGTACTGTGCGGGCCGGACCCAGGCTTAGAGTTAACCGGTCTCCTGTCAGGCGTCCAATGGTCATTAGCAGTGAAAAGACCACAAAGGCCGTCGCGGCCTCCGTAGGTGGACTGCCGAGGCTTTCCCGCAGATAGACGGCACTCCAATCACCAATCGCGCCCTCGACAAGCAACACACAAAAGGCTAGCATCCCCAGCAAAAAGAGTGAACGCGGTATTAGCAGGAAAGAGTGGCGTTCGCCAGTGGTAGGATGGGGTTCCTCCACCATTAGCCCGCGTTGGGCAAAGCCAATCCCCACCAGGACTAGAAAGGCCGAGACCAAAAAGTGTAACTCCACCGGCACACCCCGCCCCGACAAAACCCCACCAACCCCGGCTGAGATAAGACTTGCGACGCTCCAGGTACCGTGAAAGAAGGACATGATTGGGCGGCCATAAAGCTTCTCGACTGCGGCAGCCTGGGCGTTCATAGCAACGTCAAAGCCGCCGCTCAGTAGACCATAGAAAAATAGCACGAACATCAACCCCGGTAAGTTCGGTGCAAGCCCTAGCAGCGGAAATAAAAGGCACCAGGCTATTGCCATTACGACAGTAATCAACTTGCTGCCATATTTACCGAGCAGCCAACCAACCAGAAATTGACCAGCCACTGCCCCCACCGGTCCGCCGAGCAAAGCCAGACCCAACTCGCCATCGGAGAGACCCAGTTGAAACTTAACATCAGGGATACGGACGATCCAGGTGGCGAACAACAAACCGTGCAGCATAAAAAAAATAATTACGGCCCGGCGTGCCCGGCGTGCCGGCGTAGTTGGGCGGATGGAAGAAACGTTTACCATCTATACTCCTTTCACGCCAGGAGCAGCGTAACTTGGAACCGAATTAAAAACTCAGATTGCTCATGCTAAATCTGGGAATAATTACCCCTGGCTTCTAAGTTTTTGACAGGCAACTGAGTGAACCTAAAAAGAGGGCTAACGCTAGTCCCTACCAGGGAAAAGCGATAGCCCTACTTTGTTAGAGAACCGAACCGAACTACATCATATCTTTGGTCAGGGTCGCCAGGAATTCCTGATTGTTACCAGTCTTGACCATGCGGCCCAGCAACAGTTCGATACCTTCGGTGCCACCCAGAGCCGACACCATCCGGCGCATGGTCCAGACCTGCTTGAGCGATGAGTCCTCCAGCAGCAATTCCTCGCGGCGAGTGCTGGAACGCTGAATGTCGATTGAGGGGTAAATCCGGCGTTCGGCCAGCTTGCGGTCCAGGTGCAATTCCATGTTGCCGGTTCCCTTAAATTCTTCGTAAATTACATCGTCCATCCGTGAGCCGGTATCCACCAGACAGGTTGCGATGATGGTCAGGCTACCGCCTTCCTCGATGTTGCGGGCCGCTCCGAAGAAGCGTTTTGGCGGGTAAAGAGCCACCGGGTCAATACCACCGGTCAGGGTCCGTCCACTGGGTGGCATTGCCACGTTGTAAGCCCGTGCCAGGCGGGTAATACTGTCCAACAGAATCACCACATCCTTACCACTTTCGACCAGGCGTTTTGCCCGTTCCAGGGCCATTTCGGAGACTTTGGTATGATTATCGATTTCCTCATCAAAGGTACTACTGATAACCTCGCCATTGACGCTGCGGCGCATATCCGTCACTTCTTCCGGTCGTTCACCGATCAGCAAGACCATCAGGTGAATATCGGCATAGTTGGCCGTAATACCGTTGGCGATAGCTTTCAAAAGCATAGTTTTCCCGGCTTTGGGCGGCGAAACGATCATACCACGCTGTCCGCGACCAATCGGCGAAACCAGGTTTAGCAAGCGAGTGGATAAGACATTGGGGACGGTTTCAAGGTCGAGCAACTGGCGAGGGAAAATGGGGGTAAGGCTGTCGAAATGAGGCCGCCGCCGGGCCACTTCGGGGTCCATTCCGTTGACTACTTCTACCCGCAAAAGGCTAAAATACTTTTCATTTTCCTTTGGGGGCCGAACCTGGCCGCTCACCCGGTCGCCGGTGCGTAAGCCAAAGCGGCGAATCTGGGACTGGCTGACGTAAATATCATCCGGGCCGGGCAAGAACCGTTCCTGCCGTAAAAACCCAAAACCGTCTTCCATTATTTCCAGAATACCGGCACTAAAGATATTACCCTGTTGCTCAGTCTGGGCCTGAAGCAGTTTGAAGATCAGGTCCTGTTTTTTGAGGCCACTGACCCCGGACATTTCCAACTCACGGGCCATTTCCTTGAGTTCTTCGAGGGTTTTGGTTTCTAATTCTGCGAGATTCACAATTGAACTCCTAAGATTATCCGTTATACCACAATTAAGTTATTTTAAACATCACTAATTAGTTTTGGTTTTAATTTCGATTTTATTACACCAAAAGACCCGGCTATAAATCGGAACCTTGCACGGGGTTAACCAGAAATAGCAGAATACAGCTCGACCCCCCGACAAAACTTGCAGGAGCCGGTAGACAGTTTTGGGTGATTTCAGTGCCAGGGGGTAGCTATATCGCCAGAAGAAACGCGCATCATCGGGCGCGGAGGCGTTACAGGTTAGAGACTGGCTTTTAGCGGGGTTCCCTAATCCCTCTAAATTTTCTAGGTGTTACCAGAACCAGGAACTTATAGTAAAAGTAGGGGGAAAACTCTAGTGGTGTCCAGCCAGGGCAACCACAGAGATTGCACCTACGTATTTTTCAAATAAGGTCTTGGCTTTTCCAAAAAGTCAGGGTTTTTTTGAGCTACCATGCTTACTCTTGAGTTCTCATACTAAAAGGGTGATTTATAATGCAAGATGGAAAAGTTGTGTAGAGAAAACGGAGCGAGCGAGAGTTCAATAACCCTCAACTTTAAGTCAGATTATACACGCTCAACTTGATAAAGTCAAGCGAAGTAATTGAAGTGCACTGAAGTACGCAAACCGCCAGACCTTTTGATCTTATGACGGTTTGCGACCCGGAGTTACCAGAAAGGATCGGTCTGGCGGTCGAAATAATTGGCCCGGCGCAAATACTCGCGCTCGTTACCCTCGATCATTAACTTGTGCATTACCACCACATCGGCGTCCGGGACTTGCTCGGTAGGCTGTACGCACAGGCTCATAACCAGGCGACCCATCTCGTAAACCTCGACGCTCCCGCGATGGCGGGGAATGCGGTATGCCCGGTAGGGATACATACCGCTCGGCACCTCGATATAACCTTTGCGGGTAAGATGGCTATATTGATCGGCGGTGAGCAGGATGCGCAGCAACTGTTCCGCCCGCTGCTCGGCCTCTTGACGGTTATAGTAGTACCGGGCGAAAGCCTGGTGGCGGTTAGTAAAAGGGGTCCGCAACAAAGCCGGGCCATTGGTGACACCCCAGTAGACCGCCATCATTACGCCTGCCGCAACCAGGGCAAACAGCACTATCATGGGCTGCTACCTCTTTTCTAACCCCCGGCGACCCGTGGTACTACGATGATTTGCTCGGCGTTCTTGTCGAACTTATCGATCCGCTCCGCTGGTTTATCCGGTGCATCAACTCGAAAGGCGGTAGCACCACGCTGGCGGGCTTCTCGGAAAATCCGCTCGGCTTCCTTAACCGCTTTGGCTGCGTCCTGGTCGGTCGCTGCTTTGTCGGTATCCCACTCTACCACCGTATCGCCGAGTGACGAAAGAATTCTCATTTTCGCCATCTTTGTTCCTCCGTTTGATCTAACTAGCAACGTAAAACTATCTGTTTTAGACGGTTGAGCCGCCAGATATAATACGACAAATAGCAAAGGGTCTCCAGTGCCGGTTTTAGGCCGCCCGGAGTTTACTTGATTTAGTAAGTTTCGGATAGGGTTTGAGATGTTATAGTCTGAATGTACTAGGTCTGGACGAATTCCGTGTGAAAACTGACCTTGCTTACATCAAGCTAATAAGCAAGTCTCACAAGGATTGTTTTCATTATATCCCCAAAACTTTTTTTTGCAACCATTTTGCGAATAGCCCCTCAAACCGGGGCTGGCGGTACAGCCACACAATAGCGTGAAGCACTTTAACAACCTATGATTTGAGTTTAGGCGGTCGCCCCCGTCGTTTTGGAGCGACATAAGGCGATGGAGCTAAGTTGTGCCAGACCAATTCCTTCACGCTCCAGATATGGTCGGCTAAACCACTTGCCGTAGTCGGGCTGTACAAGAGCCACTTTTTGCCAGGGTCTTTCCCATTCTCGCGCCATTGCCCGTTGAGACGGCTTAACTCACAATGGGCCATACACAGATTGTACACCGTCCCGACCAGCCACATTCCAGTATTAAGATCACTTTCTCCGCATTTTTAGAGCTGAAGTTGGGAAAGTTATAGTTAAAATTCAGATGTAGTCTGGCTTTGACAGAACCGCTTAGTTCTGGATAAGCTGGGGCGTGTTATAGAGGGCATTGAGGTTAGCCGCCCCGATACAGAACATACTAACTCTAAGCTCACGAATTAGCTGGTCTATCACCTGCTCGACCGCTTCAACCGACTCGTCCGCCGCTTTCAGGAAAGGCCAGGCCAGCCCGGCCAGATCTGCTCCCAGGGCCAGGACTTTGGCGACTTCAATGCCATTACGCAGACCGCCGCTACCGACTACCAGCCATGTCGAGTCAGCTTGCCTGGCCCACCGGACCGATTGGGCAGTCGAAATGCCCCAGCCGGCAAAGGCTGCCGCCACTCTTTGCTCGACCGGTTGACCGGCCCGGTAACTTTCGACCTGGCTCCAACTGGTGCCCCCACTTCCGGCCACATCGACCCCACTTACTCCCGCCGATTTCAGCCGTAAAAGCACCTCACTCGAAAGGCCGTTGCCGACTTCTTTGGCAATTACCGGCACCCCATCGCGGGCCAGTCCGGTACACACTTCCTCTATTTTGGAAAGCAAACCTTTGAAATTGGTATTGCCCGCCGGTTGAACGGCTTCTTGCAAAGCATTGAGGTGCAAAATAAGGGCATCGGCCCGCAGCATTTCCACCGCCCGGCGACAGTGGTCCACGCCGTAGCCGTAGTTAAGCTGGACGGCACCCAGGTTTGCCAACAAAGGAACATCCGGGGCAAATTGGCGGATCGCGTAGCTGTAGGCCAGTTCTTCGTTTTCCAGGGCAGCCCGCTGCGAACCGACCCCCATCGGCAAGCCCCACTGTTGAGCCGCCAGAGCCAGCGTCCGATTAATCCGGGCGGCCCATTCGGCCCCGCCGGTCATCGAGCTGATCAAAATTGGGGCTTTTATCCTACGGCCAAAAAGCTGGCGGCTGAGGTCGATCTCAGCTAAATCTATTTCGGGGAGAGCCTGGTGAACAAACCGGTAGTTTTCCAGACCAACCGTAATATCTTTGGCCTGGACATCTTCATTGAGGCAAATTCGCAGATGTTCAACTTTCCGGTCACTGGTCTGGCGACCAACCGGGCTATTTTCGCTACTGGTAATCATAGAGCCTCCGGCCAGAAAATCTAAACAGGGCAAACCCGAAGGCAGACAAAGCGGTTTTTACATATAAGGCAGTCCAGGGATAAAAGTTCCCGAACTGCCTTACCGGTGAAAGCCCGCCGCTGGCCGTCAAAGTCATCAGTCCTTGAGCGTTAGCGGGTGGCGTTGGCCGACCTGGCGCGTCAGGGCCAACTCCGGGAACCATTTTTCCACCTGGTTAACGATCCCCGCCGGATGCAGACCGGTTTTCTCGCGCATCAACGACTGGGCACCGTGAGTTACGAATTCGTCGTGAACCCCGATGCGGTGAACCTCGACTTCATTGAGGCCGTGCATTTCGTAAAGCTCCATAATCGCGCTTCCGAACCCACCGGCCAGGGCCGCTTCTTCGACCGTCACGATCCGCTGATACTTGCGGGCCGCTTCCAGCAGCAATTCCTCGTCGAGCGGCTTCACAAACCGGGCATTGATAACCGCCGCTTTGATACCGCGTTCTTCGAGCATTTCCGCCGCCATCAGGGCCGGGTAAACCTCGCTGCCATAGGCTACCAATGCCAGGTCCTGACCTTCGCGCAAAGTTTCACCCTTACCTATCGGTAGAAGCTTTAGCTCCTTGTCCATCTCGATGCCATAACTGGCCCCGCGTGGGTAACGGATACCGGTCGGGCCGAGCGAGTACTGAGTGGCGGTATAGAGCATATGCTGAAGTTCGTTTTCGTCTTTGGGGGCCATCAAGACGATGTTCGGGATGCAGCGCAGGAAGCTGATGTCGAACATACCCTGGTGGGTTTTGCCATCGTCGCCGACAATTCCGGCCCGGTCCATCGCAAAGATTACCGGCAGGTGCTGCAAACAAACATCGTGTAAAACCTGATCATAGGCCCGCTGTAAAAAGGTGCTGTAGATCGCGGCCACCGGTTTGATACCTTCGGTTGCCAGCCCCGCCGCGAAAGTTACCGCGTGCTGCTCGGCGATCCCGACATCAAAAAAGCGTTCAGGGAATTGCTGGGCAAATTTGTCCAGGCCGGTGCCGGTTCGCATCGCGGCGGTAATCGCCACGATTTTCTTATCGGTTTCGGCGATCCGGCAGAGGGTCGAGCCGAATACATCTTCATATTTCGGGCCTTTGGGCGCGTCGCCGGGGTTAATCTTATTGGAACGGGCGTGATAGGTAATCCGGCCCTCCACACTGACTTCCGCTTCGGCGTAACCTTTGCCCTTGACGGTCAGGGCGTGAATAAAAACCGGTAGTTGAGCCTTTTTAGCCAGTTCAAAGGTTTCGATCAACTGGCCTATATCGT
Source organism: Chloroflexia bacterium (assembly GCA_038322625.1). Lineage (GTDB taxonomy): Bacteria > Chloroflexota > Chloroflexia > Chloroheliales > Chloroheliaceae > 54-19. The sequence continues at coordinate 31,236 of JBBQGA010000038.1, forward strand.
GACCATCGACCGGCCCCAAACCAATAAAGCCCAGTTCCTCCCAGATCGTGCTGGGAATGACCATATCTTTGACACTCTTTTTAACCCGTTTGGCAATCGAAAGCATTTCGCTACCGAGCGGCAATTTGCCCATCGCCTGTTCAAATTCATCTTTGGCCCGCAGGTAGGTTTTGTCGGCCCGCACCCGGTCCAGGTATTTGGACAAAGCTCCGACGTTCTTGGAAATGCTCATCTCGTTATCGTTCAATACGACGATAAAAGGGGTCTTGAGGCTACCGGCGTTATTGAGAGCTTCGAGAGCCATACCACCGGTCAATGCGCCATCGCCAATGATCGAGACTACGCTAAAATTATCACCCTTGATGTCACGGGCGACCGCCATACCCAGGCCAGCCGAAATCGAAGTGCTGGCGTGACCGGCCCCAAAAGTGTCATGGACACTCTCGCTGCGCTCCAAAAAACCACACAGGCCGTCGAATTGCCGGATCGTAGAAAAGCGATCCTGGCGACCGGTCAACAGTTTGTGGGGATAAGCCTGATGCCCGACATCCCAAACCAACTTGTCCACCGGACTGTTAAAAACATAGTGCAAAGCTATCGATAACTCGACCGTACCCATGTTACTGGCGAAATGTCCGCCGGTCTGAAACACCGTTTCTTGCAATACCCGGCGCATATCTGTGGCGACTTCTTTGAGTTCGTCCAGACTCAGCTTTTTAAGATCACCAGGCTCTGTAATGCTGCTAAGCAACCTAGCCATGTTACAATCACCACCTTTTTGAATTAAAGCGCCCAGGCGCCCCACACCCTGCGCCGCCCATGTGGACAACAGGGGTTACTAAACTGTTTGTCAGTCGAGTGCATATACTAAAATTTCAAGACCCGCTCATACTTTGTGCTGCCAACCTGAAAAAAGGGGCGAGCAAGCGTTACGGATCATTGTAACCCTCGACCTAAACCGAGTCAAATACTCATGCTACCAATCAATACCATTTTTGAGATAGATAATGATACGATTGTGTTGTTAAAGTTTGGCTCGTTTAGAAAGTTCTAAACGTCACAATTATTATAGCACAATTCGGCAAATCTTGCCCGGATTTTCCAGGTGTAATAAACCAGACGCTATAATATAACGTATATCTTCACAATTTGGACCCCTGATTTTCTGAGAACATTAAACCTCACCAAAAGGTGCTCACGCCGAACGCTCCGAGGGGAATGAGTCGCGGCCAACCTGGTTCAGGACCCGGCCATAACCATCGACCAGCCAGACCTGGGTTTCCATTTCCAGGCAAAGCTCACGGGTTAATTTGCGGGCCAAACGGGGCAGATTCAATTCTCCGGCCCGTCCGGCGTTCCAGCGCAGGTAATAATTGGCTTTCTCGCTGGGCAGTGGGGTTTCTTCCTGTGGAGTGGATTTACGATTGAGCAAGAAAATTCCCGGCCCCCGTCGGGTATCGAGAAACAGCCCATCCGGTGTCTCGACAAACTGAAAACCAACCGGCAGCATATTCAAAAATTCTGCCAGCCGGGCCGGTTTCAGACCTGACCAGAAATGAAACTCATAATAATTGTGGTAAAGGACAATTTCCATAGTTTGAAATAAAATTCTAACGGCTAAAGGTCGTACCGTTCAACAGGGCCGCCGGGTTGCTTATAGCGTTATAGAGGGCGTGCGGCTGACGGCCATCGATAATCATAACTTTCTCGGCCCCCTCCAACGCCTTGAGAGCCGAACGCATCTTGGGGATCATCCCACCGTAGATCGTGCCATCTTCCATCAATTCCTGTACCCGCCCCGGCGTTAATTGTGCAATCGTCTGTTTATCTTTATCCAGCACCCCCGGCACATCGGTCAGGAAAATACAGACCTGCGCCGACAAAGCCGCCGCAATCCAGGCCGCCGCGTTATCGGCATTAATATTAAAAATAGCGGTCTCCGGGTCGTCCAGACCAACCCCGAAAGGCGAAACTACCGGGATAAATCCGGCGGCAAAGGCCATATCCAGTACAGTCGGGTTAACCCTGACCACCTCACCTACCATACCTACTTCGCCATGCTCGGTATCGCGCCGAGCTTCCAGCAGCCGACCGTCCAGGCCGCTCAGGCCGAGGGCAGAATAGCCGCTACGGTTAATCGCGCTAACCAGTTCGGCATTGATCTGACCGCGCATCACCATGAGGGCCGCTTCGAGGGCCGGTTGGTCGGTTACGCGCAAGCCGTTGTAAAAGCGTGGCTCGTAACCCAACTTCTTTAATAACTCACTGATCGCATTACCGCCGCCATGCACCAGCACCACCCGGTTCCCTTCCGACACCAGCCGCAGCAGGTCTTCCAGGGTGGTATCCGGCGCGCCCGCGCTGCCAAGCGTACTGCCGCCTAGCTTTATAACTATCGTGTTTGTCATTTTTCCCTTTAAGTTTTCCAATCGTAATTTGCATCATTTTAACATTTATAGGCAGCCGGGTAAATGTTAGCCAGAAATTGGCTCAAGCACTTCTCGGCAGTTCGTGGTAAAATAGAGACTGGAATAATTAAATAAATGTTTATTGATTCTCATAGGCGGCCTGAGCCGCCTATTGTATGGAATGTATAAAGAACGGGAGTTTTTTAAAAAGTGGCACATATATCACGCGAAGACATCCGAAATGTCGCTATTATAGCCCACGTCGATCACGGCAAAACTACGCTGGTGGATGGTTTGCTAAAGCAGAGCAACATCTTCCGAACTAACGAGTCGGTCGGAACCCTGATCATGGACTCGAACGACCTGGAACGCGAAAAGGGCATCACGATTTTGTCCAAAAATACCGCAGTAATATATAAAGACGTAAAGATTAATATTATTGACACTCCCGGCCACGCCGATTTTGGCGGCGAAGTAGAACGCGTTTTGAATATGGCCGATGGGTGTTTGCTCCTGATCGACTCGGTGGACGGGCCGATGCCCCAAACCCGCTTTGTGCTGACCAAAGCCTTTGAAATGGGCCTCAAACCCATCGTTGTCATCAATAAAATCGACCGGCCCACCGCCAGGCCGGAAGTCGTGCTAGGTATGACCCAGGATTTATTTCTGGAACTGGCGACCGATGCCGAACAGCTGGATTTCCCGGTGGTCTACACCATCGCTAAAGAAGGCCGGGCCGCACTCAAGGCCGAGGACACGCTCACTTCCCCCGACCTGGGACCGCTTTTCGAGACGATCTTGCAATTTGTGCCTGCGCCGCTTATCGAGCAGGACGCTTCCCTGCAACTGCTGGTGACTAGCCTGGACTACAACTCGCACCTGGGCCGGATCGGGGTTGGCCGGATCTACCGGGGCGGTATCAAGGCCGGTGGGCAAGTTACCCGGTTTACCCGCGAAGGCAAAATTACCCGCCAGAAAATCACCTCGCTTTTTACTTTCCAGGGCTTGTCCAAGCGTGAAATCGATGAGGCCAGTGCCGGAGATATTGTCAGCTTTGCCGGTATCCCGGATGTCAGCATCGGTGAGACGATTTCCGATGTGGAGAACCCGGAAGCTTTGCCGGTGATCAATATCGAGGAGCCGACGCTCCAGCTAACTTTCGGGGTCAATACCTCCCCGCTCGGTGGCCGCGAAAGCACCTACAGCACCTCCCGCCAGTTGCGCGAAAGACTTTACCGCGAACTGGATGTTAATATCGCCCTGCGGGTCGAAGATACCAATCAAGCCGACGTATTTCTGGTTTCTGGTCGCGGCGAGTTGCATCTTTCGATCCTGATCGAAACCATGCGGCGCGAGGGTTTTGAATTCCAGGTTTCCCGGCCAGTCGTAATTACCAAGCAAATCGACGGTAAGATGATGGAGCCGGTCGAGCATCTGATTATCGATACCGACGAAGAATACGAAGGCGGCGTCATCGAGTTGCTGGGCCGCCGCAAAGCCCAGATGGTCAAGTACAACCCCGACGGCAAAGGTCGTATCCGGTTGGAATTCTCGATCCCGACTCGCGGCCTGATCGGTTTCCGAAACGTCTTCTTGACCGCTACGCGCGGTAACGGTACGATGTCCACCCTTTTCACCGGCTACGAACCCTGGTACGGCGATATGGGCCAGTCCCGCAGCGGCGTACTGATCGCCTCCGAAGATGGCGTAGCAACTGGTTACGGCCTGGCAAACGCCCAGGAGCGCGGCCAGACCTTTATCGAGCCAACCACGCCGGTGTACGAGGGAATGATCGTGGGCCTGAACAGCCGCGAGCAAGATATTCCGGTCAACGTCGCCAAAGAGAAAAAACTGACCAACATCCGCAGTTCGACCTCCGATATTGCGGTCCGGCTTACTCCGCCACTGGTATTGAGCCTGGAGCAGTCGCTGGACTTTATCGAGGCCGACGAACTGGTGGAAATCACGCCCAAAAATATCCGCTTACGCAAACGGGTCCTGAATCATGGCGAACGGGTCAAGGCTTCCAAGAACGCCTCCTGACCTTCCTGGTAAATTCATACTAAAAATAGAAAAACCGTACCAGACACCTCTCAAGGTGTTACCAGTACGGTTTTTCTTTATCTTTTTATCAGGAATTTCACTTAACAAAGAAAACCAGCCTAAAGCGGGGGTCGTGGGTGTCGGGTACCCGCTGGGTGCCCTGCGGGGGGTATTACAGGCGGGTACCCTTTGGGTGCCCCTGTTAAACCCTTTTTATTTTCGCTTCAAGCTCACAAAGTGAGGTTGAAGCGAAAGTCCTATTTATATTGAATTTAAGGGTCGTTCGCAAAAGTGTGGACCGCCAGTATTAACCCTTCCGCAAACGTCACCCTGGCGACCGGGGCCGTAAATAGATTGCTGATGCCGCGCGACGGTCCCAGATATAACGCCTCGCCGCGCAGGGGATAATACAAACCGGCAGTGTGGATGCCAGTGGCGGCAGCCGTGAGCGGCACCAGACTTAACAAATCGCCCACCTGGCCTGGCAATTCGTTGGTTTCACCACCACGCAACAAAAGGACTTCCTCGTGTTCGGCCAAGAACCGTACTTTTACCCCACTTTCCGCCAGCCGGGGCGAAGCCAGCAGATAAAGATTGCCCAGCGTGTGGTCGAGCCGTCCACCCAGACCGCCCAGGATCGTTATGTCGCGGGCACCCAGGTCGAGGGCCAGGTATAGAGCCAGTTCCAGGTCGGTTTCATCCTTTTCGACCGGCGATTGTCGGACATTTAGACCTGGAGTTGCCGTTAAAATTTTTAGACTGGCCGGATCAATACTGTCCATATCACCGACTAACCAGGTCGGTTGTAAACCCCACTCCAAAGCCGTTTGCCCGCCACTATCCGCCGCGATTAATATGGCCCCGGCACGGACCGCCTGGTGGGCATAATCGTGCAAGCGGTGGGCGCGGGGCGGGTCGTCGACAAAAGCAATAATCAGCACCGGCGAGGCTGTTTGTGCCATCAAATCAACCTGGATCGGGGGTGCGTTGCAGGGACAGCACTTCCTGTAACTGGGTGGATGTAATGAATCCTTTTTGCACCAGCCACTGACCAAGCATAACCGGATGATTAGGGTCCTGTGCGTCGAGAGCCTGTTGTAACTGGTGAATAGTCAGGTAGCCGCAGGAAATCAAAATCTCACCCAGGCGCGGCAGACGACGTAATTTCTTGCGCAAAAGGGTTGAGGCTACCAGCCGCAAAGTAGCGTCTCCGGTACTACCTTTGCTGATGTAATGATCGGCTCCGGCGGAATAAGCTGATTGCCGGTGGGTCGAAAGAGCTTCCATACTAAAAATTATCACCGGCACGCTGCGGGTGGCCGCATTGGTTTTAATCATGCGGCAAATATCCAGACCGCTACCATCGGGCAACGTCAGGTCGAGTACAAACAAATCATAAATTGGCCCACGTGTCTGGATAAGCTTCAGGGCTTCGGCGGCACTTGAGGCGTGTTGAACCTGAACCTCCGGGCTGATAGTTTCCAGGTCGCGTTGACTGATGGCGGCCTGAGTGGGACTATCTTCCAGTAATAAAACTGTAATCATTGGCATAATACTGCGTCCAATCATTAATAATAATGGGAAAATAGAGAAATGGGTTGCCAGAGGCGAATTCTTACCTTTTCTTTTGTAGCTTTTCTACCGAAATACTCACCCCTGCTACTCTATTAAGCGAAAGTCCTAAGGTTAAACAAACGGAGCTTTGAGCCGGAATATTTGTTTGATGTAATCGGCCATATGCCCAAGTGCCAGAATTTGATCGACTACTTCCAGTTCAATCGCCGCTTTTGGCATACCAAATATAACGCTGGAAGCCTCGTCCTGGGCGATATTATAGCCGCCCGCTTCTTTCATCTGGCGCATTCCCACCGAGCCGTCACGACCCATTCCGGTCAACATCAGGGCCAGGGTCTTGCCGGGCCAGGTCTTGGACATCGATTCAAAGGTTATATCGGCACTGGGCCGCAACCCGTAGCGAGCCGGGCTATTATCGAGGCGACAACGTCCATCCGGCCAGAACGCCAGGTGAGTATCATCCGCCGGTAAATAAACCACGCCCGGTCGGGGCATTTCGCCTTCTTTGGTCAATCTTACCTCTAGCGGGGTTTCCCCGTTGAGCCAATCGGCCAGACCGGTACTGAAACCGGCGGGGATATGCTGAACCACAAAGACCGGCACTGGCATCGTAGCCGGTAATTCGCGCAGAACCCGCGCCAACGCCGGCGGTCCACCGGTGGAAGCCGCGATACCCATCACTTCAAAGCGGCGGTTACGCAAACCTAAATCGATTTGCGGCACTGGGGTTTCCGGTCCAGCCAGTTTATCGACCTTTTCAGCCTTTTCAACTTTAGTTATTAGGCTGGGCGGGAAAGTAGTTTTAACCGTCGGCGGTTTGGCAACCCTTACCGGTTCGGGAGCAGGGCTAACCACCTGAACCGCGCCACTGGCGGTCGGATTAACGGGAGTAGTCGGGCCAGTCTGCAATTCCTTATATTCCAGGTATTTACCTCTTACGTGGGTAATAACCTTGATCCGCGAAAGTAACTTGATCCGGTCAAGAATATGGTTCCGGGATAATTTTAACTCGTCGGCTTCGGGCTTTTCGATCAGTTCGAGTGCCCCTGCCGAAAGCATTTTAAAAGAAAGATTAACATCCTGTTTGCTGAAGGCGGTTAAAACCAGAATGGGAGTAGGCTGGTGAGCCATGATATATTGGGTCGCTTCCAGCCCGCTCATTCTCGGCATATTTACATCCATCGTAATAATATGCGGACGCAAACGCGAAGTGAGCCGCACCGCTTCTGCACCGTCGCTGGCGATACCCACCACTTGCAAGGCCGGGTCCGACTCGATAATCGAGCTTAGTATCCGGCTAACGGTAGGTGAATCTTCAACTATCAGAACTTTTATCGGATCAGCCATATTCAGGCCAGAGCTTTCAGGGAAAATGTGAGACGAGTTATAGACATAAGCAGCTACCTTCTGAGGTCAATTTTTAGGTGAGCGGGGGAAATCGGATTAAAGCTGCCCGCCGGTATAACCTTTTTTATCAAACCCATTTACCAACTTCAGATTAATTTTTGATTACTAATATAACAGCAACCGCGATATTGTTTCAAGCAGTTTATTTTGTTCAAATTGACCCTTTACGATATAAGCCTGCGCCCCCGCCGACATACCTCGTTTGCGGTCTTCTTCCGAATCGCGTGAGCTGACAATAATGATAGGCAAATCGTTCAAACGCTCATCCTGGCGGATAGCGGCACTGAGCCGGAAACCATCCATATTGGGCATTTCAACATCACTCAATACCAGGTCGGGTCGCTTCTCCCGGCAAATTTTCAAGGCCTCGATTCCATCGCGGGCCGTCACCACCTTGTAACCGGCGGTTTCCAGAATCGAGCGTTCCAGTTCGCGGGTCGCCAGCGAGTCGTCGACCACCAGAATTTGGGATACCCGGCGGCTGAATAACAGCTGGGCCTCTCCGCTACCCCGGCTGTATTCCGGTTGGAGCGGCGTTATATTGCCCAGCCGGACACTCTGGATCAGACCGAAAATATCCAGGATCAGAGCCAGTCCATCAGCCCCCAGCACGGTTACTCCGGCAATATTGGGGGTTTGATCGAGAAAGGAACCCAGCCCTTTTACGACCACTTCCCGTTCGTCCACCAGATTTTCCACTTCAAAACAGATATAGCGTTCGACCGTATCCTGACCGTTACTGGCGCCGCTACCGGCACTCAACACCACGCCGTGCAAGTAGTCGTCGGCTTCGTCGTTGGCGGCCTGGTTCGAGCGTGAGGCTGTTTCCAGTGGTTGAATATTCAGCACATCCGACAGCTTGATCACCGGCACAAGCTGGCCGCGCATCCGCAGCACCGACCGGCCTTCGATGGTCTGAAGGTCCTTGCGGGGCTGGCGTAGCGTACCGGCCACCATCACCGAGGGCATAGCGAAAAGCTGCCCGGCAGAGCGGATAATCAGGGCATCTACCGTTGCCAGGGTCAGCGGAATTTCGATCTGAAAACTGGTACCCTGGCCGAGCCCGCTCTGGATCGAAATACGCCCGTTCAACCGCTTGATATTTTGTTGGACCACGTCCATGCCGATGCCCCGCCCCGAAATCTCGTCGGGCCGAGCACGGGTACTAAAGCCGGGCCGGTAAATCATATCCAGGGCCGCTTCATCCGAAAGAGCCTGGGCACTGGCCTGATCCAGATAGCCTTTGATAACCGCCGCCTGGCGTAAACTCTGCGGGTCGATCCCGCCGCCATCGTCGGAAACCTCGATCACCACATGACTGCCTTTTTGCGAGGCCGACAGCGATAACGTGCCTTCGACCGGCTTACCGGCGGCTAAACGCACCTGGGGAACTTCAATGCCGTGATCGACCGCATTTCGCAACATATGGATCAATGGATCGGATATTTGCTCCAATATCCGCTTATCCACCTCGATAGTGCCGCCGCTAACCACCAGTTTAATTTCTTTACCGCGTTCGTAGGCCAGGTCGCGGACCGGGCGGGCAAACCGCCCAAAGATGGTATCGAGCGGCAACATTCGGATACCCAGCATATTGCGCCGTAATTCGTCAGCCGCCGTCCCAAACCGCAAATTATAAGCCTTGCGTTCACGCAAAATGCCACTCATGCGCCGCTCTAACTCCGAGTCCAGGTCGATAATTTCTTCCAGTTTGGTAAAAACCTTTTTAAGACCGTGTGCATCCAGTCCGAAAACCTCGTCGGAATGGCGAGAGTGATTTTCGGAATGATTGGCAGTTAACCGCTCCGGGGTTTGCTGGATGAGCGAGCTACCGGTCTGGCGGATTTTCAGGTCCTGCATCACCCATTCGGGCATTTCTGGCTTCTCGAAGGAAAATAGCTCGGTAATGCCCAGCAAGCGGTTGCGCTCGTCGATGGGCGTTCTTTCGATGATATATTCGCGTAGTTGCTGAGTCATGCGGGAACGCTGGCGACTCTGGCGAACGAGTTCCTGTAAAACGGCCAGGTGTTCTTCATTTTGCTGTTTGTTTATGACCAGTTCCCCGGCCAGATTGATCAAATCGTCCAGTTTATCCAGCCGGACCCGGATCGTTTCTTCCGCCGCGCGTTCGCCCCGGTTCTCGGCCACCGCTTCCGGGACCAGGCCATTTGCGGGAAAGGCCGGAATTTCATTGGCCCGGTATAGCATTTGATCGGTCTGGGTATTTTGATTGCCGTTGGAGGAGTTGCCGTTGGTATGATTGCCGTTATTTGAATTATCCGGCGAATGAGGCTTCCCGGCCTCTTTCTGAGCGTCGACCAGCTCAGGCAAACCGGCCAGCACCGCCATTTTATTGATCAAAAGCTCGACCAGTTCGGGAGCAATCAGGGGGTCGGCTTCGATACCGGGCGAAGTTCGGGTGGCATCGCGGGTAGTTTCACTGATGACATCCAGTCCTTCAAACAGAATATCAACAATGTGGCGCGGTATCTCGGTCGGCGGTTGAAGGTTGCGATAATGGTCGACCAGTTCTTCCATCACGTGGGCCACTCTGGTTATGAGCGGAAAACCCATCATGCGGGCGGCCCCTTTAACCGTATGCAGCAAACGCATTATTTCGCGCAGCCTTTCGGCCTGGTTCGAGCTTACTCCGGCTTCTTCCAGTTCTACCAGTTCGCGCGTAAGATTTACACTATGACTGTCGATTTCTTCCCGGAATGTACTGAGTAGAAAAGCATCTTGTTGCTGATTCACTGGCCCCTCGATACACATATAATTTGGACACTATAATAAAAGTTATACTACCGCAAGCTTAATATAGCACACCAAATATTACAACTACATTACAAACCTGGGTTTAATTGAATAATAACTGAAAATCGGGATATATTGTGATAGTCAAGCTAGCTAACCACCGCAGATGCGTTATAAAGCAAAAAAAGCCCGGCCAGGCTGCCTAAACCACCTGATAACCCTGAACGGGTGACACACTTTTGTGCAACTCTTCGAGTTGTTGCCAGCCGGCCTCGTCCAGGCAGGCTAATAAATCAATCAGGGACAGGATTTGATCGGTCTGGCGTTCCCAGAAAGCCCACACGACCGGTTTTAGCCGGTTTTCTTCGATTAAGACGGGCAATAGTCGCACATCCTTGAGGCTCATCCGTTCGATTTGCTGAATATTCTGGACCAAAAAGCCAACCTGCTGACCGTTTCGCTCTACCACCAGCACCTGCTGACCGCTTTGCGCGGGAAGATCGAGCAAGGTTGCCAGATTGAGTAAAGGAAAGGTGGTGTCGTGCCAGCCCAAAAAGCCGATCAGACCGGGTAGCCGGTCCGGTTCGGCAGTATGTAACAATTCGGGTTCAAAGCTTTGAAGCCGGATCACTTTACGCGCCCGGACCGCCACCAGAAGTTCCGCCACTTCCAGTATCAGGACTTCCAGGCTGATCGCGCCGCTCTCATCTTTCGACATTCCAGGATTGGCTGGTTTAGAAGAAGGTAAATTCATGCTCGGTTATTCCTGCAAATCTTAGATTTTTAGCGTATTCAACAAAGTCGGTAAATTTAGAATAATGATCAGGCGGTCGTCTTTTTGTTGCAAAATAGATGATGCGTAGCGGGCACGGTCGCTATCAACCGTTAGTAGAGGAGGCTGCAAGGCACTGCGGGGGGCTTCGATCATTTCGATTACCGACTCGGCCAATATACCGGCCTGGAGACCTTCGTTGATGGTTACTATTATGCGGGCAGCTTCGCTCAGGGAGGACTGCGGTAAACCGAGAACCCTCCGAATATCTACGACTGCCGTTACATCGCCCCGCAAATTAACCACACCCATGATATGGCTGGGAGTGAGAGGAACCCTGGTTATATCGATTAACCGGCTGATTTCAAGAACCTGCTGGGCTTCAAAAGCGTACCATTCACCGCCCAGCCGAAATACCAGCAATCTGACTTTCGCCTCATGGCGAGTGCCGGTTAGCTGACCCTGTTCGAGATTGCGGTCACGTACCAGACTTAATATATCTTCGTTTTCAGACATCGTAGACACCTGCAATGTTGTTTATTAGTAGGGGTGTTAGTAAAATGATTTGATAAAAATTACGTAATCTGTAAAATACGCCGGGAGATACGCGTAAAAACGGTTTCGATCAAAAGGGTCAGAACACGTTCGCCCTCGTCACCTTTAACCACATAATAATCCGCGCCCATCTCGTAAGCCGTTACCATGTTTTTTAATTTGTTCTCGTTACTGAACATTATAACCGGAACCGACCGCAATTGCATATCCGATTTTAAGCGTTTGCAAACATCGAACCCGCTTATACTGGGTAGATATACATCTAAAATAATCAGGTCAGGTCTTAACTGCGCTGCTTTCGCAAGACCCGCTTCGCCATCATCGGCAATTTCAACTTCGTAGTTTTTACTCTCCAGGATCATTTTAGTTTTAACGGCCTGTGTAGGACTATCTTCTACTATCAGAACCTTTTTTGCCATTTGATTAACCCTCTTACCTGGAAAATGTCCTTACAACTGAGTCTAAATTGGATAGGGCACGATTCGCTCTTTTATCCAATTTACTTTATCACAACCTAAAAGGTTTTTGCAAGGTCATATTTTTTAATGTCAGGGCAGTTCCAAAGGCAACCGCCCTTTTAAAAAGAAAAAGAGATCTGAGGTGGGGGCACCAAGTGGGTACCCGGTCAACCCTGCTTTTCTCGCCAACTTTACGACCTGGCAACCGCCCTGTTTAATCAGCACGGCGGCGAGCTAACAAAGCTGTAAAACGGATTGAGAATGTATCGTTGTCGGTGTACCCGCCTGAAAAACCGCTAGCTCCCGGCCCACCCTGGCCTCCGACCGGCGAACCATCAGGTTGCCTGCTTTAAATACCAGGGCGGGCTTGCGCAAAACCTCAATATCGGTGCGTGGGTCGCCATCTACCACGATCAGATCGGCCAGTTTACCCGGTTCAAGACTCCCGGTTGACTGGTCCAGCCGCAACGCCTGGGCCGATACTAGCGTCGCCGCCTTGAGAGCCTCCAGCGTACTCATACCACCGTTTTGCATCAGTTGAAGCTCGGTTATCAGGTCGTGGTGTTTGTTGAATGGGGTCCCGGCATCCGAGCCACAGCCAATTTTGACCCCGGCCCGGTAAGCCATCTCGAAACTTTTCAAATGCTGTTCCATAACCCGGCGACTCTTATCGACCATAAATTTTGGCACCCCGGCAGCTTCGCCGAATTCAACAATCATTTTTGGGGCGGACAGAGTAGCCGACAGGAAAACATTATTTTCAAGCATTAGCCTGACCGCTTCTTCATCCAGAAATATACCATGCTCAACCGTTTGGACCCCGGCCCGGATAGCGTTTTTGATACCCGCCGCGCCTCCAGCATGGGTAGCCGTCAGTTTGCCAGCTTTAAGGGCTTCTTCAAAACCCGCTCGCAACTCAGCCTCACTAAGCTGGGTACTATTGGGATCGACCCCGGCGGTCATTACGCCCCCGGTTGCCATCATCTTTATGCAATCGGCTCCCTGTTTGATATTGTAACGTGCTGCCCGCCGCGCGCTGGCTTCGCCATCGACCTCGGTTCCGATGAAATGCCCATGCCCCCCGGTCATCGTCAGCACCGGCCCACTCACCAGCAAGCGGGGACCGGGCAACCAGCCCTCGGCAATCGCCCGGCGCAACGACATTTCGGCAAATTCAAAACCGCCACAATCGCGGGCGGTCGTGATACCGGCCTGCAACATATCCTGGGCACGCCGGGCCGCCTGGAGTGTCAGATAAGGGGCCGGAGCTTTGAGTGAAGCTTCCGGGTTGTTACCGGCATCCATCATTATATGAATGTGCAGGTCGATCAGCCCGGCCAGTATGGTGTGACCTGCCAGGTCGATCACCTCAGCCAGGTCAGGATTGACTGCCTCCGGCGTCGCAATCTGGCTGGAAGGAGTAATACTTTTGATGCGGTCGTTTTCTATCTCAACGTCTACGCGGTCTTGAACAATTCCCTGATCTATAAACCGGGCGTTTAAAAGCCTCATATTAATTATAACAATCCTTTCTGAGAAACGTTATAAGATTTAGCTAACTATTTTTGCTGTAAATTAATTGTAACTACACAGTGGGTAAAGCAGGCAACAAGGGCAGACCCATAAAAGCCTGTTTTAAGGGATAATAAGCACTCTGCCCCTGCTTCGCTCCTTTACAGTGGTTTGGTGAGTAGTTACGCAAAATAAATAAAAAATGTCAAGAAGCCTCAAGCGACTTTACCATCATAGTGGTATCATAAAATACCCGGAAGCGGGTTATCTTCCCGCCCTGAAAAGTGGCAATATGCACGAAGGGGGCTTCAAACTCGCGGCCATTGTGCGACCGGGCGCGCAGTGTACCGGAAATGACCATCTTATCGTCCGCAGAAAGATATTCTTCTGGAAGAATATCGAAATGCGAAAAATTGGCAAGTATCTTCATAAAAACATTTTCAAATATTTCGTGTATCCCCCGCTGAATGCCTCCCCAGGCTATACCGGGGGCATTTGACTCTTCCCAGATTACATCCGGGCTAAATTTAGCTATTGCGACCGGTATTTTACCTCTGGCAAAAGCATCGTAAACTTCGCGCATCAACTCTTCGTTTGCGGTAGTGATTGTAGGACCTCCTTTTGCAACATTTATGTTATGACAATATTAGGGTAAGCTTATTTTTCATTTTTAAAACGATGCAGCACCGCTTGAGCCGCATAAAACCCACTCATACCGTGAACCCCGCCACCCGGCGGAGTGGACGAGGAACAGATAAAGAGTTTGGGATTGGGCGTAGTATAAGGCACCAGGCGTGCGACCGGGCGGGTGAAAAGCTGTCGGAGGTCTTGAATTCCGCCGTTAATATCGCCGCCAACGTAATTAGCATTATAGTTTTCCAGGTCCACCGGCGAAGTTACGTGGCGGGCCAGCACGATTGAGCGAAAGCCCGGCGCAAACCGTTCGATCTGGTTTTCAATTCGCTCGGTCATATCGAAGGTCGAGCCGTTCGGGACGTGGCAGTAAGCCCACAGAGTATGCTGACCGGCAGGCGCGCGCGAGCTATCAAAAAGGCTGGGCTGAGTTACCAGGACAAAAGGGCTTGACGGTGGTTGGCCCTCCGAGGCGGCTTTCTCGTTGGCCGTGATTTCCTCCAACGTCCCGCCCAGGTGAACGGTAGCGGCCCGGCTACATCCGGCGGCTTTCCAGGGGACCGGCCCGCTCAGGGCGTAATCCAACTTGAAGGCTCCCAGACCATAACGAAACTTTGAAAGCCGCTTCCGGTACCCATCCGGCAGGTGTGAACCGGCCAGGCTTAGAATCTGGCGCGGCGTATTATTAAACATTATCGCCCTGGCCGGTGGTAATTCCTCGATGCGAGTAACCGTCTGGCCGGTTACGATTTCACCGCCTAACGACTTTAAATAACCGGCCAGGGCATCCGCGATTTTCTGAGAACCACCGCGCGGCACCGGCCAACCTACCGCGTGGGCCAACATACCCAACACCAGGCCAAAGGCCGCGCTCGGTGATTGGTTGAGCGGCAACATCGAATGACCAGCCTGTCCGCCAAACATAGCTCGCGCCACATCTTCTTTGAAAACGCCTTTTGCCAGACCTTCAGCCGAGCGGAGAGCCTGTAAGCCGAAGCGGCCCAGGGCTAGAGGATGGCGAGGCAGAGCCAACGGACCCAGCAGGGATTGGTTGATTTGCGGCCAACTTTCGACGAGTGGTTTCATCAGGCGGATATAGGCCGGGCCATCGGCACCCAGCCCGGCAGCCGTTTCCTCGACCGACCGCTCCAACATCCCCACCCGGCCATCGTCTAACGGATGGGCCAGTTCAGCCGGTGGGAAAATCCATTGTAGGCCAAATTGGTCGAGGGGCAGAGTGTGGAAAAATGGTGCGCCAATTGCCAGGGGATGTACCGCCGAGCAAATATCGTGTTGAAAGCCGGGCAGCGTTAATTCAGCCGTGCGCATTCCACCACCAACCGTATCTTTGGCTTCGACCACCAGTACCGAGCGACCGGCCCGCGCCAGGGTGATGGCAGCCGCCAATCCGTTAGGGCCGGAACCAATAATTACGGCATCGTACTTTGCCTGATTAGCCATATTTTGTGGTCCTTTCTTATCCCCGTCTATAATAATGCCTGATTAATAATAGCAGAAAAATTGACCGGTGTGAAAGATTAAAGAACTATATACTATTTCTTATTTTCCTGATAATATACAATATCGGTATTATGCTTGATTTTGATTTTTGATAAAAATGGTTGGCTGCGTCTAAAAGTTGGCCCGATAATTGCTACGAAAAACTTGCATCAAGTCAAACGATTCAAAGCTTTCACTGTTAAATCTAGTGAAGCATAAATACAAGGGGTCTTAGCCTCGTGAGTTTCAACGATGCTCAAAGCAGTATAAGTACACTTACCACCACTGAGGAACAAACATTGGTACGGGCTTCGGTTGGTGGCGATGTAGAGGCTTTTGAAGTTTTATATCAGAACTACGCCCCTACTATTTATCGCTATATAGCCTACCGGGTGAACCCTGCCTCCGAGGCCGAGGATTTGACGGCTCAGGTCTTTTTAAGTGCCTGGCGGGCCATCGAACGTTATCAGCAACAAACGAC
Source organism: Chloroflexia bacterium (assembly GCA_038322625.1). GTDB lineage: Bacteria > Chloroflexota > Chloroflexia > Chloroheliales > Chloroheliaceae > 54-19. The sequence goes on from JBBQGA010000038.1 coordinate 47,334, forward strand.
TCCCTTTATAGCCTGGCTTTATACAATTGCCCACAATCAGGTAATCAACTTTGGTAAGAGTAAAAGCCAAACTATGAATATGGCACCTATTGATGAGGCCTATGATCTGACCGATACTAATCGGCATAACAGCCCGGATTTCCAGCTTGATAAACAGGCGGAATACGAAGAATTACGCCAGGCCGTAATAAAGCTTCCTGACGATCAGCAACAGGTTATTTACCTGCGATATGTGGAAGAAATGGGGCACGCCGAGATTGGCCGGATTATGGCTAAATCGGAAGTAACTGTACGCGGTATTCTGTTTCGTGCCCACGAAGCCTTACGCAAACAACTCAAGCGGGAGACTAGCTTTGGATAACCCTACCGACCAACTAATTGAAGAAGCTTTGACTGCTATTAAGCGCGGTGAGTTGACGCCTGAAATGGGACCAACCCGTTACCGGGCTGATTGGGTTAAAATGGAACCACATATACAAATGGCCCTCAAGCTGGAGAAAAACGGACAGACCTTTAAAGCACAGTTGCCACCCTTAAATCTGGATCGGGCCTGGCGCAAAATTGAACTGGGCATTGGCAAGACCACTGTCACTCCTTCCGCCGATAGCGGTGCAAATCCCGGCCTCAGCCCCACCACCCCGGACCGGACAGTGGTACTTTCGCCTGGTCCAGGCCCGGTCAGTAAACCGAAACCACCGGCAAAACTAGCGGATTGGCGGCGCAGACCGTTAAGTTGGGCGGCTGCGCTGGCTCTCTTTGTGACAATATCCTTTGGAAGTGTAGCTGGAATTGCCCAGGCTGCCGACCCCGGCGATTCGCTTTACGATTTCAAACTCTGGTTGGAAGATGCCGGACAGGTTCTGGACTTTTCGGCGGAGGAGAAAGCTCAGGCGGCCCTTAACTTTGCCGATCACCGGTTGGCGGAAATCGAAAAACTGTCAAAAAGCGGGCGTTTCGAGTATATCGGCCTGGTTTTGAATAAATATGATGGGGCCATTACAAAAGTCAAAGCAAGCAGCCCGACTTTGAATTCCAATGAGCTTCAGGTATTGGTTAGCCAGCAAAGTCGCCTGACCCAGTTAAAAGGCACCCTTACCAGCTTACCGGCTGGCCCTAAGGTAGTGCAAACGCTCGATCACGCCAATAAACAAATCGATAGCTTGAACCCGACCCCGGTTCCGACTACTACAACCATTCCAACCGTATCACCTGCACCGACTACCGAGGTCCCGGTTACCCCCTCTATTACGACCAAAACGACTACCAGCGCAACAACAATACCAACGACCCCTGGCGTAACCACCCCGGCAACTACGGCTCCGGTCAATCCTGAGAAAACAACTGCCCTGACCTCAGCCCTGACCCCGGTTCCGGTCCCAACCACTTTGGCTAATTCACCATCCAATTCCAATAGCGATCAAAATAATAATGCTGGGCAGAATCAGAATACCGACCAGGGTCAGAATAACTCGAAACCGGTTCTACCGGTCAAACCGGCTACACCGGTAAGTAATCCGGTTACTCAAAATGATATTGTTAAAACTCAACCTCCACGTGTGGACCCTCCTAAACCACCGGATACTCCACAAAGTCAGGATATAGTAAATACGCCGCCTAAAACCGAGCTGCCTAAAACGAATCCAACGCCAAAAAATGATAAGGGTAACGGTAACAAAGATAAAGGCGGCGGTAATAACGGTAATAGTGACAACAGCAACAATGGTGGCAGTAAAGGCAAGGGCAACGACAACGGCAACAAAAATAAGGGCGGTAACAAGTAAACCTTACTAAGATTAAATTATCAGGAGAAGTAAACAGAGAGAGATAGAGTGTGACCCGGTGTATACTACAATGAGTATCACCGGGTTAATTTTTTCCCAGAAGACTGGCTAAAGTTTGTAGAAATATTCTTATTAGACTTTCGCTTGAAGAGGCGAACTAAACCGAAGCAAAAATCCTGTTTAAAAAGGAAAAAATTAGATGACCGAATTCTCAAACACTTTGGTGGTGTAATTCCTAAATTCGCTCAAATCACCACTACGCAAATAACGTAGTAATTGACCAACGCCAGGCAATTGAATTTGCGCCATCTGAGAGCTATTGAGGGTCCAAGAAGTTCTGAGTTTCAATCAAACAATGCGTTCCGCCGCCAACCGGGCAAGCTCAACCTTATATTCTTCAATTTTCTGGGCGCGCAGTTCGTATTCCATCTTGAATTATTTGTACTTTTACTTTATTGTAGTTAAAAAATTGGTAACTACACACCAAACCACTGTAATGGGTCGAAGCAGGGGTCGTGGGGGCCGGGTACCCACTGGGTGCCCTTGCGGGGGGTCATACAGGGGAGGCCCCTGTATGACCTCTTTTCTTCTTCTTTTCCCCGTCCACTGGTGGCCCCGGGGAGGGGTCAGGGGTGGGGCCTGAGTAGTTACAAAAATTTTAGTTAAAAAGCAGTGGAAAATTAATTCACCTGAGTGATTTTAGTATAGCAAAAACATCATTCACAAATCTTTGCACAAACCCTAATTATATAGTTTGTGAAATATGTTACAATCCTGGTATAGAGGCAGCAGATAACTTAACAGGAGCAAAAGATTAATGTTTAGAAATTTATTCACAAAACCGGCCAGCTTGCCGGTCGAGCCTTCCGCCGCTCTTTCGCCGGTGCGGGCGCGTATCTTACCCAGAGTGGTCGTGATCGGGTCGGGCTTTGGTGGTATGCAGGTCGCTCACAAATTGGCCGGGCACAATGTCGAGGTGCGGTTGCTGGACCGGTCGAACTATCATGGGTTCTGGCCGCTTCTTTATCAAGTCGCCACCGCTGGTCTAGAGCCAGAGTCGATTGCCTATCCGATCCGGGCAATCATCCGGGAGCATACCAATGTAACTTTTCAATTGGGCGAGGTTGAGCGCATCGATTTTGACGAACGCCGGGTTTATACCAATGATTGGTCGGTTGATTATGACTATCTGGTGATCGCGGCGGGCAGTGCCAATAACTTTTTTGGTAACAAAAATCTGGAAACGCATACTCACGGTTTGAAAGACTTGCGCGAGGCAGTCCAGTTGCGCAACCGGGCTTTATCGGCCTTTGAGCTGGCGGCCCGCGAAAGTGATCCTAAAAAGCGCGAGGCTTTCTTAACTTTTGTGATCATCGGTGGCGGCCCGACCGGGGTCGAGTTGGCCGGAGCTTTTTCGGAATTGATCCGTCACGTTTTACGTAAAGATTATCCCATGCTGGACGTTTCACAAGCCCGGATTGTGCTGGTAGAAGCTCACGAATCGGTGCTGGGCTCTTTCTCACCGAGCTTACAAAAGTCGGCCACCCACCAGCTTGAGCGAATGGGAGTTGAGCTAAAGTTAAATTCGATGGTGGCAGATGTAGATGAACACGGCGTGACGCTCAAAGATGGCAATTACATCGCCTGCCAGACGGTCATCTGGGCGGCGGGAGTGCGCGGTGCAAAACTGGCCGAAAAGGTAGGTCTGCCGCTAGCCAGAGGCGCACGGGTGCCGGTCGAAAAAACGCTGACTTTGCCGGGCCGCCCGGAAGTGTTTGTAATCGGCGACGTTTCTTACCTGGAAGATAAACACGGCCAACCTTACCCCCAGGTCGCCCAGGTCGCCATCCAACAGGGTAAGCGAGCGGCTCAAAATGTTCTGGCCCAGATTCACCGTCACCCGATGAAGCCGTTTCATTACCTGAATAAAGGCAGTATGGCAACTATCGGGCGACGTTCAGCCGTACTGGAAATTGGCGAAATCCGGCTGAGTGGGTTTTGGGCCTGGGTTACCTGGCTGGTCGTTCACATCACCTTTTTGATCGGCTTTCGCAACCGTTTGATTGTGCTGACTAACTGGGCTTACTATTATTTCACCTACGACCGGGGCCAGCGCATCATCACCGACTTCAACGATTAGCTGACCACCGGCAATACCAGGGCGGACGGGTGAGCGGCATCGTGGTAAATGGTTTGATCGACGGCCAGCATTTTGGTCGCCAGGGCCACCGGTTCCCCCGTTCCGAGATTGCGGGTCCAGCGCGGGTGCGCTCCACTTGATACCTGCAACCGGAGCGAATGGCCGCGTTCAAACCGTTGCGCGGTCGCCCACAAACCGATTTCCAGCCGCCGCGACCCATCCGGCATAACCTCGCCGGTGCCCGGTTCGACCCGCAGCAAACCATCGCAAATATTGATCGAGCGGCCATCCGGCCACACATCGCACAAACGCCCAAAAAAATCGGTATGCGGCAGGCTGGAGCGTACATACAATACCAGCTTGACCCAGCCGTTTATTTCGACGGCTTCCGCCAGTTCCGCAGTGGTATAAACCAGCACATCCGACCGGGCTTCCACTTCCCGGTTATCCTTTGGTCCGGCCACTCCGGACAGCAGGGGTCCACCGACCGACGGAGTGGGCTGGGCCGGATCATAGCGATAATGGTCAGGAGCGGAAACCTCTACCGGTGGTTGGATAGAAAGTTGGCTTTTTTGCTGTAAAAAATAGCTGGTTGGACGAGATAGCGGCGGCCAGTGGTCGGCCTCGCGCCATTCATCCGCGCCCATAACGTAATACCGAACCGGCTTAGTCCGCCGAGGGCCGGGCTGATCTTTTAGCCGGGCATTAAACCATTCAATGCCTGATTTTATGCTCTCGACGAAACCGGCAGGGCTGGCGTGAAACCAGGGTCCCAGGGTCAGAAACGGTTGTTTACCAGCTTCGTACAAGGACTGGTAATCGGCCAACAATTCCCGCAACATAAAGTCATACCAGCCACTGACCAGGTGGACCGGTGCATTTAGCTGAGGAACCAGCGGGCTACTGTCGGTCAGTTGCCAGTAAGGATCGCCCGCCGACGGATGGTCTAGCCAATCCCTGTAATAGGGTATCTCCTGGCTCACACTGGCCTGGTCTGCCTCGATTACCGGCAGATGCAAGGAAGCTGAAGTCAGCAGCTTTTCATCGTTAATGGCCGAAAGTTTGCGAAAGGCTTTCCAATAAGGCTGAGTTTTGAGGTTACTCTGGGCCACCAGGGCATAGGTCCAGCGCAAGGCCAGGTCAAGATTAAAAACCCCATCGGGATAATTCACTTCGTAGGAGCGCGACGAGGTTATCACCGGCATCATGGCTTTTATCAAGGGTGAATCTGCGATAGCCCATTGGACAAAACCCAGGTAACTCTGGCCCCAGGTCGCCAGTTCGCCATTAAACCAGGCCTGGCTGCTCAACCAATCGAGCGTGGCCTGACCGTCCTCCCGCTCGTGATGGCGAGGCTCAAACACACCACCCGAATCAAACCGGCCTCGCACAGTCTGAATTATCACGTGATAGCCACGTTCGGCAAAACGCTGGCCCACCAGCAGCGAGAGCCAACCGATAGGGAAAGGTACGTCATAACCCCGGCCATACGGCGTGCGGATCAGTATGGTTGGAAATTGCTGACCAGGCGCGGCAATCGGGTAATAGTGGTCGGTCATCAACCGGATACCATCCGGGGTAGTAACCGCAATATTGCGATCTACCTTCACGTCGTTCAGCACCGGGGAAAGATCAAACTGACGGGCCAGCAATTGCCGCCGAAACCGGTATAACCCAAAACCGGCCAGTCCAGTGGCTACCGGCAAAAACGTTTTTAACGATATTATTTTCATGCTATCCGTTCGTTAGTGCGCTCTGGCTAAGGGTGCAATGTGGCGGGCACGTATAGCCATCTCTGTTTTAATCAAGCCTGATTTTAGATATTTTACAATTTTGGGTTAGCTTACGTCAATAGGAGATTTTCTTAATTCTTGGCTAACCCAGCTTCAGAAAGATTTATCCAGGACGCGCTGAACTTTTCAGTGTATCATACGCAAAACTTAACTCGCAGGATTTAATTACCTGCAAAGATTTTGTAACCGGTAGCGAAAAAAGTAACGCAAGGAGGCGTAATATTATGGCGTGGACAATTGATTTGACGGGCAAAGTAGCAATTGTAACCGGAGCCAGCCGGGGAATTGGTGAAGCGATTGCGCTGGGTCTGGCACAGGCCGGGGCGAAGTTAGTGCTGGCTAGCCGCAGACCGGAAGGCTTGACAGCAGTAGCTGAACATATTAATCAGGCCGGGGGTGAAGCTCTGGCGGTTCCCACCAATACCAGCGACCGGGCGGCTATCGAAAATCTGACCGGGCAAGCTATCGAGAAGTTTGGCGGGATCGATATAGTCGTAAACAATGCCGCCACAAACCTGCATTTCGGCCCGATCCTGGGTAGCGAAGATAGTATGTGGGACAAAATGATCAAGACCAACTTACAGGGCTACTTCTGGCTAATCCAGGCTGCTATTCCCTCCATGAAAGTACGCGGCGGCGGTAAAATAATCAATGTAGCCTCGATTGCCGGAAAAGAATCTTTACCTCTGCAAGCCCTTTATGGTATTACCAAAGCCGGGGTTATTCATATGACGACCTCGCTTAGTAACGAACTGGGAGCCGATAATATCCAGGTTAACGCCATTGCGCCGGGGTTCGTCAAAACCAAATTTAGCAGTGCCCTCTGGCAAAACGAAGAACTTGCCAACCGAATGATCAGTGTAACTCCGGCCCGGCGGATCGCCGAACCTACCGATATTGCCGGGCTGGCCGTTTTCCTGGCTTCCCCGGCCTCCAGCTTTATCACCGGCCAAACCATTGTAGCCGATGGAGGTTATACAAACGTACCCGCCTGATCATTTATAGAATTGGACAGAATTAGATTGAACTATACTATCAAAGGTTATAAAGTACGATTAATGCTAAAATAGCTACAACGATTAAGAAGGAGGTTAAAGATGTTGCAGTTAAATATTAGTGAGGCTGACTTTAAAGAAATCGATTACCAACGCTACCATCATCT
>JBBQGA010000039.1:0-52298 GCA_038322625.1 Chloroflexia bacterium
GTTTTTGAAGTGACAAAATATACTCCTGAACCTCTTTGGGTAAAGAGTGGAGTAATTCTGAATGAATTTGAGGCACTTCAAACTTGTCCATAGGTTTATTTTACAATAACTGGTGCTTTAACGCACCCTGTGAACGGATACAATATAGGTATTGAAAAGGTTAAAACGTTTCTTGAACTTATTTCCATAAGACCAGATGAATTTAAACAAAAATTAGACCAAGCTAGCAGGCAACTTGCTTCCAAAAATAAAGCCTTATTACCTCAACGTACTTTTTTAAATCCCTTAATCAAAAACCCAATAATTAAAGTGGGTCAAACTTATTATGCCCCTGTTCCTCAACTTATTTTAGAAAGATGTGGTACAGGTATTTACGAAGGCTTCAAAGAAAGCTTAGAGGTGGACGGGACTCAAGAAGCAGCAAAATTTAGTGAATATTACGGTATTATTTTTGAAAGATACATCAAGCTTTTGCTAGAGGAAACTGGTCTAAGTTTGAAAATATGGTTTGAGCCAATCTATAAATATAATAATAACGAGTTGAAAACATGCGACGTAATCATACAAGAAGAAGAAACATTAGTTTTGCTTGAACTAAAAACTAAGCCAATGAGGCTAGTAACCAAAAATTTGATGCCCGAACTAAAATTCAAGATGGATTTGAAAGAACCTGCGAAGGGCATTGAAACAATTGTTAGAACAGCCAAACATCTAAAATCAAAAGACTTAGTGATAAAAGACCTAAATATTGATCAAATAAAGAAGTGGCTAGGAATTGTGGTAACACTTGATGAATACGGTATTAAACCTATTAAAGTTCAATTTCTCAATTACGACGTAGACAATATTACAGAATTAACTACACAACCAATTAAAGAATATTTTTTTAATGTTTGCCAAGATGAAATTGCCAAAAGCAAATTTATTAATTGGCAAGATGTGGTGGATTTTCCACTTAATAATTTAGAAGTTGTTTCAGCCGATATTTTTGAAGGTTATTTAGGGTCAATGATAAAACTTAATAATAAATTTTCCAGTATTACAGACGTTAATGTTAGTGCAAGTGTTCACCCATATCTTGTAAAAATAATGAGAGAGGTAGGAAAATCAATTAAGAAAAGTTGAACAGACTGATCGATAATACCTAACATAAATACTACATTTATCGAGTCGTACTCACTTTAAGGTTAAAAGAGGAAGTTAGCCGGGTTTGGTGGTGTCGTCGGATCCGTAGGTGGTGTTGAAGTCGTAGAGGAGGGTGTCGCTGGAGCGATGGATGTCGAGGATGTGTTCCTGGTCGTTGTAGGAGGTGGTTTCGTAGCGGGTGAGGGCGCGTAGTTTGTCTAGGACGACACGGGCTTGTAAGAGGCTTTTTTCGACTACGAGCAGGTCTTCCTGATTGGAGGTTTCGGAGACTTGCTGGACGAGTTGGATGGTGATGAGGGCAGTGGTTAGGGGCTGGCTCATTTCGTGACAGATGCCGGCGGCGGTACTGAGCATGGTGTCCATCTGGAGTTTGCTTTTTTCGATTTCGACCAGTTCGTGGCGGGCGGCGGCTAGCTGGTCGTAGGCTTGCTGAACTTCGAGCAAAAGCCGATCTTTCTCGTCGAAGGCTATTTTTAGACGGAGAAGGGAACGCACGCGGGCCAGTAGTTCAGCCCGGCTAATCGGTTTTGCCAGGAAGTCGTCGGCACCGCTTTCGAGGCCGTTGATGCGGTTTTGGTTCTGGCCGTTGGCAGTAACCATTATGATGGGGATATGCGAAAGTTTGGGCATGGCCCGAATGCGACGGATGACTTCGATGCCATCAAGGCCGGGCATCATTAGGTCGATCAGGATGACATCGGGCGTAGTGGCTTCAGTCGGGTTATAGAGTACTTCCAGTACGTCTTCGCCGCTGTGAAAGGTCTGGGTGTGGTATTCGTGGTTGGCTAAAAAGTGGGCTAAGAGGTCGGCTACATCAGCGTTATCATCGACTATAAATACCAGATGTTTTTCATTTGTGCTCAAGGTACTTACTCCCAGGCTTGTCTGCAACAGGCAATTGTTTTTGAATTTTCGTCTCGACATAAGCAGTTCTATTCTTTATGGGCATTATAACGATTTAGAGGCAATCGAACAAGGGGTTATTTGTATATGCAGGGTGGTTTGGGTGAGATATGAGCAAAATAATTTGTGGTTATTCCGAAAAGAGATATAATAAAGTTATCGAGATCGGGAGAATGAAACTTTGTCAGTAGGAATTCGTAAAGATTGGGTCGAAGCGATTTGTTTTGGTTGAAAGTCGTTAGATGGTTCATTTTGGGTTAAGGTTGTAAGGTTAGAGTAAGGTGGCTGATAATTGGAAATGAGGTTAGGTAGAATGGTAAAAGCCAGGAACTTTAGAATAAGCGGACTGGTAGTGGGATTGCTGGCGTTTATGCTGGTGAGTTTAGTTGTACCAACGGCGCAGGCGGACGATGCAAACGATCTGGTGAAAGCGTTGAGTACTGACCGGTTTTTTATTAGTCAGACTTTGCGGGCGGATGCCAAGTTTAATTCCAAATATAAGATGAATGATCTGGAAAACCAGCTTCGCAATACGGTGAACAAGCTGAAGGGTAGCCACGATACGCGCATCGTTTTACTGACCAATGCGACGATTCCGGCCCAATTTGGCGGGTCGGGGGCGCGGTATGGCGATTTTCTGTTGGGTTTGCTGAATAATCCCAAGCCGGAGGCGATTGTAATCGATAATGTTGAAACGAATACAGTTTCGATAAATGATGGTAAATTGTCGCCAGCCGAACGCCAGGCAATTATTGATGATACGAAAAGCACTTTTCTTACAAATGGACCGGCAGCGGGGTCGGATCAGGTAGCGCAGAAGGCGGCAGATAAGGTGGCCGCGAATGAGACGAGTGGTACGCTGCTAACGCTAGGGATTATTTTGGTGGTGGTTTTGGCGGTTGGCGGGGTGGTAGCATTCTTGCTAATTAGTACTCAACGCAAATGGAAATTACGGGTGGCCGGGGTTGAAAGCCTGGCAAATCAGGTGAGTGACCAGGTGGTTCGGGTAAGCGATAATATTAACTTTTTGCCGGATGATTTGCGTCAAAAGACGGATGCGGATTTTGGAAATGCAACCCGAAATTTCAGCGATGCCAACAGCGGGCTACGAGCTTTGCAGGGGGCGTCGCCGGTAGGGTTGTTGTTGAAGGGGCCGGATTATGAGCGCAAGCTGAATTTGACCGGCTCGCAGTTTGAGCAGGTGCGGCAGGCTTTATCACGGGTTGAGGAACAGTCACGTTCTTTGCCGCCAATGCAGTAAAGGCGACCAGAATTATTTTAAGTTTGTAATTGTGGAAGGTTGAGTCAGGCTGGACCTGATGTGAAGTGAGGAAAGCGCAAAGGAGAAACCGAATGATGACGGTGGCGAAGAAGAAAACGGCTGGACGCTGGATCGGGGCCGGGCTGATGGGCCTGGTGCTGATGCTGGTGTTTAGCCTGAATATTGCACCGATTTACGCCGGGAATGTGAATATTAAAGACGAGGCGGGGGTGCTGGGCGGCAACGCCGGGAATACGCTACGAAGTCAGGCGTCAAGTTTGCCGTTTAATACGGTGCTTATAACGAGCAATAATGTTAGCAATACCAGTCAGGTGGACAGCCGGTTGACGAGTGAAATTAGTTCGCTGGGGACGGGTTTGGTGCTGCTGGTAAGTCCGAACGGACGCGTGACGGGGGTAAGGTCGCGGAATATCGGTTTGACGACGAGTCAGGAAGATAGTATTCGGACGGCAGCAAATAGTTTTTTCCAGCAAAGTAACTGGTCGGGTGGTTTTGGCGCGATGCTGAGTCAGGCCGGACAGTTGGCGAGTGTGTCGGTGAACCGTGCCCCGAATAATAATACGGCTCCGATTACTAATAACCGGAGTAGCGGTGGTGGGTTTCCGATTTTTGGTTGTTTGATTATCGGGTTGATTGCGCTGGTGGCGTTCAGTGTCTTTGGGATGGGACGGCGGCGCAGTATGAACAACAATATGGGCGGTGGGCCGGGTTATAACGCGGGTCCTGGTTACGGACAGGGTTACGGGGCCGGACCGGGCTATGGGCCAGGTTATGGTTCGGGCTATGGGCCGGGCTACGGCGGCGGCGGGGGCGGAATGGGTGCGCTCGGCGGCGGTGCAATTGGGGCCGGTCTGGGCGGTGTTGTGGGTTACGAGCTTGGTAAGGATGCCGGGCGGCGTGATGAAGACCGCAATTTAGGGGGCGGTTACAATAACGCCGGTGGCTATAGTAACGGCGGTAATTCTAACAATGATCCCGGTTCCTCAATCGGCGGTTGGGGTAACGACGGCGGCGGCAGCAGCGGCGGTTTTGATAGCGGAAGTGGCAGCAGCGGCAGTTATGATGCTGGCGGCGGCGGAAGCGATTTCGGTGGCGGCGGTGGCGGCGGAAGTGACGGTAGCTGGTAGTTTACTAAGGCGAAGTTATTTAGCGCAGTTTTAAAAGATACTGAAAGGGTCGATCCGGTGGATCGGCTCTTTTTGTTTAAAGAATTAGGCTTCGGGGAGGGGAAAAGGAGGCTAAATGAAGGAATGCAAAGGGAATATAGGACTATATTTGACAGGACAATAAGTTTTGGCGTAATTTGTGCTTAGAATTGGAAGCGTTTGCCCAAATAAATGGTTGATTAACAGAGGGTTTAGGGCGTAACTGCCGGGATTTTTGTACGTTATATTATTATAACTTTCGCTTCAGGTTGGTTTACGCTATAGGGTTAGTCTGCCGGGGAAGTAGGGATTACAAGATCGAGTTAGTATTGAGAAAGCAGAAGTAGTGTGAGTAAGAAAAGCAAGCAGGGATTGACTCCGGCACAGCACGAGGCTTTGAGTAGCTATGGGGTAAAACGGACGGTGGGCGTGGGGCCGGGAACGCCGAGAAAAAAGCGTCCGCCGGTGGTGCGGTGGTTGGCACTGGTGGCGGTGGTGAGTTTGCTGGGCTTTGGGATTTTTTCGTATTTGAGGGTGTCGAGTTTTCTGGATAGTTCGTTTAGTGGCCGGAATGAAGGTTCGTTGTTGACACCGGTGGCGACCGGCCCGGCCAGGACCGGAACACCGTCGGTGACAAAAGGGGTGCCGAAGGGACCGGAGGTGAGCGGGGTAGCTACGCCGTTAGCGACGGTTACGCCAGCGAAGCCGGGCTTGACGGCGGTCGCGGTGCCGGTCACGGTGCCAACGGCGACGGCAACGCCAGATTATGCCGGACTGCCCGCGATTATTCAGAAGATCAAGCTGGGTTTGCCGATGCGGGCTTTGTTGCTGGGTTATGGCGGGCGGGGGCATGACGGGGCTTTTTTGACGGATACGATTCTGGAAGTGAGTTACGATCCGAGCCGAAACGCGGTGACGATGGTAAATATTCCGCGCGATTTGTATGTGTTTGTGCCGTATGGTGGGCCAAAGGTGGGGTATTGGGGTAAGATTAATTCGGCGTTTTCGTATGTGATGGAGACCGGGAGTAGCGCGAGTTTATCGTCGCGGTACCGGTTCAATGCGAGTGATCAAAATAGTCGGCTCGATGCGGCGGCGATTTTGACGAAAGATGTGGTGGAGCAAGTTACCGGTATTCCGGTGGATTATTGGGCGACGCTTAGTTTTGAGGGTTTCAGGAAGTTTATTGACGCGATTGGCGGGGTGGATGTAAATGTCGAGACGACTTTTGACGATTATGAGTATCCGGCCAACGATGACCCTGAGATCGATGCGAGTGTGATGCATATTCATTTTGAGGCCGGGTTGCAGCATATGTACGGGGAACGGGCGATTGAGTATTCTCGGAGTCGCAAGTCGGTGCAGGATGGGAACGATTTTGGGCGGTCGAAACGGCAGATGCGGATGATTACGGCGGTCAAGGACCAGGCGGCGCAACCGGGGGTGTTGTTGAAGGCTTTTGGGGTGATGGACGCGTTACAGGGGAATATTCGGACGAGTTTGACGCTGGGGGAAACCAGGGCGTTGTTTGATTATTTTCGGGGTGATGGGGCGAGCAGTTTGAAGAATGTGTTGTTTGTGCCTCAAATTTTGAGTACGAATAATTTTCTGGCGGAAGGGACTTCGCCGGAAGGGGGCTATATTTTATTTCCGAATACGGGGCAATCCAATTATAGTGCGATCCAACGCTGGCTAGAATTGGGCCAGGAGTTTCCAGAAGTGCGGGCCGAGAATTTGAAGGTGTCGGTGCAAAATGGGACCGGGATGACCGGCCTTTCAAGGCAAGTGAGTGGGGACCTGGAGCAAAACGGCTTGAATACGCTGGATGCCGGTTGGGTTAGTGCGGTGAGCTATAGTATGATTTATGATTACAGTGGGGGGAAGAGTAGTAGCACGCTGAAGACGATCAGTAACAGTCTGCCGGAGGTGCCGGTGAGGGTGTTAAAGAAGCCGGACAGCCAGACTGCCGATGTGGTGGTGGTGCTGGGCCGGGATTATATGCAGGTGAGTGGGAATGCCGGAAGTAATAGTAGCGGGTCCAAAACGGGGGGATTGGGTGGGCCGACACCGCAGGCGGTTAATATTCCGGTTAGAGATAGCACACCAACCCCTTAAAGAGAGTGGGACTAGGGGAGGGCAGCACGGCCTAAGTGGTAAGGGTATTGTACCATTTTGGGTGTATAGGAATGATAAAAGCAGGACAAATTGACCAGACCAAACAACGCCGAAAGTATTGACAGCTACTATAAGTTGTGCTAAAATTCCACCTATATACAAGATTTGGGGTATAGGGAGTTTTAAGACCCCAAGAACTTGTGGCACGGAAATAAGGAAGGTAGCTCAGGATCGAGCAGTTAATGACCTGAGTTGTGACGCATTAAACCAAAAATATACAGCCGCAGATCAGATGAAATGTTTTTATTGTCATAACAATGACTCGAAAGTAATAGACTCGCGCGATTTACGCGACGGCGAGAGTATTCGTCGGCGGCGGGAGTGTTTGAGTTGCGGTCATCGTTTTACAACCTATGAGCGGGTTGAGCCGATCAGTATTCTGGTGATCAAAAAAGATGGCAATCGTGAGGATTATAATCGTGAGAAGTTGCGGAAAGGTGTGGTAACGGCCTTTACGAAACGCCCGGTGAAAGCGGAAGATATTGAAAAGCTGATTGACTCGGTGGAGTCGGAGATATTCAACAAGGGTGGGTTGGAGTTAAGCAGTCAGCGGATTGGCGAGATAATAATGAGTCATTTGCGAAAAGCCGATCCAGTTGCTTATATCCGGTTTGCCAGTGTCTACCGTGAGTTCGCTGATCTGGCAGTAATGCGCAGCGAGATGGACCGGATGGTGGCGATTGAGGAGCAGGAGCGCGCTCAACGCCAGCAGGATGCCAACGAGAAGAACCAGCCAGGGACGGATAAGGTTACAGAGGAATAGGTCGCTCATCAGGTTTGAGGTAGTATCCGAATATACCCCAAAAGATACAGCTCGATAATTACCCGGAACAGCTAAAGTTTAATAAAAAGGTAACTGACTAAGTCTGGCCTGTCGGAGTGATGGGTAACAGCTGAATTTTTGGCCCCATTTTAGGGGTTGCAAATAAGACAAGGAGACATTTGCTATGATACAGGACCTAACACTTTCCGAAGGTGGTTTGTCGGACCGACCGGAGATGCGCTTGCCGGAGACGATTGTAAAGCGGGATGGCCGGGTGGTGCTTTTCGAGATTGACCGGATCGAGAATGCGCTGGAGCGGTGTTTTGCCAGTTTTGACCGGGAACCGGCCACGCCGGTCGGGGAACTGGCCCGCCGGACGGCGAATATTATCGCGGCGAAGGGCAAAGCGGCTACGGTGGAGAGTGTGCAGGACATTGTAGAAATGGTGTTGCAGGCGGCAGGCGAATTTGAGGCGGCCAAGCGGTATATCTTGTACCGGGCGGAACACGCGCGGTCGCGGTCGGAACGACCGGTGCCCAGCCGGGTGCGGCAGGCTTTCGATGAGGCGGCCCAGTATTTCCCGACCCCTTTGCAGCAGTTTCAGTTCTTTGACAAGTATTCACGGTTCGATTATGACATGGGCCGGCGGGAAACATGGGTCGAGACGGTTAACCGGACGATGAGTTTTTTGCATGAGCTGGGTGGGGACCGGTTGGAGGCCGAGACTTACGAGCGCATCCGGCGGGGTATACTGGAGATGCGGGTGATGCCGTCGATGCGGTTGCTGGCGATGGCCGGTCCGGCGGCGCGGCGGTCGAATATTACGCTGTATAACTGTTCGTATCAGCCGGTAGAGAGTATCGATTCGTTTGTAGAAGCGTTGATTATTTCGATGAGCGGTTGCGGAGTCGGTTTCTCGGTGGAGCGGGAGTATATCGAGAATTTCCCGCGCATCAAACGGCAGACGGGCAAGGTCGCGGGTACGTATGTGGTGCCGGACTCGGCGGAGGGCTGGGCCGATGCACTGCGGGTAGGTTTGCATACCTGGTTTGAGGGCGGCGATATTAAGTTTGACCTGTCGGAGTTGCGCTCGGTGGGAACGCCGCTAAAGACTAAAGGCGGACGGGCGAGTGGGCCGGAACCGTTAAGGGCGATGCTGGAATTTGTACGGTCGCGGTTACTGTCGCGGCAGGGGAGCTTTTTGCGGTCGATAGATGCACACGATATTATGTGTATTGTAGGTAATGCGGCGGTGAGCGGCGGGGTGCGGCGGACGGCGATGATCAGTCTGTTCGATTACGACGATTTGGATATGCGGCTGTGCAAGAACGGCGATTTCGAGCATGATAATAGCCAACGTTGGAACGCGAATAACTCGGCGGTCTGGCCGGAAGGCGGGCTGTCGCAGTTGGAAGTAGCGCGGCAGGTGCTGGATATGGTCGAGTCGGGCCGGGGAGAGCCGGGGATTTTCAACCGGCAAGCGGCATTGGATATGGCACCGGCCCGGCGGCAGACGGTGGACGAGTTCGGCAAGCCGATGAAGTTCGGGACCAATCCGTGTGGCGAGATTGTGCTGCAACCCTGGCAGTTCTGTAACCTGAGCGCGGTGGTGGCCCGGCAGGAAGATACGCTGGATACGCTGCGGGAGAAGGTTGAACTGGCGACGTTGATCGGCTCGCTGCAATCGATGGCGACGAATTTCCCCGGTCTGCGGCCAATGTGGAAGAAGAACTGCGAGGACGAGCGGTTGCTGGGGGTGGATATTACCGGTCAACTGGATAGTCTGGTAGTGCAGCAGGTGGAAGTGAAGCAGGAGTTGCGGAATTATGCGGTTGAGGTGAACCGGGCGACGGCCCAAAAGCTGGGGATCAATATGTCAGCCTCGATCACCTGCGTGAAGCCGAGCGGCAATACTTCGCAACTGGTGGATTGTGCTTCCGGTCTACACGCGCGGTGGGCACCTTATTACATCCGAAACGTGCGGGTGGCCGGGCATTCGCCGATTTACAAGGTGTTGAAGGATGCCGGAGTGCCGATGGACCCGGAGAACGGTCAGACGGTCGAGAACGCCAATACCTGGGTGATTCATTTCCCGGTGAAAGCACCGGAAGGGGCGATTACCCGCAACGGGCGGACGGCGTTGGAGCAGTGCGAGTACTGGTTGCAGAATAAGTTGAACTGGACCGAGCATAATCCAAGTGTGACGATTACGTACAAGCCGGATGAGGTGCTGGGTCTGATGAACTGGATCTGGGAACACCGGGCGCAACTGGGCGGGATGGCTTTCTTGCCGAGTTTCGATGCGCAATACGCGCAGTTGCCGTATATCGAGATTACCAAAGAGGAGTTTGAAAAGCTGGCGGCGCAGTTCCCGCCGGTGGATTTCTCGAAGGTTTTCCGCTATGAGTTGTCGGATTTGACGACGGCGGCGCAGGAATTGGCCTGTTCGAGCGGGACGTGCGAGGTAGAATTTTAAGGGGTAGTAGGGTAGGGTAGAAAAAGGGGAAGCAGGCCGGAAGGTATGCTTCCTCTTTTTTATGCCTGAATTTAAGCAAGACCTCTACCATAAAACGGAATTTTGGTTATAATAAACTTTATGAACGAGTATCAAAACGAGCAAAAAGGTTATTTCAATCGATAAAACAAGTTTTGAAAGGAGCGGGGTCTATGGAGACGCAAGTGGTGTGTCCGAATTGCCGGGCGGAGAATTTGCCGGGGGCGATGAATTGTTATAAGTGTAATAGCAAGATGCCGACGGCACCAGCCTGGGCCGGGCCTGCTTCGTTCAAGGTTTATGACGCGACCAAAGACCGGGGGGTGGCCTATATGGCCGGGGTGGCGGGAGCGGTGCTGGTGGTGGTCAGTTATTTTCTGGCCTGGCTGGGGGTGCCGAAGGGCGGCGAGGACGTGGAGAACCGGGGGACGAGTGCGCTGGATATTTTGCTGGGGTCGAACGGGAGTAAGGGTTCGATTGGCCGGGGAGGGGTCGGGGAGGGCAGCGTGGGGCTAGATGTGCGGTTTATTTTGCTGGTGGTGTTGCTGGTGGCCCTGGCGGCGATTGCGATTTTTTTGATCAAGCCGGTGTTTGCGGTGCTGCTGCCGTGCGGGTTGATTGTGCTGGCCGGAACGCTTTATTTTTTGGTGCAACTGGTGGTGCGGAATACGGCGACGTTTAACACGCCCGATCTGGTGGGGCTGTTGCGGCTGGGATTTTACGGGTCGGTAATCGGGGGGGCGGTGATTATCGGGGCGGCGATGCGTTACCGGAAGGTGCCGACGCTGATGAGCCGGACGAATTAAGTAAGGCTGGCTGAAAGTCAGGAGTAAAGCGGGTGGGACAGGTGGTAAGGGTGGCTTTGCTGCAAATGGCCGGGGCGGGGTATGACCAGGCGGCGAATGCGGCGAAAGGCGAGGAGTTTTGCCGGAAAGCGAGCGAACTGGGGGCTGATATTGCGCTTTTCCCGGAGATGTGGAATAACGGCTACAGTTTTTATGCGGTCGAGACCAGGCAGGGTGAGGCGGAATGGCTGGCCTCGACGGTGGAGGAAGCGGGCGAGTATGTAGGGCGGTTTCGAGGGCTGGCGAAGGAGTTGAGGCTGGCGATTGGGTTGACTTACCTGGAAAGGTGGCAACCCCGCCCGCGCAACAGTTTTGCGCTGATCGACCGCGAAGGTGAAACCCGGTTGAGGTATGCGAAGGTGCATACGTGCGCTTTTGACCGGGAAAGTGCCCTGACGCCGGGTGAGGATTTTTATGTGAGTGAGATCGAGACGGCTAGGGGGCCGGTGAAGGTGGGGGCGATGATCTGTTTCGACCGGGAGTTTCCAGAGAGTGCCAGGGTTTTGATGTTGAAGGGGGCCGAACTGATTTTGACGCCAAATGCCTGTACGCTGGAGGAAAACCGGTTGGGGCAGTTCCGGGCGCGGGCTTTTGAAAATATGGTGGGGGTGGCGATGGCGAATTATGCGATCCCGCAGGAAAACGGGCATTCGGCGGCGTTTAGCCCGGTGGCCTTTGACGAGAATGGGGTAGGGTTGGATACGAAGCTCGTCGAGGCGGGTGAGGCAGAAGGGGTTTTTCTGGCGGATTTTGATATGGAGGCGATCCGGGAGTTGCGCAGACGCGAGGTGTGGGGCAATGCTTACCGCAGACCGGCCAGTTATGGGATTTTGACGGATAAGAGAGTGGAACCACCTTTCGACCGGAAAGGATAATCAAGTAGACAAAAAAGCCTAAACAGCCACAGGGAGAAATGAGATGCCGATGATCCAAACGCTAGAAGAGATTTTAGATTTTTTGGAAAGTAGGGGTGCCGGGCTGCGCCTGTATTTGCGGCCTGGTTTGAGCCGCGAGGATGTAAAAGCGGCCCTCGAACCGCTCGGTCTGGAGGCACCGGAGGAACTGTATGAGTTGTACGGCTGGCATGATGGTGTGGAGGATTGGAGAAGCTATAAAGTTGAGTTCCTGTTCGGCGAACATCAATTTCTACCTCTTAAGATCGCGGTTCAAGAACATTATGAGACGCTAAAATATTATAACGAGTATACATCTTTAGACCTGAATAAGTGGTTGCCTTTTGGGTTCTTTGAGGGGTCTAGCTTCACTCTCTATTGTGAAGATATACCTTTTGAAGGTTTAATCCATCTATAGTAAATATATTTGAGGATGTAAGTATTGTTTTTGAAAATCTGGATTTGATGATGATAACTGTACTGGAATGGTTTAAGGACGGGGTTTACGGCCCGAATGAAATAAAAGGTGAGGATACTAGGTGGAGACGAGAAGCAATCCGAGAAAGGCTTAATCCACATATCCCCTACCACGAAACCTCTTTGTAGAGGCCGCACAAAGTGGGATAACGAGCTAGCTGCTTTTGACGGCATTGGCTAGAAGGGGCGTCGGGCGACATGGAACGGCGCAGGTAAACAAGCGGCCCTGTTTTAGCGTGACTTTACGACTTTCTGTTTCTCGGTTTTGGCCTGGTTATGAGCGACGGTCTTGCGGATATAGACGATTGCATCGGGGGTTTTGCAATCGGTTTCGCCGTGATCGACTTCAACTTTGCCGATTCTGCGGGCGACTGCTTCGGCTTTCTCTTGAAGCGTTTCGTTTCGTACACCAATCGCGATCAGAACCTTATTCATTGTCTCTTTCAGGCGGTTGGGACTTGTATGGATATGCTGTTCAATCTGCGGCAGATATTTCTCAAAATAGCTATCCGGTAAAACTTTATCATCTCTGGAAAAGTTACCCAGTAATGACCAGCCAACCCGCCCGATCCATTCGTCCTCCCAAACTATCCACTGCTCCATTTTCTGGCGGGCGAAAACAGTTTTCCCTATAAAACCCGCAAAATAATCGGCCAGGGTAGGACCCTGTAGATCGGAGAGCCAGCGGTCTATCAGGCCTTCGTCGGCCTGGTTTGGGTCGGCACTCAAAGTTGCCAGTAGACGCGCTTCGAAGTAGCCATTGGCCCAGAGTTTTTGGGCCAGTTTATGATCGCGCTTAATTTTCTTTTCTAAATGGCCCAGGTTCGCAAAGCTAACTCCATAAACCTTTTCGCCTGACCGGTGTCTCCGGTAAATCTTCCGGTTTTGATCGGTACCCAATTCCTCCAGTTCGGCAAGTACATCAGTATCCGTCATTATCATTAACCTTTCCTGAAAGACTAGCTAATAGGCAGCCCCGGCTTTGTCAGCCCTATCTTCATTTTACCTTATAAGAGCCAGTAGTTTTATTTGCAGAAGTCCTGTTTTGTTCAGTATACGAGTTATTCCGGCTTGTCGTCGGGGGGGAGGAGTTGGGTGAGGGCGGCCCAGCGTTTGTCGATGATGAGGGGTGGTTCGTCATCGTCATCGTCGGGTTCTTCGGGGGCATCGGGAATGGTGGTGGTGGCGTTGATGCGTTCGAGTTCACTGTTGAAGCCGGGACATTCTTCGCCGCAGATCGGTTTGATGGGCAGGCTGACCAGGATTTGCTGGCGGATGGCTTCGCCGAGGTTGAGCAGGTGGTTGGCATCGAGTTTGAGGTCGGCTTCTTCGTCGAGGGTTTCGGCTTTGACGACGAGGCCGGAGGTGATGTCGATGGAAGGCCGGAAAAGCTCTTCGAGTTCGTATTCGGTGTGGTAGTCAAAATCGTTGAGGCAGCGAACGCACTCAAGGACGACATCGGCTTCGCCGGGACCCTGGGTGAGGACTTCGTGGCGGATGCGGGTGAGGCGGACGTGGCCGGTGATGTTGGTGGCTTCGGCGGGCTTGAAGCCGGGTTCGAGAGCCAGGGTCAGGCGATCCTGTTCGTAGTCGTAGTCGCGGTGATTGCCTTCGGGGTCGCGCAGGAGGGTGGCGACGTTGAAGATGAGGGGGCCGGTTTTGTCGGTATGTAAATTTTTGCGGCCACTGAGATGGGGTTGGGTGACGTAACGCGGCGCAATAGGTTCGCGCACCGTTTTTTCGACGGGGGCGGGAGCAGGTGGGGGAGTTGTGAGCCGGTTGTTGGTGAAGTTGAACCGGCGGCGGGAGGGAGTGGATTTGGTTGGTTTTTCGTTCATTGTAAGTTTACCTGATCTAGCCGGTTTGCGAACCGGCGGGTTTTGTTATAGGACTTTCGCTTCAACCTCACATCATGAGCTTGAAGCGAAAATAAAAAGAGTATTAACAGGGGCACGCAGAGGGTACCCGCCTGTTAGACCCCGCGCAGGGCACCCATAGGGTACCCGACCCCCACTACCCCCGCTTTAGTTACATTTGTATCTGTAAGCGAACGACCTTATGTTAACACTAGAAGGGGGGCCGGGCCGGGCGGTTGGTCGGGTTGGGCGGGGGTTTGCCGCTGGCACCGTTGCGCGGTGGGGCGGGTGCTTCGTCAAAGTCGAAATCGTGGTCCGGGATGTCCTCAAAGTCGTCTTCCGGTTCGGTGGAGGGGGTGCTGACTTTGGGGACAGGGCGCAAAGGGCTGGGTGAGACAAGGTTGAGCCGACCGGTCAGACGATTATCGTTGGAAGCACCGTTGGAGTTGGAAGGCGGGTTGCTGCGATTAACCGGGGCGGGGGCCGGTGAGTTAGGTTGGTTGGTGGAAGGTTGCAACGGGCGCGACGGGTTTGAAGGCTGGGCCGGGCGCAGGGTATTATTGGTATTGGGTTGAGGGGAACGCGGCGGGTTGGTCGGTTGAGCCGGTCGGGAAGGGTTAGGGCCGGAGTTGGCCGGTTTGCGGTCGACAGGCAGTTCGGTTGGACGGTTGGCAGCGGGAGCCGGTCGATTGGCGGGACGTTCGGGAGCGGGTTCGGATTCAGGCGCGGCAGGACGCGGGCGCGACGAGGTTTGAGGCCGGGTTTGGGCGGCTACTTCGGCTTTGCTGGGGGCGTATTGAGGCCGGTACTGGCGTTGGTATTCGTCGATTTGCTGCTGGTAGTTCTGGGACTGCTGGACGAAATTGGTCAGGCCGTTGCGGACAACATTGAGGTGTTTATCGAGCAGGGTTTCGAGTTCCTGAAGGACCTGCATGGCGTACTGGTTGGCTCCTTCGCGCATTTCCTGGGTCTGATTAACGGCATCGTCGTAGAGGGTCTGGGCGTGGTTGCGTAGTTCGTAGGTTTCCTGGGTGGCTTCGGCCAGCATGATGTCGCGCTGGCGTTCGGCTTCGACGAGCAAGCCTTCCTGCTCGATCATCATGCGGCGTTCCTGTTCGGCCTGTTCGATGATCTGGCGGGCGGTGTCGTCGGCTTCATCGAGGATACGCTCGCGGTCGTTGAGGGTGCGCTTGGCGGCTTTAATTTCTTCGGGTACTACGGCGCGCATCTGGTCGATCAGGCCATAGCATTCCTGCTCGTCCAGCATAACTTTGTTGGAGAGAGGGACCCGTTTGCCAGTTTGGATAAGGGCTTCCAGCCGGTCGATTAGATAATCAATGTCCATAAAGGTTTAACGCTCAAATGCCGGTCAGCCAGGCTGAGGCGGCCTGTTTTATTATTGTTGATTGCGTCCGAAACGTTCGTACAGGGCGATTTTAACATGAGTTGGGACCATCTGGCTGATGTCGCCGCCCCATTTGGCGATTTCTTTGACCATGCTGCTGCTCATAAAGGAGAAGTTCTGGTTGGTCATGAGGCAGGCACTTTCGACATCGGGGGCCAGGTGACGGTAATTCTGGGCGAGTTGCAGTTCCCATTCAAAGTCGCTGACGGTACGCAAGCCGCGCACGATTACTTTGGCTCCAATTTCAACCGCATAATGAGCGGTAAGGCCGGTGTAGCTCTGGACGCGGACGTTGGGCAGGTCTTTGAGGCTTTCGTGAAGCATGGCAACTCGTTCGGCGGTGCTGAACAGGAGGTTTTTGCTGGGAGCATCGAAGGCAGCGACGATAAGTTCGTCGAACAGGTGGGCTGCCCGGCGAGCGACATCGAGATGCCCGTTAGTCACCGGGTCAAAGCTAGCGGGATAGAGTGCCAGAGTCACTTTGGTAGCTCCTCTCGTTTAGTCCGGTGAGGTCAGGGTGTCGCCGGACTCGTTCAAGTCGTCGGGGGCCGGGTCGTCTTTGCCAAAGCCAAAATCGGCAATTTCTCCGGCCAGGAAGATAGTAAAAGCTGAGTCGCCGTGACGGCGATGGCGCAACAGGTTAATCTTCTGGGAGCCGTCCGAGACTTCGCCGTAGAATGCCTGTAATTCTACACGCGGTGAGTGTCCAATAACCACCAGACCGCCCGGTTTGATAAGGCCGCTGCAGGTGACGTGGGCCAGGGTACCAGAAATCTTGGGGTCGGCGTAAGGTGGATCGAGGAATATTATATCATATTGATGTTCATTATGTATAGTGTTCAGCTCGATTTCAGGTTCAGAAGGGCCAGGCGCGACGGGTATAACGATCTCGCTAAGGGGGGCCTGGCGGTCGGGGTCGCCTTTGCGACGATGAAGACCGCCGGCGGCGCGTTTGGCGTGGGAGGCACCGGCAGCGAGGGGAGGGGAGTTGAGAAAGGCGTTAACGGCGCGGTGGCTGACACGGGCGCGGGCGGTAAATTTGGTGTGTTCGAGGTTTTCGGAGATGATACGGCAAACCCCGGCGTTAATTTCTACGAAATCGACCCAGGTGGCACCCCGCGAGAGGGCTTCGATGCCGATGGAGCCACTGCCGGAGTAGAGGTCAAGGACGCGGCCCCAATCCCGGTCGAGGTGGTCGAGGAAGTTGGAGAGCATGGAAAAGACGGCTCCCTTGATCTTGTCGGCCATAGGGCGGGTGGTCATGCCTTTGGGGGCTTTGAGGTTGTGGCCGCGAGCTTCGCCGCTGATAACGCGCATGAAAAGGCTTTCTACTGATAAAAGTGGCCTGGGGCCGTAAACGACATATCCCTGACCAGGAAATAGCCTGGAATGGGATGCAAAGAGTATTATAGCACTTGAGCGGGTGAAGTGGCAGGGGGTTGCAAGTTTCGTCAGGGATTAACAGGGGAACTCAGACAATACCCGCCCCTACTCAACCTGCTATTTTCTTTTTTAGCGAAAAGAGTAGAAAAAGAGTACCTTTTGGGCTGGCCGGAATAGTGATTGCACGGGCAAATTTTTTTTGCAATAATTTCGTGAGAGGATAAAATGCTAGAACTTAACAACCCGAATATTATGTATAAAGAAAGTTATTTGGCCGCGCTGCAAGAGTATCACCGCGAAGGGCGAAATTTGCGTTACGATTATAACGCTTTGTCGGAGGATTTTGCGGGGTTTGTCCAGATGTTGCTGGATAAGGTTGAGCCAACGAAACTGCAACCGGATTGCGTCGAGGAGTCGATTTTTTGGTTGATGGATGCCGGTGATTACATCGGTAGAGTTTCGGTCCGGCACCGGTTAGATGAGGATTTATTTAACTTTAATGGTCATATTGGTTATGATATACGTCCGTCCCGGCGAAAGCAGGGTTATGGCAAAAAGGCTTTGCAACTGGCCCTGTTGAAAGCCCGCGAGTTTGGTCTACCGAGAATACTGATAACCTGTAACTGGGATAATGAAGGCTCCAGGAAGATTATCGAAAGCGGTGGCGGCATTTTTGAGGATGGCAGAATTGAGATAAGAGAGGATGGTATGCCTAATGAGATTTTACGTTACTGGATTGAGTTAGGCTAGAAAAGCTATTTAAAAAGCTATTATTGAGGGTTTAGGATGAGTGATTTGAATTTAAGACGCTACCGAGAGAGCGACCAGGCAGCCGTATTTGAGTTGCACGTGCTGGGTTTGAAGCAGATGAATTCGTATGTGGGCGATGGGCCATGGGATGACGATATTCGCCAGATCGTAGAACATTACTATCAGAACGAAGGTGAGTTTTTGATCGGTGAGGTCGAGGGACGGTTGGCCGCGATGGGGGCATTTCGCAAGACTGGCCCAAAGGAAGCTGAAATCAAACGGATGCGGACGCATCCCGATTTTCAGGGCCGGGGATTTGGACAAGAAATTTATGCCGCGTTGGAGGCGAAAGCGCGGGAAATGGGTTATACCCGGTTGCACCTGGAAACCGGCACGAAACAATTTCCGGCTCAACGGCTCTACACCCGAAACGGATTTGTAGAAATGTATGAGGGCACGGTTCAGATGGGTTTTCCCTCGATCTTTTATGAGAAGTATCTGGTCCCGCCGGTTGAAAGCCAAAATAAGTAAGCCGGGCCAGGGAGGCGGGTTCTGAAGGCTTACCGATCAGGTTCATTTAGAAGCGATGTCGGTTAGGTCAGGGTCTTGTATATCGGTTTGACATAAGATAAAATAAAGAAGCTCAAGAGTTGGAAAATAATAAAACCTAAATCGGCGGGAGGCAGGGCGAAAATGCACAGCGATTATGCCATAATGATCGAAAAAAAGTTGGTCGGCCATCACTGGAAAGGGCGCGGCGGCTTTATGCCGATTGCCATTGTTGAGCATATGATGCAGGGGACACTGGAAGATACCTGGCATTACTTTGACGGCAGGACTACCGAGGCTACCTATCAGGTTTCGGCCCATTACGGCATTGGTAAAGATGGCCGGGTATGGCAGTTTGTAGAAGATGAGGATACTGCCTGGGCCAATGGTATTATGCAGAACCCGGATACTGCTATCGGGTGGCTTAAAGAGGTTTACGAGGAGCAGGTTAATTGTAATCTGGTGACACTGGCGATTGAATACGAAGGTTTTAGCGGTCAGGCTTTGACGGAACCGCAGTACGAAGCAGCCCTGGCTCTGCACCGCCAATTGCTCCGGCGGTGGGAAATCGAGGCGGATAGCGAACACATTATTGGTCACGACCGGATCGATAGCCTGGAACGCGCGCATAATCCCGGCGCGACTTTCCCCTGGCTCCGCCTTTTGCGGGACCTGGCCGAAGAACCTCAATCTACCCCTGCCGGTGCTTCGACGTTTGAGGCTCCTATGCCCCTGCCGGACAGCCAGACTACAGTTGAACCGCTATCGAGCGGACTGAGCGAGGCCGAACCGCTTCAGCCGGTAATGGAAGCAGAAGTTGTCCCGGAAGCATTTTCGCCACCCTCGCCCGCCTTTAGTCCGGCAGCCTTTGATTTTCCTGACGTACCGGCAGCCTTTGATTTTCCTGAAACACCAGCAATCCCTTTTTCCTTTGATGAACAGCCCGCCCCTTCAACCACTTTGCAACCGGAGTTAGCAACGCCTTTCTCACTGGATGAAGAAATGGCGATGCCGGTCGAGGTGGGCGAGGCGCCAAGCATGCCGTTTGTGCTGGGTGACGAACCAACTATGCCGTTCGCGCTGGGTGACGAACCTGTTACGCCAGTGGAATTGAGTGGCGAACCGGCAATGCCGTTCAATTTGGTCGACGAACCGGCAAGGCCTTTCTCACTGGACGAAGAATTGGCGATCCCATTCTCGTTGGCTGAGGAACCAGCAATGCCATTCGCGCTGTACGAAGGACCTGTTACGCCAGTGGGGTTGAGTGACGAGCCAACCATGCCATTCGCGTTAGGTGGCGAACCGGCAATGCCGTTCAATCTGGCTGAGGAACTGGCGCTGCCATTCGCGTTGGACGAAGAACCGGCGCTGCCTTTCTCGCTGGCTGAGGAAGCTGGTCCGGGGGTCAAACCGCATTTTGATACGCTACCGGACACCTCTGCGTCCGGCTTACCGCTGGCAGATGCTATTTTTGGCTTGCCGGTGGTCGAGCCATTCGAGCCTGGTCAGGCCGGTCAAGCAGAAGACCCGCTTAGTTCGGTTTTTAGCCCTTCCAGCGAAATGCTTGCCGAAAAAAGGCCCGGTCTGGAGCTGCCAACTGCGGAAGAAAGTTTTGATTTTGCCGGTCTGGAGGAATTCTCACCCAACTCGGATGCCTTACCCGACTGGTTGAGTGATAGCGGTTTAGCCGAAACTGTCCCAGCGCAGCCTATCGAAACGCTATCGACGGCTGTAGGTGCGCCCGATCTTATCAAGGAGGAAGTGGCAACCGAACTGGTTATCGCGCCGGTAGACGATAGTTCAGCTGCCGAGGTCGCGCCGCCCGAAGCGGTCGAAGTATCGCCGCAAGAACTTGAGGAGTTGCCCACCTCGGTGCTGGTGCTGGAACAACAGGAGCTGGATCAGCCAAACGACGCTCCCGGTATACCTGCGGTGGACCTGGCCTCCGTTGTAGCTGCCGAGCCGGAACCGGTTGAGCCTATTCCGCCCTTAGAGCCTTTACAACCTTTACACCCGATCTCATCGCCGGTGGAGGATGCCGGACAAAGCGAAACGGCTTACCCGTTTGAATTGCCGCAAGAACCGGCTTCGACCGGGGAAGTAAATTATCCCTTCGAGTTGACGGGCGAAGCGGAGGACGGGCCTGAGTCGGATTTCTTTGATTTGATGAGCGAGCAAGCTGCGCCGGTGGTCCCGGCAAACCAGGCTGCGGCAGCCAGTTTTTATCCTTTTGAATTGCCAGCCGTCGAGCCGGTAGCCGCCAAGCCGCCAACCCCGGAGGCGGATTTCTGGCCGGATTTCCTGAGTTCGGCTAACCCCGCCCCGCCGGTAGTTACGCCGGAGGTTGCGGCTGAACCGGTTGCGGCTGAACCGGATGTGGTGAAAGAACCGGCGGCCGCGCCTGGCGGAGCTGACTGGCAAAATGATTTAATTGGCGATGCCGCCCCCTTGAACCAGGCGAAACCGGCGGCCCCGGCTGCGCCATTTAATCTTTTCGATGATATGGAGCTGGGTTTGTCGCCGGAGGATGACGAGTTGGATTTTGCTTCACTGAAGGCGGTAGAAGTTAGCCCGCTCGTTGGGCCGCCGGAAACTCGCTTGCCTGAAGTTGTCAACCCACCGTCCGATAAGCTCGAACCGGCTGTGCCGACCGCCGAGGCTGTGACCGGTGCGCCGCACCTTACGCCTGACCCGGCTCCTGAAGCTGATCCGACCAAAGCCCCACTGGTGGATTTTGACGAGGCTGATCTGTCGGGTTTTATGGCTGCCGGAGCCAAGACTCCCCCGGCTCCGCCGCCGACGGTTCAACCGGCCTTTACGCCGCCTTCTTTTGGTTTCTCGGCCCAACCGGTTCCGGCGAGTGGTTTCGGACTGACCTTTTCTAATCTGGGTGGCGGGGTGATTTCAGTAGACCGGGCTAATTTAAGATTGCGGCCCAGCTTTGAACCGTCGACGGTGACGCGGATCGCCAATTTTGGACAACGCTTTCAGTTCGATGGCTACACGCAAGGCCCGGAATTGCGCGGTTCGACTATCTGGTATCACGTTATGCCGAATGAGGGCGGCGACTGGGTTCACAGTTCGCTGGTCAAACTCGATAAGCCGTTCCGGCCATAAAGCCGGTGGCTATGAGCGGGCCGGACGCAGAGTATTTGCGCCAACTGGCTCAAAATCCGGTGGAGCGTCAGGCCCGGTATCTGGCTTTGCGCGAGGCCGGAACGATTTTTCTGACCGGCCAGGCGGACAGTACCGAAAGTTGGGCCTGTTCTACGATCAGCCGGAACTTACAACAGTCTACAGTTTATGGGTCTCAGCCGGTTTTGCTGGATGCCGGTTGCGGTGAGGGTTATTATCTGGCGAAGTTGCTGGCCGACCGGGCGTTAAAGACCCGGCTGGCGATTGGCTTGGACCGGGAGGCTGCCCGCTTGCTGGCGGCTGCGGGGAGATTAGCTGACCGGTCGGAAGCGGCCTTGCTACAGTCTGATCTGCTGCGGTTGCCGTTTGCCCCGGCCAGTTTTGGAGCGGTTATGTGCAACCGGATGCTTAATCAGACCGGTGATATTGCGGGTGCGTTGGCTCAGGTGGCCCTGGTTTTGAGGCCGGGTGGTCGAATATATATTGTGACTGCCGACAGTCATGGCGTTTCGTGGCTGCGGTCGGCGCACGAAACGACTTTACAGGCCCTGAAGTTTCCCGACCGGCTTTACCGGCATACTACGCTTCCCAATCAGCGGCTCGATTATGCTAATGGCCCGGCCTGGCTGGCTCCGCATTTTGAACAGATTATTCTGCACCGTTACGAACGTCGCCTGAGTTTTGCCGACCCGGCTGATTTGTTGGAATATTACGCTACCGGCCTGATGTTTCAAAAGTCAGCCGGGTTAGCCGAACCGGGGGTGACGCTGGACCAGTGGTTAGACCTGTATGACGGGCTGCGACAGAGTATAAACCGGCAATTTGCGGAGGCCGGAAGGCTAACCCTTTCGGAAGGGGCCGGCTTATTCGGGGCTACTCGATCAGAGATGAATTAAATTATGAGTCTATCCGCAGAAACTAAATTTCCACCGGCAGTGTTTGAACGCCAGGTTATCCCGGCCCTGCGTAGTCCGGCTGATTTGCCGCAGGTACTGGAATTCGGCTTACCGGTGGTTATTCTACTAAAGGGCGATATTTTCGACCTGAGCCGGTTAATGGTCCAGGCGGATAACCATTTGAAAGTTTTGCTGCACCTGGATTTGATCGAGGGTGTCGGGCGCGATAAAGCCGGGTTGGCTTATCTCCAACAGCAATTTGGTATCGCCGGGATCGTCAGTACTCGCTCGAACCTGATTAAAGAAGCCCGCAGCCTGGGTCTGATTTCGATCTTGCGCCTGTTTATCCTCGACTCGGCGGCCTATACAACCGGTTTAAGCCTGGTCAATAGCTTGCGGCCCGATGCGGTGGAAGTGCTGCCGGGAGTGGCGGTACCCTATATCAAAGACGAATTGGCTCAGGATATACATTTGCCGGTGATCGCCAGTGGCTTGATCAAAACGCCGGAGGCGGTCCGGCAAATTATCGCTGCCGGGGCCTCGGCTGTCTCGACCAGCCGCCCTGAATTGTGGCGGTTTCGACCCGACGCTCCTTAAGTAGCCGGTAAAGCTGGCGAACGCCGTTGACAAAGACCTCTCACCTCACTACAATTTGACTGGTAAGTTTTGCCAGTTGAAGGGAGCTTTGAGAATTTATGCCCAAATCCAAGAAGAAAGCGGCGGACGATTTTGAGGAGTTTCAGCAAAATGCTGACCAGTTTGAATTAGTCGAAATGGTAGAAGCCGAGGAAATCGAGGTCGAGGACGAGGACATCCAGCCGACCCTGGCGGAGCCTATCGTCCCTCTCGATCCGGTAGCCAGCAAAGCCTGGCGTTTTGGCAAAACCGAGGCGGAAATAACCGACCTTCTGCATCGCGGCGAGTTTGGGGGCTTGAAGCTGGTCCCCTGGGGTAGCAATTATACCTTTATCGCCCCAATTTGCGATCCTACCGATCAACAGGAATACGCAGTCATTTATAAGCCGATGCGCGGCGAAGCTCCGCTGTGGGATTTTCCGAGCGGTACCCTGTACAAGCGTGAATATGGGGCTTATCTGGTTGGCCGGGCGTTGGGCTGGCATTTTATTCCGCCGGTGATTATTCGAGACGGCCCGCACGGTCTGGGGACGGTTCAACTATTTGTCGATGTGGACGAGCGCATCCAGTTTTACGACTTCCGGGAATACCACGAACACGAATTGAAGCGCATGGTGGTTTTTGATTACATTACCAACAATGCCGACCGCAAAGCCGGACATTGTTTGCGTGGGGCGGATGGCTTTATCTGGGCGATTGATCACGGGTTGTGTTTCAATCATGTGCCAAAGCTTCGGACGGTTATGTGGGACTGGGCCGGACAACCGATCCCGGATGATATTTGCCAGGACCTGGCCGAGTTCGCCACCGATGCTACCCGCCTGAAGGTTTTACACGATCAGTTGAATGAACTACTCGACAAACGCGAACTTCAATTGGTTTTTGAACGGTTGGAAGCGATCATAAATGAACCTACCTTTCCCAACCTGAACTCCCGGCGGCAGATACCCTGGGGCTTTTTCTAATAATTGGCCCGTTTACCTCAGTATTTTGCTATAATGGCCGTAAACCGCCTGGCCTGTTTTTAAGGTAGGGGCAGTAAGTGGGCTAAAGAGTTTGGTTTTTCTTGAGGGGAAAAAGATGTCTGAAAAGATAGACCGAAATTTGTCGCTTGAACTGATCCGGGCTACCGAAGCCGCCGCGCTTTCGACCGGGCGGGTGATGGGCCGGGGTGAGACTGAGCTTTTGAAAATGGGGGCCGCCCAGGCGATGGAAGTGGCTTTGCGTGCGCTCGAAGCGGAGGCCGAGGTGGCAATCGGGGTCGGCGAAGATAGCGAAGTTCCCTATCTAACGGTTGGTAAGCTGGTCGGGAATGGTCATGGGCCGCAGATGGATATAGCAGTACGCCCGATTGATGGCGTTCGCTTGCTGGCCCTCGGTCTGCCGCACGCTATTTCGATCATCGGTCTGGCCGAACGTGGCACGATGTACCGTAACCCGGCTGGCATGAACTATATGTACAAAATTGCGGTGGGACCGGAAGCCAAAGGCTCGATTGATATTGAGCAGTCTGCCGAGTGGAATTTGAAAAATATTGCGCGGGCCAAGCATATGGACATCCGGGAAGTGACGGCAGTCGTGCTGGACCGGCCTCGCAACCATCAACTTGTCCGCGAAATCCGGGAAGCCGGTGCCCGTCTGCACCTTGTCACCGATGGGGACATCACCGGTGCTCTTATGGCGGCTTTGCCCAACACCGGGGTCGATGTGCTGATGGGGATCGGGGGAGCCGACGAAGCGGTTTTAACGGCTTGTTTGCTCAAATGCCTGGATGGCGATATGGTCTGCCGTCTTTATCCCCACAATACGGCCACCCGCCAGAAAGCCCTGAGCCTCGGTCTGTCGCTTCAAGAAGTTTACCGGCCCGACGAACTGGTGAAAAGCGAGAATGTATTTGTTTCGATTACCGGCATCACCGACGGCGAACGGTTGGAAGGCGTGCGGTACTCGGAAAATGGGGTGCACACTCACTCGATTGTGATGCGTTCCAAGTCCGGCACGATGCGCGATATTCGGGCACGTCACCGGCTCGATAAATTGATGCGCTATAGCGAGATCGATTTTATCGGCAATGATCAAGCGGCAGCCAGCCCGGCCTACGCCTGATCTAAATAAAATTTTCTGGCCGGAGTACAGGGGTGCTACCGGTTTTTTATTTCTAAAAGTTCCTGCTGCCTGGGAAACAGCCCATAAAAAAAAGAAGAAGAAGTTTGCGGTGGGGACACCCCCACCTAGCCCCCGGACAGGCGGCTGCGCCCCTGTCAACCCTGTTTTTCGCTCCGACTTTACGGACCTGGCAACTACTCTACACAGTGTCAGGCCGCTTTTGTAAATGCCGACGGTTTGAGGCATAATAGGAGGTAGGAGGGTCGAAATGGCCGAATTGCAACCGGGCCTCAAGGGTCAGGTTAGTACCGAAGTAACACCGGAAAAAACCGCCAACCGGATTTCCTCCGGGGTGGTCGAAGTGTATGCCACGCCTCAGATGATCGGTCTGATGGAACAGGCATGTGCCGAGGGAGTCCAACCTTTTCTGCCTGCCGGTCAGAGTACGGTGGGTATTCTGGTAAATGTGCGACATCTGGCGGCGACCCCAATCGGCCATATTGTCCGGGCCGAGGCCGAGTTGATCGAGGTCGACGGGCGGCGGTTGGTATTTTCGGTGGTCGCTTACGACGAAACCGAAAAAATCGGGGAAGGTTTCCACGAACGCTATATTATCGACGAGGTCCGCTTTCTAAGCCGGGTTAATGGCAAACAAACCGGGCGAAGCTAATCGCCGGGCCGGGCAGGGCAAG
The DNA here is from genome assembly GCA_038322625.1 of Chloroflexia bacterium. Classification (GTDB taxonomy): domain Bacteria; phylum Chloroflexota; class Chloroflexia; order Chloroheliales; family Chloroheliaceae; genus 54-19. The sequence goes on from JBBQGA010000039.1 coordinate 25,532, forward strand.
AACCAATCTATTCTACATCCAAAGGCAAAAGGAAGCTGAGTGAGTTTGATTTCACGATTATCGTCCCGGCCAACTGAACCGTTTCTCGAAAGGCTGGCCGGAGTCTGGCCTCAGTACCGGGCCGACGAGTTAAAGCTGGCCGGAATTGGGGTCGGGCTGGGTATGGCGGGCGGCTTGATGGCGGTGTTACTGCCAAACCCGCTGATCGGTTTCGCGGTAGTGCTAGGTCTGGTGGCCGGTCTGATTATGCTAGCGCGGCCTGTGTTTAGCCTGGGTTGTGCCGTCGCTATCGTTTGTTTGCTGCCGTTTGGGGTTATTCCGGTCCGGGTTGGCCTGACCTTTACTTTTCTGGAAGCGACCCTTTTGCTGCTGTTGGTGGGCTGGCTTTTGCGGCTCAGTGTGGGGCAACGTTCCCGAACCGAAGAAACTTTTATCGCCGGGCCGTTCGATTGGGCTATTTTGCTGTTGCTTGGTCTAAGTGTTTTTGCGCTGATGCTGCACTGGCAAACCTCCAGTAGCAGTGATGTGCTGCATAATTACTTTAAGTTTTTGCTGGCAGTGCTGTCTTTTTGGCCGGTAATCAACCTGATAAAAACTCAGGCTTTGCTGGACCGGATGCTGCGGGTGATCATGCTGTGTGGCGGACTGGCGGCTTTCATCGGACTTGGACTGTTCGCTTTGAATCAGACGGTGCAGCGTCAGTTGCTTTTGCTACTCGGTCCGCTGGGCTACCCGACGGATGACCGGGTTTTGCGGTACCACGAAGACGACCCGGCCCAGGCGCAGCGAATTACCGGTACCTCGGTCGATCCCAACTCGTATGCCGGGATGCTGGTGGTTATTATCGCTCTTTTGCTGACCCAGTTGCTTTCGCCGAAACCCTTGCTCAAACGCTGGCTGTTGCTGGCGATGCTGGCCGGGTCGGTGCTGGCCCTGGCCCTGACTTATGGCCGGGGGGCGCAACTCGGCGCGGTGGTGCTGGCACTTTTTATAAGTTTCAAATATAGGAAGTTGTGGCTGTATGGGCTGCCCTTTGTAGGCCTTGCAGTGGTAGTGCTGCCAAATACCTTTATCTGGACTCGCTTGCTGGCCGGGTTTGCCGGTGAAGATCAATCCACCAAACTGCACCTGGCGGAATTTCAAAACGCGTTTGCCATTATCGGTCGTTATCCCTGGTTCGGGATAGGCTACGGTCCGGCTCCCGACCCCGATTTACAGGCAGGGGTATCGAGTATTTATTTTACGGTGGCCGAAAGAATGGGTTTGATCGGGCTGGCGGCTTTTATGGTGGTAGTTGTATTTTTCTTGCTGTATGTGGGGGGGAATTACTGGCGGCAGACGACCGAAAAACAAAAAGCTAATCTGCTGGGTCTGCTGATGGGGGTGATCGGGGCTTTGACGGTGGGGGTTCTCGACCACTACTTTTTTAATATCGAGTTTCCCCATATGGCGGCCCTGTTGTGGCTTTTTATCGCCCTGGCGGTGGCGCAGGTCAAAATCTCCAGGACTTTGGCTTCAAGCTTACAAAGTGAAGCTCAAGCGAAAATAAAAAGGGTTTAACAGGGGCACCCAGGACCCCGCTTCTGATTGGTTGGCTTCATCAAGCGAAAGCCCTAATAGTTTTGATTTGGGTTGAGCAAGTTGCGATTGTTCAGAGTTATTTCCGTCATCAAACCCGGCAAATAATGGGAGATTAAGTTGGAAAATCTAAAATTTATTGATTTATTTTGCGGGATTGGCGGCTTACGATTGGCCGTCCAAAACGTAAGCCAAGAACTTAACATTTCTAATGAGTGTGTTCTTTCTTCTGACATTGATCCAGACTCACAGGCAACATATGAGGCAAACTTTGGCGAAAAACCGCTTGGAGATATTCATCAGATTGTCGCCAAAGACGTACCCGACCATAACTTACTTCTAGCTGGCTTCCCGTGTCAGCCCTTTAGCATTATAGGCATTGGTAAAGGATTTGAAGACACTCGCGGGACGCTCTTTTTTGAGATTGCCAGAATTTTAGAAACCAAACGACCTCAGGCTATTATACTTGAAAACGTCAAACAGTTAGTAGGCCACGATGGAGGCCGCACTTTAAAACATATTCTGGAAGTTTTAAACTATCTAGGCTATATTGTAGATTACAAAGTTCTTAACGCGCTTCATTTTGGTTTACCTCAAAAAAGAGAAAGAGTATTTATTGTGGGTTTTACTGAGCCGAAAGCATTTAGCTGGCCCAAAGGTAATAGGCCAATGAAACCGCTGGAAGAAATTTTAGAGAAGGAAGTACCTGCGTCTTATTACGCTTCCGAGCAAATAAGAATTAACCGGCTTGCTAAACGTGAGAAGGTTGGAAGTCACCGCACGATCTGGCACGAAAACAAAGGCGGCCATATCAGCGCGTATCCGTTCTCATGTGCTCTTCGAGCGGGGGCCTCTTATAACTACCTGTTAGTTGACGGCGAACGACGCTTAACAGAACGTGAAATGTTAAGGCTTCAAGGCTTCCCAGAGAGCTATAAAATAGTCAGAACTTATCAGGCTATGCGAAAGTTGACCGGCAATTCAGTAGCAGTACCAGTAGTGGAGGCGGTAGTTCGCTCAGTTTTGAACGCTCTAAAAGCTAACAAAGTCCCAGAACCGGTAATGCAACAGTACAATTTATTTAGTACGGTTTATGTTTAGTAAGTAGCGGCTTTGATCGTCTAATCATCATTTCACAAAAGGAATTTATGACGCTTAACGACGACCCGCAACTTATTGAGGCTAAAAAAAGCCTGGATAAGATTATAAAAAAAGCCCGCGTAGATTTGTATAAACCTATTCAAATCGCCGAGGTTTTATACAATTCCCGCAAAGGAGTTGAAGGACTAAACTTAGACGAACTTGATACTTATAAAAACAAATCGACCCATTGGCGTGATGAAGTTTCAATAAGATTATTAGGTAAAGTTTCTACTTCTAGTGCGCAATACCAGCACAATCTGTGGAATGAAAACGCAATGCTAGTTGAGCACTTGAAAAAGCTGGACGAAGCGAACAGAGCAAATCCAGGCGTAGTGGAAAGATATATTTACCTCCGCTTTCAAGAACGACAAGATAGTGTAGACAGTATGATTGTTCTTATTGAAGGGTCATCACCTCAAAAATTCCAACTGGCCGACCTCTTAACAAGATTTACCAATGTTCCGGGCCTTAAACGCAGCATAGATAAAGCTTACGAAATAATAATATATAGTTTAACCGAAACTGTGGTTGCCACCCTTGAGGCCGAGGTTACTGTAAAAGTGCCTCCCGCCAGGAAGCCGTTATTAAAAGAGTTTTCTGACTTAACCTCAATTCTGCTGGGATTATCAGAAATAGAAAATTCCTTCTCAACGCCAGCGCATGTCTATCGGGTCGGAGTTACTAATGCGGCTGATCGCGGCTTAGATATGTGGGCCAACTTTGGCCCTGTAATACAGGTTAAACACATTTCTCTTGACCCTAAAATGGCTAGAAATATAGTGAGTAAAGTTGAAAGCGACAACATTATAATTGTTTGTCGCAAAGCTGAACGCGCTGTGATAGAAACAATAGTTAACCAACTTGATTTTAGCGCGCGGGTAAGAGGCGTAATTACGGAAACTCAACTTATCGACTGGTACGAACGATGTTTGCGCGGTAACTTTGCAAACCTTTTAGGCGAGCAATTATTAAAAAGACTTGCAGAAGAATTCAAAAAGGAATTTCCTCAGCAAGGACAAATAGTAAGTTTTCTGGAGGAACGTGGCTATTTGAGCATTAACCCTTCCGAGTTATGGGAAATAGGTTTGTAGTAACCACAATAATTTTCTCTATATGATAGCAAAATGTAACTATTCAGTCTACCTGTTTCGAGGCGGGGTTAGTAGGGGTGCAGCCCCTCCCTGGGGAGGGGTCAGGGGTGGGGTCTGAATAGTTACAGCAAAATTATAATTAACCAATTCAGAAAACATAAAGGCTGGCTAGGTCAAAAGCTGTTTTCGAGCATATTTTTCTGCTCTTTTTGTAGCTCCTGGACTTCGAGTTGTTCCGGTGTAGGGGCAGATTGCTTGCGGAAGTCAAACATACTTTTGACGGTTTGCAGGTGAATGTGTAGAGGTAATCTTAAAATGATTACCAGGAACAGCACCAGGTAAACGATACCGAAAACATAGTGCGCCCGAATAGGTAGAAATAGAAAATCGTCCGGGAAAAAGAATTGGGCTACCAGCAGTCCAAAAAGCAGACCGGCTTCCCAGATGTAAGCTTTGAGATTGATCATTATCGCTACGGCCAGCAGGGTTTGACCGCTGGTGACGAACATCGCCCCAACCTGATCGGCACTGAGTGGCAGACCGATTGGGTCATCGCTAAAAGGTAAACCGCGTAACCGGCCCGACCCCAGCGAGAACACCAGGGGCAAGGTGCCTACCAGCAGGGTCCACTGGTTGACTTTGCTGGCGACCAGTGCCCCCAACCCGGCACTTGCCATGCCGCGCAGCGTAAATAGCACACAGACTACGATTTCGGGGGCTTCACTGGCAAAGGGCGCAAACCATTGCACCATAAACACTTCGTCGACCCCCAGGGCCTGACCGGTGTGGATGAGGGAGTCGGCGAAAGGATGGGAGGAGATGAAGATCACCCCGGCGGCGAAAATCAACATGAAGATCACCAGACTACGCCGCTGGGTTTTGGCTAATTCGCCAATCGCCTCGGCTGGACCGATCAGTTCCGGTTCGCTCACCGCACTGCGAGTAATTCGGACGGTGTAAACTACAAAGATAGCAACCAACACCACCACGTCGACCAGATCGATATGACCTTTGATCGGGATGATGAGCGAATAAATACCGGCCAGACCTAGATAACCGATTTCAACACGCTGGGACGGGTCCAAACTCACGAAGCGTTTGCCAAACCGAGTCCAGAACAGAAAGATGATCAGCGGCCAGGCAAAGCCTACGATCATCCGGTTGGCTCCGATCATATTGGCGACGGCCAATTCCTGGTAAGCTTTGTCGGTGGCGGCCTGGTAGGTCAGGGTGAAATCCACCGAATATTCGGGCAAGACGGCGATCAAGGCCAGGGCCGAAAGGGCCAGGGCCGCCGGAATATCCATCTGAGCTACTTCACAGGCCCACGACAGCAAGAAGGCCGAACCAACAACCGCCAGTCCAAAAATTATCGCGCCCAGGATAGGTTGGTCTTTGTCCAGGTGAAACCCGCCGAACGCCGCGACCAGGGCTGGCAGGGTTACGGAAAAAGCGGTTAATAGCCATATCCATTTTTTCAAAAGCGGTCTCCTGCTAACAGAAATCTTACTCCTCGTAGAATCCAATCTTCTTAAAATCCTTTTAATTATCTTTTAACTGTGGTAGTGCCGATATGCTACCTATCCAGCGACCGGACAACCGTTCAAAAACAGGAAGCTGGCCGGTCGAGCCAACCAGCAAAAAAGGTAAACCAGCTTAAAAGGGTAATGCCTGTTTTTGAAATCTGGGCCGGCCCAGAAAACTACTTAAAAACCATACGATTATATTTATAAAAAGTTTGGTTTTTTCTTAAAAAGATTAGCAAATGTTGATTAAGTGCCGCGAGCAGCCATTGTTTGGGTAAGAATAAGTCCGGCAGCCAGTGTGAGTAGAAATGCGAGGGCCAGAAACGGGAGCATTGCCCGCCGGGCGACCTTCTTTTTATACATTTTACGGCTTATCTGGTAAATTGCAATCCCACTAGCCATAAAACCAATGTAAATGATGATCAACTGGAGAGTAGTAATAAATTGATAGGGTAAAATGGTTCCGGTATTCCAGCGCGGTTGGCCGAGGATAGGCAGACCCAGCCGGCTGATTACATTTTGGAAGGCCGGCCATAGGCCGGTCCCACCGATATTAAAGTGAAACATATAATGGGCGATCCACAGTGAGAAACTAAGCGGCAAAAGGCCCAGTGCATAGCGTTTGAAGATGGCACTCAGGGGTTCCTGACTACCGGCCAACAGGCGAGTTAGCAGTGTGACCAGCCAGCCGGTCAGGGCGGGTAAGGCCAGCGTCAGGAGCAAGAAGATCAGGGTATAGCTCCAGAAGTTGTCGCGGAGGCCGGTTAGTTCGCCTACCGCCCGTTGAAAAGGCTGGAACGGCTCGATCATGCTTCCGGCATTGGTCAGAGCGGTAAAGCTCAACACCAGTACAACCACCGCCAGCGAGAAATCGCGCTTGCGCAGGTCCGACCATAGCTCCCGCAAGGGGTTACGACTTTCCAGGCCAACATTGTGATAGGGACAGGCGCGGGCGCAACTCATCTGGTAGGTGCAATCGATGTTGCTGGTTTTGGTACCCATATACAGCGACATCTGGCAACCTTCCTGGTGGGTAGCAGGGTTGCCTTTGATACATTCTTTGGTGGTACAGCTTTTACAGAAGGACTGGGATTTTGATTTTACTTCGGTTGGGGAGAGCATGGCATAGGTTTGGTTGAACAGGCCCAGCGGACAAACATATTTGCAAAATGAGTTGCCTTTGAAGATGGTGTCGGTCAGGATCGCTCCGGCAAAATAGAGAACGGTGACAGTGGCCGTAAGCAGCGGGCTATTCCACAGGCTGAACTGTTCGTAGCTAAACAACAGCAGCAGAAGCAAGCCGAGCGATAGCCATTTGCCTTTGAGCCAGCGCGGCCAGACCCGGTTCAAGCCGATCCGTTTCTGGATGGTATGGCTTACCAGTACAAACGGGCACGACATACAAAACAAGTTACCGACCAGCAAAATTACCATTACCAGCAAGAAACGGTAGTCGATCCAGGCTCCGACGGTTGCAAAATTGCGGGCGGTGCTTTCGCTGCCGAAGAAACCGTCAAAAATTACCAGACCGGCGGCCACCAGCAATATGGATTGCAGGACCGTCCGGCTATGCTTCCACAGCAGCACTTTTCTGAGAAGTGGAACACTATAGAAATCAAATCCATGACGTTCTTTTTCTTCGTGGCGGCGTGGATTAGCCGGGTTAAAGACGGGCTGTAACTGTATAACTTTGCGTTCCAACTTTTACCTCAGGTTCCAACTTTTACTTCCGGTTTAGGGTCTTCTTCCTCGTCATCATCCTCAGCCTGTTTTCGGAATAAGAACCACCAGGTAAGACCGGCCAGGGCGGGCAGGGCCACCAGAATGGCGATGATAATCGGCCAGGGGGCATCCGGTTTTTCAACTTTGGCGTTGGCGATGAAGTTGGTGGTGCCGAGGCCGGGCGAGACAATCGTGACCTTGAAGTTCCAGACTCCTTCCATAGCTACCGGTACATCGACATCGTACTGGTCGGGACGGCTCTGGTTCTGGATAAAGCGTTGGCCGGTCACGCCAGGCATTGGCATCCCGGACATGGCCGGTTCAACAAAGGCGGTAGCATCAGTAACCGGTACGTCACTGCTGCGCCGGGTTACGATCATGGTAAAGTGAGCCGGTACGGTTGGGACCGGTGGGGTGGGGCTGATAAAAAGCTGAACGTTGAAAGGGCCGCTATCCTGGGTAAAGACGGCGGCGCCGCCATTGGCCCGGCTATCGGGTGGGATTACCAGGCTTATAGTGCCCAGCACTACCGCCAACCAGATTAGCAGGGCCAACCGGCTTTTTTGGTGGATCGAATATTTGTTGAACAAACGAAAATCTGCCTTTCGTGGTAATCTCTCGGCTTATGGAAGCCAAAAATAAAAAGCCGTTTCTCTCGCCAGAAATGGAAAGAGAAACGGCCTGAATTGCCTTTTACATAATGAAAAAGGAAGTTAGTATGAGGGTACCCAATGGGACTTGAACCCACAACCCCTGGATCCACAATCCAGTGCTCTAACCAGTTGAGCTATGGGTACCACATTAAACCAATAAGAAGGATAGAAAGAGAGTAAGCCGAGTTCTGTTTTAGATGGTCATCTATCTCGGTATGCCGGCATACCGGCCACATCGTCGCCTCTGTGGCTGCTCTCGACTTCTGGCCTCAGCGAGTCACTGTCTTTAGCGGCCAATTCGGAGATTGCAGCAGGGAGGATTGCCCTTTTCACACCCACTACCCATTGGGTCGGGTTTGGTCTCTGTTGCTCTACCGGTCGTTGATTACTTCCGCCGGACGAAAGTTCTTAACGACTGGCCCAATTTGGACTGTCAACGGCCCTTGCGGCACCGTCTCCCAGGCTTAAACCGAAGTCTCCACCTGGCACCCCACTCTATGCTGCTCGGACTTTCCTCTGTCGGCTTACACCGCCAGCGACCATCCTTCTTTCTACCCCGCAAAATTCATTATATACCGTTCCCGGATCGGTGGCAAGTTTTCTGGCTCGGGTACAGGGATTCGAACCCCAACTGACAGATTCAAAGTCTGCTGTCCTACCGTTAGACGATACCCGAATGATGCTGTTAAAGCTAGCTGGCGAACTTTTGCTACCGCCAAAGCCTCTCGCCGGTCCAGGGTTATTTTAACATATCAGATGGGCAGTTTCAAGCCTTATTTCCGTTAAATCAAGGCTTGAGGGGTTTGAATGTGCGCTCTGCTGACTGGTCGTTTACTCTATGGCCCCTACCCCCTCAAGGGGGCTGTAAAAAAAGAGACAGGATTTGCGCTTCAACCTCACTGTGTGAAGCTCAAGCGCAAATAAAAAGAGATTGTTACAGGGGCACCCAGAGGGTACCCGCCTGTATACCCCGCATGGCACCCAAGGGGGTACCCGGCCCCTACGCACCCCGCTTCAGGTTGGTTTACGGCATCAAGCGAAAGTCCTAACTAATTATACTTTTTTGTGAAGAGTTCGGGTTGAGGGAGGTTTACTCAGGCGACTTTGGCGTTGGCGCGGGCGCGGCGGCGAAATACCGTAGTGATTATGAGATTAAGGGTCATCCCAGCCGTATCGCCCTTAGTTACACAGAAGTCGGCTCCAGCCTGGTAAGATGCCTGGCGTAAATCGCTTAATCGCTCGGCACTGAATAGTACCACCGGCACATTGCGGGTTAGCTCATTGGCCTTCAGGCTGCGGCAGACATCCAATCCGCTACCGTCCGGCAGCGTAATATCCAGAATTATCAGGTCGTAGCGGCGGAGTAGAATAGCTCCACGTGCTTCGCGCACGGTCTTGGCGTGTTCGATATTGATGTCAGGACTGATCAGGCTAATGTCTTGTTTGGTCAGGGCAGCTTGCGTCGGGCTATCTTCCAGGAGAAGTATTTTCATCGTTATCACCGGTTTATTGTAGTAAATTGTACTAAATTGTAAGTCAGGACGCTACAGAATATATGATATTCATAAAACCATTTTAGCGATAACTTGTTATGGTAACAATACCCATATGGGTCATTTTAGCCAGGCTGGAAGTACTAACTCTGTCGGTAGCCCAGTTGGAGCGAGATTTCGGCGGCACTCTGGCAGACCGGCTCCACAACCCGCGTTGGGTCGGGGTTATTCACCCGGCTACTTGGTCCACTGATGCTGACCCCGGCGGCCAGCTTGCCGTCCCGGTCGAAAATCGGGGCTGCCACACAGACTACGCCTTCTTCCATTTCTTCGCGGTCGAAGCTGTAGCCGCGTTCGACGATCCGGCTAAGTTCCGCGATCAGGGCCGCCGGACTGGTAATGGTTTCTGTCGTGCGGGCTTCGAGCTTATTTTCCTGCAAATAGCGTTCGAGGTCGGTCCGGTAATCCTCCTCGTAAGCCAGAAATAGTTTGCCGGAACCGGTACAATATAGCGGCGCATTGCTGCCGACCCTGGTAAACATCCTTACCAGCCGTTCGCTCTGCACCTGGTCGATATAAACCAGCCGGTCGCCACTCCTTACCGATAGATTGGCCGTTTCGCCGACCTGGGCCGCCAACCGTTCCAGAATTGGCCGGGCGGCCTGTCGCAAATCCACCTGTTCGTTAAGACCGCCGGCCAGTTCTTGCAGACGCGGACCGATCCCATAACGACCGGTGGTTTCATCCCGGCGGGCATAACCGCGTTCTATCAAAGTACCCAGCAAACGATGGACGGTACTGATATGCAAGCCCAACTTCTGGCTCAACTCCGAGATCGCCAGCAAACGCGGCGTAGCGGCCAGACTTTCCAGCACGTCAAAAGTCCGCTCAACCGATTGGACGGTGGTCCGGCCCGGCGTACTTTCGCTATCTGGAGATTGCGAGGTAAGTTTTACCGGTCTGCCGCGCATCTTTGCTATGACTGGCCTGCTTTCTATTTTCACATTGCGAAATATTGTTTCATGATAGCACAAAATACAAAAGTTTGACAATGGCCGGTCGTTACACTACGATCAGTCGGTATGGCGTAGGTCGTAGGCTGAAACCGGCCAGGGTTTGATCATATCAAAGGGGTATCAGGACATAGGAGTTCCATGAATATTATTGATCTTGCGAAAAGTGCTACGGGCGATCCGGCGGATTTCACGCCCTCTCCGGCTTCGATTTCACCCTATACCGGCAGTCCCATTTTGGATATTATTACCGAAAAACAATTAAAAACCTGTGTTCATTGCGGTCTGTGCCTTTCTTACTGCCCGACCTACAAGGCCAACGGCCTTGAAGCCGATAGCCCACGCGGGCGGGTGTTTCAAATCCGGTTATTGGCGGCGGGCGAGATTTCGCCGGACGACCCGGACCTCAATAAACACCTGAGTTTATGCCTGGGTTGCCGGGCTTGCGAAACGGCCTGTCCGAGTGGCGTTCCATACGGCGCACTGCTGGAAGCCGCTCGAGCTCAATTGAAACCCCAGACCGAAACCGAACGCGCGTTGCGCAAAGCTACGCTCGGCTTTTTGTTTATGCAACCCTGGGCCATGCGGACCGCCGGGCTGGGTATGCGGGTTTATCAAAAAAGTGGGCTGCGCGGTCTGGTTCAGAAAAGCGGTTTGCTAAAAATTCTGCCGGGCGACCTGGCGACCAAAGAAGGTATGCTGCCCCAGGCCCAGGGTGGGCTGTTCAAACAGTCGCTGCCGAGGGTTACACCGCCCCGACCGGCCCAGATTACCAAAGCTAAATCGAAAAATTAATCGCCGGAAATTGAAAGAGATTATGGAACAATTAACCCGAATACCCCTGACCGTAATTGAAAAAGTGCGGGCTCGCTTGCCGCACCGTACCCCGCCGGCTGAAACGATTGTGCCGCGCTACCGGGTGGCTTTTTTGACCGGTTGTATCCAGGATGAGCTTTTCCGCGATGTAAATGTGGCGACGGTCGAGGTATTGGCTCGTAACGGTTGCGAGATAATCATCCCTCCGGCCCAGAAATGTTGTGGTGCTTTACACACTCACATCGGCGAACGCCCGTTGGCCCAGCAGGTCGCGCGGGCAAACGTAGCTGCTTTCGAGGCTACCGGGGCCGATTACTATATTGTTAACGCCAGTGGTTGTGGCGCGACTCTCAAGGAGTATCACCACCTGCTGCACGACGACCCGCAGTATGCCGACCGGGCGGTCGCCTTTGTAAAAAAAATGCGGGATTTTGGCGAATTTCTGGTTGAAGTCGGGTTCGAGCCGCCGACCGGTCGGATAGAAGCCAGGGTGACTTACCAGGATGCCTGTCACATGAAGCACGGCCAGAAAGTTTTCACTCAGCCGCGCGTCCTTTTGCGCTCGATACCGGGTCTTGAACTGGTAGAAATGAAGGATAGCGATTGGTGTTGCGGTAGTGCTGGAATCTATAACGTGGTACAACCGGTGATGGCAAACGAAATCTTAAGCTGGAAGACGGCTAATATCCAGAATACAAAAGCCAACATTGTGGTCGCCTCCAATCCGGGCTGCGCCATCCAGATTGCCTACGGGATGCGCCAGGCCGGTCAACCGGTCGAGATTTTACACCTGGCCGAGATTCTAGCTCGCAGTTACCGCCGGGGCGATGAGGTTTAATATTCTATGGCCCAACCATTAAAAGGCCGGGTGGCGGTCGTCGCCGGGGCGACACGGGGAGCCGGTCGCGGGATCGCCTGTATGCTGGGTGAAGCTGGCGCGACGGTTTATTGTACCGGGCGCAGTGTGGAAGGCCGTCCGGCTACCGCCAACCGACCCGAAAGCATCGAGCAAACCGCCAGAATGGTCAATCAGTACGGCGGTCAGGGGATCGCGGTGGCGGTCGATCACCTGATGGAAGAACAGGTGCAGGCTCTTTTTGAGAAGGTGCAAACCGAGCAAGGGCGGCTGGACCTACTGGTTAACGACATCTGGGGTGGCGACGAACTGAGCGAGTGGGGGAAGCCCTTCTGGGAGCAATCGCTCGAAATGGGTTTGCTCATGCAAAAAAGGGCCTTACACACTCATATTATCACGGCCCATTATGCCGCCCCGCTGCTGGTCCGGCAAGGTCATGGCCTGATCATCGAGATTACCGACGGCGAATCGGCTAATTACCGGGGTAATTTCTTTTACGATCTGGCTAAAAGCAGTGTAATCCGCATGGCACTGGCGATGGCCGAGGATTTGAAACCGCATGGCGTAGTGGCCCTGGCGGTCACGCCCGGTTTTCTGCGCTCCGAAGCGGTGCTGGAAATATTAGGCGTGACCGAGGCTAACTGGTCGGAAGGGACGCAGCGCGACCCTCATTTTATCGCTTCTGAAACGCCTCATTTTGTCGGGCGAGCGGTGGCGGCCCTGGCGGCGGACCCGGCTATCGCGGCGAAAACCGGCGGGGTCTATAGTTCCTGGAAGCTGGCCCACGAATACGGCTTTAAGGATATTGATGGTCGCCAGCCGGATTGGGGCAAATATTTCGCCGAGAATTTAGAGGGAAAATAAATTGTAACTACTCAGGCCCCACCCCAGGGCGGGAAAAGAAAAACAAAGAGAGTATACAGGGGCACCCAAAGGGTACCCGGCCCCCACGACCCCTGCTTCGTCCTTTACCGAGATTTGGTGAGTAGTTACAATAAATTAATTATTTGCAGCATGAAAAAAAGACCGGTCGCTCCGGCCTTTTTTAGTTTAAGTTAGGCGCGTCCGCTACCGCCGTTAATATCGTTGGACATCTTGATCCAGCCGTGCCGCAGGGCCGTAATCACGGCTTGTGTCCGGTCGTTGGCGTTCAGCTTCTTCAAAATACTGGTGATATGGTTTTTGACCGTCTGATCGCTGATCGACAGGTTGCGGGCGATTTCCTTGTTAGAATTGCCTCGCGCGATACAATCCAATATCTCCACTTCGCGGTTGGTTAGTGGCGCAAATATTGGCTCTTGCTCGTTCTCGGCGGTAGCAAGCTCGCGGAACTGGTTTAAGACCCGTTTGGCAACTATGGGCTTCGATAAGACGTTTTCGTTGATGATATAGTTGCCGCGCGACACCTGCCGCACGATGTCTACCAGCCGCTCCGGCCCAATATCTTTGGGCGAATAGGCCGCCGCTCCGGCTTTGATCGCCAGAAAGAGTTGCTCATCATCCTCGTAAACGCTCAGAATAATGATCGCGGTCTGGGGTTGGCGGCGTTTGATAACCCGGCTTACTTCCAAACCGTTCATGCCCGGCAGATTTATATCGCACAATATTACATCCGGCAGCAAAGTTTCGGCCAGGGTAATTGCGCGTTGCCCATCGGCAGCTTCTCCCACAATTTCAAACTCGTTGCTATCCTCCAGAGTAAGCCGTACCCCACGTAAAAATAGCGGATGGTCATCGACCAGTAATATCCGGGGGCGGTCCAGACGGCGCACTCCGTTACGGTCGTTTGCAGGTTTATTTTCGGTACTCGTAACACACCTCTTTCGGTCACTAGGAGATTGGTCCTATATACTTCCTATTATACAACTATTCAAAAAGAAATGGAATAGGTTCGCAAAATATTTTTTTATTTACATAAATATCTGCCGTTAGTAGGACCGCGCGAATAAGGCTTCGCAGGTAGCCGGTTCGCCGGTATAGAAACATTTTCCATTTACGCCTCCTGCCGGTTGAGCAAACGGTATTACTCGCAAAGTCGCCCCGGTTTCGGCTTTGATCGCCCGTTCCGCTTCGCTATTTTCAGACCACTTTACCCGGACAAACCCGCTGCGCTCGGCAATCAACTTTTTAAATTCGTCGTAAGAATCGGTATAGTGAGTATGGCTTTCCCGGAACTGGCGAGCTTTCTGCAACATATTGGCCTGAATCTCCGCCAGCAGCTTTTCCAGATAGCTTTCTAATCCGACCAGTCCGACCGCTTCTTTGGCCTGGTTGTCGCGCCGGATCGCCCGCACGCTACCGGTAGCCGCCTCACGCGGGCCAATTTCCAACCGGACCGGTACCCCCCGCAAGTCCCACTCGTTAAATTTCCAGCCTGGCGTATTTTCACTCCAATCTATCTGTAATCGCACTCGACCGCGCAACATTTTCTGTACCTGTTCCATCGTAGCGGCCACCAGGGCTTTTTCCGCCGGATTGCGAAAAATCGGTATAATCACGGCCTGATACGGAGCCAGACGCGGTGGTAATACCAGGCCGTTAGCATCGCCGTGCGTCATAATTATCCCGCCGATCAGCCGGGTACTGAGGCCCCAACTGGTGGTATTACAGTATTTGCGCTGGCCGTCAGCGTCCAGATACTGTATATCAAAGCTACGAGCAAAGTTAGTGCCGAGATTATGACAGGTGCCGGATTGCAAAGCTTTTCCATCACCCATCAGAGCCTCGATAGTATAAGTATGTAATGCTCCGGCAAATTTTTCGTTCTGACTCTTGCGACCGGCCACCACCGGTATCGCCGCTTCCTCTTCGGCAAAGCTGCGGTAAATTTCCAGCATCTGGCGAGTGCGTTCCTCGGCTTCTTCGTAGGTCCGGTGGGCAGTATGGCCCTCCTGCCATAGAAACTCGGTAGTCCGCATAAACAGGGTGGTCCTTTTCTCCCAGCGCAGCACATTACACCACTGGTTGAGCAAGAGCGGCAGGTCGCGGTAACTTTGAATCCATCTGGCGTAGCTGTGCCCGATAATCGTTTCGCTGGTCGGGCGAATTGCCAGTGGTTCTTCCAGTTCTTCGCCACCCCCACGCGTGACCCAGGCCACCTCCGGCGCAAACCCTTCGATGTGTTCGGCTTCTTTTGCCAGAAAACTTTGCGGAATCAAGAGCGGAAAATAAGCATTTTGCACGCCGGTTTCTTTGAAGCGGTCGTCCAGGTTGCGCTGGATGTGTTCCCATAGCGCGTAGCCGTAAGGTCGGATGATCATACAGCCGCGCACCGGGGCATAATCGGCTAACTGAGCTTTTCGGATTAGCTCGTTATACCATTTTGAAAAATCTTCGTCCCGGTCGGTCAAATCCGCGACCTGTTTGGTTTGTTTGGACATGGTGGTTTCTCCCCTCCTAAATTACTAAAAAGTTTGGTAAATACTGAGACCCGCCTGAAGCGAAAGCCTTTATAATAAAGATGGTACGCAAATAAAGACAAAATCATGATTGAGAATTTTAAAAAAGAGTGAGCCAAAACCGGCCAGCTAGGCTGGGAACATCGCTATTTAAAGTTAAATCGGTTGATGTTCCCGGTCCTATTTAGTTACCAGAGCCATAGCCAGAAGGAAAAAGGCAAAGAAATATATTAGGGCCGAGGGGTCAGATTAAAGGCCTTGCGGATGGGTTTGGGGCCGAGGAAACCGGGGGCAATATCCAACACCAGCGCGGTTTCGTCGCACTCGGTGAATTTGGGGCAGCGGAAACACTCGCTCCAGGTCTTTTGCGGCAATTCTTCTTTGGTGCCGACCCGGAAGCCGAATTTCTCAAAGAAAACCGGGATAGTCGTTAGCGTAAACAGGCGAAGAATTCCGACATCTTCGGCATCTTCGATAATGATTTTCATCAATTGTTCGCCCCAGCCCTGCCCCTGATATTCCAGGTCGACCGCCAGCGAACGGACTTCGGCCAGGTCTTCCCAGAAAATATGCAGCGAACAGGTGCCGATTACCCGGTCGTCGTCTACGGCTACCACGAAATCCCGCACGTGTTCGTAAAGTTCGGACATCGAGCGCGGCAGCAGATTATTCTTGAGCCGGGCCATTTGATTGACCAGCTTGAAAATCTGCGGAACGTCTTTGACCCGCGCCTTGCGGATGATGATTTGTTCGGCGGATTTCCCGGCAATGCCGGTTTTTAATATAATGTCAGCGTCAGCTTGTACCACTTTCTAACTCCTTTAAAATTTGGATGGTCGGGCTTTTCTTTGGCCCGGCTTATCAGGTTTTGTTGAAAATAAAAAAGCAGCCTTGCGGCCACTTTGATTTGAGTTTTGCTTCCGGTTCGGTTGGCCTCTCGGCGAACCTCATCCCTTGCAGCACTGTCTCATAAATCCATCAAGCGGCGACTCCACTTTCTCCCCGCCCAGTCAATAGCTGCGCGGGGTGAACGGGGAGTCGTCGTCGCTGCTCATCCCAATGAGCTTGCGTTACATTGTTATCGGCCAGTAATACCCGTTCGAGAGCGATAATGGCGATTTCCAGCATAGCCGGTTCCGGCTGGCGAGTGGTTAGTCTTTGCAACATCAAACCCGGTTTCATGATCTTGCGGACGACCGGGTTGCCGTAGTGGGCGGCACTCCATTTGATATATTCGTAGGCCAGCGAAGCTACCAGCGGCACCAGCGCAATCCGCAGTGGTAAGCTAATCCACATCGGCGGGTTGCCCAGGTAGGTAAACAGGAAGCTAAAGATAATAATCGAGAAGACGATAACCAGCAGCAAAAAGTTGGTGCCGCAGCGCGTGTGGACGGTTGTAAAGGTTTGAACGCTATCCGGTGTAAGCGGTGCGCCAGCCTCGTAAGCGTTAACGGTCTTGTGTTCGGCCCCGTGATACTGGAACACCCGGCGCATATCCGGCATAAAGCTAACCAACCACAAATAGCCGACCAGCAGCAGTATCCGCACCCCGCCTTCGACGAACAGGTTGCTCACGAGGTGATTTTTGATAAACCAGTTATCGGCGACTCCGGCGATAAAAGCCGGTAATACGATAAACAGCCCGACCGAGAAGCCAACCGAGACCAGGACTGTAAAAATCATAGCCCACTTTGGAATGGCTTTTTCTTCCGGGGTTTCAGCCGCACTACTTAGCGGCGGGACGGTTTCAACCTGAGCCGGGTCGAGCCGGGTTTCCTGAACTTCCTCCAGGGTCGCCAGCAGAAAGGTTGGCAGCAAAAGGCCGGTCACGGCGACATTAGCCGACCAGGTCAGCGACTCGATACCCAGCACCAACATATCCCACAACATTACCAGACCGCGCAATAGCGGCCATTTCATGATTTTGCTGGTGTAGATTTTAGATTTGAGCGGCTCGGTTTTGAGGTTGATTTGCCCTTCGGCATCGCGGACGGCTACCGCCACCTGGCGTTGCCCCCGCATCATTACCCCTTCGATAACCGCCTGACCACCATAGTTAAATTTCATCCTGGCTGAACCCAAAGGCCTTTCGCTAATAGATAATTATTTAGGCCTTTCGCTTAGACCTCACCTGTGAGGTCTAAGCGAAAGTATAAAGGGATTTAACAGGGGAGACCCCTTTGACCCCGCGCCGGGCACCCAGCGGGTACCCGACCCCCACGACCCCCGCTTCAGGTTAGTTTGCGTCACTAAGCGAAAATCCTATTGTTATTACTAGAGTATTGTATCAAAAAGGAGGTCTTAAATGCAAATATTGGGGAAACCAGGCCCTTTTTGTAATCTGCTTTTAATAAAAGTGAAAGGTACCCGGCCCATGTCAACCCTGCTAAGAATAAGATCATGCGCCGCAGCCGAAAACTTTTACCTTTACACCCTCCTGATGACCGCTCCAGAGTGGCTCGTTACAGCGCGAAAGTAACCGTTTCCACAAAACCGCCTGGTCAAAAATCTCCAGATCAGCCGATAGAAAACTAAAGACCGCCTGAGAGGCCACCACGATCAGCTTCTGGCGTGGGCGGGATAGCGCGACATTTAGCCGGTTGGGGTTGAGTAGAAATTCGGCCTCGGCCAGCACATAATCCGGGTCGGAAGCCGTCGCCGAAACGATAATTACCTCGCGTTCGTCACCCTGGAACCGCTCGACGGTATCGACGGCCTCCCACAGAGCCAGGGCCGGTAGCCGCGACCGCAAAAGGGCTTTTTGAGCGCGGTGCGGCACGACTACGCCCACCCCTTCGCTACCGTTGAGGCCCAGGTCTTCGAGACAGGCCGTTACAATGGGGGCGATCAGATCGGCTTCGGTCGGGTTGGCCTGCTGTGATTGGTGTTCATCGTGCCAGATTACTACCACCGGGTAAGCCGGGTCGAGTACGGCCCGCACAAAGGCTGAATGAGCCGGGCCGTTCAATGCCGGTAGTCTTTGTTGTCGGCGCGAATGAAAATTTATACCGTCCTGCCGGTAGATGTGCTCCTGCAAAAATTCGGCTTGCAACTTGTGAAGCCGGAAGCTTTCGTCGAGGGCCACGCGTGGGAACTGATGGTCGAGCAAATACTGAAAAACCGAGCGATAGGGCTGGCTGGCAACCGCGCTAAGGCGGTCTTCTTCTTGCCAGGAGTGGGTCAGGATCGGCGACATCTGGCGGTGGTCGCCCACCACGATCAACTGTCCCTCAGGGTGCAGCCAGGCCGAGGATAACACCGCCTGGGGTAAGTTCATCTGGCTGGCTTCGTCCAGGATCACCAGGTCGAAGGGCTTGCGGGTCCATAGCGTTTCCGGGGTGCCCCGGTTGTTGTATTCCTTCATCAGTTTGTGCAAACCGCCCGGTGTAGCTCCGATTACCACCAACGACGAGTTAAGAATTTGACCTAGCTGGCGGCGACTCTCCCAGGGGTCAAGCGGCTCCACTCCAGCCAGGCCGTTTTCCTCGGTTTCCTCGCCACCTGACTTGTAAAGCCGGAGGCCTTCCAAACATTGGCCGGGCGCAGTACCGTTCAACCGGGTCAACTTGGCGGCGATGCTTTGCAACACAATATTGACCGCGTTGTGGGTCTGGCAACACACCGCTACTCGCAAGCTACCTTGCCGACCAGCCCGCTCGGCGTACATCCGGGCCAGCACCGCCCAGCCGAGGGTATGACTTTTCCCGGTGCCGGGGGGTCCCTGAACCAGCAGCACCCGCCGCGCCAGGTGTCCGGCGATCACGGCTTGTTGAGCCACCGTCGGCGCGTGGTCGCCTTCCAGTTCGTTTACAAAGCTGGCAAATTCGCGCAACCGGTCGGCTACTTCCATCGAAACGGGCCGAGTGTGGCTATTGCTGGCGGGGTCGGCCATCAGGTGATAAAACGGATTGTAATCGGCGTTGCGACAACCTTCCAGCAGCCGGTCGCCGTTGAGGTCGTCCACCATTTCGTCGATTGAATAGAGTTCGCCGGTTTCCGGCAGCAATTTTGTATCGTGTGGATAGCGAAAAGGTTGGCTGCGCGGCTGCCCTTTGACCGGGAAGAAACTCATGTCGGTCAGGCTAAGTGACAGGCGGCTCCCTTCCTGGCGGCTTACCGTACACAGTCGGCCTCGCACGATTTCCCAGGCCCGGCCATCGTTTTCCAGCCGGTTAAGCACCACGAAATCGCCCGACTTGATCTTGTTTAGCTGTAAGGCCGCCGCCGGAACCAGGCCGGTTCCGCCAAACTCGGCCTCGAAATGAGCCGTGAAAGCTTGCCTGCCCCGGTAAGCGGTTTGCTCCAACCCCCGGCAGCGCACCAGCAGCGTCCGGCCTTGCTGGACCCGGCGGACTACCGGTTGGGCGAATAGTTGGAGATGTTCCTGGAGGTTTGCGAAATGCTCGATATACAAAAATTCCTCCAGCACCTGCCGGAAGGGCGGCGGACCGGCCAGACCGGTGCCGAGGGCAGTCAGGTTGAGCGGTTCTTTGTGGATAAAGCGGTTTTTGAATTTGAAACTTTGCTCGATATAAGCCAGGGCTTCCAGCCGCTTGGCCTGGAATTGCTGAATCTGGCCGGTCGTTACCTGTAAATAAGGCGCAACCAGGGCTTGCTGGTTCGGCTTGAATTGCTCGGCCTTGAATAGCCCCCAGGCCCCATAAGCGTATTCGAGCGGGATACTGGAATAAAAGCGGGCGGCACTCTCGATATAACGCTGTGTATCGCTCCGTTTTAGCAGGTAATCAAACATCCCCTGTTCAAATAGCCGGTAATAAAGCAAATCGCCATCGTTCCATTTGAAACCAAGCTGCGTGGCGACGGTCTGGATCGTGTGACCGGTGCTGCCCAGGTTGCGCTGCTCTTTCACCTCATCGTAGAGAAACGATACCGCCGATTGGGTCAGGGCCGGGGTTTCGGTCAGCAATTCATAAAGGGCCGGTAAGGTCGCCAGTACATCGAGGTGGCGGCGCAGGGCTTCCAGCAACGCGCGTTGGTCGTGGCGGTTGTACAGGTAAAGATGCAAAGGGGTAGCGGCTGGGTCTCCGGCGACCTTGATAACCGCCGCTATAATTTTGCCGACCCACTCGACCAGCAACTTTCTTTCGCTGTCCAGGTCGGCCACGCCGGAGGTCATCTGCACCACACTTTCCACCCCTTTTGGCCCGACGATTCGCGCCCCGGCCAGGTAGACCCGTTCTTCCAGGTAATCGGTCTGAGCATCCAGGAAGATTTTTACCATATCGGGGTAGACGGCTTCGTCGGGCAAAGTGCTTCGGGCGGAGTCGAAGAAATAGCCATAAAAAGGCCGGTCGCTGGCCGGGTCCAGGCGGTTGAGGGTCCGAGCGGCTCGTTGGATTAGCCGGTCGAGTTTTGGTCCGAGCGGCCAGGTTTCGTTCAGGGAGCTTACCAGACTTTGCTGTTGGTCATGGGTCTTGAGGTGACGGTTTACCGGTTGGTCCGGCGCGGCTTTGGCCGGAAGCTCTTTCAAGGCCGCCAGTTGCCCGACGGTGTGGATGCCGTGTAGAGCCAACGCCCGGCGGTCGGCACTTTCCAAAAAAGGCACCAGTGCGACATCTTGCCGCTCGGCACTTTCGACCATGCAAATCGGATTAAACAGGCAGTCCTGGCATTTTTGGTTGACATAATAATGCAAATCTTCAAAGGCGGTCGCGTTGACCCGGTTAAGAGCCGAGTCGGGGGCGATTGCCAGTTGATCGATGGCCTGATAATAAGGTTCGAGATCAAACTGCGCGACGGTTTCGGGGTCTTGCAGGGTACTATCGAGGTTGCGCCGGATGATCGATCCTTCAAAAAGAGTAGCTTCACCGGCTTCGGCCAGCTTGTCCCTGAGCAAATAAGCGTAAACGCCGACCTGCAACCGGTGATGAACTTTGTCTTTGCGGCTGGCCTTTACATCGCTAACCCTTATCAGCAAGCGGCCTGCTGCGTCGCGCTGTACTCGCAAGAGGTCGGCCCGGCCTTCAAAGACCCAGCCACCCAGCCCACCGCTAATCTCGGCCTGATAAAGATAAACCGTTTGGCCGGTGGTTGCGCGTACCGCTTCGATTGTAGCCTCAAAGTTTTGCTCGGCTAAATCTAGCACGGTGTAACCCTGCCCCCGCAACCCGGCTATAACTCCCGTTTCCACTCGGTCCCCCAGCCGCGCCATGAGTGGGCCAAACGGCTGCAATGCCCGTCGCTGGTGCAAACCGATATTGGCTAGACGGCGAACGAGGGTTTGCGTCTCGCCTTTATAAAGGTAAAAGCGCAAGTAGCGGTCGCAGCTATCCAGGCTGAGATACTGGGCCAGCGCAGTCGGCGCGAGTGTCCTTCGACGACCTTGCCGGTCCAGATCAGGGGTGTTGGGAGAACGTTTCGCCAGTTGATCCATGAGGGTTTATGCCACCGACCTTATTTTGTGGCGAAAAGCCAGGGTTGTTCGGCCTGGCGGTTTCCTTCGTACTGGCCGATCATATCGTCAAACTGGAGGGTCCAGCCGATGTTGTCCAGCCCTTTCAAGAGCGAGTCCCGTTTGAAAGGGTCGATCTGAAAATTAAAGGTCTTGCCGCCCGGCGCGATCACGGTATTATCTTCCAGGTTGACCCGCAACCGGAAAAGCGGTTCGTTTTCAACCTCGGCAAACAATTCGTCGATCTCTTCCGGCTTGAGTGTGATCGGTAGCAAGCCGACGTTAAAACAGTTGTTGTAGAAAATATCGGCAAAATCGGGAGCGATAATCACCCGGAAGCCGTAATCCTGCAAGGCCCAGGGAGCGTGTTCGCGGGAGGAGCCGCAGCCGAAATTTTCACGGGCCAGCAGTACCGAAGCCCCTTTGTAGCGCGGCTGGTTCAAAATAAAGTTTGGGTCGGGCGTAACGCCATCTTCTTTGTAACGCCAGTTGCCAAAAAGGGCACTGGCAAACCCGGTGCGCTTGATCGATTTGAGATAACGGGCCGGGGTGATCGCGTCGGTATCGACGTTAGTCCGGTCGAGCGGCATTACGATGCCGTTTAAGGTTTTGAAGGCGTCCATTATAACCAATTCTCCTGTAATTCTGCTCTAAAAGTACAAAGATGGAATTATTCATTTCCAATCCCGAATATCGACAAAATGACCGGCAATCGCGGCAGCGGCGGCCATCGCCGGGCTTACCAGATGGGTGCGACCGCCTTTACCCTGCCGACCTTCAAAGTTGCGGTTGGAAGTGCTGGCGCAGCGTTCGCCTTCTTCCAGTTTATCGCCGTTCATGGCAATGCACATACTGCAACCCGGTTCTCGCCACTCGAAACCGGCTTCGAGGAAGATTTTGTCCAGTCCTTCGGCTTCAGCCTGTTCTTTGACCAGACCGCTCCCGGCCACCACCATCGCCCGGACGGTCGAGGCCACCTTTTTGCCTCTGGCTACCCGCGCCGCTTCGCGCAAATCTTCCAGGCGGCTGTTGGTGCAGGAACCGATAAATACCCGGTCGAGTTGGATGTCTTGCATTTTGGTGCCTGGTGTCAGGCCCATATATTCCAGGGCGCGAACCCCCATCTGGCGGCGCATCGGGTCGGTGAAGGTAAGTGGGTCGGGTACTTCGCCGGTGACGGTGGTCGTCATAGCGGGCGTGGTACCCCAGGTGACTTGCGGCGTGATATTCTTAGCGTCCAGCACCACTACTTTATCGTATTGGGCGTTGGGGTCGGTGGGTAATTGGCTCCACTGAGCGACCGCTTTCTCCCATTCCTCGCCGTGCGGGGCATACGGGCGGTCTTTGATCCAGTTAAACGTTGTCGCGTCCGGGGCGACCATACCGGCCCGTGCCCCGGCCTCTATCGCCATATTGCAAAGGGTCATCCGGCCTTCCATCGATAGACTGCGAACGGCTTCGCCGGTAAACTCGATCACGTGCGCGTTGCCGCCGCCGGTGCCGATTTCGCCAATGATATACAAAATCATGTCTTTGGCGGTAGTGCCGGGCGGTAAGGTTCCTTCGACCCGGATTTCCATCGTTTTGGGACGAGTTTGCAAAAGGGTCTGAGTCGCCAGCACGTGTTCGACCTCGCTGGTACCGATCCCGAAGGCCAGCGCGCCAAACGCGCCGTGCGTAGCGGTGTGACTATCGCCACACACAACGGTCGTACCGGGCAAAGTCAAACCCTGTTCGGGGGCGGTCACATGGACGATCCCGTTGCGCACGTCGTCCAGGTCAAAAAGAGTTATACCAAAGTCGTGGGCATTTTTTTCAAGAGTAGTAATTTGCAAAGAACTCTGGGCATCTACCGCCGGGACATTGTGGCGTTGGCCGTATTGCCCGATTGGAGTGGTCGGCACGTTGTGGTCGATCACGGCAAAGGTAGCTTCGGGACGGCGGACTACCCGGTTTAGCAACTTGAGTCCTTCAAAAGCCTGGGGCGAGGTTGCTTCATGTACCAGGTGACGGTCGATATAGAGAATAGTTGATTGTCCCGGCACCGCGCGCACGGTGTGAGCTTCCCAGATTTTTTCAAATAATGTACGGGGGTTAGCTCCCTCGTTTGCGCTTTGGGTCATAGTCTGGTTCCTCTTTCCGTTAAATATGGGTATCTCCGGTCAGGTAGACTAACCGGCCTTCAGGTAAATTTTTATTTCTGCAAAGAATACTGATTACTTTTATTTCTGCAAGAATACCACAAATGAGCCTTATTTTCACTTTCGGTTTATCTAATGGAAGTTGTAACTTCAGACCCTGCCCCAAGGCGGGGAAAAAGAAAAAGAAGTTATACAGGGGCACCCAAAGGGTACCCGCCTGTACGACCCCGCGCAGGGGTTGCACCCCTCCGGACCCCCCTAGTTGGGTGCCTTCTGCAAGGCCGCGCCCGTCAGTGAATGCGTGGTACCAAGAAGTTGCTTTGGCGTACCCTCAAAGATAACCTTGCCGCCCTTGTTGCCGCCTTCTGGTCCCAGGTCAATAATCCAATCGGCGTTTTTGATGACATCCAGGTTGTGTTCGATCACGATGACGGTGTTGCCAGTATCAACCAGCCGGTTTATCACGGCCAGCAAATGACTAATGTCCGACATATGCAAGCCCGTAGTTGGCTCATCCATGACATAAATACTGCCCTTTTTGTGCAGTTCGGTGGCGAGCTTGAGGCGTTGGCATTCGCCACCCGACAGGGTACTGAGTGGTTGTCCCAGCGTAAGGTAATCCAGCCCGACCTCCTTCATCGCTTGCAGCTTGCGCAGGATTTCCTTGATGTCAAAATAGTCGAGGGCCTGTTGTACGCTCATCGCCAGCACTTCCGAGATCGACTTTCCTTTGAATTTGTAGGCCAGCACTTCGTCCTTGAACCGCTTGCCGCCGCACACTTCACAGAGTGTTTTGACCTCGTCAAGAAAGGCCAGGTCGGTGTACACCACGCCCAACCCCTGACAGTTTTCGCAGGCACCGGTCGAGTTGAAACTAAATAAGGATGGGCTGACTTTGTTGGTGGTGGCGAAGGCTTTGCGTATGTCATCCATGATGCCGGTGTAGGTGGCAGGGTTCGAGCGGTTGGAAGTACCCACTGCCGATTGGTCGATTACAACTGCGTCACTGTGCTGGCGCAAAAACACCTGGTGAATGAGTGAGCTTTTGCCCGAACCAGCCACACCCGTCACAACGGTTAACACGCCTGTCGGTATATCTACATCGACATTTTGCAAGTTGTTGACATGGGCATTCCTGATGGCAAGTTTGCCGGTTGGCTGGCGAAAGCTGTCTTTCAGCGACATTCCCTGATTCAAATGCCGGCCCGTTAGCGTATCGGCCTGGAGTAGGTCAGCAAAATTGCCTTCGTAGACAATGCTACCACCACGATTACCCGCCTGAGGGCCAACGTCCACAATATGATCGGCAATCCTAATAACATCGGGGTCGTGTTCGACCACCAGCACCGTATTGCCCTTGTCACGCAGCTTTTGCAGAAGCTCGTTCAAGCGGTGAACATCGCGCGGATGTAAGCCGATACTTGGCTCGTCAAAGACATACATGACGTCTACCAGACTGCTGCCCAGGTGTTTGATCATCTTGATGCGCTGGGATTCACCACCGGATAGTGTATCGGTTTCTCGATTAAGGCTGAGGTATTCGAGGCCAATATCAATCATGTTTTGCAGCCGTTCGGTGAGCGTGTTAACAATTGGGGCTGCGACCGGGTCCGTTATGGCCCTGATAACCTCGATCAGCGCGTTAATCTCCATCGCGGATAGCTCGGCGATGTTACGCCCGTTGATTTTGGAACTCAACGCGGTCTGAGCGAGGCGGCTGCCCTTGCACAGCGAGCAGGGTCCGAAACTAAGGTAAGGCGCAACCGCTTGCTGGGTGCGTTCCGACATGGTTTTTACATCCCGTGTGACGTATTTCTGGATGAACTTTTCAACAATCCCCTCGAATGTGAAGTTGACTGCCTGGCTCCCCGTCTGGATTTTACCCTTTATCGGTTTGCTGTGTAGGAGAAGGTCCATTTCTTCGTCCGTGTAGTCCGCCAACTTTTTATCCAGATCGAACAAGCCTGACTGGGGGTCAATACTCCATCCCCAGATCCATCTTTTGGCGGATTCATTGTTGATAGCATAGTCCGGGAACAGGATTGCCCCTTCGTTGAGCGATCTGGAACGGTCCAGAAAGGCTTCCAGGTCTACCCCGATCTTGCGGCCCAGTCCGTTGCAGTCCGGGCACCGGCCCTGCGGGTCATTAAACGAAAAGACATTATAATTTCCGATATAAGGCTGTCCGATGCGCGAAAAAAGCAACCGGAGTACTGTAGAAATGTCGGTAATGGTCCCCACCGTCGAGTGCGAGCCGCCGCTCAGGCGTTTGTGGTCAACCAGAATTGCCATACTCAGGTTCTCGATAGCGTCGGCATCGGGTTGGGCATAACGGGGCAGAAAGTTGCGAACGAAGGTACTGAAAGTGTCGTTTAACTGGCGGCGGGCTTCGGCAGCGATAGTATCGAATACAATGGACGACTTACCAGAGCCAGACACGCCCGTAAAGATGGTGATCTTGCGTTTGGGAATGCGCAACGATACATTTTTTAGGTTGTTTTCACGGGCACCGCGAATTTCGATATATTCCTGGGGCATACTTGCTTCCTTTCATCGCTAATCATCGCTAATGCTCGTATCCAGCATTATACTTCATACTTCTTCTCTATCTTTTCTTCTTCTTTTCCCCGTCCACTGGTGGACCTGGAGAGGGGTCAGGGGTAGGGTCTGAATAGTTACTAAAATTAATGGGAATTTGCCTTAATAGGGCGATGTGCTAGATGAAAAGAAGCACAACAGTAGATGAACATTAACAAGTAAATAAAGGAAATTGTAGCAAAACCACCGGTTTGAACGTAGAAGAAGTGTTAAAAACTCATACAACCAAACCGGAGGTAACAAGATGATAACGGATTTTCGAGATTTTTGCACTTGGGCCTATGTGGTTATAGATGATTTCTACCAACAACTCGCCCCTTTTTATCT
>JBBQGA010000040.1:0-49543 GCA_038322625.1 Chloroflexia bacterium
GTAAGAGCTTATATTGATACAATTCCAGATGATTTGAAAGGAGCCTGGACTTATAGGTTGAAGGGGCAAATTAGTGGCAAAGAAGGCGTGGCCTATATTTGGTTGGACCCTGCCGTAAAAGTGCCAACCATAATTGTTCTACCTGAGACAGCTAAAATGACTGACTCGATTGCCTTTTCAATTGTCGGCTTCAAACCCTTTGAAAAATTAAAACTAAATGTTTTAAATCCTAACGCAATTTCTGCTAACTACGATGGGACTATCCTAACGGGTGCTGGTGGAGGGGTTCTTAATTTCATTGTCCCTACCGAAGATTTTATATCGTCACCTTCTTTTCAAGTCGAAGGCCGTTGGCGTTATTCTGCAATAGCAGTTGAGTCAGCAAATCGCTATGCTACCGCTTATTTTAATTTGGTCAATAACAAGGGTTAAATCGATCTAAAAGTTGGCTGAACAAAATTTAGCCTGTTTGTACTTTTTTCTGAAACTACTTTTGTACATAGCAAACCAATACTTTGTCTTTTCGTAGTTAGAACAGATAAAGGTATTGGTTTTTTTGACTCTGTAAATTCAAGTGCGTCTTGCAGCAAAGAAATAAGGACTTTTGGCACCTTTCAGGCCCGGCTGAATATAGTATGATAACTCTTGAAAAGTTGGCCTTTTGAAGTATCAAAATTACCGGTTAGGTTTTGCAGACAGGAATAATTAAGCTGTGCTACAACGTTCTACAAGTCGACACAAACGCCTCATTTTAAGCTTGTTCTGGCTTGGCCTGGCAAGTACCCTCAGTGGCTGTACTTCCGAGGCTGAAGTTACCAGCGTGGAAGCGATCACCGTGCCCGGCGCGACCACTCAGACGATCCAGGTTACTATAAAAAACGCTTATTACGAACTAAACGGCTCGCTGCCGACCGATCTGGTTGAACAGATGCAACGTAACGGACCAACCGGCGGCAACCCTGGTGGTCGGCACTATAGTGCCTGGACCGATTGGTATATCCGGTGGTCATATTCGTACAATAGCGTACCAAATGGCTGTGTTATCGGGACGGTCAAGGTCGATGTAACAATAACCTTTACTTTTCCACACTGGAACAAACCGGATGATATTTCCAGTGGCCTTGATAGCAAATGGAATAAATTTCTGGCGGCCCTGCAAACCCACGAAAACGGCCACCGCGATAACGGTATCCGGGCCGGGCAGGAAATCTACCGGGGCCTGAGTGCCATGCCCGCCCAACCAAATTGCCAGGCTCTGCAAACCACCGCCGCCAACACCGGCAATCACCTGCTCGACCAGTTTCGCCAACAAGATATTCAGTACGATGCGGCCACCCGGCACGGCGCAACCCAGGGCGTGATATTCCCCTGATTTAGCCGGCTCCCCGGCCTATTTACTATTTACCTGGCTTGCCGGACCGGCTATGGCGCAACCTGGGGTAACGTTTCCTTGCGCATGGAGGAGGGGTCGACCAGACCACCCAGGGCGCGTCCTGCCGGGTCTTGAAATAGGGCGGCATTCCAGCCCTCAGCCGCCGCCGGTGTCGCCCAACGCATAATAAGGACAAATTCCCCATTCTCGCCCCGGCCAAGTTCGCGGCCCAGGCTGCCCTCGTACCGGCGAGCCACCCCTTCCTGAATCTCTTTTTCAGCCTGGATCAAAGCCTGCTCGTCGGCTCCTTCGCGCAGTTTATAGCGGGCAATCTCGATAATAGCCATCGTAAGTCTCCTTTTATCGGTTAGCTTGATTTCTTGCTTTGCTAAATGTAAGAAGTTATAATAGTTGTGTGCTTGCGCACTCACTTATTGTATTATATGTGCTTGCGCACGCATTGTCAATAACTTGAAGGAGATATTTATGACTAATTCAAAATTCAGTGGGTCGGAAGGGGCAGCCTGGGGTAAACTGTTAAACGTACACGCGGCTATGATGCGAAGGCTCGAAGAAATGTTACAGAAACAATATCAAATCTCGCACGGTGAATTTGAAGTCCTGTTACGGTTGTCGTGGGCTAACGGCCACCGGATGCGTATCCGGGAATTAGCGGAGGCCAGTGTACTCACCCACAGTGGGATGAGCCGGTTAGTGGAAAGGTTGGTCAGGGCCGGGCTGGTTGGGCGAGAAAGCGCGGCCGAGGATGGCCGGGGGGCTTACGCAGTACTAACAACTTCCGGCCAGGATCGGCTAAAAGCCGCCGAAGCCAGTAATATTAGCCTGGTGAAGCAATATTTTTTAAGTCTGTATAGCGAACCGGAGTTAGCACAGATGGCTTCGTTTTGGGAACGATTTTTAGAGAGCGAGAAAAAGTTAACCCAGGCCGAAGCCGCTAAAATTTAAGAGATGCCACTAAATTAGCGACACCTCTCTTTTACAGTAAGGGATTTAGCGGGGCTGACGGCCCTTCATTATCTTCAGGCCAGCACTTCTTCAGACGGCATACTCAACCGGCTTTCCTCGGAGAGCGGATAATATTCGTCCAGTTCCCGAAGCTTTAGCGGCGAAAGAGTCAAGGCGGCGGGTTCGACCTGGACCAGATTGGTATGAAAAGTGGCTCCGCCACCCATGTCGGCCTCGGCATCGCTGGTCAGAGAGTTGCAATTCCAGCCGAGCGGGCTAAACTTTTGCCACCAGATGCTCAGGTGACAGGCCACCCCCGGCGCGACCGTATCTTTGATGGTTGCCACGAAATAAGCTTCACCCCGGTCGTTCCAGGCCCGTACCCACTGACCGGGAGCAATACCCCGCTCACGGGCATCGACCTCGTTTAGCTCGATGGTGGGACGCTGCTGCTTGCGAAGCATGGTCGGCATATCGGCAAACGAACTGTTCAGAAAATGATGGGCCGCCGGAGTGATCAGCCGCAGCGAGTAGCGTTCAAAAAGTTCGGGCGAACCGTCGGCACTTTCGGCGGTCGGGGCGTGGGTCGGCAGAGGGTCCAAACCGGCCCGCAGCATACTTTCAGAGTAAAACTCAATTTTGCCGCTGGGAGTCGGGTAACGTCCACCGGCAAACGGATTAAAAGGGGTGGGTACGTTCAGGCGGATCGAGGTTTCCTGCTGCAACCGCTCGTAGGTAATCCCGGTCAGGTGTGGATGCTCGCTGGTCAGGGCCTGACGGCACAGCGTTTCGTCGCTATCTTCAAAGGCCGGGTCGTCAAAAACCATCTGGCGGGCCAGGCGGCGGAAAACCTCGGTATTCGACAGCACCTCACCGAGCGGCGGGATGGCCGGTTGACTAAGCTGGACGTACAGGTGGCCGTAGGCGGCGTGCAAATCGAGACATTCAAAGGTGGTCGGGGCCGGTAGAACTATATCGGCGTAGCGAGCTGTATCGGTCATCACCTGTTCGTGAACGACCGTAAAGAGGTCTTCGCGTGCCAGACCGGCCAGAACTTTGCGGCTGTTAGGGGCGACCGCCGCCGGGTTGGAATTGTAAACAAATAGGGCTTTGACCGGTGGTTGCCGGTAATCCAAGAGGGCCTCACCCAGCTTGATCATATTGATCGTGCGGGGTCGGGTTGGGTGGCGATTGAGGAAATCGGGCCGCTCCAGGGCCGGTCGGTTGAGCGGAAAAGAACCGCCGGTACTAAGCAAAGCACCGCCGCCCACCTCGTCCCAGGCTCCGACCAGACCCGGCAAACATGCCACCGTCCTCATCATCATGCCGCCGTTAGTGTGGCGGTTCAGGCCGTAAGAAAGCCGGATAAAACTGGGCCGGGTGGTAGCATACAGCCGGGCAAAGTCGCGGATTTGCTGGGCCGGTATGCCGGTGATGACCTCGGCCCGTTCGGGCGTATAAGTGGCGGCGCGTTCGGCCAGTAACTCAAACCCGATGGTATTTTTTTCGATAAAAGCCCGGTCGTGCCAGCCTTCGCTGATAATCACCTGCATCATAGCCAGGGCCAGAGCCGCATCGCTACCGGGATAAGGCTGTATGAACAGGTCCGATTGGTCGGCGGTCTTGGAACGGTGCGGGTCGACTGTCACCAGTTTGGCTCCGCGTTTGCGAGCTTCGTTGATAAAGGGCATCAGGTGAACGTTGGTCGAGACCGGGTTGGTGCCCCAGGCAATGATCAGTTTGGCATTGACGATGCTTTCCGGGTCAGTCCCCAGCGAAGCACCCATCGTGTAGGTATAGCCGACTTTTCCGGCGGTCGAGCAAATCGTCCGGTCGAGTTGGGAAGCCCCCAGGTAATTAAAAAAGCGGCGGTCCATCGAAGCATAACTCAAAAGCCCCATCGTACCGGCATAGCTGTAAGGTAAAATTGCCTCAGCCCCGAACTCACGGCGAATGTCACCAAACTTTTCGCCAATTGT
This sequence comes from Chloroflexia bacterium, assembly GCA_038322625.1. Classification (GTDB taxonomy): domain Bacteria; phylum Chloroflexota; class Chloroflexia; order Chloroheliales; family Chloroheliaceae; genus 54-19. Next base: position 4,318 of record JBBQGA010000040.1, read on the forward strand.
GCGGACCGCTTCGTCCCAGCTAATCCGCTCAAACTGGCCGCTACCTTTTGGTCCAACCCGCCGCAGAGGGTATTTTATACGTAAGGGGCTATAGAGCCGCTCCAGGTAGTAGTTGGTTTTTACACATAAAAAACCCTGGGTAAATGGATGGCTTTCGTCGCCGTACACTTTGGTGATGGTACCATCCTCGACCGTGACCGACATAGCACAGGTATCCGGGCAGTCGTGCGGGCAAATAACTTTTTTTGTTTCAATAGTTTTTATAGGTTTTAAGGGCAGTTCTAGCGTCATTTAATTTCTAAACTCCTGAATTTTTATGAATTTGGGTCGCGGTTCTGTTCGGACTTGCCAACTAAAAAGCCCTGACCGAGTTTATCCGCCGGGTCAATAATAAATTCGTGTCGCCCGGTAATACCACCCTGACCACTGACCAGCGGAACTATCGCCGGGAAATTCGCCACCCTGGTCTGCTCGACGGCCTGACCCTCAAAGGTGCTGCCAATGATACTTTCGATTACGATGGGATGGTTGAGCGGCAATTCGCCTCTGGCGTGGTGCAAAGCCAACCGGGCACTGACTCCGGTTCCAGTGGGCGAACGGTCTACCTCGCGGTCGGCAAAGACACAAATATTGGCACTATGGTGGGCCGGATCGCGCGGCGGCCCGACCAGGATGGTGCCATAGAGAAAGCTCAGGTCGGCCTCAAACGGGTGCTGGATCGCGTGTTCCGCGTTGACCGCCGACTTGATCGAGGCCGCCAGCTTGATTAACCGGCTAACCGGTTCGTCCTCCAACCGGCTCAAACCCAACCGTTCGATAGGCACCACCGCGTAAAAAGCCCCACCAAAAGCAATATCAACCTTTATTTTGTTGAACTGGCTAAACAAGCGGCCTTTGATCGATAGGTCACGAGCATACAAAAAAGACGGCACATTTAGAAAAGAAACTTTGCTCACCCGGCCAGTGGTAGCGTCCCACTCGGCGGTCGCCCGGACCAGACCGGCGGGCGTATCCAGGTTGACCTTCGTCTGCGGCCCTTGCGGCTCGATTGCGCCGGTTTCCAGCAGGGCCGTCACCAGCGCGATCACCCCGTGTCCACACATGGTGCTATAACCTTCGTTGTGCATAAATAACACACCCAGGTCGGCTTCCGGCGTAACCGGTGGGGTTACAATGGCCCCGTACATATCGTAATGACCGCGCGGCTCCCACATCAAGGCCCGCCGGATAGGGTCGAAATGTTCTTGCATATAGCGTCGCCGCTCCAAAATCGTGTCGCCCGGCAATTCAGGCAAACCCCCGGTCACGATGCGGAGTGGCTCACCGGCGGCGTGGGCATCGAGGGTGGTAATCACGCTCACGCCGGGCCGGTCGGTTATAATTTTACGATTCCAGTCCATTATTTCCTTTTTGAAAGTACTACCAGATTGTTTTCACTTTAGAAGCAAGAATTTTACTATCCCGTGTCACCAGTGGCAAACCCAGATAAGCGGCTGTTGCGGCAATGATGCGATCCGGCATATCTGGTATAACCTCGCGGGAGATTTGGCGCACTGCCTCGGCCACTTCCAGTGTTAGTGGAACTAACGAAAAACCGGAACCTATTTTAGTGGAAACTGAAAGTATTTTCTCAAGCACTTCCTTTCTTAGTCGACCCTTTTCTACTAAATATATTATTTCCACTACCGAAATAGAAGGTAAATAGATTGAATCTCCAGCAAGAATTACCTGATTGATAGCACCAAGTGCCGCAATAGAAAGTTTATCAGGTTCAAAAAGATACCAGATAGCCGTATGAGTATCCACTACTAAAGACACTACACGACTCCATGAGGAGTAGTTGAACTGTTCCACATTTCGCGCCGGGCTTCGTCTATATCTTCTTCACTAATATGAACATTTAAATCCGAAAACATTCCTGCCGTAATTCGTTGTTCTTTATTAGGAATTTTTTTGGATAGCAAAAACTCGATGAAATCCAGCACTTCCAGTTGTTTTTCAACGCCCAGACTCTGCAATTTTTCTAAAATATTTTCTTCTAAAGTCATAGCTTTCCTTCCTGAATCTTAAAAGCTCGACACTTACCCACTCCGATTAATAAATTTTCCCAGCCTATTATTTTATTATACCTCACTGCTACCTGTCGGTATCTCAGGCGGTAAGGTTGCGGACCTGCAAGCCTTCGTCGGCGAAACGCTGGAAAAGCTGGTTTTGATGCTCCCAGTCTTTGGTCTCGATCTGCAAAATCACCTCGGTTTGACCTACGGGGATATGTAGCTCACCGCGCCGGTGTTCTACCTGCCGCACATTCATCCCCAGTTCGGCCACGTCGAGCAGCAGTTTAGCAAGCTGACCGGGCAAGTCGGCGACCGTCACGGCGACCGACATATAACGGCCACTGGAAACCAGACCGAAATCAATAATGCGACCTACCAGGGTCGTGTCGATGTTGCCGCCACTGATCACCACCGCCACTTTTTCGTGCGGGCCGAGCGGAATTTTCTTGTGCAGCATCGCCGCCAGCGCAACCGCTCCGGCCCCTTCACTGATTGTACGGGTACGCTCCAGCAGGGTTACAATTGCCTCGCTGATCTGGTTGTCGTCGACCGTTACCACATCATCGACGTACTGCCGGATGATCGCCGAGTTAGCCACGCCGGGTAACTTCACCCGGATACCATCGGCGATGGTGGTCATACCGGCTTTAAGGGGCTGGTACTGGCCGCTCTGGATATACCCGGCATAGGGCGAGACGGCTTCGGTCTGGACCCCGATCACCCGGATCGCCGGGTTTTGTAGCTTCAAGGCCAGCGCACTGCCGGCCAGCAAGCCGCCCCCGCCCAGCGGAATGACGGCCAGGGTTATATCTGGCAAATCCTCCAGCAGTTCCAGGCCCAGCGTGGCCTGACCGGCAATCACATCCCAATCATCGTAGGGGTGAAGAAAAACAAAATCGCGCTCGACCGCTAGCAGGCTGGCAAAGGCGGCGGCTTCTTCCAGGCTGGTGCCAATTTGCAATACCTCGGCTCCCATTTCCTGACAGGCTCGCATCTTGGTTAGGGAAGCCCCTTGCGGCATTACTACTGTCGCCGGTAGATTATTGTAGGCGGCGGCACTGGCGACCCCCTGCGCGTGGTTCCCGGCACTGGCGGCGATTATGCCTTTGGGACGGCGGGTCGGGTCGGTGGCGGCGGCTTCAATCAGGCGGGCGATTTTGTTGCTGGCCCCCCGGATTTTGAACGAGCCGGTCTTCTGCAAATTTTCCAGCTTGAGATGAACCTCGGTGCCACATTCGCGGCTGAAAACCTGACTGTACACCAACTGGGTTCGGTGGATTATCGGTCTGATCCGCCGTTCGGCTTCTTTAATATCGGTCAGGGTCAGCGGCATATTTTGTAAACCGGTTTTCGCTACCTGTAGACTCATAAGATTCGGCTTCCTTTAAAGTTTACTTTTTAGTTATAGCTTGATTTTAGCACATTTTGAACCTCGACAGCCTGGTAGATAGCTGTTTTACTTGCTCTTTAAGGCCGCATCGCTTAACATAGCACCAGATTTCAGGTGAGCTTGACAAAAGTTTATGACAAAGACGGTAGAACAGCACCGGCTTTAGGTAAGTACGGGAAAAATATGACCAGTGAAAATACCCCGGTAGGGCCAAAACCAAGCGCGACCGTCATGGTGGTGCGCCCGGCGGAGGCCGGTTTTGAACTTTTTATGGTGCGCCGTCATTCCAAAAGCCGCTTTATGCCGGACCGCTATGTGTTCCCCGGTGGACGGCTGGAGGAAACCGACTGGCAACCGGCTACCCTGGGCCGTTTAGCCGGTTACGATCCGACCGGGGCGGCACCGATTTTTCGGGATAGCCCAGGTCAGGGAGCCTTTGATGAGCAGGTCAGGCTCAACCGGGAGCAGCAAGCCGGGCTGTATGTAGCGGCTTTCCGGGAACTGTTCGAGGAAGCCGGGGTCTTGCTGGCGGTGCATAAAGACAGTCAGCAGCCGCTTAATTTGTCGGGTGACGAAAGCTTGCTGGCCCGGTTTTCGGCCAGCCGCCAGTTATTGCACCAGAACCAGCTTGATTTTATTGCCATGCTGGATAACGAAAAGTTGCTGCTCGACCTGAACGGCCTGATTTATTTCTCCCACTGGATCACGCCGGTGGTCGAGCCGTACCGCTTTGATACCCGCTTTTTTCTGGCCCAGGCACCCTTCGACCAGATTGCCGAAAGCGACCACCTGGAAACGACCGACGGTATCTGGATCACGCCATCCACCGCCATGCAACGCTATGAGGCCGGTGAGTTTAATATCGCCTTTCCGACTATGCTCCATGTAAAGTGGCTCAGTCAATATGCCAACCTGGAGACAGCCACCACCGCCGCCCGCGCTAAACCGGTAATTACGGTTATGCCCGACCCCCGGCCAACCGAAAACGGCGAGTTTACTTTCCATTTACCGGCGGAAATTATCGACCGCTGGTAAGGTTTGGTTAAAAGATTGTGAATAGACGTACAAAATCGCGTTTGAGGTGCGGGTTTTGCGGTATAATATGCTGTTTACAGTGTTAAACGCTAGAAAGTGCAGCAAAGCTACATGAAGTTGCAGAATTCCTTTTCCAAATCGGCGAAATCTATACACTCCGTAGTAGAAACTACCGACCCCCAATCAAAAATAGGGCACTATACTGCTAGTACCAAGTTTGCCCGTCTGGAAGCGATTTTCGGGCGACTAGAACCCGCCAGTTTAGATTGTCCTGTTGCCACACCGGAAATTGAGATAAAAGGAACTTCGCGTATGCAAGAGCTTAAAAGCCACTATGCTCACGGCCCTTACTTGAAAGCGGGTCAGATACAGCCGCAAGCCGGGCCTCGGTTTTGGGTCGCTTTAACCGCGCGGTTGACGCTTTTGCAGAAAATTTTAATTTCCAACCTGATCATTATCCTGAGTGGAGCCGTTATCGGCTCGTGGCTGACGGCTCAACTGGCCGAGGCCGGGCAATTCAACCCGGTAAGTTTTAGTATCATTATTCTGACCGCCGTGTTATTTAGTGGAGCAGTCAGTTTTACCATTCTGAAAGCCGCTTTCCGGCCTTTTACCGAAATGAAAAGCCTGCTCGACAATATTCACGCCGGACACCCTCGCGCTCGCCAGGCCCTTAACAAGATTACCGACCCGGATGTGCGCCAGTTCACCAACGCTTTGAACCAGATGATGGTACGGCTGGACGAAAACGACCGGGTAATTCAGCAGGATCAACATCAACTCCAATTGATGACGGCCCAGGTGATCAACGCCCAGGAAAACGAACGCAAACGGATCGCCCGTGAACTCCACGACGAGGCCAGCCAATCGCTGACGGCTATGATTATGGGGTTACAGGCGGCCCGCAACGCAGCCCCGGAAGAAAACGAGGCCCTGTGCAGCCAGTTGGTCGGGTTAAAAGAACTGGCTATCGCTACCCTGGAAGAGCTTCGCAAACTGGCCCTGGATTTACGCCCGACCATGCTCGATGACCTCGGACTGGTTCCGGCGGTGCGCTGGCTGAGTCGTAGCGCGACCGAACGCGCCAATCTGGAAGTTAAGCTGGCCCTGAATGGCTTTGAAGAAGATGGCCGGTTAGCTCCTGAACTGGAAACCTGTCTCTTTCGGATTACCCAGGAGAGTCTGACCAACATTATTAAACACGCCGGGGCAACTCAGGTACAAATTCGGATGGAACGGCTGTGTGGTGGTGAGGCCGAGCAGGTTCGCCTGACGGTCGAGGATAATGGTTGCGGTTTTGACCGGGCCGAAGCGCGCGCCAAAGCTTACCGGGGCGGTCATCTGGGTTTGTTCGATATAGAAGAACGAGCGGCTTTGTTGGCCGGAAACGTCAAAATTAGCCAGGCTAATCCCGGCACGGCTATGCCCGGCACCCGGATTACCGTGCTGGTGCCACTGACCAACCCGCCCACCTGAAAATAACCCGTAAAGTACAAAAGCTCTTTCTAATCTTCACATTAGAAAGAGCTTTTTGATTTAACAGCTTTGAGCTGCTATCCCATTACCGGCATTAATGCCAGCTTTGAGGATCAATGTCGAAGGTGCTTTCCAGGTCATAATCGATGCCCTGCATTTTGAGGGTAGGCATTTGGGTGGGAAATTCGGCCCGGTGAGCAATCAAGAAATCGCCCATCTGGTGAATAAACTTGCGGACGGTGAGCCAAATCTGATCCAGGCGGTCGTACTGGTTTGGTGAGGTGAACTTCTTCAGGACCCGCAGATACATATTGACCGAAGACACAATTTCGACCCGGCGTTGCTCGACCATATCGGCGTTAAGCGGGTGTTCCTCATCAATATTGACGTAATAACGCTGCATAAAAATCAAAATGTGGTGCTGAAGAAACAAAATCTCCTCCGGTTTTTCCACATATTCGATTATCACTTCCAGTACATTGCTATAGCGTGCCCGCAAAACCTTTTGTTCGTTCATTTGCGCATAGAGCGTGCCTTTTAGCTCGACTTTAGCGCGGGTCATCAGCTCATCGTTGATCGAGTTAAAATTTTGCTTGAGTTCTTCAGCTAATCCGGCCAAAGTAACTTCCTCCAATTTATCCTGACTTAACCTTGAATTTTATCTAAAACGACGGTTTCGGCACGTTCAGCCAGACCGGTCTGGATTATCTCCACCAACTTATTCATGCGGAGTGGCTTCTCGACGTACTGATCAACCTTCACATTCTGGCTTTGCTTGCGGAGCCGTTCGCTATCAACCCCACTCATAATTATCATGAATATATCGGGATGCGTTTTGCGGACTTCTTCACAGACGCTGATACCGTCCATGTGGGGCATCATAAAATCTAAAACGGCTACATTGGGTTTTTCTTTAAGAATAGTGTCGAGGGCACTTTGTCCATCGCTAGCCCCGAAAACTTCAAAATCACGTGATTTAAACAAAATAGTTAATAAATTTAATATATCAATTTCATCGTCAGCAATTACTATTTTAGGTTTAGTCATAACTCCCGATCTGCCCCTTAAATTTGCTAGAATTATACAGTGTTAAATTTAGTAACATTATCCAATTAATAGATTGGTTTATGATACCATACAATTAACAAAAAAAAATAGCCTTTTAGCTACCCGTTGATACTAGGTGTCGGTACTAATTTAGGCTAACCCTGGATTAGACGAGTACCCGGCCCCCGCTTCACTTTGGTTTACCTCATCAAGCGAAATTCAATTTTCTAAACAAAAAGCCAACCGGTAAAATTGGCTGGCTTTTTTAGTTGTCAGGGAATTTAGCAGGGCAAGCGAACCACGACTGTATTGCCGTCCAGCGGTTCAATCGAGCCGCCCAGTTCGGTAATGATTTCCCGGCTAACCGACAAACCCAACGCCAGTGCCCCGACCCGGCCATGCGGAGCAAACGGATCGAACACATTGACCGCTTCTGCCGGGTCGGTCGGGGCGGCACTATCGCTGAATAGTATCAGCACAGTGGTGCCTTCCGGGTCCAGCCGACCACTGATGGTCAAACGACCACCCTCCGGCATGGCTTCCAGGGCATTGAGGATCAGATTAAGAAATACCTGTTGCAACTGGTAATCAATGACACTGACCGTCGGCAAATCGGCTGAAAGATCGAGATCGACCTCGACTTTAGCTTGCTGTATTTTCTTATCGAGCCAGCCGAGAGCCTGACCAAGCGTTAGAGTGACATCGGTCGGCTGCTTTTCTCCCGGAGTAGGCCGGTAGAAGTCGCGCATCTGGCCGATTACGCGGGCGATCCGGGTAATTTCGTGGTCGGCAGTCTGCAAATACTCCTGTCGCCGCTGCGGACTTTTGCGTGGGTCCAGGCCCAACTCAATCGAGGTACGGACCGCCTGGAGTGGATTATTTATTTCGTGTGCGATAGCCGAAATAATCCGGCCTATCGAAGCCATGCGCACCAGGCTTTTGTGTTCGCGTTCGCGGGCGCGCAATTCGTCGAGACTGCGCAAGGCGGCCATCGCCCCGATCAGTATGCCACCTGAGCCGTACAACGGAGTAACTTTAACCCCGACCGGGCGGCCCTTGCCGTCCTTGCGGGTCATTTCAACTTCTTCTTCCAGGAAACTGCGGCCCTGTAGCAAACTCTCAGGGAATAGCGGAGGCCGGTTACAATCCTCGCAAAAATCCCACAAAGAAAGTTTCCCGATGACCTCCCCGGCCCGGTAGCCCATCATATCCTGAGCGGACTGGTTGAACACGACTACCCGGCCATCCCGGTCGGCCACAATCAAACCACGTTTTAGGTTGTCAAAAACGGCTACTAAAATCTCCCAGAACTGGGGTCCTTCCAGATGGGCCAGTTGTTGCAGGGCGGCCAGGGAAACGCTCAATTCGTTTGGTTGCTCTGTCTGGTAGTGTTTGGTAGCTCGAAATTCGGTAGTTGAAATCGATTGGTCAGCCACTTTAAAACCCTCGGCTAATGCTATCTATAGAAAGTTGGAAAAGAATAATTAGTTGACAAAATGTGTGGCGAATATTAACTAACTACTCAACGAAGTCCAACACCGGTTTGCAAAATTGCAAACACTTTCAGTCCTATTACTGAGCCTAGTATAGCATTTTGCTATATAAATACAGGAATTTTTTAGGGTCAGTAAGGTTGCGATTCGGGGATAATTTATTAAATTTTAAGCTGTTTTCGCCATAAAGAGCGAAAACAGCCTGAAGTGACGGTTTACCGACTTACTTCCTGATCTTGATATTGCAATTCGTAGAGGCGATAGTAAAACCCCCGCCGGGTAAGCAATTCGTCGTGCGAACCGGTTTCGACGATTTGACCTTTGTGTAAAACGATTATGCGATCTACGTGGCGAATAGTACTGAGCCGGTGAGCGATAATGATACTGGTCCGGCCCCGCATCAACTTCTCCAGGGCTTCCTGGATCAAAGCTTCGTTTTCGGTATCGACGCTGCTGGTAGCTTCGTCCAGCACCAGCAAGACTTCCGGGTTAAAAGCGATGGCCCGCGCGAAGGCCAGCAACTGGCGTTGCCCGACCGATAGGTTGGCCCCGCGCTCTTTTACTTCGTGGTCATAGCCGTCGGCAAAGCGTTCGATAAACTGGGCGGCATTTACAAAGCGGGCAGCGGAGCGTATCTGCTCATCGCTGATCCGCTCGTCGAGCAAGCGAATGTTACTGGCAATCGTACCACTAAACAAAACCGGGTCCTGCAAAACTACCCCGATATGCCGCCGCAAATCGGTCTGCTTGACCGAGCGGACATCTTTGCCATCAACCAGAATCTGGCCGCTCTGAATATCGTAAAAACGGGACATCAGGCTAATGATCGAGGTTTTACCGGCTCCGGTCGCCCCGACGATAGCAACGCTGGTGCCTGCCGGAATCTGGAAGGAGACGTTTTTGAGAACCGGCTCATCCTGGATATAACTAAAATTGACATTGCGGAACTCAATATCGCCGTGAAAAGGTTCGCTAAACTTCTCCGGTTCTGCCGGGTCCTCGATGACCGGTTTTTCATCAAGCAGACCAAAAAGGCGTTCACTGGAGGCCATCGCCGATTGCAAGGTATTGTATTTTTCGGCTAAATCCTGGATCGGCTGGAAGGCCCGGTTGATATACTGGAGAAAAGCCACCAGCACCCCAAAGCTGACCGCCCCGGAAAGCACGCCCTGGCTACCAAACCACAGCAGGGTGGCTGTAGTCAGAGCCGAGAGTAAACCGACAATCGGAAAGAACAGGGCAAAAGTCAGGGCACTGCGAATAGTCGCATCATAGTAGCTGCGGTTGAGGCCCTCGAATTGTTTAAAAGCCCGGGTTTCGCGGTTGAAAAGCTGGACCACGATCATACCGCTGACGTTTTCCTGCAAGAAAGCGTTAATCTTTGCCAGGCGCGTGCGTACCTGCCGGAAGCTGTCGCGCATATAACGGCGGAACAGGCCGGAAACAAAGGCTACCACCGGCAACATTACCAGCATGATTAAGGTTAGCTGCCAGTTGAGGGTTAGCATAATGATAGTGACAGCCACCAGCGTCACGATGTCGCCCAGCATCGCCACCACGCCATTGCTCAAAAGCTCGTTGAGGGCATCGACATCGCTGGTCAGGCGGCTCATCAGGCGGCCAACCGGGTTGCGGTCGAAAAAGGAAAGAGAGAGGCTTTGCAAATGGCTAAAGAGGGCCACCCGCAAATCGTACATTACGCGCTGTCCGACCGTTTGCATCAGGTAGGTTTGCCAGTAGCGCAAGCCAAAACCCACCAGCAAGGCGGCAATATAGATCAACAAAATCTGCCAGAGGTCGGCGGAGCGACCCTGCCCGATATAATTATCGATTGCCAGCTTGGTGAGAAAAGGCCCGACCAGATCGGCCAGAGCCGTTCCAAGCACCAGCGAAAGGGCCAGTATTATCATTTTGCTATATGGGCGTAAATACACTAAAAAACGACGTACCAGTCGCCCGTCGTAAGCTTTACCTAGAATTTCATCCTGGTCATCCGGCTTTGGATTAACCGGTTTTTCTTTTGGCAGGGCCGTTTTGGCGGCTACCTTTGGTTCCCGCGATTGCTGCTGTGTCACCTGTGCCTCCCAGAGTTTTTTAGTACAAAGCTAACCTGTTTGTATTATAGCATAGGTTCCTAACCCGTTGCATTGTGAAAAGGGGAATATGTAGCGATTTAACTATATAAGACTTTCGCTTGAACCTCACTTTGTGAAGCTCTAGCGAAAATAAAAAGTATTTACAGGGGCACTGATAGGGTACCCGACCCCCATTACTCCTGCTTTAGTCTGCTTTGTTATCGGTACTGGTCCGGCTTTGTTCCAGCACCTGCCGGGCGACTTCCCGCCGGGCCTGTTCCTGACTTTGGCGGGTCTGCAAATACTCGGCAGCCCGTTGCTGCTGGCGGTGCCGGAACAGATAAACCGCGTAAAGAATCAAAAACAGGGTTATTGGCAAGCTTATCAGGCCCAACCAGCCAAAAGCCTCACCGCCAAGATAGCCGGTCACTACGGCCAACGCGGTCAGACCGAGCGCAATATAGGCGGCAGATGGTCCAACCCGGTCGACGACCCACCAGAGTGCCCCGGCAGTCGGGACCGGAGCGGGCGGTTTTACCGGGTCGCGCAGGTTGGATTGCTCGACCAGCCGGTTTATTTTCTCCTCGTCGGCGGGGTCGGGGGTTGGCGGTGGGGTGGCTGGATTATCGGGGGTCACGATTGTTATCCCCGCGTCGTTTGACCCCCGGCGGCAAATTGGCCTGAGCCGCCGCGCGCGCTTTGACTTCCTCAATCGAGGCGGTATAACCGTCCCGGCTCTGAGCGTCGGGCGGGAGATTGCGTTGTTTGCGGGCACCGTCAAAAAGCTCGCGCAGTTCCTTGTCGCGGTCGGCATCAAGCTGCGATAAAATCTCATCCCGGCGGATTTTGTTATATTGGTAACGCTGGTAGGCCAGCACACAGGCCGCCAGAAAGCAACCCAGCACCGGGATCATCGCTAGTTGAGCCAGCAAACCCTGGTTGGCGAAGGCCAGCCCGATGGCGACACTGGAAAAAATAGCCGTCGCAATATTTAATTGCCACTGCCACCGCAACATCCGACGCGCTTTTTCACCCATAAGCTGTTTTTATCCTCTGACTAACTCACCCCAGATGCCTTCGGTATCACCCTGACCGGCCAGACGCGCCAGGCGGACCGGCAATACCCGGTTATGCAAATTTTCGCTAGCGGCAGTATACACCCGGAGGTAATTATCGCTCAGACCGCTCCAAACCCGTTCGCCAGCATTATAAGCCGGATTTTCCCACAAAACAGACCGCTCCTGACCCAGAAATCTTTCGCGCCACGCCTGGCTGAGTTGGTCCGATAGCCTTCGCAAACGTTCGCCGCGCTCTTTCTTGAGGTCCTCGGCCACCTGACCGGGCATTGTGGCGGCCAGCGTCCCGGCTCGCGGTGAATAGGGGAACACATGAATTTTGGAGAAAGCCATCTGACGCGCGAAAGCCAGCGTTTCGGCGGCTTCGGCCCCGGTTTCGCCGGGAAATCCGACAATTATATCGGTCGTAATCGAAGCGTCAGGCAGTTCGGTGCGGATTTGCTCGACGATCCGGCAATATTTTTCAAGGTTATAACCCCGCCGCATCCGTACCAGCGTCGCATCGCAACCGGCCTGTAAAGCCAGGTGAAAATGGCGGTTCAGGCGACTGTCGCGCTGCCACAATTCCAGCAAGGTCGGGTCGTAATCCTGCGGTTCCAGCGAGGTTATCCGCAGACGCGGGACGGCCACCTCGGCCAGGATTGCTTCGAGCAAGGCTTTAAGGCGTACCGGACGTTCCCCGGCCTGACTTTCAGACGGGCTGTTTGGAGCGGCTACCCGGTATTTGCCCAAATGCACTCCGGTCAACACGACCTCCTGATAACCTTCGGCTACTTTGCGACGTACTCCCTCAACCACTTCCCGGATGCCGACACTTTGCGGCCCGCCTCGCGCGGTCGGTACGATACAAAAAACACACCCGGCGTTACAACCATCCTGAATTTTTAGCATGGCCCTGGTGTAGTAGCTGTCTCCGGAAGCGGCTAATACCTCGTTATCCAGCCCACCGGCAAATAGTAACCGGGAAGCCTGGGGCCGGAAAGGCAATTCGTAGTTGAGACGCGCAGCAACCAGTTCGACCAGCTTTTCCTCGTCCGGCTTGCGGACTACCAGATCGACTTCGGGCAGGGCGGCTACCTCGCCCGGACTGGTATACACATAGCAACCGGTAGCAACCACCAGGGCCTGAGGATTGGCCCGTTTGGCCCGGCGCAGCACCTGACGCGATTTGCGGTCGGCTACGTGGGTAATGGTGCATGTATTGACGATAAAAACATCCGGCGTGGCACTGCCGTCATGCTCGACCAGGGCAAACCCGGCTCGCTGGAAGTTCTCGGCCAGGGCCTGAGTCTCGCTGGTATTAACTTTACAACCCAGCGTGGTAATGGCTACCCTGGGCCGCAAATCGCCCGGTACCAGATTATGTTCTACCGGCAAAACGGTCTCCGGGGTAGTTTGCCGGTCGGTTCGCGGCTTTAATAAAGTGATAGTTCTAGTGTTCATTTCAAGTCCCACCCCTCCAAAGGAGGGAAAAAAAAGAAGGGAGTAACAGGGGCACCCAGAGGGTACCCGCCTGTATGACCACCCGCAGGGGCCGGGTACCCTCTGGGTGCCCCACGACCCCTGCTTCGATTCTTTGCAGAGTTTGGTGTGTAGTTACAAAAATTCAAACTTTACAGGCTGACGGACTTGGGAGATTCGCTTGCCAGTGTGGTTGTATCGAGCAATGGTTTGCGTTCCTTTAACACAATATTGGTAAAAGGGATGCGGAACTCATTAAAGACTTCGATACTGACCAGGAAACCGGCAAAAATCAGACTTACTCCCAGCAAAGTCGCCAGTGAAAAAGCGTCGGAACCGTTAGCCAGCAAGAAACGCTCGATTGTACCGGCGGCACTGGCTACCAATGCCCCGGCGAATATAAAGCCGTTGCTGATCACCCGGTACAACTTTATCCGTCTGCGCCAGAAAACCCAGGCACTCTGGGCCGCCCCAAAGGCTAGAAAACCGGCCCCAAAGATATTGAAAAAGGGTGTCAGCAACCGGATATAGGCTGGAAAAGCGATGCCGCGCACTTCTTCGGTCGAGATAGCCGGGAGAGCAGTTACTTCGACCGGGGCCACAAAAACTAGCCCCGCTGCTACAATAAAAGCCACCGTCAAACCAATCAAAGTATACACGGCCTTCCGGCGAGAAGCAATGAGAAAAACTGTCCCCATCCCCAGGTAGGAACTGGTACCCATCGCGCCGCAGATATACCACAACCGGTAATAGTTGGTATCCGAACGCCAGCCGAAAGCCGTACCCAAAAACTGGGCAAAAGCCGCCAGCGTAAACAAAAACAAACCAATTGTCCACACAATCTGGTAGGTTTTGCGCCGTCGCAAAAACTGGTCCAACACCATAATGGTAAATAACAAGCTCACTATGGTAGCCAGAAGGGGTAATACAACCGTAAAATTCATAAGCCTTTGTCTTCTAAAAGGACTTTCGCTTCAACCTCACTTTGTGAGGTTGAAGCGAAAGTCAAAAGAGTATTAACAGGGGAGACCCCTGTTCCACCCCCCGCAGGGGCTGCGCCCCCACTACCCCCGCTTCAGGTTGGTTTGCGTCATCAAGCGACAGTCCTAGTACAGCCAGGCCGAATTATCACAATGTATCAAAGTCGGTCAAACTCACAATTTTAAGGTCGTAGAAACCTTATGTTATTTAAGCCAAGCTGTATTAGTAATGTTCGGCTGAACGGAGCCAACTGAAGATGGGTTGCCGGAAGCAACCAAATCTATACCGGTTTATTATAAAGCAAAAAGCCAGACCAGTAGCAGTGCAGGGACCTTTATGTGGGACAAAACGACTTTTCTTAACAGATATTAATTTTTAGAGAAGGAATCACCAGCGGTAAATATCAAAATGAGGTTTGCGAAAAGCTTTTATGAGGGCTTTTTTCAATTCAGGCTCGTCAATTGGCAAATGTTGTTCCGCTTCCGCCGAGACAACCAGAAATACTTCCGAGGTCGCGTCATCAAAATCCGCGCCGACTCTAATCTGGTTGCGGCCACCGGGCGTAGCCCAACTCAGGCAAAGTTCGTGGCGAGTAGTATAAACCGGCTCGACCCGGCCCTGCCGGTCCAGCAAAGACTGGTTCATTTCTTCCAGAAGTTCGACCGCCCGGACCCGGTTCATTTCAAACATCAGGCGCGTCATCATGGCATCGCGTTTGTACTGGGCCTGGGCTTCGGTCAGGCGGCGGGCTTCTACTTCCCGTTTGAGATCGGCCAGCCAATGCTCGGTCTGGGCCGGGTCAACCCCCTCGCCCCGTTCCTGCCGCTCGATCATATCGACCATTTCGGCTAGCTTACCGCTCCAAAACTCATCCTGCTGCATAGGTTTTCTTCTTTCTCGACCCTTGCTTTGCACTGAAATTGCCTGATAAGTGTAACTGTTCACCCTACCACTAAAAAATTAGCGGGGTAGGTAGGGGTGCAACCCCTGCGCGGGGTCGTACAGGCGGGTACCCTTTGGGTGCCCCTGTATCTCTCTTTTCTTTTTCCCGTCCACTGGTGGCCCTGGGGAGGGGTCAGGGGTGGGGCCTGAACAGTTACGATAAATTACTTATATCGAACTTGTCCCAGGCTAATTTAACCGGCGCAAAGCACGCTAAACTTACCATAAAGTAATAATACGTTAAGTGGCAGTAATTTACAAGAGGTGAATATAGCTTAAAATTTAATTTTCGGAGTTAGTGACACTTTGGCTGAGGCCTTCCATCGGCGGCAATTCGTGGAGGCTTTTGAGGCCAAACTGGTGGAGAAATTCAAAGGTAGTGCCGTACAAAATCGGGTGCCCGACACTCTCGGCCCGGCCTGCTTCTTCGATCAGGCCGCGAGCCTGCAAAGTATTTATTACCCCACTACTATCGACCCCCCGAATCGCTTCGACCCCCAGGCGGGTGACGGGCTGGCGGTAAGCAATGATAATCAGGGTTTCCAGGGCGGCTGCCGAAAGTTTGTTGGAGGTTTGAGTACCCAGAAATCGTTCGACATAAGGCGCGACAGTGGGCGCACTGACTAACTGGGCTTGCTGATTGTATAGATGAAGCCGCAAGCCACGCTGATCTTCTTCGTAGCCGGTTTGAAGAGTGGCGAGCAACTCCGCCAGCGCAGTTGGTTCGACTTCCAACGCCCGGCCGAGGTCGGCTAGACTGACGGCATCCCCGGCCACAAAAAGCAAAGCTTCCAGGGCTGCCAGTTGCCGGGAACGGTCGGGCGGGGTCACAGCCGTTATTTCGGTCGGTTTTCGCCGGTTTTCTTTTTCTTTATCCAGGGTCAATAGGGTCTCCAGGGACAGACAGTTCAGTTAGTAAAAAGCGTAAATATAAATATTGTTAGCCGGATCAGCATAAACTGTTTTCATAAAACCGGCAAATTTTGCCAGGGCTTCCGGCGAGAATTTCTTAAACTCGTGACCATCGCTAAACAGGCTACGAGTGCCATTCTCGACCTGCCCGACAAAAACATAGCGGACGTGATTTTTATGGAGCAGCGTTTTAGCCTCCTCGACATCGGTTGTCTCGTAAATTTTAGTCATATCTAGCCAGGGTTGCCAGACCGCCAGCTCGTCCAGGTTGCCGCGCCACTGCAATTCGTGAAAAGGCCAGCCGATCACGGTCGGTAAGCCGGTATAGACGCTGATCCGGCTGGCCCAGCTATAATTCATGCCGTTGACCTCCAGCACCACGCCCCGACGGGCCGGGTCTTGCCGGGTGTACTCACGCAACCAGCGCATAGCCGGGTATTCGGTGGGGAAAGTTTCGGCGTACCAGGTTTCGCCGTTGAGGTCCTGCCGGTTGGTGTAGTGGTTGGTAGTCTGCCAGTAGGCCAGTACCGGCACCGCGCTAGCCGAAAACATCAAAAAGGCCAGCAGACCAAGCCAGGCCCAACGCCAGCCTGATGATATTTTTGGCGGGTTCAGGTCCGGTTGAGCCGGGGCAATCACCCGTTCTTGAAGCGGAACCGGAGCGGGCGAGACCGGAGCCGGGTAGGCTGAAGTAGCCGGGGTGGTTTGATTGAAGGCCAGATTTACCCCGGCCTCCGTAGCAGCTTGCCGGGTGGGCAGCAGCGACCAGCGACTGGTCAGACTGTTGAGCCAGCCGGGACGTGCGGCAGTTACCGGCTGAGGCGAAGTAACAATAGTGGTTGAGGTTGGCTCGACCACTGTTACATCGAGTACCCGGTGCCAGCTAACCACCCGCCAGGCACTATACACCCCGGCCAAGCCAAAAAGGACCCACAACTGGTACCAGAACTTGAACATGGTATTAAAGCGGTTGGCGTAAATATCGCGGACGTACAGCAGTTCGCAAAACAGAGTAATTAACGAGGCCAGTGCCACGACCACCAGCAGCAGGCTATCCAGCCGGGTCAGCCAGCTATCCCGCCGCCGCAAACGTTTCAAATCGTGCAGCAGCAAACGCGCGGCGAAGTAAAGCAGGACGACGACCGGCCCCAACAGTTCAAACTTGAGCAACGACCCAACCGCCAGCAAAGTCAGAGCGGCTAGCCCTTCGATTGCCAGGCGCGGCTGACTGCGCAGGTTCTGCCAGGCGCGGGGCCAGAGCGTCCAGGGAGCGACCGTAAAAGCAATCAGCGGCAAGACCAGGCTTTGCAAAGTGATATTTTTGGCCGCCAGGTCCTCAAAGGCGTGGCTCAGGCTGAGGCCGCCGACTACCAGCAGAATTAAACCGGCCAACCGGGTCGCTAGACCTACAAACGACGCGACCGGCGGTAAATCTTTTATTTTTTCCGACCGGGCTAAAGCTAATAACTTGAGGGCCATAAAAGTCAGGATTGGCAGGAAAAACAGGCCAAACATCTGAACGTATTCGCTCAGGTTGGTGCGCGGCCAGGAAATCCAGCCGACAAACCGGCTCAGGAAGCCCATCACCGTATTGGCGGCCACGCCCTCTAGCGGTTTACCCCGGATCATGCCGGTAAAGCTGACAAAGTAAAACAGGTAGACCAGCCACATCGCCAGCCCAAATGCCGCCAGTTGGAGAGCGAACCGGCCCAACCGGTCCCGCCAGCGTTCCTTAAAACGGCTCTCGACCAGGGCCAGCACGACGACGGTCAGCAGCAAATAGGTCGGGAAGTCGCCGCCGTTGATAAAATAAAGCCCACCGATAACCATGCCCCCGGCGACAAAGTGCCCAACCTCGCGCCAGTGAAGCCGGGCCAGCCCCCATTTCCGGTTGGCGGCAAACAGATTTAGCAGCCAGCCGAGAGCTACGATTACGTAGGGCGCACCCAGCAAATGAGCGTGCAGGTCGCCGTTAAGATAACTGTAAATCGGGTACTCGGTCAGAATATCGAGCATCCGCCCGTCGGGCATGGGGTCGTAAATCATACGGGCACTGGCCGGCCAGCCGATTTGAAAAGGGAAATTTTGCTGTCCCCAGGCGACAAAAAAATTAGGGTCGCTGGTGCCACTGAAAAAATGCTGGAGTACCTGGCGCAGCGGGTAGAGATTACCCAGCACCTGGACCAACGTTACGCCAAAGATACCACCCTCGATTGACACCCAACCCCGGCCTCGCGCCAGACCAACCAGGTTACTCGCCAGCCCGTAAATGCCGACCGCGCCGAGAGCGTAAACCAGCCCCATTGCGATATTGTAGCCGGTGCTGACCTCGGTGCCACTGAGTTTACTGAAAACACCCATCAAAAGCTGGCCGCCGTAGTAGTAGTTCATGGGCAACCCGCCAAACCAGGGGTCGGGCGGCGGCAACTCCGGCGAGGCGGCGATGGCATTAATAAAGCCGTAATCGAAGAACTTTTCGGATTGGTTGAGCTGAGGAAAGAACGAACGCATATTGATGATAAAGGCGTAAGCCAGAAAGAAAACCAGTTCGGCGGCGATTACATAATTCCAGTTGTGACGCTTGCCAAACCAGCCTACCATGTCCTGACCGAGCCGCCGGTTGGTCAGCAAAACCAGATTGCTAACCAGCCCGACCGCTATTACCGCCAGCCAGCAAGTGGTCTGGGTAAACGGCAAAAGCTTGAGGTTGCCGATCCACCAGGCCAGCAGACTCACCACCAGCAACCCGACCGGTTTGCTAAAAGCGTAGCCCCGGTCCGGTAAGCGGCCAAAGATCAAAAAGGTCAGGGGTAGCGTCAAAAGACCCAGTGCCCAGATTATTCCATACCAGCTAAATACTTCAATCATCAGGACTTTCGCTCAAAACAATTTCTCAGCTTCAAAGCTGGGCAAAACTTTTTATTTCAGGTTCAAGAGCGAAAGTCGAAATCATGTAAATTTATCGAGAACCTTACTTAAAAAGTTGCCTTTGGAGAGGCTGAAAAACTAATCCAACCGGTACAACTCTGTAACCGTAAGTTCATAACCTATTATAGGCCGCATACAGTAGAACGGCAAAATTTGTGCCTTTGTTCCAGTCAGTATTCAGGAAATCCAACCAAAGCCAGGCGGAAGTGAAATTTTATAAAAGAGAGTAACTATACACCAAACCACTGTAAAGGAACGAAGCAGGGGTCGTGGGGGCCGGGTACCCTCTGGGTGCCTGCGGGGGGTCTTACAGGCGGGTACCCTATGGGTGCCCCTGTAAACTCTCTTTTTTCTTCTTTCCCCGCCCTGGGGCGGGGTCAGGGGTGGGGCCAGATTAGTTACGAAAGAGATCGAAACCCCGTAAGGCTTCTTTGTGAGCCTGACGAGGTTTCTTAGGAGTTTTAGGAACGAGGGATCAACGGCAATATCACCTGGGAAGGATGCTCACGGTCGTGCAGGATGGTTTGCTGGGCCTGGCGTAGCTCGGCATCGCTGCCAAACGGGGCACCGGTGTTCAGGTTGCGATCCCAGCGCGGAAAATTGGAACTGGTAATATCGAGCCTGATCCGGTGTCCGGCCTTGAAAACGTTGGAGGTCGACCACAAATTGATCGTAAATTCGTAAGGCTGGCCGGGTTCCATCAGTTCCGGCTTATCGCCATTGCGAAACCGCGCCCGGATAATGCCATCGTTGGTGTTCTGGGCGAAGCCGTCCGGCCCGACATCGACCAACCGCGCCACAAAATCGGTGTCGGGAGCGTCGCTGCTGGCCCACAGCTTGACCACCACCGGCCCGGTCACTTCGGTGTCGTGTTCCAGGACCTCGCTGGTATAAACCAGCACGTCCGGGCGTTCTTCGGTCTGACGCTGGTCTTTCACGCCGGGGGTAAAGAGCGGGTTCATCAGCAGATTGCCGCCGCGCGTCGGCACCGGGTTAGCCGGGTCGTAGGTGTAGTGGTCGGTGGTTTCCTGGCCGGGTGGCTCGGTCGAGAGGAAGCCGTCGCCCTGCAAAGTATTGGCGTGACCCTGGCTGTGCAAATAGTAAGGCGTGTACACGGTGCGGGCCAGCGGCCATTCCTGCTCGTCCCGCCAGACATTATCACCCATCACGAAAAGCTTTACCGGCGGCTCCTGGGTAATGCCGTTGTCGATGCCTTTGAGCCAGTAATCGAACCAGCGTTGAGTCAGGCCGGTCAGGTCGGTCTGCAAATTGATCAGGGCCAGGTTGGCCGTAAAACCAAAATCCATTTCGCCGATCACGCCGGTATAGCCCAGGTGCGACCAGGGTCCCATCAGCAATTTGGCCTGCCGCGCTTCGGGGGTGCTGCCGTTGGCTCGCAAAGCCGAGAAGTTCTGGACCGTCCCCTGGCAAAACAAGTCGTACCAGCCGCCCACGTTGTAGGCCGGGACTTTTACTTTATCATAATTTTCGTAAACCGAGAAAGGCCGGGCAAACTCGCGGTCGTTGGCGTTCTCGACCAGGTCTGTCAGTTCGGTAGTCAGGCCAAGTTTGCGGAACGGCTCAAACTCCTGAAGCGGCAGTGAATAATAACCTTCGGTGCGCAAGCGGTTAGCCTGGTAAACTAACTGGCCGAAGGCCGCCATTCGTTCGGCCACCGGAACATCTTTGTAGCGTTTGAGAAAGATGTCCAGGGCCATTGTGCCGACCTGCCACTGAGCACTCACGCCGAACTCCATCGCGCCACCGCGCCAGCTTGTACCATCGCGGCTATCGGCCCAGGTAATAAAAGGCATCAGGGCTTTGAGGTGAGGCGGTGCTTCGACTGCCGTAACCCACTGGGTAAAACCAAAGTAAGAAGCTCCCCACATCCCGACCGCCCCGGTCGAACCGGGCAGAGCGGCGGCCCATTCCACCGAATCATAACCGTCGTTGGCTTCGTTTTTGAAGGTGGCCCACTCACCATCCGAACGGAACCGCCCTCGCACATCCTGAATGATCACGATATAACCGGCCCGTGCCATCCGCACCGCGTCCATTACCGGCGTGGCACTGGCGTAGTCCTTGCCGTAAGGGGTACGGGTCAGGGCGACCGGGTAAGCCTGGTCGTCATCAGGCCGGAAGATATTGGCCCGCAAGATTGTCCCATCACGCATCATCGCCGGAACATCAAATTCAACTTTGATTTGATCGCTCATTACCTGGAACCTTTCTATTTTTGGTAATTTAATTCTCTACTTACACTCTTTATAGCTTGAGCCGCTTGAAAACCGGCTCCGGGATGCTGCGGATGATCAGCATTATGTAACGCCAGAAACCGGGCGTATAGACGACGCTCTGGCCTTTTTGCATGGCCTTGTGAATATCAACGCCGACCACTTGCGGTTTTGCCATCAGCGGGCCTTTTTTCAGGTGAGCGGTCATGGGTGTATCGATCAGGCCGGGCTTAATCGTGACGACCGCCACATTCGATTTTGCCAGCCGGTTACGCAAACCCTGCAAAAAGATGTCCAGACCACCTTTGGCCGTACCGTATATATAGTTGCTCTGGCGGCCCCGGTCGCCCGCTACCGAACCGATAACCGCGATGGTGCCGCGTTTGCGAGGCTCAAAATAGTTGGCCGCGATAGTCGCCAGCGAGACCGCGCTCATAAAGTTGGTGTTGAGTTCCTGCAAAGTCAGGCTAACGCTTTGCTGGCTGGCGGTTTGATCGCCTAACGTACCGTGTGCGATTAAAATGGCATCCAGACCGTCCAGGCTCTTTACCGCTTCATCAAACATGGCCTGATGGCGGTCTAACTGACCGAGATCGAGCAGATACGTTTCTACCTTTTTTGCGCCCCGCACGGTCAGGTCGCCCTTGACCGTTTCAAGTTTGTCGGCGGTGCGGGCTACCAGGAAAAGCTCGGCTCCATCACGGGCAAACAGTTTGGCGGCTTCGTGAGCCAGGGCAGCAGTCGCCCCGGCGATCAGTAATTTTGTCATTAAACCTCAATTTTGCGAGGGGTAGTCACTCGCCTCCAGAAACTAGAAGAAAATTTAGGGTCGATATATTTGGCAAACTCCTGCCAGTTCGGGAAATACTGCTGGAAACTTTCGGCGGTCATCCGAGCGTCTTTGGCCGGGTAAACCGCGCCGCCGTGTTCGCGCACGATCATATCCAGTTGATCGAGCAGTAGCAGGGTTTTTTGGCCGTGATAGGGAAAGTCTAGCGCGATCGTGGTACCGGGTCGCGGGAATGACAGCATACCAGGCGATTTCAGGTCGCCGAAGTTTTTGACCACCGTCAGAAAGCCTTCACCCTGGGCGGCGATTTTACCCATAATCTGGGTCATAGCGGTTGTGTCGTTGCCGTAAGGAACCACGCATTGATACTGCAAAAGGCCACCTTTGCCGTAAAAGCGGTTCCAGCGTCCGACCACATCCAGTGGGTAGAAAAACGGCTCGTAAGAAGTGACTTTACGGGCGACCCGTTTGTAGTGCAAGCCATAGTAAAAAGCGGTGTTAAAAGCCGTAATCGAGGCCCGGTTGAGCAGACTGAAAGGAATTTCTACCGGGACCGAAAAAAGCTGTTTGCGTTTAGGGGTCTGGGAAGTCAGATAGCGCGATTGGCTGTGATTGCCGCGAATAAATATTCCCCGCCCGATGTCTTTGCCCCGCGCCTGATTATCGGCCCAGGACACGGTATATTCAAAATCTTTGTCCGAGTCTCTCGAAAGCTCGAAAAACTCGGCCAGGTTGCGGAAGCGGATTTCTTCTACATCGATATAGGAATTCACGACCGGCTTGAGGCGAAATTCCGCCCACAAAATCAGCCCGGTCAGGCCCAGTCCGCCGATAGTGGCCCGGAAAAGTTCGACGTTTTCGGTCGGTGAGCAAAGCAGTTGTTCGCCACTGGAGCGCAACAGCATAAACTGGGTGACATGGCGACCAAAGGTACCGGCTTTATGATGATTTTTGCCGTGTACATCGTTGGCAATCGCGCCGCCCACCGAAACATACTTTGTACCGGGCGAAACCGGCAAAAACCAGCCGCGCGGCAGCATTACTTCGATAATTTCGGCCAGGGTCAGCCCGGCTTCGCAGCGCAAAAGGCCGGTTTCGGGGTCGAAGGCCAGAAAGTTCTTTAGCTGGCTGACATCGAGTGAGACTCCGCCTTCGTTCATGCAACTATCGCCGTAACTCCGACCACAGGCGTAAGGCAAAACCGACCCTTCAAACTGGGCCAGGTCGGGCAAGTCGGTTAGCAAACGGAGTGTTTCGACTTTGCCGGGCGCGACGTGTGGATAACGTCCCCAGGACTTGACTTGACTCATTTAATTTCGTTCTTCCTTAAAAAGTGCTTGTGAAGCAAATCTTTATTCAATTAAAAAAATAGCAAAAAAAGCCAGGTGAAAAACCACCTGGCCTATTATACATCTTCAGTTGGGCAATTGCAGACACGAAGCCGCAATTAGCGTTTGGTATACTGCGGTGCTTTACGCGCCCGTTTCAAACCGGGCTTTTTGCGCTCTTTGGCGCGAGCATCGCGGGTTAGCATACCGTTCTTTTTGAGGATCGGACGCAGGGTTTCATCGGCCTGGATCAGGGCGCGAGCGATACCGTGCCGGACTGCCCCGACCTGACCGCTGGTGCCGCCACCGACTACCTTGACCGAGACGTTGTACTGTCCCATCCGGTTAGTCAGGCGCAAAGGCAAATTGATCACGATTTCGTTGAGCTGGCGACCGCCGAAATACTCGGTCATACTCTTGCCGTTGACTACAAAGCCACCGGTGCCAGGTAATAAACGCACGCGGGCCACAGCGGTTTTGCGCCGACCGGTGCCATAAAAATAATTTTTGTTAATAGTCGCTGCCATTTTACTCCTTGTGGCTCCTTATTACTCTTCGCTTCTAACTTGAGCGTATTCCAGCTTAAATTCTTTGGGCTTTTGGGCACCGTGCGGGTGCTGATCATCGGCGTAAACCTTGAGCTTGGTGATCATTTCGCGGCCCAACCGGTTGTGCGGCAACATACCCTTGATCGCGTCGTAAACCGGGCGAGTAGGGTGCTTTGCCAGTTGATCCTGGAAATTGATTTCCCGGAAACCACCCGGATACATGGTGTGGTGAACATAGGTCTTTTTGAGAGCTTTGCCACCGGTTACTACGATGTCTTTGGCGTTGATTACGATCACATAATCGCCGGTATCCATGTGCGGCGAATACATCGGCTTATGTTTGCCCTTCAGCAAGCGGGCCACTTCGGTCGCCAACCGGCCCAGCGTCTGCCCGGTGGCATCCACAATATGCCACTCTTGTTTGATTTCCGGTGGCTTGGGCGAGTAAGTCTTAAAGGTCATGCTCATTTCAAAAAACTCCTAATAGCTTTCAGCTTGCCATCAGACCGGGCTGATAGCTTTTAATAACTCACTTCAACCAGGCTTAACCCACAGGCGGGGGCAGTTGGCCCGGCACTACGGCGGTCACAGGCCGCCAAAATTTCTACAAAACGGCCAGGGGTAATTTCGTGCTTACCGACCAGCAACAGAGTTCCTACAATGTTTCGCACCATATGCGGCAAAAAAGCGTTAGCCGCCAGTTCAATCGTTAGCCGGGCCGAAGCTTCTTCAAAAGCCAGATTGGCCTTAAGTAAGTTCCGGACCGTACCGGGCGCGTCACTTTCGCCGTCCCGCACTCCCCAGCCATCCCCGGCAAAGCTGGCAAAATCGTGTTCGCCTAGCAATTCGGTCGCGGCTTGGCTCATCTGGGCCAGATCGAGTGGATCGCGCACCTGATGAGTGTAACGCCGGGCCAGCGGTGAACGGCTCGTCCGGTTCAGGATCGTGTAGTGATACCGGCGAGCGGTAGCACTGAACCGGGCATGAAAATCCGCTTCAACTTCCTGAGCGTCGAGTACGGCCAGATCGAACGGCAGCAGGGCGTTTAGGCCGCGCCGGAACGTTTCAATCGGGAGCAGGCTTTCAGTCTTGAAACTGGCGACCTGCCCGCTGGCGTGTACCCCGGTATCGGTCCGACCAGCCAGGCTGATTTTGCAGCGTTCGCCGCGCGGCTGGCCGGTTAACCGTCCGAGGGCTTTCTCAAGCTCACCCTGTACAGTCCGTTGGCCGGGTATCTGGAGTTGCGAACCCTTAAAGTCGGTACCGTCGTACTCCAGCGTCAGTTTGATGTTACGAACCATCAAATTGCAGACTTTGACCGGGATAAGCGGCTATAGCAAGTTGAATCAACATCTATAACTGTTTAACCCCACCTCGAATCCCTCACTTGAAAGGGAAAGATTAAAGAGAAGTTACAGGGGCACCCATAGGGTACCCGCCTGTTTTACCCCCCGCAGGGGTTGCACCCCTACGTACCCCGCTTAATTGCCGTAATTTTATCTGCCTAAGCCGGTAAGAACTCGATCAAAGCCAGGTCCGCACCGTCACCCAGGCGAGTACCCAGCTTGAAGATACGGGTGTAGCCGCCTTCGCGCTCGGTATAACGAGGGCCAATAACGGTAAAGAGCTTCTGCACCGCCGCCGAGTTAGCTACTTTGCTGGTAGCCACGCTGCGGTTGTGCGGATTATCCTCACCGGCCACCCGGACGAGTTGCTCGATCATGGCCTGAATTTCCTTAGCTTTCGCCTCGGTAGTGCGAATACGCTCGTGGGCAATTAGCGATACCAGCAAATTGCGGTACATACCCAGACGTTCGCCGGTAGACCGGTGGAACTTGCGACCGGAAACGCGATGTCTCATTTTTCCTAAACCTCATTCCAAACGATGAAGCCACCACCAAAAGTTGAATTAAGAACCTGGTTTAAGGCCGGGTTTGTTCTCTTTTAGCCGGAGGCTTCCTCCATTCACTATGCGTCGTCTTCTATATCGGCGCCAGCGTCGACATCGCCATCAGAACCACCTACGCCAACGGCTATGCCATCTTCCTCCTCGTCGTCGCCAAATCCGCTGCCGGAGAAGGGACCAATCGGGTTGTTGGCACTCATATAGCCGTGATTGATGAGTTGCGCCCGCAATTCATCGTAGGATTTGCGGCCAAAATTGCGAACGCTCAACAGGTCTTTTTCGTCCATCATCAAAATCTGACCGACTTTAGTGATGTTGCTACGCTTCAGACAGTTGTAAGTCCGCACCGACAAATTGAGTTCTTCGATAGGCGTTTCGTAGACCCCCGGAGCAATGTTCGACTGGGAATTCGGTCCCGGCAGGACTTCCTCCTTGGTCTTGTTGAAATCGCCAATAATTTCGCTGTGTTTGCGAAGAATCTGGGCGGCCTGGCTGAGTGAGTCACCCGGATCGATGGAACCATCGGTCCAGATTTCCATTACCAACCGGTCGTAGTCGGTTTGCTGGCCTACGCGGGTATGCTCGACCACGTAGTTGACGCGTGGGATTGGCGTGAAAATTGCGTCGACCGGGATAACCCCGATAGGCATATTCTCGCGGTTGTCAGCCGAACTGTAACCGGTGCCGTGTTCAACCGTCAATTCCATCTCCAGCGAGGCGTCCGCGCTATCGAGCGTTGCTATCGGCTGGTCGCTGTTAATGATTTCAATTACATCGCCCGGCACATCAATATCACCGGCCATCACCACCCGTTCGCCCCTGGCACTCAGATTGAGCCGTACCGGGCGGTCGCTAAAGGAGCGTAACCGGATGCGCTTGACGTTCAGCACAATTTCGGTCACGTCTTCTTTAACGTGGGGTAGCGAAGTAAATTCGTGGTAAGCTCCTTCGATCTTGATCGAAGTTATCGCGGCACCGGATAGCGAACTAAGCAGAATACGCCGCAGAGCGTTGCCAAGTGTAATACCATAGCCCGGCTCTAGCGGCTCAATTTTGAACCGCCCGTAATTTTCCGCCGTCGCTACTTTCTCGACTTTCAAAGCTACATCGAACAATGCAATCAGCCTCCTTTTATCAACTGATTTGCTTTTAGCTGAACCTGGCTATAATGTTACCAGGCCATCCTCGAACAACTAGCGGCTATAATATTCTACAATCAACTGCTCATCCAGAACTACGTCAAGTTCGTTCCGAGCCGGGACACTGACGATCCGACCGTTAAGGTTTTTCGGATCGAGACTGAGCCAGCCGGGCACGTCGGTTTTACCGATTGAACCGGCGACCACTTTGAAATATTCTTTACCCTTGCTAACCTCGCGGACCCCGACGGTATCGCCGGCTTTGAGGATGTAGGACGGAATATCTGTTGTGCGACCATTGACGGTAAAGTGACCGTGCCGGACGATCTGGCGAGCCTGGGGCCGTGAGTCGGCGAAGCCCATGCGGTAAACTACATTGTCGAGACGCAATTCCAGAATCTGAAGCAGCCGTTCGCCGGTCGCGCCAGTTACCCGTTTAGCGTCGGCGTAGTGCTTGCTAAACTGGCGTTCCAACACGCCGTAAATGCGGCGAGCCTTTTGTTTCTCGCGTAACTGCAAACCAAAATCGCTCATCTTGCGCTGGCGTTTGGCACCATGAACCCCCGGCGCGCCTGGACGGCGGTCTACCGAGCATTTAGGTCCCATACAGCGGTCGCCTTTGAGCATCAGCTTAACCCCTTCGCGGCGGCAGAGCTTGCAAACTGGACCTGTATACCTTGCCAATTAAGAAACCTCCCTTTGGCAGTTCCCTGTCAAAATTCTTTTCTAATAAAAACTACTCTACTTATAGGTTCTTGCGAACCGACACCCCCACTTTTCAACCGATTTGTTTACCGCACCCTGTCTGCGGTAGCCCGGCACTTTGCCGGAGCTAAATCTGGTTTGCCAGGTAGAGCAATGGAGGGTTCTGTCTTCTTCACTCTGGCTGGGCCAGGCTTTACAACAGAAAAAATACCCGAAACTACACATAACGCTCCCTGTTTTGAGATGGCTATGACGGCTATCTCAAAACCCGGTCCGCTCCGATTAGACGCGGCGGCGTTTGGGCGGGCGACAGCCGTTGTGAGGTATCGGCGTTACGTCGGTGATCGAAACCACCTGCAACCCGGTTGCCTGCAACGAGCGAATCGCGGCTTCCCGGCCAGAACCCGGTCCTTTTACATAGACCTCGATCTGGCGCAGGCCGTGTTCCATTGCCCGGCGAGCGGCTCCTTCGGCGGCTACTTGAGCAGCATAGGGAGTGCTTTTGCGCGACCCTTTGAAGTCGCTGGCGCCGGCGCTACCCCAACTTAACACGTTTCCTTTCGGATCGGTCAGGGTAATAATAGTGTTATTGAAAGTCGATTGGATATGAGCCTGACCTTTTGGAACGCTTTTGCGCTCCCGGCGCTTGCCCTTCGCGGCTTTCTTCTTGGCAGTGCCTTTTTCAGCCATCTAAATAGAATCCTCCAGTTAGGGCGTATCGAAATACGCCTTCTTGATTACTTCGTAGCCTTCTTCTTACCGGCGACGGTGCGGCGTTGTCCACCACGACGCGTGCGCGAATTGGTCCGCGTGCGCTGTCCGTGTACCGGCAAACCGGCCCGGTGCCGTCGGCCCCGGTAGCTCCCGATTTCCACCAATCGCTTGATGTTCAGGTTTACTTCCCGGCGCAAATCGCCTTCTACTCGGTACTCCCGGTCAATCAATTCGCGTAGTTTTGACACTTCCTCTTCGGAGAGTGCCCGCACCCGCGTATCAGGGTTGATGCCGGTTTCCTGCAAAATCTTCTGGCTGGTCGTATGCCCGATCCCAAAAATATAGGTCAGGCCAATCTCGACGCGCTTATCACGGGGCAAATCGACCCCCGCTACTCTTGCCATTAAAAATCCTCCCGGAACCGCTAAACTTAACTATTAGCCTTGCCGCTGCTTGTGCTTGGGCACAGTGCAAATTACCAGCACTACACCTTTGCGCTTGATAATCTTACATTTATCGCAGCGCGGCTTTACCGAAGCTCGAACCTTCATTGTATAACCTCGCCTTGCTGTTATTGTGTTTCAAGCCCACCCGACCGGTAAGGGTTGGGTGCCTCTTTAATTTATCCGGCTAACCACACAATATGGCTTGCACCAATTAAGCCGACCCAGGGCCGGCTACTTTGCAGTAAGCGAAAGATAAATTAACAAATTATTTTTGATGCCTGTTAGAATGTTCCGAGCAAACCAAACTAGACCGGTGGTAGAGTAGATAAATTGCCCTGCTAATACTTTTACAGACAAGTGGGAATTATAACATGACTTTTGCCGGATAGCAAATTTTTTGAGGGTTTTTGTTGATTCTGGTGGGAAAAGGCAGGATTGGGCGTTCTTAGTTAAGAGTTTTCTACACTAAACTTAAAGCTAAAGTGGCAAATAAATAATTTTACCGTTCCACTCATCTAGTAGGCTGCCTTTGACCAATAATTCAAGGTCGTTTGCCACCTGAGTGGCGGAAAGGTCATTCGGGATAACAAAAACACCGGGAACAGGCGTGGAATTTTTCACCCTCGCGTAAAAATGGCGTGGTATAGTCCGTAGATCGTGGGTTAACAAAACTCTTCCTTCTGAGGCAGTCCAGGCTAAAACTTTATCATCATCCCCTCCGGCTATCTCAGTATCCTGTAACCTCACAAGATCGAGTTCTGGTATTCTATTTTGTAGGCTACGAACGATAACATTGTTAAAGTTTTCATCACTTGCAAAGCGCAACATATACCTTTAATGCCCAATATTTTGGCGGGCTAACAGACGCTCTCGAATACCGATCCGGTCAAAGCGAACTTCTAATTCCTGGCGAATTTGGGAAGCTTCCTGTGCGACCTGTTGCAGATAGCTTTCCACCTCAACCTGATTGTGCAGATAATACGAGATCACACTATAAATATCCGCCAATACTAGTGAGGGAAACTGCATGACAATTTCTTCAGGAGTGTAACCGGCCTGATAAGCGGTAATGACCGTTTCCAAAGTTACGCGCGTCTTACTTATCCGAATAGCCCCTGAAGCATCCATTACTAATGGCAAAGATTGCGCCTTAAAAGATAAAGACATACGTTATACTCCATGTTCAGGGTTTAGGAAACTCCTATGATATTATGGTTGGCTAAACCAGGTACTCTCACGACCCCCGCTCAATTATGGCAATACAAGGCTTAAGGTAGCGTCAGGATAAACGGGTCGCCATCGGTGACGGCGGAGCTATGCTCGAAGTGACAGGATAGGGCGCCGTCTTTGGTCACGACGGTCCATTTGTCGTCTTTTACTTCGGTGTCATAGGTGCCGACGTTTACCATCGGTTCGATTGCCAGACACATTCCTTTGCGCAAATTCATGCCCCGGTTGCCCTGCCGGTAGTTCGGCACCTGGGGTTCTTCGTGAACTTTGCGTCCGATGCCGTGCCCGACATACTGCCGCACGACGCTAAAGCCCTCCTTCTCGACGTAATCCTGGATCGCGGTGCCAATGTCGTGGAGGTGGTTGCCCTGGCGCATCTGGTCGATGCCGAGATAGGTCGCTTTGCGGGTGACTTCGATTAGCTTGGCGGCCTCGGCACTGACCTTGCCAACCGGGAAAGTCGCGGCGGCATCGGCGTTCCAGCCTTTAACGGTGGCCCCGACATCAAAGCTTATAATATCGCCTTCTTTTAGTACCCGTTTGCCAGGGATGCCGTGAACCACTTCTTCGTTAAAAGAAATGCAAATACTGCCGGGGAAACCGTACAGTCCTTTGAAGGCCGGGAAGGCCCCTTTGGACCGGATAAACTCCTCGGCGATCAAATCGAGTTCGCCGGAAGTAATGCCTGGTTTGATTTGTTTTTCCAGCATTTCGATGGCCTGGCCGACAATTTCCCCGGCCTGACGCATCAATTGAATTTCACCTTTGGTTTTACAGCTAATCATAAATGCTCTCAACTCGTTCTAAACTACTTTCTTTCTTACGCCAATTTTTAATACTTTAGACTAAACCGGTATGTCCGGTCGGTAAAATCTAAAGCAGGTGGAGCCGCTATTTTGCCGCGAAACCACCTGACCTGGTTCTATTCGGTTCAATCTGCTGAATGAACAACATATTGTTTGCTACCCCTACGCCGGACGCTTGCCGGAGTCGCTACGCCACCAACGACTCGCTAACTTCCCCCAGATTTTCACTCTGAGCCTCAAGTTGGAGTTGTTCTTCCAGTGATCTTATTATATCACGGGTGACATCCGGGACTTCCTGCTGTCCATTGATTTCAACCAATAGTCCCCGGCGGCTGTAGTAATCGATCAGCGGCATCGTCTGGTTGAAATAAACCTGTAAGCGACGTTCGGCGGTCGAGCGTTTATCGTCTTCGCGCTGGTAGAGCTTGGCCCCTTCGTTGTCGCAAATACCTTCGACTTTAGGCGGATTATTGACCTCGTGGTAGGGGGTCTGGCATACCGGGCAAATCCAGCGTCCACTCAGTCGGCGCAGCAGTTCTTCGGTATCGACTTTTATATAGATGACCTGGCTGATACCCTTCTGAAAATCGCGGTGGAGGGCTACATCAAGGGCCTCGGCCTGGGGTATTGTACGTGGGAAACCATCCAGCAGGGCACCTTTATCACAAGTCGGAGTAGCCAGGTGAGCTACGATCATGTTTATAACCGTTGGGTCGGGAACCAGTTCGCCACGATCAATATAACCTTTGGCCTCAACGCCAAGTGGAGTACCGTTTTTGATATTCTCCCGGAACAAATCTCCACTCGACACGTGAGCGATACCCAGTTGATCCGAAAGAACTTTGGCCTGGGTTCCTTTACCGGCCCCTGGTGCGCCCAGAAGGATTAAATACATATTGCTACGCCTCCCTGAAAGTGCATCTCTGCATAACTGGCCCTGCTCCATTGCAGCCTGGAACTGGCGGCCCTGTTCAACCGTCAAATCCAAAGTCACCGGCTAGCCACCGCAAACCCTGTCAGTGTATATCCGGCCTGGCGAAGTGCTTACCAGGAAAAAGTAAAAAAATTTTCAAAAGTCAGTAAAAAGTAAGTATTAAGTTACTGCTACGATCAGGTGGCTGACACGTTAGCCCAATCTAGTTGACTTGTATAAATTTTTCACAATCTTTTTTTATTATAGCACATTCCTTGCCCCTGAAACAAATTATAGCGCAAATTGAGGTCAAATAGTGTTCGATTTTCTAGGGTAACTATACAAGGTTTCTATAATCGGAATAGATGGTGTTGAGTAGTGGGTTGATTGAATTGGATTGGAAAGTGATAAATAAATGCTACCGGGAGCCTGTCAGACCCGGCTAGCCGTCCAAGTTTAAGCGATGGACAAAGCGAACCGGATTAGACAGGCTCCCCTGCCGGTCTTTAAGTTTTAGCGAAGGATACCCTGGTATTCACGCATCACCAGTTGGGCTTCCAGTTGCTTCATCGTGTCGACCGCCACCCCTACTACGATCAGCAGAGAAGTGCTATTGAGGAAGGTGGAGACCTGGGTCTGGACGATCAGGCCGAGCAAGAAGGGTAGAATTGCGATAACACCCAGGAAGATCGCCCCGATCAGGGTAATCCGCACCAGCACCTTCTGCAAAAATTGCTCGGTCGGATTGCCGGGCCGGTAGCCGGGGATAAACCCGCCGCGTTCCCGCAAACTCTGAGCAATGTTTTGCTGGTTGAACAGCACGATGGTGTAGAAGTAGGTAAAGCCGAGCACCATCGCAAAGTACAGTAACTGGTATAGGCCGCTACCGGTTCCCAGATTTGTCACGACCCAGGTGGCAATCGATGTTACCAGGTCTGGTTTACCATCGGCCCCGGTCGGGCGGATAAAGAAGCCCGCCACAGTCGCCGGGAAGATAATAATCGAACTAGCAAAAATCAACGGGATCATACCAGCCGAGTTAACCTTGAGTGGGATGTGGGTCGACTGGCCGCCGTAGCGTTTGTTGCCCTGCATCCGTTGCGGGAAGTTGACCGGAATTTTGCGCTGGCCTTCCTGGATCAGTACAATCCCGACAACCGCCAGCAGCAGCACGATCAGAATTATGATGATCGAGATAATGTTCTGGCCGACACCGGATTTCCCGGCCTGGGCGAACCGCTGAGGCAACCCGGCCACGATACCGCCGAAAATTATCACCGATACTCCGCTGCCGATACCGTATTCGGTGATCAATTCACCGAGCCAGACCAGCAAGACGGTACCCGCCGTCATGGCTGCGACCGCCGCCAGGGTCAGCAGGGGGTTAGCCCCGGCTCCAAACAACGAAAACTTCTGAGCATCGGCTCCGGTCAGCACTTGCTGGCTCTTGAGCAGTTGCAAATCGCCATAAGCGGTGAGAGCGGCTATCGGCACCGTGATAATGTGGGTCCAGCGATTGACGACCTCTCGACCGCGCTGGCCTTCTTGGGAAAGGCGGCTGAGGGCCGGAATAATCGGCTGCAAAAGCTGCATAATGATCGAGGCCGTAACGTAGGGATAAACACCGGTGGCGGCAATCGAGAAGTTACTAAGCGAACCACCCGAAAAGATGTCCAGAAAGCCCAGTACACCACCAACGCCGGGGGTGCTACCGACCGGCGCGGAACCGGGGTCGCCGGAGATGAATTTTTGCAGGGTATTTTTAACATCCTGGCTGATACCGGCAATTGGTACATGAGCGATAATGCGGAAGATTACCAGGACCCCAAACGTAAACAGAATGCGTTTACGCAGGTCGGGTATTCCAAACGCTTTGATAACCGCCTTGAGCATAAAGTCTAACTCCTCTAACCAAAGTGTCTTAATATAACAAGAAAGCATAGTCACTGGGAACCACGCGCTTGAGCGTTATTCTATCATGACTATGCTAATCCTGCACAAAATTTACTGGCTGGTATTATTCAGCGTCGGTCGCCGCCGCCACAGCCGCAGCAGGTGGGGTACCACCTTTGGTCTCGGCCCTCGGAGGGCGGGGAGCCATCAGTTCGACCACCTTACCACCGGCGGCTTCGATCTTTTGCCGGGCAGTTGCCGAGAAGCGGTGAGCGTAAACCGTAACCGGGCGGGTTAATTCGCCATCGCCAAGTACCTTGACTAGCGGGGTGAAGCCGTCGACGAACTCTGGGCCACCCAGCAAAGTGATGATCTTGACCGGCAGAACCTGGGTGCGGTTAGGCTTGATCAAGCCAACCTGCATCAGGGTCAACGGGGTAATTTCGCCGCTATCGAGGTCGGCCAACTGGTCGATATTAACTACTTCATAATCGACGTGGTTGGGGTTGTTGAAGCTGATACCGCGTTTGTAACCCTGGCGTTTGATCGAGTTGGTTTTGGAAGGGCTACCTTCAAACCAGACCGGTATACCATGATGGCCGGTACGGGCTTTTTGACCCTTTTGACCGCGACCACTGGTTTTTACCAGTCCGCTACCGTGTCCACGTCCAACCCGTTTGCGGGAGGTGGTACTGCCGACAGCCGGCTGTAATTCGTGCTGTTTCATTTTAAAAATATTCCTCTCGTGGTGTAGACCCTGCCTGTTATTATTTTATCAAAACAGGGTCGGGCTGGCCTCGCATCACAACACCACTTACTAACGGCCAGACCCATTTAAGTGAAGGCGCGAGTTTGGAATTCAAGCATAAATCTAAAACTCCCAAACTCGCTACCGGCTAAACTTCTTCGACTTTGATCCACTGGCTGACGGCGTGGATCATACCGCGCACCGCCGGGTTATCCGGCAAGGTGTGGCTACTATTGATCCGGTGCAAACCCAGCGACTTGAGCGTAAGTTTGTGATCGCCGCGCGACCGGATGGGGCTGCGAAGCAGAGTCACTTTGAGTTGTTTGCCCACAGAAGTGGGGGCTTTGTTTTCTTCGTTAGTCATTTACTATCCCTCTATTCCGCAGTAGGCGTCGAGCCACCGTCAATATGCGGGGCCGGAGTTTGCGGCTGATCATTCTGAGGCGCAGAGCTAGGCGCAGCACCTTCGGCCCGGCTTCCGCCGCCGCCACCGGTGTTCACACGTCCGCCGCCGCTATCGTTACCAGCCCGGCCACCCATCGCGCCCGGTCCACCGCGATTATCCCGGAAGCCACCGCCACCGCCGCCGCCGCGATTGTCACGTCCACCGGCACTGGCCGAACCGGCTCCACCCCGGAAGCCGCCGCCTGTTCCGCCAGCTGCACCACCACCGCTACGGAAGCCGCCACCACCGGTACCGCCGCCGCGATTGTCGCGTCCGCCGCCACCGCCGCCGCGATTGTCGCGTCCGCCACCACCCCGATTATCGCGGTTACGGTCGCGGTTGCGTTCGCCGCCACTACCGGTGGTAGGTACAAAAATCGTGATCCGTTGTTTTGGGGCATAGATTTTCTGATCGCTAGGGCCGAGGCCAAAGCTGCTGAAAGGCTTGCCGCGCTTGATTTCTTCATCTTCACGGATTTTGAGCATCTGGAGAGCCTTGATCGTCGCCCGAACCGCGTTGACCGGATTGTTGTTGCCAAGCGACTTGGACAACACATCCTTGATCCCGGCGGCTTCGAGAACGGCCCGCACCCCACCACCGGCGATCACACCGGTACCGGGCGAAGCAGGCCGCAACAGTACCACGCTGGCACCGTACTTGACCGTAATTTCGTGAGGGATCGTGCGGCCTTCGATCAAAGGAACCTCGATGAGGTTCTTCTTGGCATCATCGCTGCCTTTGCGGATCGAGTCCGGCACTTCTTTGGACTTGCCAATACCGGCCCCAACGTGACCGGCGCCATCTCCAACTACTACCATCGAGCTAAAGCTGGGAGTACGGCCACCTTTTACGGTCTTGGCGACCCGGTTGATCTGAACTACTCGATCTTCCAGGTTTAATTTACTCGCGTCGATTCTAGCCATCTAAATTTTGTGCTCCTTAAAATTCCAGACCGGCTTCGCGTGCGCCGTCGGCCAGGGCCTTAATCCGTCCATGATAGAGATAGCCTGCCCGGTCGAAAACAACACGGGTGATACCCTTTTCCTTAGCTCGCTGTGCTACCATTTCGCCAACCTTCTTTGCCTCGTCTATCTTCGGGACATCGGCGGCTAACGCGCTCTTGACGCTCGCTTCGACTGTGCTGGCAGTTACCAGCGTAAAGCCTTTGTCGTCGTCAATGATTTGGGCGTAGATGTGGTTAGCACTGCGGAAGACGTTGAGGCGCGGTCGTTCGGGCGAGCCATACAATTTGGAACGCACCCGAATCTGCCGCCGCTTGCGCGGACTCAAATCTCGTCTAATTCGTCGCATTTGTTCTCTTAACTCCTCTGGCTTTTCCTTGGATAGAAAAACCGCTTGATGAGCGACCCACTAGCGAAGGGTCGCCTGACTAAAATACTTATTATACCTGCAACTGTTTAGACCCCACCCCTAACCCCTCCTCAAGGAGGGGAAAAGAAGAAGTTAGGATAAACAGGGGAGACCCCTGTATGACCCCCCGCAGGGGTTGCACCCCCACGACCCCCGCTATTTTAAATAAGGTTGAAGGCTAATAGTTACCTTACTTGCTAATTACTTCTTGCCAGCTTTACCCGACTTACCGGCCTTGCGGCGGATAACTTCGGTGCTGTAGCGGACCCCTTTACCCTTGTAGGGTTCCGGCGGTCGCATCGAGCGGACGCGGGCGGCTTCCTGGCCGACCAGTTCCTTGTCGATACCTTCGACGTGGACACGGGTGGTACCCTCGACGGAATACTTGATCCCGGCGGGTGGGTCCAGACGGACCGAGTGGCTAAATCCCAACAGCATTACCAGCATTTCGCCGTCCTTGAGAGCGCGATAACCGACACCGGAAATTTCCAGCGTCTTGCGATAACCGGTGCTAACACCGATCAGCATATTATCGAGCAGTGTCCGGCTAAGGCCGTGCATCTGGCGACTGCGGTTCGTTTCGTCCGGGCGGTTGACCGTCAGGGTTTCACCGTCGCGGTTAATCGTCAGTTTGGGATCGAACTGGCGGACCAGCGTGCCTTTTGGGCCTTTAGCGGTCACCAGGTTATTTTCTGCTATAGTCAGATCAACGCCTTTAGGTAGCGCGACCGGCTTTCGTCCAATACGTGACACCTTTTATACCTCCAAAAAGTTAACGGACTACCAGACGTAGGCCAAAATTTCGCCGCCCAGACCGGCCCGCCAGGCCATACGACCTGTCATAACACCGTGGGAGGTACTCAAAATAGCGATACCCATGCCGTTCATGACTTTGGGTATTTCGGTCTTTTTGGCATAAATGCGCAAACCGGGTTTGCTTATGCGCTTGATGCCGCTGATGACAGCCTTTTTGCTACCACCGGACGAGCTACCAATGTACTTGAGCGATACGGTCATGGTGCGCATCGAGCCGCTTTGACCGGTCGTAAACTCGTTGATAAAACCCTCGTCCTTGAGTATCTGAGCGACCGCCAGTTTCAAATTGCTGGCTGGCATCGTTACTTCCAGGTGACGAGCGGTGGAAGAATTCCTGATGCGGGTTAACATATCCGCTATCGGATCGGTAAGGTTCATTCTATATTACTCCTCGTCCTCTACCAGCTTGACTTGGTTACGCCGGGCAATTTGCCCTCCAAAGCGTTCTCACGAAAGCAAATACGGCACATCCCAAACTTGCGCATATAGGCGCGGGAGCGTCCGCAAAGCTTGCACCGGCGAATGGTGCGCGACGAGAACTTGGGGGGGCGATTGGCCTTGACGACCAGCGATTCTTTAGCCATTGTTCTTTCCTTTCAAAGCCTCTTATTTGCGGAACGGCATACCCAGCAAGCGGATAAGCTGTTGACCTTCTTCGTCGGTGTTGGCGGTCGTTACGATGGTGACTTCCATACCTCGCACTTTGTCGACTTTATCGTAGTCGATTTCAGGAAAGATAATCTGTTCCTTGAGGCCCAGCGTAAAATTGCCGTGACCGTCGAACCGTTTGGGCACACCGCTAAAGTCGCGGACGCGCGCCAGACCGATGTTCATCAGGCGGTCCAGGAATTCGTACATCTTTTCGCCTCGTAAAGTTACCGAGATACCGACGGCCATGCCTTCGCGCAATTTAAAGGCCGCGATGCTTTTCTTGGCCCGGTTGATTATCGGCTTCTGGCCGACAATCGAGGTCAGGTCGTTCACCGCAGCGTCGAGGGCCTTAGCATTGGCAATTGCTTCGCCTATACCGACGTTGACGACTACCTTTTTGACCTGGGGTACCTGCATTCTGTTCTTATAATTGAACTGCTTGGTCATCGCTTCAACCACTTCGTTCTGGTATTTCAAGCGCAAACGGGCAGGCGGAGCGGGTGCGACCGGTCCTTCGTTTTTGATTGCATCTTGGGTCGCCTGTTTGGCGGCGGCGGCTTTGGCGGCCCGACCACCCGGTACGCCGGGTTGAGTGCCTTTCGCCTGTTGCTGGCCGCCCTTGGCGGGCTGCGCCGGTTTCTTTTCTGCCACTTCTTATTATCTCCTGGCTTCTCAAACCAATTCGGGATACCGGTCTGGCTCCCGTTGTCCTGCCACCTTAGCCTACTTTTCGGCCAGTGAAGGGCAGCGGTCTTTGAGAAAGCGGTTGTATATTTTCAATTTTGAAGGTCTGTTTGTGGCCGATTAGCCTCAACACTCAATCAAAATTACGTTTAGCGATCCTCGGCTACACTCCGTTCGCGGTTCTGCCAACCGGTGCGATCCGGGATGGTTTTGCCACAATCGGGGTTTTTGCAGTAGCGTACTTTGACTTCGTTTTCAAAGCGGTGACCAATCCGAACGGCTTCATTGCAGGACGGACAAACTACCATTACGTTACTGACGTGGATCGCCGCTTCGACTTCTACGATACCTGCCTGGCGAACCTGGCTGCGGGCTTTGACGTGCTTCTTGACGATGTTCACGCCTTCAACCACTACCCGGTCTTTGTCCAGTATGACCAGCTTGACTTCGCCCTTTTTAGAGCGATACTTCCCGGCGATTACCTGTACGGTGTCGCCTTTTTTAATGTTCATTGAATTACTCCTGCCTGCTCACGCGGAGCTAGATTACTTCCGGCGCAAGCGAAACAATTCGCATAAACTGCTTTTCACGCAGTTCGCGGGCTACCGGGCCAAAAATACGAGTACCGATTGGGTTGCCGGTACCGACATTGATCAGAACCGCCGCATTATCATCGAAGCGGATGTGGCTACCATCTTCGCGCACATACTCTTTGCTGGTGCGAACGATCACGCAGCGCACGACCTGGCCTTTTTTGACCTGACCGCCCGGCGACGCGCTCTTTACCGAGCAAACGATGATGTCACCTACGCTAGCCGTCCTGCGACTGCTACCGCCCATAACTCGGATGCACATGACTACTTTGGCACCGGTGTTGTCGGCTACCCGCAGGCGAGTAGTAGACTGGATCATAACTGAACTCCTTTTTGGACTATCTCTAACAGTCGCCAGTGTTTGTCTTTGCTGATAGGCCGCGACTCTTCGATCCGCACGATGTCACCGTTTTTACAGGTGTTTTCTTCGTCGTGGGCCTTGAAGCGGGCGGTGCGGCGAATGGCTTTTTTGTACAGCCGGTGCTTTTTCAGGTATTGGACCTCGACCACGATGGTTTTCGCCATCTTGTCGCTGACGACTTTACCCTGGAGTACCAACCGGTTAACCTTTTTCTCCTGCGCAGCCGGCGTGGCGGCGGGAGTTTCGGTCGGGGCACCGCCCTGGTTTGCAGTTTCTTGCGTCATTACTCTTTATTCCTCTTAGCTAAACGCTTGCAGTGGACTGGGCTTCGATCTCGGCGATCAAAGCTTCGATCTCGCGTTCGCGCAAGATCGTTTTTATCTGGGCAACATTTTTCTTGATCTGCCCAAAACGAGCCGGGCTGGGATTCTTGTAGGAAGCCCGCTGAAAGCGCAGATTAAACAACTCGGCTTGCAGTTCGTCGATTTGTTCGCGTAACTGAGCTTCGGTCATCGTCCGCATCTCACGAATTCTCATCATAATAACTACTACTCCTCAGTCGTTTCGGCGGCGGCTTCCGCTGCGGCTTCGGCGGCCTCTTCAGCTGCGTGTTCCTCGGCTACCTGCTCGTGCAATTCGTCCACGTCGTGATCAGCCAGCATTTCCATCTTGTGATGAGCTTTCTCGCTGATTTCGACCGGGGCTTCCAGTTCAGCCTGGGTTGCTCCGGGCCGTCCGGCTTCCTTGCGGGTGACGAACTTGGTTTTGATCGGCAATTTGTGACCGGCCAGCCGCAAAGCCTCAACCGCTTGATCCTGACGGATACCGGCGACCTCAAACATAATGCGATCCGGCTTGACCACCGCTACCCAGTGGTCCGGCGCACCCTTACCGCTACCCATGCGGGTTTCGGCAGGCTTGGCCGTTACAGATTTATCCGGGAAAATCCGAATCCAGATTTGACCGCCACGACGCACGTAGCGGGTAATCGCCCGCCGGGCCGCCTCGATCTGACGGCTGTCTACCCAACCTGGCTCCAACGCTTGCAATCCAAACTCGCCAAAAGCGATGAAATTACCCCGCGTCGCCCGACCACGCATATTGCCGCGATGCACCTTACGATGCTTGGTTCTTTTCGGCATTAACATTGTCTAAAAACTCCTTTAGGCACACAGTATCAGCCCTGCCGTCCGGTGGTTTATTTACCGGCGAACAGTCGCTGTCGGCTGTTATGCTACGTCATCATCGGTTACCACGGCGGGTAACGGAGCAATTTTCTTCATCTGGCCCGGCAGCACATCGCCTTTGTAAATCCATACTTTTACACCGATCCGGCCATAGGTAGTCAGGGCATGATACAAACCGTAGTCAATATCGGCCCGAATAGTCTGGAGCGGTACGCGTCCGTCTTTTTCGTAAGCCACACGAGCCATTTCGGCTCCGGCCAGACGACCGCTAACTTTGATCTTGACACCCTTGGCACCCAACCGCATAGCCCGCGTAACCGCCTGTTTCATGGCGCGTTTGTAGTTCACGCGCTTGGCGATCTGCTCGGCGATGCTTTCGGCCACCAGGTACGAGTCAAGTTCGGGCTGGCGAATTTCTTCGATATTGATTTTGACCTTGCGGCCAGTATCTTTTTCCAGTTCGTTCTTGAGACGCTCGACTTTTTCACCGTTCTTGCCGATGACCATACCCGGCTTGGCGGTAAAAAGCGTAATTTCCAGATTGCTGCTGGAGCGTTGAATTTCGATGCGGCTCAGGCCGACGTTGGTTTTGCCTTTGTCGGTCAGCTTTTCGGTGACGGTTTTGCGCAAGGCAAAATCTTCGTGTAGCATCACGGTGTAGTCTTTATCGGCATACCAGCGGCTCTGCCAATCTTTGATTACGCCCAGCCGAAAGCCTGTTGGATGAATCTTGCGTCCCATTACTGGATTTCCTCCCGGTCCTCGACCACTACCGTTACATGGCTCATCCGCTTGGTTATACGGTCGGCCCGGCCACGCGCCCTGGCATGAATACGTTTCATGCGCGGAGCTTCGTTGGCATAGATAGTTTTGATATAAAGATTTTCCGGCGTTAATAGCAGGTTATTCTCGGCGTTAGCCCTGGCACTTTTGACCACGGCGTACACATCGCGGGCGGAATGTTGCGGCATATTGCGCAAAATCGCCAGCGCATCATCTACCTGCCGACCCCGCACCACGTCCACAATCAGACGTACCTTGCGCGGAGAGTGCCGGATGTATTTTAGCGTCGCGCTTACTTCCATTACTTCCCTTTCTTTCAGAAGCTTTAGGCTAGACCCTAGACCGTAGAATTAGTTTCCAGGTGCTAGCTTCCAGTCCCTGACCCGTCTTTAACGAGACTTGGTACTCTTCTCTTGATCTTTGTGGCCCTTAAAGGTGCGGGTAGGAGCAAACTCACCCAGCTTATGGCCGACCATATTTTCCGTTACATAGACCGGCACGTGGCGGCGACCATCGTAAACTCCGATGGTATGACCCAACATCTGCGGGAAGACCGTCGAAGACCGTGACCAGGTCTTCAAAACTTTCTTCTGGCCGGTGGTGTTCATCGCCTCAATTTTAGTTAGTAACCGTTCCTGGATAAACGGCCCTTTTTTCGTTGATCTCGACAACGTATTCCTCCACTGGTAGAGACCATTTTTTCGGAGAACAGAGACCACAGCACAGGCGGTATCTCTGATTTCTTATCGATGATCTCTGATCTCTAGTTCCTACTTGGTTCTGCGCCGAATGATAAACCGGTTAGTCCGCTTGTTATGGCGGGTCCGATAACCCAGAGCTGGCTTGCCCCAGGGCGTTTTAGGTGCCATACCAATCGGATGACGGCCTTCACCACCACCGTGAGGATGGTCTACCGGGTTCATAACGCTACCGCGAACGGTAGGCCGGATGCCCTTCCAGCGTGTACGACCGGCTTTGGCCCAGCGTTCGTTGGAGTGATCCAAATTGCCCACCTGCCCGATAGTCGC
The DNA here is from genome assembly GCA_038322625.1 of Chloroflexia bacterium. Lineage (GTDB taxonomy): Bacteria > Chloroflexota > Chloroflexia > Chloroheliales > Chloroheliaceae > 54-19. Next base: position 46,510 of record JBBQGA010000040.1, read on the forward strand.
CATACACTCGATGCGGACCAGGCGGAACTCGCCGCTGGGCATTCGGAGGGTGGCGTAATCGCCTTCCTTCGCCATCAACTGCGCGACATTCCCGGCACTGCGGACCAATTGGCCGCCCCGCCCCGCGTACATCTCGATGTTGTGGATCTGGGTTCCTAGCGGAATATTGCGTAACGGTAGGGCGTTACCTACCCGAATTTCAGCCTCGGTCCCACTGGAAATGTTGTCGTTCAGTTTCAAGCCGTTCGGGGCCAGGATATAACGCTTCTCACCGTCGGTGTATTGCAGCAGGGCAATCCGGGCCGAGCGGTTCGGATCGTATTCAATGGCAATAACTTTAGCAAAAACGCCAAACTTGTTGCGCTTGAAATCGATGATGCGGTATTTGCGTTTGTGACCGCCACCCTGGTGCCGGACCGTAATATGACCGTCATTATTCCGGCCAGCTTTGCTCTTGAGCGTAACAGTAAGTTTTTTCTCAGGCTTCTTCTTGGTTATTTCCTCGAAAGTGCTGAGACGCTTGAAGCGGCTGCCGGGTGAGGTCGGATTATATTTTTTAATCGCCATCTCTATAAATCCCTTTTGCTGGATTTTGGATTTTGAAGCCGGTGCAACTTTTTAGAGCCGCACCCGATCCCAAATCCTCTATCGTCTTAGGCTGACTCGAAAATCTCGATTCGGTTACCCGGTACCAGCCGTACAATCGCCTTTTTGCTAACCTGGGTGTAACCGGCGAACCGGCCACGCCCGCGCTGCTTGCGGTGAACCCGCAAAGTGTTGACTGCAACCACTTTGACGCTAAATATCGACTCAACCGCTTCGCGGATCTGCATCTTGTTAGCGTCGCGGTCGACTTCAAACGTGTAAACACCCTGCTCGATCATTTCATTGGTGCGTTCCGTCACCAGCGGGCGCTTGATAACTTGATACTTGTTCATTGTTTAGCTTCTCCCGCCTTCTACTGCTCGCTACCGGTTTCGGTTTCAAAGGCCACTGCGGCTTCCCGCGCACTTTCACCCAGCGTCTGGTTCAACCAGTCGATGGCGGCCAGGGGCAGAACCACCCGGTCGTACTTGAACATATCGTCCAGGTTCAGGTAATTGACCAGCAGGGCTTTGACCTTCGGCAAGTTACCGGCGGCGCGATAGACAATTTCTTTGGTGGCCGGGTCGTTATCCGCTAGGACAATCAACACTTTCTGGCCGGTCAACTTCAAAGCGTTTAGTACCACGTTCATGGCTTTGGTCCGGGGTTCCAGGTTGGCGTAACCCTCGATGACCGTAATCGCCTGTTCTTTGGCCTTGACCGACAGAGCCGAGCGAACGGCCAGGCGGCGCATTTTGCGCGGCATATCCTTCTCGTAGCTGCGAGGTTTGGGACCAAAGATTACCGCACCACCGCGATAGTGCGGGGCGCGTCGGCTACCCTGACGGGCGTTTCCGGTGCCTTTTTGCCGGTAAGGCTTCTTGCCGCCGCCGCTCACTTCCGAGCGGGTTTTGGTGGAAGCAGTACCCTGGCGGGCGTTGGCGTGTTGGCGCACCAATGCCTGGTGCATTACCGCCTGGTTTGGCTTGATGCCAAATATGTAGTCGCTCAGTTCGACAGTTTGGACCTGTTCGCCACTGAGATTGAAGACTGTTGCCTGCACTTTACTCTTCCTCCGCCTTACTTCCCGGCCTTGACCGCTTTACGGATGGTAACCAGACCGCCATTTGCGCCCGGCACCGCCCCTTTGATCAGCACGAGATTTTTCTCAGCATCCACCCGGACAATCTTGAGGTTCTGGGTAGTGACGCGTTCCTGGCCCATATGACCGGCCATGCGCATACCCTTGACCACGCGTCCTGGGGTGGTACCACTTCCAATCGAACCGGGGGCGCGGGCGCGGTCACTTTGACCGTGAGTCCGCTTGCCGCCGCGAAAGTTGTGGCGTTTCATTACACCGGCGAAGCCCTTACCTTTGCTGGTGCCGGTAACGTCGACTACATCGCCGTTCTGAAAAATAGTATCGGCGGTAATCGTGTCGCCAACCTTGTGGCTATTGAGGTCACTGCTCTTGAACTCGCGCAGGTGCTTGAGACCAATGTTCTTGGTCAGTTTGCCCCTTTCCTCGGTCCGCACAATTTCCTTCTGGTGGCCGAGTTGGGGCTTCTTCAAGCGGGTGGTTTCGTCAAAGCCGATCTGCACGGCTTCGTAGCCATCCTTATCGCTGGTGCGAACCTGGATCACCCGGCAAGGCCCGGCCTGGATCACTGTCACCGGAATGACCACGCCCTTCTCATCGAAGATCTGGGTCATACCGAGCTTTTTGCCCAGTATCGAATCAATCATTGCTAGTATCCTTCTTGGGTAGGTTCCGATCAGCGGCGGCTTCCACATTTGTTGTGGGGTTAGCCTGTCGACTTAGGAACGCGCCTCTGTAAATCTGGCTTGCCGGTGGTCTTTGTTTAGCCTTCAGACCGCCGAACCGACTTTGATTTACAGTTTAATTTCGATTTCAACGCCTGCGGGCAGGTTCAGCCGCATCAGAGCATTGATAGTTTTCTGGCTCGGCTTGATAACATCGATCAAGCGTTTGTGAGTACGGATTTCGTAGTGTTCCTGCGAGTCCTTGTCGATAAAGGGCGAACGCATTACGGTATAGCGTTCCAACTTTGTCGGCAGAGGCACCGGCCCGGCTACGATAGCTCCTGTCCGTTCCGCCGCGTCCACGATCTGGGCTGCCGATTGGTCAAGTATCTTGTGGTCGAAAGCCTTGAGGCGGATGCGGATCTTCTGTTCAGCCATTCTCTATCATTTTCCTTCCCACATACGATTTGAGTGTTGGGTTTCCGATTTGCACCGGAAACCCAAAACCCAAAATTCAAACTCCTGTTAGGCGACGATGGAGGTAACCGCTCCGGCTCCCACCGTCCGGCCACCTTCACGGATGGCAAACCGCAAGCCCACTTCGATGGCTACCGGCGTGATTAGCTCAATGCCCATCTGCACGTTGTCGCCCGGCATTACCATTTCCATGCCTTCCGGGATCGTG
>JBBQGA010000041.1:0-48585 GCA_038322625.1 Chloroflexia bacterium
TTGTTACCTCCAGTTTGGTTGTATGAGTTTTTAACACTTCTTCTACGTTCAAACCGGAGGTTTTGCTACAATTTCCTTTATTTACTTGTTAATGTTCATCTACTGTTGTGCTTCTTTTCATCTAGCACATCGCCCTAATAGTAGAATTTAATGCTACTTTGAAACATTCCTCCGGCTTGCCGGGCTGGATCAATGTGTTTGTTTGTTAGATAATTATGACCGCAAAGCAATCCCAAAATCGAGTTCTGCTAATTGACGACAGTGAAGATAATCTGTTTTTGCTTTCCCAACTGCTAGAACGAGAAGGCTATATCGTTACCACTGCCAGCGATGGAATGAGTGGGCTGGAACAAATTCGCATTAATCCACCCGATTTGATCCTGTCTGATGTGATGATGCCCGGCTTGAACGGCTACCAGCTTACCCAACGTATCAAGAACGATAGCAGCCTGGGATACGTACCGGTTATTTTAATCACAGCTCGCAACGACTCCAATGATAAAGTCCGGGCTATCGAAGCCGGTGCGGATGACTTTCTGGTAAAACCCATCCAGCGGCTGGAACTGATTGCCAGGGCACGTTCGCTGGTAAGGCTCAAAAAAAGTACCGATGCTTTGATGCGAGCCGCCGAAGAAAACGCCCGGCTGTACGTCGAAGCCGAAACCCGTGCGGCTGAACTCAGTACCCTCAATGAAACCGCCCTGGCGGTGGGTGCTCAACTGACCCTGGTTGAATTATTAAATCTGGTAGCCCGAAAAAGTTGTGAATTAATCAAAGCCCAATCGGCTGTGATTTATTTGTGTAATGAAGAAATGGGTTATCTAACCGTGCGGGCCGAATACAATACTAGCAAATCTTTCCTGGGACGCACCATCACTTACGGGGAAGGGGTGGCCGGACTGGTGGCGATCACCAGCAAATCGATGCGCCTCAATAATTACTCCGATTGGAGTGGTAAAGCCCTGGCCTTTCAGAACGACACCGAGATTACGGCCGTGCTGGGTGTACCGTTGGTCACTGGTGGGCGCGTGGTCGGGGTACTGGACATCATGGACGATATGCACCACCGGGTCTTTAATGATGATGATGTCCGGCTCTTGAATTTGCTGGCTCCCCAGGCAGCGATTGCCATCAGCAATGCCCTTTTATATGATGATGTCTGGCGAGAGCGCGACCGGGTGGAGGCAGTCCTGAATTCGGTCAAAGATGGCATTTTGATGCTCGACCGCAATTATAATGTTGTCCTTTCTAATCCGCGCTTCACCGAAATGATGACTTTGGAAAACGATCAGATTTTAAATCGGACCATCAGTGAAGTGGCCGATATGCTGGGCGAAACTTTTGAAAGTTCACCACCTTTCCAGGCCGATATTCTGAACCGTATCTTACGCGACCTGCGCCGCAACCCGGAGGCCGGTTTCCAGCGTCGCGTGGTCATTCTCGACCCCAAACGGCGTTACGTGGATTGGAGTATTTTACCGGTGCCCGACCAACAGGGTACCGTGGTCGGCTGGCTAAACGTTTTTCACGATGCCACCCAGCAGCACGAACTGGAACAATTGCGCGACGACTTTATCAGTATGCTGGTACACGATTTACGTAGCCCGCTTACTTCCATCATTGGCGGCATCGAACTGGTCAGTACCCTGATGCCGGATGTACGCGATAAAACTACTGAACAGCAAGCCGAATTTTTGGAGCAGGTTCAGCGTAATTGCTACAATCTCCTGACCATGATTAACGCTTTGCTGGAGGTCAGTCGCCTGGAAGCCGGTCAATTGCCGCTAAATCTGGAGTTCGTGACCCTTACCCAACTGCTGGAAAGTAGTATTTCACAAATTAATATAACCGCCCAGGAAAAACAGCTTTCGGTTGTGACCGAACTAAACTCGGTTCCAATTCTAAATGTCGATATGGAGAAAATGCGCCGGGTAATCGTGAATTTACTGTCGAACGCCATAAAATTCAGTCCGGTAGGCGGTACTATCAAAATTACCTCGATGGTAGAAGAAGGTATCCGGCGGCGTGGCACAACCTCGGCGCTTGACCCTAACCGCTTACGGCGTAGTGGAACATCCTTGTTGCGCGAACAAAAGAAAGAAAAAGAAGCCGAGGTACCTCCAAAAGCTTTGTTGCTGATGGTGAACGACATGGGTCCCGGTATTCCTGAAGGTAGCCTGGAAAAGATTTTTGACAAGTTTACCCAACTACCTACTGTCCACAAGAAAAATGGCACCGGTCTTGGGCTAGCTTTATGTAAACTTGTTATCGAGGCGCACGGCGGTCGCATCTGGGTTGAAAGTGAAATCGGTAAAGGCAGTACATTCTTCTTTTCTATTCCCTGTGTAGTGACCAAAGAACAGCTTCAACATGACAAACCAGATTGATTTGACCGAACCTGATTTACAAATTTTTCTGCGCTTTCTGACCGCCCCCGATGCCCCCGCCGTACTGGCCTTCTATACCGAGAACCGGCAATTTCTCAAGGAGTGGGAGCCAGCCCGCTCCAACCACTTTTTTACCATCGAACATATTAAAAGCCTGGTGGAAGGCACGCTCGAAACCGCTCGTTTGGACCAGAGTTATAGTTTCGGTATCTTTCTTAAAGCTCAACCCGAAAGATTAATCGGGCGAATTAACCTGGCAAATATCGTGCGCGGTATATCACATAGTGCCAATCTAGGCTATGCTCTCGCCCAGGAATATAACGGGCGAGGTTACGCGACTGACGCTGTCCGGTTAATGTTAAGTTTTGCCTTTCAGGAACTCGATTTGCACCGCGTAGGGGCGGCCACGCTCCTGCACAACTATGGCTCCATGCGCGTCCTCGAAAAAAACCGGTTCCGCCGGGAGGGTTTGGCCTTGCGCTACCTTCAGATCAACGGGCGATGGCAGGATCATTACCTCTTTGCTCTCACCGCCGAAGAATTATAGCCCAACCTCTATTTTCAGCTTTATTTTTAGATTAACTTTTAGACGCATTTTTATATGCAGTGTTGGATTGTGCAAAAGTGTCAGGTAAGCTAAATCTAGCCCGCTTTGACCAATTTTTCCCTTATCTTTACTCATTCTATCCCTTATTTGGCGCGAGAATAAATAGTGGAAAGGTTATAATACTGCGATATGTCAGATCAACCGGGCAAGCCGGTCGGAATTGCGTAACGTGTAAAAGATTTAGATTGAGAGGCTGAAATATTGGACGCCAACAGGGTTAAAAGGCTTTGTTTGCTGGCGAGTTTCGGAATTTACTGCTTTATATATCCTTCTTCGCTTTTTTTACTGATAACCGATAGTGTTCCGGTAGGCACCGAATGGATGGCTACCTTTATGCTGGCCCTGGAGGGTTTGAGTGCTACGGCCTGGGTGGTGATAAATTTTGGAGCGCGGCGCGGTTTGCTGGCCTCCGGCCTGTTACTGCTGGGCGGCTTTGCGGTCGAGGAAATTGGTGTGAGTAGTGGGTTGCCGTTCGGTCAATATTATTATACCGAAGCCCTCTCACCCAGGTTGCTGGATGTGCCGGTGGGCATTATGTGCGCCTGGTTAATGGTGATGCTAGCTTCATTTTATACCGCGCGGTTTCTGGTCGAACGCCTACTGCCCCGGCAGGGTTGGCCGGTAATTGTCGGTTTGAGTGCTTTGCTGGCCGTACTAAGCGATATTCTGATGGAACCGGTCGCCGTTCACGTCCAACATTATTGGGTCTGGCAGGATGGCGGCAGTTATTACGGTGTACCCTGGACCAATTTCGCCGCCTGGGCCGTTATTAGTGCCGGACTGGTGCTGGTGATGGTTGGTTTGACCAAAAGTAAAAATGCTGACTCTAAAGCAAACCAGTCGCGTTACGGTTTCCTGCCGATGGCACTCTATCACATGAATCTATTTTTATTTACTACTATCAACCTGACGCACCATTTTTATCTGGCCGGAGCCATCGGGATTGTGCTCGGCGGCATTAACGGCTTTTTGCTGTGGAAGGCCAGCCAGACCGGCCAGCAACCCTGGCGATGGTTGCGACGGTTCAGAGCCGCACTTTCCGCCACGTTGCCAGCCGAAGATTAAAGCGGTCGTTTACCGCTTGGCACACTAAAAGGCCGGTTTAGGGACTATTTATCCACCGAATGTGAATAAGATACAAAGACCGGTGTATAACTGGCAATAATCAATCGTAAGTATGTGGATAAATCGGGGCCTGGCGGTGGGTAAGTGGCGGATAACTTTTCCGGTGTGCCAGCGGTAAATTTACCAGTCTTTAAAAGGATGTTGGGAAAGGGCCGCATTTTTGTAAGCCGGGTTCTCCGTTACATCCAGGCCCAACCATTCCGGTCTTTCAAAACTGGTGTTGCGGTCGGGTACCTCGATCTCCGCCACGATCAAACCGGCATTATCACCCTCGAAAATATCCAGTTCCCATTTCAAGTCCGGCTGATCCTTCACGGCTAATTTGTAACGCTTTTTGCTCACCAGAGCAAAATGAGCCAGTTGTAACAGTTGACGGGCTTCTTCAAACGGAATGTCATATTCAAATTCGGCCCGCCCGACCAGCCCGGCCCCTTTGATCGTAATATAAGCTTTTTGAACGTCACCCGGTCCAGCTTCGGTACGCACTCGGACCGTCGGCTGAAAAGCCAGGTAGCCCTGCACCATCGCTGCCCCTTCCGGCAGCACGGGCAACCTATCCTTATTGACCAGGAATTTGTACTCAATTTCTTCTTTATAACTCATCGTCTTTTCCCTCCCAGGATAGTGCTTCTAATATCTAAAATACTATTATAGCAATTTTAAAGGCACAAAAAAGCCCCGAATAAGAGCGGGGCTTTTTTTTATTATCCTCAGGTTTTTGAATGGGATCAGGCCCGGCGGCGATTGCGAGCGACCGCCGCAGCGGTAGGCTCTTCCGGGGTGGCCGATTCAGTCGTTTGCTGCTGCCGAGCTTGCTCCTTTTCGATCCGGGCGGTTAAACGCTGATCGAGATCGATTATTTCAGCCGGGGTCAGCCGTTCCAGATCGCTTTTGCCGCCACAGTAATACCGCGCAGCAGTCACCAAATCAGCCTGGCTTAAACCGTGAGCCTCGGCTTTGGCAATCAAATCGTCCAGCGTCGGGCTGGTCGGGCGAACAAAGGCCAAACCGGGCGCATCATCCAGCATTTCCGGTTCGCTGGACGGCAGTGGGGTGCTAAGAGGCAAACTGCTGTTACCAGCTTCAATCAGGCGAGTGAGGAAGTCCGAAAAGTTCGGGTTGATCAACTCCAACCCAATCGGAAAAGCCTGGCTGTTGCTTTTGACCACCCGGAAAACCCGCACCGGACTGAAGTCATCGATCCGCAAGGAGGCTTCCACCAGCACGTCCACAAAATATTCCAGACCGCCACTGGTGAGCGGCAGCACCCGGCCCATTTCGTTTTCTTCGCGTTCCTCCTTGCCTTTCGCCCCGATCTGGTCAGTAATGACTACACAGGCCCCGCTATCCACACACAGGCGGCGTAACACCTCCTGGAAAACCACCTGATCGGCGGCCAGTTCTTCAGCTGTCGGCTGGGCGGTCGGGTCGCCAGTGCGTTCTCGAACCGCCATAACCGTTTCGCGGTGTTTGCGGCCAAAATACATCGCCCAGCTATCGAGGGCAAAACAGGTATAACCCTGTTCCTTGCCTTCCGGGCCAAGTGCCCAGTCAATAAACTCCGGCAATTCGTCGGGGTGCTGGACTTCCAAAGCATCGAATTTGGTGCCGTCGCTGCCGCTCAACAAACGCGCTTTGCGCTCGACATCGAAGTAACACAACCGGCCCAATCCCGCATCGGCCAACGAGGAAGCGAAAAAGCTTTTGCCGGTACCTGCCGCCCCACGCACCGCCAGAACCAGCCGCTGCTGGCGAGGACGGCGACTCAAGGGATTGATTCTTTTACCCATTACATTGTTACTCATATATTGTTAGCGCGGCGTCATTTTGAGGTCGCCGCCCTCCTTTCAAAGCCAAAATTTATTTCTAAAACCAAATCAACTTCTGATTTACCTACCTAGCAATCAGAGAAATATTCATTAGGAGCCGGAATACAAACTAAAACATCTGTTCGTATTATATTATAACACATTTTAGCACACAAATTCTAAATTGCTGCATTTAGATTCTCTGGTCATTTCTATACTAATAGGACTTTCACTTGATACTGTAAACCTAACTAAAGCGGGGGTAGTGTGGGTGCAACCCCGGCGCGGGGTCGTACAGGCGGGTACCCGCTGGGTGCCCCTGTTAAATACTTTTTTATTTTCGCTTCAAGCTCACGAAGTGAGGCTGAAGCGAAAGTCTTAACTAAAATAAATCCGAAATGTAATTCTATGCGTATTAGGCTTGACACATATATCATGTTAGGCTACACTAACAATGTAAATAACTCGGTTAAACCTTTTGAATTTGTAATTATCCGGTAACGCTTTACCCCTACCGGAGCCGGAACCGCTAAAGATTTAGCTTTAGCCTGACGAAAATCACTTAAGCAAAGGATGAACTTACTATGATTGCTTCGCTATCCGCAACAACTTTTAAGAAGGTTGGTCAGTGGAAACCGCTGATCTGGTTGGCTATATTTAGCCTTTGGCTGGCTGGCGCAAGCCTCGTTAAAGCCGATAGCGCGCAGGATAGCCTGGAAGACGCCAACGGACATATCGAAAAGGCCTCCGCTGCCGCTCAAGCCGGCGATCTGAACCTGGCTAAACAGGAATACCAAACTTTTAACAAGCTGTGGCTGGACATTGAAGACGGCGTAAAAGCCAAATCCAAAGACAGCTATGTGGCAATCGAGCAGAAGATTACGGCCATAGAGATCGTACTGTCTAAAACACCGGTCGATAACAAAGCCCTGGCCGAAGCCTTCGACCAACTGGTAGAAACCAACGACGTTTTTATCAAAGCCAAGTCCGCTGGTGCTAACGGAACAACTGCGCCAACCGCTACGATCAACACGGTTTTAGCCAAACTGGACGAAGTTCGCAGCCTGCAAGCTAAAGGGGATTACGCGGCGGCAACCCAGGGTATCAAGGATTTCAAGAGTGGCTGGCTGGACGTAGAAGGGGTAGTAAAAACCCGCTCGCCCCAGGATTACAGTCAGACCGAAAATGATATTGCCCTGGCAACCGATTTGCTAACCCAGCAATCGCCCCGCTCGCAGGAAATATTGAACCGGCTTTATAGCCGTCTATCGCCTTATACTGCCAACAACCGCTACGGCATTTTCGACGCGACCCTGATTTTGCTCAGGGAGGGCCTGGAGGCTCTGCTGGTAGTCGTAGCCCTGCTGACCTTCCTCAAGAAGTCGGGCAATCCCGGCAAACAGGGCTGGGTCTGGGCGGGCGTGGGGGCCGGTATTGGCCTTAGCGTATTGCTGGCGGTAGTAATCCAGTTAATATTTAGCAATACCGTCAATTCAAGCAACCGCGAATTGGTCGAAGGGTTAACCGGTCTGATTGCCGCGACAATGCTGATTTATGTCAGCTATTGGATGCACAGCAAATCGAGTGCAGGTGCCTGGCAACAATATATCAAACGCAAGAGTACCGCCGCGATGGCGAAAGGCAGCCTGATCGGGCTATCGCTACTGGCTTTTCTATCGATCTTTAGGGAAGGAGCCGAAACTGCCCTGTTCTACCTGGGGATTGGTCCATCGATCAGTACCGGCGACCTAGTAATAGGGTTGGGCCTCGGTATGGGTATGCTGGTCGGTCTGGGGGTCTTGCTGATCGTGGTCGGTATCCGGCTACCGATGGGGCCGTTCTTCCGGGTTGCCAGTCTGCTGGTGTTCTTCCTGTGCTTCAAGTTTATCGGCACCGGTATTCACGCTCTGCAACTGGCCGGAGTATTACCCAATCATCCCGCCGAATACCTTCCGGCCAACGATTTCTTTGGGACCTTTTCAAGCTGGGAACCTACCGCCGCCCAACTGGTATTGGTAGCTGCTGCTATCGGGGCAATGGTCTACCAGTGGAACAAATACCGGGTGCGGCCCGGCAAGATCGATAGCACTGCTCTGGGAGCAGCCAAGTAAACATTCTCATAAGGATTTTCGCTTCCATCTCACCCGGTGAGGTGGAAGCGAAAGTGAAAAGGGATTTAACAGGGGCACCCAGCGGGTACCCGCCTGTACGACCCCGCGCCGGGGTTGCACCCACACTACCCCCGCTTTAGTTCCGTTTGTGGGGAATACAGCCTGAGCAGTTACTTTATATTTTTAGGACTTTCGCTTCAACCTCAAAGCTCAAATGAAAGCGAAATATCTACTATAAGATTTTTGCTACCAGAAATAGAACCGGTTCAAACTACCGGGATCGAGAACCAAAAAGTCGACCCTCGCTCGGCATTATTTTCTACACCCACCTGCCCGCCATGAAGCTGGATCATTTGTTTACAAATTGCCAGGCCCAACCCGGAACTTCTCTCGCCGCCGGTGGGGCGGTTGCTCAACCGGGCGTACTTACCAAAAACACGCGTCAGGTCTTCTTCGGTCAGGCCGGGGCCACTATCGATCACTTCCAGCCGCAAATTTCCCGCTGCCTGGCGGGTTCGGACGACCGTCGGGCCGCCGTTTCGGGAAGTAAACTTGATCGCATTGCTGACAAAATTCTGAGCAACCTGGCTCAAGCGGCCTTCATCAGCCTGGACGATCCCGATCTGCTCGTCCAGTTCCAGTATCAGTTTTATGCCTTTTTTAAAGGCGTAATCGGTGTTGGTTTCGACCGAGCGACGAGCAACCTCGTTAAAATCAGCCGCGCCAGGATTTAACTTTAGCTGGCCGTCCTGGGCGGCCTGAAAATCCAGGAAATCGGCGATAATTTGCTGCATCAAATTAGCCTGGCGGTTGATCATGGCAAACAGCTTGGAAGCCTGTTCGGTCATGATACCACCGGTCGGCACAATTTCCTCGATCATCTGGCTGGCCGTCAGGATCGACCAGAGTGGGTTTTTTAGATCGTGGCTGGCGATCCGCAAAAATTCATCTTTTAGCTCGGAAAGCATCTTGCCGGTTAACTGGGTTTGAACCCGCGCCATCAATACGGGAAAATCTATCGGCTTGGTGACGTAGTCGTTGGCTCCCAGTTTAAGAGCTTTTACAATGTCTTCGCTTTCGTCTTTAGCGGTTGCCATAATTACCGGCAAATCGGTAATACTATAGTTCTTGCGAAGCAGCGTCAGCACCTCGAAACCGTCCATTACCGGCATCATTATATCGAGCAGGATCAGATCGTACTTGTGCCGTTCCAATTTCTCAAGGGCTTTTTTGCCGCTATTTACCGTCTCAACATTATAACCGCGCCGAACCAAACGTAGCGAAAGCATCCGAAGGTTATCGTCATTATCGTCAACAATTAGAAGGGTATAATCTTCAGGCTTCATTGTAGTCCTGTTAGTAGTCTTACTGATTTTGGAAAGGGAGTTTACCACACCCACCCATTTTTAACACAATTCGGGAAACCAATTTGTAGGTTTATTATAACCTATTTCTAACCCTAGCACCGACCCTTCAGGCCACTCAAAGCGGGTAATGTAATTGTTCCACCACTTCGCGCGGGCTGACCGGGCGAGAAGTCGGGATGATAACAATGTAGGGCAAAAACTCTTGCCGGGAGTAAGCCACGCCCAGTTCTTTGAGCCGTTGCTCTAGCGGAACCGAGCCGTCCGACAAATTTAAAAGTACAAAAGCTACCCGCAAACCGGGTTGTTCAATCGCCCGGCTATAATCGGGAAAGCGATCCAGCCCGCCGATACTCAGGTCGTGATAATCGACGCATTTGACGGCCTCCGCCGATTCCAGCACGATCCGGTTGCCCACCCAGTGATTACAGGTGGCATATTCGATTTGCTGGCTCTTGAGATAGGCGATCAAAGGTATATTATCAACCGGAGGCTTTAATTCAGGAAAATAAGGCGATTGAAAGGCGACCACATAATCGGCCTTGCTATACAGATATACATTTGACCCTACCACACCCACCATAACCACGACCACCAGACCTATCGTAACCGCCCGCGCCCGGCTAAAATCCCACCGGCCCGGCAACCATTCGGCCAGTCTCGCCAGACCACCACCCAGCATCACCGGCAAAATACCGATCAGCGGCAGCAAGTAACGTCCGGTGGTATCGAGCGGGGTGAAAGCCACGTTACCGGCTCCCCACAGCAAATAAATTACCGGCGAGCAAAGCACCATCAGCAACAACAGATCGACCGGCCTGGCCGGGGCCAGTGAAAGCTTTAGCCAACCCACCAGACCACTCCGCCGGACGAACAGCCACCCCACCAGGCTCACCAAAAAGGTCAGGTTGAGCAATATTCCCAGCCCGGCAGCCGTATTGAACCAGTAATTATAGGCACCGGTAGCGAGCGGCCACGAAAAATCGGCGTAGTGTGTGAGAACCCTCAAGGGTGGTTCTTTGTAGGTATCGTTGGGTTTGAAGAAGTAGGCCAGGGTAGCCCACTGGTTGGTCAGGTTATATAACCACCAGGGCCAGCTACCGACCAGAAAGCCGGCCAGCGTAATCAGAACGGTAGGCCGGAGCATAAAAAGCTTGTCTTTGAGGAACAGGAAAAATATCACCGGGACATAGTAAAAAATCGCCAGCATATGGCCGTAAAAGCTGACCCCGACCACCAGACCGAGCAGACCCCAGGCGACCCACTGGCGGCGTGTAATCCCCCAGATGCGCCGGTCCTCCGGTTTGGGCGGAGTTCCCCACACGATAAACCAGGCTGTCAGCAGCAGTAGGTCGCCGCCCACCATAGTTTCAGTCGAATGGTTCCAGGCCCGCAGACCGATAACCAGGAAGTACAGCGAAGGAAAAGCGGTCAGCGTAGCGGCGAGTAGCCCGGCCAACCGGCTACCTGTGTAGTAACGAGCGACCGCATAGTTCAGGGCTACCAGAGCCAGCGCAGCCAGCAGCGGCCCAATTTTCATGGCCCAGCTAGAAAAACCGAACAGGGCAAACCAGCCAGCCGTAAAATAAGCTTCGGTGGCGGCCATATAAGTCTGTCCGTAGGTGAAAATTGGGCGTTCACCGGCCAGAATATGCCGAGCCATCACGCCAGTTAGAGCCTCATCGCCATCGCCGATAAAGTGGCTTTTGTACAGGACAAACAACCGCAGGAGGGCCGCCGCCATCAGAATCGCCAGCAAAGCCAGCCCGACCCAGTGCGCTCGCAGCCATATAAGGCTTTGTCCGGCCAGGATCGGTCGAATATCAGCCGCCTTCTCAGGCCGCAAGCCGGGTTGGTCGAGGGCAGTCAGTTTTAAGTTAGCAGATTGTTTGGACATCAGCCGCTAGAATCCTCGTAATAACTCCAATTTATAGCTTTAGAAATTTGCTGGTATGGGCGGATTATACCACACCCTTTTTGCTTTGTCGGTCGGACTGTAATAGAGTAAAATCAAGCCGATTAAATTATCAAAAACCTGCGATTATTAACAATACCCGATCTGATAACTCTTTTTTTCTTTCGGTTCAAATTAACATTGTGATTTTGCAGCGAAAGTAGTAGCAAAATAATAGTCCAGAATTATTATTTCTAGGAGGATTAACCAAAGTGAGCGAAGGACCCGATATTTCCGGGACAGAACTAATCACCGGCAGCAACCTGACCGCCCTGGTACGCACACCCCAACCCGGCAAGGGAACGCACCCGGCCCTGATAATGATTCACGGCTACGGCGCAAACGAAAGTGATATTTACGAACTGGTTCCCTTTGTCGACCGGCGGGTGTTGATCGTGGCCCCACGTGGCCCCTTTCTAGCCAGCGAGGATACACGTGGGGCCTTTTACTGGTATGACCGGGTATACTTTAGCGGAGGAGACACCAGCACTTTTGAAAGCAGTCTCAAAAAACTAAGCCAGTTTATTGACGAGTTAGGCCAGTTTAGCGGGGTAGAAGTCGACCCGAAACAGGTCTACGTCGGGGGGTTTAGCCAGGGGGCCGTGATGAGCCTGGGCCTGGCGGCTAACGTACCAGAAAAACTGGCCGGGATAATCCCGAATAGCGGCTTTGTGCAGCCGGAAACCGCCGCGAAATTACGGGCGGGAGCCTTCCGGGGCAAACCGGCTTTCGTGGCTCACGGCGAAACCGACATGGTAATTCAGATCAGCCGGGGCCGCGAAGTCAGACAGATGCTGGAAGAAGGCGGCGTCGATCTGACCTATCAGGAGTACCCGATTGCCCACTCCACCAGCCCCCAAAGTCGTCAGGATTTGGGCAACTGGCTCAATGGGCGGCTTCATTTCTAAATTAATTCTACCGATAATCGTAATTATCGGGTGGATAAAGCCAGTTGTCAGGCGAACTGGCCGGAGGCAAAGCCGCCGGAGGCTGGGCCAGTGGGGCCGGGTACTGGCTGGCCGGAAGCGGGAGTGGGCTAGCCGGTGGGGCGGCATAGGTTTCGGTGAGGTCGGCCAGGTTGCCGCCGGGGGCGACCTGATCGATCTGGCCGTACAGCCGGTAAAGCTGGCCGCCTATATCCTCGAACTGCCGGTTGAGCTGGTCCAGCCGGGCGCGTTCGGTCCGAATAAAGCGGGTGTATGGACTGATCGCCTCGCGCACTCGTTCGGTTGAGCCGGTCAATTCGGACTGGAATTGCTCACGCAAAACCCCGATCAATTGGCCGCGCAGGGTCTCCAGCTTGTGCCGGAATTCGTATTTTGCCCGTCTTCGGCGGGCCGGGATGATGTAAAAGCCAAATCCGCCGACCACCAGAGCCAGCAAAATGCCGGTCAGGTCCGCCGCCGCTCCACTCAGTACCATTAATAGACCGGCTCCTAGACCGACCGCCCCGATCTCGGTCAGGGTTGTTCGCGCCACCGAATCCCGCACCGCCTGGTTAAGTTTTTCGGCTTCGGCCCGGTGATCGAAACTCTGCATAATAAGCCGGGCTTGCTCGCTGACCTGTTGGAGTAATTGCCGCCGGTTGCGGTTGAACTGCTCGTAATCGCCGGAGGTCTGACCAATCAACGAGGGTTCCGGCCCGGCCTGTCGCCGCTCCCGCAAATAGTCGTTAACCTGTTGCCAGATACGGCTTTCCCGCTCGATGGTCCAGTCGACCATTTCTTGCACCGCAAGTTCGATCTGGTGGGGCGTATCACCGACCACGCGCTGCTCGAAATCCTGCCTGATCCGGTTGGTCTTGACCAGTTCAAACAGGCGGCGGACTTTCAGGACATCATCAAAAAACTGGTCGCCACGCTGGTTGAGTTCGTAAATCAAATTGTTCACCCGGTCCAGGCGGCCCTCAAAATCTCGGCGCAAATCTTCCCGGTAAACTTCTAATTGTTGCTCAATATTTTCCACCGTTCGAGCGTCCTGTTCGAGCAACTGAAACCGGGCCATAATGCTAGCCTGATAGCCGTTGATTAGACGGTCGGCCACCACCAGCGGACTTAGCAATTTCAGGCGTAAGCGGCTGGCTTGATCGAGGGTATTAAACACAAAGTTTTCCAGCGGTCCAAAACCACTTTGCTGCCAGATTTGGCCGGATTGCGGTCCAGCCTGGGTACGAGACTGCCTCGCCAGCCGGGCCGAGACCGGGAAAATCGGGGGTTCCAGCTTTAGATACTGCCGGAACCCGTCCGCCACAAACTGAATTATCCGGTGAAAGTCCTCGGCGTTATTTACCAGGTCGATTTTGTTGATCACTACCACAATTTTCTTACCCCAGTTGCGGACTTTTTCCAGAAAATCGCGCTCACTCTGGGTAAACGGTCGCTCGGCAGAAGTTACAAAGATGACAAGATCGCTGCGGGGTACAAATTCCTCGGTCAGGGCCTGGTGTCTTTCGATAACGGCGTTGGTGCCGGGAGTGTCTACAATACTAATTTCCTGGAGAAAGGGAGCCGGGTTGAAAATTTCCAGCACATCGCGCTCCAGGCGGCGTTGAGTGGGTTCGGGTCCAAAACGTAGTACGTTTATCTGGTCGGTGGTGGGGGTAACGCCTTCCGCCAGGGCCGGTTGGCCGACCAGGGCATTAATAAAAGCCGATTTTCCGCTGTTAAATTCGCCCACCACTACCAGCAGGAAAAGTTCGCCCAGGCCCGCCGTTACTTTTGCCAGCAATTCACGGTCGGCCTGTTCGGCTCCAAAGTCCTCGACCGCCCCATTTAGATTTTGAAAGAAAATTCGCTCGGCCTCCACCAGGTCGTTCTGAGCTTGAGTTAGAATCGGTTTGCCAGTCATAGTCCTTCATAGTTTCTTTTTATTTTACTTTTTTAGCTATTTCTCATTCTATATAAGAGCATTAGATGTGCCGACAGGTTGGGCAGTTTGCGCCGGTTGCTGGCCCGTGATAAACTTTTCTCAGAGCACTATTTACAAATAACTTCCAGCATCCGTTACAAATAAAACAGCCAGCCACGAGTTAAAAAGGCGAAACGCCCGGCCTAAAGCGGTCTTTTTTCAGGCGCGAGGAGACAATAAATTGACTGAGCCATTAAAGATTTTGTTCATGGGGACGCCTTCTTTCGGCGCAACCGTCTTACGACGACTGGCCGCAGAACCCAAAATAGGGCTAACCGGAGTAGTTACTCAGCCCGACCGGCCTGCCGGACGCAAAAATTTGCTGACCCCACCGGAGGTCAAACGAGCCGCCCTGGAACTAAACTTGCCGGTCTTACAACTGGAGCGGTTGCGTTCCGAGGAGGACCAGGCCCGATTGCGGGAGTTTGCCGCCGGAGCCGAAATCTTTGTCGTAGCAGCCTTTGGTATGCTGTTGCCCCAAGCGGTACTGGATATTCCCCGACTGCAATGCCTGAACGTGCATGGGTCGTTATTACCAGCCTACCGAGGCGCGTCGCCGGTCGCACAAGCCTTGCTGGACGGACTGGCCGAAACCGGCGTAACGATAATGAAGATGGAAAAAGGCCTCGATACCGGCCCGATGCTTAGTCGGGTGATCTTATCTATCGGAGCCAACGACACCCAACCGGTTTTGATGGACAAACTGGCGGTCGCCGGGGCCGATCTGCTGGCCGTAACACTGCCAGAATGGGCGGCAGGTCAGCTCGAACCTGAACCGCAGAACCCGCTTCAGGCCAGTCATACCGGCATAATCAAGAAAGAAGCCGGGCAGATCGACTGGCAGCAAAGTGCCACCCAGATCGAGCGCAAAAGCCGGGCTTACGACCCCTGGCCGGGGATTTTTACCGCCTGGCAGGGCCAGACTCTCAAGCTGGGCCGGTGCGCTGTGTATGAAATCGAACAGCTTGAGCCGGAAGGCGATTTCCCATCCGCCGGCCAGACCGCCCTCGCTGCCCTGACCGGCACCGGCCAAGAAATACTGGTAATCGGAACCGGAGCCGGTTTGCTGGCCCCCCAGGAATTGCAGCTTCCCGGCAAGAAAATGCTACCCGCCAGCGAGTTCCTGCGAGGCTACCGCCACTTTATCGGGGCAAACCTGGGTTAGCCAGTTATGTTAAAATAACGCCGCTAAACTGTGATCTTTAGGTGATCTAACCGAGGTATATTTTGTCCGTTTTAATCACACCGGCTAAACCCAGATCGGACTGGAAAAGTCGCCGGGTTTTCCTGGCAAATCTTTTTCCGGCCCCCCTTCGTATTGCGTTAGTGGTGATGGGGTTAGCCTGGCTGGTCGGATTGGTGCGCGGCCCGCTTCTAATCGATGTTGGCTCTCCGAACGCGCTCGATACCATTTATCTCGGCGGGGACGAAGGAGCCTTTTATCAGGCCGAAACCCGCCAGCCAAACCCTGATTTCCCACAGGCCGACCCGACCTACCGCTGGGCCGGTCCTCAAACCACCCTGAAATTGCCCTGGCCGCTTGAAGCTGAACCGCTCCGACTGTATGTACGTATGACTGCGCCGCGCCCGAACCAGCCTGCCGACCAGACCGGTACGACCGTCGAGGCGCGCGGTAAATTGGAATGGGCCAATCAGGAGTTGGGCCGGGTGGCCGTCAATGGAGCCTACGAAGGCAATTACTACCGCTTTAATTTACCCAATCACCTGCGACCCAACCTGGCCTCCTACGAACTAAGCCTGACCGCCGATAATAGCTTTCGACCGGGTACAGACGATGGGCGGCTCCTTTCGCTTTTGATCTTCAGTGTCCGCCTCGAACCGGATTATCCGAATTTTGGCTGGCAGGGCTGGCTGGCCTCACTGGAATTACCCGCCCTAATGGCTCTAATCAGCTTTTGCTGTTGGGGGATCGGGCACAGTCTGTGGCAAAAAAACTGGCTGGCTCTTTTGAGCGCCGGGGTCGCCGGGGGCTTGATGGTCTTGAGTATTGTGGGTTGGCCGCTTGAAGCCGCTCCACTGTACGCTCCCTGGGCACTTATTTTGCCGGTTAGCTGGTTGCTGCTGGTGCTGGCCGAATTGTTTCGCCGCCGGGCCACCGGCTTACCGGCCCCTTTTATCTACGCGGCGACGCTGTTTCCCTTGCTGCCGCTGGCTCAGTTTGCGGTTGGCCGGTTGTACCTCTATAATCTCAATCCCGGTGCGGTTACGCTGGGAGTATACGTTGGGGCGTTGTTCTTTAGCGGGGCCTATTATGTCAATAGTGGTCCGGGCCGACCCCAGGTCTTTGAACGCTCTTTCGTCCGGGCGATGCTGGGTGCTTCGGCGGTGGGCTTTCTTTACAATCATTTTAACGTATTTCAAACCAATCTCTACCGGGGAGCCGATTTCCGGGTTTACTACGAAACTTTGCAACGGTTTGAACACGGCGGGCCGCTCTACGATCTCAAAGAAATTGCCAGTCTGCCGGGGGCGACCGCCCGTATGCCGCCCGGTTTTACCTTTTTGCTCTGGCCGTTCGAGCGGCTGTTTGGGTCGGATATTAACCTGGCGATCCTTAGCTGGCGATTTGTCAGCGAACTTTTGTTGATACCATGCATATTAATTTTGCTAAAAATATTTGGCGATAACCGGCAAATGAAACCGGCAATCTGGTTCTTTGCCCTGAATTTCGGCCAGGTCGCCGAGAGCCTGGGATACGGCCAGTTTAATATAATCGTTCTGCTGGGCTTGTGCCTGATGGCGTTGTGGGTAAAAGAAGGCCGTTCAGGGTTAGCCGGAGCGGCTCTAGCTCTGCCGGTCAGCCTCAAACTCTATCCAATCGTATCAGCTCTTTACTTTCCTCGCCGGAACTGGTGGCGGGGTTGGTTGGGCTTGCTCGCGGGGGGAGGAATAGTTACCGGGCTGGTTAGTCTGACGGTCGGCTTTGAGCAGGTCTGGTTTTACGCCACTCAGGTGGTTTTGGGGGTAAATCGGCCCGAACCTGATATTTCTAACCAATCGCTCTGGGGGTTTCTGGACCGCCTGGCGATTACACAGGTGGTGGCCGACTACAAAGGCGATATACCCGGATGGGTTAACCCACTGGCTTATGGCCTGGTGGTCGGACTGGTTCTTTTAACGCTCTGGGTCAACCAACGGCAAAGCGCGGACGACCTTGAAAGTCAGCAGTTAAAACTGGGAAGCCTGGCCTTGCTGGCGGTGCTGATACCGCCTTTTGTCTGGTTTCATTACATCGTGCCGGTGCTACCGGCGGTCCTGGCCCTGGCTCTTACCCTCCAACACCGGGATTATACGAAATCGCGCTGGCCTTTGATCGTGTTCGCCCTGGCCTATGGGATGCTCGCTTACGGTGGCCGTAACGATTTCTTCTTCACAGATGCCGTCGGGCTGGCCCGGTTCAGTGCCAGTTTCCGGTTTCTAGCCGCCCTCGCCTTGTGGGCACTTTCCCTCAAATTATTAGTAACTGGTCAGGCCGTATCCCCACAAACGGAACTGAAGCGGAGGTAGTTGGGGTCGGGTAGCCCCTGGGTGCCCGGCGGAGGGTCATACAGGCGGGTACCCGCTGGGTGCCCCTGTATAAAAAATTTTTCTTTTCTTCCACTCACTGGAGATGAAGTCTGAATAGTTACAAAAAAAGAGGGTTATCCCAGTTCGATGGGCAACCCTCTTTTTATTTACTAAAACTGGCTCAAAGGAACCTAATAGGCCCCTTTTCCGGTGAGTACCGCTAGCACTGTCATCAGCAAAATTTTTATATCGAGAATAAGTGAATAATTGTCGACATAATAGATGTCAAGTTTGGTCATATCTTCAAATTTAATCGAGCTGCGTCCGCTAACCTGCCACAGTCCCGTCAGTCCAGGGATAGTTTCGAGCCGACGATGCTGCCAATGTTCGTAGCAGGCTACCTCTCGTGGTAAGCCGGGCCGAGGGCCTACCAGGCTCATCTGACCCAGCAAAATATTCATAAGCTGCGGAAGCTCATCCAGGCTGGTCTTACGAAGAAATCGTCCAACTCTGGTAATTCGCGGGTCGTTTTTCATCTTGAAAGTTGCCCCGTTAGTTTCATTGAACTCCATTAGATGAGCAATTTTTTCTTCGGCATCAGTGTACATTGAGCGGAATTTGTAGAAGGTAAAGTGTTTGCCATTTTTCCCAACCCGCGTTTGTTTGAAAATCACCGGGCCTTTTGAGTCCAGCTTGACCAGCAGAGCAATGATAATCAGCGGGATAGAGAACACCACCAGGACCGTCACTGCTCCCACGAAGTCAATCGCACGTTTGATGAAAAAGCTAACCGGGCTGTAAGACTTCTCGACCGCAACAAATTCTTCACCCCGAAAACTGGTTATCTTTGCTACAAAGGTAGCCTGAGTAGTCTGATGCACGTGTAACAGGCGTTTTACCATTGTAACCGTTAAAACTTCCCCGCTAAGGATTAGCCAGGTTACCGGTGCCAGAAAAATGAAAGCCAGCCGTGAAAAAAACACGTTCGGCTGATCTAGTAACTGAAGCAAAGTAATGACCGCAATACTGGACAAAACTACCCCGGCCATCAGAAAGGCCTGCTTCAAGAAGCGGGTCTGGGAGGGAACCATATACATTTTGGTCACTCCCAGCAAGCCAGCCGTTGTGATACTGAACACCGCACCTAAAATAAAATATTTATCCAGTTCGACAGTTCTTAACTGGGCATTGTCGAAGTTAAACCAGTTGAATCTTAAAAAATAACTGAACAAAAACGCCAGGTAGATTAAGCCATAATCAAAACCCAACCGGACCAGGCTTATCGAGTTTTTTATTGGTTTTGCTTGCGGAACATCATCGACGATATGAGTAGACGCGCTAATTGCGGGAGAATAATTAGCGGCTTCCAGCTCAATTTGGTTCTTCTGATGCAAGTAATTCAAGTTGCACTCACTTTCTGGCGAAACAATCAAATTCAAAGTAAGGTTAAATGAATTGGAGGCGGCTTTCGTACCGGAAAGCCCTCATACTAACCCTACATAGTAACAAAACCAACGTTTGTTTACACTCCAGCAACTTTGCCGAGGGAAGAAGTTAAAAATATTTCAAATAGAGTAAAAGACCGGCTTAATTCGTTTAGAAGGTATAATTAAAAGTATAAGGCCTGAATGTACCTATTACATAAATGTAAAGTTTATATAACATGAGTGTCAAATTATAAAACTTTTTCTAAAAACTTTACTAAGGTTACTTTCTTGATAAAAGTACTGGTGTATATTGCCAAAAGGTACCGGTCCTAGTACTTATGGCTAGGGGTATTTTAACATCATTTTAATAACGTCACTAGGTGGTACACACATCATTTTTATTTGTTAATGTTTCGGGGTTTTTCTAAAAAATGAAGGTCAAAACCATTCACAAGTTGTAAGATTTATGATACATTAGTATTGTACATTCGATACTTTTCCAGAGTTTGAGAAAGTTTCCCGGTCTTAACATTAACAAACTTGTCAATAATGTTCTACAGGATAGATTTTGTTCTGAAAAACATTAAATATAATATATATTTTCGGTGGAAACTGGTTTAATTTTTAGCTTTGTAGTATGCGATATAGGCCATTATTTACTGAGTGCAATGTAAATCTTATAACAAATTTTAGCCGGTCAATAAGTATTTAAAGGAGTTAGCCCCTAAAGGAAGATACAGAGCATTAGTATCGGAACTTAGTAGGGAGAAAGATTTTTATGAAGTTTGAAGCATTAGTTTTAGACGAGGTAATGGCAATTCGTGAAGGGGTTGTCGCAATCCTCAAACGTATTCCACAGGTAAATGTGTTGACGGTTTGCGAGAAACCAGAAGACGCGCTGGC
The DNA here is from genome assembly GCA_038322625.1 of Chloroflexia bacterium. Classification (GTDB taxonomy): domain Bacteria; phylum Chloroflexota; class Chloroflexia; order Chloroheliales; family Chloroheliaceae; genus 54-19. The sequence continues at coordinate 20,122 of JBBQGA010000041.1, forward strand.
TGAAGTAGCCAGCCGACAGTACCATTTTGCCCTGGTGGGCTTACAACTGGGTGATAAGAATGGGATTTTGGTTGGACGTCAGTTATTAAAACTAAATCCCGATCTAAAAGTTATAATTTATACCAAAGAAACCAGTATCGTGATTGCGGCAGAGGTGTACCGTCACGAATATCTCACCTCATCTGCCCGCCATAACCTTTTATCGCTGGCCGGTACGACCCCAAATGGAAGTCACGGGACCTTGAGTTCTGGTGTTTCAATCGGGCTGCATAGCTATACTTTGCTAAAAAATATCACGCCTGAGACGTTCGCCAGAAATCTTGAAACACTCAAACATCAGGGCAGCTTTATCGACCCGGAGATTTTAGAAATGCTGTTAGACCGGCTGAACCACTACCGCTTGACCCCACGAGAATTACAATGTAGCGAGTTGATCAGTTATGGTAAAAGTAATCAGGAGATTTCCGAAGAACTTGGTATTACGCTCCAGGCAGTTGAGAACCTGATAAATAGTCTGTACCACAAACTTTCGATAGCGGGGAAACCCAAAGACCCCGGTCGACGGGTTCTACTGGCCCTGGCGATGCAGCGGTGGCAAGGTCTTAATAAATCTATAGCCTAGCAGCTTGTCGGAGGAAGGCGGAAAGGAGCGGAAAGGAGCAAAAATTAGCTTCAAAATAGCCGTTTTAAGGTGTTAAATCCGCTAAATCAGGACTAATTGGTCGCCGCCTCCCCCTTTCAGGCAAAACTAGCCCAGCCCAAGCTTCAGCTTGTGCAGCCGTTTAACATTGAAGGCCAGACATACCAAACTCCTCTCTCCCAAAACTAAAGCCGTCCCTCGCAGTGAAAATTGTCGCAAACCTAATACCTCTTTTATCACCCCAAAGACTGGCTCAACCGTGCTTTTGCGTAACTTGTAAACTGCTTGTCCGAGGGCTGTTTGCAGTTTGTAGGCCATCTTTTCTTTTGGGCTGGCCGCCGCCACTGGTTCCGCCGGAGCTTGCTCGAAATAGCTCCGCCAGCTTTGATGGTCACTATTCCGTCCGGTCGCAATGTAACCTTCAATGCCCCGGTTGGCTAAGAGCGCCACATTCGCCCCACTAAAATAGCCATTTCCAGGGCTACTGCCGCTACCGGCCCTAACTCCTTTGGAATAGAGGCCAAGGTCGGTTCTATCTTAGCCTGATCGTTGGGATGATTGGACAAAGAGTAGCCCACACCAAACCGATGTAAAGGATCGAAGCAGGGGTCGTGGGGGCCGGGTAGCCTATGGGTGCCCTGCGGGGGGTCATACAGGCGGGTACTCTATGGGTGCCCCTGTTACCTCTCTTTTTTCTTCTTTTCCCCGTCCACTGGTGGCCCTGGGGAGGGGTCAGGGGTGGGGTCTGAGTAGTTACTCGGACTTAACGCGAAGAAAGCTAAATGTTCTTTTTCTATCGTCGGGACTAGCACCGAGCGGTCCAGATACTTGTTACCTTTTTCGCAGGCCGTTTCCGGGGCGAACAGGCAGGCATGACAGGTGGCCGCGTGCAGAGTTTGCCCGTTGCGGCTGAAATGCTCGGCACAGAGCGGGTCAGAGGCGCACAACCGCAAGTTATCGAGGGCCGTATCGAGCAGGGGTTTTAACTGGTCGGTCCGGCCCATTTCCACCAGACCGCCCAGCGTTCCTTCGCTATCCGGGGCGGCGGTATAGATCAAAATACCCGCCATCGGGCCGTTCTCGTCGGTTGGCTGGCGTGAGTAAATACGTTCGCGGATGCTGGCCGCCGTATAGCCACACTCTAGCACCAGTTCGCGCATAACGGCATGTGAAAAAGAATGTAAAAGGACATAGCGCAAGCCCAGGTAGCCTCGCTCCGGGTCGAGATTACGGGCCAGCCGCCACTTACGGTAAGCTTCGCGGAACTGCCCATCGTATTCACGCCGCCCTTTAGCACTCAACCACTCGTTCAAAGCCGCTTCGTCGAATTGCAAAAACAACCCTTCACCTCGAATTTCACCGGCGGGCACCCAGCGCGGTTGACTGCGGGAAAGCGGCACCCGGAAATTGGCTAGAGCTTCGGGTTCATCGCTGTAGTCGGCGGGCGACTCGATGCGGGTAAAGCCGGTGAGGGCGCGAACCTCTCGCAGCCGGTTAACTTGCAGCACCCGACTCAGAAAACCGGTGTAACCCGCCGGGACCGGCACATTGGTAACATTAAAATCGGGAAAGTTCGACGGCAGACCGGCTAAATCGGCCTGACTGAGAATTTGCCACTCCGGTACTTTCAGGTCAGGGGCAGTTACCACCTCTACCTCCTGTCCGGCATTACGTTTGCGCTCGATAGCCTTCCAGATGTCGTCCACCGGGAAGGTCGCCAGGTGCGGCAGCAACCCGACCTGCTGCAACAAGGCTACGTTCTGAGCGGCTTCGGTCTTCTCCAGAATATGCCAGTAGCTATCCACCAGTTGACCCAACCGGTCCGGGGCCTGGGGGACGGACAGGGTAGAAAGGGTCGTCCCAAACCAACTGTTAGATGCCCCCAGCAAAAGAGTACGGGAAGGCTCTGTACAGGGTTCTTCGGCGTAATCCCGTAGATGGGGCCGCCGGCCCCGGCAGGGCGGCAAGAAGCGAGGGGCATCCTCGCCAAACGCCTCGGCCATGCGCCGGGACTTGCCGCACTCCTCACACTTTACCTGTACATCGGCGGCTTCGCCCGATACGCCCAACTCCCGCAACCGCAACCGATATTTACAGGTGGTTTGCTCCTGATGCACGAAATAAACCCAGGCGAAGTCGTCCAGATGACCGGCTTTGCAGCCGACCATAAAGCGGGCCGGTAACACTGTCGGGGCACGGCCATTTTTGCGACCTGGACAGTTGAGGTGAGCGTAGCGCACCCGGTCAGGCCGGTTTTCGTCGGTTAGCTTGAATAGACCGGCTTCCAGTGGAGCTAACAACCGGCATTCGTACTGCGGGCAAAGCATCCAGCGCGGAAAAGGGGCGACCGGCACTCCTACTCGCGCACTTTCATCGAATGGGTTGCCTGCGCTCCCCAGGTTGCTATCGAGGGCAGGCGGCATTAACAGGCGGCTCACCTGCGAACCAAGCTCGGCTTGTACCGCCTGCAACAGCCGCTCTTCGCCGATGACCGGCGCATGGGTGACATCCCAGTCGTCCAGGCCCATTATCATAGTGGAAATGTTAGGCAAATCTACAACTGCCCCAATGCCATAGGAAAAAAGCAACTGGCTGGGCCGCACCTCGCCCACCTTTACCCGGTACCGTTTACTGCTTGAACTCATTTTCACCTCCGAAGGAAACCCGGCTTAGAAAGAAACACGAATGAATATAGCTGTTTTAGGACTTTGGCTTAAAACTCACAAACTGAGCTTGAAGCGAAAGTAAAATGAGTATTTACAGGGGAGTCTCGTGTACGACCCCTGCGACATCCAGGCTCTCTTGTTCCCCGTTCCCCGGTCCCCGCTCCTCAAAGTCCAGGTCGCCATCGTCCAAAATCAAATTGATACTGGCTTCCACGTCCCGCAGAGAGTTCAGGCAGCTAAAGGGCTGGCGTTCGCCCCGCCCGGCTACTTCCAATAACGGCACGGTCAGACCATCATTCGTGCCCCGATAGCCCAGCCGCTTACCGCCCTGGGCATCGCCGGCTTTTCGCAGCCAGTTGTCGCGCAGGTATTCGAGTTGATCGCGGACGCCTACGCCCACCTCGGCCCGGCCTGTCACCTGCACCGCTCGGTCGGAAAGCTCGTCCAGGGCCGCTTTCAGGTAAGGATGCCCGGCCACCAGCGACCCGGCCCTGGCGTTATCGTTAAATTCCGTCCCGGCCAGCCGCACATAACTCACCAGCAGCGCACCCAGCCCGCGATCCAATGCCCGCAACGCAAACGGCGTGACCGATAATGCCTCGACGTACTGGTAAAAGGTTTCATGATAGTGCTCGAATTGCTCGTAATGCGAAAGGTCGCGCGGTCGCGCCCAGTTGTAGACTACGCACACCAGCCCCGGCCAGCTTCTCCCGACCCGACTGGTAGCCTGAATATACTCTGCCGTCGTTTTGGGCTGCCCGGCCACCACCATCAGCCCTAGCCGCTTCACGTCTACCCCGACCGAAATCATGTTGGTCGCCAGCAGCACATCGAGCGGGCGCAGGCTTTTGGACGCCTCTCCGGCCTTGCGTCGAGCATCACGGGCCGGGTCGAAAGTGGTTTCCAGCCGATCAAGCAGGTTTGGAATATCGGTCGAGCTTCTGCGCGAGGTAAGCTCTTCCAGCAACGGCGGCTGGCGGTTTGCCATGCCGTGCTGAGACATTTTGCCGACTCTGGCCCGCACATCATCTTCGACCAGCCGACGCATCCCACCCAGTTCGTTCATAGAATTAAAATAGCCGATCAGGGTCAGCCAGGGGTCAATCGCCGCGCCATACTGGTTGTAAAGGTACTGGCCCGCCGCCAGATACGCCACGTATACCCGGATCAGAGCCGCTTTCAACCGCCGTCCACTGGCACAAATACCGATATAGCGGCGGCCCGGCGTGTCCGGCCCAGTCGGTCGCTGGCGAGCAAAGAAATTATCCTCCGCGTCCAGAGCCTGGGGTGGAAAAACCTTGACCTGCCGCAAGAACAGGGCGTGAATTTGCTGAGGAGCGCGGCGAATGGTGGCCGTCGAGGCGATCACCTTTGGGCGCACGCGCTGGCCTTTGACCTCCCACGAGGCCAGCCGGTCTATCGCCGCCTCGTACAGGCCGACCAGGGTGCCGAGCGGCCCGGAAATCAAATGCAGCTCGTCCTGGATGATTAAATCGGGCGGGCGTAGCGGGGCGTGGTCAACCGAGCGGGCGGCTGGCAGTTTGCCCGCCACGGCCGGGTGGGTATCGGTATCCTGGATGGTAGGCGACCGGAAACCATGTCGGCTACACCAGCCGTTGACCTGACCGAACAACATCTGGGTCGCGCCGTTCCAGGGTAGCTGGGCAAACTTGTCCACCGTCGCAATCAGGAGGGCGGGCAACAGCCGGTAAATCTCCTCGTCCACGACGACCACCGGCAAGCCTTCGCCGGGCGAGTTTCGTTCGGTAAAGGCACACTGGCCCAGCGAGTCGCCGCAATAAATCAAGGTGCGTCCCCGGCCTTTGGCAAAGCTATCCACCTTTATATCGCGGCCCGCTACAATCGGCGTGCCGCACCAGGGGCAGTTGGTTAGCTGGGCCGGGCTGCCCGTGCCACCCAGCGAACTACCCTGCGAGTTATAGGGTGTCGTCCCGTGAGTGTGTTTAATCGCCTCGGCACTCTGCTCGGTGGAGTTGGGCGTGGTGCGCTGGCCCACCCACAAACCCAGCCGGAAGGGAGTCGCGCCCCAGACCAACGGTTCGGCTCGCCGCAGCGTCTCGCAGGCGCATATCAGGGCGGCAGCCCGCTGGAATTGTTGCAAGGTCAAAAGCCGCAAGGTGTAGCGCATGATTACCGCCACGCCCTCACCACCCGACCGCCCTTCGACCACCCCCTGCAACCGCCGGATCGCCAGGGTGTAAGCGGTCAGGCCCAGGTAAGCTTCGGTCTTGCCGCCGCCGGTCGGAAACCATAGCAAATCGGCCAGAGCCTGGTCGCTGGCCTGCCGTTCCGGGTGGTTCAGGTCGGTCAGGGACGGCAAATTCAGCAGGACGAAAGCCAACTGAAAAGGCCGCCAGCTCCGGTTGGCCGGTACGTCCAGCCCTTCCAGGTTGGCCGGATGGCCGCGCCGCACCTGCTCGGCGTTCAGGCTGTGAATACGCTGCTGCCACATCGCCGCGTTGGTAAAGGCGAAAGCCCGCGCCGCCTGTGGGTCGGTCGTAACCAGTTCGATCCCGGCCCGAATCCGGCTCAGAGCCGTGCGACATTCCGCCAGGCTCTCCTTGGCAGTCTTTTCATAGTCGGCCAGACCGTCCGCGCCGGTGCGGACCCGTTCGCGCCCATCCTCGATCCACTCGGCATAGGCCGTCACGAGCGGCAACAACCCCTCGGCGAGATCGGCCTGGGGCAATTCGGCCAACTCCTTCATGTCCAGCACCAGGCCAGCCAGACCGGGTATTTCCTGCGGAGTGGGCGCTTCGGTGCGCGGCAATTCGTAGTCCGGCACGGCCCGCGTGGTCAGCCGCACCGCCCGCGTCGGGTCGCCCGGCGGCTGCTCGGCATGGACGCTCACGCCGTGACCCATCGCAAAATTGACCGACCGGCGGTAGCGCATTTCCATCGCCCGCGCCTCGGCCTCGGTGGCCTGAGCCGCCGCCCGCCGCCGCACGAATACCGGCTGGCCGTCCGGCCCTTCTACCGTCAGTTCAGCCTGAAACAGCCATTGTTCGTCCCGGTTGCGTTTTGGTTCGGTCTGGCCGTTGATCAAAAACAGGGTAATCGTCCAGCCGCCGCCCGGCCCAGCCGACCGCCGCACCAGACCCTCGACGTATACCTGGGGCTGCGCCTGGGGTTCCGGCAGCCATTTTTTGAGCCGCCCTTCCACCAGCGCGATCACGGTCTGGCCGCCGCGAGGGGTGCGATGCCAGGTTTGTTTGGGTTCGCCCGCCGCGTTGGTGGTGGTTTCGCTGTCGGTGCGCTCGTAGTGACCCCAGCTTGCTCCCAGCCGCAAGCGGTCGCAATTTCCCTCTACCTGGAAACTCAACCCGAACGACGACGGCGACATACTGGGCATCTGCAAGGCCGGTAAATCGGCCTGGCCGTCCTCGGTGGTGCGCCCGCCTTCTACGGCCAGGTCGTCGAACTCCTCCGGCTCGATGCTCTTGCCGCTAGGAGCAAGCTGCCCCACCAGATAGCGTTCGCGCACCGTCCTGTCGGTCACTTCCTCGTCTGGCCCGCCCGCTGGCCCCAACAAGTCCTGCAACACCAACCTTTGCAACTGGTCGCGTAGCTGGGCCGGGCCGGGTACACTCAAAACCTGTTCGCTCATTGTCACTCCTTGTTGCCTATTCTAACCACCACGAACTCAAGCTGCTGCCCGTCCTGGCCCTTGAAGCGCACCCGGTCGCCCACCTTTCGGTCAAGCAGGCGCATACCCAAAGGCGTACCTATCGAAAGGGTCGCCACCCCCTGTTTCTCCGCCACCCCGCGCCCGGCCTCGGCCTGGCTAATCAAGATATAGCTCTCCTCGTCCGCCGCCGCCGCCCCTTCCTCGCGCACCGTCACCACCGACCCCAGCCAGGCCACCTCGTCCGCCCCAGCCGTCGCCTGCCACAAACTCCCGGCTGGCTCTACCTCGAACAACCGGGGCTGCTGAGAGGAAACAGGGGCAGGAAAGGCGGCTGAACCGGGATTTTTAGGATTGACCGGGCCAGTTTCTACCGGGGTTTGAGCCTGATTGTCCGCCGGGCTTTGCCGGTTAAAAGTAGCCAGCACAGCAGCATCCGGCTTCATCCTCCCTGATGCGGCTTTAGCCGCCTTCCCGGTTGCCTTCCCTTTCTTCCGCCCCTTGTCGTGCAGACCCGCCGCCAGTTCGAGGGCGTGGCGGGCGTGGTTCAGCCGCAGGAGACGGCCCAGCACCTCCCGCCGGGCTGCTTCCGAGATGGTGTAGCGCAAACCCTGTTTGGTCTGGTGGAAGTCGTGGCCCAACGCCAAATCCGACCAGCCGTAAGCCGCCGCCACCGCCCGATCCATCGCGGCGTGCAGTTCCCGCAGCCGGGCAATGTCCGCCCCGCCTTCCGCCGGGTTGTGGAAGCGGTTATAAGTTTTGGTCAGGCCCTCCTGCCGGGCCGTCATGATGCCCTGGCGGTGACGATAGTACCCCTCCCCGATGGCCTCAAGGCCCGCCAATTTTGGATTTTCCTCGTCTAACATTCCTTCTGGGAATGGGAATGTTTCAAAACAATCTGATAAAACGTATCTCAACCGTGTTTCTAATGTAGACCCATTGATATTTACCCATTCTCCATGAAACGAATTTTGAAGTAGCGTAAAAAAAACATTTCTGTCTGTAGCTACTATACCCATCATATGAGAATAGATGATGTTTGTAGGCTCCCAAACACATATTAAATACTTTGATACGTATGGTATAGTAATAACTTTAGAAATATCTTTTACCCTGGCGTATAAAGCTGGCCTTTTCTCTCCGTAAATCCACCATTTTTGAGGTAAGGGTTTACGTAAAATAAATTCTCCTTTTTCATTTAACCTCTGACGCTCAGGTTTAACTTTTTGCTTCACAATATCTAAGCATTCGGGGTAGTTTTCGGCACGTTCTAACGACCAATCAAAAAAGTTAATAGCATACCGACTTGGAGATTGATCATCACGTGTATTTAAGTCTTCTGCGTTTATGTATGGGAGAATGACATCTTTATTTTTAGGGTTAGCTTCTAATAACTTAGAAGCTTCTTTAGGCTCAAGCACAAATCCTTGACCGTATACTTTTGATCCCTCATAGGAAAATTTACTATTAGACTCCAGTTTGTACGGCTTACCTAAAGTTACTTCTTTAGCAGTTAGAAAAGGTGTTATGCTTTCTACTTTTGTGTCGTCTAATAAAAACTCACCTAACCAAATTTTACGACTTAACCATATGTGCGCTACCTCAAGACTTGCTACACCAGGCCACTTACGGCTGGGAATAGCGCGAGGGATTGTCCAGCCCGCCGCGACCAGTTGTTCCAGGCCGACCTCGCGGGTATCGCCCTGGGCGATAGTATTGGTGGCAATCAGGGCCGCGTCGCCGCCCTCGCGCACGATGTCGCCCGCCCGCAGGAAGAAATAAGCGCACAGGTCAGCGTTACCTCGCTTGCCACGTGCAAGATACTTAACCAAATATTCACGATAATCAGTACCAACCGTTCCAGTAATTTTGAAACCACCCATAAAGGGCGGGTTGCCGATGAGGGCGTGGAAACCAGCTTCGTCGCGGGTGGCGGCAAAGACTTCGGGAAATTCGAGCGGCCAGTGGAAAGGCTGGCGAGGCAGCCCGGCCCGGTCGTGCAGCATCGCGTCGGCAGTCAGGCGCAGACGGCTATACTCGGCCTGGCTCTCGGCGCGTCCCTCTTCGGTAAAGTGCTGGCCTTCGGCATCCACAAAAGCGTTCGCCAGGATGCTAAAGCGCAACTGCAATTCGGTCGGCACGGGCTGGCCTTGAGGGCGTAGGCCACCAGCATGTCCGCCCCCAGCTTCAAGAAAGCCGTCACTTCGTCGGCCTCTTTCAGGCGGGCGGCTTTCGCCAGGGTATCGCGGGCATCCCGGTCGGGCAGATGGGAGATTGAGTGGCGCAACCGCCGGGCCGTCCCCAGCGCACTATTGAGGGCGGCCTCGATAAAATGAGCCTGCCGCCCGCCTTCCAGCCGGGCGGTCTCTCCCGCCATCGAAAACGTCCGCAACTGCCGCAAACTGACCCCCAGCAGCGAATCGCCGTGCCGCAGGGCGTGGTCAAGGAAAGTAAAGGGCCGCCCCCGGTCGAGGGTAATCAGCCAGAGCGACAGCTTCGCCATCTCGACGGCCATGGGGTTCTTGTCTACCCCGTACAAACAGCGTTCGCTCACCAACCGCCGGGCGAGAGCCAGGCTTTCTTCGGGGTCGGCATTAGGAGCAGTTCCCTCGCCTAACCCATCCCGGTCCCAGGCTTCCACCAGCTTTTCCGACAGGTAGCGGCAAGCCTGGACCAGGAAAGCCCCCGAACCCATCGCCATATCGCAGATAGTCAGGGCCAGTATGTCGTCGGCAGAGCGCAACTGCCACTGGTCTTTAGGCAAACCCTGGGCCGGGCCGAGGTAGACCAGCGGGTCGAGAGCGTGCTGGACAATCGGTTCGGTGAGCGAACGGGGAGTGTAGTGCGTGCCGGTCGAGCGGCGGTCGCTACCCGTCGTTACATAAACCGAGCCGGTCGTGATTACCACCGGCAGCCCGAAAGTATCCTGCCGGATCAGGCCCAGCCAGGGCAGCACCCGCCGGTAAAGAGCCTCGTCGTTATCACATACCCGGCGCAAGCGGTCCTGCTCGAACAGGCTCGGCAGGTAGTCCAGCAGCTTCTTGAGCGCGGCGGGCTTGCGGTCGGTTTGCTCCTCCAGGAAGGTCAGCAGGGCGGGCGCGGAAACCTCTTCCAGCCGCGAGAGTTCGATTTCCGGTTCGCTAGAGAGGTGGCCGACCAGGCCCAGGACGGGCGAAGCGGCGCGGCGGGCAGTATGGTCGAGCAAACCCTCGTAGACGTGGCCGATCTGCTCGATGTCGAGGGAGCGGAAGGACAGACGGCGAGCTTCTGCCGGACCGCCGTCGGTAACTTTCACCTGCAAGAGTTGGAGAGCATCCAGCAGGTGCAACACCACCCGGTTATTGATCTGCACCGGGGCAGCCTTAGTATCGAGCCAGCTTGTGCCGGGGGCGCGGCCCTCCAGGAACGGAAAGCGATCCGGGTCGAACAACCGACCGCCATAGGCCGGTAGCCGCATATCGGGATGCTCCGCCCCGCCGTATACCACCCGAAACAGGGCCAGCAACCGGCTCCAGGCATCGTGGCGGCGTTCCAGTACATCTTCGCCCGCAACATCGGCCTGTTCGCGCAGTTGGACCCGCAAAGTCGAGGCGGCGTAATACTGATCGTAGAGCGGATCGCCCAACAACAGCAACTCGCGCTCCTCGGCGGACAGCAAAAAGACCAGCCGCATCATAACGGTCACGGCGGCTTCGTAAAGTTCGGTGGTGGGCAGCCCGGCCAGCAGCTTTCGCCCGTAATCCTTATCCACCCCGTCCAACGCTCCCACCAGCATCTCGACCGCCCGCCGCACCTGATAGCCAAGCTGGTCGGTGACATCCTGCTGGTTGGTGGCACTCTCTTTGAGGAGCGACTCGATAGTATCGCGCTCGGCCACCCCCAAAAACCGCCGCACTCCCAGCAAACTCCGAAACGAGCGCAGGGTAAGCGGTTCTTCCAGCCAGAGGTTAGCGTACCAGGAAGCAAAGCCGGTGGTTTCCTGGCGGGGAGCGTCCACCAGCATCCAGCGTTCGCCGTTCGTGACCAGGCCCAGCCGCACATCGGTCGCCCGCAAGAGTTCCATCATGCGAGTGGCGGGGGTGGCCTTCCACAACAGGCCGGGCAGGGGTTTATCGAGGTCTTGAGCGGGCGGGTAGTAACGCACCAGCAACCGGGCCTTATTGGTTGTGGGGTCGAGCAGGGCCATATCAGGCCGGAGTGTCTCGCCGTGATCGCCAAAAGTGGCCGACAAACCGGGCGGCAAAGCCTGTCCCTCGGCCAAAACCTCGGCGGGTATTTCCAGGGCGTTTCCAAGCACCCAGCGTACCCACTGGGTATGAATAGCCGGGTCGGGCCGCACCCCGGCCTGGTTGTCGGCCCATTCTTCGTAAGCCAGCCGCAAAGTGTGATGCAGCGCGGAGTCATGCGCGTCGAGGCCTTGCGGAAAGACCCGCATCAAAACGGGCATGGTTAAAAATGGGCCGGAAACTTCCAGAAGCGAGAGCCATTCAGCATGATGACGAGCGATAGACATTGTTAAAACTTTCTGATTATCCTAAAAATCCGAGTTCATCCGCGTTCCCGGTTCCCTTATCACCGCCCCAACCGATCCGGGACAAGGTAAGTCACCGCAACCGGGAACAGACGGGACTGGGGGTCGGCGAAACGCTGCCGGATGACCGCTACTTCCTGCTCGATCTCGTGGGGGATGGCATCGGCCCGTTTTCGCAGAAAATCCACGTTGCGCTCGAACTGTTCGCGTTCAGGCGTCGAGAACCCGGCCAGTTGAAGCTGGGTTACACCCTCCGGCTGGTGCATCTCGGCCAGGATCGTATTGCGTAGTTCGGTCAGGATCGTCGTGATGTCGCCGGCTTCTTTGTCGGCCCGTTCGGCCAGCAGCTTTTGCAATCCCTCAGTACGGTCGCGCATCCGAGCTTCCAGACTCTGCAAGAGGGCCGCCTGGTGGGAAGGCCAGAGCTCGGTCAACCGCTGCTGGAAAGCCGGGGCCACCGGATCGAGCCGGGCGGCAGCCATCGCCCGTTGCACCTCGCCAACCTTCATCCGCACGAAGCGGCCCTCGCGCAGATAGCCACCTGCGGTGATAATTTCCTCGTGCAAACGCTGACTATCGCCGCCGATCAGCATCAGCCGGGCGTGGGCGACGACGGCAGGGGTATCGAGTTCGCTAGAGGGAACCAGGCGGGCCGTCACCCGGTGCAACTGACGTTGGGCATCCGGCGACCAAACCTCGGCTCTTAATAGCCGCAACGACATCGTGACCAGCCGGTGATTGAGATGGGCCAGCACCACATCATCGCGCCCTTTGGCGGCCTCGTGGTCGAATACCACTGGCCTGACCTGCTGGGTATGGGGATGGGCCAGACCGTCCGAACAGGCGGCCCAGCTACCGACCAGGGCTGGCAGGTAGAAAACCTCGATAGCGGGTCTTTCGCCGTTGAGGTCGCGCAGAATGGCTTTGCGTAGGGGCGGCTGCCCGGCCAGTTCCAGGGCGATCTCGACGACCGACAGCACATTGGCAGGCGACAACCGCAACTCTCGTCGGCTTTCCTGCAACTGGTCGTGCAGGCGGGCAATTTGTTCTTGCAACTTGCGCTCAAACTTGAGCATATTGCGAGCCGGAGCCGCCCGGTCTTCGGCCTCACGGGTATCCAGCCGTTGCCGCCGCCCCAGCATGGCCGCTTCGACCTGCTCGGCGATTACCGGCCCAACTTTACCGAGGTCTTCCCGAATGGCCTCGACCTTGCGTACCGCCCGCATCAAAAATTCCAGATCGGCTTCGAGGTCTCCCACCGGCAAATCGGCATCTGGCCGGTTGCGGTACGTACTGCTTACAAAGTGATAGATGTTGACCTGGCTGGCTTTTTGGCCGTGCCGGTCAATTCGGCCATTGCGCTGTTCCATCCGGTTTGGATTCCAGGGAATTTCGTAGTGAACGAGCCGGGAGCAGTAATTTTGCAAATCAATCCCTTCGGACGCGGCATCGGTCGCTAACAACAGGCGCACCGGAGCTTCACGGGGGTCGGTCTGGAAGGCCGCTTTAATGGCCTCGCGGTCTTCGCTTTTCATGCCGCCATAGAGCATCATCACCCGGTCGCCTCTGGTCAGCCCTTCGTCGGCCAGCAATTGCAACAGCCATTTCTGGGTCGCCCGGTACTCGGTAAAGATGATTACCCGTTCGTTCGACCACTGCCCGCCCGGTCGCAACACGCCAATTAGCCATTTGAGCAAGCAAGCAGCCTTGCTATCGGGCCGTACCGTCGCGCTGGCGGCCCACTCGCGCAACTGCCGCAACAACTTCTGTTCATCCTGGCTCGGTGGGCGGAAAAGCGGGCTGGTAGCGGCCAGGGCCGCCTCGGTTGCTTCCTCGAAAACCTCGTCGTTGTCGGTTTCCTCGTCCAGTTGTTCAAGTTGCCGTCGCAAGATTCCGCCACCCGGCTTATTAAAAGCCGAATTGCCCACCTTACGCCGCTGGGCGTTCGCCAGGGAGTTTTCGTGTTGAGCCAGGGTCGCCGCAAAAGCGGCAGGCGAAGAAAACAACCGTTTCTTGAGTAATTTCAACACAAACTCGGTGGCGTAACGTTCTATCTCGTCGGTTGCTCCGTCCAACCGCAAACGGCTGTATTCTTGCAACCAGCCATGCGCCTGACGTTCGGCCAGCGTGTAAGCTACTTCGAGCGGTTGCAAAACCCGTTTGGGAAAGCGCGGGGTACCGTCCCAATCGGCTTTTAATTCCGATTTGAGACGGCGTACCATAATGGCACCGAGTTGCTCCCGGTCGGGCTGAACTCCACGGGCAAACCGCTGGTTGTCGAGCAGTTCGAGCAAAGCGGTGAAACTCTCCTGATAACCGTTGTGGGGCGTAGCCGATAGAAACAACTTATGCTCGAAATGCGGCACGAGGCGACGCATAGCCAACGTGCGTTGTGAGTCGGTCGCGTACTGGCCGCGCCCGGATGGGGCGACGTTATGCGCTTCGTCCACGATCAACATATCAAAGCGGCGTGGGTAAGCCGGCTCACCCTCTGCTGGCAAAGCTTCGGTCATGAGGCGCAGGGGGCGGTCGCGTTTAAGAAAGTCTATCGAAGTAATCAGGCGAGGAAAGTGGGTCCAGGGATTGACATGAAGGCCGCGCTCACGCCGCAGCACTTTCATAAGCTCGCTATCTACGATCCGGAATTCCAGGCCGAACTTATCTCGCATCTGGTCGCGCCATTGCACCTGCAACGCTGCCGGGCAGACGATCAGGATTTTACGGGCGCGGTGGCGGATGATCAACTCCTGTGCTACCAGACCGGCCTCGATAGTTTTACCCAGCCCAACATCGTCGGCAATTAAAAGGTTTGCTCTTGGCATCCCGATAGCGCGGGCTACCGGGTCAAGCTGGTAATCTTCGATCTCGATACCACTACGAAAAGGAGCTTGCAAAGAACGCACATCGGCAGTGGAAGCCGTACCCCAATAGACCGCATTCAAGAAAGCTTCCAGCCGGGTGGGAGTATCAAAGCCTGTCGTGGGGGCGGGTAAAATGCTTTTCTCCAGGACAGTTGCACCCGGTTCGACTTCCCACACTACTTGCAATTCCTCCCCCAGCGCATCATCTTCTACCGAAGCCAGGGTAACAAGATGCTGGTTTTGAGAATTTAGGCGGGTCTTACCAGGACGCAAAAGATCGGTGGGCAAAGTTCCCTGAGCCACTTCTACCACCACATAACGGCGTTGTCGTACATCCACTAGCTGACCCTGTTCAGGTATGTTTAGAAACGCAGTCAAAACGTATTTCTTTCTTGAGGTTGATCATAGTTGAACGACATCAATTAAATTTTAAAATATTCAAACAATGGAAATAGAACACTTTATAGCTGATTTTAGAATTATACTGGCAAGGATAGTTAAAAACAAGAGGATTTGAAATATAGCTATCTGGCCGATAGAGATGACTGAAGTAGGCAGGCGGTTGAACAATGAAAGTATCGCTTGTCACTGACATTATTGTTAATTCATTCAGGAAAGTTAGATAAAATAGACATCTATCACCAATGCTACCAGGGTTGGTACCATCCAGCCGGTTATTCGGATTTGCCACCGGTTGGTTTGATTTGAACCGTTATTAGCTGATATTGGAATTAAGAAACCATAAAGCAGGGTAATTAGTAAAACCGTAATTCCGCATCCCATATCTTCCGGGCTGATCGGGAAGAAGGGAATTGGCAGATCGTTATTTAAACCACTCAGCGAGAAAAAGTTGAAAATGACAAACCCGGCGCCACACACCAGAGCCGAGACTACCGAGTTAATAAAGCTAAGTTCTCTTCTTTGCCAGCGATAGAGCTGAAATAGCAATAGTGTTGTCAAGCTGACGACCCCGGCCATCAAGAAAACGTTACCCCAGCCTATAAGCATAAATAACGATTCCTTTCTTCAGTTAATTGTTGGTCATCAAAAGTGGACCTATATGACTAGCACGTTTACCGTCAGCGATATTATGGTTAGCACTCCTCTCGCCTGTTCCCAGCGGCTGACATCATTTCTTTAGTAACCTATCAAATAATCGAGGTAACCTGGCCTGGGCCAAATGGCCGACTGAATTCACCACTCACGCCAGCGGCTACAGTTGGTGCTGTTGGCGGTCCAACTGTAGCTTTTGCCTGGTCGTCACTCTGCGGGACCTGACGTGGCGGACCTATAGGTTCTGTCAGAACTCGTTTCGCTACAAGGCTGAGGGGAAGCTCGCAGCTAATCGAGATCTGCAGAACCACTTCGATCCTCTTTGAGACATTGCTCCCCATTGAACATTTCTCTCGAACTTACCGGCTAAATTCAATTACTCTAACCTTTTTTATAATGATAACGGTGGTTATCGTTTCGTTGTCTTCCTTTGCAGGCCATACAAACACTTTGTCCATTAACAAACTGAAGTGCCTCAAAAGGTTTCTCTTTTCCACATTTATGGCAGGTAAAGAAAATACTCTTCCCATCATCCTTTACCGGTTTAACTGGTAGTGTCAAATTCATCGCCGGAATATTATTATTTTTGGGATGCCAATGGCTGCTGGACCAGGGCCAATCTTCTGCATCAACTTCTAGGCCGGCTTGAACCGGCAAGTTCTCGATGTACTCAATAATTATACTTATATCACTGCCAGAACTATCTTTGAATGGGTGATTATAATAACCCTTTGCCCAAAGTTTGCCCGGCCCGATTTCGCGATTAACTCTCGAACCGCTGACCGATTCAAACTCCTTTAGAACTTTTTCCAGATTGGCTTTATTTTCCAGATGGAATAACACGTGTAGCCGGTCAGGCAGCAGGCAAAAAGTCATTACCGTTATCAGGTGCTTATTTTGTAGACCCTCAAGCGAAGCGATTATTATTTGCGGTACGCCAGGTTGGACCAACCGCCGTGATGGCAACTGTTCGTCGGAGGAAGTATCTTTAGCGAGGCTGTGATAAGCTGATTTGATTATAAAGTACCAGTTATCGACCCGTGATACACGTTGATTAAGTAAAGCCTTGTATCTCTCTGGTGGTAACATTATTTATCCTCTCCTTCGAGGTAGTGCCAGCTCTTAATTTATCCAGGTGTCGGGCGATTCTTTCTTTTGGCTTACCCCTCTAACAGGGGATTTTGTTACAAACAGTCTTTGATCACCACACATAATCAAAACAAATCAGGCGTAAATCCTCGCGCCGAACCGGGATGTTTCCGCCTTCACTCTTTTCGACAGACGGGTCCGGTGCAGGAGAGCTTGTGATTTCCAGGGTGTTCACGGCTGACAGCAGGTCGGTAACGATGCCGCTAACCGAGAAATCTTCGTAAGCTTTGCGCAACGCTTTGATGTAAACGCTGGGCTGCGGTTCGGTTAGTTGCTGGATAGCGGCGATAATTTCTTTGCGGCTGACCTGGGGGCTATTAATATAACCCCTTAAAGTGGTGGCGATAGTTTGCTGAATGGGATCGAGTAGCCTGGGGGCTTCTTCTACGGCGACCTGTTCGATGGCGGACTGGACTATCGAGGCAATTACCTTTTCTTGCAGGGCGAATATATCTACCGCACCGGGGGCCGGGACGACCCGGAGCGTGTCCGGCTGGCACTGGATCAAATTGGTAATCACATAGCGGTTATCTTCGACCTTGCCGCCTCTGGAATGTTCGGTCAGGTCGATGTAACGCCAGAAATGCTGTTTAGTCGGGCCCCCCGGCCCAGTTTTGCGGCGGCTTTTTTTATCTTCGGCCTGGAAGTAGAAGAAAACGCCCCTAGCACCGGCCCTGCTCAGGCCGCTATGAATACCGTCCGGCAGGTCTTCCAGCATCTGGCGTTTCTGATCGTCCAGCAGTCCTTTGAGGGTCTGCAACATAAACTCGCTGCTGACAAGCTCCACGAATTGCTCCTGCTCCTCGACCACCCGACCATCTTCCTCGGCGATCCGGCGCATAGTATTGAAGTTCTGGGGATGGACGATTTCGCCCAAAACGCTGGCATCCAGCAGACCGGCCTGGTCGATGGCGGCAATCTTTTCGGAAAGGCTCTGGACCAGACCCAGTAAGGCTTCCAACCCGGCATCCGGGAACATATTGTGAACCCACAGCGTTTCAAAGCCGGTACCGATCCGGTCGATCCTACCGGCCCGCTGGACCATCCGAGTGGGGTTCCAGTGAAGGTCGTAGTTAATCAAAATGCCGCAATCTTGCAGGTTTTGACCTTCCGACAGCACATCGGTCGAGATCATCAAATCGATTTCTTTGTCGCTGCCCACCAGTTCCGGCTGGCCGTTGGCGACCGGGGCGAAGTGAGCTACCAAATTAGCCCGTTCTTTGGGGTCGGCCCCGCTGTCCATCTGCCGGATGTGAGGTTGCCCGGCCGCTTGCCGCCATTCTTCGGCGACCGGGTCGGTGCCGCATAGCTCGTGATAGAGGTAACGGGCGGTATCCTTATAATAGGTAAAGAGCAGCACTTTGCGGCCTTTCAGTTCCCCCGCCAGCAGTTCCCGCAAGCGAGCTAACTTGGCATCTGCCACCGGGCTGATCTGGGCGATGGCCTGCCAGATTTCCTGTAAGGCCGTGACATCTTTCTTTAAATCGTTGTGCAACCGTTTCAAATCGTAGCGGGCAGTATCCAACGTCGGCAGCGTTTCGATAAAAGCGCGGGCTTCCTGGTTGTCGTCCAGCGCGTCCGAGCGCGAACCGGGCGTAGCGTCGTCTTCCTCGTCCTCGCGGACCAGATAGCGCAGGGCTTTTTGAAAGCTGGCACTGTCCAGCACTTTTCCTTCCAGCACATAACTCTCGAAAGTTTCCAGAAATTGCAGTGCCCGTCTGACACTGATCCGGAAGGCTTCCACGCTGCTCTCGAACCGCTTGAGGTAGCGGCTTTTGAAGATACCAACCAGGGCTTCTTCGCGGCCTTCCTCGAAAACGTCTACCGCGACGCCCTTTTTCTTGTAGGCTTCCAGGTGGTAAGGGGCCAGCCGCAATCCTTCGATCTTGTCAAAAATCTTTTTGTAGATGCCGCTATAGGTCGCTTCCAGGTCGTACTGAACCGTCTTGAGCCGCCGCTCCGGCCACTTGATCGGCTTGCCCTGGATCGTGGCGTTGGGATAGGCCGCCTTGATAAAGGGCCGGGTGCGCCGGATGGCTACTTCTTCCAGCAAATTAAACAGGGCTACCCCGCTTTCTTGCTGTTTGATCGCGCGCCGGGCGTTCAGGAAATATTTGGGTAGGTCGCCGATCCCCGCCGCCGCGAAGTAGCTGCGATCCCCACCGGTAAACAAATTTACCTGGTTGTATAGGTCGAAGACAGTGTTATTGATCGGGGTCGCCGTCAGCAAAATCAGCTTTTTGCGCTCGCCACTGGTCGGGCCGCGCCGGTTGTTGGCGGCCAATATTCTTTCGAGGTTCTCGTAGCGTTGAGCGTGGCGGTTGCGGAAGTTGTGGCTTTCGTCGACCAGCACAATGTCGGCGGCCTCGGCCTGGCGGGGGTCGAACTCCTCCCGGCCCAGCGTTTCCTGGGTGATAATCCGGGCGGTGATCCCGGCCTCGAACAGTTCGTGTTCCCACATCTTGCGCAGGGCCGCCGGGCAAATCACCAACGCTTTGTAACGCAGATGGTAAGCGTAATCCTCCAGCAGCTTTTTGCCGATCCAGGTCTTGCCCAGCCCAACGCTATCGGCGACCATTACGCCGTCGTAGCGGGACAAAATCTTACGGGCTTTCTTTACTGCGTCTTCCTGGAACTCGCTCAGTTCGACGGTCGAACGGGTGTTGGCCGGGCCGGTGGCGGTGCCGTCCAGTTCATCCCGGAAATACTCAAAGACCGCTTTCAAGTAGACCTGGTAGGGGCTGTACTCTTTGCGGCCAAACTTCGACGCGTCGAGCAGTTCGATGAGGTCTTCTTTGAAGTCGCGCGCGTCGGTCCACTGGCGTTCGTACCACTCCGAGAGGTCGCGGATGGCCTGGCGGCCCGGTAGGTCGGCGGCTACCGCAAGGTCGTCGCTGGCGAGTTGGGCCAGTTGGCGGACTTCCCCGCTTTCCAGCAGTCCCCGCACGCTGTCCAGGGCCACTTCTTCGGCGGAGAGGTTAGCCCGGTGCGAGAGGTTGAGTTCTTTGTTGGTGGTCAGGCCGGGCCGGGTGAAGTTGGATGAGCCGACAATCGCGGCCACCGGACTAAAGCGGGCAAAACCGCCGCCGTTGTAAAAGAGGTAACACTTGGCGTGCAAAAACCCCTTCGTGTACAGCCGGACTTCGACGTTTTCTTTGCGGAGAAACGAGATCAGGTCTTCGACCAGCAGCAGAGTCTGGGGGTTGAAGTTGCTCCCGGCCAGGTCGCGGATCAGCCCCCGGACCGGTTTATCGCCGATTTCGCGCAGTCCGAGGTCGGAGCCGGCTTCCGGTTCGTCGCCCAGCAGCAGCCGGAAACTGCCCAGCCCGCGCAGCCCGTCCTTCAGAAGCTGCCAGCCGCCGACGTTGAAATAGGCACTCGCAACATCCAGCGACTGCCCCCGGTGTTCGGCCAGAATGCCGCTCAGTACATCGCTCATTTTGTGTTGCTGGTTATCGATAACAAAAGGTATTTTCATGGTTTATTGGTTGCTTTTTACTGAAGTCCGATTTAGCGTTGGCTACTGTTCAGGCCCCACCCCAGGGCCACCAGTAGACGGGGAAAAGAGAGAGTATTTACACCAGGGGAGACCCCTGTTATACCCCCGCGTGGCACCCAGTGGGTACCCGGCCTCCACGACCCCCGCTTAATTATACTCTACTGTTTCCCCTCCACCACCGCGATTTCTTCCTCAGTCAGGCCGTAGAGCCGGTAAACGATCCGGTCGATCAGGCTGTCCGCCAACCAGTGGGGTACTGCTCTGGCAATGCGTTAAAATCGCTCATGGTGGATTCCCTACAAGGGGACAACCGTTATTATTCCGGCGAACCTGTTAAAATCACCAACGTTATGGGTTAACAGGTGAGTGAGGCCGTAAACTTGCATTGTCGCCACAATATTCGCATCATAAACCTGTCGGCCAGCGAAATTAAAGTTTTTGCTCAAGCCCAGTAAAACGGTAAATACCTGCAAATTATCTTCCACTAATCTAAAATCGCTTTGAAAGGTTTGTAGATTATTGAATATGTCGGTCAAAGGTTGTCCAACCCCTTGAGTATTCAACCGGGTAGTGGCCGCCATGTATTCTCTTAGAACCTGAGTGCTAACGACAATTTCAATATTTGAGCGTTGTATAGCTTACAGGGTTTGAATAGCCTGAGCGTGCCAGGGTGATGCAGGGTCAGTTGAGAATATCAAAATATTGGTGTCAACAAAAATTGCGCTATAATCCCCGGTCGTCATAAATATCCTCTCGGCGGAAAGTAGTATCTGCGGGCCAACCGTCCATTTTCAACATCTTTAGCTTTTGTGACAGGGGATGATTTTCGGTTTCAGCAGTTGGTGCCACTGCCGGGTGGGTTTTGCTCCGCACTTCCCCGATGATGCGTTCCTGAAGCATTAACAGTTCATCAAATGATAGCTCTTTTATTTCGTTAAGAACGTGTTCCAGCCTCGTACTCATAACTCACCTACCTTCTATCTTTCAAGCCTTCTATGGACAAACCAGTAGTTTTATTGCTTACCTTAATTATATCCTATTAGCGTTGACTAGCATGCAAAATAGTCAGGCCGATGATTTCGTCGTCTTCATAGCGAATTATTATGTCATCGTCGGATAATTCGCTGTCGGTAGCGTGGCTAGGTTTTTTAAAGTTGATGTAAAGGGTATCTGTCTCTGAATCATAAGAAGACCAAAGGTATTTATGAGGCGCCTGACTAACCGCCGGTATCAGATTCAGATATTCCTGGATTGGAATTACGGCCATAACTTTTTCCTTTTATTTAGTGAATTAACCCGTCGGGTAACAAAAGCGGTTATTATAAAACCATCTGGGCCAGTTTCGCGGTAAACTGTTACCAAATATTTACCCGGTTCAATCTCACGGATCGCCAGTTTTTCTCCTGCCTGCCCACCCACAATCCGAATTGGATCGGTTATGGTTTCAAGCACTTCCAGCCGCATACCCGCCAATTCGTTATGTTCTTCGGATATATGCGCCCACCGTTCATCGGTCAGACGAATTGGTATATTATCTTTTGATAAAACCGTCTCGGTCAACCTCGTCTCCTAAATTATACCTTATTATTTCCCCTCTACCACCGCGATTTCCGCTTCGGTCAGACCGTAGAGCTTGTAAACGATCTGGTCAATCAGGGGTGGTCTTCCGGGTTTTCGGTAAGGAAGTTTTGCGCCTGGGCTACCTGTAAGAACTGCTTATCTGAACTTATAAACATAAATTGATCTGGTGGAGTTTGGGTCTGGCTTAATTCATTGGCTATCTCGGCAGCCGCTAACTGTATAGCGTCTAAAGCGCGTAACCGTAAAGCGGTAGGCAGCTTAAAGGCAAAATTTATAACTCTTTCTAATTGTCTTTCAGCATTAAGTGGAATTGTGATATACGCCAGGCTGTCCCGTTGCAACCCTACGTGCAAGGTGGAAGCTTGTAATAAAGTCAAACTACCTTCAAGGTAACGTCTTCTTAAGACTGTAGCACTCTCATATAATGCTAACTCCGAAATGACCAGGTTGTGGCCCATGATAAATGTCTTTAACCAGCTTGATCCGGTTTCTGGCAAGTATAACTTTAACAAGGCACTGGTATCTAAAAATAATACACTCATCAGAAACGATCCTCGCGGTCTTCGCTAATCATTTCCGTGATGGTTTTACTGCCGGGCGGTAAATTACTCAAATCTACCTCGCGCATCGCGGCCATTTGCGCCGGGCCAAAAACTGCCAGTAGGCTGGCTTCAACCTCGTCGGGATTGCGCCGGTAAGCTTGTGGAATATTCAAGGTTCGCTGACCTGGTTTACCGGGCGGGGTGGTCGGTACGGCTTTGGTTTGCACTTCGTCTATTATTTGCCGTTGAAGCATTAAGAGTTCATCAAATGATAGCTCTTTTATTTCGTTAAGAACGTGTTCCAGCCTCGCACTCATAACTCACCTGCCTTCTATCCTTCAAGCCTTCAATGGTCAAACCAGTAGTTTTATTGCTTACCTTAATTATACTCTACTGTTTCCCCTCCACCACCGCGATTTCCGCTTCGGTCAGGCCGTAGAGCCGGTAGACGATCCGGTCGATCAGGCTATCCGTCCGGGCGAGAGTGGCTTTGAGCGGTAAGGCTTGCTCCAGGGCGGCGTTATAGCGAGTCTGGATTTGAGCCGCCAGGGTGCTATCAGCCAGTCGAATGCCTAACCGGGCTTTGTTCTTCAGGATTGTATCAAGCAGCTCGGTGGGCGAGAGCGGCCCTTCGCCTTTCTGGTAGTCGCCGGGGAAGTTGGCTAGCCGGGCCTTGCCCACCAGGACTTCCAGGCCGGTTTTGCCTTCTTTGTCGGGCTGCACTTTGAGGGTCGTTACCAGCCAATCGAGAAATTCTTGCTGAACCGCCCGTTTTTCTTTGTTCAGGCGCAGCATCTCCCCGGCCAGGAAAGCCAGCAGGTCATGCACCACATCGCTACGCTCAGGTATGGCTGAAAGGTGTTCGTCAACCTTTGCTAATAAAGTGTTAAAATTAGTCATGATTTTATTTTTTTTATTTAATGAGAATACTTACCTATGGCAGATACTTTGATCACTTAACAAGTCGTTACTCACAGATTTTCAGAATTTCCCTTTGAGTGTGAAGTAATCTTTGTTCGTACTTTAGTGCTAAGAAGCCGACGAGTTATTGACCGCGGCCTCTTTTTAAACACATCGTTTAGCGTCAAGTCTTCAAACTGAGTAATCCTGACAGGCTGATGGTTAGGTAAATGAGCAATGATTTCCAATTCGCCACCCATTGCCTTAATAAAAGAGCGTAACGTACTGATATACATATCGGTTTTATGCTCAATTTTAGATACCTGTGCTTGGTTTACTTTTAGAGTTTGGCTGAGTTTCTTCTGGGACAAGGCAGAAGCCTGGCGCAATTGTTGTAAAGTCATTTCTTCATCTATTAAACGCTGTGCTTCTTGTTGAATGACTTCCTGACGCTCAGGCGGTAAGCTGGCTATAATATCTTCAAGCTTTTTCGTCATTGTTTTTTTCCGTTTCTTCGAGATATTTTTGGTAACGTTGTTCTGCTAGTGGGATGGCTTTCTTATACCATTTAGCGTTTCCTTGTTTGTTCCCACCTACCAGCACTATTGCCTGACGTTTGGGGTCAAAGACAAATAATATTCGCCAGGGACTACCCTTATATTGAACCCGCAGTTCTTTAAGATTAGGTAAAATTGAGCTTTTAAGTGTATCTACATTGGGTCGGCCTAAAGCTGGCCCATATTCTTTAAGAAGTTTCAAATGAGCTAAAATAGTATTTTGAACTTCTTCTGATTGCTCAAATAACCATTTTTCAAAATCTGCTTCAAGCAGTACCGCCCATTTCACTTTGAATTATATTCCTTTCCTGGAATATTACAAGAGTTATAGTTGTGGTTGTTGCCTCACAAACCAAATCTTTTGGCTTGGTTTGCCTTCTTAGCTTTCTAGCTCTGTTTGGTACAACCCCTTTAATTCTTCGGACAATCGCTCCCGGTCCGCAGATGGTGTTGGGAAGTTTATCTTACGGATTGGCATATCCTTCATAAAAACGTGTCCAGGCTCAAAATAACCGCCTCTTAATTTAGGAATGGTACTTTCAAAAAGGAAATGCATGATCTTGCTTGATAAAATAGACAAGAGATACTTATCATCTAATGGGATAATAAAAGTTTTTTGATTGCTATAATAACCTTCGGTATCAAATGTAAATTCAGGTTTTATGCAAATATTTGGATAAACTATCTTTGGTTTCTCAAAATCAGCAAAATAAGCTACGTTATCCTGAATCTCAAACCATTTATAAGGCCCGGGCTTTCTTCCAGGCCATTCGCCTTGAGTTGTAATATTCCATCCTGAAGGTTTAGGTTCTAATTGCGTCCTGAATTGAGATAAATAACGTTCAATTGCTTTATATTTCGATATGTCCAAACCCCGCCTGGTAAAAATCAAATACCTATTGACATATTCAATACCATACCGTTTAACATCTTCTCCTACAAGCAAAGGCTTAATAATTTCGGTTGATTTTGGGTCATCAGCTATTAACTGATCCCTGGTTGCTTTATCAATATAAAAAGCTTCATTAAATCCTGTCTTTATACCGTATTTTATTTCCCCCTTTACATATTGGCCTAAAGGTAGGCTTAAAACTTTTAATTTATCCAGTACAGCTTGGTGAGAAGTAGCAGCTAAAGACCAATTCGTACCGGCAAAGGCGCTTTCCGGCAAATTAGCACTATTTGATTTAATGGCCGTATTGAGATTTTCAAAATCAAGATTCTTTATCAGGGCATATTCAATAGGGGCCGTTCCCCGTTCAGCAATGGTTGAAACTATGATTATTGGATAAGTGGTAGCCTCGCCAAAGACCGGCAAGTCGCCAAAATCTATCAGCTTTTCCAGCTTAATACCCTTGCGGTTGGTGAGAAAAGAACGTAAAGCCGCTCCATAATTAGCCCGCATAAATTTATTAGCGGTAATCATACTGTAGCGTCCTCCGGCTCGCACTAAATTATGCCCACGCTCTATGAAATAGGTATATAAATCGGCAATACTGTTAAAAACCACATAGGATTTTTGGAAAATAACTTTGTCTTCGCCCAAGCCTTCTTGCCGGACATAGGGCGGATTACCTATAACTGCATCAAAACCGCCATCTGGTCTGCGCCGGGTCTGGTTGTAAAAGACTTCGGGGAATTCCAGTTCCCAGTGAAAGAAACGTTTGGTAGTTGCTAGGGCAAGGGCTGTTTCCAGGCGGGCGCGGTCAGCCGGGTTCTTGACCTCACTGGTCCGGTCCTGGACAATCGCCTGGGTGTAGGTGCTGGCGGCGTGCTGCGCCCCTTTGTTGCCAAAATGCTCACTAATCCAGACATCCAGCAGCCGTTTGAAGGGAGCCAGGGCATCGAAAGCCTGGCGGTAGGCGCTCTGCGAGGTGGTTACTTCCTCCACCGTAATGTCGGAGAGATTGCCGACCTGCTGCATTAGCGAGGTGGCACTGAGCAACCCGGCAAACTGGTTGCCAAACATATCGCGGCTTAAAGCCTCCTGGACTTCCGCCACGTTCCCGCCAATCAGCGAGTTACCGGCTTTCATGTGGTGGTCCAGGAAGGAGAGCGGCGCCCCCAGCGTGAAGCAGTCCAGCCAGAGCGACACTTTCGCCAGTTCCACCGCCATCGGGTTGAGGTCCACCCCATAGATGCACTGCTTGAGGACGTGCCGCTTGAGCAAATTCAGATCGATCAGCTTCCCGGCGTCAATCGTCACGCCCTGCCGCTCCATCTCGGCCTGAATATCGCGACGGGTGGCGGTCAACTCGTGGATCACCGGGTTCCAGCGAAAGCCGGTCAGGAAATCGGCCATGCGGTCGGTGATATAGTCCACCGCTTCGACCAGGAAGTGACCGCTACCCATGGCCGGGTCCAGCACCTTGAGGTCGAAGAAAGCCGCGCTGACCGCCGGATGCTTGAGGTAAGCCTGGTTTTCGGGCGTGTCACCGCTCCGGCCCTGCTTGCTGAGAGCGGCGGCCTTTTGCTTTTCGGCCAGCAAAGTCAGTTCGGCCTGCCGGAAGGCCGGTCGCAAGGCTTCCAGCTTTTCCTTCAACACCGGCCCGACCGTGTTCTCCACAATGTACTTCACGATATAGTCCGGCGTGTAATAGCTGCCGGTAGCCTTGCGTTCGCGCCGGTCGTTCTCCAGGTAAACCTCGCCCCTGGCGATCTGTTTATCGCGGGCTTCTTTGCCCCGGCCCTCTTTCGCCAGCGGCAACTTTTTGGCGGTCGCTTCGGCCAGCGGCATAATTTCTTCGGTCTTTTTGCCGCGCACCACCGCCATCACTTCCGGCGCGACCCGCAGCTTGAATTCCAGCAACCCCTCGTAGATCGAGCCAAGCTGCCGCACGCCCAGGCTCTTGTAATCGATCATCGCCAGGTCATGCCGTTTTTCGTCCACATCCCGCGTCATGCGGTTCAAACCCAAAGCCAACTGACGGTCGGTAATCTTGTGTTCCAACAGAAAGCGGGCGGTCGCGGCTTCGGTGGACGGGTCCGCCGGGTCGGGACGGGTAATAAACAGCCCGCCGTTATAAACCGGCACATTCAGAGCCGCATCGCCCCGGTCAACCGCCCCGAAAAGCTCCTGCAAAGCGTCGTATAGCTCGGTCGATAAATCGTTAAAGGCCAGCCTGAGCTTGCCGGGAGCCTCGTCCTCGATTTTGGCGGCTTTACCGGCTACGCGCTGTTTGAGCTTTTCCAGGCTTTTTTCGTAGTAACCGCGCGTCTCGCGCACCGGCAGCAAATCGCGGCTTTCGGCGTAAAGCAAAAACAGCAAGCGGTACAGAAAAGTCAGCGTCCCACTGAAAAAGGGTTCCAGCAGACGGCTGCGTTCTTCGCCGGTGATAGCCTCAAAGTTAGCCGGTAGCTGGCCGTGCTGCCGGGCGTACAGGATAAAACCCCGCGCGAAATGCGGGAAAATCTCCTCAAAGATGCGCTCCTTGAGGCGTTCGCCCAGTTCGCGGGCATAGCGTTCGCTTTCGGCCACCAGCCTATCGAGAAAAGCCGGGGCGAGGCCGGTCGCGCTCTCCACCGGGGATATAATCGAAAGGCCGCTAGCCGCCAGGGGGCTGAAGGCTTCCGCCCGGAAGAACAGCCAGAAATAGGGGAAAGCCTCGGCCAGCTTTTCGGGCGGCAGGGCCAGCGTTTCTTCCAGGTCAATTTCATAATAGTTGGTCGCCCGGCTGTGGGCTTTGGCCGAATACAACCGCCAGGTCTTGCCGTTGGTCACGATGGCCCACTCGGCGTCGCCCCGGTCGAGCAGGGCCACCACCATCGCGCCGGGGTTCTCGTCGGGGGTCTGGCTGTCGCGCTGCTCGTCTTTGCCGTCCAGGTTGCGGCTCCATGTGTAGGTCAGGCAGATCGCCAGCGGTTTTTCGCTTTGCAAGGCCGGGGAGAGGGCCGACAGCAAATAATCCGGCTCAAGGGCTACGCTGTTGCCGGACTTTCCGGCCTTCGCCACGAACCCCAGCACCGCCAGGACCGGTTCGAGCAATTTCTGGCGGATCACCGCTTCCGGCTGGTTGGAAAACTCCTCGCGGACCCCGGCAAAAAGCTGGCGCAACTGCTGAAAGGCCCTGGTCATGGGCGTGGCGGCAGTACTTCTGGCGGGCCAGGCCGGTTCATGGGGCAGCCGTTTGGTCAGGTAGTAATCCGAAAAGAGGGCCCGGTTATTGAAGAACGGCTCGCTCCAGTCGGCAATATCATACGCGCTGATTAACTTATCGTACTGGGCAAAAGTATCGGCCTCGGTATAGCTAAAGCGGCGCAGCACCCGCATAGCCACCTCCGAGGGGTTGCGCCGGGTGACGGTCAGGATGCGTGGCCGGACGCTGACCTGTTTGCTACTACTACTGTTAAGGGGGCCGGTGCCGGATTGGGATTTGGTAGCTTCGGGGCTGATCCGCTCTACCAGCACAAAATCCAATTGTTCGTAGTCGTTGGTCAACACTAGCAGATAGTCGCCGGGCCGGTTGCGGAAATTCCGCACAATCGCCTGAGTATGGGCCATCGTGACCGATTTTAGCTCAAAGAGATAGACCTCAAAGAAACCGTTATCGTGGCTGGCAAGCCGCTCGATATGCGACACCGCCGAGCGCAGCGCATCGGAAGTAAGGCTCATCGCGGCGGGGGTCTGGGTCAGGCGGGCGTTGGTAGCGTAGCCCAACCCGGCAAAAAAAGCGGCCAGGGCCTCCCGGCTCGAAAGAGCTAGTATAGCCCCAAGGTGAAGATGGTGTATAATGCGGGAATGAAAAAACTATACAATGTCAATTTGGATGAGGCCACCCGAGCCAAGTTGGAAAAGATGTTTAAGGGTGGCAACTGGCCGGTACGTCAACTTAAACGTGG
>JBBQGA010000042.1:0-45658 GCA_038322625.1 Chloroflexia bacterium
ACTGGCCCTGTGCTGGGTCCACGAAGCCAGGCCGTACACCCGTTTAATGCCCCGGTTGGCCTACCACCGGGTAATGTTGGAAGATTTCCGGGGACGGCTGTGGCGCTATTACGACGCCTTGTTAGCTTACACTCAAAAGCCCACGGCCTCGCAGGCTCTATGGCTGCGGGCTCAGTTTGACCAACTCTTCGCTCCCGGCAATGAGTATGATGGTTTGGAGGACCAGAAGGCTAAGACGAGGGCCAAACGCGAGCAACTGCTGTTAGTGCTCGACGAGCCATACCTACCCTTACACAACAACCCGGCTGAATTGGGAGCCCGCCAGCGGGTACGCAAGCGGGATGTGAGCCTGGCAGCGTGCAGCGAAGCAGGCGTGAAAGGGTGGGACGCCTTGCAAAGTGTGGTCGCCACCTGCAAGAAGTTAGGGGTAAACGTCTACCATTACCTGCTAGACCGGGTGAGCGGCAAAAACGAGCTGATCAGCCTGGCGCAAACCATTACTGAGCGGGCCAGAGAGGCCCCCCATCCACCTACTATCCGAGCGAGCGTTCGCGGCAGCGCAGCCACTTAGCGCGGGCCAAACATAAAGGGCCGTCGCGTCACTTCCAGCGGAGCAACCGACAACTAAAAGCTAAAGCTAAAGTTGGACCAGCACCAGCCGTAGCCGCTGGGGTGAGTGGTTAATTCAGGCAGCTTTTTTTTGGCCCACTTTACCCCGCTTTTTTGATAGGATACATTTATTCCAAGTGTTTTCATTGTGAGTTTGCGAAGCGAAGCGTCTCGAATTTACACGCTTACCGAGTTAGAAACCCTTCGCAAACTCAGGTCTAACCACCCGACATTGCCTGTAGGACCGCAAGGCGGTCCCCTGCTTTGAGAGGCACCGCCAGGTTGTCTAGCCACCGGGTGCTATCTTGATTATAGAAAATTTGCACGTGTGTCCGCAACTGGCCGGTCTCGTCGTAAAGATGAATCCGCAAAAGAGGGTAAACCTCCACCAGAACCTGCAAGGCCTGGGCAAGCGTAGTTGCCTCGATTGTAAACCGACTTCGGCCCCCTGTGCAATCTTTGAGTAGGCTTGGAACACTTACCGCAACTGTGACCGGCTGCACCTCAAGCCTCCTCTCGAACCCAGGTTCTAAGTGAGGTTATTCGAGGAAATTGACCGGGTAAACGCAGCCAGTTCTCCCCACAGTCTGGTGAGCAAAATACCTCGCCCATACTGGTGCCGAAGTAGATGCCGCTTGGCTCAAGATTATCGGTGTCCATTGCGTCGCGTAGCACCGAAACAAAGTGTCCCGCTTCCGGTAGACCTCGGCTGGAGTCTGACCAGCTTTTACCCCCATTGTTCGAGCGGTAGACCTTTAACAAACCGTCGTTGACGTGGCGTAGCATATCACTTTCCAATGGAATTACAAAAAGGTTGCCATCAGTGGTTACGACCATCGGGAAGCCGAAGTTGCTGGGGAGACCTTCTTCGATAGGTTGCCAGGAGTCACCGGCGTTGGTTGACTTGAAAACCCCACCGTGAAACTGACAATACAGGATATTTGAATCTAGTGGATCGAGTACCAGCTTATGCACACAGCGGCCTACCTCCTCGTTTGGAATCCCTGTAACCCCTTGAGGTAAGCCTTGATTACAGCTCTGCCAGCTTTGGCCTTCATCATCAGTACGGAAGACCCCCACTGCCGAAATGCCAATCCACATCCGCTGTGGATTATGTGGGTCAATTAGAATGGTATGCAGGCATAGACCTCCGTTTCCCGGTGCCCACTCCGGTCTAGTTGGATGTTGCGATAAACCGGATACCTCCCCCCAGGTTATCCCTGCGTCTCGGCTCACAAACAACCCGGCTGGTTCCACTCCTGCGAAAAGCGTACCTGGTTGAGAAGGGTGGCCTGCTACAACTTGCCAGATTCGGCTGAGGGTGAGACCACTCTCCTGGGAATAGCGCGGTCCATCTGCCACTTGAGTCCAACTAGCTCCCAGGTCATCACTGAAACGGATAGTTGGACCATAAACGAAGTGGGAAGTACCAGCGTAGATTCTGTTGTTATACTGACCGTGGCTATTGTTAACATTTCCAACTGGTTGGTTGACTCCGAAGGGCGAAGTTAAAGCGTAAATTTCCCAACCGTCCAGGTGCGGCCCGGTCAATTCCCAGTTACGACGATTGGAATCCGAATGAAAAAAGAAGGCCCCTTTGGTAGTGCCGACAAGCACCGTTACCTTAACTGCCATACCACTATTTCTCCTTTCAAGAATAAAATGAAGATATTTTCCAACATAGTACATTAGTTCTAAAGGTATTGTCAATCTAAGGAAGAGGCAAAAGAGGGCAAATTGTGAGATAGTGCTTTCCAGTTTTCTATTACCCTTATGAAAATGAGAGCAGTCTTCCCTGAATTGGCTACCAGGGCCATCCGAAGCTTAAGCCGTCCTTTTGTAGACTTGCTGTAAACCATTTAGGACTGGAAAACTGATGATTTTTCCTCTCTGTGGGACTGACTGAACCGCAACGACCAGAATTTGTTGCTTGATGCCTTGATGGGGCCGTAAGGTGTTGTAATATTGCCTATATTCTTTTCATACTCGCGTTAAACGGCCCTAGTTCAAAATCAGAAAATGATCGAGGTATTCCTGGCGCAAATTTCTAAAGAATATTTCGCAAAGACCGTTTGCCTTTGGGGCTACAATGGGAGTTTTAAGCACCTGAATGCCCCTCCTGGCTACTTCTTTCATCCGGCTGAAAGAAGTAGCCAGGAGGTGGTGCTACCAAGGAGAGGTTAATACAGGAAAATGTCAGATAAATTTTAGAACTATCTGTTCAGGTGTTCTGAAAGCTTTTAGAAGTTACCTGAAACTCGTCATTCATTGTGAAAATAGTATAAATGTAGTTCTAAGGGTTCAGCTCATCTGAATAGGCATCTTCACCGGTAACGAATTCTTCCGGTTCGCCTTTACCCCGGTTTAATTTGTGCTGGCGATAAATCTGAAGTTGTTGCCGAGCCAACTTGAATGCTTCCCGAATTGCGCCGTTAATATCCTGGTGATTTGCCACTTCGCTGCTGTTGTGGCTAACTACCAGTTCCTCCCCTGCTACCTGCAATAAAATTCGTACATGATAGGCGTTATGCTGGTGACTACGGTGGGGTACTTCAATTACAACTTCGCAGCCAAGGACCGAGGCACCCAGGTGTGACAAACTATCCGCTTTTTCGTGGATCAATCCAACCGCGATACGGTCGCCCGCCTGTTGCGCTTTACGACCACCAATTCAACCGCGGAAACTCAGGATGTCTCGCTGGACGAATACATCAGCCGCATGAAGGAAGGCCAGGACAAGATTTATTACCTGACCGCCGATACCTACGTTGCCGCCAAGAGTAGCCCGCTACTGGAAATCTTCCGCAAAAAAGGCATCGAGGTCTTGTTGCTCTCGGATGTGGTCGATAACTGGGTAGTCGGCAGCCTGACCGAATACCAGGGCAAACAACTCCAATCGGTAGCCAAAGGTGAGGTCGACCTGACAAAACTGGAAGATGAGCAGGAAAAAGAACAGTACGAGAAGACCGCTACCGAATACAAGGAACTGACCGAACGGATCAAAACGGCTCTCAGTGAAAAGGTCAAAGAGGTGCGGGTGACTAATCGCCTGACCACCTCCCCGGCCTGTCTGGTTGCCGACGAATTTGGGCTGGACGCCAGTTTCGAGCGTATTCTAAAAGCCGCCGGGCCAAAACTGCCTTCGTCGAAACCAATTTTCGAGATCAATCCGCAGCACGCTATCATCAACCGTATGCGTGACGAAGCCGATCAGGCTCGCTTCGACGACTGGAGCGCGATCCTGTTCGACCAGGCCGTGTTGAGCGATGGCGGCCAGTTGGAAGACCCGATGGGCTATGTGACCCGGCTAAACGAGCTGCTGGTATCACTGAGCGGCAAATAACCAGTACCTGAATGGGTATCAACCGAAACCGTCCTAAAGATTCTCAGGGCGGTTTCTCTTTTTACAAGGACTTTCGCTTTTACTTTAACTTCTCAAATCAGTAAGCTCACCCATAGGGCCAAAGCGGCGACGAGCAGCATAAGGGGGGTCGCGATTAAACCCAGCTTGAAATACTGAAAAGCCGAGATTTCCAACCCCTTGCGTCGCAAAATCAACAGCCACAGGACAGTCGCCAACGAGCCGACTGTGGTCAGGTTTGGTCCGAGGTCGGCTCCCAGCATGACCGAATAGATCAAGCCGGTGTGGGTCGTGGACGATAAAGAAGTAGTATTTAGCTGTTCCAGCACCGAAATCGCTAACAGGGCCATCGGCACGTTATTGATAAAATTGGTACCGATGGCCGTACCGAAAGTGCCGACCATTACGGCTAGAAAACTGCTGGTACCAATGATAGCGACCAGCCATTGGCCGACCTGGGCCGTAAAACCGATATTTTCGATGCCGCGCACCACGATAAACATGCCACCGATAAAGATAAATATTGACCAGGAGATTTCCTGACGCAACTTGGGCCAGTGGAACCGGTCGAACCGGATTGCGCCGCCTACCAGCAGGATTGCCCCGCTAATTGCCACCAGCGACAAGGGTATTCGTAGCAGCGATCCAACAACGTAACCCACCGCGATCAAGCACAGACATACCAGGCAATATTTAAAAAACCCGGCCCCACGCACCTCTATTACCCGGCGCGGTTTTTCCAGGGCTGCCAGGTCAAAAGATTTTGGGATTTGCTTACGAAAGAGCAGCACGAACAAGCCGATATTCAAAGTGATCGCCAGCAGACTGGGAATTAGCAGGTGCAGCCAGAAATTGCCAAGTCCTTGCGTTTGTGGAAAAGTCCCACCCACCAGGATATTAATCGGGTTCGACACCGGCAAACTAAACGAGGCCGTATCGGCCAGAAATGTACAGGCAAACATAAAAGGCAATACCGGCAAATTCAACCGGGAAACTAGCGTGAAAACCACCGGAGTCAAGATCAGGGCGGTTGCATCGTTCGACAGAAAAGTGGAAATAATAACTCCCAATATACAGACGTTCAGAAAAAGGCGTAGACCACTACCCCCTGCCAGTTGTCCGGCCACCGCCGCCGTCCAATCGAAGAAACCGGCGTTATCGGCCACCGCTGCGATGGTCATCAGACCGAGAAAGAAAAGAAATACGTCCCATTTGTCGGCCAGCACCCTGGTGGCATCCCCCAGACCGACCCGGCCCAGTGCCAGCATCAGTATTGCACCGAGCAAGGCTGTCATCGCTTCATTAATCTTTTTTGGCCGGATCATTATCAGGGCTAACGTGAACAACGCCACCCCGACCGTTGCGGCAACATTCCAATCCATTTCTTATGTCCAATTTTAATTAAAGAGCTAAACACCGGACATTTTGGCATAAACCTGACCACTGACAAGAAAAAAGCGGACTATTAACCCAATCCTAATTGATCAATTATGGTAATATTGCAATGTTAAAGTCTTGAAACCGGGCGTAGCAAAATTCACAATGGAAAAGTCTGAGGAAAAGTCTGAGGAAAAATTTGCGGAAAAGTCTACCAACTGAAAGGAAAAGTTATGTTAAGTGCCGACGAGATTTTGAACCGGCGAGCGTGGGCACTGGGCGGGGTCGATTTGCCAGGCCTGGGCGAGGTTGGCCGGGGGAAAGTCCGCGATTTCTATGAACTGCCCGACCATCGGCGGTTGTTGATTACGACCGACCGCCAATCGGCCTTTGACCGGGTGCTAGGCCTTATACCGTTTAAGGGCCAGGTGCTTAACCAGTTGTCGCGTTTCTGGTTCGAGCAGACCGCCGATCTGGTCGGCAACCATATGCTTTCGCTGCCCGATCCGAACGTTATGGAGGCCCGCACTGCCAGGATGTTGCCGGTAGAAGTGATCGTGCGCGGCTACCTGACTGGCGTGACTGATACCAGTATTTGGGTGATGTACCAGCAGGGCCAAAGGGATATGTATGGCCTATCGTTCCCGGATGGTATGCAGAAAAATCAGCCTCTTCCTTCGCCGATTATCACCCCGACCACCCATGCCGAGCTAGGCGGTCACGACCGGCCTCTGACACGCCGCGAGATTGTCGAGGAAGGTCTGGTGGATGAGACTACCTGGAGTCAGGTCGAGCAGGCCGCTCTGGCGGTCTTTGGGCGTGGACAAGCCCTTTGCCGCCAGGCCGGTTTGATACTGGTCGATACCAAATACGAATTCGGCCTGATCGAGGGCCGGGTATCACTGGTGGATGAAGTGCATACCCCCGACAGCAGCCGCTTCTGGTTGGCCGAAAGCTATCAAGCGCGGTTTGAAAACCGGCAGGAGCCGGAAAGTTTTGACAAAGAACTGTTGCGGTTGTGGATGCGCGAACAGGGTTTTACCGGCGACGGCGAAACACCGATCCTGACCGATGATATTGTCGTAAAAATGAGCCAGCGTTACCAGGCCTGCTACGAGAAAATCACCGGCCAGACTTTTGAGGTTGATTTTTCTCAGAAACCGGCGGAGCGGATCGCCCACAACCTTCAGTCATTGAGTTATCGCTAGGGTTTTAGATGATAGACCTGACGATTAAGCCAGCCACCAGCGAAGATAGCCCCTTTGTGACGCAAATGATGGCCCTCAGTATGCACACTATACCGGAGTTGAGCGGTCGAAGCGGGGCCGAACTGGCGTTGCTGGCTGGTCTGGAAAACGGTCGCTGGCAATCCTTTGTGGCATGGTGGGATGCAAAGCCGGTTGGGGCGGTCTGGTTGCGGGGCGAAGGCGAGAGCAATGCCCGGCACTACACTCTCGGTCTGGCGGTAGCGGTGGACTGGCAGAATTTAGGAGTTGGCACGGCCTTACTACGGTTTGCCCTCGATTACAGCCGCCAGAACGGCGGGCGGGTGGTCGGCTTAAAGGTTAGCCCAACCAACCAGGCCGCGCTCCGGCTTTACCGCCGGCTGGGATTTGAGGAAAGTTTGCTGGAAATGAAATTTAAGCTGGACGAAAAATGATAGAACAAAACTGGACACAGTTTATCGAGCCGGTACTGGATACCCTGCAAACGACCTACCTGGGCAAAGGCTCGGTGGAACTCGAAGACCCCTATCAGGTGCTGATTGCCACCGTTATCTCGCAACGAACCCGCGAGGAGCAGACCACCGCTGTATCCAACCGGGTGTTTGCTCGCTTTCCCGATGCCGCCAGCCTGGCGGAAGCCTCGGTGGAAGAACTGGTCAGGCTGTTAAACGGCTCACTTTACCCGGAGACGAAAGCACCCAGGCTAAAGGAGATTGGCCGGCTCTTGCGCGACAACTTTGGCGGCCAGGTGCCGCGCACCATAGAGGAGCTGCTGGCTTTGCCCGGAGTAGGCCGCAAGACCGCCAATTGTGTGCTGGTCTATGCCTTTGCGATCCCGGCCCTGTGCGTCGATGTCCATGTCCACCGGATAACCAACCGCCTGGGCTGGTTCATAACCAAAACGCCGGAGCAAACCGAGAAAAATCTTGAGAAAATCTTACCCAGCCCCTACTGGTTTACGATCAATCGCCTGATGGTCCAGCATGGTCGGGCGACCTGTTTACCCTCGGTGCCGCAGTGCCAGCGGTGTCCGGTCCGGCAGTGGTGCGAAACCGGCCAGACCTCAAAAAGCGGAAGGGCCTAAAGATGCACAGGTACTATGTGTAAGAAAGCCTACGCTTTCGATAACTGTGGTCAGTAGATTGCTCCTGGTACAGCTTGGCTTAGATAACACATGGTTTCTTGGAACTTAAAATTGTGAGTTGGACCGTCTTTGGTAACTTGTAATTATTCGGCCCGGCTGTATTAGTGGATTGAGCGATCATATCTGGAGCATCGCCGAATTGTTAAAGTACAAGGTCGTGCCGCCACTCTTTGAGCCGCCCAAGCGTGGAGGACGACCGCCTAAAAAGTTAATCTCAAACTTCACCGTTTAATGGGGTGCTAACCACCCGGTGAGGTCGATGAGAAAGTCCTATTTAATTGACTTTTATTGATATAGTGCTAAAATCAGGCTGGTTGAAATATTTTGCTGACAGAGGGTGGGCAGTCTTACGCCTGCTGCGCATTTAATCGAGGTTTTTCAGCGAGTCGCGCTGATCTGTCCGGCTTAAAAAAGGAGTGTCTTTAATGGATGGTAGTACGTCGGGAAGCAACCGACAAAGCGAGGCTAACCGCAGCAGGTGGCAACTGTAAGTAAATAAAGAAAATGGTTTCTTCCAGTTTTCCCTCCTCACCTGCTCTGTGTCAGTCCTCAAAATCCTCTGGTTGACTTCCCGGTTATTACTAAAACTATTCCCAGACTGTCCGCTTTTGTGGTCAGTTTAACCCGTTCAGCCTCTTTAGCGCACTTTATTTTGCTGGTTTAGCAAGACTTTCTATGGCTGTGCTTGCCTTACAGACCTGAAATAATGCTTTGCTCAATCGAATAAGGGACAGTTAAAAGTAGTTTAAGGCTTATCTCACTAAGCGCGGGTATTACTTTGCGTTCATTGCTACGTAACCCAACCAGGAGCAACCCAAGTGAACTTATTATTTTTCAGTCAATTATTGGGAAAATCGATCCAGGATAGACATGGCGAGAAGATTGCCGAGGTCAAAGATTTGATCGTGCGTATAAATCCGTCGATGGGAAAGAGCGAGGATCGTTACCCGCCGGTGGCCGGTTTGCTCGGTCGGACCGGTAAACGCGAATTCTGGATACCACTCAGCCAGGTCCAATCGATCCAGCAAGGCGGGATTCGGTTACATTCGGCCCAGGTCAGCCTGGAACGCTTTGAAAGGCGCGACGGTGAGGTTTTGCTTTATAAGGATGTGATGGACCGTCAGTTGGTGGATGTCGAGGGTCGCCGGGTGATCCGGGTAAATGATATTGCGCTGGGAGCCGCTCCTTCTGAAACGACCGTCCGGGTACTGGCCGTCGATATTTCTTTTCAAGCCATTATGCGTCGCCTGTTTATCTTTGGCCCGGTGCCCAACACCCGCCAGATTAACCGTAAAGAAAATTTGCTCGATTGGGCCGATGTCGAATATTTTGCCAGCAATGCCCCAACCGTCCGGCTGAACGTCTCTCACGAACGGTTGGCGAAACTTCACCCGGTCGATATTGCCCGGCTAATCGATGAATTGTCGTATGTGCAGGGGGCTGAAATTGTTAATTCACTCGATGATGAAACGGCTGCCGATACCCTGGAGGAGATGGAACCGGAGGACGCTGCTGATTTGTTGGAAGGTCTGAGCGAAGACCGGGCGGCTGACATTCTGGAGGAAATGCAGCCCGACGATGCCGCCGATGTTATTGCTGAGGTGGACGAGGATAAAGCCGAGGATTTGCTGGCCCTCATGGAAAGAGAAGAGTCGCAGGAAGTG
This sequence comes from Chloroflexia bacterium, assembly GCA_038322625.1. Lineage (GTDB taxonomy): Bacteria > Chloroflexota > Chloroflexia > Chloroheliales > Chloroheliaceae > 54-19. Next base: position 9,382 of record JBBQGA010000042.1, read on the forward strand.
CGCGAACTGTTGGCCTACGACGAGGATACCGCCGGGGGAATTATGACCAACGATTTCCTGATGCTGCCAGGTAATCTGGGTGCTTCGGAAGCCTTGCAGCACATCCGGGACATCGAGTACCAGCCGGAATTTGTCGATTACATTTATGTGGTAGAGCCTGATACCGAACGGCTGATCGGGGTAGCCGCCCTGCGCGACGTGGTATTTTGCCAGCCACGCTACACCCGCCTGGCTGAACTGGTGGTCAAGGATTTCGTCAGTGTTCATACTGATACTCGCGCCGAAGACGCGGCGGCTTTGCTGGCTGATTATGGTTTCCGGGCCATGCCGGTCTTAAATGATACCGGTGATATTCAGGGTATAATAACCTTCGACGACGCGCTGGATTTAATTCTACCGGCGGATTTGCGGCGCCGGGTACCAAAGATATTCCGTTTTCACCGGGGGCTGGCAACTGCTTCAGCTCAAACCAGACTGGGAGCCTGATAATATGGATCAGAAGGAAAAGAGTGTTCCCGGCGAGGGCTATAGCCTAGTACCGGCCCTCGAACCGGCTGTCACACTGGCCGAAACCGAAAAGAACCTGGAGAACCGTAAACGCAAGCTCGGCATCTTGTTCTATCTGACCATTCTGGGGCCGGGTCTGATCGCCGCTAACGCCGGAAATGATGCCGGTGGTATCTATACTTATAGCAGCATGGGGTCGCAATTCGGTTTTCAAATGCTCTGGGTAATGGTTATCGTGGGGATCGGGGTGGCAATAGTCCAGGAGATGTGCGCCCGGATGGGGGCCGCCACCGGCAAGGGTCTGAGCGACCTGATCCGCGAGAACTTCTCGATCCGGCTGACGGCCTTTGTGATGCTGGCATTACTGATCGCTAACGCCGGGGTCATCGTCAGTGAATTTATCGGGATCGCCTCGGCCCTCCAAATCTTCAATATACCCCAGTGGGTCGGGGCACCGGTGTCCGGTTTACTGATCTGGTTGCTGATTGCGCGGGGTTCTTATAACCGGGTGGAAAAAGTATTTCTGCTGTTGACGGTGGCTTTTTTCGCTTATATCGTGGCGGCTTTCATGGCGAAGCCGGATTGGGGTCAGATCGCGGTCAATACTTTTGTACCGACTCTCAAATTTAACGGGGCTTTTTTAACCACTATCATCGCGGCGGTCGGCACCACGATCAGTCCTTATATGCAAATTTATGTCCAGAGTGCCATCGTCGAGCGCGGTATCACCATGCGCGATTACAAATATCAAAAGCTGGACGTTTATTCCGGGTCAGTCTTCTCGATTGGAATTGCCTTTTTTATCATCATAGCCACCGGGGCCACGATTTACCAGGGCAGCAATGGGCAGGGTGTGCAGCTTGACTCGGCGGCGGCGGCGGCGCAATCACTGACCCCTTTTCTGGGCGATTTTGCCAAGTACATATTCGCGCTAGGTCTGCTCGGAGCTTCTTTTCTGGCAGCGGGGGTCCTGCCTCTGACGACCTGCTATTCTTTAACCGAAGCCCTGGGCCTGGAAAATGGCGTGAGCAAAAGTTGGAAAGAAGCCCCGGCCTTCTGGGGTCTTTTCACCGGCCTGATTTTCGTCAGTGTTTTGATTGCGATGATCCCCGGTTTGCCGGTGGTCGATATTCTAATTAATTTGTACGCCCTGAACGGTATCCTGCTACCGATTATCCTGTTTTCGGTCCTCAAGCTGGTCAATAACCCCGAATTGATGGGCAAACATACCAACAAACCGGTTTACAATGTACTGGCCTACGGTCTGGCGATACTGGTCAGCTTGCTTTCGGTTTTTTACGTATTCATTCAAGTTTTGAATATTTTTGGCATCAAACTGCTGGCTTGATTTTCTCAGTCACTCTCAAGATTTTTAGCTTGTAGGCTTTGCCATCAAAACTGACGGCTACTCCTTCACAGTAATCGCAAAAGCCCCCCCATTTAGGGTGGTTCGCATCGGGCAGCAGGCCGACCGCTCCGGCTTCTATAAATCCACCGTGCGTAATCATCAACCCTCGGTCCCCTTCCGGCAAAGCCTCCAGACTTTCTTGCCAGATTTTGGCCTGGCTCTTGCCAAAGTTTACCAGCAATTTGCTCTTTTTGACCTGGCGGCCCCAACCGTCAAAGCCAGCCTCGCCTTCTAACTCTTCCCAGACCTTATCTTCTACCGCGTCCAGGCCAAGCCCCTCGATTTCACGGTCCACCGCATATCCCATTGCGATGGCCGTTTCAATGGCGCGTGGTTTGGGGCTGCTAAATACCCGGTCAAACCGGTCGCTAGCTTTGCCAATTCGCCGGGCGAGTTCGACCCCGGCCTGGGAAAGATGTTTGCCGGGTTTCTGGCGCATGGTGTGCCGCCGCACTTCCAGATACTTCATAGTCTTTTCTCTCCTTATTGTAACTACCCACCAAACCTCTGTAAAGGACGAAGCAGGGGAAGTGGGGGCCGGGTACCTTTTGGATGCCGTGCGGGGGGTCAAATGGCGCATACCCGTTGGGTGCCCCTTTGAAATCCCTTTTTATTTTCGCTTGAGCTTCACAAAGTGAGGTTGAAGCGAAAATCGTATAGATGGACTAAAACAAGCGACTGGTCAGGACGATACCACCGGCCACCAGCAGAGCCACCAGGGGAAACACTATCCAGACTACAAGTTGTAGCAAATTAAGATAACCGCCACCGGGACTATTACAGGTAGTCTGGCTGAACTCCCGCTGACCGATGGAGTTACAGGCACTCAAGTCAAAAGCGGTTTGCTTGCTAACGCCGTTATTGCTTACCCCAGCTGTAAACTGGTTGTAGTGCAAGCGGGCCGAGTCGAGTTGGGCGTTGGCCGGATTGGGGCTGATGTCGATCAGGATGGCGGTCGCCAGCAGACGTTGGCGGAAAGCGTCCTGGATTTTTTGTCCGGCGGCGGTAAAGGCCGACCAGTTGCGGCTGGCTTCGCTGTTACTAAAATCATCCAGCAGTTTTTGAACCAGCTTACGTTTGTTCTCGTAGGCCGATAGCAGGGTATCCCGCGAGAAAGCCCGTTTAACATCGGTGGTGAGGGCCGGTTGGGTACTATCGAGGCCGGGACTATCCGGGCTGAGTAACAGACGCGAAAGGTCGGCATTGGCATCTGCCGAGATTTGCTGGATCGTGGAGGTCTGGACTATTCCCTGCGGCCCTTCTACGAAATCGGTTTTAAAGTTGTTATAATCGCGGGTGGCCGAATTTAACGAGGTGATCAAAGTGATAGCCAGTGCCAACCCCGCCACCATCGCCAGGGCAAAACCCAGGTTCAATACCCGGTGGGTGATAAAAGCGTAATAAGCTGAGATTACAATCGTCATCAGCGCGACTAACACCGCAGTTACCCAGACCAAAATTGGGCTTAGTTGACCGCTAGTGTGGTCCAACCGGGTCCGGTTGATCTCGGCCAGCTTGTGAACGTTGGCCGCTAGTCCATCATAAGGCAGGCTTACCTCAAAAGATAAAGGTACCGCTTTATTTAATTCGGCGGTCTGGCAGTTGGTCACACAGCTAAACGTAGTCGGACTCCAGCCGTTATCCTTCAAGACTTTTTCTTTGGAATTGCCATTAACGTCGCGTGGCGATAGCCCCAGGTTGCCCACCAGAATATCCTCGGCGGCTTTGTAATTAGCCAGGGCGGTTTCTTTGTGGCCCTGGTCCAATTCGTAGCGCATCAGATTTATCTTGGCATAGTATTCGTAAAAACGGTTGGCGATCCGGTTGAGTGCGTCGAGTTCTTCATTTTTCAGTTCGGTAGAATCGCCACTGACGGCCTTAGTTCGGGCAATCGATAACTGGTTATCGACGATCCGGCGGCGATTTTCCAGGTCGTTCCAGGCGGTTTCCCGCAGACCGATTTGGTTGGGTTGATTATAAACCGCCGCTTGAAAATCGGGGTTTGTCACATCAATCCGCGAGGTAAGTTGATAATCTGCCGCCCGCGAGTCCATATCTTCCAGGGCTTGCCCAAGTTGCTGACCGGCCACGATGCTGGGGGTTAGTTTGGTGATTACGCGCCGAAAATCATTTTGCAGATTGCTCAAGACCCAGAACGAAACCAGCAGTGCGATGGCGGTCAGCGCGACAATCAAGGCGGCCAGGCTGCGAAATTGGCCTAGCAGCGTATGCGTGTTAAATAAACTGGCGGTTTGCCGGCGGCGGGGTGAAGGTAAACCCGGTCGCTGGCCGGGAGGTGGCATCACGGGCGGTAAAGGGGCATTCCCAGGGCCGGGAGCCGGTTGGGTAGGCGGTAAACTGGTTTGTAAAGTCATTTTTGTATGGCTTCCTTGTTATTCTTGTTTATTCCCGGTTTAAGGCTGGGCTAAAAGCGGCTGACCTTCGTATAGAAAGACTTTTTCAACCGGATTATTAATCTTCTCGGTCAAAAACAGGCGTTCCAGGCGGGGTACCAGTGAAGCCGGTAGAGGGGCATAGCCTTTGGGTAAATCGGTCTGGCCCTGGTGGATGGCCCACCACAAAAAGCTGGTCAGGGCCGCCGCCTTATCTTTGGAAGGCGCAGGCATCTGCTTGAGATCGCGCCAGGTAATCAGCCAGGTAAAACCGACAATCGGGTAAGTTTCGCTACCCTCGGCATCCACGATAAAAGTGCGGAAGTCGTCCGGGATAAATGAACCACTGGCCGCCGCCGAAACGTTATCCAGGTTCGGATATATAAAGCGACCGGTTTTGTTGCGGATCGCGGCGTAAGCGGTCTTTAGCTGGTCCGAGTCGGCCACACCCTGGTCCACGTAGCCGATCCGGCCATCGCCGGTCCGCACGTTGGTGGCGACCTCTTCGTTGGTAGTCCCTTCCAGGGTCGTGCCGCCTTCGCTCAGGCTCTTGATCGCCCACTTAAAGCTGCCGTCAGGCTGGAACTGTTCGCGGAATTTATCGCTGACTACCGACAGGTAGCGGGTAAATATATCGGTAGTGCCGCTACTGGTGCCTTTTTTACGGATTACGACCGTGATCGGTTTGCCGGGTAGTTTGGCATCGAGATTTTCTTTAACGATGGCCGGATCGTTCCAACTGGTAATAACTCCCTGGAAAATTGCGGCCAGGGTCGGTCCACTCAATTTTAACTGGGGTACTTCTTTTAGATTGTAGATCGCTACCACCGCTCCGACTGCTACCGGCAGATGGACCAGTTGACCTTTGCTACTGGCACTCAACAGACCGGTCGCATTAAAGGGCGAGTCGCTTCCGGCGAAATCGGTCGGGACGGTCGGATTGATGTCATTGACCGCCGCCACCGGTGTACCCAACAAGGCGGCCCGACCACTGCCGCTACCAATCGCCTGGAAGGTAATATTGACACCCGGTGAGGATTTTACAAAAGATTTGGGGTCGTTAGCGTTGAGCCACTGGCTATAGATCGGGGCGGCAAAAGTGCTGCCACTACCGACCAGGTTAGCTTTGATCGTTGTGCGACTCAAATTATCGCTGCCCAGTAACCCGACCGCCGGGGCCGGTTCCGGCGTATTGGTCGGCGAAAGAGGCGGCAGGGCACTCGATTGCGCCGGGGCTATATCCTGCTCGCCACAGGCCGTGAGTAAACTGCCCGCTATAAGTAAAATCGCCAGACATAAACCGGTCCACCGATTGGCAGAGCGGTCCACCGCTCGTTTACCAGAACTCATCAATCACCTCAAAAGTAAATTTAAAGCCACAGTTCCACTCGATTTTAACCGATCCAGGCTTAAAGGGCTAATCTTACCAGCTTCCTTGCCAATGATGTCATTTTGCAACTTCTCTACGCAGCCGGTTAGCTTTTTGTTCCATCTGCCAGCTACACTCAACCACAAATTATTTCGGCAGATGAGCTGGTTTGGCAGAGCCGGGCAATTGTTGTATGCTAAAGTGAGTTTATCAAATAAAGACTTAACAATTGTATAATTATTTCACAATGTTTCGATGGGGATTTCAAGGGGCACCCAGGGGGTACCCGCCCCCAGGACCGGGGCATAGCGGGGACATCCCCCAAGTCCCCCTTGCAGGGGTTGCACCCCTACGAACCCGGCTTAGTACTTTGTGATTTTTTACGCAATTAACGAGTAAAGAGTGAAATCAATCGTTTGTAAAATTTGCCAGGAGAAATGTAATCGCTTTGAGTGATAAAGAAAATCGTAGTTTGGCCGGTCAGGTTGTGCTGGTGACGGGTGGCACGCGTGGCATTGGTAAGGCGGTGGCGGTGGAAGCGGCTCAGGCCGGGGCGAACCTGGTGATTACTTACCGCGACGCTTCCAAACAGGCCCGGATCAACCGAACCCAGGCCGAACTGGAAGCTTTGGGAGTAGAAGTACAGCTATTGCAGACCGATATTACCTCGACGACCGACCGGCAGGCTATGTTTGAGGCCATTTCGCAACGCTTTGGCCGCCTGGATACCCTGATCCTCAATGCCGCCGGAGGGCTGGAAGCCGACAAAGGGCCGGAGTACGCCCGGCTGATCAACCACGACGCGCAACTGGCCCTGGTCGAGGCGGCTATGCAGTCGAAGCTGTTGCGGTCCGGTAGCTGGGTGATTTATATGACAAGCTGGTGGGCACACCGTTGGGGTAAGCTAGCATCGCCGCCGGGTTATGCGCCGGTTGCCGAAACAAAGTTCGCCGCCGAACAGGATTTGCGGGGCTGGCAAACCGGGCTGTCCGAACAGAATATAAAGCTGGGAATTGTGGTCGGGCACGTGATCAGCGGCACCGGGGCTTACGCCATCTTCAAACGCAAGAACCGGGCTATGATCGATGACCTGGCAAACGAGTTGGAAGGCGGCCAGTTGCCCGACCCACCGGCAGTGGCACGGGCCACCCTCGACTATCTGGCCCACCCGGAGTGGCCGACCGGTCATACCGTTTTTGTAGGCATACCGCGCGACGAAATCCCGGCCTAAAAGAGTTTCTGCTCGATGGCACTCTCGGCAATTTTTACGGCGTTGAGGGCACTACCTCGCCGGAGGTTATCCATCGTACTGAAAAGAGCCAGCGTGTTATGAGACTCGTCTAGCTGGCGAATGCGCCCGACCAGTACATCATCGGTATTAGCTGCCTGCCAGGGATGAGGGTACATATTGATGGTCGGGTCGTCCAGCAAGCGTACCCCAGGCGTATCGCCCAGCACCTCGCGTACTTCCTCCGGTGTTACCCGGCGGCCAAAATCCACCTGCACCGATTGGGAAATACCAATATAGACCGGCACCCGCATACACATCACCTGAATATTAAGATCGGGCAATTTCCAGATGCGACGAACCTCGCGGATTACCCGCCATTCGCTGCGAGACAGGCCGGTATCCAGGGCGTTTTCGGTTTCGGGCAGCAAATTAAAGGCAATCTGGTGCGAATAGGCGTGCGGCACCACGTTTTTGCCTTCCATGACCTGCTTGGTTTCGCTGCTAAAAAGCTCCATTGCTTTTTGACCACTTTCGGAGACTGGTTCAAAACTATGCAGCATCACCCGTTTGAGAGTGGTCCAGTGGCGAAAGGTATTGAGCGGTAACAGCAATTGAATAACTGCCGGACTGGGCGAACAGACCACCCGGCGTTTTTTGAGGTGTTGCATATCGGCGGCGTTGATCTCCGGGATAATACCCGGCGTTTTGTCGTCGCCCCGGAAAGCCCCGCTGACATCGATCACAAACGCCCCCGCCTCGCTGGCCGGTCCGGCAAACTGCTGAGTTAGCTCGGTGTTGCCGCAAAAGAAAACCAGGTCCACATCCCGCATCGCTCGTGAAGTGATTTCTTTGACCGGCAATTCGTGACCGGCCCAATTTACCGGACGCGCCCCGGCAAAACCGGTTGGCCCTTCCAGCAATCGCAGGGCGGTAATCGGGAAACGGCGTTGCGCCAATATTTTTAGAAGCTCCTGACCTGCCAGCTCGCTCGGCCCGACTATCGCTACCTGGTACCCACTCATAAATTCATTTCTACTTTATTTTCTAAATAAAAAGGGTTGATGGAGACCGGCCCGGCAAGCCTGTCACCGTGATCGCCGACAGCAATTTAAGCCGGTCTTCCAGGACCGCCGAGGCCAGTTCCAGCGATAGTGGAGCTAACCGGGCAATATTTTTCATCTCGTCAAGCGTAAAAAAACCAGCGTTGGCGATCTCCGGGGTCGGTTCTATAAGCAATTCGCCACTGACCGGCTGTAATAAAAATACCGCGTAGGTATTGTTGTCAGTAGCGTCGGCCCGGTTGCGAAGGGCTACCAACCCGACCATTTCGCACTTCAGGCCGGTTTCCTCCTCGACTTCGCGGATGACCGCCAGGTGTACCGGCTCGTCAAACTCGACAAAGCCGCCCGGAATGGTCCAGCCGCCTTTATTCGGTTCCTCGCCGCGCTCGATCAGCAAGGCTCGCCGCTGGCCGTCCGGGCCGGTCTGCACGACCAGTCCACCGGCTCCCAGCGAGTAATTGCCAAAATGAATATAGCCACAGCCACCTTCGGCGGTCAGGCAAACCGGGCGTTCTCGGTATTCGACCATTGTCATCTGGACCGGTTTGCCACAGTGGGGACAAAAATTTATCTGCATTGGTTTGGTTTAATCATTCTAATTAGTGATCTCGTTAGAATAGCGACCTGAACTGGCTCATGAAACCGCAACAGTTTACTTAGCTTGATTGGCTTTGTCAATGGCCGGCCTATTGAGTTATATCTGCATTTGCCGGTTTCTTACCGTTTTTTAATCTGGCCCTTACCAAAATTTAACCGAAGAATTATATTTTACTTCATAGCGTTTGAACCTTTTTTGCAGATTACAGCCACCAGAATTCTAGATCGATAGGTTACTAATTTGTCCAGGCAAGAGGCGCAATCCATGAGGGATGAACGGTTAGAAACTGACCCTGAATTCAGACCGACCGAAAAAACGGGTTTGGTTCCGCATATTCCTGCGCCTGGAAGCTCACCATTAGTGGAAACGCAAGCTAATAATGCTCATAATTCGGTTCTTACCTTTTCCTGTCCTCCCCCGGTCGAGACTGGACAACCAGAAACGGCTATTCTCTCTGCACCCGGTCCGGCGATGGTGGCCCGGCGGTTAAAAGTCTGGCGAAACTGGTATACCGGGTTAAGTCTGGGTATAACGGTGGTTCTGCTCGGTGCGATCAGCCTGGCCTTTGTGATGGGCCGACTGGACGAAATTACTACCCTCATTCTGGTCGCGGTGGTGTCTGTTGTCGCCATGCTTGGCCTTTTCCTCTTTTTTCAATTCTTAAAATGGTGGCTCAACCGGCAAGCAAATAAATAAAAAATGCCCCCAAAAGGAGGCAAATTTCATAATAATAAGGTTCAGGTGCAATCAGGCTCAAGCGATCACAAGCTCGATTGATTGTTTAAAGACCCGGTAGCCCAGGCCAATTCCAAAAGCCGCAAACAGCACCAGAACCGTAGCATCAATCGCCAGGCCGATTTCGAGCCGGGTACCATAAAAAAGGTGGCGGATAGCGTCGACCGCATAGGTGGTCGGGTTCATGAAAGTGATCACTTTGAGCAGACCCGGCAATTTCTCCAACGGATAGAGCGCATTGGATAAAAACAGCACCGGCAGATTTAGTAATATTATCAGACTGTGATAGCCTTCCATGCTGCGGGACCGGCTGGCAATTGCGGTGGCGATCCCGACGAAGCCCAGCGAGTACAGCATCAGCATAACCAGGCCGATCAGAACGGCGACCGGGTTAAAAATCAAAGCGGCATCCAGTACCAGGCCCAACACCAGCACGATTAGCGATTGACCGAGAGCTTTGGTCAGACCGCTTGCCATTGTACCCAGCAGAATCGAAATGCGCGGCACCGGCGCGACCAGGTATTCCTTGATAACCCCGTTAAGTCGTTCCATCAGCAAAGTCGTGCCGCCCAGGATCGCAGCGGTCAGGCCGGTCAGGAGCATTACGCCGGGCGTGATATAGGCTTCGTACCCAATCGTGATATTTAAATCTTTCAGGTTGCGAATAACCGTATCCATACACAGCCCAAAAATCAGCATCCACAGCATCGGCATAAACAAAGTGCCGACAATCTCCATGCGAGAATGCAAAAATTTGTACATATGCTTGAGCCAGAGGGTATATACGCCCGAAACAACGCTGCGTTCGTATTCGCGCTCCTCGGCGATGTCTATAATTTGTTTCTGGCGGGTATCCAGGGTAGTTGCCATTTTAATCTCGCAATCTTTTGCCGGTATATTTCAAAAACACATCGTTCAGGCTGGGCCGTTGGATCGATATATCGGCTACCTTAAAGCCGTATTGCTCGGCTAAGTCGATAATCGGTTTGAGTGAACGCCCGGCCTCGTTTTTCAGCCCGATCTTGACTACCTGATTGTCAGATGAAGGGTTGGCGGCTTGCTCTACTTCCACATAACCCAGCCAGCTTTGCTGCCGGGCGAAACTCACAAATGGTTGGGGATCGCCGCTACCGGTTACACTTACTACGTCGGCTCCCATCGAAGCGATTAATTCGGCGGGGGTGCCTTCGATAATGATCTTTCCCCCGTCGATGATGCCTACTCGGTCGGCCAGCTTTTCGGCCTCGTCCATGTAGTGGGTCGTCACCAGGATCGTCAGGCCTGATTCCGCCTTCAATTGCTGGATGTAAACCCAGATGCGGTCGCGGTTCTGGGGGTCAAGACCGAGGGTCGGTTCATCCAGGAAAAGCATCTGAGGCCGGGTGAGCAGACCGCGAGCCAGTTCAAGCCGCCGCTTCATACCCCCGGAGTAGGTTTTGATCGGGCGGTCGATGGCCTCTTCCAGTTCAACCAATTTTACCAGTTCGGCAATCCGGCTTTTAATCTCAGCGCGCGGCAAGCGGTAAAGTCGACCGTGAATATCCATCAGAACCCGCCCGGTCAGGTTTTTGTCCAGCACGGTTTCTTGAAAAGTAACCCCGATCCGCTGCCGGACCTGGTGAGCCTGCCTGACTACATCGTAGCCAAAGATACTGGCCTGTCCGGCAGTTGGCGTACCGAGGGTAGTCAGCAAATTGATGGTGGTAGTTTTGCCCGCCCCGTTGGGACCTAACAGCGCGTAGATCGTGCCCCGTTCGACTCGCAAATCTACGCCATCCACCGCTTTGACCGGCCCATAACTTTTGGTCAGGCCGCTGGCTTCGATGGCCCATTCGGTGGTCTGGCTGAGGGTTTCACTTTCCAACTCGATCAATGGCACTTCCTGACTAGAAAAAATCTAAGGAAAAAATGATTAAGACTAAGCGATAAAACGGTCCAGCTAAACGAAAGAGGAGGCCGAAAACCAGACACCAGACCTGAATGCGTCTTTTTCCAGCTTTCGGCCTCCCGATTGTTAAAAGCCTTTGGCTACCAGCTTACTCGTCGAACGTTGCGCGGTAGGCTACCGACTATTTCTGGTTGTTCGTTGCGTCAGCCACGACCGGTTTATCGTTCTGACCTTTGCGCGATTCGAGGAATGCAAGCAAAGAGTTAAGTTCGCCCGGTTTCAGGTTGTTACCGTATTGAGGCATCCCGTTGCCACCGTTCAAAATTCGGACCGTCAGTTGTTCGTGGTTTAGCCGGGAACCGACGTTGGTGAGGTTAGGACCCCGCACGCCGCCATACTCGCCCACCCGGTGACAGTATTCGCAACCTTTGGAATTAAACAGTTGCGCCCCGCTCACCACGCCAGGGTCTTTGCTAGCCACTACCTGGATCGGTAGCGGTTGAGCATCGATCTTGGGGGACCAGGGTTCGGCATCTCCGGCGATCCAGAGGGTGATAATACTGATTACGATCATCAGGACGATGCCCATCGCCCAGGGCCGACGCAAAGGATGCCGCTCACCTTTGTTGGCGAAAATCGGCAGGACAAACAGGGCTGCAAAACCCACCAGTGGGAATAGCAAAATTACAAACGTTGTAATGCCCGGTGGCACCAGGGCTAGTACCGCAAAATACCACAGCAAATACCAGTCCGGGCGAGGAGCCGCCCGTAAAATACTGGGGTCGGGCGGGTTATCGAGTAGCGGTGGGCCAAAGATGATCGCCAGTATCGCCACCCCTACGATCAAAATGACCGCGAAAACGGCATCGCGCCACAGGGCATCCGGCCAGAAAGGTACACCGTCTTTTTCGAGCAGTTCGTGATATTCTTTGCGGTAAGTTTTAGGGTCGACCGCTTTACCGATTTCCGGTGGCTCGGAAACCCCGTTGCGAATAACCAGATACAGGTGAAAACCAATAAACCCAAAAACCAGGGCCGGAATAAAGAATACGTGGAACGAGAAGAACCGGCTCAAGGTCGCCCCACCCAGCGTGTTTCCGGCCAGGATAAATTGCGACAAAATATTGCCGATAAAAGGGGTCCGACTGGCCTGAGAGGCTCCGACCACCACCGACCAGACGGCATTCTGGTCCCAGCGTAGAAGCTGACCGGTAAAGCCCATCGCCAGGGTCAAAAGTAGCAGCACTACGCCACTTAGCCACTGCATTTCACGGGGGAATTTGTAGGCTCCGATCAAATATACGTGTAGCATATGGGCACCGACAAATAGAACCATCGCGGAGGCCCCGAAGTAGTGAACCCCGCGCATGAAGTTGCCCAGAAAAGCTTCGTTGGTAATGTATTTCAGGCTGTTGTAAGCTTCCCCGGACGAACTCACATAAGAAGTAGCCAGGGCTATGCCGGTAATGACCTGGACTATAAATGCCACCAACACGGCACTACCAAAAACGTACCACCAGCCGCTTTTCCAATCGGTGCGGGGTACCTTGTGATCCAGGATTGGTTTGATAGCCGCCGCAATACCGGTCCGGTCCTCCGCCCAATCAGCACTTTTTCTTATGATTCCCATCGATTGTTTTACCGCTTACCGTTCTAGTATTGAAAATTTCTGGCCTATTGAGTCAACTGAATACCAATTGCCTTGAGCTGGATTTTGCCATCGACCACCCGTGTTTCGTAACGGGGTAGTGCGTTGGGCGGCGGACCAGCGGCCACATCGCCGTTCTGGTAGTATACTCCTCCGTGACAGGGACACATAAAAAGCCCGGCATCCGGTAGCCAGCTTACCGGGCAGCCCAGATGAGTACAGTTTACACTATAAGCAATAAGCTGGGTTTCCGATTCGCGGCGAAGCCAGGCTGCCGAGTTAGCGACCACGCCGGCCCAGGCGAGCGAAGAGGGGTCTTTGAAGTTTACCTGCAAAGTGTCGCCCACCTTCATTTGATCCAGCTTGAATTCTTGCGGGTTAGTTTCGCCGCGATGGTCGTTAGTATAGACCGATTGCCACAACAGATTGACGTCATTTTGATTTTGAGTGTGGATCAAAGGTCCAATGATAAAACCGACCACCGGTACGGCCACCACTACGCCACCCGCCGCCGATAATGCCAGGCTTATCTTTGACAGAAATTTCCGGCGCGAAATATCCTGGGGAGTGTCCACCGTCGGGGTATGATAATCGGTCGGGACGTGTTCCGGGATACCGGGCAAGGGTTCTAGCGGGGCCGTCGCTTCATCCCTTACCATCGGGTTAATGCGAATGTCCGTGTCCTTGCTCATTTTGAAGGTCTCCAATCCAGCCATATATCGAAACTACAAACAAAATTATACCAGCAATTATGATCAGGGTACTGCTGATTATCCCAAAGCATAACAAAGTAATTCCTAGTGCCATAACTACCGGCCAGTAACTCGGCAACGGCAATTCTTCCGCCGGAAGTATATACCAACCCGGTTTCAAATCAAAACCAAGTGCGTCGGTCGTATCAGAGCGTTCAATCAAAGGACTATCCGATTTAAGCTGACCGGCTTCGGAGTCAGGGGTTTTCAAGGCAGGTTTGGACGAGGTTTCGGCGTACGAGGCGTTTACATTTTGTAAATTTTGGCTGGTGTTTTTGTCTTGTTCCATAACCAAGCGCTCGGCAGTAGTTCGCCTTTGCGCGCTCCTTTCATAAGATCAAGCAGTTATTCCGCTATTATCATACCATGTTTCGATCTATCATGCGGGACTAGAACGAAAAGGTTATATAGCTTTAACTGTCTATTAATAAAGTAAAGTTTAATACCGTATTTCAGTCGTTGCAATCGGCAGTCTGAGCAATAACTTTTAGTGCTCGGCTCCCACGCCGGTTTTCAAGCTAGCCGGTTGATAGCCGACCGGGCCAGGGATTTCCTCGCGTTCGTTTTCGCTGAACCAACGAGCCAGCACCCCCAGTGAGACCCCTACGTAACTCAACCCACCGAATACCCACATAAAGATGCCGCCCAGTTGCTGGTCGACTGCCGGGCTGATGCCCCATTCACCCTGGATCGCCGGTAACAGATTCAGCGAGTCAATCGGGTGGAGATAAGTCGGGTAAAGCCCGGCTGGCATAAAAGTCAGAATGATACCGAGTAAACTACTGGCGGCCCCGGCCAGAAACAGGTAGATAATGCCTAGTAAAGACTTTATCCGCAATTCTCGGACTGGGCCGATCACCGGCCACCAGAAAATGGTCGAAGTCACCAGAAAGGCCAGGTGCTGCACCACATGGACCGCTTCGTTTTGCAGCGCGGCCTCATAAAGAAACGGGATATGCCACAGCCACATGGTCCCGATCCCGGCCACCCAGGCTGTTAGCGGTCGGGACAGCCCCCGTTCGAGACGGGCCGCCCCGCGCCAGCGGTTCAAACCTTTGCGAACCAGTTGCGGCGGCAGACCGGCCAGCAAAAATGGCGGTACCAGCAACATCAGCAACAAATGTTGCAGCATATGGACGCTGAAAAGATATTGGTCGCCCAGCCGGTCGAGCGGCGAGACCAGCGCAAAGGCCAGTAACAGGTCGCCGATCAAAAACCACAGCCAGCGAACGTTCGGTTTGAAACGCTGGAGCCAGGCATAGCCGACTAGCAACGCCTCGCAACCGATCAGCACCGAGGGACTCCAGTTCCAGGTGCTTCCAAAAACCTGCCAGAAACTCATGCTAATCCTCCCAGGGCCAGTAAGCGGTCGACCACCATCACCAGATACAGCAGGGCCAGGTAAGTGTTGGAGAATTTGAATAACTTCCAGGCTCGTGCCGGGGTGTAAGTTTGCATCAGGCCCACCGCCCGCCGGACGAATATCAGGCCCAACCCCAGGGCAGTTACCAGATACAACCAGCTCAGGGCGTGCAGGGCAAACGGCACCATCGTGGCGATCAAGAGAAGTACGGCATACTCCAGAATCCCGCGCCGGGTAACGGCTTCACCCCGTACCACCGGCAGCATTGGCACGCCCGCCGCTGCGTATTCCTCGTGCCGGACCAGGGCCAGTGCCCAGAAATGAGCCGGGGTCCAGAAGAAAATTATCGCAAAGAACAGGATCGCCGGTAATTCCAGGCTCCCGGTGACGGCGGCCCAGCCGACCAGGGGCGGTACGGCCCCGGCGGCCCCACCGATCACGATGTTCTGGGTGCTGCTCCGCTTGAGCCAGAGCGTGTACACAAACACATAAAACAGGTTTCCGGCCAGCGACAGGGCCGCCGCCAGGAAGTTGACCGTCAGCCAGAGTTCCAGCACTGCCACCACCGTCAGACCGATGCCAAAGGCCAATGCCTTGTTTGGCGATACCACCCCGGTTACAATTGGGCGTTTGCGAGTGCGTTTCATCCGCGCGTCGATGTCACGGTCGAGATACTGGTTAATTGTATGCGCCCCGCCGGTTGCCAGAATTCCTCCGAGTGATGTCAGCAATATAAGGCCCAACAACGACTCTTTGGGCGGGTGCTGCACCGCTGCGATCAGCATCGAAGCGATAGTCGGCACCAACAGGAGCGGGATAACGCCGGGCCGCATGAGCGAAATATAGGTGCGGACCGTTTGCGGCAGCCGGTCGACCGTGTTGCGCCGGACGCGGGTCCAGCCGGATAAGCCTTTGCCGCCGCCGGTCGAGTCATTCTCACTCGTTTCTTGTCGCTCTGACTCTTTTGGACCGACCCAGATAAACAGCACCAGCAGCACCAGGGCGGCCCAGGTCGCCGCCGCCAGCGACAGATGTGCCCCCTTCAGATAAGAAGGTGCGCCCAGCCAGATCGTAAAGGCCCCCAGAAAGACCTGCCCGACATACAACCCGCCCAGAATCCGGGAGGCCAGGCTCACCCGTTTATCGTGTCGGCGCAAACGCCAGATCAATACGGCCAGGCCCAGCATCATCACATCCGATAGACCGACCGCCAGCCGGTGCCCGAAGTTAAACCAGCCCGCCGCGTTATCCGGTAAAAGCTGAGTATTGGAACACTGCGGCCAGGCGTTGCAGGCCAGGTCGGCTTCGGCCCCGATCACGGCGGAACCGGTAAACAGGGCGATATAGGTCCAGATTAAGGTACCAAGCGAAAGAAAACGTAACCATTTGTGCTTTTCAGCAATCCGAATGTCGCCGAGGCGACTAAAACTAGCTAACAGCACAACCGAGGCCAGCAATAGCATCGAATTGCCCATATGAGCCGCAATCCAGGTGTGATCCAGATTTAGCAATACCGTGATACCCCCCAGGATCGCCTGGGCCACGTAGGTTACTCCGGCCAGCAGGGCCATCGCCAGCAAGCGGCGCGGTTTGCGATACCAGATCACAGTCGAAGCAATCGTCACGATCATCAAGAAGCCGACCAGGGTGGCAAATAACCGGTGGTTCCACTCGATCAGTTCGTGGTATTCTAGGTGGGGCAACAGTTGGCCGTAGCACATCGGCCAGGTCGAACCGCAGCCCGTCCCCGAATCGGTCACTCGCACCAGACCGCCCAACACGATTAATATCCAGACCGAGGCAGCGGTGACGACCGTCAGACGGCGGTACCAGCGAAGGGGTAATCGCCAGCTAAATAAGCCTGACTGGACGGAATTTGCTCTGAGTAACACGTCTTATCTCCTAAATAGTTCGTTACCGGCTTAGTGTAGTATTAAGAAAACAGCAGGGGCAGGTAAACCAGCGTAAAGATTACCGCCCACACCGCGTCTACAAAGTGCCAGTAAACCGAAATAGTGTTGAGGGCCGCCGAGTTCTTCCCCTTGATCGCGCCGGTCAGGATCATAAAGCCAATAATCGAGATCGCCACCAGCCCCAGAAATACGTGCAAGCCGTGAAAGCCGGTCATGGTAAAGAAGGTCGAGCCGAACAGGTTGCGGCTGATCGTGACATTCTTTTCGCCCAGCAGGTCGGCATACTCGATTCCCTGCCCGATGATGAAGATCGAACCGAAAGTTACCGTCACAATCAACCAGATACAGGCCGTAAGCTTCTTACCGGCGTGGATGGCCCGCTCGGCGAACCAGATTGTCAGGCTGCTGCTGAACAGGAAGACCGTAAAGAAAGCCGTCAGTGGGGCGTTCAGACTGTTTTTGGCGGTCGGCCAGTCCGGGCTATTGACCGGGGCCACGTCGTTGCGATAGTAAACAAAGGCCAAAATCAGCAGCAGAAAGAAGATCGCCTCCGAGGAGATAAAGCAGATCATACCTAGCTGATTTTTTTCCATCGCCGGTTTGGTGGGTTCCAGGGTGGGATACACCACCGAATTACGCCGGTTGTTGTTAGTCATTTCACTCATGCGTGGTCTGCCGTCCTTCCCTCAGGTTTTCTTGGTGGCTCTGCGCTCCGTTGATTTTCCGGGTTCTTATGCAAGTAGTCAGCGTCCTCCGGGTGCGCCAGGTCCCACAACGGACGGCGACTCCGGATCGGCGGCAACTGGTCAAAATTGTGGATCGGTGGCGGCGAACTGGTGGCCCATTCGAGGGTCCAGGCGTCCCACGGATTGTCGGGGGCCAGTTCGCCCTTGCGCCAGCTTATCCAGACGTTCCAGAAGAACATCAGCGTGGCGATACCCAGAAAGATTACCCCGACACTGGAAATCAAGTTCATCAAAGTCCAACCCGGATTGTCATTGTAGGTGTAAACCCGGCGCGGCATCCCGGCCAGACCCAAAAAGTGCTGGATCATGAAGGTCATATTGAAGCCGATCATGGTCATCCAGAAGTTCCACTTGCCCCATTTTTCACTGAGCATCCGCCCGGTCATCTTGGGGAACCAGTAGTAGGTCGCCGCCAGCACCCCGAACAGGGTCCCGCCAAAAAGTACATAGTGCATATGAGCCACCACGTAATACGAGTCTTCGGTTTGCCAGTCGGTCGGGAA
Organism: Chloroflexia bacterium; assembly: GCA_038322625.1. GTDB lineage: Bacteria > Chloroflexota > Chloroflexia > Chloroheliales > Chloroheliaceae > 54-19. The sequence continues at coordinate 27,497 of JBBQGA010000042.1, forward strand.
GATCGCGAAGGATACCCCGCTCACGCCGCCTATCGTAAACAGGACGATAAACGAGATGGCGAACAGCATCGAGGTGGTATAGCGAATTTTGCCGCCCCACATGGTGGCGATCCAGTTAAAGATTTTGACCCCGGTGGGGATGGCTATCAGTTCGGTTGAGGCTCCGAAAAAGGCATCGAAGGCCGGACCCAGTCCGACCGCGAACATATGGTGGGCGTACACCGCGAAGCTCAGGAAGGCAATCGCCACCGAGGAAGCCGCGAAGAACTGGTAGCCAAAAAGCGGTTTGCGCGAAAAGACCGGGATTACCTCTGCCAGCATACCCCAGGCCGGTAAAATCATAATGTAAACTTCGGGATGGCCGAAGGTCCAGAAATATTGCTGCCACAACACCGCGCTACCACCGGAGTCAGGGGTAAAGAAGTGAGCGTTCAGCAACCGGTCGGCCAGCAGCATTACCAGGGCCGCATTGAGAGCCGGTAGGGCCAGGATGATCAGGAAGGAGTTGATAAAGCTGGTCCAGACAAACATCGGCACCTGGGTCAGCTTCATGCCGGGAGCGCGCATCGTCAGCACTGTCACGATAAAGTTGATCCCGCCGATGACCGTCCCGATACCGGCGGCCAGCAGACCGAGTGCCCAGTAATCCAGCCCGACCCCCGAACTGTAGGCGTGTTCCGACAGAGGCGCGTAGCTGAACCACCCGGCGTTTGGGGCACCGCCAGCCACAAAACTAAAGTATAGCAACACGCCGCCAAAGACCAATACCCAGAAGCCCAGCAGGTTTAACCGGGGAAAGGCCAGGTCGCGCGCCCCGATCTGGAGCGGCACAAAGTATACGCCGAACCCGATCATTAGCGGCACCACCACCAGAAAGACCATTGTCGTGCCGTGCATAGTAAAAATCTGGTTGTAAGCATCCGGCGAAAGAAAGGTGCTGCGGGCCGTACCCAGTTGGGCACGCATCAGGGCGGCTTCCAGGCCACCGATCACAAAAAACACGGCGGCACTGAGCAGGTACATTATGCCGATCTGTTTATGATCGGTCGAGGCTACCCAGCTAATAAATCCGCTCTTGGAACCGAGCCGGGGCAGAGCCTCGGTTTTCTGCGGAACCAGGGGTAAACGCGCTTCGCTCATTATTTTAAACTTTCTAAATAATCGGTTAAATCCTGCAAATCCTGGTCGCTCAGGCTGTTGTATCCCGGCATCCGCACACCCGGTTTGATGACCTGGACGTTTTTGATCCACTTTTTGAGGTTGTCAGACGTGTTTTCCATAATGCCCGCCCCGATGGTGGTGCGTCCTCCTATGTGAGTCAGGCTCGGTCCGACCTGGGCCAGGGCCGACGTACCATAGATGGCGTGGCAGTTGACACACGTATTGTTCAGGAAGACTTGCTGACCGTGCGCCAGTTTGGGGTCGGTCGGCGGGGCGGGAACGGCCTTTTGTTGTTGCAGCCAGGCCTGATACTGATCGGGCGGATCGACCCGCACCGATAGCAGCATCCAGGCGTGCTGGGTGCCGCAATACTCGGCGCAGGCTCCTTTGTACAGGCCGGGAACGTTCCCACCCAACATCAGGTGATTGCGCTGGCCCTTGATCAAATCGATTTTGCGGCTGAGTTGGGGTACCCAGAAGTTATGGTTTACGTCACCCGACTCCAGCCCGGCATACAGGGGCGCACCCACCGGAATATGCAACTCGTTGGCGAGAATTACCGGCCCCTGCTTGCCGTCCGGCAGACTGACTTTCTCCTGCGGCAACTGGTATTCCCACCAGAACTGGTGTCCGATAATTTCAACCTGCGAGTTTAAATTTTTTGGGATCGAGGGATCGGCCTGGTTCATCACCATCACGGTCGGGATAAACACCGCGATCAAAATTATGGCCGGGGCGGCGGTCCAGGCTATCTCCATGCGCAGGCTGCCGGAGACCTGGCGCGGCTCAGTTTTGTCGTCACCCTTTTGCCGGAATTTTATCCCGGCGTAGATTATCAGGCCGCTGACCAGCAAAACGATCAGAAAAGCAATCAGCAAGATACCCAAAAACAGGGTACTTATACCCTCGGCCTGGGCGGATTTTGGATCGAATACGGGCATACGGCCCCTTCCTTCTCTAGCTGTCTCTAGCTGTTTCTAGCTACTTACATCCTTTTTTGTATGAATATCGTGATCTAAAACTCCGATTAGCTATGCCTGGCAACAGGTGGAGTTAGATGCAGTTACAATACAAATGAAATTTAGGATTTTTTGGTAAGAATAGGGTAAGAATAAGATTAAAATTTGGTAAGAAAGCCCACCGGTTTTGGCGACCAGTCGCTTTCTCAGAATATAGGAGTACTTCTTAAGCGGCTTTCACAAAAAAGGCTTCTGCTTCACCGGGCACTACTAGCGACCGGTCTGGCGCGAAAATCTTTTTCAGGTTTATCAAGATAAATTCTCCTTCGACTAATACAGACTTTACCCTGATCATCAGAGCTAAAGTTTTTCCAACAAAGCCAGGCCGCGATCATTCTACACTGTACGGTCGCCGGGATAAGGTAGTATTCACGGATGAGGTTATAGGTTTGAGTTCAAATCATCTATAGATACTTTGGCCTGAGTTATAATACTCTATCGGCGGATAAACAGGTAGCTTAGGCAATTTTAGCTACAAAATGGGCGATGATGGGGCTTTCTTTAATCTCTTCTAAGTTAATCAAAGTAGGATTTTCAAGATATAACTCGGCGGCCTCCTTTAGATTATTTATAGCTTCTTCAATCGAGTACCCCTGGCTGGCGATACCAAGCTCATAGCATTCAGCTACATACATATCATGGTCTTTATTATCGAGGGCGGTAAGGTTTTTTGTAAATTCCGGCCTGGAACCCTGATCGGTGCCTGACCCTGGATTTTTTGGAAGGGCTTATTTCGCCGGTTGATCCAGTTCAGCTACGCGCTTTTGAGCTAAATTGTTATTTTCATCTGAGGCTTTTTCAGTATTCATAAACTGTGTTCAGTTCTCTTGAATTAGTTTAGATTTTTGGTAACTATTCACCCTAGCTTTAAGAAATTAGCGGGGGTAGTGGGGGCCGGGTACCCACTGGGTGCCCCTGCGGGGGGTATAAGGGGTCTCCCCTATTAAAACCTTTTTATTTTCGCTTCAAGCTCACAAAGTGAGGTTGAAGTGAAAGTCCTAAGATTATTGAATAGGTTTGAGAGGTGGGGAATATGGGAGTCGAACCCATACGCCTTTCGGCACATGATCCTAAGTCATGCTCGTCTGCCAATTCCGACAATTCCCCGCGTGATTTGCCACTAAATTATAACATGAGTCTTTGTCCGGCACAACCGGCTTTTTGCTTTTCAGGAAGGGTGGGCCGGTTAAACTTTTTCGAGGGCCGGTTGTTCGCTGCTGGCCGGGGAAGGCGGGGTGGCAATCCCCAGCGGCGGCAAATTCTCGATCAGGTCTAGCGTGTCGAGCGAAACCTGGATCACCTGGCCGATCAGCTTTACGATTGCGCCGGGCTGTTCGGGGTCGTTTGGGTCGGTGCTGACGTAGTATTGGTCGATTATCCACTCCAGGGCACTCCGGTTGCCCAGTTTATAATCGTAGACCCGGACCGGGATGCCGCTCAGGGTCAGGCAATCGTTGTATTCCAGGCTGGTTTTGTCCGACGAGAATTTCATTTTGTCGCGCACCAGCCAGCTAAACGGCGCGTTCCGGTTTTCTTCTTTGACCAGTGGGAACGGCTGGACCTGTTCGTAATCGCGGTGCAACTTTGCCAGCTTTGTCCCGGCCTCGACATAAGCGTAAAAGCTTTTTTTTTCGACAAACGGAATACGCGGCAGATCGCGTTTGAGGTTTTCGGCGTAACGCTGGCGATACTCTGGCACGTGCAGCACCGCGTAGACATAGTAAAATATACTCCATTTGTCGAGGCTGGCATCTTCGTACTGCCGTTGAAACTCGCCCAACGCCCAACCGGTGATGTTCTTGCGCCGGTTACTGCCGTTGTAAACGCTCCCGACCACCTACATTTCATTGTTCAAAGTTTCAACCTTGTGCGCGGCCTGCCGACTGCGCCTGGTTAGGTTAGAGAGCCGTTGGCGTAAGGTCGCGTTAAACCTTTCAATAAAAGAGGTGTTGAGTAAGACCCCTCCCTTAGAACGGCACAGCAGACCAGCTACCTGGCTGGGCTGACCTCTCACAATACTGCGCTCGACCTCGACTAAATGTCTGGCTTGCGCCAGTTTGCCATCCCGCCCGGCGTGATCTTTGTGACGGCTTACGAGCGTTTCTGGTAAATTCACACAACGTTAGCGAAATCCAAGCATTTTTCAATGGAGCATACGTTCTGAAGGTCAACGATAAAGAACATAGCGAGGTTCAGGTCAGTCGAGGACGTGCCCGCAGTTTACGCGCCCTACTGGGTATGTAAAGTTCAAAATAATTATTAAATTATCATTAAAATTAGACGATCCTCAAAAACTTCGTAATGTACAGTGTAAGGATGTAATGCTATAATTAAGACAGAACTAATAAATCGGCTTTTGTCGCTGCTACTCGTTACTCTATACTCAAAACTATTTTTGGTTTGATACGTATATATTACGAAATACATTACGCACCATATAATGAATGGTATAGTCAATAGTTTAAAGTTCCAGCCTTAATGGAATTGCTAAACTTATTATCGGAAATTGAACAATCAGGGTACCATCGGTATAAGCGGTCTGGGCAACAATATCGGTGAGTAGTAGGTAAAATAGGTTTCATGAAAGTCAAATTGAAGTTCCGCCTCTGGTTAACTTTTGCCAGTTTAGTGGCCTTTTTGGTCATTTTAAGCGGCTGTGCTGAGTACAGTGCAACCACCCCAACCCCCGCCAGCCAGTCTCAAACGTCCAAAACGACTATAGCGATTGCCCAATCTTCCGCCACCGCGCAGGTCACAACCTCACGCCCGGCAGTTACGCCTGGGCAAGGCGGCAATACTACTTCAAGTGCCACTCAACCAGCTACCAACCGCAATACTGAGCCAACCTCAAAACCTCTTCCTCCTACGATAGGCCCAAGATCAGGCGGTACATTCACTCAATTACCTTTTGCCGATTCATCCTATTACGTGCATATTCCGGCGACCTTACCACTGGGGCAACCGGCCCAGGTAGTGCTGGCAATTCACGGGATGAGCAATAATGGCCTGAGCTTCGCCGAACCACTGGTAAGCTACGCTGACCACTACAACATGATATTGGTCGCACCCAACATGAAATACGATAGTAATTATGTGGATGCCAACCGGGTAGCCGCCAACGATGAAATTTTGCTGCCGGAACTCCAAACCCTGGTCGCCGAGTTACCCAATCAGCTACACCTCGCCCTGAACCCAAAAATATTACTTTTTGGTTTCTCACGTGGTGCCCAGATTGTCCACCGCTTTGCCTTCTTCTACCCTCAGATGGTGCTGGGCGTAGCCGCCCTGTCCGCCGGAAATTATACCTTACCCACCGCCGATTTTCAGGCCGCCAACTCCGCTCAGAACCGAAGTAATGTGGCGTTACCTTATCCTTTTGGAATAGCCGATTTTAACAACTACGCCGGGCATAATTTCGATTTAGCCTCATTACAACAAATCCCTTTTTGGCTGGCGGTCGGCGGGGCCGATAACATCACCAAAGACGTACCTCCGGCCTGGAGTCCTTACCTGGGACAAACCCGGCTGGAACGGACCACCCATTTTTATGAAACACTTCAGCGGGTGGGTATACCGGCTACTTTAACCGTCGTTCCCGGTGTCGGCCACCAGGTATGTACCGAAATGAAACAGGGAGCCTTTAACTTTTTTGCCAAGCTAATCGCGTAAAGTTAAACTTTTATGAGAAAGTGCCTTGACTAAATATTAATAGTAAGTTATTTGATACAAAATTTGATAGAATAAGGTAGGCGGGCTTAGAATAAGCTCGTCTTTTTAATTAAAATTCTGGAAGCCACGAAAGTCCATAAAAGGTACCTACACACCAAACCGATGTAAAGGATCGAAGCAGGGGTCGTGGGGGCGGGGTACCCTTTGGGTGCCCCTGGGGGGGTCTAACAGGCGGGTACCCTTTGGGTGCCCCTGTAAATTCTCTTTTCTTCTTCTTTTCCCCGTCCACTGGTGGCCCAGGGGAGGGGTCAGGGTTGGGGTCTGAGTAGTTACAATAAAAGAACAGTACCAGAAAATCCACAAGTCCTGAAAGAAAGTAATTTAGTCAGTAACATGAAGCAAGTCAATTATCTTTGGTGGCCTGTCCTGCTTTGCGGATTAGGATTGCTATTGGCCGCGTGTGGTTATGACAGCCAACTGGAGGTGAGCCGTCCGACCGACCAGGCAAATATAGTAAGCTTACCAACTCCGTCTACAAGGCAAATAGGTCAGAGACCACAAAATACACCTGACCCAGGCCTGGTACCTTCGCCCAGCCTGCCACCGCCCACCCCTACAATCCAACCCACTCCCACCGAGGTGCTGCCGACAGCCACCGCTTTGCCAACCAGCCCTCCCAAACAGACACCCACTCCGACCCTGGTTACTTACCCTAAACCAGCCCTAAATATTGCGCAGGTTGGGCCAACCAGACCGGTACCGGAATATTCGGGAACCGGCGAAGTAACCGAACGCGATTTCTATAGCCCACTGCTGAAGAAAATCGAGCCTTATCGAATTTATCTACCGGCCAATTATCACACCTCGCAGGAACGCTACCCGGTGCTTTATATGCTGCACGGCTACAGCGGCAAGGTTGACGAATGGATGTGGTACGGTATTTTCGACCGCTACGAAGAATTGCTGGCTAAAAATCAGGTCAAATCTTACATTATAGTATTACCTTGCGGCGAACAGGAATACTGGGTTGACCATCCTAACGATGGTTTACGCTGGGGCGACTATATGGCGCACGAGGTAGTGGCCCATATCGATGGCAACTACCGGACTATCCCTCTCAAAGAAAGCCGGGCGATTGGCGGTCTTTCGATGGGTGGCAACGGGGCTTTGCAAATTGCCATGAATTATCCCGATATTTTCGGTATTGTCGGGGCGCACAGTCCTACCATGCGCACTTTCGACCAGAAGATACCCTGGTGGGGCGATCTTAACTGGTTTCTAGCCCACGACCCGGTGGCAATGGTTAAAACCAACCAGTCCATTACCCAGGTCAAATTGTGGGTGGACGACGGCAACGATGATAAAGTCTGGCGACCACGTGTGCTACAAATGAAGCAAAACCTGGATGACCGGAAAATCAACTATGTATGGCAAAGCTGGGCCGGGGACCACGACGCTAGCTACTGGCGTGCCCACGTTGCTGATTATTTGCAGTGGTATAACGGGGTGCTGGACTTCAAAAAATAGTTCTCTTGTAGTGGTATAATGTTCTACAAAAGTTGATAAAAACAATTCACCTACTTGTTTAGGAGCCTTTAAAAATGGGAACCAACCTGGCCCGCAAAATCCTGGCCGCGCACACCCTTGAAGGTGAAGCGGGAAGCGGGGGAGTCATCGCCATCCGCATTGACCAGACGTTGACACAGGATTCCAGCGGAACCGCCGCTTATCTACAATTCGAGGCGATTGGCGTACCACGCGTCAAAACCCAGGTATCGGTAAGCTATGTCGATCATAATATGATCCAGACCGGTTTTGAGAGTGCCGACGACCACCGTTTTTTGCAATCGACCGCTAAAAAGTTTGGCCTGTATTTTTCGCGGCCTGGTAACGGGATATGTCACCAGGTACACGCCGAACGCTTTGCAGTGCCGGGCCGGACCCTCCTTGGAAGCGATAGCCATACCCCCCTTTGCGGCGGGTTGGGAATGCTGGCAATCGGGGCCGGCGGATTGGATGTGGCGGTCGCAATGGGCGGCGGCGCGTTTTATCTGACAATGCCAAAGATTTTGGGCGTAAAGTTGACCGGCGAACTGCAACCCTGGGTAAGCGGTAAAGATGTCATACTGGAAATGCTCCGCCGTCTGAGCGTCAAAGGCGGGGTTGGCCGGATCGTCGAGTACTTCGGGCCGGGTGTAACCTCGTTGAGTGTGATCGACCGGACCACCATAGCCAACATGGGTGCGGAACTCGGCGCGACTACTTCGATCTTCCCCAGCGACGAGCAAACCCGCCGTTACTTACGGTCACAGGGTCGTGAGGAGGTCTGGGAAGCCTGGGCCGCCGATGAGGATGCCGAATATGATGAGTTGATCGAATTGGACCTGAACCGGCTCGAACCGCTGATCGCCCAACCCCACAGCCCTGATAATGTGGTGCCGGTCCGCGAGGTAGCCGGTATGGCGGTGCAACAGGTTTCGGTCGGCTCCTGTACCAATAGTTCTTACCGCGATCTGTCGATTGTGGCGCACGTGCTGCGAGGCAAAGCGGTGGACCCCGGCCTGAGTTTTACGGTCAGTCCCGGCTCCCGGCGGGTATACACCAATATCGCCCGCACCGGTGCCCTGACCGATTTGATCGCCGCCGGAGCGCGAATGCTCGAATCGGCTTGCGGTCCCTGTATCGGCATGGGAATGGCCCCACCCAGCAACAGCGTGGCGGTGCGCTCCTTTAATCGCAATTTTGAAGGCCGCAGCGGGACTAAAGATGCCAGAGTATATCTGGCAAGCCCGGAAACCTGTGCCGCCACCGCCCTGACCGGCGTGATTACCGACCCCCGCGACCTGGGCGAATATCCCCGGATCGAAATGCCGGAACGCTTTGAGATTAACGATGCCATGATCATTGCGCCCGCCGCCGAGGGCGCTGAAGCCGACGCGGTAGAAATTCTGCGCGGCCCTAATATCAAACCTTTGCCTCTCTTCGAGAAACTGGAAGTTGACCTGAGGGGACCGGTAATTCTCAAAGTTGGTGACAATATCACGACCGACCACATATCGCCAGCCGGAACCAAAGTTCTGCCGCTCCGCTCGAACCTCCCGGCGATTGCCGAATTTACCTTTGAACGGCTCGACCCGACCTTTGCCAGCCGGGCACAGGCTGCCGGGGCCGGGTTTATCGTGGGCGGCTCAAATTACGGTCAGGGTTCGGCCCGCGAACACGCGGCACTGGCACCTCGCTACCTGGGCATCAAGACTGTTATTGTGACCTCGTTTGCCCGGATACACCGCTCCAATCTGATTAACTTCGGGATCGTGCCTTTAACTTTCGTGGGTGGCGCGGAATTGGGCAAAGTGGACCAGGGCGACGATCTGGAAATCCGGCAGGTGCGCCAGCAACTAGAGGTCGGCCCGCTCGTGACGGTGATCAACCACACCAAAGGGCTGGAATTTCAGGCTCAACATAACCTTAGTTCACGCGAACTGATCGTTCTGCTGGATGGGGGATTACTTAACCATATAAAGCAGCAAAACGGCTAATTCAAATAGAGTCTGAGTAGTTACAATTTGTAACATAGAACAAAAAAGACCCTAGCTGTATCCTGTTAAGGATACAGCTAGGGTCTTTTCTATTATTAATACTTTCGCTTAAAGGCGAAAACCAAACTAGAGCGGGGTAGTGGGGGCCGGGTACCCCCTGGGTGCCCTGCAGTGGGTATACAGGCGGGTACCCTATGGGTGCCCCTGTTAAAACTTCTTTTTATTTTCGCTTCAACTTCACTTCGTGAGATTGAAGCGAAAATCCTAAAACTACTTCACAAACAGTGAATCACAGTTTAGCGAAATTAATTCTCGTAGCGGAACTTGCCGGGACGGCTGTCCGAAGACGAACGCCGGGCACGGGACCGGTCATCAGGGCGACTGCGGAAGTTACCGGAGGCACCTTCGCTGGCTGGCCGACCGTAGGCCGGTTGAAAAGCCTCATCGGGGCGGCGGCTGTTACCGTTGTAAGCCGGTTTGCGGCGGGGCGGTTCAGCGTTCCGGTCGTCGGCGCGGGGCGGGAAGCCGTTGTCGTTGGAGCGATAAGGCTGGCGACGGTCCTGGTCGGACTGGAACGGTCCGCGACGGTCCTGGTCAAACTGGCGGCGGGGAGGCCGTTCGTTGGAATAGGACTGCCCCTGACCTTCCGGCCCACGAGGCGAAAAACGCTCCTCGGTACGAATAGCCCGTTCGCGGTCCTGGTAACGCGGTGTCCGGTTGTCGTCCGGACGACCGGCCTGGCCCTGGCGTGTCTGGAAGTCAGTGCTGTTATCGCGGGTCTGGCTGCCCGGCTCGGCCTTCGGGCCATCCCAGCGCAGTCGTTCAATCTGAGTGCCGCGCTCGTTCAAAGCCCGGTCGATCTCACGCCATTTTACGCGGTCTTCGCCGGTCAGGAAGGTAATCGCAACGCCACTGGCCCCATTGCGACCGGTCCGGCCTACCCGGTGGGTAAACAGTTCGGCACTTTCAGGCAAGTCATAATTGATTACGTGGCTGACCCCACTCACATCCAGACCACGCGCTCCCACGTTGGTGGCGACTAAAATCCGTACCCGGTTGGTGCGGAAAGCCGACATAACGGCTTCGCGAGCGTTCTGGCTCAGGTTGCCCTGTAAACCGGCGACCGAGTAGCCTTCATCTTCCAGACGGGCGGCTAATTTCTTCACGCCGTGTTTGGTGCGGGCAAAAACTAGCATCGGCTGAGTGGTGTTGGTATCGAGCAGGTGACGCAAGGCCGGAGCTTTGTCGGACAGGCTCATATCGTACACCAGGTGCTTAATGTCTGGCTTGCTCTGGTTGTCCGACTCCAGGGTCACTTCCACCCGGTCAGGGCGAAGGTGCTTCTTGGCGGTCTGGTTTACCCAGTTGGGCAAAGTGGCCGAGAACAGGGCCGTCTGGCGTTGGGCCGCCGGGGGTGCGGCGGAGATAATCGCTTCCACGTCCTGGGCAAAACCCTGGTCGAGCATCTCGTCGGCTTCGTCCAGCACCAGCATACGCAGTTTGGACAGTTTCAAAGTACCTCGGTTCAGGTGATCGCGTAACCGACCGGGCGTGCCGACCACAATCTGGTAGCCTCCCCGGTTCAAGCCGCGTATCTGGCCGTCCATCCCGGCCCCACCGTAGATAGTGGTAATGCGGATCGCCGGACCGGCCAGCGACTTAAAAACCTGGGTTACTTGCAAAGCCAGTTCACGGGTGGGTACCATCACCAACGCCTGCAAATCCGGCGATTGACGCTGGACCCGCGAGATCAAGGGGATGGCGAAGGCGGCGGTCTTGCCGCTACCGGTTTGGGATTGGGCAATCAAATCCTGTCCGTTCATCAGAACCGGGATCGATTGCTCCTGAATGGGGGTCGGCTGCTGAAAATTCAGACGGCGCAAACCTTCCAGTAAAAAGGGCGGTAATTTATAATCCTGGAAACCACCGATGGGGGTGGTAACAGGGGTTTCTATCATAGTTTCGGTTGTCAAAAAAAATCTACCTCTCGTAGTAAAGCTTGCTTAGAGCATACTCCACCCACACGCCTAATTACCGGTCAAGCAAGCAAACAAACCGTATCCGGTAACTGGCAACAATGCCGTTGGGTGTAAAAGCCTGGTTTTAAAAAAATTCATCAGGTGAACAAGCAAGCAGTTGGGGGAAAGCTTCACGCAAACAGAGGACAGTTGATAAAGGAGGCCGGGCCTGCATTGGCCGGCGATACATTCCCACGAGGTCTGGTCGACCTCTTACCATTAGCTGAATAATTGTTCGTTATAAATATAACACACCTGTCAAGTGTACGCAAATCGAGTGTTTACTTTTTAGTGTTTTCTGCTATGCTTAGGGTAACAAATCAAGAGAAGTCAGGCAATACTATTCCAGCTTTGTAATAATAATGACAGGTTCAAAACCTGGTTTGTTGTACAAGTGAGGCAGGCTTAAAGACAGGGGTTCATGACACGTTTTCGTTATTTCTGGTTACGTCGTTTGAGCGGGCGGGTGTTCTGGTCCTTTATAGGCCTGACTGTATTGATGCTGGTTACTGGCCTGGGGGCTTATTCGCTGCTAAATCTGGCGGATACCGCCAATCAGGAACAGTTTCTGCGGACCCGGCAGGCCGCCAGTGCCCGCCACCTTTCGGTCATCATCGACAATCAAAGTATTTCCCTGAATCTGATGCGCCGCAATAATGTGCCAACCGATTTGCGTTATCTGGAAGTCGTTAACAACCAGATCGAAGCGGCTCTGGTCGAGGCTAAACCAAATTTCCCGGCCTCCGATCCGGCTTCCACCGGTTTATTACGCCTTCAGAATCTTTATCTACCCCTCAGTGGTTTAATAAAGGAAAGTCTCAATCATAATTTTAGCCCGGACGAGCAGCGAAGTACCTATGATACCTTTCGAGCTACCTTTGATGTATTGGTCGCCGGTGCCGATGGCTTGCAACGAGACCGCACTGCCGCCGAAATTGCCGCGATTACGCACTATGCCGGTCTGGTCGAGGCGATCCGGCAAATCTATTTGATCGTAGCTATCGGTTTATTTAGCCTGGGGGTAATTCTGGCGGCGGTTCTGGCTCGGACCCTGGCCTTGCCGCTTTTGCGATTGGCTACCGGTCTGAACAAGGTAGCCTCCGGCGACCTGAGCGAACAACTTGACATCTCCGGTGCGGAAGAACTGGCTAACCTGAGTATTACTTTTAACCGGACGATGGCAAATTTGAAGCTGGCGATTGTACGAATACAAGTCCAGGCCGGGACAATCGGGCAGATCACCAATCAGATTATTGAAGCCAGCAATCAGCAAGCCCAGCGTCTGGCGGAACAGGCGGTGGCTGTAACGGGCGTTTCCGTGACGGTGGCAGAACTTTCCAAGACCGGACAGCATATCGCGTCCTCGGCCCAACAGGTAGCCGAGCGGGTCGATCAATCACGCGAAAAAGCTTCGCAAGGTTTTGAAACTATGCTGGTCGCGCGCGATACGATGAGCGAAATGCGCAAGAAAGTTCAACTGATTTTCGACCGGATCGAAGACCTTAACCAGGTTGCCCAACACATTCGCCAGATTACCTTGCTGATCGATACTCTCTCCAACGACACCCACTTGCTAGCCCTCAATGCTTCAATTGAAAGTGCCGGAACCGAGGAAGAAAACGAGCGATTTTCGACAGTTGCCCGGCAGGTACGGCGGCTTTCTCAACGCTCGCGCGGGGCTGCCGTCGAAATTCAACAACTGGTCAGCCAGACTCAACAGAGTGCCGCCGCCAGTGTAACCGTCACCCGGCAGGGGATCGAGGTCGTCAACCGGGGGGAAAGGCTGGTCAGCGAAAATCTGGTCACTACCGAAAATATCATTAATCAGATCAACCAGACTACCCAGTTGACTCAGGCCATCTCACAGGCCACCGAACAGCAACGCGAGGCCAGTGCCCAGGTAGCAGTAAATTTGTATCAGATCAGCCAATTTATCACCGATTTGAGTTCCAACAGTCAACAATTTATGCTCAGTGCCAACGACCTGGGTGGTGTAGTTAACCATCTCAATACTATTGTAAACGCTTTTGTGGTTACACCCGGTGGACAGGCTCTCGACCAGCCAAAAGAGCCTAACCCGTCGCCGGTAACTGCTTTTGAAAATTCGCTCAAGGCCGCCATTCAGGGGGATGCTTGATGAAAAGACTGAGTATCCTGAGATATTTCATGCTGCGTCGGCTGAGTGGGCGCATCTTCTGGTCGTTTGTGGGTCTTTCGGCCTGTATGTTGGCGACCGGTTTAACCGCCTATATGCTGTTGGGTCAGGCCGATGTTACAAATCAAAAGCAGATTTCACAGCAACACCAGGCCGACAGCCTCAATGACTGGAAAACCGCCCTTCTTCAAGAAAATAATACGCTTGACCTGATAATCAATAACCAGTTGCCCGATGGGCTACCGTTTTTTCAGACCAGTCGCGGCCCAACGGCCCAGCTTCTCAATGACATCAGCAAATATTTCCCCAATAATAACGAAGCGACTACCGCTTTTAGAAATCAGCTAAATCGTTATAATGAAATTTCCAACCTGATCAACGAAAGCATTAATCTGACTAAAACCCCGGCTGAACAACGGCGAATACTGCTGATGATCAAAAACCGGTTGGAACCCCTATCGAGCCAGATCGAGCTACTGCGCCTGGAGCGGTTGAATGCCAGCCAGGTTTCAGGTCACAATTATAGCGACCTGATTAATGGTTCCCAGCAGATATACCTGTTAATAGCTATTTTTCTGTTTTTGCTGGCCGGCTGGCTGGCGAATATTATCGCCCGGACCGCTACGCAACCGCTGCTCGACCTGGACGAGCGTTTACACCGGATTGCCGATGGCGATCTCAGCGAACCGCTGGAATTGCGAGGCGCATTAGAAGTTGTTGAGTTAAGTGCTATCTTCAACCGAACTATCGGCGACCTGCAACGCATCATCAGTTCGATTCAGCAGCAGGCCAAAGCGGTAAAATATGCCAGCCAGCAGGTGCGGCAATTAAGCCAGGGGCAGGCCAATAGTGTCTCCGAGCAAGCGGTGGCGATCTCGCAGGTATCGAGTACGCTGGTCGAGCTTTCCGATACCAGCCGACAAATTGCCGGGTCGGCCAGCCTAGTGGTGGAAACGGCCCGCCAGAGCCTGAACATTGCCACGATGGGCTACAACACTATGCAGAGTGCGGGCGACACGATGCAGGAAATTCGCACAAAAGTCAATGAAATCGTGGAGTCGATCCTGGCCCTCAACGCCCTGACCCAGCACATTCAGGAAATCACGGTCTTGATGGATACCCTTTCAAGCGAAATGCACTTGCTGGCGTTGAACGCCTCGATTGAAAGTGTCGGGGCCGGTACCGAGGGTGAACGGTTTGCAGTGGTAGCCGGGCACATTCGTAAACTGGTACATCGCTCCCGGCTGGAAGGTATCGAAATTCAGCAATTGATCCAACAAATTCAGCGCGGCGCAGTCGGCAGCGTAATGGTCACGGAAGAAGGTTTGAAGATAGTCAGTGTGGCCGAAAAGACGGTCCAGGAAGGCTTTGCCGTCAACCGCGAGATTATCGATCAGGCCAAACAAACTACCGAACTGGCCGTGTCGATTTCTCTGGCAACCGAGCAACAACGGGTGGTCAGCAGTCAGGTAGCGATTACCTTACAGCAACTGAGCAACCTTTTTAGCCAGATCAGCCAGACCAGCCGCCAATACCTGATCAGCGCGGAAGAACTCGGCGAAGTGGTTAATCAGCTAAACGATCTTTCCGAAATGTTTGTGGTCGAAAAATATTTAGCTGCGCCAAGTCCGGTCTAATTTCGGTCGGGCCGTGCTACCTCTGAGCCGCCGGTTGGCTTCAGGAAAGTGAACTTCCGCCGGGAGTATCGAGCAAGTAACGGGCCGAACGCGGTTCGCTCAACGACGTTTCGTAGCGGGCCGACCATTCTTCGAGCGAATTTACACTGGGCCGGGTATAGCGGCGGCTGAATTTTCGCAATTCGATAAATAAATATCCCCAGACTGCCAGGTTTAAGCCGGTCAGCACCACCACCAGCACCGGACTCCCAGCCAGAAAATAGGCCAGGCTAGCCGCCAGCCCGCTACTGATCGCCACCGGCCAGAACCGCCGCCGGGCACAGGCTACCAGCCAGCCCGTAGCCAGCGAGGCCAGGAGCAAAACGGCTAACTGGCTCTCTTTTGAAGTGCGGGTCTCGCTCACCACGATAGCCGAAAAAGCCATCGCCCAGGCCAAAAATTTCACCAGCGAGAAAATTACCAGCGATAGATAGAAAAGACCGTTCCGCAACTTTTGCATATTCATATAACTAGAAACTCCAACTGTAATGCTAACGTGATGTTTTATGATAGGGTAGTAAAGCGAATAATACCATAAGATAAACGAAAAAAGCCTGTTACCGGATTAGTAACAGGCTTCTTTTCAATTTTGCCAGGCCAAATCTTTAAATTAGCCTTCTGTAAGTAAAGCTATTTGGCAGCCTTCGGACCAGCCTGACGCACCGCCTCACTGACATATTTGGCGTACTTCTCGAAATTGTCAGCGAACATTTTGGCGACCTGGGTAGCTTTAGCGTCGTATTGTTCGCCGTTGGGCCAGGTGTTGCGCGGGTTGAGGATTTCAGCCGGGACACCTAGACATTCCTGCGGCACTTCCAGACTGAAGAAGGGGTCGGTCACGGTCGGTACATTGTCCAGTTCACCTTTGAGGGCGGCACTGATCATCGCGCGGGTGTGCTTGATGCTCATCCGTTCGCCAACACCGTAAGCACCGCCGGTCCAACCGGTATTGACCAGCCAGCACTTCACGCCATGCTCCTGAATCTTTTTACCCAAAAGTTCAGCGTAAACTGACGGATGATGGACCATAAAGGGCGCACCGAAACAGGTGCTAAAAGTGGCTTGCGGTTCGGTCACGCCGCGCTCGGTACCGGCCAGTTTAGCCGTAAAGCCGGACAGGAAGTGATACATGGCCTGGTCCTGGGTCAGTTTGGAAATCGGGGGCAGTACACCGAAAGCGTCAGCAGTCAGGAAAATCAGGTTCTTGGGATGGCCGGTGCGCCCGCCCAGGTCCATGTTCGGGATAAATTCGAGCGGGTAAGCCGCGCGGGTGTTCTCGGTGAGGGCTTCGCTATCCAGGTCAAGCTGTCGGCTCTGCTTGTCGATTACCACGTTCTCCAAAATCGTACCAAAGCGGCGCGTCGTGCTAAAAATCTCCGGCTCGGCTTTTTCGTTAAGCTTGATTACTTTGGCGTAACAACCACCCTCGAAGTTGAATACCCCGTCATCGCCCCAACCGTGTTCGTCGTCGCCGATCAAAGTGCGCTCCGGGTCCGCCGAAAGAGTAGTTTTGCCGGTCCCGGAAAGTCCAAAGAAGACCGCTACATCGCCTTCCGCGCCGTAATTGCAGGAGCAATGCATGGACATCACGCCTTTGAGCGGGAGCAAGTAATTTAACAGGGTAAAAACGCTTTTCTTGATTTCACCGGCGTAGCGCGTACCACCGATCAAGACCAGCTTGCGGTCGAAGTTAAGCAGAATGAAAGTTTCGCTGCGCGTGCCGTCTTTGGACGGGTCAGCCTGGAAGTTGGCAGCATCACAGATCGTGAAAGCTGGTTTAAAGTCCTGGCGTTCCTCGGCGGTCGGGCGAATAAACAGGTTATTGGCGAAAATATTTTGCCAGGCGTATTCGCTGATTACCCGGATTGGCAGTCGGTAAGTGGGATGGGCGGCTATAAACAGGTCCTGGACATACGGTTTGCGGCTCTTAAAATAGGTCTGAACTTTGGCTTCCAGCGCGGCAAACTTTTCCGGCTCAAAAGGCTGGTTGGCGGTCCAATCGACGTGATCCTGGCTGCCCGGTTCTTTTACAATAAATTTATCTTTGGGCGAGCGACCGGTATATTTGCCGGTTTCAACCACCAGCGGACCGCCGACAGCCACCAGACCTTCGCGGTTTTCTAATGCTGCCTCATACAACAAAGGCACCGAAAGATTATGCGCCGCCAGGCTTAAATCTACTATATTTTCCGGTTCCGGGTTGGAGCCTAATTCGCGCTTATCAAGCGTTTGCATTACCATGTCCTCCTTAAAATAGCCACTATGCTTCTTTCTATCGTCCCTTTTGCCAGCCACATTGCTTACACAGACGATCAGGGGTCAGGATTTGAAAATTCCTATACTGCCGGTCATAACAGTATAGCGCAATATTATACCTGAAACGCCCTGAGTGGGAAATCGTGGATGCTTTGTACAAAGTTTCATCATTTTCATTTTACACGAAATCTGGTTTCATGCAACCCCTTCTATGGTGAATTTTTAATAATTTTCTCCGATAGATTTAATTAGAACTTTCGCTTCCATCTCACCTTGTGAGGTGGAAGCGAAAGTCAAAAAGGGTTTTCCAGGGAGACCCCTGTATACCCCCCGCATGGGTTGCACCCCTACTAACCCCGCTTTAAGGTTACTTTCGCCTTAAGCAAAAGTCCTTTTAATAATGAAAATATATAACAGACACAAAAAAGCCAGGCGGTTAAACCTGGCTTTTTCTCTTACCCCAACTATACTAAATACTACAAAACGGTAGTTAGAAAAGAAGTTTGGTGTTAAGCAACGATGGAGGTGACCGCTCCGGCTCCCACCGTCCGGCCACCTTCACGGATGGCAAACCGCAAGCCCACTTCGATGGCTACCGGCGTGATTAGCTCAATGCCCATCTGCACGTTGTCGCCCGGCATTACCATTTCCATGCCTTCCGGGATCGTG
>JBBQGA010000043.1:0-43574 GCA_038322625.1 Chloroflexia bacterium
CCTTTCGATTTATCTCAATCGGTTAATAGGAAAGGTTGAATTTTTACAAATCAAGCATCTGGCTTTTCCTAAAGTCTAGTCATTAAAGCTTATGAGCAACCTTTATTTTGCTAATATTCATCTAGCACAAGGCCCTAATAGGTCGCTTGTTGGGGAAAAGGAGCCTGGTTGAGCTTATGGCAATGCGGACACTCTTTAAGACCAGAGCGGTAGTGAGTGGTGACAAGTTTGAGGTCAAGCGGTAAATCCAGGACTTGATGGCTTGCCAATTAGTGACTTTTACCTCAGCCAACTCCGTGTGACACTGGCTACACTGCTCGCTTAGATGGTCTACAATTTGGTCGGGAGTTTCATTCCAACTCAGAGTATGACCTTCGTGACCGGGCTGGGCACCAGGCTTTTTACCACTGGCTTTACGCAGACTACGTTTTTTAGGTGGTCGCACGAAAGCATCTGAGGAAGGTGGTTTAGAAGAATTGTGACTATTCAAATTTAATTAAGCCTCAAGCTAGGCCACTCGCTCCAGGGCTTTAGTGAGTTGGCTCTTGAGATCAGCATTTTCGGCTTCGAGTTGTTGTTCTCTTTCTAAACTCATATGTTTAATTTAGCAGCTTCGTCAAGGGGCTGTGTAGTTACAAATCTATTATGTTATATATTGAGCGAACCATACAAAAAAGATAGACCGATAGCCTATTACTCCTATTTTGGATAAATCGAACGTTAGGAGTCTGGTGCGTCGAGTGTTTTTAACAATTCCTGCGCTTCATGACGACGAACGGCGGCGTTTTGTTGGTCGTCGTAGAGGGACAAATAAAGCATAAGGTCGGAGCGAGCCTGTTGAAAATGACCCAGCCGGTGATGAACCTGAGCGCGATGGAACGGGGCCTGAACGCAAGAACTGTCACTCTGGATGGCTCTGTTGAGGTAAAGCAAACTATCTTCGAGGCGGTTTAGCTGGGCCAGGGCCTGTCCCATAACGTCGAGGGCCGGGGCCATGTCCGGCTGAAGTTCGAGAGCTTGCCGGGCATCTTGTAAAGCCCATTCAGGCCGCCTTAAAAGACAATAAACGTAGGCCCGGTTGGCGTAAGCAAAGCTATAGACCGGATCGAGGCTGAGGGCCTGGGTAAAATCGGCCAGGGCCGGGTAGTAGTCGAGCAGATAAAGCCGGGCGACCCCCCGGTTGTCCCAGGCCAGCGCACAGTCGGGGGCCAGGGTAATGGCGGCGGAATAGTCGGCGACGGCTTCGGCAAAGTGTCCGGCATCGGCCTGCAAATTACCTCGTTCGATCAGCGGTTCAAAATCGAGGGGATTGCTGGCGATTTCGGCGTTTAACTCGGCTAATTCTTTATCAAAATCCACGATGCGGTGTTCCTACCAGAGTTTATTTGTAACTACTCAGATCCTACCCCTGACCCCTCCCCAGAGAGGAGAAGAAAAGAAAAGAGTATTCACAGGGGAGACCCCTGTTAGACCCCCCGCAGGGCACCCCTAGGGTACCCGGCCCCCACTACCCCCGCTTTAGTTCCGTTTACGGCCTGAGTAGTTACGTTTATTTTATAAAAGTGTTCAAAGTAGCCTAAACCGGAAATAGCTCCCCGGTTTAGGCTTTGGCTTTTCTAAGCCGCCGCTAGAGCAAAATCAGTTCTTTAGAAAGGGTGGGCAATACCTCGGCTCCGTTTTCAGTTACCAGCAGATCGTCCTCGATCCGAACGCCACCCCATTCGCTGACGTACAGACCCGGCTCAACCGTCAGCACCATTCCCGGTTCGAGCAAGCTGTCGTCGGTGGGGGTGATGAAGGGGGCTTCATGGACCTCGCGACCGAGATTATGTCCGTTGCTGTGAAGGTAATATTCGCGTTCACCCGCTTTGTGGAAGACGGCGCGGGAAGCGGCATCGACCTCGCTGGCTTTGACGCCAGGCCGGACAGCGGCGATCCCGGCCAGTTGGGATTCGCGTACCAGGTCGTAGATTTGCTGCTGGCGCGGGCTGGGTTGACCGCCGATAAAGACGGTCCGGGTAATATCGGAATTATAGCCGTCGAGACGAGCACCAAAGTCGAACGTTACCAGGTCGCCGGACTGGATGATTTTATCGCTGGCCCGACCGTGTGGCAAGGCTCCCCGTGCGCCACTGGCAACGATGGTATCAAAGGCAATTGCGTCCGCCCCCAACTGGCGCATATGAAATTCGAGCTGGGCGGCGGCCTGGCGTTCGGTCAGGCCCGGTTTTAGCTGGCCGAGCAGTTCTTCAAAGGCTTTACTGGCAATTTCGACCGCGCCTTTTATCGCCTCAATTTCGTGGCTATCTTTGCGCTGGCGCAACCGGCCGACCAGGCCGCTGGTGGGAACCCAGTCGGTTTCTTTGATTTTGTCGGCCCAGAAGCGATAATCCTGAAAGCTAAGGTGTTCGGACTCGAAGCCAAGTTTACTCAGGCCGAGGCGTTTGATCTGCGGGATTACGCTATCCTCGAAAGGACGCTGAAGCCGGATGACTTGCCAGGCCGGGGCTTGCTGGGCGGCCTGTTCGACGTAGCGACCGTCGGTAAACAGAAGGGCTTCGCGGTCGGTGACGAGTAAGTAGCCAAAACTACCGGTAAAGCCGCTAAGATAGGCCCGGTTTTCGGGTTTGGTGATAAACAGGCCATCGTAGCGGCCAGTTTCTTTTTTTAGTTCAGCTCGCAGGGCAGCTATACGGTCGATCATTTTTTTCCCCTTATGTTTGTAAGTTCAGGCTGTGCCAACGATAGGGGTATTATATTCTAAGTTAGTATGATTCGTAAATAGCTTGTAAATAGAAGGCAGGCCGGAGCGGCGAGGGTATCAGCTTTTTAGCAGTCCGTAACGGCTGGGACCGCGACCGACCCTGGCACCGAGGGCCTGGTAAAGTTCGGGGCCAAAGGCAATCAGTTTACCGGCGGTGCTAACGGCGGCGTGTTTAGTCATGCCTTCGACACAAATTTTGGCGGTAGTTTCGTTATAAATCTGGTAGCCGAAGATGCAGCTGGCCCGGCCTATTTTTTCCACCCAGGAACGCACGATCAACCGGTCGTCGAAACGGGCCGGGCTGAGATATTTAATGCTGAGATCGGTGACGACAAATCCGTATCCCTGGCGTTCGATTTCGGTATAGGGAAAGCCGAGAGCGTCACAATAATCGGTCCGGGCTACTTCAAACCAGACCAGGTAGTTGGAATGATGAACTACCCCCTGCGCGTCGGTTTCAGCATAGCGAGGACGTAAGCGACTTTCGACTATAAATGGCCCGGCGGTCTGACTGTTTTGCTCCAATTTTTGGCTTTTCTTCCGGCGATCTGACTGGACGGACGGGAGCGGTATCTACGCCCCGGTCCAATAAATTATTTGGTCGGTTGAGGCTTGTTCAACTCGGCGATCAGGCCCTGGGCCTGCTTGCCGATCTGGCCGTTAGGGTCGAGCTGGATTACCTGATTGAAGTAACTGAGGGCTTTGGCCGGGTCTTGTTTTTCGTAAGATACCCCCAGGGCCAGCAAGGCCGAGGTGTTTTGAGGGTCTTCTTTGACGATCTGGGCAAACTGTTGTTGCGCGGCCTGGGGATTAGAATTGTAGAGGTGGGAAAGCCCCAGTCGGAAACGGGTTTCAGTGCGTTGCATGGCGTTGATGGTGGTATTAGGTTGCTCGGACATAGTAAGAGCCTGATTAAAGGCGGCCACCGCAACCTGATAATTCTTTTCGCAGTCGAAATTGTAATCGCCCCAATCCATTAGAGTGGGATAATCGTTCGGACTTTGCTTGAGCGTCTCGCGCAGCCGGTTTTCGGTGAGGACATCTTTGCAACTTGTGGCATTGGCGGTGGTAGCGGCGGGCTTAACGGAAGTCTGGCGAATGTAGCCAAAGCTGACCACACCAACCACCCCGGCTACCAACAGCCCCAGCATGAGGTAACGCAAATTGTCCGGTAGTGGGCGTTCGGCTAATTCGGTTGTGACCGGGTCGGCGAGTGGTTGGTCCGGGGGAGCCGGTTCCACCGGTTGGGCCGGTAAAGCAGTTTTAGTTTTGTCTTTCAGTTCCATAAAGTGATCTTAACACGCACGAGGCGGAACGTCAACGAAGGAATAGATTAATATTGGCTAGGCCGAAGTGATAAAGAGCAGATGGGTTCAGGGTCTGTCCGGCCAGATATTGCGCTCTTTCCAGAAAGGAAGGGCAACCAGCAAAAGAGGTATCGCGCTGGTGAAGGCCAAAATAAGTGCCTGGTTACTTCTAAATTGAAAAGGCGTGGCGGTAGCCGGAGTGGTGACTGGAGTAGCCGGAGGTGCCGAATACTCGTCATAATCGCCATAGGGTGAAGACGCGGCGGGTGTCGAGGCGGTTGTAGCGGGGGCCGGGGTAGTAGAAGTCAGACCAAAAAATATTAGAGCAAGGGTGACGAGCAGGGTCCAACCAGCCAATAGCCATAAACGCCGATCCATAAAATAGCCGATGATGGTATAACCGATTAGAAAGATAAGGTTCCAGATGATCGCCACCGGCGGGCCGGTCAGATTAAGGCTTAGGGCAAACAGGGCCGTCAGCAGGAAGCCCACTACCAGCAAAGCCAGCCAGACCGTGAGCATACCGGAGTTGAGAAAGGCCGGGGTCAGCAGATAACTGCCTACCACACCGAGGATCGTCAGGCCCAGCCAGCCCAACAAAGTGATCGGAATACCCCAACTGCGGGAGTAGTTTTGGTGTAGCAAACCCCCGACCAGCATTATTACACCCCAGAGGGCAAAAACTAGCTGGGTACGGCGAAAGCTGCTGGCCCACAGGGGGTGGAAGGCCGCGCCAGTGATGGTAGTACTATTTTTGCCCTCGGTTTGCAATATTAGAACTCGATCCGGCGACGAGCGGTTTCGATTACTTTGGTCGGGCCGGGGAAGGTGTTGGAGACCGCCCGCACGGCTATAAATCCGGCCACCGTCAGACCAAGCAATACAACTACCCCAACGGCACTAAATACCTGAAGGGTAGTGTTATCGTTGATCCGGAAAATCACGGCGACCAGCATAACAATCAGACCAATATCGGTGACAAGCAGGTAGTTGAGACCCCAGCGCAGCAGCTTGGGACGCAAAATGCCATAGCAAAAACAGGTAGCAGAAAATATTATACCCAGGCCGCCGACCCAGGCCCCGATCACGGCGATGACTGCGAGAATATCCATTTTTTTCCTCTTAACTTAACAGGCTGTTTATAGTAGCCAGGGTTAGGCCACCGGCAATCCCTTATAGCTGTCGATCCGGTTCGTCGAAGGTGCCACGCCGGACGAGCCAGTTTGCAAACAATAGACCCATCGCCAGCGTGAAGAAGAACATAAAGACCCAGAACAATGACCATTCTACCGGCACATCGGTCGGGGCAACCACGCTCGGATTGGAGCCGGAGGGGGGGGGTGGAGTCGGGCGCGGCGGGGTCTGCGCCAGGGCGGTATCGGCCAGCGAGATAAAGGTTAGCCACAAAGCCAGGCTACCGATAGCGATACGCAACCCGATAAGTTTTATTTTTTGCATTGTTGTTCCTACCAGTTTTCTTGAGTTCAGGATTAACAGTCAGGCCAAAGCCGGACTCGATTTGAGGTACCTGTGGTTAATTGTAGGTTAGGGAGGGGGCCACGTAAGTAATCTAGGCTACATTGGCAAAAATGGTGGTCGCCGAGAGACTTTTGTAGCAATAACTTTCGATTATAATTATAGGACTTTCGCTTCAGTTTGGTTTATGGCATCTAGCGAATGTCCTACGAGCATATAGACCCTGCATAAACATACGGCTCTTGTTTTCACTGATTTACTAATGTAAAATGAGTTTAGTTAAAAAAATTTCTTAATCAAGTAAGTTAGCGAACCAAGATAATAGGTGGGCTGTTGGCTCAGTTGGCTTTAGCTTCATTATTTTAGCTTCATTATTTTAGCTTCACTATTTTAGCTTCATTAAAAGAGAACTAGTTGGTTATACTATGGCAGTCTCTAGTCCACTCCTTACCACTAAATTATTTATCCCTCCCACCCGGTCTGAACTTGTAAGCCGCGCCCGTCTGGTTCAGTTACTGCAAAAAGGAGCCGAGCGGAAACTAACCCTGATTTGTGCCCCCCCCGGCTTTGGCAAAACGACCCTGGTAGCCGAATGGCACCAGACCCATCCCCAAAAGCCACTCGCCTGGCTTTCGCTGGATGAGGCCGATAATGAACCTATCCGCTTTCTCCGATATTTAGTGGCCGCCTTTA
The DNA here is from genome assembly GCA_038322625.1 of Chloroflexia bacterium. Classification (GTDB taxonomy): domain Bacteria; phylum Chloroflexota; class Chloroflexia; order Chloroheliales; family Chloroheliaceae; genus 54-19. The sequence continues at coordinate 6,241 of JBBQGA010000043.1, forward strand.
ATAACTTTTCCCAACTGGCCGATGATACAATTATCCAGACCCTATTGAATTCGGCTCAACCGATCGCGGTAGAAACCATTTTAACCAGTCTTATAAATCGCTTGACCAGTTTTTTTGCCGATCAAAAGGCGGACCACCTGTTTTTAGTGCTGGATGATTATCACCTGATCCACAATGAAGTTATCCATACCGCACTCACTTTTTTGCTCGACCACCAGCCGCCCCAACTACACCTGATTATTACCAGCCGGGTTGACCCCTTACTGCCGTTATCCCGCTTACGTGCCCGCAACCAGCTGCTAGAAATCCGGGCGGTCGAATTACGTTTCCAGGTGAACGAGACGGCAGCCTTTGTCAGACAGGATGAAACCCTCAAAGAGGCTCTTGCCTCCGAAGATATTGCCCAACTTACCTACCGCACCGAGGGTTGGGCGGTCGGCTTGCAACTGGCCTTACTCTGGCTAAAAGGCCGCGACGACCGGGCGGCAGCTCTTAAAACTTTTTCGGGCAACAACCGTTTCGTACTGGATTATCTGGCGGAGGAAGTATTAGCTCACCAGTCCGAGTTAATCCGCAATTTTCTACTCCAAACCGCCTTGTTTAAGCGGTTTAATGCCAGCCTGGCAAGTGCGATTAGCGGTTTGGAATGGAGCGAGGAAAATCTGGCCCAGCTAGAGAAAGCCAATTTATTTCTGGTTCCACTGGACGATCAGGGAGAATGGTATCGTTATCACCATCTTTTCGCCGAATTCTTACAGCACCGCTTGAAGCGGGAATTCCCCGGCCAGCTAACTGACCTGCATCTTAAAGCGAGTTACTGGTTTGAGCAAAACAATTTGCTTTACGAGGCGATTGAACACGCCCTGGCCGCGCCTGATTTTCACCGTTCTGCCAGTCTGATTGAAAATATTATCTGGTCCATGATCGAACAGGGTGAACTGATGGTTTTGGAGGGCTGGCTGGCTAAAATCCCCCAGTCCGTGTTGTATGCCCATCCTTACCTGTGTCTGTATATAAGTAATGCCTTATTCTTAAAAGGGCGTCTGAACGGGCTGGAAGAACTATTGAGAGTAGCCGAACAAGAACTAAAAGCTACTCAAACCCTGGACAAATTGCAGGATTTTCTTCATACAAAAATGCACCTGGCCCGCGCCCGGAACAATCTAGCCGAAACAATGGACTTTACGGCCCAGACGCTGGCTCTTTTACCGCCGGATCAGGTGAGTGCCAGAGCGGTCGCCGGTTCCGCCCCGGCCCAGGTTTATTTAAATCAAGGTGAGGTGAACCAGGCCTTACCTTTTGCTGATTTGCTGTTGGCCGCTTTGAACCAGGAAGAGAGCTTGCTTGGCCGACTTTTCCCCGGCTTTATACTTGGCGAACTGTATCTTTTGCAAGGCCGATTAGCCCTGGCGGTTGAAACTCAGCAGGAAGTTATTAAAATCGCAACCGCTTATTCGATCCCCTCGATCTTATCCTACCTGAGACTGGGTAGTATTTACCTGGAATGGAACGAACTCGATCAGGCTCAATTTTATCTGGGTAAAGTTGAAGAACTGCTGAACCAATCCCGCCAGTCTAACGTTCCGCCCGGTTACTATATGTACAGTGGCCTCTGGTGGCCGGATGGCGATGCCCTACCGGTCATAGATTGGAACAATGCCACCACTGAGCAAATCGAAATATACTGGCGGGATAGTTTCGAGGCTCAGATAGACTGTTTTAAAGCTCGGTTCAGGCGTAACAGCGACACAAGAAGGGTTGAACTGGAAAAGTGGGCTGCCATCACATTTCCGGCAGGTTTTCAATCGCTGAAAACCCATTTAGAATACCAGCGCGAACCTCAATACCTCACAGTGGCTCGTGTACTACTTTACCAGGACCAATTTGAAGAAGCTCTCCGGCTTTTAGAAGCACTAAAAGAACTGGCTCAAACTCAGGGCCGCCTTCACCATTTAATCAAAATCATGGTGATAATGAGTCTGGCTTATCAGGCGGCTTATAAGGCCAATCCCGCCCGAAGTACTCCACACAAAACAGCCCTCCTTTGCTTGCGAGAGGCCCTCGAAATAGCCGAACCGGGAGGGTATATACTGGTTTTTCTGGAAGAGGGCGCGGCTCTCCAGGGCCTGTTCCTTCAACTTTTGCCTTCGCTGGGGGAGAGCAATCCTGGCCTGGCCTTTTATGCCGAGAAAATTTTGAAAGCGTTTGGAGTTGAACCGGTTGCGGAGACAAGCAGCCTTAATAATCAGGTTTCGCCACTGACGGCAAACAGTACCGGCAATAACAGCCTGCCAGAACCTTTAAGTGAGCGCGAATTGGAAGTTTTGCGTTTGCTGGTCAACGGAGCATCTAATCAGGAAATTGCCGACCATCTGGTAGTAACCATAAGTACCGTAAAGAAACACATTACCAATATTTTTGGTAAATTAGGCGTAACCCGCCGGACCCAGGTCTTGCTGCGGTCAATGGAACTGGGCCTGATTTAACCTTTTATTTATTTCCTCTTTCCCCTGCTCCTAATTCTTATTCTACTAAAGTATAATCGCCTGCCCTTATAACCTCAATCAATAAACTCAATCAATGGTACTAGAGTCCACTGACAACTTCAGCAAAGCTTGTTAAAATTTTTATAGATTAACACGCAGTGAATTTTTAGTAGGGAATTGATTTAATTCAATCAGTAAGAGAGGAATTGATTGATCGAAGATAACAATAATTCAGGTGACAGTATTATAAGCGATAAGTCTGAGGCCCGTTATTACCAGATTCGATTAAAAGGTTATCTGAGTTCGGATTGGTCGGAATGGTTCGACGGTTTAGCGATCAGCTATGAAGAAAACGGTGAGATATTATTAAGCGGCCTGATCCAGGACCAGTCAGCTCTTTTTGGCCTCTTTATCAAAATCCAATCGCTGGGGATAACCTTGCTTTCGGTGAATAATACCGGCTCCAAGACTTAAAGACGGACCTTTTTGGCTTACCAGAAATCCATTGTAGGAGATTATTTAATGATTAGAGGTATCACCCACCCCGCACCACAGCCTTTTATTAGCACACAGCGCGTAAACATAAAAGGCTTTCAAACCTCAGGGCGGTTTTTAAGTCGAGCTTGCCTATTCTTGCTTGGCTTGCTTGGTCTGGCGGTGCTGACCAGTGTACTGAGTTTTCAGGCCGAAAAACTAAGAGATTGGTTGATTTTGCTACTTCTGCTGGGTATCAGCGGGGTGGTGGTGGTAGCCTGGCAGTGCGCCCGGAGAGATAAACTTTTAGTGGCCGCCTGGCTTCTGGTTGTTACCATGATCGTTGGTAACACCACCCTTTTTCTTATCGGCAGTGATGCCAGCTTTCCCGAAACCTTGAGCGTTTTTATGCTGGGGGCCATACTGGCGATGCTAACGCTAGGCGGGCGGGTAGCCTTTGCAGTCGTGTTGTGGGGCAATCTTGCCACGACCGGCCTCCTGCTAACCGACGGGATTTATATTTCAAAGAATGCCGCTTCCGCCGCCGCCAGGCTGGGATTTGACGATCTATCACTCCTTATTACCATTCAACTCCTCACCATCTGGTTAGTTAATTATCTGGTAAAGCGATTGACCGAGGCGAACCGGATTACCGAGGCGCAAGCCACGCAGTTGTTGGATAATTTAGCCGAGACCGAAAGAAAACGCCAGCTAGGCGAGGAAACCAGTCAGCGGGTCCTTTCACTAAGTGCCGAACTGCACGCCACCGCCAATCAACAATCCAATGGCAGTAACAGCCAGATGAAAGCTCTGGCCGAAGTCATCACTTTTATCGAGGAGTTAACCCAGACCTCGCAGGTTATTGCCGGAGAAGCTAACCAGCTAAAAGAAGCGACCGAAATAATTTCGAGTTCTACCGGCCAGGCCAGTGCCGCCAATCTGGCGGTCAAGCAAATGAGTGAAAGCAGTGCGCGGGCGGTCAAGCAAACCACCCAGCAGAACCAGCAAGTAAATGAGCTTTACCGGGCCTTAGGTACTACCCTTGCCCAATTAGCCCAGAGCCAAACCGAAATAAGAAAAGTAGTCACTCTAATTCGAGACCTGGGCAATCAGACCCATTTGCTGGCCTTAAATGCCGCCCTCGAAGCAGCGGCGGCGGGCGAACACGGCAAACGGTTTGGGGTGGTGGCCCAGGCGGTCAAAGCCCAGGCCAGGCGGTCCATAGAAGCAAGCCTGGAAGTCAGCCAGATTCTGGGAGTGGTAGAGAGCCGGATTATTCAGGCCACCGAGGAGGCCGAAAGCGGTTATATGGAAACCCAGGCTGCCCTGACAATCGCCCAGGATAGTAGTGCTTTAATGCGCCAGTTGATCAGCATTATTGAGCATAGCAATGCCGAAATGGAGCGCATTGAGAGAGCGGCCAGCCTGATGAACACCCAGGCCAGCGAGATCAGTGTGGCGACTAAGCAGCAATATACCGCCTCAATTCAAGGCGTAGAGAAGTTGCAAATTATCGGCACAATTGCTACTCAAACAGCGACCGGCAGTAGTCAAGTGACCAGCAGTACTTCGATTTTAGAAGAACTGGCCCGCGATTTACACCTGGCCTTGCAGTAAGTGGGATAAACCACTCAAAGTTATGGTCCAGAAAGAAGTAGAAGTACGGAAAGAAGTACGGAAAGAAGTATGTATTTGTATGTATAAGGTTGGCAAAAAAGGTAGTCAAACTGAGTCGGGTATTTCTACCAGCGATGAACCGGTCGATTTTATGACCATTTCGCAGAGCTGGGCAAAACCCAGCCAGATGAACGCCGATAAGCCCTTTCTGACGCGCGCTACCCTGCTTTTATTGGGTCTGGCAAGTCTGGGCGAGTTTTCCAGTTTTTTAAGTTTTCAGAAGGATAAGTCAGTAAACTGGTTGATTTTACTAATTTTAGCGGTAATTTGTGGAATATGTTTTGGAGCCTGGTTGTACGCTCGGAAAGCTGAACTGCTGGTGGCCTCCTGGCTACTGATAATTACGCTCTTGATAGGGAATACTACCCTTTTCATATTGGGGGCGGACGCTAGCTTTCCAGAAACCTTAAGTGTGTTTACGCTGGGGGCGATACTGGCGATGCTAACGCTGGGAATGCGGGTCGCTTATGGGGTCGTGTTGTGGGGTAATCTGGCAACTATTGTTTTGTGGATGACAAATGGCATCTTCATTGCAAAAAATGGCCGTCCGACCGCTTCCAGAGTGGGTTTTGACGATTTGCTGCTTCTGATCGTGGTGCAACTTCTCACCATCTGGCTGGTGAGTTATCTGGTGAAAAAGCTGGTGCAGGCAAATGAAATCACGATTTCGCAGGCCAGCCAGTTAAGTTTGAGTCTGGCGGATTTGAGCCATAAAACCGGGGAGTTAGAAAAGGCCCAGGTCCAGTTGATCGAAAGTGAAGAACGTTATCGCGCGCTTAGTCAGGCTTCTTTTGAAGGAATTATGCTGCACGAACAGGGCATAATTGTGGTAGCAAACCAGGTCCTGGCTGATATGTTAGGGTACTCTATTTGTGATCTGGTAGGCAAGGCATTTAACGAATTTATCCAGCTAGAAACTGGGGTCGACCATGAAACTACGCCGGACAAAAAAGTAAGCCGTTATAGTGAGTCCCTGGCCCTTCGACGCGACGGTACCTATTTTCCAATCGAGAGTCAAACCAGGAATTTTGATTATCAGGACCGGGAAGTAAAAGTCAGCGCAATCCGCGATATTACGGTTCGCAAGCAAACCGAAGAAGCTCTCCTGCAAAGTCAGGAGCAGCTTTTGCAAGCCCAGCGAAGCGAGACTATTGGCCGGTTGACCGGGGGAGTAGCTCACGATTTTAATAATTTGTTGACTGTCATTCTAAGCTATAGCGAGTTGCTAATAAGTCATCCCGCACCTGATCTTGAGACTATTCAAGAGGAAGTCGGCCAGATCAAAGAAGCGGGCTTGCGCGCCGCCAGTCTTACCCAACAATTACTGGCTTTTAGCCGTCAGCAAGTCTTACAGCCACGCATCATAAATTTGAATCAAATTATGGGTCACATGGATAAATTGCTGCGCCGGTTGATTGGAGAGGATATTGAGCTTCAAACGGTCCTCGACCCGGCTTTAGGCGAGGTCAAGATCGACCCCGGTCAATTCGAGCAAGTAGTGATGAACCTGGCAGTTAACGCGCGGGATGCAATGCCCAAGGGGGGTTTACTTATTCTCGAAACCGCCAATATTTTCTTAGACCGGGAGTATGTTTTGAAACAACACAATCTCGACATCAAAACCGGCGAATATGTGATGCTGGCGGTAAGTGATAATGGCACCGGAATAGACAGTGCAATTCAAGACCGAATTTTTGAGCCTTTCTTTACTACCAAAGAGCCGGGCCGGGGTACCGGGCTTGGTTTAGCTACGATTTGTGGCATCGTTCAACAAAGTGGCGGTTACATCTGGGTTTACAGCACGCCCGATGTAGGCACTACTTTCAAGGTTTTCCTGCCGCGCCTCAGAGAGGGATTAACCCAGTCAACCGAAATTTCCCAGGAAGGTGAAAGTTCTCTAACCGCTACCTCCCTCGGTGGCAGCGAGACAATCCTGGTGGTAGAAGATGAAGAACCGGTGCGGACTTTGCTGCAACAGGTGTTTGAAACCTATGGTTATAAAGTATTAATAGCAAAGCAGGGTTTTGAGGCCCTGGCGATTTTGGAAAGTTACTCAGAACCGATAGATTTGATCCTGACCGACCTGATAATGCCCCGGATGGGCGGGGTAGAATTGCTCGAAGAACTGCGAAAACAAAACCGGCAAACCAAATTGGTGGGGATGTCGGGTTATACTGATCGGGTGGTGGTACAACAAGGCATACTTACGCTGTGCGATAGCTATGTTCAGAAGCCTTTCACGCCCAATAGTTTGTTACTGGTGATCAGAAAAGTCTTAAACCAGGTTGTCGATATAAAGGTTTAACATAATCCGGTTTCCCACTGGCTACCCGTAGTTCACCTTCTACTTTCGCTTCAACCTAACAAAGTGAGGTTGAAGCGAAAGTTTTCTTCTTTGCTAAAAGGATTTGTAGGCTCCAAACTGATATAATTAGGGAGTAAGGCTATAACAAATAGAGTTGCCTATCAAAACTTTTCAGAAACTCTTTAAAGGAGAAATCACTCATGACAGACGCAGGCCAAAAAGTGGCTTTAGTAACCGGAGCCGGACGGGGCATCGGACAGGCCGCCGCCCTGGAATTGGTCCGCCAGGGCTGCCGGGTAGCTCTGGTCGCTCGCAGCCAGGCCGAGATCGAGCTGGTAGCGGAGCAAATTAAGGACAAAGGCGGAAAGTGCCTGGCGATTAGTTTTGATTTGTCCAATCTGGACGCGATTGAAGGGCTGGTCAATCGTATTTCGACCGAATTAGGACCGGTGGATATTCTGGTAAATAATGCTGCCGTAGCGGGACCCTTTGGCCCGACCTGGGAAATGAACCCGGTCGAATGGACCAAAGCTATTGAGGTTAACCTGGTCGCTCCCTTCTGGCTTATCAGGGCTACTTTACCGGCCATGCGCGCCAATAACTGGGGTCGGATTATAAATGTTTCCTCCGGGGCGGCAGTAAACCCTATGGCTAGAGCGGGTGCCTACTCGACCAGCAAAGCCGCTCTGGATATGCTGAGTCGGCAGTTAGGGGTTGAGCTTGAGGCTACCAAGATCGCCGTCATCAGCTTCTACCCCGGCATCGTCGATACCGAAATGCAAGCCGACATCCGCAAACAGCCGGTCGAAAAAATCGGTCAGGAAATGTCGGAGCGTTTTATAGGCTGGCATACTCAGGGCGTACTGTCTACGGCGGAGCCGGTGGGAAAGATAATTGCCGCGCTGGCCGGGGAAGCCGGGGAGCAATTCGAGGGTCAGATAATCAACATAGCTGACCAGGCGGTTCAAAACCTTCTACAAAACTAAAAAGCTCGGCTCTGGTTGACTCGCGGCGTTGTTTCAAAATTCAAGCCGGAGCCAACCTCTATACCGCTGCTTAATAATTGTCGGGCACCGGGCGCAAGGCGGTTACAATGGCTTCCACATCGTAAACACAGCCGCCCCAGGTGCCGCCGCTCACCTGTTGCAAGGCCGCCCACAACCGCGTATCGGCGGGCAGCGCGGGGTTTGGCATCAGGTCGGGGCGCGGTGGGCGATTTTCCAATACGCGCCGTCCTTCTTCCGCGTCAAAAACGGTCTCACCCACCCCGACCAGATCAATTGTACCGGTAAGATTGAGCCGGTCGATCACGATGCGGATCAGATCACCATCCAGCACTTTTCCAATTGGGCCACCCGCCAGGGCTTCCGGTCCGATGTGCCCGATACAGGCCCCGGTACTCACCCCAGAAAATCTGGCATCGGTTAAAACCGCCACGTCTTTGCCCCACTGGGTATGCTTGAGGGCGGATGTTACCTGGTATATTTCCTCCATCCCGGTACCCAGCGGCCCCCCGCAAATTAGGACGATCACATCGCTGGCTTCGATCCGGTCGGCAGCTTTACTTTTTATAGCCCGCATAGCACTGCGTTCGCTGGTAAACACCCTGGCCCGGCCAAGTTTGCGGTATACCCCGGCCTGATCGACCAGGCTGGCATCGATAGAGGTGCTTTTGATAACCGCGCCCTCCGGGGCCAGATTGCCGCGTGGAAAGGTAATGGTGCTAGTCAGTCCGCGTGCTTTTGATCGGGCGGGCGACATAATAACCTCAGCCGGCTCCACCCGGTCCTCACTTCGCAGCCGTTCCTGTAGGATTTGACGACGCTCCGATTGTTCCCACCAGCTTAAAACGGTACCCAAAGTTTCGCCGGTTACGGTCAGGGCATCCAGCCGCAAGAGATTGAGATCGCGCAAATGCAACATCACCTCCGGCACCCCACCGGCCAAAAAGACGCGCACGGTCGGGTGATTTTCCGGCCCGTTGGGCAAAACACTGACCAGGCGTGGAACCTGACGGTTGATCCGGGTCCAATCTTCAATCGTGGGACGTGGCAAACCAGCGGCGTGGGCTATCGCCGGAATATGCAGCAATAGATTGGTCGAGCCACCAAAGGCGGCGTGAACCACCATCGCGTTATGAATCGCATCAGGCGTGAGAATGTCACGGGTTTTTAGCTGGCGAGATTGTAAATGCAGCAAGGCGCGGGCCGAAGTCCGGGCCATATCCAACCAGATCGGCTGGCCGGAGGGAGCCAGGGCAGTCTGAGGCAAAGCCAGACCCAACGCCTCGCCTACCACCTGCGCGGTGGCCGCCGTTCCCAGAAATTGACAGCCACCGCCCGGCGTGGCACAGGCCCGGCAGCCCATTTCCGCCGCTTCCTGAAGGGTAATTTCCCCGTGAGCAAAGCGGACGCCAATGGTTTGTATTTTTCCGGCATCTTCGCCGTGCGTGGGTGGGAGCGTCACGCCGCCCGGTACCAGTACACAGGGCAAATCGGGCGAGCCAGCCAACGCCATCATCATGGCCGGTAAGCCTTTGTCACAGGTCGCCACCCCGATTACTCCCTGCCGGGTGGGTAAAGAGCGAATAAGGCGGCGAAATACCTGGGCGGCATCATTTCGATAAGGTAGACTATCAAACATAGCGGTAGTCCCCTGAGAGCGACCGTCACAGGGATCAGTACAGTAGGCCGCAAAGGGTAAGACGTGCTGACGGCGTAATTCCTCGGCGGCGGCTTGCATCAACAAACCAACCTCCCAGTGACCGGTATGATAGCCCAGGGCAATCGGCTCACCACCGGGAGCGCGAATACCACCCTGGGTACTGAGGATCAGCACCTGCTGACCGTTGAGTTCTGACGGTTTCCAGCCCATGCCTACGTTCTGGCTCATCGCAAACAAGTCTCCACTGGGCGAGTTAAGCAGCATTTCTTCGGTCAATGGCAATGCGCCGGTCGCACCGGCTGCACTGGTCGCTACCTCGAATAGACTTTGGGTAGCCTCAGCGTCCCCACCCATCAACGCCGAAATATTCTCAATGCCAGACATTTATTTGTTTCCTCCCGATTGGCTCATTTTTTGAAATAGCCCTGATAATTGTTTTATTGAGCTTGAATTCAAATCTTACCACATCCTATATACTTTGATACTCTCTAATCTTTTTCTGCTACCGGACCCAATTTTTCCGGTTTCAGCCGACCCCAGTTTAGACACAAATAGATATTTACCTTTTTTTAACCTTCTTAAACCGTTTCATTTACCTCACCCCTGTAAAGTAAAATTACAAACCATGCTCTTAACAAATTTCGTGGTAAGATTATTGACAGATTGACGGTTGCAAATTAGAGATATTCGGTCATAGAAGACAAGGGGCAGGGTTTGAGTTAGGGTTAAAGATGAACAAACAGGTTGCCTGGCAAGATAACGAAGATAATAAAGAAACCTTAGCCGGAAAATTTCAAACCAAACCGGCTAACCTTGCCGCCTTTAACCTGGGGTTTTTAGAATACCTCTCGGACGGTATTGTGGTGCTGGACCGCCACCAGCAGATTGTGGCGGTTAATCGTGCGATAACTCGTATTCTAGGCTGGAGTAACGCTGAGTTGGTTGGCCGAGCCTGGCAGGTATTTCTAACTGAGCCGGTCCCGGTTCTAACGCCGTTTGAGTCAGGATTTAACGCTACCACCGCCGAAAATGGGGTTAGTCAAGTTGAACTGAGCTTAATTTGTAAAAACGCCGAGAAACGCGAGTTTAATGCCAGGTTTTCAGCCTTTCATATCTCAACCCTGGATGGTCTGCCAGACGGTCTAAAAATAGCTTATGAGGAGTCGGCTACCAGCCCCTATGGCCTGGTTATTTTACGCGATATTACCGAACAAAAACGGCTCGAACGCATAAAAACCCAGTTTGTAGTTACGGCCTCCCATCATCTACGGACACCGCTGGCCCCGATCAAGACCTCGATTGGCCTGGTCCTGGACAATCTGCCGCCCGACCTGACCGCGCCGGTCTTGCTGCTTTTAAAAAACATTGAAAGCAGCACTTTAAGAATGGAGCGATTGGTAAACGACCTGATCGAACTGGCAAACTTGCATAGTGGGTTAGTGGAGTTGCGCGGTCAGATTTTAGAGGTTAACTCACTGGTAATGCTGGCGGTCACGGCTGGCGAGGAAAGATTACAAAAAAAAGGCCAACCTCTGGAGCTAAGGCTACCCGCCCAGCCGCTTTTTGTGAAAGGCGACCGGAACCGGCTGCTCCAGATTTTGGGCCAGTTACTTTCAAATGCCAGTAAATTTAGCCAGCCGGGTACTTCGATCAGGGTAACGGTAAGCTTAATGGCGCAGCCTGATGGTGAACAGGTGGTATTTAGCGTGGTGGATGAGGGTAGCGGCATCCGCCCGGAAGAAGGGCAGCTAATTTTTGAAAAATTTTATCAAAGCGAGATCAGCGAGAACGCCGACGGCAGTGGTAGCGGTTTAGGGTTGTCCCTGGCAAAAGCCCTGGCCGAACTTCACGGCGGTCAACTCTGGTTTGAAAGTACACCGGGTATGGGTTCTACCTTTTACTTTGGACTACCGGTGGTTAAAATAGACCCTCCAAATAAATAAAGTAATCAAAAACAGGAAAAATTTATGAAAATTCTAATAATTGATGATGATAAGAATATTGTGGAGTCGATTGCTATCGGGTTCCAATTACAGTGGCAAGAAGTGACCGTCCTGACGGCCTTTGATGGCGAAGCCGGGCTGGAGATGTTTTACGAGCAAACCCCGGATATTGTGCTGTTGGATTTGATGATGCCCAAACGCGATGGGTACGCTGTGCTGGCTGAAATTCGTAAGTTAAGTGATGTCCCGGTCATAATGTTGACGGCACGCGGAGACGAACTGGCAAAAGTCAAAGGTCTGGAAATGGGAGCCGACGACTATATTACTAAACCTTTTGGACATCTGGAGTTGTTTGCCCGGATCAAAGCGGTCCTGCGCCGAGCCGAAATGCCCGCCCCGATAACCAATGCCCCCTCGTTTGTCAGTGGTAGCCTGGCTATCAACTTTGCCAATCACCAGGTAACAAAAAACGGCGAAAAGATCAGTCTGACCCCGACCGAATACAAAATGCTTTACTTGCTGGCGCGTAATGCCGGGCGAATAGTGCCGTTCAACACAATTCTCGACCGGGTATGGGGTCCTGAATATGTTGACCAAACCGATTATCTGAAAACCTATTTGAGCCGTTTGCGAAAGAAACTGGAAGACCATCCGGAAAATCCCCAGTTGCTCCTGACCGAACGCGGGCTGGGTTACAGTCTGGTGAAACTTGCCATAACCCAAAGCGATGTTATGGAACCGGCCTCTTAAAATGCTTCAGAGATAGCCTCAAGCGGCAGTTCCAGACAAAAAGTGCTACCCCGTCCAGCGGTGCTTTCCACCCACAACTTGCCATTTTGTAGCTCGGCTAACCGCCGGGCGATTGGTAAGCCCAGGCCACTACCGGTTGTTTCGGTGCTTTGTTCGTGCGGAGCGCGACGATAATAACGGTTAAAAATCAACTCCTGTTCGTTCTCTGGTATACCCGGCCCATTGTCAGTTATGTAAAGTCGAAAACATTCTGACAGCCGGGTAAAACTTATTAGAACCTGACCGCCAGCAGGGGTATATTTGTGGGCGTTGGTCAGCAAATTGACCAGGATTTGCTCGAAGCGGTGGCGGTCCAGCGTAACCGGTATGGTCGGAGCGGTAAATTCAAGGCTTAATGTTTGACCTTTGCCCTCAAACATAGGCAGCAGGGTCTGAGCGGTAGCCCGTACTATGCTGCCCAATTCCACCTTACTCAACTTAAAATGAATCCGGCCCTGTTCCAGCCGGGTCAGATCGAGCAAATCTTCCAGCATAGCGTTCAAACGTTCACTGTTCCGGCTTATATTTGCGACCAGTTGCAACAACGGTTGCGGTAAATTATCCGGCAAACTACTTTGCAAAAGGCCGGAACTCATTTTAATTGCGGTCAAAGGTGCCCTCAGGTCGTGCGCGGTCATCGAAAGAAAATCCTCTTTTTGCTGGTAAATTCGGACCCGTTCCAGTGATAAGGCCGCCTGATCGGCAAAAGCCTCCAGTAAGGCTATTTCTTCCTGACTAAACTCGCGCGGCTCGACCGAATACACTTCGATAACCCCGACAATATGTTGAGCGTTCAGCCGGATAGGTACTACTAAGAGTGCCTGTGGCCGTTTCCCGTTCGTCATCGGCAAAAATAAAATCTTGGACAGGCGGGAGGTATCGGGTACACTTAATGAGCGTTGACTGACCAACACTTGCCCCGCGATAGAGTCTTCCAGCGATAAAGCATCTTTACCGGTTTCGCTCTGGCGCAGGCCGGTTTGGGCTTCTAATTCAAAAAAGGTTCGCCGGTTGTTCAAAAGGTATAATGCGGCGGCGGGTAGTTCGAGGAGGTGGCAGGCGGCCCTGGTTATTTGCTGGAATAACTCGCCCGGTTCGATTGCCCGGTTGAGGGCACTGGTTAGTTCGGCCAGCGTTTGGGCACGCTGGTGGGCTTCACTCATTTTTTTATATAGATTGGCGTTTTCAACCGCTATGGCGGCCTGTTGAGCAAACAGGATAATCCAACGCTCATCGTCAGCCGTAAATTCGACCGAGCCAGTTTTATCGGTCAGGTAAAGATTGCCTACCACGCGTCCTTCCAGGGAAACGGGCACCCCTAAGAGACTGGTCATTGGGGGATGGTGAGGCGGGAAACCGCTCCGGCGGGGGTCTCTGGACATATCAGGCACCCGCAACGGCTGGCCCTGCTCGATCAGAATGCCTAATAAACCATGCCCTCGCGGTGGCGCACCAATTTGTTCGCGTTCGGTCTGGGAAATTCCACTGGTAATAAAAGAGGTAATCACGCCTGCCGAATTGACAATCCCCAGGGCCGAATAATTGGCCCCACCGAAATCGCGGGCGGTGTCGGCAATCCGTTGCAAAACCATTTCCAGGTTTAATTCACGAGTAATATCGACGTTGGCAGTGGTCAAAGCTTCCAATTGCTGCATCATGCGAAGACCGGCTTTAACCTGGGCGTTAGGTAGGAAAAAGGGTGAATTGGCTTCATCAAAGCCATTTTTTGAGATATTGTCCACGTCCCAACGTCCTTTTTTCTAAATCAGAATCAAGGTCTAATAGATATGATCATAGCAGTCAATCCCCGACAAGTCAATCAGAAACCCAACGCGGCGGTCTAATAGGGCACTTTGAAGTCTTAAATTTTTACCTGGCATTTACCCCTGTTTACCTGCGGTTTTACCAGCACGCTATAAGATGAAGTTGGGCGGACTACAAACAGGTTTTAACAGCCAAAAGCTAAAAAAGCTTGTAAGAGTTCAGGCCCTACCCCTGACCCCGCCCCAGGGCCACCAGTGGACGGGGAAAAGAAGAAGAAAAGAGTTTTTCCAGGGGAGACCCCTGTAGACCCCGCGCCGGGGTTGCACCCCTACCTACCTCGCTAATTTTTTGGTGGTGGGGTGAACAGTTACAAAAGCTTCTTGGGAAAGTATTAAGTACCCTTACTTATAGGAGAGTGTTATGAGTGCAGAAACAACAGGGGAAAAAGCCGGTGGTAAATTCCGGGCGATAGTCCAGGAACCGCCTATCGCTAAATGGCTGTTTGCCGATACTCGCTCGGCTCCGCTATGGTTGGCCTTGCGGGTGTGGCTGGGAGTGCAATGGCTTTCGGCGGGCTGGGAAAAAGCTCAAATCTGGGATTTTGATAAAGGTACCTGGTTACATAATGGCGGAGCAGGCCTTAAAGGTTTTTGGGCCGGTGCGCTGGCAGTAGCTCCCGGTACCAAAGGAGCCAAAATCACCTACGACTGGTATTACGATTTTTTGAAGTTATTGAACCAGAACCACAGTTATGAGTGGTTTGCCTGGATCATTACTTTTGGCGAAATGGCGGTTGGGCTGGGGTTGATCTTTGGTTGCTTGACCGGGGTAGCCGCTTTCTTTGGTACGTTGATGAACTTTAGTTTTGAACTGGCGGGTACCACCTCCACCAATCCGCTTTTATTCGCGGTGACAATTTTTATCATTCTGGCCTGGCGCACCTCCGGCTGGTGGGGTCTAGATCGTTATATATTACCGGCTCTGGGCACCCCCTGGCAACCCGGCAAATTGTTCCGGCGGACCAATAAAGTTGCTACTTCCGGCGATAAGCTCAATAAACCGGGGCCGGGCAATCTTCCTCTGCCGCAATAAAGTTCAGGCCAAATTTTAAAAGTTATGTCAAAGTGCTAAAAGCACCGGTAAGAAGGTCGATATTGGCCTTCTCACCGGCTTGCCGTGGTACCGGACAAGGATAAAAATCTAATCTGGGAAATCCAGTGAGGTAAATAATATGAAGAATATAACAACGCTGAGGACCAGCGAAACGACCAATCTAACTTTGACAGGTGCGGTTGGCGTACTGGGCGGTATCTGGCTCATAGTTTCGCCTTTCCTGTTTGGCTACAACGATTCAAATTCCGCTAACAGTAGTACCGGAGCCACGACAATGGGTCTGGTCTGCGGAGTGATAACGATTGGGTTAGCCGGGTTTTGTATGGCTACCGAAAAGCTACCCACGATGCAGCTATACCGGTTTGGGGCCGCCATAGCCCTTATTCTAATGGGCGTATGGCTGGTACTTGCGCCGTATCTGTTTGACTACTTCAGTCTGCGCAACCCGCTTTACAATCTGCAAATCACCGGGGTGATCTTTATTCTGATTGCCGGGTACGTTTTTCAGGAGTTGTATAGTCAGTACCAGGAACGCGAAAGCCGCGAACCCACCGCTTTTTAAGCAATTTATATTAAAGCGGGGTGAATAGGGGTCGGGTACCCCATGGGTGCCCTGCGCGCGGTCGTATAGGCAGGTACCCTTTGGGTACCCCTGTTAAAACCTTTTTTACTTTCGCTTCAAACTTACACAGTTAGGTTGAAGCGAAAGTCCTGGTTATAACACAATCTTACAAGCACAATTCTGAAAGGAAACTCAAGATGGAACCTTTTTATCAGCGTGATGTCAGCCTTTTCAAAGCACTCGCCTGGCTATTTACCTGCATGACTACCCTTTTTATCGTAGCAGAAGCTTTAATGTCGGTCCTAGACCTGATTACCCAGAATTTTTTCCAGAAAAAAGGGCGGCAGCCCAGTCTGTAAAAGTAGCTCTCCAGGGATAGTCAGTTGGCGAAAAAGCCCTACTTACACAAAAAAGCCCTCAACTTCAGAGGGCTTTCAAGCATCTACATCTAATTTTTCAGTAAAGACAGTAAACGACTAACTGGCTCAGGCTGCTCCGGTACTGACTTGTTCGATTGCCTGGGCTAATAATTCCATTACCACACAGGCATCCTTCAGGCTTAATGTCAGGTGCGATGCGGTAGCTACCTCCCCTTTTGCCGAAATATTAAAAGTTATGAACCGCCCTTGCGCTTCCACCTCAACCGTATTGGTTGTAGTCACCAAAACATTATGTTCCAGATTGGAAGGCTTTGTTGGAGCCTGAGGATTTGGACTCCCAAATTCGCCGGCGGGCGTGCTAGCCACTATTTTACAGGCACAACCTTTGTCAGCTTCGGCGACACATTCATCATTGTATGTGTAAACCCAGCTTTCGGTTTCTTCGGCGGTTCGCGTTTTGGAAAAATTATCGGTCATATTACACCTCGTTGATTGCTTTCATCCATTTTTCTTCATCAATATTATTGTAAAAGCTTCAGGTAAAAGGCCGGGTAAATATAGGTGTATAAAGAGTAAAAATAGTTTTGGGAAATATTGCCAGTTTTACACTTCTAACCAGAACCATGCGAACTAGCCGAACACTTTAAAGGCCACTTCTCTTGTTACGAGAAGTGGCCTATCTTTTTGTTTAAGTACAATTGACCAGGGTTGGATTAGGCTCCAGTACCAAACCAGCTTTTGAGCCAGCCTTGCATCTGGGCTATTTCGGCGGTCTGAGCCTTAATAATGTTCTGACCCAGCGCGAGTAATTCCGGTCGTTGGGTTTTTGAGGGCAACAGGTTGGACATACTTACCGCCCCCTGGTGGTGTGGAATCATCATCTGGAGAAAGAGTTTATCAAATTCGGCGTCTTTAGAGTTCATGAGTTGGCTCATTCCGCTCATCATCTCCATCATTCCGGGTGCGCTCATCGGGTCGGAAAGAGGCTTCTCACTGAACCAGCTAGCCAACCAACCCGTCATGTCGGAAATTTCTTTGGTCTGGCTGTTTACAATATCCTGACCGAGCTTTATGAGTTCGGGTCGTGTGGTATGCGTGGCAATAAGCTGGGCCATTTGCACCGCTTCCTGGTGGTGGGCCGCCATATCCTGCATAAACTTGATCTCAAAATCCTTGCCGCTCAACCCTTTGAGGCTTTCGGTCATGGCATCAGTAGTGCTGGCCGAAGCGGTGCCAGGGGTACTATTGTTCATAGCCTGACCCGGTGCCATAGTCATGCCTGGCATCGAGCCAGCATTACTGTTGGCGGCGGTGGTCATTTCTTTAGAAGTGGTAGAAGAAGTGGTAGAAACAGCCCCCGCCCCCGCACCGGAGGTTGCCACCGGAGCAGTATTGGTGTTATCGCCACACGCCGCCAGGGCTAAACTCAGCCCTAAAAGAACTATAATTATGATGCCAACACTTTTACGCATAAAATAACTCCTTCAGCTTGTTCATATTTTTGTTATACCACATTATATGGCCTATTCATAAAAAAATTATATAGAGGCAGATTAGTAAGGTCAAGCGGAAAGAGTAAAAAATCACTAAACTTTAAGCCGATTGTTATAGTAGAAAGTAGAAATTAGAGCGTAAATACTCATGGTTCGCACATATTTTAGACAGTTTGTCCTAATTGGCTAAACTATGCCTATGAGCGAAGAATTAACTATCGAAATCGACCGCATTGACGAATTGACCATTTTAATGGCGCAACTCAAGCAAATGCAAGTGGTCAGTTTACTCGACCAATACTTCCCCGCCCACGTCAATTGGCAAGGGGCCAGCCTGGAAAAACTCGGCGTGGTTTGGCTTTGCCATGTTACCAGTAAAACGGGCGCACTTTTAAGCCCATAAAGCCCGGTGAGGTTGCCTATCAGACTATGATTAGAAGGTCACGAGTGGTATAATAAAAACCAAAGTTTGAATAACTTTTCACGAAAAATAAGATTATTTTAGGACTTTCGCTTGATAACGTAAACAACCTGAAGCGGGGGTAGTGGGGGCCGGGTACCCTATGGGTGCCCTGCGGGGGGTACAACAGGGGTCTCCCCTGTTAATTCTCTTTTTATTTTCGCTTCAAACTCACTTCGTAAGTTTGAAGCGAAAGTCCTATATTTATTAAAAACACTGGATACGAACACGAGGAGCAAATATGTCTATCACCGATATAACCCGCGATGATGTGATAGCCGCCCTGAGTACGGTACAAGAACCCGAATTAGGGGGCGACCTGGTATCGCGGAATATGATCCGCAATGTCGAAATCGACGGATCGAAGGTGACATTTACGGTTGTGCTGACTACTCCGGCCTGCCCGTTAAAAAATGTAATTCAAAAAGAATGTGAAACCGCCATTCAGAAAAAGCTACCCGGCGTAGGTCCGATTAAAATCAACTGGGATGCCGATATTTCGGTGGCCCGGCGGCCCGGCACGACCGGCGCGTCCGAACCGGCGGCCCCCTTGCTGCCCGGTGTCAAAAATATTATTGCCATTTCCAGCGGCAAAGGTGGCGTGGGTAAAAGTACCGTCAGCGTCAATATCGCGGTCGCGTTGGCTCAGGAAGGGGCGAGGGTCGGCCTGTTAGACGCCGACGTTTATGGTCCAAACATCCCGATTATGATGGGAACCCAGGACCGGCCCAAGCTGATCGGCGAGAACCGGATTATGCCGCTCGAACGGCACGGCGTAAAAATGATGTCGATTGGTTTTCTGGTGCCAGCCGGTTCTTCGATGACCTGGCGTGGCCCGATGGTTCACGGGGCGTTGCAGCAACTGATGCGCGATGTCGAGTGGGGGCCACTGGATTATTTTATCGTCGATATGCCACCCGGCACCGGTGATGCCCAACTGACGATGACCCAATCGGTTCAACTGGCGGGCGCGGTCATCGTCAGTACGCCTCAGGATGTCGCTTTTGGCGACGCGGTGCGCGGTTTGGCGATGTTCCAGCAAATGCACGTGCCGATTTTGGGCCTGATCGAGAACATGAGTTATTTTGTGTGCCCTCACTGTGGTATGCGTTCCGAGATTTTCGATCACGGACACATCGCGCAGGAAGCCAAACGCCGCAATATGCCATTCCTGGGCGAAATCCCGCTCGAAACAGCTGTCCGCATCGGCGGCGATACCGGCGTGCCGATTGTAGTAAGCGATCCGGAGTCGCCGGTGGCACAGTCTTTCAAGAGTGCTGCCCGCAATATGGCCGCCCGGATTTCGGTCCTGGCTAACCGCAAATTGCCTGTAATCAAGTAGAGCTGTTATTAATTTGTAACTATTCAGACCCCACCCCTGACCCCTCCCCCGGGCCACCAGTGGACGGGGAAAAGAAGAAGGTTGAACAGGGGAGACCCCTGTAATACCCCGTGCAGGGGTCGGGTACCCTATGGGTGCCCTACGAACCCCGCCTAGAAGGAGTTAGCCTGAATAGTTACATTAATTTTAGAGTTTTTGGAGAGCAAACAATGGACGAAGCTACGACGACCCCGCTGACTTTTATGGCCGTACACGCTCACCCGGACGATGAGGTTTTTGGCACCGGCGGCACCCTGGCCCGACTGGCGGCGGAGGGTGTCAAGACGGTGCTGGTGACATGTACCGGGGGCGAGTTGGGCGAGATCGTTGACCCCGACCTGGATGAAGCCGCCCGCGCCGAAACCTTCAAGCACCTGGGCGAGGTACGGGCAATCGAATTGAAAAACTCGGCGGCGGCTCTGAACGTTTCTGAGCTGAAGCTACTGGGTTTTCACGATTCGGGGATGGCCGGTACCGAAGGCAACAAGCTGCCGGAATCGTTTCACCGGGCGACCTTTGACGAGGCGGTACGCCGGTTAGTAAAACTGATCCGTGAATACAAACCGCAGGTACTGGCATCCTACGATCCGTTTGGCGGCTACGGTCATCCCGACCACCTGCAAGCTCACCGGATCACGGTGGCGGCTTTCGAGGCTGCCGGAGAACCACGACTGTTCGCCGAACTGGATTTACCGGCCTGGCAACCCGGCAAGCTGTACTATACCGCGATCTCCCGCGAGTTTTTCCAGCGTACTGCCGCCGAGATGCGGGCGCGTGGTATCGATGGCCCCTGGAATAACCCCGAAATGGAAACCGATGAGTGGGGTATTCCCGAATCCGAAATCACTACCGTTTTCGACGTGAGGGATTACGTCGAGAATAAAATGCAAGCCTTCCGGGCGCACAAAACCCAGATCGCCCCCAACAATTTTATGTTTATCATTCCCGAAGAACGCCGCCGCGAAGGGTTGGGCTACGAGCAGTTTATTTTGGCGAGAACCAAAGGTTTGGCACCGGCCCTTTTCGCCGAAAACGGCAAAGAGCAGGATTTGTTCGCCGGATACCGCTGAGGACATCGAGTTAATGGTTCGTCGCTGAAGCAGACAAGTATAAAGTCCAATATTATTCTTAGGACTTTTGCTTGATGTGTCAAACCAAACTGAAGTGGAGGTAGTGGGGGTCGGGTACCCACTGGGTGCCCGGCGGGGGGTTACACAGGGGTCTCCCCTGTTAATACTCTTTTACTTTCGCTTAAACCTTACTTTGTGAGGTTTAAGCGAAAGTCCTAATTCTTTAACCCAGGTCGGAACCTTTATTTAAAAATTTAGGCTACCCGGCCTTTTTGTGCTGGCATGGAGAAGGGTATTGAAACCCCTATACTTCTCTCCCCATATCCGGTAGGCGGACCATGTTAAACGGTTTTGGATTTAACAGCTAACAACCTATTAACACTTCAAAGCCTAAATATAACACCTTGTTAAACACTTCTTTACATAATTTTGCTACGATTAAGTTAGCTTACTGGCTAATTCTGGCAAAGAAGTATAAGAGGCACAAGATGTTACACCCGGCCCAGATTGATCACAAGTCAGCCTTTCATTCCACAACTACTTCCAATCTATTAGTAACCCGTATTGCCCGCAGCGTGACACACCTGACTGCCCCACCGGTGCTGTCTATTCCAGTCTATATCTTTCTGGAAACCCTTTACGATCCGCAGCACGAAGGGACTGGCTGGAAAGTGACGCTGGCCCTTTTCTTTGGCGCGGTCGCTCCGGCCATAGCAGTTTTGCTGCTAAAAGCCCTGAAGCTGGTTAGTGATGTCCATATCATGGAGCGCACCCAGCGCACCTTGCCCTACTGTATAGCTATCGCCAGTTTTGGGCTGGGTACCCTGACCCTCTGGCTGTTGTACGGCTGGGGGATGATGTCTGCCTTGCTGGCTTGCTGTACCCTGAATACCCTGACGGTAATGTTGATCAACTTGCGTTGGAAAATCAGTGCCCACGCCACCGGGGTAAGTGGGTCGATTGCGGCCTGTCTGCTGATCGTCGGTTGGCGAGCATGGCCTTTGCTGGGTTTGCTGGCCCTGGTAGCCTGGGCGCGCATTTATTTGAGGGCACATACCCCCGGTCAGGTAGTCAGTGGCAGCTTGTTAGGCTTTAGCTTTACTGTTACACTCTTAACCCTGTGCGGTAGCCTGATTTAATCGCTTTGTCAGGCGACTGCTTGTCTTAAAAGAAGGACTATGGTTTCTAGTTAATGACTCTTGTAAACGACGAACAGCCCGGCGAAGTTAGTACTCCAACGGCTCTGCAATTCCCCGAAAAATTACGCCACCGGCGGTTGCTGCTAGTTACCGAGTCGCTCGGCCCAACCAATGGCGTTACCCGCTCGACCATCAGCCTACTCAACCATTTACAAAACCACGAGGTCGATGTCCGGGCCATCGCTCCCTACTACGAAGACCCCGCCGGTCTGAGTGCCAAAACCACCGTCCCGATCCACTGGATGAAAGGTTTCCCGCTCCCTTATAACCCGGAACTGCGGATTGTTTATCCGTTCCGGCTCAAGCAGGTATACAAAAAGCATCAGGATTTCAAGCCGGAATTGATGTTCCTGGCGAGTCCGGCCTCGCTAGGTGGGCTGGTCTGGCTGCAATCACGCCACCTGTCGGCCCCGCCGATGATCGCTAATTTCCAGACCGATCTGGCGGCTTACGCCCGGACGATTCTACCGCGCGGCGTGAATCGGGCTGGGGGTTGGGCGATGGACTACGTTCACCGGCTATGCCTGAGCCACCCGATTGTCCGCAAAGTGCTGTATCCTTCCCAGGCCACCCGGCAATACCTGGAGCAAATCGGTATTCCAGCCGACAAGTTGGTCTATGTCGGGCGCGGAGTAGATACGGTTTTGTTCAACCCGGCCAAACGCAGCCCCGAATTGCGCCAGAAATTCGCCCCCAGCGGCGAAGTTATTTTGCTGTGTGTATCCAGGTTGAGCCTGGAAAAAGGTTATGATTTCCTGGCAAAATTCGCCCATCGGCTGTTCGCCCAGAACATGACTTTCAAGCTGGTTATAACCGGCGGCAACAACAATCCGACCATCGAGAAAAATATCCAGGGCTTATTCGGCAACCTGAGCGGCCATCAGGTGATTTTCACCGGCCCCAAACAGGGTGAGGAACTGGCCCAGGTCTATGCCTCCGCCGATATTTTTGTTTACCCTTCCGTTACCGAGACTTTTGGACAGGTAATCCAGGAAGCGATGGCAAGTGGCTTGCCGGTGGTGGCTCGCAAACAGGGCGGTCCGGCAGATCTGGTAATACCAGGCGAAACCGGCTTTCTTCCCGAACCGGAAAACCTCGATGAATTCGTGGGAGCCGTCCGGCAGTTGATCGACCAGCCGGAAACTCGCCTCAAGTACGCTGCCAACGCCCGGCAGCGTACCGAACTGGCTACCTGGGAGGCGGTCAACAATCGAATCGCCCACCTCCTGGCCGATAACTGCCTTTAGCTAGTAGACCACAACCCATGCCGGGGAATAAAACAAGAGAAAAAACATTATTCGGTGGGTAATTCTTCGACATAGAGGCCGTAAAGCGGCGGCGGCGGGGTGCCAAGCTGGCTGAGGTAACTGCATAGCTGGCTGCGATGATGGATTTCATGCTCGATGAGGCCGACCAGCACTCGCCAGCCTTCGATCTGACCATGATTGGTCGGGATCAGCCTGGTCAGACCGGCCTCGCCGTAACGGTTCAGACCGTTGATCGCCTGAGCGTGACAGTTAGACAGATAAGCCAGCACTTCGGATTGGCGGTAGCCCGAATTTTCGCGGTGGCCGGGATAGACCAGCTTGCCGGTTTCCAGCCGTTGGACGTTCATAACCTCGGTAGAGCCGATATGCCTGATCAACTCGGCGCAGCTAAACTCGGAAGAGGCCGGTCGCCAGTCGAGTTGGTCCGGCGGAACGGCCTGAGCTACCTGCCAGGTGCGTTCGTAGACCCGCTCGAACCAACCAACTATCTTTTCAAATTCCCATTCCATCAGGCGTTCACTTCATTATCGTGTCATAAAACATCAGTTCAAATTCGTGACTGAGCCGGACCGCCCTGGTGATTCGCTGCCGTTCGTCGGGAGTAGAAGCGTAGCGGGTCAGCAAAACCCTATCGACCGGTTCGACCGCCGCGCCAATATTTTCGTGAGCGGTGAAGAACTCGACTTGGGCCGGGCTTAGACCGTAATAACGTTGTAGGGCCGGGGCAATTCGCAGGCAAATCTTTATAAAAATATCTTCACTGGCACTGACCGAGGCCAATTTTTCGCCGGGCGAGCCGTAGGCCAGCATCCAGTAGAAAAAGTTGGTCAGGGCCATACAACCGGCCAACGGTTCAACCGCTTCAAAGTCGGTCCTGGAGAGGTCGATCCCCTCACCAAAATTCAGCAAAAGCCGGTAGCCGCCGACTTTTGGCACCAGCTTGGCGATCAAAAGCTCCTGGGCTTCCAGGTCGGCGGCTCCACTGATTGCCAGCCCATCCAGCCGGTAAGCCTCGCGCACCAGCCACCAATCTTGCAACGCAAAAAGCCGCAGCCGCTCGACTGGCAGCGTACCAGCTTCGATGCCCTGCCACAAAGGATGCTCTAAAAGCCCTTTTCGCAGAGGTTCCAGGTCCTCGGTTAACAGCCCTTCGCCAAAAGTCATTTAGCCTCTTTCATAGAACTTTCATAGAACTTTCATAGAACTTTCGCACGAAACAACTTTTCAAGTTCAAAAGTTGGCTAAAATTTGGAATTATCACCTTCGGGAGCAAAAGTCGGGTTTCTAGTTCACCGGTAATTCAAAGGTAAAGGTGCTGCCCTGACCTTCCTGGCTCTGAACCCAGATTTTACCGCCGTGCGCTTCAACCAACTTTCGGGCAATCGCCAGACCCAACCCGGCCCCACCCGACTCGCGGCCCCGGCTGCGTTCGCCCCGGTAGAACGGCTCGAAAATTGAATTAATGTCGGCCTGGATAATGCCCTCACCGTTGTCGCGCACACTCACGCAGACCCAGCGGCCCATTTGCTGGGCACCTAGCTGGATTGTACCACCTTCCGGGGTATAGCGAATAGCGTTACCTACCAGATTATTCAGGACCCGCTGAATCTTGCGAGGGTCAAACAGCAATTCGGGCAACTCGCCTTCGATCTGGCCTTGCAGATTTTGCCGTTTGCGAGTGGCCTGAGCTTTGAGGCTTTCCAGCGTATCCGAAATCAGGTCCGAAAGGCTGGCCCGCTCCGGCGAAAGTTTGAGTGCCCCGGCATCCAGTTGTGAAAGTTCAAACAAATCTTCGATCAGACCGGTCATGTACTGGACTTCGTTGCTCATACGTTCCAGGAAAATCGCCGTTTGCTGCTCGTCGGCCACCCCATCGCTGACCGCTTCAGTCATCAAGCGGAGAGAAGCCAGCGGTGTCCGCAGGTCGTGCGAAATAGCGGCCACCAGTTCCTTGCGGGATTGTTCCATTTCTTGCCGGTCCTGGGCCGATTGTTCCAGTTTGACCGCCATCATGTTGAAAGCCTGGGCCAGTTGAGCTAATTCCTGCGAACCACCGGCAGCCACGCGAGTATCCAGTTTCCCGGCGGCAATTTCACTGGCCCCCCTGGTCAATTCTCGAACCTGCCGACCAAGTTGCTCGGACAGAAAGAAAGCGAAAAAGACCGAAATCGAGGCGGAAAATAGCAATAATAACATCAACAAATTCTGGTCGTGGACGCTCAGAAACATCAAACCGCCAGTTACCACCACATTTACAATGGTTATAATCGAGCCGACCAGATAAGCCACCGAGAGTTGAGCGCGCAAACCCACCTGTCGACGGCTAAAAATAAGCCAGAACATTACCAGGCATACCGAAAGACCGCCACTGGTCAGGAGGTAAACAAAGAGTTTTGATAAATCGTCGGCGGGAGGGTTGAGCCAGAACGCGGCCAGCCCGACCGCCCCGGCAGCCCCGGCTACCACCACTATCAGGGCCAGCCCCCCGATTTTAAGAAGCTGAGGTTGCAATTTTCGACTGGTGATCATCATTTCAAGCCTCGAATTTGTAGCCGACACCCCAGACCGTCTTGATGTGGCGCGGTCGCATGGGGTCGGCCTCGAACTTCTCGCGCAAGCGGCGGATATGCACCGTCACGGTACTCATTTCGCCAAAGAAAGTGTAATCCCAGACCTTATCGAGCAATTGTTCGCGGGTGAATACCTGACCGGGATGGCTGGCGAGAAACCACAGCAAATCAAATTCTTTAGCCGTTAATTCGACCGGCTGGCCCTTAATATGGACACTGCGGGCTGCCCGGTTGATCTGCAAGCCTTCACCGACAATCAGTTGGTCGCCCGGTTCCAGATTTCCACCGCCGCGCTTACCTTCCTGGCTGCGCCGTAAAGCGATCTTGACCCGCGCCACCAGTTCACGTGGGCTGAAGGGCTTGGTCATATAATCATCGGCCCCGCCTTCCAGCCCGGCCAGTTTATCGTCTTCCTGACCTTTAGCGGTTAACATTATGACCGGGATCAGGCTGGCCTGACGGCGAAGTTCTTCTAACACCTGAAACCCATTAATCTGGGGCAGCATAACATCCAGGATAACCAGATCGGGCTTATTTTCGCTGTACAACTTGAGCGCGGTAGCACCGTCGGCAGCCCGGATAACCTTAAAACCTTCGCGCAGCAAATATAACTCCAGAACATCCAGAATGTTACTCTCGTCGTCCACTACCAGAATTTTTTGGTTTTCGGTCATAGCGGTTTCGTCCAACCTGACTACATTATCAGCTACGGTCATCGAGTCCTCCTGACTTTAACATACTACTCTGTCATATTCTAGCCGTCAGGAGTTGTACCGATCTTACAAATCTTACCAGAATCTTACAGGTTTGGCGGACTGGATTTAACCCGGCGACTTTTCAGCCGTTGCGATACCACCAGCAATAGCTGGCCGCCCAGCGTCAGAAGCATCCCCCAACCGAGCGCACCATCGGATAGGGCAGGCAGCGCACTCCGTTGGGACAGGTCAAAAAGCGACCAAATGACCAGCGGCAGCAAGATAAACAGGCCCAAAAAGCTCACCACCCACCGGACGATAGCGACTACCGGCTTTTCGCCGCGCCGGTAACGCCATTCCACGTAACTAAAGCAACTCAGGAAACTTATGTTTATCAGCACGATGAGCGGAATGGCCGACAGCACGCAGCCCCAGACCGGTTGCCAGCCCCATTGGCCGGTTTTGCCCAGTGGACCATAAAGCCAGGGACCGCTAAAACCAGTCAGGAGCAAGACCAGCCCGGTCAGGTCCAGCCAATGGGTTTTACTGAGGCGACCGGCCCCAGCTGGGGTCGCCAGGTTTAAGTTTTTCGAGTTAACTGATTCTGTGGGTACTTTCATCCGAATTATATTTTACTGTTCAGCCACCTTCCCCATATAATGGAGACAACGGTGGGGTTGTTTATGGCCGTAAGAGTTAGTATTTTCTTAGCAAACGTCTCAGTGGTGTTTGCCACTGAGGATCGGTAGGCGGCAGACTAAGATCGGTCGGGAGCGGGTTATATTCGGCCTGCAAACCCCGCCGGGCCATTTCTTCGGCGACCGGACGGCTACCGGTCAGGAGGCGACGCGCTTCGGCGACCCCCCGCCGTTCAGCCTGCAACAACCCGCTCACCTGGCGAGCGCGTTCCTGTTCGGTTTCGTTGCGACCGGTCTGAATCGTGATGGGCTGGCCCTCGGCCTGATTGGCTGGCTCCGGCGGCAAAGCTACCCGTGACCGCACTACAAAGTTTGGTAACTGAGTTAGCCAGACTACTTTGTTAGGATGCTGGAGGGACCAGGCCGGAAAGTCCAGGCACAGCGCAAGGTCGATTTTACGCCCGTTGCTTTCTTTGAGATCGAGTAAACGCCAGGCAAAGGCCGCTTTTGAGATGTCGCGCGGGGCAAAACTGCGCTGGGGCAGACGGACAATCTCGGCGGTACACCCGGCCTCCCGCAATGCCCCTAGCAGACCCTCGGCCAGTTGGCTGATATAACGCGCCTGACCGGCTTCGGGTTCTTCCGCCTCGTCTTCGCCGGTCGCCGGTAGTTTTTCCAGGTTATCAAAAGCCGCCTGGCTGTAACAAACCACCACAGTTTCTATCGCCGGAGGATTGGCGGAGGTCGGTGGTTCTGAAAAACTCATAGCTATATACTCCCCAACCGGCAAAAGCAAAGCCCCGCCGACACAGCCGAACGGGGCATTTTGTTACCTTAAACTGCCGGTAAAGCGATTAATTCTTCTGTAAATATTCGGCGTCTACCCAGCCGGCAGTACCCTTGTAAGAAATCGGCCACCATTCGATCCCGTCGATTTTCTTATAATCGGCACTGGTAATCGTGATGGTTTCATTCTCCGGGACGTGACTAATGATAGCCCCGTTTTTACCGGGGTCTTTTCGCAGGTTCAAGCCTTTGGAGCCTACATTTACCACTTTAGCCGTTGCATCGATCACTTTGGTAGTAGGCGCGACGGTTGGCACCGCCGTTGCGGTGGGTATCTGGTTTGAAAGGGTCGGCGTGGCAGTGGCATTCGATTTGTTGTTGCCGGACGCGGTGGGTTGGACCGCTACCGAGGGTGTAGTGTTGCCAAAGACCAGACCGGAACTGGCCGAGTCGGTGGTAGAGGGTTGGTTCGTAGCGTCGGTAGTGCCTTTTTTACCGCCCAGTGCCAGCATGAGAACTATTAACACCAGTGCGACGATAAAAACGCCAAGCAGCACTCTTGAAATATTCAAGCGCGAGATCGGGCCGTCAATTTTATCGTAATAAGGAATATTCTCAACCAGCCAGCGGCGGGTTTTACTGGGGGAAGCAACGATACCGGGTGAGGCGGTTGAGCGTTCCCGGCGAGTAATCACCGGCAGATTACCGTTTTCATTAAATTTAGCCTGGGGATTGTTGTTCAGGGCGCGTGGCCGTAAGACACCTTCCTGGTTCGGGCTGGTAGGCCGGTTACGACCGCCATCGGCCTGACCGGTTTCGCCCGCTTGGCCCACAAAAGGACTATAGCCCGGCCCACTGGCTGGTTCGCTAATTTCGGCAATCGGGACCGGTTCCCAGTAAATCCGAGCGCGGAAAACTTGCTCGCAATCGATGGTCGCCGCATCCACCAGGTGATTGGCCCGGCGGTCGTACAGGCGGGGATTACGACACCAACCTTTACGCCATAAAGGGGCCGGCTCGAAATAGCGGCAGTTTCCACATTTACGGTTGCGCGGTAGCGATTTGGTTTCTTGCTTAATCTCCATTAATGTCTAATCCATCTGAAGTTCCAATAAGGAAAATTCCTATAAAGTTCCAGTAAGGAAGCTTCGGTTATACTATTTTACTCAACCCTATCGATGATTTAACTCCGGGATGTGTAAACCCTACAATAATTACCGATGCAACCAATCGTCTGAACAGTGTTTTGCAGTCAATGACTTTGATAGGTTTCGTTAAATCGAGTTTAACCCAAACAGTAGCGTTCGTCAAGTTAAAGGTCATTTTCCAGGAGGGCCTACGGGCTTGAATGTACGCCCTATTTACTGGTCGTTTACACTGTCACCCCCAACCTCCTCAAGGGGTCTTTATTTTCGACCACCGAAAATCGGGAAGGCGAAAAGAAATTTAGCTAATAAACCTTGAGAGTATGCTGTAACTTAAGGACTTGATACAAACCGCAGCTTTATTTTGGAAAATTTATATCAAACGCTGGTTGGGGATATGTAGTGAGAGGCTAGTTTTCAGTATTCAGGTGGGTAGACAGATTGGAGCTAATCGACTGCCAGAAATCCAGGGCCGGGAGTTCCTGCGGCACACTGATAATCGCCCGATGGCCGGTGTGGGCGTAGAGCCAACGCGAGATAATATTAATTTCGTCTACCGCTTCCTGACCGATTACCCGACCGCCTCGCTTGCCCCAACCGGGTTGAGTAGCAGCCAGTTGAGCTTCTTCGGCGGCCAGGTTTTGCCAGGTATCGGCCAATAGCCGGGCGGTTTCGAGGCCGGGGGTGTCCAACCCGACGCGAAGTTGCCGACCCAGCCGACCCCGGAAGATACAGAGCATTTCGACGGCCCCGGCCTGGCTGGAAGGCAAACAAATCAGGGCGTGATTACCTTCGACGGCGGCGGCCAGGAATTGCTGGCTGGCAACAATCTTTTCGACCTGGGCGACGGCATCGCGTAACTCGGCGGCCTTCTCGAAATTTCGGCTCTGGACCGCCCGGTTCAGGCGCGCCCACAGGATATCCAGCATCGCCTCTTTTTCGCCGCTCAGAAAGCTGATCACTTCTTCTACCACCGTCATGTAATCGACATGATCGCTGTCGGCGTCATTTCCGGCACAGGGTCCGGGACAGCGGCCCAGCGATAAGCGTAAACAGGGGGGAGCTTGCTTGCGCTTACGTTTACCCTCGGCAGGCGGCTCAAACGAACGGGTACAGGTACGAACCGGAAATAGTTGCTCGATGATTTCGACCGTACTTTCGACCGCTCGCCGGTTTTTGAAGGGACCAAAATAGCGCGCCCCGTCGTCGTTGACTTCCCGGACGGTGTAAACGCGCGGGAAACGCTGGCTGAAATCAATTTTAATAAAAGGATAGGATTCGTAGTTACGCAACTGGCGATTGTAGCGGGGCCGGTACTGTTTGATCAGTTTTGACTCCATCAGCAGGGCTTCCAGTTCGCTACCGGTCACGATATGGTCGATCCGGTCGATATTCTCGGAAAGCCCATCCATTTTACGGGTGTAACCCAGCGGTTCGCTGTAGTAGGACGAAACCCGGTCCTTGAGGTTCTTGGCCTTGCCGACATAAATCACGGTGCCGGTGTTATCCTTCATCAGATAAACGCCGGGTTTTTCGGGTAAACCGGTCAGGTGCTTTTTGGATAACACATCGCGGGCGTGGGCAGTAGCCCGGTTGGTCAGGCTGGCGGCAGGGTCGCGGTAGCTATTATGGCGCACTTTGATCCGGTCGGGCCGTTCAACCTGATATTCTTCGGCGGCATTGACCGCTTCGGGCACATTCATGGCAAACAGGGTGCGGGCGGGAGTTTCGGTTTCCGGTTCCGCCTCCAGCGGGGCCAACACCGGCGGGACGCTCAGGCGAGGTCGGCCCGCTCGTAGGTCGGCCAGCGTAGCATAACCCTGCTGGGCGGCCATATCGAGCAACCGCAAAAATGCGTCAGCCGTCAGGGAGGCATCGCCAAAGGCCCGGTGCCGGTTCTCGATGGGCAGACTCAGCATCGAAGCCAGGCGGTCGAGGTTGGGTCGTCGCAAACCGGGATGCAACCGGACGGCCAGGGTGATGGTATCGACCGTTTCGTTTAGAAGGGCCGGGCGGCCCAACCGATGAAATTCATAATCCAGGAAGCGAATATCGAACGGGACGTTGTGGCCGACGATAATCGCCTGTCCTACAAAATCCAGCAACTTGTCGGCCAGCAGCCCGAAGCCGGGAGCCTTAGCGGTCATTTCGTTATTGATGCCGGTAAACTGGCTGATAAAGCCGGGAATGCGGCGATGTGGGTTGACCAGGCTTTGAAAAGTTTCGATGCGCTGACCCTGACGCAATTTTATCGCAGCCACTTCGATTACGCGGTTGCGCTGAGGGTGCAAACCGGTGGTTTCGGTATCGATTACCACATATTCCAGGTCGGTCAGGGCATTATTGGCTCCGTTAAAACCGGTCAAGCACCACTCCCGGCTATCCAGGCGACGGAAACGGTTGGGGTCGGCCAGCACGTGAGCCAGAATGCCGCTCCAGATTTCCGGTTTGCCGCGCACTCCAAAAACCTGCTGAACCAGGACTTCCTCACGGGCGCGACCGCCGTGCTGTTCCAGATAAAGATGGGCGCGGCGAGCCAGGTGAGCATAGCCGGTGCTATTTTCGGTTAAAAGATCTTCGGTCAAGGCGTGTAAACTCTTTTCTCAAACAGATGTTCTTTTTGAGATTATACCAGTTTCGTCAAGTCTATTCACCGGCCCTACCCGAAATTAACTCTCAATGAACCTTTTCAAAAAGTCTAAAACTTGCTATGATATATGTTAGCATTATAAGTTATGAGTTATGAGTGTTTTAACAGATTTGTTGTGTTTGGAAGATATATCGAGTAAGGAGAGAGTGATAAATATATGAAGGAAAAGAAAAACGTAAGTCATGCTGTACTGTTGTCCGCCTTTATTCCGGGGTTGGGCCAGTTTTATAACGGCGAAGTCGGAAAAGGGATTTTCTTTTTGTTAACCTGGATCACGATGGTGACCTGGCCGTTTGCCGTTACCGATGCAATGGATAGTGCGCGCCGGATCAACCAGGACTTTCTCAACGACCAGGCTCGTCGTAGCCGGGTACCGGCCCGCGCCTAACTTGATTTGAGGAAACCGGGCTGCTTTTTCCAATAATAATTTGTAAGCTTAAAAGCGTCCCGGCCACCGAGACGCTTTTTTGTAGTGCATTCCGTCATATTCTAGCTCTATTCTAATTGACCTGTCGATGTCGCTACTTTATACTGTTCTATAAGAACAGGTCGGCTGATATAGCAGCCCAGCAAAGGAGATGAACCGGTGCAGAAACGAACGACTATTAAGCCTACCAAGCTTACTAATCTTATCAAGCCTATCAATCAACACTCTGCAACCGACAATCAAAAAGAATTAGGCGGCCCTTTGGGGTATATGGCGAAAAATCGCCAGCTTTTAGGCTGGCTAAATTTGTTTGCCTCGATGTTCTTGTTTTACTTCACGGTGTCCGGCTTTGCGGGGGGTTTGATCTACTTACCGTTCGGTTTCGGCATTATGGCACTTTACTTTCTGTATGCTTATGTTCGGAACGCCTTGAAAGTAGACTTTGGCAAAATAACCGTCCCTTTTAATCTGGTTTTATTGGTTAGCGCGCTGATTTGTTTTCTGATCGGAGTTATCACCAAACAATAATAATTTGGAATAATTTTTCACAGGCCTGGTACTTGCCAATAAAGAATGCCTGGATATTAAAAATGAGGGCCACTATCGGCCCGTAAGAAAGGAGAGGTTCCACTTATGGAGACCGCTTGTACCGTGACCACGTCGGGGCGACAGAAAAAAGCGCGCGTCGCGTGGGAGTTCCAATCGAATATTACAAAAAAGCTTTACTTAAATCAGGCTGAAACTGGCTCAGTAAAGGCGGTGTGCTAAGGTGAAACCTTCGATCACACCCTATAAAATTGCCATGTTAAGTGTTCATACCTGCCCGCTGGCCGTTCTCGGTGGCAAAGAAGCCGGTGGTATGAATGTATATGTACGGGAGTTAAGCAAAGAACTGGGTCGCCGAGGCATTGAGGTTGATATATTTACCCGCTCTCAGAACCCGATCACCACCTTTACCCATACCCTCGGCCAGAACGTGCGGATTGTCCATTTACCCGCCGGACCCCTGAAACCTTACGACAAAAATCAGGTATTTCGGTATCTTCCCCAATTCGTCGAAAACATCCACAAATTCAAGGGATCCGAGTCAACCCCTTACGATGTTATTCACGGCCACTACTGGTTGAGTGGCTGGGCCGGGTTGCTACTGCGCAAAAAATGGCGCGTCCCGGTCGTCCAAATGTTCCATACCCTGGCCCACCTGAAAAACGATATTGCCCATAGCCAGGCTGAACTTGAACCCCTTTTCCGGGCCGAACGGGAGGGCGAGATTATGCAACAGGTCGACCGCATCATTACCGCCACCCCGGTCGAAAAAGCCCAGTTAAGCTGGCGATACAGCGCACCGGCGGAAAAAATCGAAACGATCCCCTGCGGCGTAGATTTGAAATTGTTCCGTCCGGTATCTAAAGAAGTCGCCCGCGCCCGTGTTATGTCGCGTGTGCCGGGGATTCGAGCTAAAAAGCTGGTCTTGCTGGTTGGCCGGATCGAGCCAATCAAAGGGGTAGACGTATTAATCGAGGCGGTACGACAATTGCGCGCCCGCTGGGAAGCCGAAGGCCATCCGGCCACCGCCGATGAGTTACAGATTTTGATCGTGGGTGGCGGCACCGGGTTAGCCGGTACGACTACCCGTAGCGGTCGCAGCCTGTCGTTATTACCGGCCCCGGTGGATAATAACCCGGAAGCCACCCGCTTACGGTTGCTGGTCCAAAATCTGGGTCTGGCCGACCAGGTGCTGTTTGTGCCCTCCCAGCCGCAGGAGCAAATGCCTTATTTCTATAGTGCTGCCGACCTTACCATAATGTCCAGCCACTACGAAAGTTTTGGTATGGCTGCGCTGGAAAGCCAGGCTTGCGGTACTCCGGTGATCGCCAGCCGGGCCGGTGGGTTGCCTTTCGCGGTCCAGGATAACTTCAGTGGCCGTCTGGTCGAGCCTGGACAGCCTCAAGAACTGGCCGAGACGATGGCGCAGCTACTCGATGATGACGGGCTAAGGCGGCAACTGGGCCAACAGGCGGCCAGCCGGGCCGAGCAATTTGGCTGGCGTTCGATAGCCAATAATGTCATCGAAACTTATATGCAATTGGCCGCTCCCGCCAGCCGTGAGAAATTGGCCGCCGGGTTGATCTAGGTACCAATGACCGATAAGCTACTGGGTAAAGCTAAAAAAGCACCGCGCAACCGGACAATCGATTTAACTACCTCGGATGAGGCTCATTATAGCGAGCTTTTCCGGTTGCAAAGCAGCCAGACCTATCAGCCAGACCAGTTACACAACCGGTTGATCCTGGGCGATTGTGTGGCAGTGCTGGGCCAACTCCCGGCGGCCTGGGCCGATCTGATTATTGCCGACCCGCCCTACAATCTCACTAAAACCTATGGACAGGCCATCTTCAGCCGCCGCTCGGCCCAGGAATACCGGCACTGGACCGAAAGCTGGATCGCGGCGGCGGTGCGGGCACTCAAACCGACCGGCACAATGTACGTCTGTATAAACTGGGAATCCTCCGGCCTGATCCAGGAAGTGCTAGGCCAGCATCTAACCATCAAAAACCGGATTACCTGGAAACGCGATAAAGGTCGGGGCGCGACCACTAATTGGAAAAATAATATGGAGGATATTTGGTTTGCGGTGGCCGGTGAGGAGTATACCTTCGACCTGGCCGCCGTCAAAGTCCGCAAACCGGTGATCGCGCCCTATCGGGACGAAAGCGGCCAGCCCAAAGATTGGGTCGAAGAAACCGGCGGCGACCGCTACCGGCTGACTCATCCGGCCAACATCTGGACCGACCTAACCGTGCCTTTCTGGTCGATGCCCGAAAATACGCCTCACCCAACCCAGAAGCCAGAAAAGCTTTTTGAACGACTGGTATTAGCCAGCAGTCGACCGGGCGACCTGGTCCTTGATCCTTTTATGGGGTCCGGCACCACCGCTTCGGTCGCTCGCCGCCTGAACCGCGACTGGCTGGGTATCGAGCAGGATGAATGGTTCTACAAACTGGCTCTCAAACGGCTCGACACCCAGGTGCTCCCCAAACATCGCCTCAAACCCGGCTCGGCAGACTCCACTACCAATATTCTCTGATTTACTGAAAAAAATCCCTACCACTGGAACCACTTAATTGATCTGGAGACAAAACCCAATGCAAAATTATAGCGATTTAAACCGGGCCGATTGGAACCGCGAAACCGAACGCTATCAGGAACGCCACCGCGATAATCTGGTAGGCGGGCGGGGCCTGTGGGGTCCGGTCTTCGGCGTGCCGGGCGAAGCCGAGTTAAAAGTGCTGGGTGAGGTGGCCGGACAGCAGATATTGGAACTGGGCTGCGGCGGCGGTCAATGGGCAGTCCGGTTGGCCCGGCAGGGGGCCAGGGTAGTCGGTCAGGACATCTCGGATGCCCAGGTGATCTATGCCCGACAGTTCGCCGCCGAAGCCGGTCTGGAGCCACCCGGTCAGGCCGAATTCCGCCAGGGCAACGCCGAAGACCTGAGCGATTGGCCGGACGCCAGTTTTGATACGGTCTTTAGTAACTTTGGCGCAATTGGCTTTATTGACATTGCGGTTTGCTTCCGGGAAGTCGCGCGCGTCCTCAAACCGGGCGGTCTGTTTGCCTATAGCTGGCTGAGTCCCTTTTTCGATTGTCTATCGGACGACGGCACCAACCAGCTAGAGATCGTGCGGCCTTACTTCGACCGGCGACCGATGACCGCCGAAAGCACCTGGCCGGATGGCACCCGCACCACCTACGTCCAGTTTCATCATACTTTTGGCGACTGGCAGGGTGCCCTGTTCCAGGCGGGTCTGCTGGTCACGGATATAATCGAACTGGAACCGCAGCGCGACCGGTGGCGCGAAAGTACCTGGAACAACGTTCCCTGGTACAAAGTTTCGATGGTACCTAGCACTACCATCTGGCGCGCCCGAAAGCCAAGAGTCGCCCTGACCGAAATTTTCTAGCAAAAAAGAAGACGTGGCTAAATTAGAGTCGGATAAAGTGAGAATTAAGACTATGGACACGATATTTACTTATTTTGATGCAATAAAATTAGGCGACCGGCAAACTACGCGCGGTCGGACTATTACCGAAGCCGATCTGGTAAACTTTGCCGGGCTGACCGGCGATTATTACGCCCTGCATATCGATGCCGAATACGCCAAAAATACCCGGTTCGGCGAAAGAATCGCTCACGGTATGTTAGTATTATCCTACAGTCTGGGGCTGGTCGATCTGCGGTCCCCGGCGATTATCGCCTTTTACGGGATGGATCAACTTCGTTTTGTATTGCCGGTAAAAATTGGCGACACTATTCGAGCCGAGCTTGAGGTTATCGAGTTAACCGAAAGAAGCGAAACGGAAGGACTAATGGTTGCCCGCTTAGAGGTAAGAAATCAACTTCAGCAGATTGTAACCACTGGCAGCCTGAAAATGCTGTTAAAGCGTACTATTCAATCTAACACTAAATAAAATTAAGAGAAGAAAATATTAGCAAACCCACTTTATTTGGAGGGGTCTGCTCGCTTTACGTGGCATAAAATTTGCTAGAACAAATTTAACAACTCCTAGAGTACCGGCTACTATTGCGGCTATAAGATTTGTTAAAAAGAGCATTCACCTCATTTACAATATTTAAAGTTGAGCGTGTCTGCTGAATACAAATAAACTCCCTATAACTCTCTTTGACCTATAAATATTATTTTAATTTAATTTACACAACGGATATAAACGTGCTTAGACTATCAGACCAAATCTTGCAACAAATTTTTGACGCAACCCATGCTATCGAACAAGCCGGTGGATCGGAGCAAATGTTGCGCCAGTCACTCGAAGAAGCAATACGGCTCGCACCGGGCGATGCGGTGGCTATTGCCATACTCGAACCGGGTCGAAAATGGGTGCGTACTCTCGCCAGTGGCCCGGCAGGGTCGGCTCTCGATGGCTATCATTTGTATAACAGTGGCAACAAAGGTTTGTTGGAAAAAG
Organism: Chloroflexia bacterium; assembly: GCA_038322625.1. Lineage (GTDB taxonomy): Bacteria > Chloroflexota > Chloroflexia > Chloroheliales > Chloroheliaceae > 54-19. The sequence continues at coordinate 43,166 of JBBQGA010000043.1, forward strand.
TCCTTCAAAGTGGGCAGACGATCCTTTTAACCGATTGCGATACCGAAGATGAAAGTGAGATGTACCGCAAAGCTCGGTTTGCCTGCGGTATTGGCATACCCTTGCGGCGGCAGGGCCAGCTAAGTGGCGTACTGGCGGTGCTGCGCCAGAAACCCAACGGGACCGATTTAACGCCCCAGGAAATTGCTACCCTGGAACTATTCGCCCGCCAGGTTGGCCCCCTGCTGGCCGCTAACCAGAAAATCAGTGAGCTGGAAACCGCCCTGAAATCGCGGGATGAATTTCTCTCGATTGCAAGCCACGACCTGCGTAATCCGTTGACCGCCCTGCGCGGTTTTAGCCAGCTAACTTCACGCGCCATCGAACGAGTACCCGAAGGTCAAGCCGTCCCCCGCCAGCAACTTCTTTC
>JBBQGA010000044.1:0-39901 GCA_038322625.1 Chloroflexia bacterium
TTTGACGATACCTTGCTTCTCAGCTTCAAATAGGTCCTGATGAGTGTGGATCAGCCAGTTGGAGATTTGAGCGGCACTGATCTCGAAACCGAAAGTTTGCAACACTTCCAACAGCTTGGGTTCGCTCAACTGGGCCTGGTAATACAGTTGCAAGACCAACGCTTTGAGAGCCGGACCGAACTGGCCTTCGAAGCCCTGGGGCAATGGAGCCAGGTAGGTCATTTGGGTCGAAGGGGAGTAGAATTTTTCTTTCTTAAAACAAATCACTTCGGGGCGGAAGATTACTTCCTGGACCACGACCTCCTCATAACCCTTGAAGACGGCATCGTCTGGCAGTAAGTGGCGGTCGAAGGTGAGTTTCTCGGTGCGGGTGATGGTGAGTTTGGCTAATTTACCTTTGTCATCCCGCACTCGGCTCTTTTTAGGCGGACGGGTAAAGGGACTACTCGAATAGTTAGTAGCTGGGGTGTTGGGTGGCACATCCGGCTTACCCTGTTCGCCTTTGAGACGGTTATTTTCATCACGCAAGCACTGTACTTCTTCTTTAAGGGCTTGCACTTGCTGCAGAGCATTCTCCAGGAGATTAAGAAGCTGGATAACCAGGGCCCGGGTAGTGGCATCTTCAATTGTAGAAGGGTCAAGTTCTTCTAACATCGGCCTATTATACCAAGCTGGTCTTTATTGGGCTAGCCCCGTCTTTTTGATACGATACATATTTTTGATATGTGCTGTAAACAAAGGTTGAGAGATTGATCTTGCCTTTTTGTAACGTGTGTCGAAAATAATTGCCAAACCGGCCTCTGAGGAATAAAATCCACTTGAGGCGATATAGTCAGGACAGGGGGTATGGCGCGGTGAGACAACCATTTAATTCAATTTACTCACACGGCTTTGTGAGGGTCGCGGTAGGCGTGCCGTTTGTACGGGTGGCCGACCCGACCTACAACACCACTCGCACCCTGGAACTGGTGGGCCAGGCTTCTGATCAACAGGCCGCCCTGGTATTATTTCCCGAAATGGGGATTTCAGCTTACTCCAACGACGACCTGTTTCACCAGGATGCCCTTATCGATGCTACCGAGCAGAATTTGAGCCGGTTGGTGGCCGCCAGTCGCACCCTGAAGCCGGTAATAATCGTGGGGGCACCGCTGCGTTTTGAAGATAAGTTGTTTAATTGTGCGGTAGTGATCTACCGGGGCAAGCTACTGGGTTTGCTGCCCAAGACTTATTTGCCCAATTACCGCGAATTTTACGAGAAACGCCAGTTTACCTCTGGCCGGGACGCGCTCTGCCGGGAGGTCGATTTTCTGGGGCAGATGGTGCCATTTGGTAGCGATCTGGTTTTTGCGGCCTCTACGATCAAAAATTTTGTCTTTCACGCCGAAATCTGCGAAGATGTTTGGACCCCTATCCCGCCCAGCACCTATGCCGCCCTCGCCGGGGCGACTATTCTGACCAATTTGTCGGCCAGTAATATCACGATAGGCAAGGCCGATTACCGGCGGGCACTGGCCGCCAGCCAATCCGGTCGCTGTGTGGCAGCCTACCTTTATACAGCTGCCGGGCCGGGCGAATCGACCACCGATCTGGCCTGGGACGGTCACGCGATGATCTATGAAAATAACGAGTTATTGGCCGAGTCGGAACGGTTTCACTCCGGCGAGCAATTGATCGTCAGCGACATCGACCTGGAACGGCTGACCCAGGACCGGATGCGGCTGACCAGTTTTGCCGATACAGTCGGGGCGCACCGCGAACGCTTGCAGTCGATCCGCCGGGTCGAGTTTGATTTTGAGATTCCCGGTGGCGAAATCCCCTTGCAGCGTCTGGTCGAGCGTTTCCCATTTGTCCCCCACGATAGCACCGAACGCGAGGCCCGCTGCTACGAAGCTTATAACATTCAGGTTCACGGCCTGCTGAAACGCCTGACCAGCACCGGTATTGAGAAGATTGTGATCGGGGTTTCGGGCGGTCTCGACTCGACCCACGCTTTGATCGTGGCGGCCCAGACGATGGACCGGCTGAAACTGCCGCGCACCAACATTCTAGCCTACACTATGCCCGGTTTCGCCACCAGTGCTACCACCCGCAAGAACGCCCACGCTCTGATGAACGCGCTAGGAGTGTCCGGTAATGAAATCGACATCCGGCCATCCTGTCTGCAAATGTTGCGCGACATTGAACATCCTTTCAGCAAAGGCGAACCGGTTTATGATGTAACCTTCGAGAACGTCCAGGCCGGTGAACGCACCTCGCATCTTTTCCGCCTGGCGAACTATCACAACGGCCTGGTGATGGGTACCGGCGACCTGAGCGAACTGGCGTTGGGCTGGGCCACTTACGGCGTGGGCGACCAGATGTCGCATTATAATGTAAATTCTTCGGTTCCCAAGACCTTGATCCAGCATCTTATTCGCTGGATAATCGAGTCGAAACAGTTCGACGAGCCAACCGGTCAGGTGCTGCAATCGATCCTCGCTACCGAAATCTCGCCGGAACTGGTCCCCACCGGTCCGGCAGTCGATCCCTCCGACAAACCCGGTCAGAGTACCCAGGAGAAGATCGGGCCATACGAATTACAGGATTTCAACCTTTACTATATCAGCCGATTCGGGTTCCGGCCCAGCAAAGTCGCCTTTTTGAGCCGCCACGCCTGGATCGATAAAAAACAAGGTCTGTGGCCCGCCGGATTGCAGCCCGACCAGTATAACCAGTATGACCTGGCAACAATCAAGAAGTGGCTGGAGGTTTTTGTCTTCCGGTTTTTCAAGATCAGCCAGTTCAAGCGTTCAGCCGTCCCAAACGGGCCGAAAGTCGGTTCGGGTGGGTCGCTCTCGCCGCGCGGAGACTGGCGCGCTCCCAGCGACTCGGAAGCGACGGTCTGGCTGGAGGAGTTGCGCCAGAACGTCCCGGAGAAAGAATAAAGGTAACTACTCAGGTTACCTCTTTCGAGGCGGGGTTAGTAGGGGTCGGGTACCCACTGGGTGCCCTGCGGGGGGTCCTACAGGCGGGTACCCACTTGGTGCCCCTGTTTTACTCTCTTCTTCTTTTCCCCGTCCACTGGTGGCCCTGGGGAGGGGTCAGGGGTGGGGGTCTGAACAGTTACAAATAAAGAAGCATTCGTTCACTCAGTTAGCTCTCCAGGCGCAATGATTAAAAAAAACCACCCCTTACGGGTGGCTTTTCTAGTATTGAAGGGAGTTTCGAGCTTACTCCAGATAATCCTTGAGTTTCTTGGAGCGGCTGGGGTGACGCAACTTGCGGAGAGCTTTTGCCTCGATCTGGCGGATACGCTCGCGGGTAACACCGAATTCGCGGCCTACCTCCTCCAGCGTCCGGCTGCGACCGTCGTCCAGGCCAAAGCGCAGTTGCAGCACCCGGCGTTCGCGCTGGGTCAGACTGTCCAACACGTCCTCGACCTGCTCTTTTAGCAATTGATGGCTAGCAGCGTCCGCCGGGGCCAGGGCTTTCTGGTCCTCGATGAAGTCGCCCAGGTGCGAGTCTTCTTCTTCGCCAATTGGGGTTTCCAGCGAAACCGGTTCCTGCGAGATTTTCTGGATTTCGCGGACTTTTTCGGGCGGCAAACCCATTTCTTTGGCGATTTCGTCGGAGGTCGGGTCGCGGCCAAGTTCCTGTACTAACCGGCGACTGGTGCGAATCAGGCGGTTGATAGTTTCAACCATATGGACCGGGATACGGATGGTCCGGGCCTGGTCGGCGATGGCGCGGGTGATCGCCTGCCGGATCCACCAGGTAGCGTAGGTGGAGAATTTATAACCCTTGCGATAATCGAATTTCTCGACGGCCCGGATCAGACCGATATTGCCTTCCTGGATCAAGTCCAGCAGCGACATTCCCCGGCCAATATATTTTTTGGCGACACTGACTACCAACCGCAGGTTGGCTTCGGTCAGATGGCGGCGGGCTTCTTCATCGCCTTTTTCCATACGCTGGGCCAGGCTAACTTCCTGAGCGGCGGACAACAAAGGTACCCGACCAATTTCACGCAGGTACATTCGCACCGGGTCGTCGATACTCATACCCTCGAAATCCAGGGCGGTATCGAGGTCTGGCTCATCGTCGCGGTCGACTACCACCGGCAAGGTCGGTCCAAACTCTTTTGATTCTTCCAGAACTTCGATGCCCAGTTCCAACAATTCGGAATAAACGTCCTCAATTTGTTGAATATTAATTTCCGGTTCGGGCACTACCTGTAGAATTTGATCCTGAGTGACGTAACCCTGCTTTTTACCACGACTCATCAGGTCGGTGATAGTCAAAATAGGGGTATTGGGGCCGGGTATTTGCGCCAGCATTACCTCGGTCGCCTCAACCTCGATCACTACCTCTTCCAGGTCCATCTCAACGGCCATCGCCTGGTCATCAGGTTCGGTTAACATTTCCGGTTCGAGCTCAACCGGTTCGGGATCGACCACCGGCGCGATGCTGGTCAGACCCAACACGCGGTCGATGTCATTACCTTCGTCATAAACGCGTTTGCGTTTTGTATTAGCCATTAATATTACACTCCCTGCAGCAAACTTCACTCAGCTTTAAAAGTCGCGCTGTTTATTTTTAGTAATTAGTGAGCCAGTTTTGATTGGATTATTTACCACCCGCTAAACTCCAACCTCTAATTACATTTCTAACCCTTACAAGATACTTATACAAAATACTTAAAAGTAGGAACTTTTGGGCAATTTGCGTTCTTCCGGCAATCGTGCTATATTAGCCGCGTTAGAATTACGCACATTTTTTCTGGCTTGTTAAAGCCTTCACAATAAGTATCTAAACGCCTGATGGCTTACTATTAAGTCATGACGTTTAACGTGCCTAAAAGTTACTCCTTCACCCTTTTTTCATTATCTCTTTATTGTAGCACACTTAATGCCCTTAAACTTAAATAAACTATTAAAGTTTATTATCGATCTCGTGTATCTTTGAAAAGGGCACTGGGTTTTGGGTAAAATACCCGCAGCCGATTGGAAATTTCGCTGACCTGTGACCAGATTTGCTCCTGGGCCAGCCGGTCTTCCTCGCTTACTTCACTGGCCGGGTCGGCTTCTTCCAGGACCTGACTCCCCTGCTCATATACCTGGCGCAAGCGTTCGGTACGCAAGCGGTTTAGCTGAAACCGCATGGTTTCCTGGATCGAAAGGTGGTCGACCAGTTCCGGTTCCGCCCGGATATAGCTCTGCAGCCTCTCGGCGTGGGCCAGCAATTCCGGTGAGAGTTCTTTTTCAAAATCCTCCAGGCTAACCCCGGCAGTTTCAGAGAGGACAAGCGACTCAAACAGCAACCGGTTTTCGCTTCGGACAAAGTCGGGCGCGGTCACAGTTTCGCCATCGGCTGCCACCACCGGCAAAGCGTCCGAGCGATAGCGCAGCAAAAAGGCCAGGGCAAAGTCTTCCAGTTCGAGCGGTCGAGCCGGTATTTCCAGTTTATGCACCGGCGGGGGGGCTTCCTCGGCGGATTCATCGATTATTACAGGCTCGGCGACCGCCACCGACCCGGTACTGGCCGGGCGGTTCTGAGGTACACTACGGGCCGCCCGTGCGATTTCGCTCCGCAGCAAGACATCTTCAATACGGGTTAGCCGGGCGAGTTTTTGAATGTAATGTTCGCGCTGAATCCGGTCGCGGACTTCCAGAATGGCCGGAACCAGTTTTTCCACGGCCTCGCTTTTACCTTTGGCCGAATTTAGATCGACGGTAGCCGAAACGCTGGCAAAATAATAATCCACCACCGGCAACGCCCGCTCGATCAGCTCACGCCACTTGCCGCCCCCCTCGCGCACTACCTCGTCCGGGTCTTTCCCGGCGGGCAAACTGGCAATCCGCACATCGGCGTCCAGTTGTTGCTCGAAACGGATCAGGCCCCGCGCGGTCGGCACAGCTACGGTTTTGTTATCAAAGCCCTGTTTGAGAACCTCGATCCCTTTGAGGGTCGCCATCTGACCGGCGGTGTCAGCGTCCAGGGCCAGCACGATCCGTTTGGTCAGTTTCTTCAAAAGGCCGATGTGTTTCTCGCCCAGGGCCGTGCCGAGCGGAGCCACCACATTTTGATTGCCGTACTGGTGGGCCATAATCACATCCATATAACCTTCGACGATCACAGCCCGGTCGGCCCGCCGGATAGCATCTTTTGCCATATCCAGACCATAGAGAGTCGCGCCTTTGTCGAACAAAATAGTCTGGGGGGAGTTGAGGTATTTGGGGCTATCTTTGGGCGCACCGTCCAGCACCCGGCCTCCAAAAGCAATGATCTGGCCTTGCCGGTCGCGGATCGGGAAAATCAGGCGGCCCCGAAAGCGATCATAGTGGCCCTCGGCATTCTCTTTGGCCCCGACCAGACCGGCCTCGACCAGTTCGGCGGCCTTAAAGCCTTTGCCGGTCAGGTAAGTCAGCAGACCGTCCCAGCTTTCCAAAGAGTAACCCAGGCCAAAAGTTTCGATGGAGGCGGTAATTACGCCACGTTTTATCAGGTAATCGCGGGCGGCCTGACCTTCACGGCTCTTGAGCAACAGGTGTTGGAAATAAGTGGCGGCGGCATTGTTGGCCGAACGCAATCGCTCGCGTTCCTGGCTGCTCTCGGTCTGCTCCCGGCTTTGCGCCTGACGAGCGGGCAGAGCGACCCCGGTCCGGGCGGCCAGTTGCTCGACTACCTCGCCAAAGCCCAAGCCATCGGTTTTCATCAGAAAGGTGAAAGCGTCGCCGCTTTCCTTGCAACCAAAGCAATAGTAGCTTTCCGATTCAGGCCAGACGTAAAACGAACCGCTTTTTTCAGCATGAAATGGGCACAAACCTTTATAGTTTTTGCCGGACTTCTTGAGACTCACGCGTTGACCCACGATGTCGACAATCGAAAGTCTTTGCTTGATTTCCTCTATATAGTTCGGTACAAAGCCGTCCATGTCTGTGCCTTTACTTCCAGAAGTTTTCCACGACGTTTCCACCGCTCATGCACACTGTTATCCACAAAACCTACCAGACACCAAGCGGCAGAGATCGCTTTGCTCTTAACACCTTAATAAGCAAGGGCGTCTCTGCCGTAGTAGACCTGGGGATATACAGTTTTAACCTGAAGTTGACCCAAGCGGAAACACAAAATCAATGAGAGGCGGGCTGATAAACCGCTTTTCAACTAATTTTTACTTTAGGGGGCCGGTAATTTCCCGGAAACCGGCACTTTTAGCCGATTGTTGGGATTTAGTGAGCCTTAATTCAGGGAGCCTTAACATTCAGGTTTTTTTATTGTAACCGCTAGATTAGCTTCATGCAATAGTTTGACGGCCCGATTTTCAAGATTGCTTGACAGTTGACCGCTAGTATTATAGTATAATCAACTAAGCAATAATGGCTGAGGTTGACTGTGTTAGAATTATGTAAATTCGGTTGCTATCAAGGTGGCAACGGCCTATAATATGGGCTGAATAGGGCAATTGACGACGGCAAAACCGCAATTTTCAGGCAATGATTTTCGTAAGCATATCGAAAGGATAAAGGCTCGTAGTAAGGTGACAACCGATAATTTTAGCCCGGCCCGGACTCGCTTTGCGCCCAGCCCGACCGGCAACCCTCACGTTGGTAATATCAGAACGGCCATCTTTGCCTTTTTATGGGCCAGACGGACCGGCGGCCATTTTTTGTTGCGGATCGAAGATACCGACCGTAACCGGCTGGTCGAAGGTTCGATAGAGTATATCAAGGACTCGCTGCGCTGGCTGGGCATCGACTGGGACGAGGGACCGGACATCGGTGGACCATACGAGCCTTATATCCAATCGGAGCGGTTGCCGCTTTACAAGGAAGTAGCCGAGCAGTTGATCAAGGACGGTCACGCCTACTATTGTTATTGTACCCCGGCCCGGTTGGAGGCGGTCAACAAAGCCAAGCAAGCTCAAAAGCTGCCATCAGGCTACGACCGGCGATGCCGCACGATCAGCCAGCCTGAAATCGACGAAGCGTTGGCCGCGGGTATCAAGCCGACGGTCCGGTTCAAGGTACCGCTTGAGGGCAAAACGGTCGTTCACGATTTGATCGTAAAGACCTCAACGGTCGAGAATTCAACGATTCAGGATGCCGTGCTGATCAAATCTGACGGTTTCCCGACCTATCACCTGGCCCATATCGTCGACGACCACGCCATGAAAATCACCCATGTTATTCGGACCCAGGAGTGGTTGCCGAGTGCCCCTTTACACGTGATGATTTACCAGGCGTTGGGCTGGAAGATGCCGGAGATGGTCCATGCCCCGGTGATTCTCAATCCGCCCGGCCAGAAGGGCAAACTCAGCAAACGCGACAACGCGGTGGCGGTTTCGCAATACCGCGAGTTAGGCTATCTGCCGGAGGCTTTGCTCAACTTTTTGGTTTTGCTGGGCTGGAGTTACGACGACAAAACCGAGTTTTTCACGCTGGCCGAGCTGATCGAGAAGTTTGATATTGCCCGCATTCAGCCGACCCCGGCCCGGTTTAATCTGGATAAGCTGGACTGGACCAACGCTCACTATATTAATCACATCCTGTCGCCGGAAGATTTCGCCCGGCGCAGTTTGCCATTTCTGGGCGAGGCGGGTCTAATCACACCGGCTGAGGTAGCCGAACCGGGAGAGAAATTAGCTTTTATAGCTGCCGCCTGTGGTCTGGTAAAAGATAAGGTCAAGACCCTGTCGGAAATACCGGGCGAGATCGATATGCTTTTCAAGCCCGCCGAGGCCCTGGAGTACCCGACCAACGACCTGATCGGCAAAAACACCGGCCCGGTCGAGGTGGTTAAAATCCTGGAGGCGATCATCGATCACCTGGAAAAAGTACCGGAGGCCCAATATCAGGACCGCGATGCGCTCTATCAGGGTTTGGATACCCTATGGCAACCGCTGGGTCTGGTCAACCGGGGGCTGTTGTTCTGGCCGCCACGAGTGGCACTTTCAGGGCGTACCAAGTCGCCCGACCTTATGGGTATGATGATCGTACTGGGCCGGGCCGAAACTATTAAGCGGCTGGAACTGGCTCGCCAGAAATTACTGGCTCAGTAACCCATTATCAAGAAAGTAAAAGACCCGGTTTATCCAAAAATAAGCCGGGTCTTTTTATATCAGACAATTTATTAGGACTTGCGCTTCAACCTCACGGTGTGAGCTTGAAGCGCAAATAAAAAGATTATTTACAGGGGAGACCCCTGTAAGACCCCCCGCAGGGGCTGCGCCCCCACGACCCCTGCTAAATTACTTTTGCAAGAGGTAGACTGAACAGTTACAATTTTTTAAAAGCGTTGCCTGGATAGCCAAATCAATCAGGCCTGGGTAGCCCGGCTGAGGGTGCGCTGGGCCATTTTGACGGTGGCTGCGTCAATCATTTCGTTTTCGAGCAAGATCGCCCCTTTTAAGTCCTGGTTGAGCGAACTATCATAGGCGGCTACAATCCGCCGCGCGCGTGCGGTTTCCTCGGTGGTAGGGGTAAAGATGGCCTGGATTGGTTCGATCTGGTTGGGATGAATGGCCCATTTGCCATCGAAACCCAGCAAGCGGGTCAGGCGGGCGGTTTCTTCCAGACCGGCCATATCTTTGAAGGCAGCGTAGGGGCCATCGATCACTTCCAGGCCGTAAGCCCTGGCGGCCACCAACAAACGGCTGAGTGGGTAATGCCAGAGATGACCGGGATAACCGGCCACCGGTCCGCCGATGGTCAAACCGGGTGCGCCGACCGAGGCGGCATAATCGCCCGGCCCAAAGATCAAAGCTTCCAGCCGGTCAGGGGCCATCGCCGCAATTCGTTCGACATTGAGCATACCAAGAGCCGACTCGATCTGGACTTCAATCGCGATCCGGCGAGAAAAACCTCTGGTGGTTTCGACGGCCTGTAAGAGGGCAGCCACCGTGTAAACTTCCTCCGGCTGGTCGACTTTTGGGATGATTACGGCAGTCAGCCGGTCGCCCACCGCCTCGGCCACCTGCAACAAGTCCTGGTAGAAATAGGGGCTGGCAACCGAATTAATCCGCCAGGCCAGCTTTTTACCCTTCCAATCCAGGCTGGTAGCGGCTTCGATAATGTTGCGCCGGGCCTCCACCCGGCCTTCAGGAGCAACCGAGTCTTCCAGGTCGAGAATGATTTCGTCGACGGACAGTCCGGCAGCTTTGGTAATCATTTTTAGATTGCTGGCCGGAACCGATAGCTCACAGCGGCGTGGACTCATTTCAAATTATCCTAAAATAAACTAAGGGCGTTTAGCAAACCGATCTGTTGCAGACGGCGAAAAAGCACCCGCAGGGTCCGATCCTGGACCACGTTTACATCCAGGCCGAAACAGGCGGCGTTCTCGCGCTCCTCGTGGATCATCGCTCCGGCCAGCGCGGCGTAGCGACCGCCCTGAGTGGCGACCCGTTCGCAACCTTCTCGGTCCAGCCGGGCGACGGCCTGGCGGGTGTGATCCAGGCCAAAGGCGACATGACGACTTTCGTCGATAAAGACTCGCCGCAGCAAGGCCTGTAACAACGGTTCGTCAATTGCCACCACCATAGCATGAAAAAGCTCCAGGGCCATGCCTTCGACCAGGATGTGCATACCGACCAGTTTTTCTTCGACCGTCGGCAACGCCAGCATACCTTCCAGCAACCGGGCAAAATTCTGACCGGGCGGCTGTTCTTCGCCCAGTAATCCGATATAACGGCTGAAAACTTCTACGTGTCGGGCTTCGTCGCGGGCCTGACCTTCCAGAAACAACCGGGCCGACGGGTCAGGGTTGAGCGATTGTAGCTGGGTAATAATCTGAAAAGAGGCGCGTTCGCCGTGTAAAACCTGGCTCAACACGCGCGCCCCGCTCCGCTGTTGAGCCGGAGTCAGGCGGACCGCCAGATGCCAGGGCAAATCCTCGCTATTCCATTGCTGAGATTGTCCGCGCCGGTATAAAAGAGTAGCTTTGGAAGGACTGGCCTGGGCTGGTTCTAAAGTTAACATTCAAAATCCGATCATTTTAAGATAACATACAACCTTTTTAGTATAACATAGGCCTTTGGTGGCAAGGGCTACACCGCCGGGCCTACCGCCAGAATACCACAAGCCGCACATCCTATAAAAACAATAACTACTCACCAAACCTCTGTACAGGATAGAAATCGAAGCAGGGGTCGTGGGGCGCAGCCCCTGCGGGGGGTCACAGGCGGGTACCCTATGGGTGCCCCTGTAAATACTCTTTTTATTTGCGCTTCAAGCTCACACCGTGAGGTTGAAGCGCAAGTCCTAGAAACAAAAAACCGCTCCCGGTTGGGGAGCGGCACTATTATGCTAGCTAAAGATTAGCCGCGCCGGGTCTGGACGGTCAGGCGGAAGCGGCGTATACCGAGCGTGATAGCCGCCAATAGCAATCCGGCTAGCGGTAATTCCCCACCACTTTGCGGTAAGCTGGTGGTACCGGGCGGCAGGTTGCCGCTATCCGGGTTGCCGTTACCGGTATTGCTGGCACTACTACCGGGCGTGCCGGACTGGTTGCCCGCACTGATAGGGGTAGCCGTAGCGGCTCCATTGAGCCCGATACCGCTCGTCACACCGGGCGTAATCAGCTTGATCGGGCTGGTAGTCGAGGTAGGTAAAGGCGAGCCTAACGGCGTAGCTGTGCCACCACCACCGTTGCCATTACCGGGCGTACCGCCGCCACTCACAGTCGGGATTTGAGCGGAAGTCGTGCTGGTGGGCAGCGGGACCGCCGTGCCGCTGCCGGGGATCAATACACTGCTACCGGCGGAAATCCTGAAACGGAACTGGCGTTGGGAAATACCGGAACCACTGGCGTTGCTGACATTGACCTGAGCAAAATAATCACCGGGGATCAGGGCGTTGGCGGCAATCGTAAAGGCCGTACCGTTCCCCAGGTCGCCACTGGTCAGAGCCAGACCACTGCCATCGCTGCGATAGACCGTGATCGAGTAGCGGTCGTTAGGGCCACGACTGGTCCAGTTCAAGGTTAGCGGCAATTGGAAAGTGGTATCGGTGTTACCGGGATTACCCAGCACCACATCGGTCAGATCGGCGGCGGAAACATCCAGTCGCCCACCGGGGAAGGCGAACGAAGTGCTGGTCCAGATACGGAGACTGCCACCTCCGTTCGGGCTGCTGTAACGAACATAGTAAGTTTCACCGACTGCCGTCACGCGGGCCGACAGGAAAGTATACTGGCCGCTACCATCGATCAGAGCGGTTGTAACCACTTTATCGGTGCCGCCACTGCGCAGAATCAGGTCAACCCGGTTGCCATTCAAGCCGCTACCACTGAAAGACCCGGCAATGACACCGGTAACTACGTTTGATTGGGGGTTGGCCGGTGTACCCGACGTACCGCCGCCGCTGCTGGTGGGGGAGCCATTGGGCGTACCAGGCCCGGAACGGGTCGGCAGAGCCACCGGGGTAATACCCTGCGCCGGATTAGGGGCTTGCACAACCGTCGGACCGCCCGGCGTATTGGTCGGCAGCACGAAAGGGGTGCCAGGTGTAACGCTAGTCACCACCCCGCCACTGGTCGGGAAAGGTACAAATGTGGCGGGCGGACCCACCGGGGTGTTTGGCGTTACACCCGCAATTGGTGAAACCGGCGAAAATGTCGGAGTCGGCGTAGGAATTGGTGTTGAACCCGGCACTGGTGTATTGGTCGGAGTCTGCGTGGGGGTAGGAGTCGAACCCGGTACCGGTGTATTGGTCGGAGTTGGCGTAGGGGTAGGCGTCGAACCCGGTACCGGTGTATTGGTCGGAGTTGGCGTAGGGGTAGGCGTTGAACCCGGCACCGGCGTATTGGTCGGGGTCGGCGTAGGGGTTGGTGTCGAACCCGGTACCGGCGTATTGGTCGGGGTCGGGGTCGGTGGAACCGGAGTCGGGGTAGGCGCGGGGGTAGGGGTCGGATTACCGTTTGGTCCGGTGGTCGTAAGCACCTGTTGAGCGGTAGCGGAACTACAGGCATTATTTTCATCGCAGACTGTAGCGGAGGCGTTGAAAGTAAGGTTAGGCGTAGCTGCAGAATTATTTACAAAAGTAAAGCTAACCGTCGCAACATTACCCGCACTCATCTGATTACTTGGACTGCCGTTATAAGTAGTGACCATAGTCGATCCGCAATTGCTGATAAAAATTTGACCGCCGATACAACCACTGGCACTAAGACTGGCGGTACCGGTGCCGCTCAAAGGGCTTATAGAAATGGAGCCTAAATTGATCTGAGTATTCGCGGTAGCCTTCACTATATAGGTGAAAGTATCGCCGGGGCCGACTGTGGCCGGACTTACCGTTATAGAGGCACTGATAGGTGGCCCGGCCCCTTCCACTTTGGCAGGGAATAGCGTGGTCATTAACAGGTTAACCGCCGGTCCCACAATCAACAAGACTGCCAGGGCCAGGCCGGTAAGCTCTATCCAGGTCCACCGGGCCGGTCGATTATTTCCGGATGCCACGTTACTTTTACTCATTTTGAAATCCTCATTTTTGCGGAAGTGCCAGACTATAGCTAAATCATTTCTCCAACCGCGCCTTGACAATCAAACGTTTAGTCGCCAACCCAATCGGAGTACAGGTGATCAGGGTGGCGGTCGGATCAACAGTGGGAGCCATTACCGATAGTTCGGTGGGGGCAACCTCGCTAATATCCGTAATTTGATACTGAAAAACTCCGTTATCGCTAACTACTTTAAATTCATCGCCTTTTTGCAATTCGTTCAGGCGTAAGAAAATACTGCCGCGAATATCGCGGTGCCCGGCCAGCACCATATTTCCGGCCAAACCGGGGAGCGCGGTGCCCAGGTGATGCCCGGCCACGTTATCGGCCACCTGCCAGTTACCCAGATTCACAGTCACTTCCTGCACCACCGTATCGACGCCAATTTTTGGAATAATCAGGCGGCGGGGCGGTTTAGGCGGTGGAGCGGCTCCTTCGGCGACACTTTGCAATACTGGCTTTATAATCGCCGGGGTCGGGGTGGAAGCGATAGCCACCGGCCCGACCGGTCCTATCACCGGAGTAACGGTAGGTTTTGCCACCGGCGTAATTTCGGGCGTAAGCGGCAAAGCACTCTGCGGAGCGGCCACCGTCGTGGGCGGCAGACTCGGCGGCAGCGCAGTAGCCGGTAATTCGATAACTCCGGCAGCCTGAGCCTTGATTACAATCCCGCCGGGCTGTGAAGCCGCCACCGGAAAATCGCTAAGGGAAGCCGGACCGAACAAATTTAATGAGATACCGGTTTGCTGCAAAGCCCAGTTGCCCAGAAGCAAAAATGCCGCCATTATAACCAGGGCTTCCAGGCTGTAACCGATGTAATTTACCCACTTCCATTCCCGGACCGGACCACCAGCCCGCTTTTTTTTGACCGGTCGTTGGGCTACCAGACTGGCCGGCTCGAAACGGGCGGTCGAAAGCTTATCGGGGACAGGCGGCACCTCCCTGGAAGAAGGTGGAGCAGGCGGCAATATTAACGGCTGCGAGCGCGGTAGCTTTGGGGCTGCCAGCCGAACCGGTTCTGCCGGGTTCTGGCGTGTCCGCAATTTTCGATGATTCTGGCGAGCTTCTTCCAGCCGCTTTTGAGCCAGCAGGGCTTCCAGCTCATCCACCGAAAGTTCCTGGGGCTTCAAACCGGGCCGAATCGGGGCATCTTCTAACAAGAACTCCTGAAGACGTGCCAAATCGCCATCGGTAGCTGGCTGCTCATCAAATTTATCCGGCTGTAAGTCCTTAGAACCGGCCAAAGGTCGCGCCTCCCGTACCGCTTTTCCCTTTGCCTCTGGGTGAAACCGGGTAACTAGCTGCTATTCTGCATTACATAACTAAAATAGTTAAATATAACATAACATAACGAGTCTTGTTTTGCAATAGCCGAAAAGTCTGGATGAAGATAAGAATTAGGGATTTTGGCTTCAGGTTGGTTTATGCTATCAAGCGTAAGTCCTAGGATTGACGAAACAGGACTTTCGCCCAGTCTAGCCGTAAAGTAGGAACCGGGTGAAAGTCTGGAGGCGGAGAAAGGGTTAGCGCAGGGCGATGGTCGCTACAAACTGGCCGTAATTTTCCCGTTTGTCGTCGGGGGTCGCCCGGTACGAGAAGAATTTGTCCTGGTGGCAACGGGTACACAGACCGCTATTTTCGATGTGGCGCAGGGACAGTCCGGCGTCGAGCAAAGTTAGCTGAATAGCCAGCCAGAGGTCGAAATGGTAGGAGCCGTCCGGTTGGAGCGGCAACAGTTCGGCGGCCTTAGCCGGGAAAGCCTGGCCGACTTCACTCAGGACCGGTTCGCCTACCTGATAGCAACACGGCCCGATGCTGGGGCCGATCCCGGCCAGAATATTCTCCGGCTGGCTACCGTACTGCTCGGTCATCAGGCGAACGGCGGCCTGACCGATCCGGCCAACCGTACCTCGCCAGCCGCTATGTATAGCCCCGACGACGCGTTTTTGCGGGTCGTAAAGCAAGATCGGTGGGCAATCGGCGTGGATCGTCATCAGCGGTATACCAGGTTGGTCGGTCAGCAACCCATCGGCATCGGGGAGAGGTTTATCCCAGTTCAATTCGGCTCCGTAGGCTTCCGGCCCGACTGCCAGCACCGTCGCGGTATGCTTCTGGTAGACCCCGACCAGGTTCGGTTGCACCTCCGCCGGAGTCAGTCCCATCGCGGTGAGTAATTCGGTGCGTCGCCCGTAGATTGTTTCGCGCCGGTTGAAGGCCGACCGTCCGGCCAGACGATAATCGTCCGGCTGGTCGGGCTGAACCTGCGGCAGAAGGGGTTTGCGGGGGGCCAGCCGGGTACTTACGGCGTGGGCCACCGCCGCTTGCTGGCGCAGAGTCTCGAATTGGAACAGGGGAAGGCCTAGCTCATTTTGATAGTCGATAGTCATCAGCTAATATTTTATCCGTCGCATTTCGTCCTCGATCATCCGGTGCCGCCGATGGTCAGCCTGAGTGAAGAAGGTCCGGCGATATTCAAAGAATAACCCAAGACCCCAGAACAAGCTCATATAAATCGGCCAAAAATGCCCATGAAATAATAAAACACCGGGCAAAGCCACCAACCACATTATAACATTTATGATGAGATAGATTTTCAGGTGGCGGAAAAAGCGCAACTTTCGGCGCACCCGCCAGGCTGCCACCGCGCGGGGGTCGTTGTAGTTTTGCGGTTGGGGGATTTTGTAGACATAGCCGGTATTTCGAGAGTTGGACCCCGGCTCAGACCGGCGATGATGCAAACGGCCATAGGCGTAAAGCTGCTCATCGTTATAATAGCTATTAGAATAAAAGCTATTATAAGAATTTTGATATGCTCTCTGGGCGGGTTCAATTTTGGGATAAGTCCCCCAGCTAGCCGGATTGGGCGGGTTAAAGAGGCCGGGATCGTTATCTACCGGGGCGGGCCAATCTGTCGGACGTTCCAGCGGTGGTCGGGTCGAAACCGTCAAAGGCCGGTAGCGGGGCCGGGACCGGTCAGGATTGGGTTGGCTAAGATCATTTACATCACCTTGTGACATACAGCTTACCTCTATATATATAGGCTATATATTCTGGTTAATCTCATTACTGGCGCGGGCTTTTCAAGCGGCGCATTTCTTCTTCGATCATTTGGCGGCGTTGACTTTCGCTAATACCTAGCCCAAAAGCGTCTACCGCCTGAAAGGCTATCCCGACCCCCCAACCCAGCATTACCCAGACCGGCCACCAGCCGCCGCCGGTCAGCAAAGCCAGCAACCACAAAAAACTGACCACAATCACATAGCTGGTAAGACTTTTATAGAAATTTACCTTTTTTTGCACCCGGCGGGAGGCTTCGGTATAGCGACGCTGATACTCCGGGTCGTCCGGCAATTGGTAACTGCCATCGGCATAAACATTTTGAGCGGAATTAGAGGCCGGGGTGGCATTGTACCAGGGATCGGGGGGAGTAGGGTTATTATTTGAGGATTGCATAGCTATTTCGCTCCTGTTTACTAATTCAGCGCACGGGCTGGCCCTTCAATCAATCTGACACGGCTGGGGTTCCGGTTGTTTCATATCAAAAAGTTTACAAGACTAGACAAAAGTTATAGAATTGTTGATAAAGTGATAGATTTCGTTATCTTGTTCGTTATCTTCATAGTATACAATAAAACTAAGCAAACAATAAAGCTACTATGGGTTACAGCAGGGAAGAAGAGTAAACCGGAAAAGCTTCACTACTTTATTTGAGCCAGCCAGGTCTTTTCCAGTCATTTTTGTAGATAAATTTAAACACTTTCTTGCTGCATCTACAATACTAATTTCAAAACCCTCCCAAAGTATTTTTCTGTCAAGTAAGGTTTGGTGATACTTAGCCACTACATTTTGGCGATAGTTTCCGAATTTTAGAAGGGATGTCTACATGAGCGAGATCAGTAAAGCTGCCGGTATAAGCACTGAAGTTGATGCCGTTGGTACTGAAGTTGATGCCGTTGGTGAAGAAGGAGCGGTTAGTACGATTGTGGAAATATCCGAAGATCAGGCCGTTCCAATTTACCCTTTTATACCTCTGAAAAATGTAGTGGTATTTCCACGAGTGCCAATCAAACTGGTAATCGGAACTCGTTCTCAGATGGCACTTGAAGAAGCTCAGACCCATTATAACGGGCGGATTGTAGTCGCCGCGCAGCGCGAACGGGAAAGTGTTCCCGAAGGTAGTGCTTATATCAACGAGCTGTACGCGGTCGGTACCCTGGTGGAAGTCACCAATGTACAACGCCCGACTGAAGGTAGCACCAGTACTGAAATCAGTGTCGAAGGCATTTGCCGGGTACGCATCGATAATTTTAAGGCCAATACCAACCATCCCAACCGGGTTCAGATGGTCGAGGTTCACGAACTCGAAGAGCGCGGCAGCATTGTCACCGAGGCGACCGAGTCGATGATGCGCCATACGGTCGAGCTTTATACTCAACTTTCAACTTTAAGCAGCCGCATCAGCAGCGACTCGGTCGAGCAAGCCGCCACCTTCAAAAAGCCGGGTGCGCTGGCCGATTATATCGCGGCGCATATGCCAAAAGTAGTGGCCGAAAAAACTGTCCCCGACAAACAAAACATCCTGGAAGAACTTGACCAACACGAACGCCTGGAACGGCTGAGTATAATGCTGGCCGGTGAAATTGAATTGCTGGAAACCGACAGCCGGGTACGCAATAAAGTGCGCCAATCGATCGACAAAAACCAGCGCGAATTTTACCTGCGCGAACAACTCAAGGCCATTCACGACGAACTGGGCGGCGAACTGGGCAACGAATCGGCGGAATTCCGCAAAAAGGTCGAAGACCAGAAACTGCCGGAAGACGTCAAAGATAAAATGCTCAAAGAAATTTCGCGCCTCGAACGCATGAGCAGTGCCTCGCCGGAAAGCAACGTCGTGCGGTCCTACCTGGATTGGGTGCTGGCGATGCCCTGGAACCAATCGACGGTCGATGACCTGGACGTGATGCACGCCGCGCAAATCCTGGACGAAGACCATTACGGGCTAGACAAGGTAAAGGACCGGATTCTGGAGTTTCTAGCCGTCCGCAAACTAATTATCCAGGCCGAAAAGAAGCTTAACAGTCCGATTCTTTGCTTTAGTGGCCCGCCAGGTGTGGGCAAAACCAGCCTGGGTCAGAGTATCGCCCGGTCGATGGGCCGCAAGTTTGTACGGATTAGCCTGGGTGGCGTACGCGATGAGTCGGAAATCCGGGGCCACCGGCGGACCTATGTCGGTGCTTTGCCGGGCCGGATCATTGCCGCCCTCAAACAGGCCGGGACTCGCAATCCGGTGATTTTGCTGGACGAAATCGACAAGATGAGCAGCGATTTCCGGGGCGACCCGGCAGCCGCCCTGTTAGAGGTGCTCGACCCGGAGCAGAACTCCAACTTTACCGACCACTATCTTGATCTGGGTTTTGACCTGTCGGAAGTCTTTTTTATCACGACGGCCAACAATATTTACAATGTGCCGCGCCCACTGGTGGATCGTATGGAAGTGATCAACATTGGCGGCTATACCGAGGAAGAAAAGCTCCAGATCGCCCGGCGTTATTTGCTGCCAAAACAAATCGAGGCTCACGCCCTCGACAGCCAGTTTTTGCAAGTCCCGGATAAGATGATGCGGACGGTCATCCGGCAGTATACCCGCGAGGCGGGCGTGCGCAACCTGGACCGCAAAATGGCGACGATCTGCCGCAAGGCGGCTCGCCAGATGGTCGAAGGCAAAATCAAAAAAGTTAAGCTCTCGCCGAGCCTGATCGAAGATTATCTGGGGGTGGCCCGGTTCGTGGATGACGTCAGCCCGACCAAAGCCGCCATCGGGGTAGCCCTGGGTCTGGCTTACACCGAATACGGCGGAGAGATTTTGCCGGTGGAAGTTGCTTCAATGCCGGGCCGGGGCGGTCTGACCGTAACCGGGCGGTTGGGCGAGGTTATGCAGGAGTCGGCCAAAGCAGCCATGACCTACGCTCGCAGCCGGGCCAAAGAACTGGGCATTGAGATCAAAAAACTGGATAAACTCGATCTGCACATTCATTTGCCAGAAGGGGCGGTGCCCAAAGACGGACCGAGTGCCGGGATCACGATGGCAACCGTCTTGATTTCGGTGCTGAGTGGACGGCGGGTGCGCCACGATACCGCCATGACCGGCGAGATCACCCTGCGGGGTCGGGTGCTGGCAATTGGAGGCCTCAAGGAAAAATCGCTGGCAGCGCACCGGGCCGGTATCCGGCGGATTATCGCCCCCGCGGAGAACAAACGCGATTTGCGTGATTTGCCAAAGATCGTCCAGAAGGAGATCGAGTGGATCTGGGTTGAAAATATGGACGAGGTGATACGCGAAATCTTGTTGCCGGAAGATTTGCCGGTCACGCTGGCAGAAGCGGCTGAACCGGTCGCCGCCGCCGAAGTGGCCGTCGAACCGGTCGCGCCAGTCATCGAACCACCCCTGCCGACCCTGCCTTCGGGGGCAGCTATCACGGAAGGCGATCCGGCTTCGGCGCAGACACGCAGCAGTCGTCGCAAGCAAACCGGGGGCCGGTAAGCCAATCATCGAGAAAATGTTATTATGGGGTAAGGCCGGTGCCTTGCCCCTTTCCAATTCCGGCCATTAGTTCTTTTGAAAATGTTGCAAACTGATTTCAGGTGGCAGGATGATAAAAACAGGCGGTCTTAAAGTGCCCGTAAAAAATATCAGCCGGTCCGGCGAAAAAACCGGCCAGGCCGTCCGCGACTGGTGGCAAACCTGGCGGCTGCCTCTGGTAATTTTTGCGATCTGGCGGCTGGGCCTGATCGCCATATCATTGTGGGCTGGGGCGGTTTTGCCGGTCGATACGCGGCCTGAGCTGCCTTATTTTATCGCGCCCGATCCTGACAACTTTATAGAGCGCACGGTAGGTATCTGGGCACACTGGGACGGCCAGTTTTTTTTACACGTGGCCCAGTTCGGCTACCGGGCCGAGGAATACACCCAGCCCTATTTCCCGCTTTATCCTTTACTGGTAAAGATTTTAGCCTGGCCGTTGGGTGGACAGTATGTACTGGCCGGGGTGCTGGTTAGTTCCGGTCTCAGTCTACTCACTTTTGGCCTCTTTTACCGGTTGATCGAGCTGGATTGTGGCCGCCGGATTGCTTCGCGTAGCCTGATCTGTCTGGCGGTCTACCCGACCTCATATTATCTGGCGGCCTGTTATAGCGAGAGTTTGTTTTTAGCCCTGACGGTTGGGGCTTTCTGGGTGGCGAGGCGTTACAGTAATTGGCCGCTGGTCGGACTGCTGGTTGGATTGGCGACGCTTACCCGTAATATGGGGATTTTCTTGCTGATTCCGCTGGGCTGGGAGTGGGGCCGCCAGCATTGGAACTTTCTGACCCCGGCAGCCACACTCAGCCTCAAAGAACGCTGGCGAGGTCTGCAACCCCTGGCGACGGCTTTTCTGGTGGGAACCCCGCTACTAATACTGGCGGCCTGGGTAGGTTTTAATGGCCTGGTATTGGGACCACCGTTGGGATTTCTGTCGGCCACCGAACGCTGGGGAAGGCAATCGGCCTGGCCCTGGCAAACGCTAGGTCAGGTGCTGGAAATAATCGGCCAGGGAAAACTGTTGGACCTACAGGATTTTAATCTCTATGACCTGCCGTTCTGGTTGGTGATAGTCGGGGTCTGGCTGGTGGCGATTTATCTTTGCCGTCAGGGTCGGTTGCCGGTAGCGTATCTGCTGTATTTCACGATAGCAATTCTGGTTCCGATGTCGGCCCCCCACCCCAATGAACCACTGGTAAGTTTTCCGCGCTACAGTTTGCTGGCTTTCCCGTTTTTCGTGACGCTGGCTTCTTTGCGCGGCTGGGCCGGTTTTGGGCGGGTTGCTTACCTGCTAGCCGGGGTTTTGCTATTGACTTTACTGTTTGCCCGCTTTTCCAACTGGTACTGGATTGCCTGAGAAAGTAGATAGCCTGATTATTGAACCATCCCCCGGCCCCACGACCCCCACTAATTTTCTTCTTGGTAAGGTAAATAGTTACCTTTTGTTCTAAGATGACTTATTTTCCCCGGCTAACCTGACCAGAAAAGGGGCAATTTCGCCCAGCGGTAATACCCAATCAGCCTGAACCGCATTAAGAGTAGCCCTTGGCATTACCGCACTATAAGCAGTGGCCGGGTCTTGCACCAGAATCCGGCCTCCCCGCTTCTTTATGTGCTGTGCGCCCTGGGCACCATCCCGGTTAGCACCCGTCAGGATTACGCCTAAAACCTCGCTCTGGAAAGCGTAAGCAGCAGTTTCAAACAGGACATCAATCGAGGGCCGGGAATAGCGCACCGGAGGATCAACCGAAAGCGCAAAATGATCGGTGTCCACCAGCAAATGATAATCTGCCGGAGCCAGGTAGACCCGGCTGTTTTGTATGACAGCTTTATCCTGGACCTCTTCGACCGGTAGGCGGCTTTTTTGATTTAACAGGGGTAACAGACTGTCGCTCATTTCACGGCTACGGTGCTGGACAATGGCTAGCGGTACAGGAAAATCGGGAGGTAGGGCCGCCAGCAAGAAACTCAAAGCATTCAGGCCCCCGGCAGAAGTGCCTATCACGATAAGTTTTATCAATTTCAGCTAACCTTGCGATACAGGGCTTCCGAACCGAGAGCTTCAAAGTTGTTTTGATGCGGGGTGCTTTCGATGGTTTCTTTGCTACCCAGGCCCAGCACCCCAAAAGTTATCAGGCTGTCGTAAAGGAGTTTATGCACGCGCTGTTGTAGAACTTTATTAAAATAAATCGTGACGTTGCGGCACCAGATCACATGAAACTGATTAAAAGGGCTGTCAGTCACCAGGTTATGAGGCGCAAAGACAATATTGCGGGTCAGCGAAGGACGCAAGATAGCGTGATCATAATTGGCGGTATAGTATTCGGAAAAGGAGCTGGTACCACCGGCTTTGAGATAATTGCCGGTGTATTCCCGCATAAGTTCGAGCGGGAAGATACCGCTTTTGGCCTGTTTAAGCACACTTTCGTTTATATCGGTAGCGTAAATCCGGCACCGCGAGTAGAGGCCTTCCTCCTCAAGCATTATCGCCAGCGAGTAGGCTTCTTCGCCGGTCGCACACCCGGCCAACCAGATATTGACCGAAGGATAGGTCCGTAACATCGGGACTACCTTTTGCCGGAATAACTGGTAAAAAGACGGGTCGCGGTACATCGCGGTCACGTTGACCGACAGACCCAATACGAATCGCTCCAGGCAATCCGGGTTGTGCAACACTTTTTCTTGCAAGCCTGAAATCGTGAGTACTCCTTCGGCCTGAATAATCGTCCAGATACGGCGCAGCAGGGAAGCCGGGGCATACTCCCGGAAATCATAGCCGTACCGGCGGTAGATGCCTTCTACCAGCAAGGCAATCTCGATGGCTTCCAGGCTATCCAGCGATAGCGGATTGGAGGGTTTTTCAGATGGGGGTACGGGTGCTTTCGGATCAAAAATAAGGTCTGGCATTGTTTGACTGGTCCTATATTTAACTGTCCTTCACTGATCAGCTTCCGAGAATGCGTTTCCTGATATGTTTTAATGATAAATCGTAACTGTTGAGACCCCACCCCTGGCCCCTCCCCAGGGAGGGGAAGAAAAGAAGAAAAGAGACACAGGGGAGACCCTGTGTACCCCCCGCCCCCACGACCCCCGCTTTAGTTCAGTTTTTGTGGGGATACGGCCTGAGTAGTTACGACAAATCTTCTCAATTTAAGCCTAAATATTCCCGGCTTTAGGCTGAATATATTTAGGCTTAAATTATTTCCCTTTCCCGTTCCTGCCACGCTGCAAGGATAGGGTTAGGGAAGGTATATTCCTTGAGAAAGAAAACCTATTTGTACAACCACACCCGCAGCAGCGAAAGCAACTGGGCTGAGTCGACCGGTTTGGGAATGTAATCCGAAGCACCCGCCTCAATACACTTTTCCCGGTCGCCCTTCATGGCTTTGGCGGTCAGGGCGATGATAGGCAATGCCTGGAACTCGGCCAACTCTCGAATGGCTTTCATAGTATCATAGCCGTCCATATGCGGCATCATAATATCCATCAAAACCACCTCCACGCCGGGGGTACTTCTCAGTAAGGTAATGCCATCCTGGCCGTTTTCGGCAAAGACCACCTCCATCTCGTAGCGTTCCAGCAAACTGGTCAAGGCAAAGATATTGCGCAAGTCGTCATCGACTACCAACACCTTTTTACCGGCCAGCACCGGGTCTTTGTGATGAAGTTGTTCGAGCATATGCCGTTTTGGAGCCGGTAACTCGGCCTCTATCCGGTGTAAGAACAGGGCCGTTTCATCGAGCAGGCGTTCCGGCGAATTAGCATCCTTGATGATAATCGTTTCGGACAACCGCTTGAGTTCATTTTCTTCCTGATGAGTTAGCTCTTTACCGGTATAGATGACAATCGGTAAGCCCCCTTGCTTCAGGTCTTGTTTGATCTGCTCGATTAGCTCGAAACCGGTCATATCCGGCAGTTGCAAATCCAATACCATACAATCGTACTGGCCGATTTTGAGTGCCATCAAAGCCTCGGCCCCGCTGCCGACCGCCGTTGTTTGTACGTCGGGCGCGGCGATCAATTCGACTATCGAGTTGCGCTGAACTTCGTTGTCCTCTACCACCAGCAGATTTCTTATCCGGCGTTCGGAAAAATCCTTTATGTTGCTGAAAGCTGCATCGAGGGCTTCTTTGCTGGCCGGCTTCTCCAGGTAAGCAATGGCACCCTGACGACGACCCCGCTCGTGGGCTTCGAGGGCCGAAATAATATGGACCGGAATATGGCGCGTCTGCGGATCGTGTTTGAGCCGGTCTAACACGGTCCAGCCATCGACCGTCGGAAGCCCAATATCGAGCGTAATCGCTTTCGGCTGGTATTCGTGGGCCAGGCTCAGTCCGGCTTTAGCGTGGGTGGCGACCAGACCTTTAAAGCCTTTCTCACGAGCCATATTCAGCAAAATCCGGGCAAAAGTCGGGTCGTCCTCCACAATCAGCAGCACCTGATCCTCCGGTCCGATGTTGCGCCGGTCGTCGAGGACTTCTACCTCGACCACCTGTTGCCCGGCGGGGCTGTTCCATGTTTCAGGACCGTTTACACCGGCGGTCGAAGGAATGCGGAAATAGCGCAGGTTAGCTTCTTCCGGCAGAATTTCGTTAAATTGCAATCCGCTCGGCAGACGCATTTCCTGTCCGGTAGTGGTACTGACCCGCCCCCCGTTGCGCGGGCCGTTATAGTTTAGCGGCAGGTAAAGGGTAAAGGTACTTCCCTGGTTTGGTTTGCTGTGCAGCGTGATTTCGCCGCCCAGCAGCATTGCGATCTCCCGGCTGATCGAAAGACCCAGCCCGGTGCCGCCGTATTTGCGACTGGTACTGCCATCGGCTTGCTGGAAAGCCTCGAATATAATCCGGTGTTTGTCGACCGGAATACCGATGCCGGTATCGCTGACCGTAAAGCCTACCACCGTACTCGCCCGGTTAAGGACCTCGTTTTCCATATTCCAGCCTGAAGTGGCCTGGTTAACACTCAGCGTCACCCGGCCCTGTTCGGTAAACTTGAAGGCGTTCGACAGCAAATTCTTGAGAACCTGCTGCAACCGCTTCGAGTCGGTATAGAGGGCGGTCGGTAATTCCGGCTGGACTTTTACGACAAAATCCAGGCTCTTGGCGGCGGCCACTGGCCGGAAGGTGCGCTCAATATCATCCTGCAAATCGCCGAACAACACCCGGCTGACATCCACCGTCATGGTACCCGACTCAATTTTGGACAAGTCCAGAATATCGCTGATCAGCGAAAGTAAATCGGTACCGGCAGAATGGATTGTCTCGGCAAACTCGATTTGCTTTTCGCTCAGGTTGCCATCGACGTTATCCGCCAGTAGCTTACTGAGAATTAGCAGACTATTCAACGGGGTCCGTAGTTCGTGCGACATATTAGCCAGGAATTCCGATTTGTACTTGGAAGTGACCGCCAATTGCTCGGCTTTTTCCTCCAGGGCTTGCCGGGCCAGTTCGACCTGGCGGTTTTTGCGCTCGACCTCGCCGTTCTGGGTCGAAAGCAAGGCGGCTTTTTCTTCCAGTTCTTCGTTGGTAGCCTGCAACTCTTCCTGTTGCTGGCGGAGTTGCTCCTCGGAAGCCTGGAGCGAACGGGCTTGCTGTTCCAACCGCATATTGGTTTCGGTTAGCTCACGCTGCTGGCTTTGCAGTTCGAGCGTCAGAGATTGCGATTGTTTCAGCAGGTCCTCGGTACGGGTATTGGCAGCGATAGTGTTTAACACGATCCCGATACTTTCGGTCAGTTGGTCGAAGAAAGTCAGGTGGATGTCGCTGAAGCGATGGAACGAGGCCAGTTCTAGCACCGCCATCACCTGGCCCTCGAATAGTACCGGCAAGACCACGATATTCATCGGGCTGGCCTCGCCCAACCCGGAACTGATCTTGATATAATCCGCCGGTACTTCGGTCAGCAGAATACTTTCTTTTTCAAATACGCACTGGCCGACCAGGCCTTCGCCGACCCGGAAGCGGGCCGAGAGGTTCTTGCGCTCCTTATAACCGTAGCTGGCTAACAGTCTCAATTCCGCTTCGCCGTCCACCGGCTCGTTGATATAAAACACGCCGTGTTGCATCGATACCAGCGGAGCCAGTTCCGACATAATCAGTTTCGAGACGTTGAGCAAATCTTTCTGGCCTTGCAGCAACCGGGTAAATTTCGCCAGGTTGGTCTTGAGCCAGTCCTGCTCGGTGTTCTTACGAGTGGTATCCTTGAGGTTGCGAATCATTTCGTTGATGTTATCTTTGAGGACCGCGACTTCGCCGGAAGCCTCTACCGCAATCGACCGCGACAAGTCGCCTTTGGTTACGGCGGTCGCAACTTCGGCGATAGCGCGTACCTGGGTAGTCAGGGTCGAAGACAACCGGTTCACGTTATCGGTCAGGTCACGCCAGGTTCCCGATGCGCCCGGCACATTGGCCTGACCACCCAGTTTACCGTCGATACCTACCTCACGAGCCACGCTAGTTACCTGGTCGGCAAAGATTGCCAGCGTATCGATCATACTGTTGATGGTATCGGCCAGTTCGGCAATTTCGCCTTTGGCCTCCAACACCAGTTTTCGTTTCAAGTTACCGTTGGCGACCGCCGTCACGACCCGTGCAATACCACGCACCTGACTGGTCAGGTTTCCGGCCATATAGTTCACGTTATCGGTCAGGTCTTTCCAGGTACCGGCCACGCCCTTAACATCGGCCTGACCACCCAGTTTACCTTCGGTACCCACCTCGCGGGCCACGCGGGTTACTTCCGAAGCAAACGCGTTGAGTTGGTCCACCATCGTGTTAATGGTGTTCTTTAGCTCCAAAATCTCGCCACGCACATCGACCGTGATTTTCTTGGAAAGGTCGCCGTTTGCTACCGCCGTCGTAACCGCCGCGATATTACGCACCTGGCCGGTCAGGTTTCCGGCCATCAGGTTTACGTTATCGGTCAGGTCCTTCCAGGTTCCCGATACCCCCTTCACCTGAGCTTGACCGCCCAGTTTACCTTCGGTTCCTACCTCGCGGGCCACGCGGGTTACTTCCGAAGCGAAGGAGTTTAACTGGTCCACCATCGTGTTAATGGTGTTCTTTAGCTCTAAAATCTCGCCGCGTACATCGACCGTAATTTTCTTGGACAAATCCCCGTTTGCGACGGCGGTCGTCACCTCCGCGATGTTACGCACCTGACCGGTCAGGTTTCCGGCCATCAAATTCACATTGTCAGTTAAATCCTTCCAGGTACCGGCCACGCCTTTCACCTGCGCCTGACCGCCCAGTTTACCCTCCGTACCCACCTCGCGGGCCACGCGGGTTACTTCCGAGGCAAACGAGCTAAGTTGGTCCACCATCGTGTTAATGGTGTTCTTCAACTCCAGAATTTCACCCTTTACCACCACCGTAATCTTCTTGGACAAATCCCCGTTAGCGACGGCGGTTGTCACCTCCGCGATGTTTCGCACCTGGCCGGTCAGGTTGGCCGCCATCAGGTTTACATTGTCGGTCAGGTCCTTCCAGGTGCCGGAGACTCCCTTCACTTCCGCCTGACCACCGAGATTACCTTCGGTACCCACCTCACGGGCCACGCGCGTTACTTCTGAGGCAAAGGCGTTAAGTTGGTCCACCATCGTGTTAATGGTGTTTTTTAGCTCCAAAATCTCGCCTTTTACGTCTACCGTGATCTTTTTGGACAAATCCCCGTTTGCGACGGCGGTGGTGACTTCGGCGATGTTTCGCACCTGACCGGTCAGGTTCCCGGCCTTATAATTCACGTTATCGGTCAGGTCTTTCCAGACCCCGGCCACATCTTTAACCTGAGCTTGACCACCCAGCTTACCTTCGGTTCCTACCTCACGAGCGACGCGGGTTACTTCTGAAGCGAACGAACTAAGTTGGTCTACCATTGTGTTAATGGTGTTTTTTAGCTCTAAAATTTCACCGCGTACATCGACGGTAATCTTCTTGGACAAGTCACCGTTTGCGACGGCGGTCGTCACCTCCGCGATGTTTCGCACCTGACCGGTCAGGTTGCTCGCCATATAGTTCACGTTGTCGGTCAGGTCTTTCCAGACCCCCGCCACGTCTTTCACCTGAGCCTGACCACCGAGATTACCCTCGGTACCTACCTCGCGGGCCACGCGGGTTACTTCCGAAGCAAAGGCATTGAGTTGGTCCACCATCGTATTGATCGTGTTCTTCAGCTCTAAAATCTCACCTTTAACGTCTACTGTAATCTTTTTGGACAAATCCCCGTTTGCGACGGCAGTGGTTACATCGGCGATGTTTCGCACCTGACCGGTCAGATTTCCGGCCATCAGGTTTACATTGTCGGTCAGGTCTTTCCAGGTGCCGGATACCCCTTTGACATCGGCCTGACCGCCCAGCTTACCTTCGGTTCCTACCTCGCGGGCCACGCGGGTTACTTCCGAAGCAAAACCGTTTAGCTGGTCCACCATCGTGTTAATGGTATTCTTCAGCTCTAAAATTTCGCCTTTAACGTCTACCGTAATCTTTTTGGACAAATCCCCGTTTGCGACGGCGGTTGTTACATCGGCGATATTACGCACCTGACCGGTCAGGTTACTCGCCATAAAGTTTACGTTGTCGGTTAGGTCCTTCCAGACCCCGGCCACATCCTTGACCTGGGCTTGACCGCCCAGTTTACCTTCGGTACCCACCTCACGGGCTACACGGGTTACTTCTGAAGCAAACGAGCTAAGTTGGTCCACCATTGTGTTAATAGTGTTCTTTAGTTCGAGAATTTCGCCTTTTACGTCTACCGTAATCTTTTTGGACAAATCCCCGTTTGCAACGGCGGTCGTTACATCGGCGATGTTACGTACCTGACCGGTCAGGTTTCCGGCCATATAATTCACGTTGTCGGTCAGGTCTTTCCAGACCCCGGCTACGTCCTTGACCTGAGCTTGACCGCCCAGCTTACCTTCGGTACCCACCTCGCGGGCCACGCGGGTTACTTCTGAAGCAAAAGAACTAAGCTGATCTACCATCGTGTTAATGGTGTTCTTTAGCTCCAAAATCTCGCCTTTAACGTCTACCGTGATTTTCTTGGAAAGGTCGCCATTAGCGACGGCGGTCGTTACATCGGCGATGTTTCGCACCTGGCCGGTCAGATTTCCGGCCATCAGGTTTACATTGTCGGTCAGGTCTTTCCAGGTGCCCGATACCCCTTTAACATCGGCCTGACCGCCCAGCTTACCTTCGGTACCCACCTCACGAGCCACGCGGGTTACTTCCGAGGCAAAACCGTTTAGCTGGTCCACCATCGTGTTAATGGTGTTTTTGAGTTCGAGGATTTCCCCCTTGACTACCACTGTGATTTTCTTGGACAAATCGCCGTTAGCGACGGCGGTCGTCACATCGGCAATATTACGCATCTGGCCGGTCAGGTTGCCAGCCATCAGGTTTACGTTGTCGGTCAGGTCTTTCCAGACCCCGGCCACGTCCTTGACCTGGGCTTGCCCACCCAGCTTACCTTCGGTACCCACTTCGCGGGCCACGCGGGTTACTTCCGAGGCAAAAGCGTTGAGTTGGTCCACCATCGTATTAATGGTGTTTTTGAGTTCGAGAATTTCACCTTTAACGTTTACCGTGATCTTTTTAGATAGGTCGCCGTTAGCGACGGCAGTGGTTACATCGGCAATATTACGCACCTGACCGGTCAGGTTCCCGGCCATATAGTTCACATTATCGGTCAGGTCTTTCCAGACCCCGGCCACATCTTTAACCTGAGCTTGACCGCCCAGCTTACCTTCGGTTCCTACCTCACGGGCTACACGGGTTACTTCTGAAGCAAAAGAATTTAACTGGTCGACCATCGTATTGATGGTGTTTTTAAGTTCGAGAATTTCACCTTTAACATCGACCGTAATTTTCTTGGAAAGGTCGCCGTTAGCGACGGCAGTGGTTACATCGGCGATATTACGCACCTGACCGGTCAGGTTGCTTGCCATTAGGTTTACGTTGTCGGTGAGGTCCTTCCAGGTACCCGAAACCCCCCGCACATCGGCCTGACCGCCCAGTTTACCCTCGGTACCTACCTCACGGGCTACACGGGTTACTTCCGAAGCAAACGAGCCTAACTGGTCGACCATCGTATTCACGATATTAGCAGTCCGTAAGAATTCACCCCGTAACGGTTTGCTTTCAATTTCCAGGGCCATCGTCTGCGAAAGATCGCCTTTGGCAACCGCCCCGATTACGCGAGCTACTTCGGTGGTCGGCTGCACCAGACCGGCGATGAGGGTATTGACCGAGTCAACACAACCTTGCCAGCTACCTCCGGCGTCACCCAGCGAAGCCCGTTGGCTGATCTTGCCTTCTTTACCAACCACTGTGCCAATTCGCTCCAGCTCTTTAGCTAGTTTTTCGTTTAGTTGGATGACATCATTGAGCGCATCCGCTATTTTCCCACCCATACCGGTCTCGTCTTCGGGCATTCGCACCGTGAAATTACCCTTTTTGACGGCCAGCAAGGTTCGTAAAAGCTGCTTGAGATCAATATCGGCGGTTGCCGTAGCAGTTTTTTCTTCCATTATTTTCCTCGACGCTACAAAAATCGACCATTAAGATATTTAATTGACACAAGTGAAAGGCCATGAGGTGCACCAAAATTATCAGCAAATTTTGTGCCAAAAAAAGACTTTCCCCATTTCTTTTGTAACCTTTCTCTGTTCCTTTCTCTATTATAAAAAGCATAGAAAGATTACCCAAAGATTGGGGAAAGACTCAGTTATCCGCTCTTAAACTTAAAGTAGATAAATTTTAGCATAGAACTAACTAAATTGGCAAAGTTTTATTCCGGCTGGTGGAAAAATTCGTGGAGCAAGCCATTTACCCGGTCGCCTTCTTCGTGCTGGAGCCAGTGAGTAGCTTTTGGAAAATAGACCAGCCGGACATCCTGACAAATTTCGGTGCTGGTGCTGGCTCCAACCGAATTTAGAAAAGCGTCTTTAACCCCCCACAGTATCATGACCGGCATGGACAGCCGAAAAGTGGCGGGTAATTTCGCGGGCTGGAACCGGACGGCGGCTCGGTAATAGTTGATCATCGAACCGATGGCGCCCGGTTGTGCCCAGGCCCGCCGGTATTCATTCAGATCGCTCTCGGAAAAGGTGCCGCGACGGCTACTCTTTACCAGCGAGTTAGTGCCTAAAGACCAGTTACGCCTTTTGAACATTTTTTCGGGGAGAAGCGGGAGTTGAAAGAAGAAAATATACCAGCTTTTGAGTAGCTGGGTCGGGCTTCGCCGGGCGATCCGCGAGGCCAGGGCCGGATGCGGTACGTTTAGAACAACCAGCCGCTCGATAAAGGTCGGGTGTACACTGGCCGTCCACCAGGCCACGATTGCTCCCCAGTCGTGTCCGACCAGCAAGGCTTTTGACCGGCCCGCCGCCTCGATCAATCCTTTTACATCGGCGGCCAACCGGTCAAGCCCGTAATCGGCGATAGAGGCCGGTTTATCGCTCAGATTGTAGCCGCGCTGGTCGGGTGCCCACACCCGGTACCCCTGTTCGGCCAGAAAGCCGATCTGTTTGCGCCAGGCGTACCAGAATTCCGGGAAGCCGTGCAGCAATATTACCAGCGGCCCATCCGGTGGGCCAGCCTGAACCACGTGCAAATTGAGGCCGTTGACAGGTACGATGTGGTGTTCCAGTTCGCTCAACGCCGCTGACCCCCACCGTTGTTGGGGTTGGGGTTGCGCTGTCCACCGCCCTGGTTAGCCTCGCCTCCGCCTCCGCCGTTCCCACTGGAACCTCCGCCGTAATCGCGGGAGGCAAAGGGACCTGACGAGGGAAGCAAGCCCATCCTGGCATCGTCGCCGATAAAGAAGTTGGCTTCGGAAGCCGGGGGAGCCTCTTTGCGGGCTTCGATTTCCCACCAGCGCAGAAAACGGTCGGGGTCCAGACCCAGCACTTCCCGAATCTGGCGTTGGTTTTCGGCGTCCTGCAAGCGAAGGGCGTTTTGGAGTTCGGCCCGTTTCTGGGCCGTCAGGAACATCCGGGTGCCTTCGTCCAGCGTCAGGTTGTACAACTTGATCTGAGTTACTTCGACCCCATATTTCAGAGTTTCGTCGTTAACCATGTCGCGGATGCTGTTGGCAATCCGTTTGATCGCCCCCCCATCGTTGCCAAAGATGTCACGGGCCAAATTTATCATGGAGAAATAGTCGTACATAATGGCGGTGGCATCGCGTTTGGTTTTTTCTTGCCAGTTATCGACGTTGTAGACTGCGTTAAACACATCTTTTTCGCGTACTTGAATCCGGTTCCATTGGATGACCGCCACCGGTTGCATCCGGTTGCGCTGGTCGCGGGAAACCTTTTGAGGTACGTAACGGGCGATCCGGTAACTGACATCCATATCCAGGCCAATAATAGTGGCATTCTGGGTAATGATCGTATCGGCGCGGACTGTCGTACTAAACTCCTGTAATTCCACCAGTGCCCTGGTCCGGTCGAGAGGCATCAGCATATGACGACCCGGATTCAAGACCCCCCGGAATTCTCCGGCTCGCTCGACAATCGCAACCGAGCCTTCCGGCACAATTTCAAAACTGCGACTGATTAATAGAAAGGCTCCGGCGATAAGGCCGATGATAAAGACCGAGAAACATAAAACAGGTAGAATATCCATATTACTTTTCTTTAACCGGCTCAATAATTCGGTTTATTCGGCCAAAATTGACCCATTCGATATATAGTTACGTCAAGTCGTGATCTTATTTTATCATAATTATGCAAGCGGTGTGCGGTAAACCTTAACCGGGTTCAACCGGCGGTTTGAGAGGTAGCCAGACGAAGAAGGTACTGCCCTTCCCAGGCTCGCTTTCAAACCAGATACGACCACCATGCCGGGTGACAATTTCGTGGCTGATAAAAAGACCTAACCCTAACCCATCTATATTTATATCTCCCCCGGTACTGGCCCGGTAAAACCGTTTAAATATATTGGCCTGTTCCTGCGGATCGATGCCGTAACCGTTATCGCGTACCCATATCTGGAGGCCTTCACCGGCGACTTGCAGCCCGACCAATACCAGGCTGCCCGGTGGGCTGTACTTCAAAGCGTTGGTTATCAGGTTGTTCAGGACTTGCTCCAGGCGGGCTTCGTCGACCTGGGCGTAAAAACTGGTCTGGTCAACTTCCACCACCAGCCTTTGATCCGTAATGGCCGCCGGTTCCTGCTGCTGTTCGACCAGCCGATTTACCAGGCTCACCATATCGGTGCTTTCGGAGTAATGCAACTCCAATCGGCCATTTTCAATGCGGGTCACATCGAGCATTTCACCGATCAAATCATCCATACGCATAATTTGACCATCCAGATTTCGCAGCATACGGCCTTCTTTTTCAAATTCACGGGAAGGTGCTTGTGGTGTATTAGCATAGTGTTTGCGAAGTAATAACTGGACATAGCCCCGGATCGAGGTCAGAGGCGTTCTTAATTCGTGACTGGCTATCGATAAAAACTGATCCTTGGCGATGTCGAGGCTGCGCTGGGCTTCCAACGCTTCCTGGGTTTGCTGAAACAGTAACGAGTTTTCGATAGCCATCGAAGCCCGCCGGGCTAATTCCTGGGCCAACCGCAGATGCCAGGGCTGAAAGAAATTAGGCCGCGAGGAGACGCAGGTAAACACGCCGCTTAACCGGCCCTGGTAGGTCAGGGGAACTGTCAACATCGAACGCGGGTTAAGGGTGAGCCACATCGCGGCCTGTTTTTCGTCTATCGCCACCGCCATCAATTGGGCCGGGTCTATATTGGAAACCATCTGCGGTTCGCCGTTAAGCAGTATATTTTTTAGCTGAATTTTTTGATTGTTATAAACCGGGTAGTGCCGGGCAAGTTGGATCAACAGATTTTCTTTGAGGGGGTCCGAGTGGGCCAGCGCGACCCGCTGCATCACTTCTTTTTCATTCAGCAAATCGAAATAACACCAGTCGGCCAGGCCAGGTACGACCAGTTGGGCCAGACTGTGGAGGGTGGCCCGGTAATTTAACGAGGTCGAGAGTAGTACACTGGCTTCAGCCAGAAATTGCACGGCCTCATCCGAGATTTTCCGCTCGCTATTATCCCGTATCACGGCCAGCATACCCACTTTCTGACCGTCCTTATTTTTTAGACTGCTGGTAGCTACTTCTACATGAATTGTTTCCCCGTTAAGGGTCTTGATCTGGGTTACTTCGCCGCGCCAGCTTCCAATGGCCTGGAAAATCTCCCAGGTCTGGAATTCCGCCTC
Organism: Chloroflexia bacterium; assembly: GCA_038322625.1. GTDB lineage: Bacteria > Chloroflexota > Chloroflexia > Chloroheliales > Chloroheliaceae > 54-19. The sequence continues at coordinate 34,280 of JBBQGA010000044.1, forward strand.
CTTGTTGGGCCAGTGATTCACGTAAGCTTCTTCCAGCGGATGCCCGATTATATCTTCGCTTTTTAGCCCGTAAACCTTCTCGGCGGAGCGGTTCCAGAAAGTTACTCGCAGATCGTTATCAATGGCTACCACAACATCATTGACCTGACCCAGCACCTCCGCCTGAAAATTCAACCTTTCTTCGGCCTGTTTCTGGTCGTCAATATCGGTAAATGTGCCAATCCATGAAATGATTTCACCGGCCTCATTGCGGACCGGCAAGGCTCGCCCCAGTTGCCAGCGAAATACCCCGTCGTAACGCCGGAAGCGGCTTTCGATCTCGAAGGCTTCGCCGGTTTGAAGCACACGTCGCCAGGTTTTGAGAAAATAAACCAAATCTTCCGGGTGTATCACGGCCTCCCAACCCCAACCAAACGCCGCCTGGGCGGTCTGACCGGTATAATCAAACCAGGGTTGGTTGTAGTAATCAAACCAGCCGTCGGGCCGGGTCGTCCAGACCATCAATGGCATCCGGTCGGCCAGGGCATGGTAACGCTCCTCACTTACCCGCAACCCCTCCTGGGCTTTATGCCGGTCGTTATCATAACTGGTAAAAATTAATAGGCCGTGAGCGGTCCGGTAGGCTTTTATCAAATACCAGTTATTGGTTATCGGAAAGTGTAATTCAAATTCACGGCGGAGGCCGTCGGCTAAAACCTGCTGAAAAAGCTGAAAGTAAGCCGAACCAAACAAATCGGGGAAGATTTCCCAAAATTTATGCCCTAATAGCTTGGCCCGTTTCTGACGGATCATAGTTTCTAAATATTGGTTAACATACACAATATCCCAGCTAAAATTCAGGGCAATAAAGGCTTCGTTTACATTTTCTATAATTCCGGCAACCTGGGAATAAAAATCGTGGAGGTCATTTATACTGGCGGTATTAGCCGGGCTGGTTTTGGCCGGGGTGGTTGTATCGATTAAATCGGGTTTGCTAGCCGGGCTAATTTGAACAGAGATAACCGACGTTTGGCCGCTGTTATCTGAAACCGGTAAGACATTTAGAATAAAGCCTATGTAGCGGCCCTGGCGATTGAGCAAGAATGTTTCGCGCTTGAGGGCTGAATGGGTGGCTTCTAGCACCTGTTGAAAAACCCGCCAATCCGCTGGCTGGCAAATATCGGAAAAGTGTAAGCTGGCAATTTGAACCTGACTATAGCCGGTCAGGTTACAAAATGCCTGATTTACCTCCAGAAATTGGCCGTCCAGTCTCACCAGAGCAATGCCGTCGCTAGCCTGTTCAAAAAAATCGCGGAGTAGTTTGTCGCGGGTGATTTCGGCGGCCCTTTGCTGTTGGGCAGCTTCTAGCTTATTAACACAAGCCTGAAGCCGAGCAACTTCGTCCTGCCAATGCTCCTCACTCAGCTTCTTTCCGTTCAACCTCTACCTCATCTTTTCTAGGTGCCTTGCTGCTATCGCTAAATGTTAATAAGTTAATTAAACAAAACAAATTGACCTGTGTCAAGGTCGCAGTTATCTTTTTCCAGGGATAATACGTTGGATTTTACCTGCTTTTTAGGACGGTTTTACCTATCAACCCCCACCCCCTCAAGAGGGCTTTTAAAAGAGCTAAATTTTTGTATGTGTTCAGACCCCGGTACCCGGCCCCCACGACCCTTGCTTCGTTCCTTTAAAGTGGTTTGGTGTGTATTTACCAATTTTTAAGCATTTCGCCAGCAATTAAGCTATAATACTTACTCGTATGACAAGCTGTTTTTGTATGTTTTAAGCGGGGGAAAATGCGAATACGGGTAAAAGTACCGGCCAGCTCGGCCAATCTGGGGTGTGGCTTTGATGCGTTTGGTCTGGCCCTGGCACTCTATACCGACTTTATATTTGATGCCGATAGCCCGACCAGCCAGGATCGCTCTCTAACGGTGCGTGGTGAAGGGGCCGAACGGTTGCAGGCTGAAAAATGCGCTCTGGTGTACGATGCCATCCAGGTCTACCAGCGCGCCACCGGCTACAAAGTCCCGGCCTTCAGCCTGGAGGTCGAAAGCCGGATACCGCTCGGTCGAGGTCTGGGCAGCAGTGCCACCGCTATCATCGGCGGTCTGATCGGGGCCGATGCCCTGTGTCGCCGGGCTTACGGCGGTTCGGCTTTTCCAACACGCGAACAACTGGTACGCCTGGCGACCGAAATAGAAGGCCACCCCGATAACGTGGCGGCGACCCTGCTGGGGGGTTTGACCCTGGCCGTGTCCGCTCCGGCGGCGGCGGCCCCTTTCTTTATCGCACCGCCTGCCGAACGTGTTCCCGATAATCCGGCGGTCGAGGGTTTACGCAACCTGGACGGCGGCCCAGCCTGGCGCAATCCGGTGATCGTTTCGCTTCCGGTGCCTACCAACCTGACTACGGTTGTCTTTATTCCCCAGTTTGAAATGAGTACCAAAGAAGCCCGCGCCGTTCTCCCGCCGACGATCAGTTTGCAGGATGCCGCCCACAATTCCTCGCGCACGGCTCTTTTTGTGGCGGCTTTCACCGCTCCTGACGGCAAACTCCAATGGCTGGCCGAAGCCATGAACGACCGGTTGCACCAGCCCTATCGCAGCACGATTTTCCCGCAATTGCCCGCCCTGATCGATGCCGCTCAACAGGCCGGGGCGTATGGGGCGGCCCTGAGTGGGGCCGGTTCGACCGTGCTAGCTTTCACCTGCCGGGAGTGCGCCGGTACAGTGCGCGATGCTTTCTTCCGGGTGGCCGGTGAAAGTGGCTTGCATGGCCGGGCGGAACAACTGGAAATCGCACCGGGCGGACCTTCGGTCGGTTATGAGATGTAATTTTCTCAACCGGCCAGGTTTTGCAACATAATTCACAATCTCTACGTATTAATTATGTAAGACGCTTGCGACCGGTCATAGCGCAGCGTATACTGGTTTATAGACAGTTTGACGGTCAGTAAGAAATAGTGGTGGTCCGGCAATTGGCATCGGTTTTGTCTGATAGGATGCCCGGTCGGGCCACATATACGAGGTATTATGAGCGCACCAACCGAGCAAGTAATTGTCCAGAACGGCCCCCAGGATTATAGTCAGTACACCCGGCTACCTTATATAACCGACCCCTACAGTTATCAACGGCGCAAAACGCGGGTGGTGATGGTGGGCGATGTGGCGGTTGGCGGTGATAACCCGATCCGGGTCCAGTCGATGACCACTACCGATACACTTGATACGGCGGGAACGGTGGCCGAGGCGATTCGTCTGGTGCAGACCGGCTGCGAGATCGTGCGGATTACTACGCCGACCGCCAAAGACGCTGAAAATCTCAGGAATATCCGGGCCGAACTGGAAAGACAGGGCGTGCGCGTTCCGCTGGTAGCCGATATTCATTTTAATCCGAACGCCGCGATGGAAGCCGCCAAGTGGGCCGACAAGGTACGGATCAATCCCGGCAACTTTGCCGATGCCAAGAAATTCGCGGTACTGGAATACACTTATGACGAGTACCAGCGTGAACTGGAGCGGATCGAACTAAAATTTAAACCGCTCGTGATGCGCTGCAAGGAACTGGGCCGGTCGATCCGGATCGGAACCAATCACGGTTCGCTCTCTGACCGTATTATGAACTATTACGGCGATACCCCCGAAGGCATGGTCGAGTCGGCCATGGAGTTTGCCCTGATCGCGGCCCGCTACGATTTCCACGAACTGATCTTTTCAATGAAAGCCTCCAACCCGAAAGTGATGATCCAGGCTTACCGGTTGTTGGCGGCTCGGTTGGACGCGCTCGGTATGAATTACCCCTTTCACCTGGGCGTAACTGAAGCCGGTAACGGTGAGGATGGCCGGATCAAGAGTGCAATCGGGATCGGCTCGCTGCTGGAAGACGGCATTGGCGATACGATCCGGGTGTCGCTGACGGAAGACCCCGAATACGAAATCCCGGTGGCCCTGCGGATTGCCCGGCGTTTCACCCCGGTCGATCAGGCTTTGCTGGATAAAGCCGGGATTACCGATAACCTGACACTCCCGGCGGCCAGTCAGTGGCCGGTTGCCAGTAGCGAAGTCAGTGAGTTGCCCGACCCGCGCGACCCCTACCATTATACAAAGCGCGAAACAACCAGCCTGGCTATCGGTAAAGCTTTGGTTGGCGGCGAACATCTGCCGCAGGTGGCCGCCGACCTGGTTGGTTTTCCGCAGGAATTGCACGAGGCTAAAGGGGTTGGCCGGGTGTTAAAGGTGGCCGGGGGCGCCTCCAACCATGCTGCGCCGGCTAAACCGGATTTTTACACTTTGAAATTTAGCCAGGAAACGGCCCTACCCGCCGACCGCCAGACCCGTTTCGAGCCACTAAATGTAATAATGCGGGTTAGCAAAGATAATTTTAAGAACGCGCTGGCCGCCAAACCGGACGGCTTTCAGATCATGCTCGAAGGCTTAAATGGTGAGAGTAACGAGCTGCTGGCCCTGGTTTTGCAGCAAGCCGGGGACAAACCGGTACTAATTACGGCCCCCTCGCCTTTTGCCAATGCTCAGGCTGAACTGGCCGCGATGGTTGCTCACGATTACCGGGTAGTTGAGGCCTTGATTACAGCCGCCACCTTACCCCACGTCTATAACAAGGAAACGGTTATGTTATCGCTGCAATCGCACACCCCCTCTTACGGATTGCGGGCTAACCGGTTGCTGGCGGCCCGTATGAAAGAATGCAGTTTTCATTATCCACTCTGGCTGGAAACGCCGGAATTGCCGCCCAATGCCCCCCTTGACGAGCATTTTATCAATGCCTCGCTCGCGGCGGGAGCCTTGCTGACCGAAGGCTACGGCAACGTACTGACGGTCTCCAACCACAACACCGGGCATCTGCTGGCCGGTCAGGCGGTCCAATTGGCCTTTAATGTGCTGCAAGCCGCCGGAGCACGTAGCACCAAAGCCGAGTTTATTGCCTGTCCTTCCTGCGGTCGCACTCTGTTCAACTTGCAGGAGACCACCGAGCGGATCAAGGCCCGCACCGGCCACCTGGTCGGCGTCAAAATCGCCATAATGGGCTGTATCGTCAACGGCCTGGGCGAACTGGCTGATGCCGATTTCGGTTATATGGGAGGCGCGCCCGGCAAGGTTAATTTGTTCGTCGGCAAAGAGTGTATCGAAAAAGGTGTCCCGACCGACCAAGCCGTCGACCGGCTGATTGCCCTGATCAAAACCCATGACCGTTGGATCGAACCGGAAGCCTAAGCAGTAATAAAATAGAGACACTATTGGGCAATGCTCAAAAGTGTCTCTATTAATTTGTTCCCGGCCTGGGCGTACTGGCTTACTGGGTAATTGCCCCTTCTGAGGCCGACGACACTAACCGGGCATACTTCGACAGGACGCTGGTCGGGTGGTACTGCGAGGGCGGAGCTTGCCAGCCCTGCATACGTTCCGCGATCTGAGCCTCGGTTAGCTCGACCGACAGAATATTTTTGATCGCATCGATAGTGATGATGTCGCCATCCCGCACCGCCGTGGTTGTCTTGCCCACGCCGCCCTTCTGGTTGGCGATAGCGATAATCATACTTTTCAAACCTTGCTCGTTACCCTTGTCTAACACATTAGCTGTAGTCCCGGCTATTTTAACAGCTTTACCCCCCAGGCGCAA
>JBBQGA010000045.1:0-39143 GCA_038322625.1 Chloroflexia bacterium
TAGTAAATGCCAGTGGTCAGCTACTTGCACCGCCTGGGGTGCCCCTTCTCGAATGCCCTCGCATATTCGGGAGAACGGTCTCGACTAACCAATTCGAGAAGAGGTCGAACGCGAAGCCAAGCGGCCAAAGTAGCGGCGGTGCGGTCGGGTAGTAATTCGACTGGGCGGTGGGTTTGAAGGTCGAGTACCAGCGTGCCGTAGGAACGACCCCGCTTGAAAGCGAAGTCGTCTACACTAATTATTCGCAAGGGTTTGACGGGCCTGATCACTACCCTTGCGGCTCGTTTGAGTAATCTTAATAAGGTGTTGAGGCTAACCCTCATGCTAACCTTTTTGAGGACACGGGCCGCTATTTCGGCACTAAAATTGTCAGCAAAGATTTGAAGCGTGGCGTTGAGGCGTTCGGTACGCTGCGCGTTGGGAGCTAGAACGTTGGGTAAGCGTTCGGCGAAAACCTTTTTAGAACACTGAGGGTTATTACAGCGAAAGCGTCTTACCAGCAAATTTAAGCGGATGGCTTTACCACTCGAAGGCAAGTCTTTAGGGCTACGCTGGTAATAGCTGTGAACCGAGCTTGAGGCAGTTTGACAGGCGGGACAGTGGCCTAAAACTTGAACTGAGCAAGCTGTAATTATGAGCTTGTTCTCAAGCGAATAAGTTCGGCTAATCTTAAAACCGGGTAAATCAAAAGGAATAAATGACAAAGCTTAAAACCTCTAATCTTGAAAGAATTAAAAGAAAATTGTTTTGTTAGGTATCATGTACGAATAGGGGTTTCAAATCCGGTAGCACCAAAGTTGGCGCAGAGCCTAATAACCGGACTTAGAAAATCGATGGATTAAGGTGATAAAATTGGTAAATGACAACCAAGAAAATCAGAAAAAGTTACAGCCCGACTTTTAAGGCCGAAGTTGCCCAGGAAGTTTTGAAGGGCGAGAAGACCATTAACCAGATTTCTTCGGACTACGGCGTCCACCCTAATGTCATTGGTAAATGGAAGCGGTACGCCGTGAAATCGATGCCCAACGCTTTCGATGAGGAAGGCCGAACCTACAATCAAATAGCAGCCCTTAAAGCTGAACACCAAAAAGAAAAAGAACTCCTTTACGCTGAAATTGGCCGTTTGGTAGCACCACATTAAAGCGTGAATGACATTAACAACTTAAGACTTGATTTTAGGCGGTCGGCCTCGTTTTTTAGGTGGCACATAGGGCGGCGGTGCCACTTTGTACCACAAAAGTTCCTCAATGCTCTAAAGGTGGTTAGTCAGTCCACTCGCCATAGGTGGACTAAACTCGACCCATTTACCACCCTGAGTCTGCCAGTTGTATCGTCGAAGTGTTAGATACGGTTGGCAGAAATTGTAGACGGTGCCGATTAACCACATTGCCCGTTCTATTCGCTCCAGTTTGTGGGCTGCGTTCCGAGTGCGGCGGGCCAGCACGGCCAGTCTCTGCCGGAAAGTAGCATTCAAACGTTCGATGTAGCTAGTGTTGATGGTGTAACCCCCACCGCTCGCCCCGATTTGAAACTCCACTTCCGCCAGTTGTCCCCTTAACACCCGGCGTTCGACCTCGACCAAGCGACCTTTAGCCTTACGCTTTCAATTCGGCCATCTCCGCCTTACTAACCGTTTTACCTAATTCAAACCCCCCTTTGATCAGCTGCGCTTCCACATGTAAGCCGCCTTTGGTCGTTGTACCACGAATCAATCCCAATAGCTTTTCCCAGCTCGATAAGGGTTGCCCAGCCCAGTTCGTACTTATCTGGCTAAACAATTGATGTTCAATTGGATTCCATTTTGAACAGCCAGTCGGATAGTGGCCTACCACCACCACCAGACCATACCGTTCACTCAGTTCCTTTTGCAATAGGTATTTCCACATTCTGGCCCGACAACTGTTCGACCCACCACTGTCCACCAGAATTAAGAGGCACTTGGCCCCCTTGTAGCGAAATTGACCCCTACTACTACGCCACTCCCCGATACACTTAACCGCAAACTCAGGTGTATCCGCACTCTCTCCCACATAAACTGAGCCTTGTTTGTAGCGCAAATCGTATATTCCATAGGGGACGGCCCGACCAAGGGCTTCGCCGGGGAAGTCGTGCGCGTTCACTTCTATCGGGTGTTGTACTCAACTCGACCCAGCGTTTTTGAATAGGCCGATTAGTTCCTTCTTCTTGGTGTCACATCTGATTACTGCCGAGCCTTCCCGATAGAACTGCCCTCGTAACTTTTCGATTTGCTTGAAGTGACTTTCCCGGTCAGGCCGAATGGAACTGGCCTCGTGCTTCTTATGATTTACTCGCAAGCTGTAACCTTGCTTTTTGAGCAAGCGAGCCACACTCGGTCCGCTTATTTTCACTTTGAACTTTTTGAGGTAGTCGGCTATTTTGCGGGTGCTGCCTCTAAACTATTTTTGATTGGTTTGGGGATTGCCCGCCGTATGTGGGGCGACTGCTTGTTCGAACAAAGCGATTAACTCCGGCTCTTTTTTTCAGCCACTTTACGTCCCCCACCCGCTACGCGCACTCCTTCGCGCTTGGTTGGGCGACCTTCGAGCGAACGGCCAGTTCGAGTTGACCTTTACTAATGGTCTTTCAACCAGACCGCTAATAAGAGCGAGGTGTCGAATACCGCCATAACCTAGCCGAGTAGCTTCGTGAGCGGCCCACCAGCGTCTTTCTTGTTCATTCATTCTACTCAACAACAAGTTAAATTGTTGATGAAGCAGCTGGTCAGCATGGGGCGTACTACTTTGGCAATTGAAACAATGGCATTGATGCAAACCTTCTTTTCGCATTCGACCACAGCCTTTCAAGGGGTTAGAAGATAAATAGACTTAATCTTTTTCCTGCTTATTTTAACCTCTAATCCGGCTTTTGTCTGGACCCTTGAAAACGGAACTTAATTCTTTTCACCTACTAAGCTGGTCTTAATTATTGTGACCTATAACTTACCGTATTTTCCTGACACCCCTATTACTCTGGTGCTGATTTGATTGTGGTGCTAGCTGAACAGGAGAACAGAGTTTTCCGGGGGCAAACTTTACTATGAACCTTTAACCAGCTAATCACTTTTTGGTCTCGTTAGATTTAATTACGGATTACAAGATATTTTCATTGGTGGTGGTGCGCCAACGGCGAATGTACGTTTCCTTTGGACTGGTACAAATCTTGAAAGATGCTTGTACCTTCTTCTAGCTACATACGCAGGTTATTCCAACAAAGGTTCATTTTCAGCAAAAGTCGATCAGAACCCAAAGTGGTCTGATTCTCTGTTTATACCCTCAGGATTGGTCGGCCGATCATGGGATTAACCTTTAGTCGCGCCCGAGGTCAAACCGGCCACGATGTAACGCTGAACAACCAGACTTATCAACAGGACAGGCAAAGTGATTACGACCGCCGCCGCCATCAGGCCGCCCCAATCGACGCTTGAATAAGATAAGAAGTTAAAAATAGCCACCGGCAGGGTGCGAGTCTGGTCATCGGCCAACAACAGCGAAAACATAAAGTTATTCCAGGAGAAGATAAAGGCCATAATCGAAGCCGTAATGATCCCCGGCACCGAAAGCGGCAAGGCAATTCGTAAAAAAGCCCCAAACTGGGTCGCTCCGTCGATCTGGGCGGCTTCTTCGAGATCTACCGGCAAACCTTCAAAGAAACTAATCATGATCCAGGCTATAAAAGGTAAGCCGATCAACATATGGCTTAGGATCAAGGCAGGATAAGTCCCCACCAAATTTAAGCGGCTGAAAATAATAAACCAGGGAATTAAAAAAGTAATCCCCGGCACAATCCTGGCGGTAAGCAGCACTACCCCTAACCAACCCACTTTGAAGCGGGCAATCGCGTAAGCGGCCGGCAAACCCAGTAACAACGAAAGAAAGGTCGCCAGGACTGCTACCAGCAGACTGTTCCAGGTGTAAAGCAAATAATTATACTGGTTGAACACATTTTCATAGTTTTGAGTGGTTGGGGTAAACTTGAAGATGTTTTTGCCGGTAGTTATGTCAATTTGATTTTTGAAAGAGCTCAGAACCATCCACAAGAACGGTAAAACAAAAAACATCAAGACTAAAATGATCCCGGCATAGCGCAATACATAGCCGAGTATTTTTGACCGGTTCAGGACATTGGAGCGTGCCCGTAACTCCAGCGGTGCTGCCGGGCGTAAACTTCCGGTAGGTGGCTCCAATACTTTGCTCATGCCTGTACCCCCCAACGTTTACGAATCTGAATAAAAAATAAACTTACTCCCAGCACAATTGCAAAGAAGATCAGCAAGATACTTGAGGCTTTACCCAGGGCAAAATACTCAAAAGCCTGGGTATAACTATACGTATTGATCGTTTCGCTGGCGTATTGAGGCCCGCCTTTGGTCATCGTGTAAATTATGTCAAAAGTCTTGAGAGCATCGATCGAGCGCAGTAAAGTTGCGACGATAAGAGTCGGCATCAGTAAAGGTAAAGTCAGATAGAAGAAGCGTTGTAGCGGGTTTGCTCCGTCTACCCGGGCGGCCTCAAACGGTTCTTCGGGTAAAATGGCCAAACCGGCCATAATTATCAGGGCCATCATAGGGGTCCATTGCCAGATATCTACCGCCGCCAGACACCACAGGGCTTGCTGGGGCGAGCCTAACCAGGGTTGAGGTTTAAGCCCCAAATCAGGCAAAAGTGAATTTAATAAACCGATATTCGGTTCGAATATCAATAGCCAGGCCATGCCCATCGCTACGGGGGTAGCAACCATCGGCAACAGTAACAGGGTTTTAATTAAATTCTGGCCCCAGAATTTGCCCTGTAATAATAGCGCAATTAATAAGCCAAAAATAACCTCAATCGTTACCGCGACCGCACTAAAGCCAAAAGTCCGAACCACTGAATCGCCAAACCGGGTGTCGTTGGTAAATAATGTGGTGAAATTATCCAGGCCAACCGCTTTTGGCGCGGCAATGCTCGAACCGTTCCATTCATTTAAGCTCAACCAAAGGGTATAGCCGAGCGGGAAAACCATCATAGCCAGGACAAATATAAGCGAAGGTAGTACGAATACTATTTTCATATGCCGGCTTAGCCACTCACTAAGCCGAAAACGGGGCCGTAAAATACCAGCCCCTTTTGCAATTGCCATTTGGTAACCTCTCAATTTTTAGAGTTGGACTATAAGCTCAGGCTCGAATTCTGCAAATTTCGAGCCTGTATAGCTAGCTAGGGCTATTTATCGCTAACCAGGAAGCTGCTAAATTTTTTATCGGCTTCGGTTACTGCCGCACTCACATCACCCCCCTGGATAGATACCTCCAAAGGAGCGCCCACGATATCACGGGCCTGACCGACATTAATCACAGCCGGTCGGTCGGCCCCCACGCCCACCTTGGCCGAGGATTGCGCCACTCTGGCATATTCGACCGGAAAGCCCTTGAGGCCGTCTGGCGAATTCCAGACCGAAGAACGGGCACCGGGTAACCCACCCTGTTGCAGGGCCATTACCACCGGCGCACTGGTCGCCCACCGGATAAATTCCCAGTCAGCATCCTTGTTTGCCGAAGCCTGGTTCATGCCGATACCCCAGGAGGTAACATTGTAGGGTTTGGAGCCGCCCGGACCAGCCGGGAACTGAGCGTAACCGACCTTGTCCACGATCGTCGATTTGGAAGGGTCCAGCACATTGGTATAAAGGCTGTCAGCATCGATCCACATGGCGGCTTTACCCTGCTGGAAGATTGCCACGGCCTGCGGCCAGCTCATATTCAGGGTGCCTTGCGGGCCATAATTGCGCAATAAATCGCCATAGGTTTTGTAGGCTGACAGAGCTTCCGGACTGGAGATGGCCGACTTGCCATCCTTTTCCCAGTTGCCGCCGTAGCTGTACAAAAAGCTGCTGAACTGGGTCACGGCCGGACTGCGCTGCCCCCGCATAACGATTCCGAACTGTTGCTTGGAAGGATCAGTCAGCTTTTTGGCGGCCGCCAACAAGTCGTCCATCGAGGCCGGTGGTTGTAGACCGGCTTGCTGAAACAGGTCTTTGCGGTAGTAAACAATTTCACGTTCGGTGACTAAGGGCACACCGTAAGCTTTGTTATCAACGGTGACCGTATTACGAGCCGAGTCCTGAAAGTCCGCCCAGTTCCAATCAGTGGCCTTTTGAGCCTGTCCACTCAGGTCGTTAAGCCAACCATTTTTCACAAACAAACGCCCTTCCTGTAAAGGCCGGTACATAAATACATCGGCGCCACTGGAACCGCTGGTCAGACCGATCTGAAGTTTCTGGGATAGTTGGTCTTCAAAATAACTTTCGGCTTTAACTTTCATACCGCTGGCCTGCTCAAATTGCGGGATAAGCTTGGCCATGCCGGTAGCCCAGGGATGGTTGGCGGTGATCAAACGAATTTCCTTACCGGCGAAGTTTTTGCTGACTCCGGCGGTCAAATCGGCGGAAGTCGCGGCCCCAGTGCCACTCGCCCCAGCCACCGTGGTAACTCCGGTTCCGCTTGATGATGAGGTGGTGGCATTGCCACCGGAAGCCAGGGTCGTGTTCCCGGTGCTTGATGCAACGGTAGGCAAAGTGCTGGCCGCCGGCGCGGTATTACTGGCAACCTGGGTATCGCCACAGGCTACCGCCAGGGCTGCTAACAGGACCAAAACCACTATCAGGCCGAGCCGCCTGAAGGAATTTTCGAAATTTCTCCTCATAACTGTCTGTAGCTCCTTTGTTATAGACATCCAATAATCAGATTCGAAACGGGTGAATTAAGCCGAAAACCGCTGGGAGGATTGATCGCCCACCTCAGGCCGGGCGGATCACCAGTTCTTCCACGATGGCCCGGCCGGGCATATTAATGACCAGCATAGCGCAATCGGCGACATCCTCGGCTTGCAGCATCTTTTGCCGGGCATCCGCCGGAGGTGGAACCGGTCGTAAATCCAGGATCGGCGTATTGATATCACCGGGGAAAATCGCACAGGCCCGGATACCATGCTCACGTTCCTCGGCATTGATCGCCTGGTTCAAGCCGGCCAGTCCGAATTTTGAAACGACATAAGCTGGTCCGGCTTTTGAATTCGCCCGTATACCGGCTTCTGAAACGATATTAACTATAGTACCGCCGCCCTGCTTACGCATAAGCGGTAGGAAAGCCTTGACACACAGATAAGCACCGTACAGGTTGGTATCAACAATCCGGTGAAAGTCTTCGAGACTTAACTTTTCCAGACTCCGGTTGGGCGTGTTGGTTCCGGCCGCATTAACCAGCACGTCCAGCCTACCAAACTTATCCAGAACCGCTTGGGAGAGCTTTTCTACCTCGGCAGGTCGGCCAATATCGCAGGGAAACAACAAATATTCTTGGCCTTGAATTTCATCGGCGGTTTGCTGAAGGGTATTCAGCCGACGACTGGTTAAAGCCACTTGCCAGCCAGCACGGGCCAACCGAATAGCGATAGCCTGACCAACCCCACTCCCGGCCCCGGTTATCAGGGCTACTTTCGCCGGCTCAGTCATAGTTCACCTCGATCCAACTCTGGCGGCGGCCAGATTCCAGCACGGCTTCCATCACAGCCTGAGCCTGTACCCCTTCCTTGAATGAAGGTTGGCAGGGCCGGTCCGATTGGATTGCATCAATAAATTCCCAATCCTGGTCGTAACGGAAAGTTACCAGCGGATCACCCTGATGCGGGTCACGGGGGGAACCCGGCCACTTCAAGAACTCTTCCGGCACTGGTACCGTTTCCAGACCCGCGCCGCCTTTGCGACCTACCTGCAACTCATGCGGCCGGTTCAGCATATAAACCAGGGTGCCTTCACTACCGTTTACCTCACAATAATCCTGGCTCCGGGCACCTTCGCCGCGACCGGTTGCCATTTTGCTACTTTCCAGTACCCCGGTTGCGCCAGTGCTGTATTCAGCCAGCATAGAAACATAATCGTCCACATCGGCCGGTTGGCCGCCGCGTGTCTCCAGATATTGGCGGGTCTGGGCCACTACGCGCCGGGTCTGGCCGACCAGCAAATGAGCATAATCAATCCGGTGTGAGAGCATATCGCCCAGCTCACCACTCCCGGCCAGTTTCAAACTCTGCCGCCAACCCAATCCCCGGTCGCCCCAATCCTGAAAGCGATTAGCCCGGAAATGATATGGTGCGCCGATCGCGCCCTGCCCTACCAGATAGCTCATATAATGCATAGCCGGAACAAAGCGGTACGTAAAGGCCGTCATATGCCGGACCCCGGCCGCTTCGGCCGCTTTTAGCATAGTCAGGCTTTGTTGATAATCCAGCGCCAGCGGTTTTTCGCATAAAACGTGTTTGCCGGCCTTTACCGCAGCCAGCACTACCGGCGCATGCGCAAAATTAGGGGCGGTTACAATAACTGCATCCAGGTTCGGTTGGCCGAGCAGCGCCTGGTAATCGGAATAAAGCCGGTCAAGGGCGGCTAACTTGCCGGCCTGAGCAAGAACGACCGGATTGTTATCACACAAAGCAACCAACCGGGCCGACTGGCACATCGTTATACCCGGCAAATGGTTTGCCAGCGCAATAGTGCCGCACCCGATAATTGCTATATTCACTTTCTGCATAAAGTTTGTGGTGGCCTCTCTTTTTGAAGCAATCAGTCCAAAATTTGATAATTACCGTTATGGCATAAGTTGTTCCACGCCTGAACCTAAATATAGGTTTTGTGTAAAATCAGGTAATAGGTGGTGAAACAATAAACAATAATCCAATTCGAAACCGAAGTTAATTAGGGGTTTTTGCATAACCCCCTGAAACAATGCAGTCAATCTTACTTACGCATTTTTCGTCGGGTGCTACCTCTAATCTTGTGCTATATCTCAACAGTCAGAGCTTTTCTGAACAATGGTAAGGTCTCTTAAAGTACACTTTATATGCCTCTGGTATTGACGGGTCTCAAAACAGGTCACATAATGTATTTAACATAACATCTAACAGCCTTGAGACTCTTTAGTAACAGACCGTGACAGCACTACACCGTTTCGGGGGGTTATACAAAAACCCCCATAATCTTGAGGTGCATCATTTCAGACCCTTGTTGGACAGGTTACGTCAACCGTTCAAGAATACCAGTTTAAAGGTCAAAGGTTGAAATGGCGGTGTAAGAAGGTAAATATCAGGTAAATAGGTATTGGGAATTAAACGGCTACCAAAAATTAGTTGATCAGAAGAATGCCTGTAGTGGCTACCTGCTTCATCCAGGCCAAAATTGAAATCGCATGATGTTGGTAGCCACTACAGGGTGTAATTATAGATATTCTAGTTCAATCCAGGCGCAATACCAAGGCCGCTAGCACCTTTTTTAAGAAGCTACTTAAAGGTTAAGAATACGTTCCACGGGTATTTATCACCGACAAAGTGAGGAGCTATGGGGCGGCAAAGAAGGAATTGCTGCCGAAGGCAGAACATCACCAGCACAAAAGATTAAATAATCGAGCCAAGAATTCGCACCCGCCAACCAGGGTTAGTGAGTAAAGAATGCGACGCTTTAAATCTCAAAGACAGGCTTAGCACTTTTTATCAGCCTATGGTTCAATCCGCCAGCACTTTAGGCCAGAAAGGCCTAAGATGAGGGCTTCAGGCGGCTATTTACAACCTGAAGCTTCCTAAATTTAGGCGTGAAGGCCCGGCCTGAAGGCTGTCAGGTCATCAATCAGCAAGGGGCTATAGGCTTTGAAGATTTCAGCGAAGTTCACCCCAAACAACCGCCCGGTGTAAATAGGTTCTGTCAGATTTCAGACCTTCTCCGAATTCTGAATAAAACTTTCCCCACTCAGGCCATAATTATGCTCAACAAATGTCTTATTAGTTCTTATGCTAGGCGACTTTTTAAACTGTTTTCCCCACTTCTACCTCAGTTAATTATGTCTGGTCTGAGATCTGCCAGAACCGATCAAGGCTCTATTTTTCGGGCCAGATCGCGCTTTGCAGACACATTAGCGACGCAGGGTGTATTATTCAGCCGGGGCCAGTAATGGTAATTAGCGGGGGTCGTGGGGGTACAACCCCGGCGGGGGTCAAATGGGTCTCCCCTGTAAACACTCTTTTTATTTTCGCTGCAAGCTCACAAAGTGGGGTTGCAGCGAAAGTCCTAAACATAGTAATAAATTTTTTAGTAAGAGGTAGTAATGAAAACTGAGGTTAAGCCACCCGATCAACTTCCTAAAAGCCGTCCGGCCCGCTTTAAGCTGGTACGCCGGGCCGGGCTGGTCGGGCTAGGGTTGCTGCTGGCAGTGGTTGGGCTGGTGGTTTTCAGAAGCTTTAACCAGACCAACTACAATCTAACTGAGCCTGAAAAGATTGCTCCCGGCGCGACGGTTGCCGGTAAAACCCTGGCCGGTACTGCACATACCCCCGCCGAGATGCTGGCCCAGGGGGCGGTTTTTATGGATGGTATCCAGTCGTTGCATCTTAACTGGCAAATCCGGCAAGGTAAGCTGAACGTGGGGCAGGCCGAAATCAAGGCGGCCAGTGCTGATCTGTTGCAACCGGACCGCTTTAAGGCCCAGGTAAAGGTCCAGATTCTGTTTGCCAGCTTTGAATTGCCGGTGATCGGGGTGGGCAACGAGCAATTCCAGCGCGACGAACTGGGCAACTGGCACCGCTCCAAACCGGAGGAGACGATCAATCTGAGCGGTCTAATCGATAAACAGATCGGGGTCGGCTCGACCATGTTAAAACTACAAAACCCTCAATATATCGGGCTGGAAACCATCGACGGGCTGCCGGTCTATCATTTGCAAGGAGTGGCCGGGGCGGCCAGTGTGGCCGGGCTGACCGCGAATCGGCTGGGTCAGCGCGAGGCTACCATCGAAGTCTGGCTGGATCAGAGCCACACCGGGCAGGTCGACCAGTTTTCGATTAAAGAGCTTGGCGGGTCCGGCCCCACCCCGGCGGCTAACTCGCTAGCCTGGTGGGTCTTTCGCTTTACCGCCTTCAACCAGCCTATTACTATCGACAAGCCGAAAGCTTCTTGACCGGGGATTTTATATTAAGGATTTTCGCTTGATGACATTAACCAAACTTAGGGGGGTCGGGTACCCGGTTGCCCTATTTTCTTTCCCCGCTTTAAAGCGGAATTCTACTAAAAGGTAACTATTCAGGCTAACTCCTTCGAGGCGGGGTTAGTAGGGCACCCATAGGGTACCCGACCCCGGCGGGGGGTAGAACAGGGGTCTCCCCTGTTATCTCTCTTCTTCTTCTTTTCCCCGTCCACTGGTGGCCCTGGGGAGGGGTTAGGGGTGGGGTCTGAATAGTTACACTAAATGAAGAAAGAGGTTCAGGGATGAGCAGTGATTTGAGCCAGGATCGCGATTCAATACAGGCTTTTTTTCTGGGGCAGGGCGAGCAAAGTGGCAGCGAGGTTGGGGCGCGGCTGGCGGCTTTCATCGGCGCGGCCCAGCAATCGCTCGATCTGGCCCTGTACGACTTCCGGTTGAGCGACGATTTTAAACAGCCGGTGGTCGAGGCTCTGCGACAGCGCGCCGAGGCCGGGGTAACGATCCGGATCGCTTACGATGCCGACAAGCCCCCCGACCCGCAAATGGTGGAAGGGATGGACCCGGCCCCCGGCGGCACCGGCCAGTTTGTCCAGTCGCTCGGCTATCCTTTCCGGCGGATCGGCGGCCTCAAACTGATGCACCATAAATATGTCGTGCGCGATAATCAGGCGGTCTGGACCGGCTCGACCAACTGGACCAACGATGCCTGGACTGTGCAAGAAAACAATATTGTACAGCTATTTTCGCCGGAAGTAGCAGCCTATTATGCCCAGGATTTCGAGCAACTCTGGAACAGCAGCACGATTGGCAATAGCGGCTCTTTCGATACACGTACCCTAAATCTTAGCTTCGGGAGCCAACCGGCCCGGCTGCATTTATTGTTCTCGCCGGGGCGCGGTCCGGCCATCGATTATGAAGTGGCGCACCGGGTAGCCCAGGCTCGCCGCCGGGTACGGGTATGCAGTATGTTGCTCAACTCCGGTGCGCTGCTGGCTGCCCTCAACGACCTGCTGCGTACCCGCCAGGCCAAAGTCGATGGCATCTACGACCGCACCCAGATGGATAGTGTGCTTTTTCAGTGGCAATCGGTACCCCATAACCACTGGAAAATCGAGGCGGTCCAGTTGATTGTCGAGGCGGCCCGGTTGGTCGGCAAAATCTCAACCCCCTACGCGCCGGACACGATCCACGACTTTATGCACAACAAAGTGCTGGTGATCGATGACACCGTGATCACCGGCTCATACAATTTTTCTCACAGTGCCGAACTAAACGCCGAAAATATTTTGATGATCGAAAGCCCGCTGCTGGCCGACCAGTACAGCCGCTATATCGACCATCTTATGCAAAAATATGGCGGCAGCCCGATTAAATAGTCCTGCCTTCCGAACTACAACCGCTAAAAGTCTTCAGCACTAAGAAAATTAGCAGGGGTCGTGGGGGTTGGGTACCCACTGGGTGCCCCAGTGTCTGTTAGTACTCTTTCTTTTCCCCGTCCACTGGTGGCCCTGGGGAGAGGTCAGGGGTGGGACCTGAGTACTTACAAAGTATTTAGAAATAGCTGATATAGGTTATTTGTCTGAAATTGACACTCACAAACAGGTATGTTAATGTCATTGAAAGCTTACTGGCTACCAGTATTTAATTAAGGCCAGTTAAGAAATCGCTATTTGATTTTTGGAAAAACAAATTTTTCAGGAGTACAATTACACTATGGAGACAATGTCGTTTACCAGCATGGATCAAGGCACCCCGGAACAATGGAAAGTCATTGTGACCGAACACACTTCGCTCCAACAACAGGTCCCTGCAAGAATCAAAAGTATGCTGCGGCAGTTGGAGGGGATAACCGGCGGGTTCGGGGTAAATCAACTGGTTCACTCCCTCCAAACCGCCACCAGGGCCGAGCGGGGCGGAGCCAGCGAAGAAATGATTCTGGCCTCGCTTTGTCACGACATCGGCAAAGTCGTTTCGGTGCCAAATCACCCAGCCATCGCCGCCGAGATTCTAAAACCCTATGTGTCGGAGCAGGTTTACTGGGTTATCTTAACTCACCAGGATTTCCAGGGCCGCCACTATTACCAGTATCTTGGCCTGAACCAGGAAGCTCGCCAAGAACATAAAGAAAATCCCAACTTTAGTCTGGGTGAACAGTTCGCCGACGAATGGGATCAAACCTCGTTTGATCCGAATTATGATATGCTGACCCTGGAGCATTTTGAGCCGTTGATCGATAAATACTTTAGCAAACCCCGGCAATTTTAACTATTTAGCAGCCTACTGTTTTAGCATCGTCAGGTAATCGGCCCGAACCAGTTGCGAGTCATCGATATTCATCGCTTCCAGAAGCTCGGCAATCAGCCGGGCTTTTTTCTCGGCATCGATCTGCGACCAGGTGCGGCTTTTTATTTCCAGGAAATAGCCTTCCTGGGGTGGTGTAACGGTCTTGTCGAGATTGAGGGCAAAATCGGTGTTCTGGTACAAAAAGCGGTAGCGGCGGCGCAATTTTACCAGTTCGTATTCTTCCACCGGGTTGAGATATTCCCGATAAAACCGCAGAGATTGGTCGGCATTGGCGGTAAACCGTGAACGGCTCAACACGACCGAACGCGGAAATTCCCGCTCCGAGGCGGCCCCCACCAGGGTCAAGCGCGAACGACTGCGGGGCGTAGGCCGGTCTTTCTCGTCCAGGTAAATATCCTCACGCAAACGCAACTGGCCCTGTTCGCGGGTTGAGAAAGAAAAATAGGTGTCGTACTGGCGGTAACGCGAAGACTTGGTGATCGACAGAAGGTTGGGGTCAGCCAGCACCCGTTCGACCATATCCAGGTTAGTGAGGTGAACTTTTACCTGAACCTCGAAACTTTCTTCCTGGTTCAAGCCGCCCAAAGCCAGCAGTTTTCGCACAATATCGCCTTCGCGGGCAATCAGGAAGCGGTCGATCCGGCTAGCCATCTCGCTGGCCTGACGAGCCAGGTCCGACTCGTCCAGCGTCAACAACTGGCGGTCGCGCATCAACCAGCGTCCATTACAAAAAACGTGAACGACATCGGTACTCTTGGAGACATAAACAAGCTGAGAATAAACTGCTTCCGGGTCGCGCTGAAAGCGGGGTGTATTGTGCAAAGGCTGTAAATCGACCACGATCAGATCGGCTCGTTTGCCGGTTTCGAGCGAACCGGTCAGGTGGCCCAGGTGTAAAGCCCGTGCGCCACCGATGGTAGCCAGTGCCAGGGCTTCGCGGGCCGGTAAGGCGGTTGGGTCGCCCGACATACCTTTGGCTAGCAGAGCGGCCAGCCGAGTTTCTTCAAACATATCGAGGTCGTTATTGCTGGCCGGACCATCGGTGCCGATGCCAACGTTCAGGCCCACTTCAAGCATCTGGCGGATCGGAGCCACCCCGCTTGCCAGCTTGAGGTTGCTGGTAGGGTTATGGGCTACCCCGGCCCCGGCGTGCTTCAGCGTGTGCATTTCGCCTTCGTCGATGTGAACGCAATGCGCTGCGATAACTTTGGCATCCAGTACGTTTTGCTTTTTAACCCAGGGCACTACCGGCATGGAGGTTTCTTTGCGGTTATTTTCAACCTCCAGGGCGGTTTCCGAGATATGAATATGCAAGGGAACATCAAACTCGATTGCCAGAGCCGCGCAAGCCTGCAAAATTTCGGGTGGACAGGTGTAGGGTGCGTGTGGGCCAATCGCCGGGACGATCAGCGGGTGGTCTTTCCAGCGTTTGATATACTCGCGGGAGTAGGCCAGGCCCTCTTCGTAGGAAGCCGCGTCGGGAGTAGGGAATTTCAGGACAGTTTCAGCGCAAACTGCCCGCAACCCGGCTTCGGCAGTGGTCCGGGCGATCTCCTCTTCAAAATAATACATATCGGCAAAACAGGTGGTGCCGCCGCGCAGCATCTCGGCACAGGCAATCTGGGTACCGAGGCGCACAAACTCCGGGTTTACAAATTCACGCTCGACCGGCATCATGTAGCCCATCAGCCATACGTCCAGCCGCAAATCGTCGGCCAATCCCCGCAGAAGGGTCATTGGTACGTGGGTGTGAGCATTGACCAGACCGGGCATTACCACCCGTCCGGTACAATCGACCACTTCGGCGGCTTCGTAACGCTCCGCGATTACCTCCGCGCTACCGACCGCCAGGATTTTATCTTCCTGAACCGCGACCGCCCCGTTCTCAAAAAGGGTCCGGCCTTCGTCCATCACAATGACCGTACCGCCGGTCAAAATATAATCCACCTTCTGTTTTGTCATAACCTACCTGTCCGCCTTCTCCCAGCTTATTTTACCTGCTTTTAAATTGTAACTACACACCAAATCACTGCTAAGTACAGCCCTTCACAGAAGGGTATGGAATTAAATAAATAGAAATGGTGTAATACTCCCAGTTTACCCAAGCCATTAACTTAGGAGCAACTACGCGAGGACGTATACCAAAGTTAATTATTGAACTGGACGAACCTACCAGAGCCAGCTTCCAAACCCTACTTCGTTCTCAAAAAACCCCAGCCGGTCTAGCCCGCCGAGCCAGAGCAATGCTGCTTTTAGCCGAGGGCCAACCTTTCCTTCACACCGCCAAACAGATCAGCTTGGCTGAACGCCACGTTCGTAAATGGGCTAAACGTTTCAAACTGCACGGTCAAGCTGGCTTGTCCGACCTGCCACGTCCAGGTCGTCAGCCAGCTTTCCCCCCCACAGGTGGCTATTCACGTGGTCAAGGTAGAGTGTGAACGACCCGACCAATACGGACACTCCTCTCTCAATGGGATTGCACCGAATTGGCCCTGGAAATGGTCGCCGCTGGCCTGGTAGCTAGTATCAGTGCCGCCAGTATTCGGCGCATCCTGCCTCACCACAAGCTTAAACCCTGGCGGCATCATCTGTGGCTTTCGGCCAAATTGCCGAGTGATCAAGCCTTCATAGCCTCAGTCGAAGCTTTGGTCAGCCTGCATACCAGAGTGCTAGAACCAGCTGAAGTGGTCCTATGCCTGGACGAGAAAACCTCGCTTCAGCCTCGGACCCGACTTAGCCCGACTAAACCGACCAGGCCCGGTCGAGTAGCCCTGGTCGAACACGAATACATTCGCAGGGGTGCCTTGAACTTATTTGCCGCTTTTGATACTCGCACTGGTCGGGTTTATGGTTTGACCCGACCCCGCAAACGCCAAAGTGAGTTCATCGAATTCCTAGAGCAGCTTGAGGCGTCTTTTGAGGCAAGGTCACTCACATCCATTTAGTAATGGATAATGTACGAATGCATAAGGGCAAATTAGTCCAGGATTGGCTTGTGGCTCATCCACGTTTCGAGTGTCATTTTCCGCCACTACATTGCTCGTGGCTCAATCAAGTCGAACAATGGTTTTCGAGCCTACAGCGCAAGCGGTTTAGGATAGCCGATTTCGAGAGCCTTGAACACTTGGCTGAACGGTTGCAAACCGTTATAAGTGAGTGGAATACCCACGCTCATCCGTTCAACTGGACCAGTAAGTCGGCGGCTAAGGTCATGGCTAAATGTGAAAAACAAGCTTTGTCTTTGGTCGCTTGATTTCACCCCTTTTCTATGAAACATTGTACTTAGGGTAATTCGCGTTCGGGGTCCCAGGGGTAGACAATCCAGGCATCGGTTTCCTCGGCGTAATAATCTGGTTTCTCACCGGGAAACTTGTTTTTGGTAGGTTTGTAGTTCAAAACGCACACGTCTACTTTGCCACCCGCCCGCCGGAGACGCTCTCGCACTGCCATTACGGTGCTACCGGTATCCCAGACATCGTCCACCACCAGAATCCGGCGACCATAAATCTGGCTGTCTTCCGGGAATTGTAGGAAAATCGGTTCCGGCAGCACTCTTTCTTCGCCGGTATAAAACATTACGGCAGCGCATAGAATATTGCGGATATGGGTTTTTTCGCTGATCAAACAGGCCGGTACCATGCCACCACGCGTAATAACCAGGATATTTTCGTAATCCTGCGGCAACTGACGCAAGAGCTTACCGACCATTCGCTCAATATCGCTCCAGTTAATATATTGTTTGCTCAGATAGCACTCCTTCTAAAATCCTGATTTTAATTTCTTAGCAACTACTCAGGCCCCACCCCTCCCCAGGGCCACCAGTGGACGGGGAAAAGAAGAAGAAAAGAGAGCTTTACAGGGGCACCCAGTGGGTGCCCGGCCCCCACTACCCCTGCTTCGATCCTTTACAAAATTTGGTGAGTAGTTACAATTCTAAAACTGTACCAGTAGGCTAGCGGGCCGTTTCTGCCGGAAGGGTCATGTTCTGGGAAAAGCTTTTCCCCAGGCCGGTCAGCGACAAAAACTCATCGTGGATCGTAACCACCGCTTCTCGCTCATCTTCAGCACTGACGATTAAACTGATATTCAACTCGCTCGACCCCTGCGCGATCACCATCACGTTTAAGCCTTTGCGGCCCAATGAACTAAACAACCGACCCGAAACACCCGGCGCACCTC
Organism: Chloroflexia bacterium; assembly: GCA_038322625.1. Taxonomy (GTDB): domain Bacteria; phylum Chloroflexota; class Chloroflexia; order Chloroheliales; family Chloroheliaceae; genus 54-19. Next base: position 17,504 of record JBBQGA010000045.1, read on the forward strand.
GCATACCGGCCCCCACCACCGCTACCGTCACAATGTTAGGGTCACAACTGATCGAGTCAATTTCTTTATGTTCCAGCTCACGTTCAAATTCTTTACGCAAGGATTGGACTACAATCTGAGCCGCCTTCTTTTCGACCACAAAGCACAGGTCGTGACCACTGCTGGCGTGACTGATCATAAAAACGTTAAACTTGAGGTCAGCCACCCTGGCGAAAGTGCGCGCCGCGATGCCCGGCACCGTCAACACGCCGCTTCCGGCTACCGATATTAAAGCCAGGTTGCGGGCACTGGTGACAGCTTTGACCACGCCATCGGCGGCTTCGTGGGTGTGGTCAATCCGGGTGCCAGGGAAATCCGGGTTAAAAGTATTTTTAACGTAAATCGGAATTCCTTTTTCGACTGCCGGTAGCACTGTCAACGGGTGAATTACTTCGGCCCCGAAATGAGTTAGCTCGCCCGCCTCGGAGTAGCTGATCCGGCGCAACGAGCGGGCGTTCGGCACCAGGCGCGGGTCGGCGGTCATTACGCCATCGATTTCTTTCCAGATCCAGACCTCATCAGCATCCAGGGCTGCCCCGATAATGCTGGCACTGTAATCGGTACCGTTGCGGCCCAGGGTGGTTGTGACACCATCTTCGGTCGCGCCGATAAACCCGGTAACTACCGGGACAATCCCACTTTCCAGCAGAGGTAATAACCGGGCCAGGCAGCGGGCGGTCGTCATTTCCATCTGGGGTCGGGCCGAAAGAAAATTGCGGTCGGTGACAATAAGTTCTTCGGCGTTGACCGCTTCAGCCTTAAAACCAAGATCGCGCATGGTACCGGCCAGAATCTGGCTGGAAAGTTTTTCGCCATAGGAGGCTACCGCATCCAACGAACGGGCACTGAGTTCGCCAAGCAATTCGACCCCGGTTAGCAGCCGGGAAAGCTGGTGAAGCTGGTTCAACACTGTATGTTTAACTACCGCCTGAATTGCCGGATCGTGAATTGCCTCGGTTATCACTTCCAGGGTGCGGGTTTGGAATTCGGCCAGCAAGCGGTCGGCAGTGGGGTTAGTCGCACTGGCCGCCCGATAACTATCGGCCAGGGCGCGGGCAGTATTCAAAAGCCAATCGGTTGTACCACGCATGGCACTGACGACCGCCACCGGCTTTTGCGATTGGTAGTTGCCGACAAGTTGGGCCACATGGCGATAACGCTCGGCGTTTCCAACCGAAGTGCCCCCAAACTTCATAACTATCATAAATGCTGGCTACTTTCTGAGAAATTAATCCGTAAAACGGTATCGAATAAGCGCAAACAGGGCTTCAAAGGCATCCTTTAGACCGATTTTTTTCCCTTCGATGTAATCCCGGCCACTGTAATGAATCGGCACTTCATAAACTTTCAGGTGGCGTTTGAGGATTTTAGCCGTGATCTCAGGCTCAAAGTCAAACCGACGCGCCCGGAAGTTTATATCCCGGATGACCTCGGACCGTACCATTTTGTAACAGGTTTCCATGTCGGTAAGCATAGTATCGTACAGAATATTGGTCAGCAAAGTCAGTATTTTGTTAGCCTGGTAGTGCCAGAATAAAAATACCCGGTGGGAACCTAAAAAGCGCGAGCCATATACCGCATCTGCCCGGCCATCTTTGATCGGTTTGAGCAATACCGCGTAATCGTTCGGGTCATATTCAAGGTCGGCATCCTGGATGATTACCACCTTCGAGTCGGCTGAAATATGGTCAAAGCCACTTTTAAGGGCCGCCCCTTTTCCCTGGTTAACGCTATGGTAAAAGAAATAAAGCCGATTATCTTGAGTTAATTCCCGGCTGGCCTCCTCCTGCTCCATCGCCTTTAATATTTCGCGGCTGCCATCGGTCGAGCAGTCGTCGGTAATCAAAATTTCCTTACGAATCGGCACAGCCTGCACCCGTTTGATTATCTCACGAATGGTATCTTTTTCATTGTAGACCGGGATTATTACCGATAGTAGCAGCTCCTCATCGGAAATTGGGGTAGCGATAGAAAATTCCTCCTGCCAAAGGCAACTTGTTAGTTCGGTTTAGAATTAAAAAATTGATCAATGGTTATTTTGCCATTGTGAACTGACATTGTCAAATAAAGGCTGCTTGTTTCAGGGCCAATGGGCTTGAAGGTACGCTCTTGTGAATGGTTGTTTACACTATCACCTCAACCCCTCAGGGGGACTGTATTAAAAGAGAAAAACTTTTGAGCTTTGCCTAAAAGTTTCTCTCTTAATTTCGGTTCCTACCTACTCTGGAACTCTGTATTCGCCTGGGAGGGACAAGGGGTAAGGTCATTACTTTCGACCACCGTTCGATATAAGTCAGGTATAGTTAAGGGGCCGGTGGTAACTTATAAAATAAAAAGACGCGATGGGTAATCGCGCCTTTAGTGGTTAAATGGGTAGTTGGGTAAGATAAATTTCAAAAAAGACGGCTGCTGTCGGGCTAAAGAGCCTAAGCAGCAGAACTGCTTGCCGGGATTTTTCCAAGACGGGCTGGCATTATCTCGGTTCTGGCTTCCTCGTAGGTGTAAGTAGAAGGAAGCAAGGTATCACTGACCCCTCTGGTGGCTTTAGTACTGATAGCCGCCGCCAGAAATTCAAACAATTGGTTAAGGTTTCTAACCTCGGCGGACGAGAGCAGATGGGCTTCCTCATCGGTCAGCTCAACTTTTCTTTGCTCGTAACGCCTGGCGTAACCAGTATTATACTGGTGAACTGCGGCTACTCTATCTTGTAAAATAGTTTCTCGCAGCTTACGATCCAGTAACAACGCCCCTACCAGGGCATCGATATGATTTTCTAAAATCACCGCTTGTCACCTCACCATTTCTGGATTGATTATTAAAATTATCAGTGAGGACCCGGTTAGATTGAGTAAGGCTTCGTAATTGTTTGCCCACTTTCAAGCTTAAGGCAGTGTGTTATTTCCAGTTGGTACAAAGCTATACTAGATAGACTAAGGTCTTAGAATATGGGCATAGGTAAGTCGTACATTCCAAACCCAGTATCAGGCAATAGTCCAAAACCTGATGCAATAGCTAAAGCAAAACCGGCAATCTTAAGGATAGTCTGGCTATTCTCACTGCTAAAAAACTTTTTCATGTTATTCTCCCTCAACCCTTATCTATAACCGTTAAACAATATTTCCTGCAAACCTGAGCATTTTTAAGTAGTAGTTTCTTGGGCTTTTCTACGCTGCCCCCCTGGAACAACTCACTTTCTACTTATGACAGCATTGTAGAAGATGATTCTCATAAAAACCTTTTTTAAAAAAGGAGTCAAAAATCCTTTTTTAAAAAAGGAACTAAAATTATTTCTAAACCTACGACGTCGAAACCTGAGCAGAGCTAATTGAAGATTGACGAAAGAGTGAGGTGAGGGTAGGACGCTCAAGACATAACAAAAAAACTGTATGAGTTACTACAGCTTGACGGTGGCCGGTAAAAAAGCCGGCGGAAACTTTAGAAAGCCAGTTAGATCAGGCTAATTTTTGGAACAGTGATGCAGTTTGAGCGGAGGGTTTTAAATCTAGTTCCTCAAGTGCCTTGAGACATTGATTGTACTGGCGCAACGCCTCTGGTTTGTTTCCCATTTTCAACAGACACTCAATCGTCCCACGATAGGCATCTTCGTCATAAATATCCTTGATGATAATTTGTTGCCACAAAGGCAGAGCCGAATGATAATCATAGCGTTCCTCATAAAAGAATGCCAGTCTTTCCAGGCCCCGCCGGTAGAGTTTGAGCATTTGCTGTTGAATTTCCATGCTCCAGTTTGAATAAAATTGATCGAGGTAATCGCGCTTGTACAAACTCAAAGCGCGGCCCAGCCGGTCAGCTTCCGAAACTTGTAAATCACGCTGGCCTAGCACAGTCTTCACCGTATTGCCAAATTCGTAACCGTCGTACCAGATTTCGCCATTAAGCCAGTAACGACCCGACTCTATCTTTAGTTCAGCCTCCGGCGTAATAATTTTACGCAAGTTATAGGTTATATTGTGCAAAGCTTGCGGAGCATTTCGGAGATCATCATCCGGCCAGATAGCCTCGATGATTTGATCGCGCGAGCTGGCTTTATTCTCAAGAAGAAAGAAAAATAATTCTCTAGCTTTGGAATTGCCCCATTGTTTTATCTCAAGGCCGTTTTTCCAAACCCGACCACCTTCCAGGCCATACACTCGCAGCCCGGTCAACTTTCCGGCCATATGGCTGGCCGGTTCAACCTCTTCGTTGCTCTTGTCGGATTTTAACTTGCCAACGCCGCTATAAAGCTTGTTCTGCCGTTGCTCCTGTAAGGTCTTTATTGAGATTGGTAAGCGATCTTCATAATCTATTTCATCTTCAACTTCGCCGGTACTTTCTGAAGAAATTGAAGGGATTTTCCTTAGACCGCTAGCGATTTTTTCAGGCTCTGGGGCAACGGTCGCTCCATAGGCGGAAGGGTCGACCACCGACATTAAAGAGACTTCCAAATTGGATATACTGCTATAACCGAGTTTTTGCAAGAATTCGGTGACGGTATCGCTGACCTTCTTTCGGGCGGCGTATTCTAAAAGCGGGCTGGCCCATTTTAATTCAAACGGTAAAAAAGGCACAAATCCAAAGTTTTCGACCAATTCCAGGCTTTTAGCGAGTAGCACCAGGGCTTTACGCGGTTCGCCCATTGCCAGTAATATGACGGCCTGGGCGAGCTTGCAACGGGCCTCCTCCAGACTTGCCTTGTGGGTGATAAATTCGTTGTCGGCTTTTTGGATCGAAGCCAACGCCCTTTTATAGGAGCGTTTGCTAAGTTCCAGCCAGGCCTGGTTTCGTAAGGCGTAACCTAATCGCTCAGGCAATTTATAATCTTCGGTTAGTTCCTGACTCAATTGTACTAAAGTAGCCGCCTGTTCAAACTTCTCCTGCAAGATATAATTGGTGGTCTGTTCAAATAACAAAGCCAATTCCATTTTGCGAATCTGGCTTTGTCGAGCGAGGGACAGAGCCTGGGTATATATCAGGTCAGCTTTGCTATGGCGGTCAGTTTCGCGGTAAACATTGCCCAGATATACCAGCACAAATGTCTGTAAATACTGGTCGTTAATTTCCTCGGCCAGGGCCAGGGCTTCGTTAAGTTGTTCTTCGGCTGGCTGAAAGCGGGTTTGAATATAACAGTTGATTGCCAGGCTGGACCGGCAATAGGCTTCCCGAATAGCATTGCCGGTTTTTATATAGTAAGCCAGTGCCCGCTCCAGATATATATTGGATTTGGTTACTCGCCATTCTCGGTGATATAAGTGACCGAAGATATTGTCTATAAGTGCCAGTTGCGCCTCGTCATTTATTGCAGCATAAATTTCTATCGCTTCTTTAAGATTCTTCTCCGCCTCGTTACTGTTACCTTCCTCTATCGAAATAGACCCTGCCACCAATTTGGCGGTAGCTATTGCCCGTTGGCCTTCAAGGGTCTTCATCAATATAGAATAATCCCGAAATACCAGATTACAAATCGAAAAAGCTTCTTTGCGCCGACCGATACGCACTAAAATCTGGGCCTGAAACATGACGACCCTGGCCGCATAATCGATCAGCCCTTTTGGACGGTATAGCTCCTCGGCTTGCGCGAAAAGCTGGAGAGCCTCGCTGTGTTCGCCCTTTAAAAGTCTGATTCTACCTTTAATATTTAAAAGATGCGGCAAAACAGACTGTTGGGCCGGGGGGATAGTTTCCAGCAAGGTCGTTATAAGTAAGGTGCGACCTGTATAATAGAGGGCGTGAGCAACTTCGTTGAGTAATTCGGCCCCTGCTTCTAATTCGCCGGCTTCGATAAAATGCTGGATGGCTTCCGTCAAATTCCCCTGGGCTTTAAAATATTCCGCCGCTTTGATCTGGGTCTGCCGGTAGAGCAATTTATCTTCTTTTAGCTTTGTGACCAAAAACTTGCGAAACAGCGAATAATATTGATAATATTCCTGGCCGTTATCGCTTGAGAGATGATGAATAAAAAGATTTTTTGATTCAAGGTAACTCAGTATTTTTTCACTTTGAACACTTTGTGTTAAAGCCAGGGCCTGTTTATCGAAATTTTCGGTAACTTCCGGCTGATTATTATAATTCAACGCAGCCGGTGCTGGCTCAGGGCCGCCCTCGAAGTGGATGACTGCATCGCAGACACCAGCGGTCAGGCGAGTAAGCACACTGGTTTTTAGCAAAAAATTCTGAAATTCCGCGCTCTGGGTCTGGAATACTTCCTGGGCCAGATAACCAAATAGCTGTTGCATATCCAGTTCAGCCGTATTGTTGGCCTTAAGATTTTGGGCCACCGAGTTGGCTAGCAACTTCTGGTTACTTAAAGCCAAAATAACCGCAGTAATCCAGCCCTCGGAATAAGCAGTCAAGGCCTGACTTAAATCGAGGTTATCGACGTTGTAAAATTCCCGTAATAGCTTCGCAACCTCATCTTCGCTAAAAGCCAGGTCCTGCGAATCGAGGGTGGTCACAAGCTGCTTGACTGTGAGTTGCGTCAGCAGCAGATTGTCGGGCATACTCCTGGTAGCGATGATAATCTGAATATCCGAGGGAAGTCGCCAGACCAAACGTTGCACAAACCGGCTGACTCCAAAACTTTCGGCCAACTGAAAATCGTCCAGAACAATGAGCAAATTTTTGGTTTGCTCCATTTCTGAGGCCGGTAAGGCGGTCTGAGCGGGTGCAATCAATTCCAGGTCGGAGATGAATTGTTGAGCCAGGCTATGAATAATTACTTCCTGATGTAATTCGGTAACATTTTGTAAAAGCAACTCTTCAAAAGGCTTTCCGAATTCAGGATAAACCCGGCGGACCGCATTCAACAGATATAAGCAAAATTCGGCAGGGTCGCGGTCACTTTCATCGAGGGAATACCAGGCCAGTGGAGTGCGGGTATTGTGGGCAAAGTTGGTCAAAAGACTGGTTTTACCAAAACCGGTACTGGCTGAAATTATTAGTAGGGGGTAACTTTGAGAGCGTTCGAGATGTTCAAGCAAACGGGGCCGCAAAATGATGCGCCGCAATTGAGGAGGTTTGATCTTTGATTGTAGAATTACTGAATTCATGTAATCACAATAATTTTACACCCACTCATTGCGAACCTGTAGTAAAACGTTTAATAAGTAGTTGCTTGTTTGTGAGATGGATTTTCTTTCTAAATATTATCAATAGCCCGGTAATTAGCCATTTGGTGTAGCTATGAATACTACAGACAGTATATTACAATAAAAATACCACGCGCGCTATGTTTAATATATTCTATTTTGTTAATGCGTTTTGATTTTTGAACTCTGCTGCTAATTACATTATAGTTTCTAATAATGTGTAAAGCAAGTATTAAAAATATGTGACAGCAAGACTGACCGATTTTGGATTTTTGTAAAGTCGCAGTGAAACATCCAGCCCTACGACCGCGCTTCAGCCTGGAAAAACCTTTTGAAGTATTCAAGATAAAATTGCCGGGATAGTGTACATTTAGTGTATGTTTAGTGTACATTTATTACAAGTCGTCATAATAAATCATTTCTTCACAGATAGTGCTTGCCTATTTATAATTACTTGTGGTACTCTTGATATAATTCGCATTGTATTATCGAATTTCTTGAATTAAGATCATTGATTACGCAGGTTATTTCGCCAGACCTGCAACTAACAAAAACCAAAAACTTATTCGAGCTAATTTTCCTTGCTAAACCTAATAAAATAACCACGACTATTGAGGTTATCCTGCATAACAATAGTTAAGTTCTGATAGATTTAGGTTAGGGCGAGTCTGATTAGCAAAATTTTCTGTGTAGCTATCAAGGAGGATTGCTCATCAGATGATCGCTCACACTTTTCACCTGGAATGGCTCAGTTCAGCTCTGGTTCAGGCCGACCGAGGGTTTGACCCGCTGACCTTTTTTCGCAATGTTGTCAACGGTCTGACCTTTGGCAGCATTTACGCCCTGGTCGCGCTAGGCATTGTTTTGATTTATAAGTCCTCGGACGTGGTAAATTTCGGACACGGCCAGATGGCGATGTTCTCCACCTTTATTTGTTTCAGCCTTTTCAATGCCTTACTACCGGCCCGGCCCGGTCGAGAACCGCTCCCCGATACGGTTACGATTGGCACCTTTTTGCTGGCCTTGCTTGGCACCCTAATTTTTGCCGGGGCGATGGGCCTGGTTATCGAGCGCGGCCTGTTACGACCGCTCCAGAAAGCCCCGGTTCTCAGTCAGGTTATGGTTACGATTGGCCTGGGCGTTTTGCTTTATGGGGTAGCCAGCTTGATCTGGAAAGCTGACCTGAAGAAATTTCCCCAGGCTGATTTTGTATCCGGTCCGGCTTTGTTTAGCCTGGGTGGCGACAGCGGAGGCATCCCGATCAGCCGCGAGGTAGTGACCGCCCTGAGTATAGGTGTGATCGTGTCGATTGCGCTGTTCTTATTTTTCAAGTTTACCCTGGTCGGTACCGGTATCCGGGCGATGGCTCAAAACCCTACGGCAGCCCGGTTGATGGGTGTAAACGTGGGACTGCTGACCGGTCTGACCTGGCTGCTGGCGATTATGCTGGCGGCGGTGGCCGGTGTTCTGGCTGCCCCCAAAATTTCTCTCAGTCCGAATATGATGGACGATGTAGCGGTCAAAGCCTTTGCGGCGGCGGTGCTGGGTGGGATAGGAAGTTTGCCGGGAGCGGTGGTTGGTGGCTTGTTGATCGGCGTTATCAGTAATCTGATGGATTTCTATCTGCCGGGCTTCAGTGAAATCGCTTCTTTTATTATCATTGTCGGGATTCTGACGATCAAGCCAAACGGCTTACTGGGCAAAGTAGTAAGGAAGAAAGTTTAAGCAATGCGAAACTTGATTGATAAAATAGCGGTCGCTACTCGTCCGGCCTATGTCCGGTGGCCGTTGCTGGCCCTATTTGCCGTCACTTTGCCCTGGACTATCCTGATTATTCCGATTTATGGTGCTAACGATTTCACTTACTCCCAACTCAATACCTGGCTGATTTTGAGTGTCGTGGCAATCGGGCTAAATTTGCTGACCGGCCTGACCGGTATGATTTCGCTCGGTCACTCGGCGGTTTTTGCCATCGGGGCCTTTGGAACCGGCTATTTCGTAAGCAAAATGCAGCTACCCTTTATAGTTGCCATCGTGCTGGCAGCTATTTTGGCCGGGGTTTTAGGTCTTATATTGGGTTTGCCCGCCCTGCGCCTGAGTGGACCTTACCTGGCGGTGGCTACCTTCGTGTTTGCGGTGGCGGTGCCTCAGCTTCTTTTTACCGACCAGATCAACGCGATCTTTTCCGACCCGAACGACGTAACCACCACGCCGGGCGTGTTTAAGGTTGCCAAGCAAACTCTGCCCGGCCTCAATCCTCGCAGCGACCTGGGTCGTTACTATATGTTTCTAATAGTTACGGCGGTTATGATTTTGCTGGCAATGGGCCTGTGGCGCAGCCGGACCGGGCGGGCCTTACGGGCGATCCGCGATAGCGAAACAGCCGCCCAGGCGATGGGTATCAATATTTCCCGCTATAAAGTGCTGGCCTTTATTATCAGTTCGATGTTTGCCGGCGTGGCCGGTTCAATGTACATGGCCCAACTCGGCCAATTGGACGCGCACAACCTGGAATTTAGTGCGGTCGAATCGGTATTGTTTCTAACAGCCATCATTCTGGGTGGGTTAGGCTCGATCTGGGGTTCGCTGGTAGGGGTAGCCATTCTGACCGCCCTGCCAAACGTAACCTCGGCCATGAACCAGTTTTTCAATGATACCTTTGGCTATAAATTAGAAAATTTTGAGTCAATCTTTTATGGCCTGATAATCATTTTGTGTATATTCTATATGCCCAACGGTCTGGCGGGAGCCTTCAAGAGTCTGGTGGCCCGGCTACGTGGCCCGGATAAGCTGGCAAGCCTGGAGGCCGCCGGTCAAGTCGAAACAACCGGCGTGCTGGCGACTTATGATACCGAAAATGATTTGCCCGTCTCGGACGAGATATTAGCCCAACCCCACAAAGGAGTTTAACAATGACCGGCAATCTCCTGGAAATTGAAAATCTCGAAATAAGCTTTGGCGGTTTGAAAGCGGTCAGCGATTTTAGCATGGCGGTCAAGCCGGGCGAAATAGTGGGCTTGATCGGGCCGAATGGAGCCGGGAAAACCACCGTTTTTAATTGCATCAGCCGGTTTTACAAACCCAACAAAGGCCGGATCATTTTCGATGGAGCCGACCTGACCCAAAAGGGGGCCGATGTGGTCATCGCGCGGGGGATTGCCCGCACCTTTCAAAACGTCGAGCTATTCAAAACTATGACCGTAATCGAAAACCTGCTGATAGGCCAGCACACCCGGTTGCGCCAGAGTGTCTTTGAAGATGCGCTATCCTTACCGGGCAGCCGCCAGGCCGACCGCAACGCCACCGCCAAAGCTCAGGAAATCCTAACGGCCCTGGGTATCGAAAGCTACGCCAATAAAATGGTCGCCAACTTGCCGTTTGGAGTTCAGAAAATGGTGGAAATGGCGCGGGCACTGGTTTCGCAGCCAAAACTTATTTTGCTGGACGAACCCGCCGCCGGGTCCAACCCGCACGAGACCTACAAGTTAACCGCCACGATCAAATACCTGCGCGACCATTTTAATACAACGGTGCTGCTGGTCGAACACGATATGTCGCTGGTAATGGACATTTGCGAACGCATTTACGTGCTGGACTTTGGCAAAAAGATCGCCGAAGGGCTACCTGCCGAGATTCAAAGTAACCCGGCAGTAATCGAAGCTTATCTGGGCAGCCCTGAGGAGGTTTTAGACTAATAATGCTAATGCTCAAGTTAAAAGATGTCCACACCTATTATGGCCGGATACACGCTCTCAAAGGTATCACGCTGGAGGTGCCGGAAGGCTCAATCGTGACATTACTGGGGGCCAATGGGGCCGGTAAAACTACCCTGCTGCGTACAATATCTGGTCTGAACCAGGCCGAACAGGGTACTATCGAGTTGGATGGCAAAAGTATCGAAAAAATGCCGCCTCAGAAAATTGTCCAGCAAGGGATCGCACATTCGCCCGAAGGTCGGCAGGTATTTACCGAATTGACCGTGCTGGAAAATCTAAAAATGGGAACTTTTGCCAATAAAGATAAAAGCCACGCCAAAGCCGACCTGGAGAAGATTTTTGAATATTTCCCGCGCCTCAAGCAACGTATCAACCAGCCTGCCGGTACCCTTTCGGGTGGCGAACAACAGATGGTGGCTATCGGTCGGGGGTTGATGTCCCGACCGCGTATGTTGTTGCTGGACGAACCTTCGCTGGGTCTGGCTCCTTTGATGGTCAAAGAGATTTTTCGGATTATCCAGGAAATTAACAAACAGGGTGTCACGGTGCTATTGGTAGAACAAAACGCTTATCAGGCTTTGCACATTGCGCACTATGGTTATGTCCTGGAAACCGGCAAAATCGCCTTGAGTGGTAGCGGCGACGAACTGCGCCATAACGACGAGGTACGTCATTCATATCTGGGTAGATAACCTTCTTTATAGGCAATTTTCATAGGCAATTTTCATAGGCAATTTTCCTGATTTACAATGTCAAAATATTTATCTCGGAGAGGAGAAACAGTTAAATGAAACAAAGGATGTTTCTACAACTAGGATGGCTGGTTGTAGTCCTAACCACCTTAATGATGTTGCTGGTCGCCTGTGGTGACGCGGCAACCCCGACCACTGGTTCCGCCACGACAGCGGCGGCAGCAACGAGTACGACCGCCGCCGCCGCATCTGCCACTACCGCCGCAGCCGCATCTGCCACTACCGCCGCCGCTATGGCCTCCACGGCTGCCGCCGGGGGTGCTATGACGACGGTCGCGCCGGTGGCCGGGGGCAACAAAACCGGCGTTACCGACACCGAAATCAAGGTCGGTAGCTGGGGTCCGCAATCTGGCGTCGCCTCGGCCTATGGGGTTGAGGACCGGACGGTGGATGCTTACTTCAAGATGATCAACGAACAAGGCGGCATTAATGGCCGTAAGATTAAGTTCATCTATGAGGATGACCAGTACCAGGCCGCCAAGACCGAGCCTTTAGCCAAGAAAATGGTCGAGCAGGACGGGGTTTTCTCGTTCGTGGCCTGTATCGGGACCGCGCCGAACCTCAAGGTTAAAGACTATTTGGCCGAAAAAGGGGTCCCCAATGTCGCCTTCTCGTCCGGTGCCGGAGCTTTGCTGATCCCGCCCCAGAAGACCGCCTTTGGTATGTTCACTAGCTACAGTTTTGAAGCGACCGTCTTTGCCCAATACGCTGCCGACACTTTAGGCGCGAAAAAGGTGGCCGTCTTTTACCAGAACGATGGTTTTGGTAAAGAAGGCCAGCAAGCCTTTAGCAAGGTTGCCAAGAGCAAAAACCTGGAAGTTGTCGCCGAAGTATCCTACGAAAACGGCGCAACCGACCTGAGCAGCCAGGCTTTGAAATTGCAGCAATCGGGGGCCGATCTGGTCTTCTTTGCGGCGGTTCCCGGACCCGGTTCGGCGGCCCTCAAGGAGATGGACAAGCTTAACTTCAAACCAAAAGTTATGCTGACCTTCGTTATGAACGACCCACAGTTGTTCTCGTCGGCGGGCAAGGCGGCGGATGGCGTTTACACTTCTTCCTTTACGCCGCTCATCAGCGATTCGAGTGACGACCCGAAAGTTAAAGAGTTTTTGGCTTTTATGAAGAAGTATCTACCTAACGAACAGCCGGGTAACTTTTCGGCCTGGGGTTATGTCGGTTCGCAAATCTTTGTGGAAGGTCTGAAACGGGCCGGTAAAGACCTTAGCCGTGAGAACTTTATCAATGCGCTGGAGTCGATCACCGACTGGAAAGGCAGCCTGGCGGCGAACATTTCCTACGGCCCGAACAACCGCTCGCCTCAGAATAGCATTTACATCGTCCAGTTCAAAGATAGCAAGTTCACCAAGCTAACCGATCTATTGTCCGCCAAGATTTAACCGGTAAGGCAGACTGAAAGCTTAACCTGCTGGTAGGGATAAAAAAAACAGGCCGTTGCTCTTTAGGGACAACGGCCTGTTTTTAGTGTAAGTACCCGGACCCCTAGCCCCGCCCCAGGGCGGGGAACTAAGGTTGTGAGAGAAACTTTTGGGCAAAGCCCAAAAGTTTCTCTCATTAGTTCCTGCCCCCTTGAGGGGGTCGGGGGTGACTCTTTCAACCCTTTAAGGTTTTCCAGGCTCCTTGAAAACCTATTTAATCAACCGGCGGTGCATCAACCGGACGCCAATAGTGTAGGCCACCGCCGATAACACCAAAATCCATATGGTAAAGCCAATCGCGTCAAAACCGATCTGACCGGTAAAGAGGTCGCGGGTAAGCTTTACACAGGGATAAAGCGGCGAAAAATAGACCAACCAGACCAATTCGGAAGGCAACCTCGAAACCGGAAAAAATATCCCGCTGAAAAGCTGCATCGGGATAACCCCCAGCGTGATGTAATAGTTAAACGAATTGATGCTGGGTACCAGGCTGGTAACGATAATCGATAGACTTGCCAGCATAAAACCACTTACAAAGGCCGCGACCGGCACCAACAGTACCCACCAGGACGGGGTCAGGCCAAGCACTGCCAGTACAAGGGTGACACTGATCCCGGTCATCCCGGCGCGAGTGGCGGCCCAGATAATCTCGGCACTGACGACCTCTTCCAGTGTCACCGGGGTAGCTACGATAGCATCAAACATATTCTCCAGTTCCATGCGAATGTAAGTCCCAAACATACACTCGAAAGAAGCCGTGAATAAGACCGAACTCATCACCATGCCCGGTGCAATAAACTGCAAGTAAGTGGTGCCTTCGACCTGGCCCTGAATATAAGCCCCCAGCCCAAAGCCAAAAGCCAGCAGCGACAAAACGGCCTCGGCAAAAGGCGGCCAAAGTTCGGTCTTCCACAGGCGAAAGAAGGCATCCCGGTTGCGCTGCCAGACCCGGTAGGTGCCTATGGTGAACGGATGGGTCAGCCAGCCATCGGCAGAGGCCAGGCCGGTCGAACGTTTATTATCAAGTTGAATACTCTGGGTCACGTTGCTCCCTACTCTCTTTTTTCTGAAAAATTAGCTGTCGTTTTGTAACTACTTAGACTCCACCCCTGACCCCGCCCCAGGGCCACCAGGGGACGGGGTAAAAAGAGGAGGGGTAAACAGGGGAGACCACTGTAATACCCCGCGCAGGGCACCCATAGGGTACCCGACCCCTACTTAGCCCACCTCGAAAGAGGTAAGGTGAGTAGTTACGTCGTTTTTAGCTTTCGTTGAGGCCGCGTCCGGTCAGGCGCAAAAAGACATCCTCCAGGCTGGCCCGGCGTTGCAAACGGTAATTGAAATCCGGTAAAGCCAGGTCGTGAAAGGACCAGGTTTCCTGGCCGAACAGGTAAAAGGTATCTCCGGCCTGTTCGTAGCGGATTGGCTTACCCTCGATCAGGGCGGGCAGGTTGCTGCTCTGAACTTCTTCCTGGCGCAACTCGATCACCTCGTGACCAACCAGCTTTTTAACCAGTTCGTCCGGCTTACCTTCGGCCAGAATTTTCCCTTCGTTCATGATCACGAGCTGGTCGCAAAGCTGGGCCGCTTCCTCCATATAGTGAGTGGTCAGCACCAGCGTCACGCCGCTATCGCGCAGGAAGCGGAGTTTCTGCCAGACCAGTTGCCGGGCGGCGGGGTCAAGACCGGTCGTCGGTTCGTCCAGAATAATCAGGCGAGGTTTATTGATCAGCGACCGGGCGATAACCAGCCGCCGTTTCATACCGCCGGAGAGTTCGTCCACCGCATTGTTGCGTTTCTCGGTTAACTGGAATAGATCGAGGGCTTCTTCGGCCCGACGCTGGGCTTCGGCGCGTTCGATACCAAAGTAACGCGCATAGACCAGCAGGTTTTGATGAACTGTCAGGGCAGTATCGAGGTTATCTTCCTGCGAAACGACCCCCAGTTGGGCTTTGATCTGGCGGCTGTGAGTTTGTACCGGATAACCTAGCACTTCGAGTTTTCCCGAAGTCACCGGAGAAAAGCAATGTAACATTTTGATCGTGGTGCTTTTTCCGGCCCCGTTCGGACCCAGAATACCAAAACATTGCTGGCGGTAAACCGTGAAGTCAATCCCTCTGACCGCTTCAAAGTTTTTATAATTCTTTTTCAGGTTCCGGGCTATAATTACTTCCTCTAAATCCAGCGAGGAATTTTCTAAGACAACTGTTTGCCGATTTAAGAGCGTCATAAATAAGTTTTACTCCTTTAAATTTTTAATAGCAGGAGCATTATATATTACAATCATCTAATCTAGCAACTGGTTTGCGAAACAGATTTGCAATAGATGCAAAATACTACCGGTGGTATCTGTAAACTGGGATAGAAGTGCTGCATTCTTCCGGGGTAGCAAAAGGTTCTCTGGTCTTTTTTACTTCTTTTTACCAGTTTAAGAGAGATTCTTGCGGAAATTAATACAAATAAAAAGGGTCTCGAATTTTGGAGCGATAAGCTTTTAAGAACTTCGCCCACAAAATGAAAGACCCACCTGAGCCTGGCTAGATAAAACCGTAAGCCAACCAGCCACCGTCCACCGCTAGAGTTTGGCCGGTCACAAAGCGCGCATCATCCGAAACCAAAAAGACCGCCGGGCCTACCAGGTCCTCCACCTGACCGAGCCGTCCCATGGGGGTACGTTTGATCAGGGCGGAAGTATCGAGCAGACCTTTGGCCGCCAGACCCCGCATAATATCGGTTTCGATATAGCCGGGGGCCAGGGCATTAACCCGCACTCCCCGGCTGGCCCACTCCACCGCCAGAACCCGTGTGAACTCGATTACGCCGCCTTTGGTGGTGCCGTAGGCCAGTCGTTGCGGTACGCCGATAAACGACAACAGCGATCCCAGCGTTACAATCGCCCCGCTACCCTGGGCCAGCATCCGCTTGCCAGCCGCCTGGCAGGTAAAGAAAACCCCGTTCAAATTTGTATCGATTACCTGTTGCCAATCCGCCGGGGTCAGGTCTTCCGAGGCCCGCACCTGGGGAATACCGGCGTTCGCTACCGCGATGTCGATCCGGCCAAACTCGGTCATGGTCGCTACCACAGCCGCTTCGACCTGCTCCGGGCTGGTGACATCCAGGGCGACGGCCAGGGCTTTGCCGCCTGCCGACCGGATTTCGGCGGCTACCGCTTCCGCGTCCGAATGCTTCCGGGCAGTCACAACCACACTGGCCCCTTCCGCCGCATAACCAATAGCGATGGCGCGTCCGATCCCCCGGCTGCTACCGGTGATCAAGGCTACTTTTCCGGCTAATTTTGTTCCTGCCATATTATCTTCCTTTTCTATCTCGGTTTAGTGTGACCCAATACCCATCTATATTACAACCATTTAGCCGGAGACACTGTCGAAATCGGAAATAAAAATGGGAAAATTGCCTTTACTTGCAGCAATTTCCCCATCTGATAGTTTAACGGTAAATTTGCCGTTCAGAACCTGAAAGAATTTTAGGAAGCTTTCGAGGTAACTTTAGCTTGAGCAAATAATTCCAGCATTTGCCGGTTGAAGGCCGGGATGTCCTTTGGCTGACGGCTGCTTACCCAGTTGCCGTCGCGCACGGCTTCCTGATCCTGCCAGGTGCCACCTGCGTTGCGAATGTCGTCCTGAATAGTGTGGTAGCTGGCAAGCTTGCGGCCTTTAACCAGACCCGCCGAAATCAGCAGCCAGGGCGCGTGGCAGATTACCGCTATCGGTTTACCGTCCTGATCGATCTGGCGTACAAAGTCCTGGGCTTTCTTTTCGACCCGCAAGGCATCGGCGTTCATCGCACCACCCGGTAGCAGCACCGCATCGAAGTCGGAAGGCCGCGCCTGGTCGAGGGTAAGATCGACCTTGAAGCTGTCACCTTTGGTATCGTGGTTAAAACCCTGAACTTCACCGGACTTAGGCGCAATTATTTGAGTGATAGCCCCGGCCTCTTCCAGCGCATTTTTGGGTTCTACCAGCTCGACCTGCTCAAAATCGTCCGTAACCAGAATCGCTATCCGCTTACCTTTTAACAAATTAGCATCCGCCATTTTAACCTCCTTTATTATTCCAGAAAATAAATATTCCAGAGAATCTGAGCCTGCGCTCCTGATCCAGGATAAAAGTGGCATAGATTGGGCCAGGATTTGAAGAATACAATTAGGCTAACCTGATTTTAACAGTTCAGGCCAGTTCCAATAATGAGACCTGAAGCGGGGTCGGGGGGCAGTCCAGCCGATTAAAACCGGTCGTTTGCTTAGAACAATAGAAACTGCTAAAATTCTGAACATTGACTACATTGAGTAAACCGGGCAACCAAACCTATCCGAAATGCGTTATCTTCACAGGTCAAACAATTAACCGGCAGGAGTATCAAAAGCGATTTGGCATTTTCACTCAGAGAGAAGCAACTAAAAGCAATAGACCTACCCACCGGCGATGCGGACCCGGCTGATCAGCGATATTGTCCGGCCCTAGCGGAAATAGGCCGAAAAATTTGGCTGGCCGCCTGGTCGTGGTGGAGCCTGGCAGTCTTTGGTCTGATGGCGGTAGGTTTGCTGCTAGCCTATCAGGGGCGGCCAGGCATGGAAATCAAGCTGGGCGGCGGCTTCGACTCACCTTATTTAAACCTCAGTGAAGGCGGTTTTGGCAGCCCGGTCCAGGCCGGTACTCAGCTTGCGCAATCAGCCTCAGTAGTTGCTGAAAATGACGGACCCGCGCCGGTTATTAACACTAATACGGTCAAAGCCGCCGAAGAACTAGCACAAAATTACCGCTGGACGCGTGAACGGCCGATTTTGCTCTGGCCGGGCATTGGGAGCGGGGCTTCCCGGCTGACCCTGCAAGCCACCGGATCGCCCCTGATTGCGGTGGGTCAATCGGTGGAGGTGCTGTTAAACGGCCAGAGCTATAGCCGGTTTGAACTTAAGCCGGGTATCCTGACTACCAAGACCTTTGACTTTGGTGCGGCCCAGATTGCCGGGGGTAGCCTGACCGTCGAAATGCGGGTAAAAGCTCTCGGTCCGGTGAACCAGAAATTGATAGCAGCCTTCCCCGGCAGTTATCCGAAAATTGACAAGGATTTATACCAGGGTCAGACCGGCTTTAAACTTTACAATGCCCGCCTCGACCCACTACCGGACGCAACCGGGCTGATTATTCCACCGCTCGGTTTGAGCCTCTCACTGATAATTTCAGGCTGGCTGCTTTATTTTGGCCTGGCCTACGCCGGGATGAAACCGGTCATCGCTTTTGGCACATCCGCCGGTTTTACTTTGCTAACCGTGCTACTGTTAAGCCTGGCCCGACTGAGCCTGACGATCTTCACCGGGCGGCTGGCCTTGCTGATGGTGCTGACAGTGGTGATGCTACCGGTGCTGGATTGGTTTATTCCCCGCCTATTCCGCCGCTGGCAGATTGGTTTGCCGGTATGGCTCTGGCGTGGGCTGCTGATAATGTTTGTAATCGGTATGCTAGGCCGGGGCGGGGGCGTGCTTTATCCGCAAATCGAGATCAAGGATGCGCCGGCCCATCTTAAAGAAATAAATACCGTCCTGCATCTCCCGGACGGCATTTCACAAGAATTGCACAGCAAAGAGCTTTCCAAAGTGCCGAGCCAATGGGAGTCGAGCGCAATTATTCCATATTCGCCGTTTGTTTATTTCTACCTGACTCCGGTGGCAGCCCTACCCATCGACCCGAATATCACCGTACCGCTCTTTAACGCCTGGTTGGACGCTCTGCGAATTTTTGTAATTTTTGCCCTGGCGGTCGGGTTGGGAGCCGGTTTGCAAGGCGGTCTGATTGCCGCCGGTTTGTATCTAATCGTGCCGAGTACCTGGATGCTGCATAGCTGGGGTAACTGGCCGACAACTGTTAGCCTGTGGCTGGCAACCCTGTATATCTTGCTGGTGCTGATGGAATGGCAGAAATTAAACCGGCCTGTGATCTGGTTGAGTACGACGCTGGTTTTGCTCCTGACAATGCTGGGTTATACCGTGACGGCAGTATTTATGGGTGTGCTTCTGGTGGGTTGGTCGCTCGGCCTGGTCTTTTTTATAAAGCGTGACCCGCTGGCCCGGCGAAACGGTCTTTTAATCGGTGGGGCAACTCTCACCGCCACGCTTCTGGCGGTCCTGATTTACTACGTCCAGTTTATCCCCGACCTGAGCAATACTCTTACCAGTTTTGGCAGCTCCCTCAGCAGCAAAGGCTCGCTGGGCGGTTTCGGAGACCGCAGTTTGTTCACTTACCTGGGAATTTACATCGACCATTTGACCTTCCATTACGGGACATTGGTGGTGATCGTACCGGCCCTGGCGGTCTGGCTGTGTAGTCTGGTCAACCGGAAAAAAGCCTCTGACGAAGATCGCAGGGCCGAACCGGGAGAGTTAGCACCAAACCCGGTAGAGTTGCAAAGCGGTCGTACTTTATGGCTGGCCGGGGTCTGGTTTGGCATCTTTGTAGTCTTTAGCCTGGCCCAGTGGAAAATCGATATGGTCGATAAACAGGTCTGGTTTGTACTGCCGTTGGCGGTCAGCCTGGCCGGAGTCGCCGCCTTTTGGGCCTGGCAGCAATTCAAATTACCGGCCCTGCCAATAACTGGACGGATGGTGGTGGCCGGGTTGGTATTATGGACCGGCTACTCTGCCGCTTCCTTGTGGTTCGAGCGGATTTTTATTACCCGCCGGTAGAAGGAAGTTTAGCGGGGGTCGTGGGGGCGCAGCCCATACGGGGGGTATAAGGGGTCTCCCCTTTAATCTATCTCTTTTCCTTTTCTTCCCCGTAACTGGTGGCCCTGGGGAGGGGTCAGGGCTGGGGCCTGACCAGTTACGACTTATTTACAGCTTTAGAGAAAGTAATCATGATAAATACCAAGAAATTCAGTCCAGTCGAAAAATTAAAACAAACCCTCGATAACCCGCTATTATTCAATCTGGTGCAGTTTGCCATTTCAGGTCGGCAGAATAAAACTCGCCGCTTGATCCGGGAAGGTTTGCAGCTTCAGGCGGGTGAAAGATTGCTGGATGTGTGCTGCGGCACCGGCGAATTTGCCAACGTCGCAATGGGGTCGTACCTGGGGATCGATCTGAACCCGGAGTATATCCTATACGCCTCCAAAAAATTTGGCGAAGGTCAGCAGCACCCCGAACGCGAGTTTCTAGCCGAAGACATCAGCGGCACCAGCTTTGTCCACCGGGGTTTTACCTTTCCCAAAGCCATGATGATCAATAGTATGCACCACCTGACGGTCGAGCAAAACCAGGCCGTGCTAGCAGCTGTCGCGCGGGTTACTACCGGGCGATTTGTAATAGTCGATATGGACCCGACCCCCGGCAACCCACTCAGCAAATTTCTGGCCGAACAGGATCGCGGCGATTATATTCGCCCGTTGGCCGAGCAAATTGCGCTGGTCGAGCCATATTTCACGGTCGAAAAAGCCTATACCTATTATTCAGGTCTGTGCGGCCAGACTATTATTATCTGCCGAAAGTAAAGGGGAGAACAAAAGTTGTCGATGGTGGAAACCAGCCTGGATTTATCAATAATTATTGCCTGCTATAACGAAAAACCGGTCCTGCGCGACAGTGTTACCCGGATCGTTGATGTGCTGAGTGTCACGAAATACGCCGGTAATTACGAACTGATTTTTGTGGATGATAACAGCCGGGATAACACGGTAGATATTATCCTGGAACTCATGGAGAAATTCCCGCAGGTGCCAATCAAGTTGATCCGGCACGCCCGCAACATCGGTCGCGGTCGCACCGTGATGGACGGGTTTAAAGAAGCGCGGGGCCGGATTATGGGCTTTCTGGACATCGACCTGGAAACGCCGGCCCACTATATTCCAGTGGCCGCCCTGGAAATCGAGCGCGGAGCCGAGGTCGCCAGTGCCTTGCGCATTTACCGCTTCTTGTGGCGAACTTTCTACCGGCAGATATTGAGCGTCGGTTATCATAAACTGGTTTCGGTCGCTCTCCAGTTACCTCTGCAAGATACCGAAGTCGGCTTCAAATTCTTCAACCGCGAAAAGGCCCTGCCGGTGCTACTGGAATGTAGCGATCCGGGCTGGTTCTGGGATACCGAGGTAATGGCCCGTAGCTATTTTGCCGGATTGAAAATCGTGGAAATCCCGACCCTGTTTATCAAACGTTACGACAAGCAATCGAGTGTCAGGCTAGTTCACGACACCATAGAATATTTTGGCAAGTTGCGCCACTTCCGGCACGAAGCGCGTCGGTTGGCGGCCCATTACCGGTCTCAGGGCCTGGAACCACTGGAGGTTTCTACCCTCTCGCACCCGGTCGGGCACGGCGACGAGCATGCCGAAGCGGTCGAAAAACCCGAACTTTCCTCTAATTTGAAATAAATTAGGGGCTTTTCGCGTTCTCCTATCAAAATTAGTCAGACATATTGATATACTTCGATATGTGTGGTATTGTATCTATTAGGGCGATGTGCTAGATGAAAAGAAGCACAACAGTAGATGAACATTAACAAGTAAATAAAGGAAATTGTAGCAAAACCTCCAGTTTGGGTGTATGAGTTTTTAACACTTCTTCTACGTTCAAACCGGAGGTTTTGGTACAATTTGCTTTATTTACT
>JBBQGA010000046.1:0-38174 GCA_038322625.1 Chloroflexia bacterium
CATTAAGCCAAAAGTTATACAGCCACCGGCAATCTTCCAATTGCTGATTAAGCAAGGTAGTTTGCTTGCGGGTGGGGGATATTCTGTATTTGAACGTCTTCTTCATAAGAACATTATATCTTATTCCTACACAAAATGCAAATCTTGTGTAGGATTTAATTCATTAGCTTTGCTACCGCCAAGAAAGGAGTGCCTTACACCTCTTGCGGGTGGGCTTTAGCCTATCCCCATACGTAAACGTAGGGGCATTACGGCACATTTGGTAATAAACTTTTCCTAAAAGAAATCCCTGATCCCTTTTAGCAGGGGTCAGGGATTGCCGGTTTTACTTCAAATAGTTTACAAACCGTAAATTATTTGCGCTGATTAGAAGCAATAAAAACTTCCGCCTCGTTCATCATCTTCTGCAAGGTCGGGATCATTTCCGGCTGGGCACTCTCGGCCTGCTGGGTGATCATACCAATCACTTCCAAAAAGAGATCATCCACCAGGGCCGCCTCGGCTCGCATTCGACTGATGCGCTCCAGACTGTCAGTCGACTGGAACAGGGTTTGTAACAATTGCATCCGGTCTTGCAGAGCTTTTTGCTCTTCCGGGGTGAGTTCGGGACCCTCATCGTCCTCGTCATCATCTTCATCGCCGTGTTCGTCGAAATCTTCTCCGTCTGCGCCGAAAAGGTCCTGGCCGGTCAATTCGCCGCGTGAAGCTTGCTGGAGAGCTTCAAAATCGTCGGTGACGATGGGACTAAGCATATAATCGGCCTGTTTTTCTTCCGGGATGCCGGTGATAAAGGTTTCCAGCACCGGGCCAATTACCTGGCCTAGCTGGTCCTCATCTACCTGCTGGGCACCCGGCGCAAACACCAATAACATCTGCTGTTCGGGTACGTGCAAGACGACCGGGATCGGGATCAAACCGCCGGCCTGGCATTTGGGACATTCCACCCGGTTCAAGGTACCGTTCTGAAGCTGCCACAATGCCTCGCTATCAGCCTCATCCGCCATATCGACCAGGGTATGACCTGGATGGCTGAATTCGGTGCCGCATTGCGGACAGGTCAGTTGCAATTCAATAGCTTGGGACATGCTGGCTAAATTACCTTTCTTTAGTCGTTTATATATATTGGATTCTGGGTTGAGTCTCAAAACCAACCGGATTTTGAGTTTGGAAAAATCTGAAAGAGGAATACGGTGGAAGGTCAACTAAACTTAGGACGGAGCAGGTTTAACACGTACTTCACTTTAGATTCTAAACCTCGGAATCTTTACCGGCAGTTTATCGACACCGGCCCAACTATTATACACCCTGACGCAAGCCGCCGGTATGCGATTAAATTTGCAAGCGATAATGGTTATGAGGTATAACCAGAGCTAGCCAGTCGAGAGGATTATAGAACTATTTGTAATTTACCACTCAGGTAGGAGGGTTGGATGGCGGTCAAAAGGACCAGTATCGAGGTTTTTGTCGAAATTCCAGGCGGCTCACGAAATAAATATGAGTACGATAAAGAACGCGGCGTATTCAAATTAGACCGGGTATTATATAGTTCGGTACATTATCCGAGCGATTACGGATTTATTTTTGATACCCTTAGCCTGGATGGCGACCCGCTTGACGCTCTGGTAATCATGGATAACCCGACCTTTCCGGGCTGCCTGATCGATGCCCGGCCCATTGGGGTACTGGGTATGAGCGATGAACAGGGCCAGGACGAGAAGATTCTGACTGTGCCAAGCCACGACCCGCGCTACCGCCACATCACAAAAATGGAACATCTTGGACCTCACTGGCTGCGGGAAATCGAGAATTTCTTTGCGACCTACAAGGCTCTGGAGGATAAATGGACCGAACTGGTCGGCTGGAAAGATGAAGAAGCTGCCTGGGCCGTGATCGAAGAATCGGAGTTGCGCTGGCAACGCTATGTGGAAATGAAAGCCCGCGCCCCCAAAACGGTTACACCTGCGCCCGACCGCAGCCATTTTCAGGTGAACGCCCACGAAATGACCCTGGTCGAACACACCGAGGAAAGTGCCGAGAAGAAAAGCTAATTGGCCTCACCGAGAGTCTCATCTTCTACTATGAAACGCAACTAAAAAACCGGTTCCAAAACAAATTTACTTTGTCTTAGGAACCGGCTTTTTTCATGCTTTTTGATTGGCAGGCTAGACTTTGAGAACCACCTCGGCTTCAAGCTGGCTGATCGGCTGGAAGTGTTCACGCACCAGGGCGTATTCGAGGCTATCGGCCAGGGCCAGGTAACTGGCCTCGATTACGTTGGTACTAGACCCGACCGTTTGCCAGCTATCAATCCCATCGCTGGAACTGATCGTCACCCGGATACTGCTCTCGGTGCCTTCGTCGTTGAGAACCCGCACTTTGTAATCGGTCAGGCGGACGTTGCTGAGTTGCGGGTAAAAATTCAGCAGGGCTTTGCGGAGCGCGGTATCGAGGGCGGCCACCGGGCCGTTACCTTCGGCGGCGGTATGGATGGTGGCCTCGCCCACCCGAATTTTGACGGTCGATTCTGAAAGCAACTGACCATCCGGGGCACCCCGGCGTTCGGCCAGCACCATCATATCGCGCAACTCAAAAGGTGCTTTGTAGTCGGGTTGAGTGCGCCACATGATCAATTCAAAAGAGGCCTCGGCATTTTCAAACGAAAAGCCCTGGCTTTCCAGCAGTTTGATCTGGTCGATTACTTCGCGCACTTCCTGGTCGCCTTTACGCATCGCCAGCCCTAACTGGTAAGCCTTGTGAAGGACGTTGGACTGTCCACCCAGTTCGGATACCAGCACGCGCTGGCGGTTGCCGACCAGCTCCGGCACAATATGTTCGTAGGTGCGGCGATCCTTCATCACGGCAGCGACGTGAACACCACCCTTGTGAGCAAAGGCACTCCGACCGACAAACGGCATCTGGTTGCTCTGCGGCAGATTGGCGACCTCGGCCACCAGGTGCGATATTTCGGTCAGGCGGGCCAGATTACCTTGCGGTAAACACTGATAACCCATTTTGAGTTCCAAATTCGCTATTACCGAGACCAGGTTTACGTTGCCACAGCGTTCACCGTAACCGTTGATCGTACCCTGAACCTGCCGCGCCCCGGCCTGAACCGCAAACAGGGTGTTGGCACAGGCCAGGTCGCCGTCGTTATGGACGTGAATACCCAACTTGACACCCAGCGGGTCGGTTAGCTGGCGCACCCGCGCCATAATGTCCGGCACCTCGAAAGTCAAAAGACCGCCGTTGGTGTCGCACAATACCAGCCAGTCGGCTCCGGCTTCGGCAGCCTTTCGTAGGGTTGCCAGGGCGTATTCGGGGTTGGCTTTGAAGCCGTCAAAGAAATGCTCGGCATCGTAGATCAGTTCGCGCCCGGCCTGTATGAAGAAATTGACGCTATCGCCGATCATCGCCAGGTTTTCTTCCAGGGTAGTATTCAGGGCGTGGATCACGTGCAGGTCCCAGGTTTTGCCAAAAAGGGTTACAACCGGCGTTTTGCTTTGCATTAACAGCCGCAGGTTGCCGTCGTTTTCGGCTAGTACCCCGGCCCGGCGAGTGCTGCCAAAGGCGGTGAGTTTAGCGTGTTTGAGGTTTAGCTGACCGGAAGCGGCGCGGGCAAAGAATTCTTCGTCTTTCGGGTTGCTACCCGGCCAACCGCCTTCGATGTAGGCCACGCCCAGGTCGTCCAGCTTACGGGCCAGGGTTATTTTGTCCTCGACCGAGAAGCTAATGCCTTCGCCCTGGCTGCCGTCCCGCAGAGTGGTATCGTAAACTGATATTGGAGTGCGTTTTGTGGAAAAACTCATAAAGCCCTCACATAACTATTTTAGCTTTAGGAAAAGCCTAAAATTACTTATTAAGTTGGTCCAGCACGGCCTGACCCATCTGGGAGGTGCCGAGTTTGGTTTTGCCCGGTTCGTACAGGTCAGGGGTGCGGTACCCGGCTTGCAGGACGGCTTCGACGGCGTTTTCGATAGCGGCGGCCTCGGTTTCCAGGCCGTATGTCATGCGTAATAGCATAGCCGCGCAGCCGATAGCCGCCAGGGGGTTTGCGATACCCTGCCCGGTAATGTCGGGGGCGGTGCCGTGTATCGGTTCGTACAGGCCGAACTGACCGCCACTGGCGTTCTTGACCGCGCCCAGGCTGGCACTGGCGAGCAGACCCATCGACCCGGCCAGCATCGAGGCTTCGTCGGTCAGGATGTCGCCAAACATATTCTCGGTGACGATCACATCAAACGAGGCCGGTTTACGGATCAAATTCATGGCGGCACTATCGACCAGCATATGCTCGATTTCGATGTCAGGATAGTCGCGGCTGACTTCGGTGGCAACCTCGCGCCATAAACGGCTGGTATTGAGCACGTTCGATTTGTCGACCGAGGTAACTTTCTTTTTGCCGTTGCGAGTTTTAGCCAGTTCAAAGGCTACCCGCACGATCCGCTCGACTTCCTGCTCGGAATAAGGCATGGTATCGACCGCTTTGCGGCCACCTTCGTCGCTGTAACGGCGGCTGGGTTGGCCGAAGTAAATCCCGCCGGTGAGTTCGCGGACGACGATCAGGTCCACACCGTTGAGGACTTCCGGTTTGAGGGTGCTGGCGTTTTGCAGCATCGGCAGATTTTTGACCGGGCGCAAATTGGCAAACAGTTCAAAGGTCTTGCGAAGCCGGAAAAGGGCCAGTTCCGGTCGGCGTTCCATCGGTTCGTTATCGTATTTCGGTAGGCCCACCGCCCCGAACAGAATGGCGTCGCTAGCCTTGCATATCGCCATGGTAGCGTCGGTGATAGCGATGCCTTCTTTTTCTAGGGCCGCCCCACCTACTAATCCTTGCTCATAGTTCAAGGTATGGCCGTATTGCGCGGCGATTGTTTCCAGCACGCGTAAAGCTTCGGCGGTTACTTCGTTGCCAATTCCATCACCCGGTAAAACTGCAATCTTGAGCAGCATTTAGAAAAGTCCTTCCTATTTCTGTTCTATTCGGGAAAATCTGGCGAAACGGAAAACAACGCCGTTGTTGCTTACCGCTTGCACCGGGAGAGAAAGTTAGGGTGGTTTTGAATTTAAGGTCAGGCTCCGATCTGGCTTATTTACCAAACCGGCCCTGGAAATTCAAACCCGGTAAAGTCTTACATATAGGCCCGGCTGATGCCCGCAAGTGGTCCGAATTCATCGCGCTTGTATGGGTCGGCCTGGGTATCTTCCTCGAACGGCCCCATCGCAATGAATTTGTTGACGGCGTGCAGGAAAGCTTTGGCCGAGGCGGCGATAATGTCGGTATCGGCACCGCGCCCACTGACGGTGCGGCCCTTGTAGACTACTTTCATGGTTACTTCGCCGAGGGCATCTTCGCCACGCGTTACCGCACTGACGTTGAATTCTTCGATGTCGCAAGCAATCCCCGACAGTTTGCTGATCACCTTGCAGATCGCGTCCACCGGGCCATCGCCGATAGCCGAGTCGGTCACGATGGTACCGTCTCCAGCGATCAGCTTGATGGTCGCGGTCGGCACAATTTTATCGCCGGTAGTTACCTGGAACTGTTCGAGCCGGTAGGCGGTAGCGTCTTCGCTCTGAACCTGGTCCATCATCAGGGCTTGAATATCGCGGTCGCTAATGGATTTCTTCTTGTCGCACAACTGCTTGAACTCGAAGAAGGCCCGGTTCAGTTCTTCGCCATCGAGCGGAAAACCCAGTTCTTCCAGTTTCTTGCGGAAAGCGTGGCGACCACTGTGTTTGCCCAGCACCAAATTGGTATCGCCCGCCCCGACCGCGCTGGCATCCATAATTTCGTAGGTGCGTTTTTCCTTGAGCATACCGTCCTGGTGGATACCGCTCTCATGGGCGAAAGCGTTGGAGCCGACCACCGCTTTGTTTGGTTGGACCGGAATACCGGTAAAGGTGCTAACCATGCGGCTGGTGCGCAGAATCTGGGTGGTATCGACGCCAGAACTGAGGCCAAAGATGTCCTTGCGGGTTTCCAGGGCCATCACGATTTCTTCCAGGGCGGCGTTTCCGGCCCGTTCCCCGATCCCGTTAATGGTACATTCGACCTGGCGTGCCCCGGCTTTCAGAGCGGTCAGGCTGTTGGAAACCGCCATGCCGAGGTCGTTGTGACAGTGGACCGAAATGATGGCCTTGCGAATGTTGGGGACCTGAGCCAGCACGGTCAGGACCAGCTTTTCGTACTCGCCGGGGGTGGTAAAGCCGACCGTATCGGGCAGATTGACGGTGGTCGCCCCGGCCTCTATCGCCACTTCGATCATTTTGCAAAGGTAATCAATATCGGAGCGAGTGGCATCCTGGGCCGAGAATTCAATATCGGCGCACAGGCTGCGGGCGTAAGCGACCATTTCGCGGGTCTGTTGCAACGCTTCTTCGCGGGTCAGGCGGAACAGGTGCTTGAGATGAATGTCCGAGGAAGAAATAAAGACGTGCAGGCGGGGCCGCTCGGCATCTTGCAGAGCTTCCCAGGCCCGGTCGATGTCCTGTTTGCGGACGCGAGCGAGGCTGGTGATAATGGGGCCTTTGACTTCGCGCGCGATGCGCTGGACGGCCTCGAAATCGCCTTGCGACGAGATGGCAAAACCGGCTTCGATTACATCGACGCCCAAGCGGGCTAGCTGGCGAGCGATTTCGACCTTTTCTTCAATGTTCAGGGTAGCTCCCGGCGACTGTTCACCATCGCGCAAGGTGGTATCGAAGATAATTACCCGGCGAGGATCGGCCACCGGGTTGACTACATCAGGGTTCATCTTTTCCTCCAAAAATACTTATTTGGCAAGCTCCGGGCTTGAGACAGTTACAGTCTCAAGCCGGAAGTCTGGACTTCAAAAGCTGTTACTTGGCCTCGTTCAGCCAGCTCATCATACCGCGCAATTCGCGGCCAACCGTTTCGATCTGGTGTTCCTTTTCGACCCGGCGCATGGCGGTGAAAGCGGCCCGGTTGGTCTGGTTCTCGATAATAAATTCTTTGGCAAACTGGCCGGTCTGTATTTCTTTCAAGATTTTCCGCATTTCGGCTCGCGTTTCGTCGGTCACGATGCGCGGACCGCGTGTGTAATCGCCGTATTCGGCGGTATCGCTGATGCTAAAGCGCATATATTCCATGCCGCCTTTATAAAGCAAATCAACGATCAGCTTCATTTCGTGCATACACTCGAAGTAAGCCGCTTCGGGCTGATACCCGGCTTCGACCAGGGTTTCAAACCCGGCCTTGATCAAGGCAGTTACGCCACCACACAATACGGCTTGTTCGCCGAACAGGTCGGTTTCGGTTTCCTCTTTGAAGGTGGTTTCGAGTACACCAGCGCGGGCGGCCCCGATACCCCGCGCATAGGCCAGGGCTTGCTGTTTGGCGTGGCCGCTATAGTCCTGGTAGACCGCGACGAGGGCCGGTACGCCGCCGCCTTCGGTGTAGACGCTGCGAACGAGGTGGCCGGGACCTTTAGGGGCAATCATGGTTACATCAACGTTTTTAGGCGGCACAACCTGGCTAAAGTGAATATTAAAGCCGTGCGCGAACATCAGCGTATCGCCTTCTTTGAGGTTCGGCTCGATTTCGCTGGTGTAAACGGCCCGCTGGGTCTGGTCGGGCAACAGGATCATAATTACATCGGCATCTTTGGAAGCTTCGGCGACGCTCATTACCCGCAATTTTTTGCTGGCTTCTTCCCAGCTTTTGCTGCCGGGATAAAGGCCTACCCGCACATCCAGGCCGCTATCCTGTAAATTCAGGGCGTGGGCGTGACCCTGGCTGCCGTAGCCGATGATGGCGATTTTTTTATCTTTGATTAAATCAAAATTGGCGTCTTTGTCGTAATAAAGTTTTGCCACGAAAATGTCCTTTCTGCTGATTGTCGAAATTATTCATAAATATTTAGACCCCACCCCTGACCCCTCCCTAGGAGGGGGAGAAAAGAAAGAGAGATTAACAGGGGAGACCCATTTTATACCCCCCGCAGGGCACCCAGGGGGTACCCGGCCCCCACTACCCCCGCTTTTGCTATCTTTTAACAAAGTAAGCTGAGTAGTTACCAAAAGAATTGAAATTGAGATGCCAGACCGGGTTGCGTCGTTGCAAGTCCAGGTCTGAGCGGGAAGAATTGACAGCCCCGGTCGGCTAGAAAACGTTGTCCCAGATGTTTTCGTGAGTTGGTTTCCAGCTCATCAGTCGCTCGTAGGCTTCCCTTACTAGCGGCACCAGTTTGGTCCTGGTTTCCTGCCGCTCGACGGTCCCGATACGCTGCACATAATGATGAATATCTCCCGCGAACAATTCGTAAGCGGCTTCGATACACACTCGCACGATGGGGCTATGTTTATCTGTTACTACTAACACCCGGCGACCAGGTTCATTTTCCGGGGCCAGGTGGCAGAACATATAGATTTCCGCCTCGTTATCGGCAAATCGGCTCGAAGCTGCCGCCAGATCATTCAGGAACTGTTCAAAGTTCCGTTGTGCGCTTAACTGGCTGCTGTCTGTTTGTACATAACTATTAGCTACCAATTTCTCCCCCTCAATCACTCTCAATCACTCTCAAATTATATTCGGAGCGGCGTTAGATTGCTCCGACTGCGACACTACCACGCGCCATCGCTACCCGCCCGGTGCGGACGCTCTCTTTAATACCGTACCGGCGCAAAAGGCCAAAGAAACGCTCGACTTCTTCTTCCGGGCCGCTCGTTTCGACCGTAATCGAATCAACGGCTACATCCAACACCCGCGCCTTGAATATTTCGCAGAATTGCATGATTTCGGTGCGCGACTCCGGTTTATCGGCAGTGACTTTGATGATCGCCATTTCACGCACCAACGTATTGTCTTCGGTTACATCGGTCACTTTGATGACTTCCAGCAACTTGTAAAGCTGCTTGGTGAATTGCTCAATGACTTCATCACGACCGCGTACCGCCAGGGTCATCCGGCTAACGCTGGCCTCCTCGGTGTGTCCGACGCTCAGGCTCTCTATGTTGTAGCCGCGCCGCCGGAACAGGCTGACGACCCGGTTCAAAGCTCCCGGTTCGTCTTCGACGTGGACAATTATAGTGTGTAATCGCTCGGTTAAGGTTGTTGGCACAAGTTTTCTCCATTATAGGCGGTACAGTTCAGGATTCTCCGGCCACGACCGGAAAATCCTGAACCATCCAGGTTAAGCTTCCTCGATTGCATCCATATTCGAGCCACCCGGCGGGACCATCGGGAAAACCATGTCGGCTTCCGGTATGACAAACTCGACCAATGCCGGACCCGGCCAATCGTTGGCCTCTTTAATTACCTGGGCCACTTCGCTCTTGTCGGTCACGCGCCAGGCTCGGATACCATAGGCCTCGGCCAGCTTGACGAAATCCGGGCCGGTGATCGGGGTGCTGTGGAAGCGGCGGTCGTGGAAGACCTGCTGCCATTGCCGGATCATTCCCAGGACTCCATTATTAAAGATCGCTATTTTCACCCGTATGTCGTCCTGGACCAAAGTCGCCAGTTCTTGCGAGTTCATCTGGAAGCCACCGTCGCCGGTAACGGTCCAGACCGGTACAGTTTCATCCTTGATCGCCAACCGGCAACCCATCGCCGCCGGTAGACCAAAGCCCATCGTACCCAGACCACCGCTGGAGATAAAGCTGTTAGCTCGCCGGAAGTTAAAGTGCTGGGCGACCCACATCTGGTGCTGGCCTACGTCTACTGTGATAACGGCTTCACCGCCCAGAACCTCGCCCATTTGCTGGATGATAAACTGAGGCTGCATAATCCCCCGGCGTTCCATATCGGCGGCCCGGCGCTGCGTATCACGAATCCGCCAGGTAGCGATCTTGGCTAGCCAATCGGCGTGGGTTTTTTCTTCCACGTGTTTGTTTAGTACCTGCAAAACATTCTTGACATCCCCGACGATAGGGATAGCGGTCGCCACGTTCTTGCCAATTTCCGCCGGGTCGATGTCGATGTGAATAATTTTGGAATTGCGGGCAAAAGTCTTGAGGTTGCCAGTTACCCGGTCGTCAAAGCGCATACCAATCGCGATCAGTACGTCCGAGTCATTGATGGCGTGGTTTGCGTGAATGCTTCCGTGCATACCGGGCATACCCAGGCTCAACGGGTGAGCGGTTGGGAAAGCACTCAAACCCTGCAAGGTGCTGATCACCGGTATATTGGCTTTCTCGGCCAGTTCGGCCAGTTCTTTGTAAGCGTCGGCGACAATCACGCCGTGACCATGCAGGATCACCGGGCGAGCGGCCTCGTTGATCATCTTGGCGGCCTGTTTGATCTGGCGAGCGTGGCCGAAGATGGTCGGACTGTAGCCGCGCATTTTAACTTCGGTCGGGTAGCCGGGGAAGTAGGTTTTGGTCTGGAAAACGTCTTTAGGAATATCGACCAGCACCGGGCCGGGCCGACCAGTCTGGCACAGGTAAAAGGCTTTTTTAATGGTTTCGGCCAGGTCGGCGGTATCCATTACCAGCCAGTTATGTTTGGTGATCGGCAGCGTGATACCGGTAATATCGGTTTCCTGGAAACTATCGCGGCCAATCATAGCCCGTCCGACCTGACCGGTAATCGCCAGGAGGGGGGCACTATCCATGTGAGCGGTGGCAATCGCGGTAACAAGATTGGTCGCGCCGGGGCCACTGGTGCCCATACAAACACCGACCTTGTTAGTGACCCGACCGTAGCCATCGGCGGCGTGTCCACCGGCTTGCTCGTGGCGAACCAGAATGTGCCGGATTTCGGGATACTCGCCCAGCACCTGATAAAGCGGCAGCAATACGCCGCCCGGATAGCCGAACATGGTATCAACCCCTTCGGCAATCAGACATTCACACAAGATGCGCGCACCATCCAGCTCGCGGGCGGTGAACCGACCGGCGGGTGGCACGATACTGGGAGCGGGGGTAAGGGCCAAAGGCGTATTGACTGCTAGAGTCATTTTAGAAGTCCTCCTGACTATCACTGATCACAACTTGCAAAACAAAGTTAAAATATTACGCTAAGAAACGGCAGAGACCTATCTCGATCCGTGCTAAGGTGCGCCTTTGCGCCTAAAAATATTTTATAATCCAGGGTTGTTTGGTTAAATTCGTAAATTGCTTGGCTCTTGAAGGTTTCGGTGGATGTGTTGGCTATACTACTTTGTAAGCCGACCCGACCGAGTGCCTAAAGACCAAGCAGACTAAGTACGAGGGTAATTATGAGTGCTAAAAGGCTGTTAACAACAAGCAGGCTAATAAGGGAAAAAGAGGGGGATAAGGGGGAAATAAGCGAACCGGACCAGCTCAACGCTACCGGCGGTTGAGTGTAATTAGTTCGCATCGCCTGACACGAACCTCCCATATAGTAATTTTGTTGGTTATAACTCCGGTCCATTTGTAGCCTTGTTCCTTTCTTAACTCACTGTTCTCACTTTATTTAGCACAAGCTGATTGCTAAAAAACCTCCCGGTGTGGGAGGTTTTTGGCTTTCGTTTGAGCTTTTTTACTTGCTCTTATTGCTGCCAGCCGAAACCCCCCTGCGTACTAACGATACAAGTAGTACGAGGGTAATAAGAATAAGGAGTAGCCGGGCAAAGCCGCTGCGGTTTTTACTTTTTTGCTTTACTTTTGCCACCGGATAAATTCTCTACTTTGGTTTCAAGGCTCTGGACATTTGACAGAACTTGCAAATGATTTGAACAAATATTACGCTGATGCGCTTGATTTCCAATATAGTATCACATTTTTTCAATTGGTGTCAAGCGGTTTGGACGGATTTGATACATTATTGTCACAAACTGAGAATACTTGCCTCCGATTGATTTCTGCATAATGTTATAATAGGCCGTATCTTTACAGGAAATAAAATCATTTTTACGGCTGTTGGGATAATACTTGTAGTAAAACGGTCCCTTGAATAAGAAAAGGTATTATTTTGTTGGATGTGGCGATAAGAATTGTTTCCTTAATAGCCGGTGTAGTGATTGTGTTTGCCAGTGTGCTATCGGCGATTCGGACCTTTATTTTGCCTCGCAACGCCCGTGACCCGGTGGCCCGCAATGTGTTTATTGTTATCAGGACGATTTTTAATTTCCGCACTCGCCGGGCCAAGACCTATCTCCAGCGCGACCGGATAATGGAATTATACGCCCCGATCAGTTTATTGTGTCTGTTGCTGACCTGGCTGTTAGGGGTGATGTTTGGCTATATGTTTTTGTACTATGCGCTGGGAATTAATGGCTTGCGTAATGTCTTTACGGTAAGTGGGTCCTCGCTCTTAACGCTGGGTTTTGCGACAGTTTCAGAATTTACAACTACCGCCCTGGCTTTTTCCGAGGCGATTATCGGTTTGATTCTGGTAGCCCTGCTGATTTCCTATTTGCCGACGATGTACGCCGCATTTTCCCGGCGGGAAGCGGCAGTGTCTTTGCTGGAAGTGCGTGCCGGCTCGCCACCTTCGGCGGTTGAGATGATCAAACGCTATTCGCTTATCCGGGGATTGGATGAAATGGATGAGGTGTGGGTGGGCTGGGAAGCCTGGTTCGTCGATATAGAAGAAACCCATACTTCGCTGGGAGCGTTGGCTTTTTTCCGCTCGCCTCAGCCCGATCATTCCTGGGTGACGGCTGCCGGGGCGGTGATGGATGCCGCCGCGCTGCTGATTTCAGTGGTGGATGTACCCCGCACTCCACGAGCGCAACTTTGTCTGCGGGCCGGGTTTATTTCACTTCGCCGTATCTGCGAATTTTTCCGCATTCCCTTTGACCCGGACCCGCAACCGAGCGATCCGATTAGCATTGCACAGGTGGAATTTGAAGATGCTTGCGACGAATTGGCGGCGGCGGGGGTAGCTCTCAAAGCTGACCGCGAACAGGCCTGGCGCGATTTTGCAGGTTGGCGGGTAAACTACGACCGGGTGTTGCTGTCGCTGGCGGCCCTGACGATGGCCCCGGAAGCCCGCTGGTCGTCGGACCGGTCGATTATTGTACCTTCGGTCGGGCTATTAAGAAGAGTGCGAGTTGACGATCTGGTTAATAAATAATTTTCCGGCAGAATGAATCTAGCCCATTAACTTTTATCATCCTGGTGTGGGATGGGTCAGAGATGGATCATAATCAGATTGACAAGTCCGGCCTTGAATGCGTATCATGATGTGCCTGAATTAGCGGGCCGGGTGTAAAATAACTGCTGATAGATAGGTATAGATCGGTCGACAGCACCCAATATAGGAAAAAAGAAAGAAGAAAATGGCTTTAACTTTAGGTATCATAGGCTTTTCAAAATCCGGCAAAACGACTATCTTTAATACCCTGACCAGAGGTAGTGCCGAAACCAGTGCCTATGGCTCGAACCAGACCCCTAACATTGGGACGGTGAAAGTGCCGGACCCCCGGCTGGACCGGCTGACCGAGATGTTTTCACCCAAAAAGACTACCCCGGCCACCGTAGAATATACCGATGTGGCCGGTATGGCAAAAGGAGCCGCCCAGACCGGCGCGTTACCCGGTATGAATTTAATCCAGCGGGTGGATGCCCTGGTTCACGTGGTGCGGGCTTTTGAGGATGCCAATCTGCCCCACCCGGAAGGTAAGGTCGACCCGATCCGCGATTTGCAGACGATGGACCTGGAGTTAAACTTTTCGGACATGGCGATCATCGAAAAGCGGTTGCCGCGCCTGGACGAGTCGATCAAGAAGATCAAGGCTGGACCGGACCGTGAAGTTCAGCAGTTTGAAAAAGAAGTCCTCATAAAATTTAACGAGGCTTTGACCAACGAGATTCCCCTGCGCGACCTGGATTTGAGCGAGGATGAACTTAAAGCGATCCGGGGTTATCAATTCCTGACCCTTAAACCTCTGATGACCATTCTCAACCTGGGCGAGGAACACGCGGACGATGCCGAAAAAATGCTGGCGGAAGCACGCGCGGCAGCCGGAAATCACCAGCGGATCGCGGTCGAGGCGTTGCGCGGCAAGATCGAAATGGAACTCAGCCAGCTTGACGAAACCGAAGCCGCCGAATTCATGGGCGAACTCGGTATAAAGGAGTCCGGTTTGAGCAAGATCATTCACTCCTCCTATGTCATGCTCGGCCTGATGAGTTTCCTGACCGCCGGTGAAGATGAGGTCCGGGCCTGGACGATCAAGAACAATACCCAGGCTCTCAAGGCGGCAGGTGAAATCCATAGTGACATCGAGCGAGGCTTTATCCGAGCTGAAATCGTCAGCTACGACGACCTGCTCAAAGCCGGAAGTTTCGTAGAAGCCAAAAAGCTGGGGGTGTATCGCAGTGAAGGAAAAACCTATACTATGAAGGACGGCGATATTGTAAACTTCCTGTTTAATGTCAGTGGCAAGAAATAAAGCGGGAATAATCGTTTTTTGCAGGGGAATTACTCTGCTTTGAACTTCAAGTGAAAGTCTTGGACTGCGAATATTAAGGGGCGGCGATTCGACCGCCTCTTTTATCCAGGAAGTTACCGCAATTTATTCCACAAAATAAAGGCAGAATCGCGGCGTACTTCCAATTCGACCCCAGCGTAAAAAACTTTGACGTAATATTTTTGCTCAAGCTCACCTAGATTTTGCCGACCCCATTGAAAAATTTCCACAAAATCCGGTTTCTTTTCACCTATCGAGTAATTCAAATCATATTTGTTATGGCCCGGTACGCTGTTCATGCCGTTCCAGCCAACACTCCCCGACAAATCCGGCGGCAAGTTGGCAATTTTTTTATCCATTTTGCCCAGGAAATCAAAGGCATAGCGGTCGGCGTAGTAGATAATCGAACCGGCGGTGATTACTCCTAAAGTCGCCTGGGGCCGGGTAATATCAGCCAGGGCCAGGCCAATACGGGTATTAATCTGATTACCGGCCACCGAAAAAACCGGCTCCCTGCCACTTATTTCCGGTAGAAATCGCAGGTTGCTATAGAGTAAGACCACTATTAAACCGGCAAACGCGAGGCCGAGTTCCCATCTTTCTTTGTGGTGTTCAGCGACTTTGTCCGGTTTAGCCTGGATCAATTTGGCGGCCAGTTTTAGCAAAACACAGGAACTCACCAACCACATTAATGGCATACCCGGTGACAGGATACGCCAGTAAATCCAGGGGTCGCCGCCGGTATAAACCTGGTAGGCTATCAGCCCGAAAAAGATAGCGACCAACAACAGTATTTGCAGCGACCGGAACATAAATATACTTAATCCGGCCAGGATCATTACCGGCCAGCTTTCCAGTACAAATAGCCCGATAAACCCGAAACCGTTACGTAACCTTTCCCCTAGCGGCATTCCACCTATTTTCAAGGTGTAAGTATTGGGCGTTAGTTCGCCATAATAAAGCCAGCGAAAAAGCAGGTGTAAACCGATAATCGAGGTGTAAACCCCACCGGTAATGACGATATGTATTATCTTGTCATTTAGGGGTAAAGTTTGTCTGATTATGGCATAGCCGAGAAAAGCCAGTACCAGCCCGGCGACCAGGGCTGAATCGGGTCGAGACAGATAAGACAAACCCAGTAGAAACGCCGCTAAGTTGCTATCCCGCCTCCGGCCCAACCGCGCGTATCGAAAGGCTAAAAGTATTGAACCGGCCAGCGTCAGGCAGAGTAACCCGGTTTCCATACCCATTAAAGACCAGAATACCAGTGGGTAATAAGCCAGAGTGCCAAGTACCGCCATCAGTTTTAGCAAATCACGCTGTGGGACGGTAAAATCTAGCGGCAGTTCCTCTACCATCAACGTCATGACATAGGCGATAGCAAGCAAAACTATAATGCCGAGCAGTTGTATCACCAGTACGGTCAAATGTTTGTCAAAGAGCAGGCTGACCAGGGCCATCAGCAATACCATCAGGGGATTGGTATAACCTTCCACTCTTTCGCCGGGGTTCCAGACCGCTCCCAGACCGTGCGCCAGGTTCCATCCATAGCGTAATGAGATCATCGCGTCGTCAAACAAACAAAAGTAGCGGCTGCCATCGAAGGTGATAAAAGAGGTTCGCTCAATAAAAATTAAGCTATAGAGGCTGAAAATAATACCTAGCATCAATCTTGGATTGACCAGGCCAAACACGAACTTAGACCACATACACCAGATGTTCTTTCTGACCAATCAGCAGCTTTGCAAAAACTAAAAAAAGATTTCCAAATTTATCTAATGACGTTCAAAAAAGCTTCCAGATACTAAGAAAATATATAGAGCTGATCCAGATATAAATCCATATATAATTCCCTAAAGGAAGGTCAGAGGCGGGAGAAAGCTGTTTAGAATAATTGCCTTATGTTACCAGAAAATAAAAAGAGAGAGTTTTAAGATAAAATCTCTCTCTTTCACAGGCGGTTGGACCTTATTTTTTCTTCTTGGCCTGTTCTTTCTCTAGTTTCTTTTTAGCCGTGTCGACAGCTTTGTTTTCCTGAGCTTTGAGCCGGCGTTGGTCTGCCGCCTCTCCGATCAGCTCGCGGCGGCGCTGGGCCATCCGCGCTTCTTCCTGGGCGGCGGCCTCTTTGCCGCTATCGACCATTTCATCCACCACACCGCGCAACTTGGAAACCGTAGCCTGCCCGTCGCGGGTTACAATCAGAGTGGCAATGGTCGCCCCGGTCGCAGCTCCCAAAGTTACCCCGATCAGGAACTTGAAAAACCCTATTATCGCGCCCATCTTGTCTAATCTCCTTTGTCACAAATTTTCCTGAAGCTTGCAATTGCTACTATAAGTCATTATATCAAGTTTCGGGCCGGGCGTATAGCTAAAAGGCTGGGCTACTCATCAGGAGTAATCCAGCCTTTTAGTGAAGATCAAGCCGCTACCGTCTACATTGATTGAATGCTGATGGTGTGGTATCCGGCGGAACCGGACGGGAACGGATCGAGTTTCTGAGGACTCTGGACTTTGCCGCCTTCTTCGGTCGCCCGGACTTTCAAAACGTAGTTCTTGGGTTGACCGGCCTGGGGAGTCCATTCCATCCGCCAGAGGGTCCAGGCATTCTGGCCGAGGCGTTCTTTAGAAGTGGCTTCCATCCAGTGCTGACCATTGTCGAAGCTGATTTCTACTTTCTCGATCTTGCGCGACCCGGCAAAGGCTACCCCCTTGAGCATCACCTTTTCACCGGCCTTGACAGTGCTGGTATCGGCGGGAGCAACAATGTAAGATTCGGTGTGGATGGTCGCGTCGTTATCCCACCCCTGTTTTTGCCAGAAGCCTTCAAAATCGCCCTCGATCAGGCTCACCGAGGTCAACCACTTGGCGTTCTTCATGCCATAGATATTAGGAATTAACATCCGGGCCGGAAAGCCGTGATCATTGGTCAACGGAGCGTCATTCATTTGAAGAGCCAGGATAGTGTTTGATTCCATCGCCTTCTGGATCGTGATGCTGTCCTGATAACCGTCGGCACTGGTAAAGACTACCCGGCTTACGCCCTGCCCAACCCCGGCTTGCTCCAGCAATTGTTTGAAAGGCACCCCGGTCCATTTGGCATTGCCGATGTAATCGCCGCCGACCGGGTTGCTGATACAGGTCAGGGTGTGGTAAACCGAAACCTGGGCCATTTTGTTAAGATCGGCCAGGGTAAAACTTACCGCTTTGTTAACCCGACCTTTAATTTCCAGTTGCCAGCCTGCGCCATCCACTTTAGGGTTGAAAGCGTTTTTGGACACCTGATAAAAATGCTCGGTGGGCGTAATTTCGCCTTCCAGGGTACCGTCGGCTTTCAAATCGCCGAGCGTTCCACGATATTCGCTCAAAGCCGGACCAAAAGCTTTGGTGCCAATGGCGGCTCCTACGACCAGCGCGAAAGCTCCACTGACCAGCCCGACAAAACGGCGGCGATTGGTACGCAAGCGGCGGTCTTCGACGGCGGTGCCACTTTCCAGTTCGCCATCGCTCAGGGTGGCGACTACCGGCTCGGCTGTAATGATTTCGCCACTGGCCTGGATTTTTTCGGTTGGGACCAGGTAAAGATAGGAGTAGCCAAAGATCAGCCCGAACAACTGGAATAGCATGAAAGAAATGATCAAAGTCGAAATTTGGTCGTTTCCTAGCGTGGAACCTAACAGGCCCAGGTCGAGTATCGGAAAAAGTAGGCCGATAAATACCAGCCAGAAACCGGTACTCAGAATAAAGCTATTGCGCCAAACCTTAGCCTGGGCGGTAGTACGCCCGGTGATTGCCCCGAAGGCCAGCCCTAACAGTCCACCGACAATTACCTGCCCGATCAATACGGCCAGGAACAGCATTTCTTTGCCCAATGCGCCAACCGTCTGGATGAAAAACTCGGTAACACCCGGTCCGGCCAGGGCTGCAATTTTGTCCGACACAAAGTTTGCCAGGCTGCGCTGCGTTACGCCCAGCAAGAGTAAAATCACCATTGTGATAGTCATGCCCATCCCGGCGATCATACCGGCCAGGAAAGCTGCTCCCTTGTGACTGCGACCGTCCCAGCTATCCGAATAACTTATCTTTGGTTTGGAACCGCTAAAAACTGCCATTTCTTCGACCTTTTCTGCTCTTTAATAAATTCCAGGGCGATCTACGACCGCACTTTTTTAAATAAATGATCTCATTAGTATAATACTGCAAACTTATTACAAAATAATTAAATTAGCCTTACGTATATTAGCTTTTTCATATACCTTTATCATAATTAGCTTTTCCACACAATATAGCTACTATTTAAATGTAGACCTTTTTCTAACATCTATGGCTTAACGCTGGCCTGGTGATTTCGGATTTAAACCGGTCCTAGCCTCACGGACTAATTTTCGCCTACCTTATAAAATTAAAAGCGTCAAAATAAGTAAGTGAAACTTCTGCTCAGGTGCTTTATTTAGCTGGTTTTCGCCAGTTCTTCGCGCATCGCTTCGGCTAGCGTTTGCAAGGCTCGTGCCGGACGGACCATCACCTCAAAATCAGTGATCAGTCCCTCCTGATTAAATTCGATCAGGTCGATGCCTATCACGGTCGTCTCGCCGACCCGCGCCGAGAATTCCAAACCCACCGAGTTATCGCCGGAAAGGGTGCGGATATACTTGAAGTCTTGCAAGACCTGCGCCGCCGCTATAAGGTATTTGAGGGTGATAGCTTTGCCTTCCTGTGGGGTCCAGACTACCGGTGAATGGAAGACTACCTGCTCATCCAAAATTTCAGCCAGCGACGCCACGTCCTGACCGCCACTTATTATAAAGTCGTGCCATTTTGTAAGCTGACTTTCATATAACTCGTTCATATTCATCTCCCGGTTATTTCAGCATTTTCGCAGTTTTAGAACTCTCTTTGAGAGGGGGTCGCCTTGTTGGAAATCGAATACAAGGCAAAAAAGCAAAATTAAATTGGCATTTTGCTAGCCAAATGGCCCGGCTCAAGTTGTATCGATTATATCCTGATTTATCAAAATTATCATGATTGTCTTACATTTTCAAGCTTTCCGCCCTAAAGCCCGATAAAGAACTTTGTTTGCTAGAAGCCACTGAGAGTTATAGAATAGGCGCAAATGACTGGAAATCTTTAATGGTTATCAGGCATATTTATAGTGGCAAGGACCTATAAGTTATAAAGGAAAAACCAAATGACTACCGATCAAAAGAAACCCTATACTTCTGGAAGTAAGTTTGCAGACCTCAAACAGGAAAAATACCTGAGTTTGATTACTCTCCGAAAGTCAGGCGTGGCGGTTCCGACCCCGGTCTGGTTTGCCGCCGCTGGAGAAACTCTATATATCGGGACGGATGGTGATAGTGGTAAAGTGAAACGGCTGCGCAATAACCCGGCTGTCACGGTGGCTGCCTGTACTTCGCGCGGTAAGCTTACCGGTCCGGTTATTGAAGCGCGGGGCCGGGTAGTCGATAATCCGGTTGAGCAGACCCAGGCCGAAGGTGTCCTGGCTAAGAAATATGGTATTATGCGCCGGGTGTTTTATGGCATGATCACGGTAAGTGGTTTGGTGCGCCGCCGGAAGATGAATCAGGTTTACCTGGCGATAGAATAAACCCGCAATTGGAGAAGCAGAATCTTTTTTGGCCTTAAGCGGAAGTCTTGATTATAATAGAGTTGAAAAAGTATGATTTCCAATTCAGACAATGACAATCTAAGTGGCTGGGTAGTTTCGGTTCACCGGAGTACTACTCACAGTATGGCGAAGGCGGCCCAGCCGGCGATTCGTTTGCTGGCCGGTTTGGGTGTGGAAGCGGATGCCCATCAGGGCGTGACGGTGCAGCATCTTTCAAGGATAGCCCGCGACCCCGGCCAGCCGAATTTACGCCAGGTTCATTTGATCCAGGCCGAGCTTCTGGCCGATTTACGGGAACGGGGTTTCGAGGTTGAAGCCGGTCAAATGGGCGAGAATATCCTGACTGGGGGGCTTGATTTGCTCAGTTTGCCGGTGGGTACCCGGCTACAGCTTGGAGCGCAGGCTTTGATCGAAATAACCGGTTTACGCAACCCGTGTGTTCAGCTAAATGGGATTCAGGCCGAACTGATGCAAGCGGTCCTGGAGTGGGATGCGCAGGGGAAGTTAGTTCGCAAAGCCGGGGTTATGGCGGTGGTAATCGAGGGCGGCGAGGTGCGACCTACCGACCCGGTGAGGGTAATCTTGCCGGTGGGTGTATTTAGCCCACTGCAACCGGTTTAAACGGCAGGTCCAGCTAATAATACCTTCCCGCCTAAAGGGGCTGCCGCGCGGTGGTGTTGACCAGTGTAATTCGTCCTTCCAATTGAGAAGATATTTCACTAAATTCTTGCTGGATCGCGGCGTCGTAATCCTCGGCTGGCAATAACCCCATTCCAATAAACATCGGTCGGCTGGCGTGTTGGGCCAGAATAATGTTTTGCAACATTCGCTTACCGGTCTGGGTCTGGCCGCCAATCGGATAGCTATCCTCAAAACTTTCGATGTCGACAAAACCGGCTTCTGCCAAATTGGGCCGATGCAACGGTGCGAAATCGAAGTCCATCCGCTTGATAATGGCATCTTTTAGCAGACCGGTCAGGCGGGTAAAGGTGGGGCTTGGATATTCCAGGCCGGTTTCCCAGGACATATCTTTGGTGTATATCGCGGCCCCCGGCTTCATAACCGCTCGAAAGCTTTTGAGGACTTCCACCGTATTTGAAAGGTGCATCAGCACCACCGAAGCGATTAACAGGTCAAAATGGTTAGCCGGGTCGGCCAGATTGAGGAATTCCAGTTCCGTCAGTGGATTGGTCAGGTCGTGGACGAATAGCTCGACGTTTGTAAGGCCCAAAGCCTTTGTATAGTCGAAAGCGGTATGAATTGCCGCGCTATCACGGTCGATGCCGATCAATTTTAGGTTTGCCCGTGCGCCCTGCTCGGCCAGAAATTCCGCCAGGATCGGTAGATACAACCCTTCACCGCAACCCAGGTCGGCCACCCGGAAAGTTGCGGAGGGGTCTTGCAGGCGCGGCAGCAGGTTATACCGGCTGAAAGCCTGGTGCAAAGCCTGCCGGAAAGCGTCGGTGTAAATTTTAACCTGGATAGTCAGCCGCTGGCGATCCGGTAAGGTATCGGTGAGCAGATAGGTGTTGTTGGCTTTGATGCCTTTAAAGTATTGAAATGCAGAACTACCATTGTTACTCATTTCAATCGCTCCATTAAATCCTGTAATAAATCCTGTAATGTTTATACCTGAATTTAACCCGTCATGAGTTTGCTGATACGGTTAATATTATTGTATCACGCGCGTAAACCATTACGACCCATTGAAGAAATACAGACCACTGCCTCGGTCCTTTACAGAAAATTGATTTTAAATCCAAAGTTCAAACGTAACTACTCACCAAACCTCTGTAAAGGACCGAAGCAGTGGTAGTGGGGGTGCAACCCCTGCGGGGGGTAAACAGGGGTCTCCCCTGTTTACCTCTCTTCTTTTCCCCGCCCTAGGGTGGGGTCAGGGGTGGGGCCTGAGTAGTTACCGTTTTTTTTAACCAGAGTCAAAATTATAGTGTTTTTAGCCCTGGCGAAGTCGAGCGAGATCCCCTGGTTACTCAGACACTTCCAAACGCGCCGGTACAACTTTCGCTGGATTATCTTAATGATGAGATAATTTTTGAGGTGCGGGATAACGGCATTGGCATCCCCAAAGCCGAACTTAAGAACCTTTTTCAGCCGTTTTTCTGGGCGAAAAATGTTGGC
Organism: Chloroflexia bacterium; assembly: GCA_038322625.1. GTDB lineage: Bacteria > Chloroflexota > Chloroflexia > Chloroheliales > Chloroheliaceae > 54-19. Next base: position 22,108 of record JBBQGA010000046.1, read on the forward strand.
GCGATCCCAGGCACCGGTCTGGGTCTGGCAATCGTAAAAAACAGTGTGGAATTACATCAGGGTAAGCTGGTTGTAAATAGCCTGGAAGGCGAAGGCACTACTTTTAGAGTAATTCTGCCGGTTCATCAAACGATAGTACCGGATAGCGCAATTTTTGTATAACTTTAAGCCCGGCAGGCTACTTCTTTTGTATCAGACTAAATTTTTAATGGGCTTTTCAGATTCCCCATCGCAAATAGTAGATGGGGTTGACTTTTTATTAGATTAATAATATTATATTGTCATAGAACATTTCGTCCAGTATCGCGCCTGTAATAATCAGACAGCTTTGCCTACAACCTTCCACATTTTACTAGAACAGGTCTTATCAGGAATGTGTTCGCGTATGCTATGTTTCCAAATAATTACAAGTATCTTTTGTAATACCCTTGACGACCGGGCATGACTTTTTACACAATAGCACTTTCGTTTTAGCACTTCCCTCAATTGTTCATGCTATTTATTGGGTTTTTCCAATAAAAATTTAACCAGCTAGTTGCAGTGTCTTGGTGTACGTTACGGCGTACTAATTTCAATACTCTTTTAACGGTAAAAAAGCAGTTGCTATTTTACCTGAATTTTGTTACCCATTTTGATAGGTTGAGAACAGGAGAAATTACTTTATGGTAGGCCCTAAAGTTAAGAGACCTCGTGCCGTGTTTTCTGGACTGGTGGCAACATTATTTCTTTGCACCACCTTCCTTAGCAGTACAATGGTCATTGGCGATAACCCCGGTGACTTTTTGAAGGATCACCCGCAGTATAATCAACGCTCGCAACCGATTGCCTTTCTCCAGGACAAACTGGATAACGGCGGTGAGGGCAACCTGACCAGTGCCTGGCAGGAGGCTTATGACAACCGGGCGTATCCCAGCACCGACGTAGCTTATGAGCAGTCCAACGGAGCATCGCTCAGTTTCCAGGCTCTGAACCAGCAAAAGGGTAACAAAGGGGCAAGCTGGAAAGAATTAGGCCCTTATACCCCGAATGTTCCCGGTCCAGTGACCTATACCGGTCGGGCAACTCAGAACTCCGGTCGCGTAACGGCCCTGGCGGTTTCTGCCAAGTGCGGTGTCAACGACGACCAGGAGCGCGATAATGAGGATATTTGCCGGGTGTGGGTAGGGGCTGCCGGTGGTGGTATCTGGCGCACCGATAATGGCCTTGCCACCAAGCCGGAGTGGGCTTCTTCCTCGACCGGGATGAACACCAATGCGATTGGTTCCCTGACTATCGACCCGACCGACCGCCGGGGTACTACGGTTTATGCCGGTACCGGCGAACCGAACGGTTCGAGTGACTCCGAGGCTGGCACCGGCCTTTTCAAATCTACTAACGGTGGCAAATCCTGGCAGATTGTACCGGGCAGCGTGGCGGTAGCCAAAGATCGTTCGATTGGGGCAGTTTTGGTCGACCCCAACAACGCCAAACACATTTATATTGGTACGGCGGTCGCTCGTCACGGTTCGTCCTCGGTCAATGGTGGCCGGTTTACTCCGCCAGGTGCGCCAACGGTCGGCCTGTATGAGTCGAAGGATGGCGGGGCTTCCTTCAGCCTGGTATTTAGCAAAGCTTCCGACTCGGTAAACCCCGGCTCACCAAATGGAAGCGATTTCTTCCGGGGTGGTATTACCAAGATCGAATATGACAAGGTGTCCGCCAGCCTGTATTTCTCGATGTTTGATTACGGTTTATTCCGCAAGACTGCCGGTGGCAGCTTTGAGCAGGTCTTTGCCTCCGCCGGGGCTGGCTCTGCCGCCGGATCAATCGGTTCTCGGACCGAATTTGACCTGGTACCAATGGGCAGCAAGTTAAGAATTTATCTGGGCGATACCAGCGGCAGCGCACCAGCCGATTTCTACCGCGTCGATGACGCCCACGTTCTGGCGACCACCCTGAGCACCGGTACTACCAACCCCGGTTGGCTCAAACTGTCCAACCCTACCCCTGGTACGCCTGGCTACGCTTCGTACAACTTCTGTGCCGGCCAGTGTTCCTACGATATGGTAGTGGCTTCGCCGGCCGGTCAGCCTGACAAAGTCTGGATTGGCGGTCAGATGCAGTATGGTGAAATATTTACGGCTACCCAGCCCTCCAATGGCCGGGCCATCCAGCGTTCGGCGGATGCCGGGGCCAGTTTCACCGACATGACCAACGATACTCAGACCCCGGCTCCGCTGGGTATGCACCCCGACCAGCACGCGATTGTTTTCTCACCCGGTAACCCGGAGATCGCTTTCATCGGCTCGGACGGTGGAGTAGTTCGCACCGGGGGCACCTATACTGATGCTTCCGCCGGCTGCGATACTCGTGGCATAAGCGGTACCAATCTGATCAACTGTAAAGCCTGGCTCAAGGTAATTCCCACCCGGATTTACAGCCTGAATGATGGTCTTCGCACCCTCCAGTTCCAGAGCCTGTCGGTCAATCCTAAGAACCCGCTTAACGATATTATGGGCGGTACGCAGGATAACGGTACCTGGGCTTACAACAAGACCGGCGGCAAAAGTACCTGGTTTGAATCGGTGGGTGGTGACGGTGGCAACTCCGGTGTGGATGCCGTCAATCCGAACGTCCGAATTCATAGCTATACCGGTTCGGCCTTTGACGTAAACTTCAAAACTACCGATCCACTGGGCTGGAACTATGTCAGCGATCCTTTGGGAGCAAGTGGTGAAGCGGCCTCGTTCTACGCCCCGTTAATCAACGATCCCATCGTTGGCGGGACTATCTTTGCCGGATTGCAACGCGTCTGGCGGACCAAAGACAGTGGCGGTTCTCAGGCTTACCTGGAACTGCATTGTAACGAGTTTTCCGGCGATTTTGCCGCACAATGCGGTGATTGGGAACCCCTGGGCGGGCCTACCCTGACCGGTGCTACTTTTGGAGCCGATAAAGGCGGTTCCTATGTGGTAGCCCTGACGCGGGCGCGCAGCAACAACAGCACTTTGTGGGCGGCTACCCGGCGCGGTCGGTTGTTTATCTCGAACAATGCCGATGCGGCGGCTGCAAGCGTACAGTTTACCCGGATCGATACGGCTGCCCAGCCAACCCGCTTTATCAGTGGTATTGCGGTGGATAGCCTCGACGCCAACCATGCTTTTGTATCCTTCTCCGGTTACAATGCCTACACTCCTACCACAACTGGTCACGTTTTCGAGGTACGTTACAACCCGGCTTCTGGCTCTGCCACCTGGACCGACATCAGCAACAATCTGGGTGATCTACCGATTACCGGTGTTGCACGCGACGGCCAGACCAAAAACCTCTATATCTCGACTGATTTCGGGGTTTTGATGCTGGACAAAGCTTCGAGCAAGTGGGTTAGTGCTGGCAGTGGCTTGCCGCCGGTGGCGGTTTACGGCCTGACTTTCTCCGAGGAAGGGCACGTATTGTACGCGGCCACTCACGGTCGGGGAGCCTGGCGACTGGCCTTGAATTCTGATGACAAGGAAGATGATCATCAGGGTGACAATTAAGGTCTAAGCCTGGGTCAGCCTGGCACCTAAACCTGGCCGGTCTGACCCTCAAATTCTAAATAGCCCATTCTTTACTTGAAAAAGAATGGGCTTTTTCCTGTCAAAATAGCCGGACAACCGAGGTGTTTCACTACAAAAAATTATTGGGCCAAATCACGGTTCGCCACATATGGGCTACCGGCGACCCATCAAAGCCAAGCCCCTCGGTAGGTTGTTTGAAGTGCCTACCGATGATGTCGGTGAATTGCTCAAAGTCGACCTGAACCTTCGGGTCGAAGGAGTAAATGTCGTTGAGCGTGACCAGCCGGGCCGACATATAAAAGCGGTGATTGCGGGCGTAGCGGTAAGCCTCCTGAATATAAGGCGGTGGGGTGTAGTCCGGTCCAAAGTACAGATTATAAGATTGCGGATAGCCATAGCCGACCGACTCATCGGGGAAAAATCGCAAGGCCTGGTGATAACGGACCGCCCAGCTAACTTCTTCAGCGACATACGGCTCGATCATCTGCGCTCCCCAGTAGCCGTGATCGCCCCCGATCAGGGCCACGTTAGCAATGTCGTGAAGCAGACAGGCCAGCACAATTTTTTCGTCCAGCCCGGCCTGCTGGGCCAGATTAGCACTCTGGAGAAGATGTGATTTGCTGCGCGGATGGAACCGGAGCCGGAAAAAATCGGCCAGGGTAGGCTTTTCCGGCATTTTTGGCAAGGCCGGGTTATCGCCCATCATAAAAACACAATTCGGCCCCAGCTCGTTGAATAACTCCGGTCTGGCGTTGTAAGCCGGGGTGCCCAGCGTACCGACTGCCGGTGGGTAAATAATCTTTCGCCGTTGGCTATTTTCGGTTGGCCGGTCGGCTTGCAGGTGGTTAACCTCTTCCGGTCCACTATGATCGAGCATGCTTATTCTCCCTATATTTTTAATTTCAGAACAGGGTAAAAGTTCCAGAAGAGTATATCAAGTGCCAACCGGGGCTGCAAATATAGCTTGCAGGGCTGCCACCAGAAACTAGGGGCGGAAAAAATAAAAAGGTCAGAACTGAAGTAATTTCAGCTCTGACCTATGCTAAAGCGGTTTGCTAACTAGCGGTTTTTGCGATGGGCGAAGGCCAAACCAAGCATGGCTGAGAAAGCCAACCCTACCAGACCGGCCAGCATAACCAGCAAGCCCAGCATACTCGAACTATTGTTGTCCGATCCACCGAAACCGGTCGCCGGAGCACTGGACGGCGCAGATGCCCCACCCTGACCCCCAATTGTGGCCGCCGCAGTGGTGGCTCTGGTAGTGGTCGGTGCCGCCGTAGTGGTCGGAGCGACGGTGGTTGCAACCGCCGTAGTGGTCGCGGCAGTAGTCGCAGCCGTAGTAGTGGCGGCGGTGGTCGCAGCCGTAGTAGTGGCGGCAGTTGTAGTGGCGGCAGTGGTCGCGGCAGCAGTAGTGGCTGCGCTAGTGGTAGCCGGAGCCACCGCACTGCCGGTCGCAACGACCGCTACCAGACTTTGGAAATTGGCTGCCGAGGCCGGCAGTAAAAAGCCAATCGGCGCACCGCTGGTGCTGGCACTACCCTGGACTGTACCGGTACCGTAGCCACCTTTGGGGCTAGTCTCGGTCACATTAGCAATCGTGAGGTTACTGATGGCCGAGGCATCACCGGTAGCAGCAGTCGTGGCATTGGTTACGATTTCCTGGGCAATCGTTGTACCCTGGTTCAGAGTGTCGTGGAAAGGCTGGCTATCCTGCAAATTCCACATAGCTAATTGGACCTGGTAGGGGTTACTGGTAACGTAGCCCTTGTTCGCGGCGTAAGTCAGGGCACCCCGAACTTTCGCCGGTGCTAAACCCACGGCTTTGATGCTCTGACCGGTCGGGAAGTCTTTGCCAAAATCCAGACAGAAAACTGCAATAGTCGAACCGGCGGTTGAGGTTGCAGCCCCGCCAGCGGCGGTGGTCCCGGCAGCCGTGGTCGAACCGGCGGTAGTCGCGGCAGCCGTGGTCGCAGCCGCAGTCGTAGTGGTCTGGGCCGAGGCATCCCCGATTGAGCCAAACAGGTTCAGGCTCAGTACCAGGGCCATCACGCTGACCAAAATCATTCCCAGGAAAGCTCCCAGGCGTGATTTATTATTTTTGAAGAACATTTATGTTCCTTTCGTTTCTCATTATCTATCTTAGCGATGTTTATATGCTAAAGGTTTTGCTTACACACAACTTTACGACAGCTAAATTGTCGAGGCTGTTTGCGGCGACCGAGCAAGGCCACCCTGTAATCCATATAAACTACAGCAACTTATGTGCCAGTTTTAGCACAAAATTGAATGGCTTTTATATGGACCAAATCAAACAAGATATGTTTAACAGCAGTAGTTATTTGAAGGCTAAAAGGACATTTACAGAGGGGTATAAACTTAGAATCTGGCTTTAAACCAATTAGCCTGGGTGGGCGGGTGGTATTTGCAAGGAAGATAGGCTGTGCTATCATGGCAAGAGGTGAGAAGCGTTGGGTTAATGGTAGACTCGAATGGAGAAACGATGGCCGAGGACCTGAAAATTTTAATCGTAGATGATGAAGCCCTTGCAAGGGCTGACCTCGCGTATATGCTAAAAGCTTTGCCGCCGGTCGCCACCGTTACCGAAGGGTCGAACGCTACCGAGGCCCTGGCAATGATGCAGGATGACCTGTTTGATGTAATCTTTTTAGATATAGAAATGCCGGGCCTGAATGGTCTGAAGGCAGTCAAGATCATTAATCAGCTTCAAAGCCCGCCATTGGTTGTGTTTGTAACGGCCTACGATGAGCACGCCGCCAAAGCTTTCGAGTTAAATGCGGTCGATTATCTGGTCAAACCCTTCAGTGCGAAGCGACTTGAACAGGCGGTTCAGAAAGTTATTATAGCTCGCAAGGTATCGGGTAGTAAATTACTGGGCCGCGAAGTCATCGGGAACGGTACAAATACTCCGGTGGTGGTTGGCGGTAATACTACCGGCCAGCCTGATACCCAGTTTAAGAAAATTCCGGTCGAAAAGGGTGACGGGGTACTGCTGATCAGTTTGAGCGATGTTCGTTTTATCGTTGCCTACGACGACCGGGTTTATGTTAAAGTCTTTGAGGAGCAATACCTTTGCCGCTTTTCTTTAAGCGAACTGGAATTGAAGTTATCTTCGCAGGGCTTCGCCCGTATCCACCGCAGCTATATTGTTAATTTGCAACACGTACTGGAATTACAACCTTTCTTCAATGGAACCTATAATTTGATCATTGACGATAAGAAGAAATCGATTCTACCGGTCAGCCGGGCGCGGGTGAAATCCCTCCGCTCGCTGATCGGGGTATAATCCCAGACGGCCAACAACTAAATCTTTATCTACACAGGAGGATCAATCCGAAACGGCGCAAATATGCTATAATTCAGATTAGAATTGGAACATATATTCTAATTTACCTAGCCGGAAGGATTGATAACAATGGTGACAGAAGCTCGTCGCCCCTACCAAAAACAAAATAAAAATTATCGCTTCCCACCCAAACCTGCGGCGGCGGAACCGTCGGTGGTACCGGAAAACGAAAAGCCCCTTCTCGAAGGGGAGATTCCAGCCCAATTCAGTAAAATTTCCGGTGTAATCGAGCGAATTACCTACCAGAACGAAGAAAACGGCTATACGATTGCCAAAATGTTGCCCGACAAGGCGCGGGCGGGAGAACTGGTAACGGTAGTGGGGGCCTTGCCCTCGCTAAATGCCGGTGAAAACCTGGAGTTGGAAGGCTGGTGGGAAAGTCATCGCAACTATGGCCGCCAGTTCAAGGTCAAAAACTACCGGGTGGTCTTACCGGCCACGATTACCGGTCTGCAAAAATACCTCGGTAGCGGGCTGATCAAAGGAATTGGCCCCAAAACCAGTGCCCGGATTGTCGATCATTTCGGCTTGAAAACCCTGGACATTCTGGAAGCCAATCCGATGCGGTTGGTAGAAGTCCCGAAACTCGGCCTTAAGCGCACCGAGATGATCAAAAAAGCCTGGCAGGAACAAAAAGCCATCAAAGAAGTAATGGTATTTCTGCAAGGACAGGGTATCAGTACGGCCCTGGCCGTTCGGATTTACAAGACTTACGGGGATGCCTCGATCAATGTGGTTAAGAACGAGCCATACCGGCTGGCCGATGATGTTTACGGGGTAGGATTTAAAACCGCCGACAAAATCGCGGCCAGTCTGGGGATTGCCAAAGATGCGCCGGAACGCCTGAAAAGCGGTTTGAAATATTCCCTGTCCGAAGCCACCGACGAAGGCCATGTTTATTTGCCCCGGCCCGAATTGATCAAGAAAAGTGCCGAGTTGCTGGAAGCCACCGAAGAGCAGGTGGCGGCGGCCCTGGAAAGTTTGCAAAGTGAGCAGGGAATCGAAATCGAGTCTTTGCGGTACCTGGCCGACCTTGCGCCGCCGGAGAGCGTCCGGCAACAGCGTCCGGCGACGCAGGCCGAAGAAGCCGAGTGGGAGAACCAGGTTCACGAAAGCGGTATCGAGTATCAGTATGAGTCGGAAAGCGCAGCACCCTGGGAATTACCGGAAGTCCGGGACGAGCGGTTTGACGCGGTTTATTTGATACCCTTTCACCGGGCCGAGATCGGGATCGTCAGCAATCTGCTAAAACTCAAGACGGCGGATAACCGCAAGAACCGGCTGGCCGAGTTTAAGACGGTCAAGTTTGAGGTGGTTTTTGATTACCTCACCAACAAAGAAAATTTGACCCTCAACGAGCAGCAGCGCGAGGCTGTGCGCATGGCCTTGACCGAGCGGGTAAGCGTGTTGACGGGTGGGCCGGGTACCGGCAAGACCACTTCTATGCGCGCTCTTTTGCGGGTGCTGGCGGTTAAAAAGAAAAAGGTAATCCTGGCGGCCCCGACCGGACGCGCGGCCAAACGGCTTTCGGAAGCCACCTCCGCCGAGGCTTTGACGATCCACCGGCTATTGCAATTGCGGCCTGGCGCGAAAGCCGCTTTCAACCGCGATGCGCCACTGGATGCCGATATTGTGATCGTGGATGAAGCCAGTATGCTGGACGTTTTGCTAATGAATACGCTATCTCAGGCGATTGCGCCGGGTGCTCATTTGCTACTGGTGGGCGATGTGGACCAGCTGCCGAGCGTGGGAGCCGGGAATGTGCTGGGCGACATTGTTAATAGCGGCGTAGTGCCGGTAGTGCGGCTGGAGCATATTTTCCGGCAAGGGGCCGGGAGTGCCATCGTGACCAACGCCCACCGGATCAACCAGGGCCAATATCCCCAGACTGGCAAGGATATAACCGACTTTTTTATGTTTGTCGAGGACGACACCGACAAATGCGGCGAACTGGTAGCCGAACTGGTGGCCGAACGTATTCCCCGCAAATTCGGTTTCGATCCGATCCGCGATATTCAGGTTTTGGCTCCGATGCACCGCACCGAGGCCGGGGTGGCGGCCTTGAATGTCCGGTTGCAGGAACGGCTAAATCCAGGCCGGGATAACCTGGTTGAGCGTCGTTATGGCGGCAAAGTTTACCGTACCGGCGATAAAGTGATGCAACTCAAAAACAACTACGATAAGATGGTGTTTAACGGCGATGGTGGTCTGATCACCGGTATCGATACCGAGGACCAACTGGTCAAAGTGAGGCTGGAAGATGGCCGCGAAGTCGACTACGATTTTGCCGAAATGGACGAGCTGTCGCTGGCTTACGCTGTGTCGGTTCACAAAAGTCAGGGTTCGGAGTACCCGGTGGTGGTGCTGCCCCTGGTGACTGCCCATTACCAGATGTTGCAGCGTAATCTGGTTTACACGGCTGTGACACGGGCGCGAAAACTGGTGGTGCTGGTCGGCTCGAAACGGGCCTTAGCCATTGCGGTTGGTAACAACAAAACCCGCCAGCGTTATAGCGGATTAGCGGTCCGGCTGCGCGATAATAACCGGCCCTGAGCCAAAACTCAGGCTACATATCCCTAGCCAAACCTATTCAGACAAATTTTACTTTGAAAACGGGAAATCGAGAATGCCACTTAACGAGCAAAGTTTGTTAAACCAGATTCAAAAACGGGCCGGGTCGCTCCAGACTTTTCGAGATAACCAGGACCGGGACCTGCCCCTGGCAATTGAGCAATATCGGCAACAAACGCGCGCGGGCTGGCTATCGCTGGAAGAACTGGCGCGAGCCAAACAAGTGGCAGCTCTGCCGGTAGAAGAGTTGACGGTTTGCCGCCAGATCAGCCGGTTAGCCTTGCCGGATGAAGGTTCTTATGTGGTGGTCGCCACCGATGGCTCGATAATTCCGCCCGACCGGCATGGTGGGCTGGCTTTTTGCCAGGTGCTGAACGTGGGCGAGGTGGTGCTGGGTTACGGTCAACGCCAGATGGCGCATATTGATGCCGATACCCGGCTTTATCTCAATGGGATCGAGGTTAGCCCGGCGGCGGAAAAATCTGAGTCCGCCGAAAGCGAGGCTGATTACGAGGACGACAATGCCAGCAGTCAGGCCCTTTTGCTGGAAGCGGAAATGTCGGTAGCCGAACTGGAAGTGGCCCTGCGACTGGCCGGGGACTACTGGGCGACGCTGGCTCTACGGGATGGGCCGCTAACTCTCTGGACCAGCTCGATCCTCAATAGCAAGGAAGGCCGCGCTATCACCGGTCGGTACCTGGCACTGGTCGGCAAATTCGCCGAGCGGGGTATTCCGATCATTGGTTACACTTCCAACACCCGTAGCGATGTAGTAATGACGGCCCTGCGGGTCATGGGTCGCCAGCCCTACCGGGGTTTGCTGGATGCCAATTTGTTCGGCGCGATTTTGGCGGCGGGCGAATGCAGCCCGGTCTTCCGGCACAGTGCCCGCCATCCCAAAGACGCGGCTCTCACCGAACAAATTCGTTTTATGTACCTCAATACCGGTGATGAAATAGTCCGGCTGGAATTTAGCCAGGATTTTGTCGATACACCCCAACTGGAAACCGCCCTTTCGATTATCTGGCAGCAGGTTCAACTTGGCCTGGGCTACCCGACCGTTTTGATGGAAGCCCACGAAAGCGCGGTTTTGCGCCAGTACGACCGTGAACTACTTTTCGCGGCGATGGAAAGTTATGGTCTGGTCGGCCAGCAATCCCAAAAAGGCCTCAGCAAACGCCTGCGTAATGTCTAGCTGTCAACATCACCTTTCGTTTACAGAACAAACTTTATGCCGGTCGTACAAGCTGCTACAATTACCCGTAGATATTTGGGCGACTTCGCCGGTTGCGTGAGGTCTGATAGTTCAGAGGTAGGGTAGTTTAGTTGAAGCTATGGGCTTCTAGTCAGGATGGTAATGGCTACGGTAATACACTGGTTCCGGCGCGACTTACGCTTGCTGGATAATACGGCCCTGACCGAGGCCACCCGGCAAGCCGATCAGGTGGTGGGCCTGTTTATTCTCGATCCAAAACTTATCGAGGCTCCCAGGGTGTGCCAGGCGCGGCTGGCTTTCATGTACAGCAGTCTGGCCGATCTGAGTGCCAGGCTGGCGAAACGCGGCGGTCGCTTGATCGTGCGCGAAGGGGAGCCGGTGGCCGAGTTGCGCAAGGCCGTAGAAGAGCTAAATGCCGGTGCGCTTTACTTCAATCGGGATTACACCAGCTATGCCCGTAAACGAGATGCCGAAGTTGAGGCCGGACTGGCCGATCTGACGAAAATTCGCACCTTCAAAGACCTGGTTATTTTTGAAAAAGCTGAATTGCTTACCGATGGAGGCTCGCCCTACACCGTTTTTACGCCTTACAAAAAACGCTGGTTGGGCCGGATCGGGGATTCGGTGGCGACGCGGTTGGATCCGGAGTATGCCAGCCTGAAATTGACCGATGCTAGTGCTCTCGAAATGGTGAGTTTGCCGATTCCGGCCATTCCCGCCGGTTATGAGGACGCTTTCTTTATGCCGGCGGGCGAGGAGAGTGGCCGCAAACGGCTGGCCCATTTCGCCGGAGCTTTATCCGCTAAAGAGGATGCCCACCACCCGCCGATTGAAGATTATGCCGAGCAGCGTAATTTCCCGGCGGAAGAAGGTACCAGCCGCTTGTCGGCTTTTTTGCGGTTTGGGGCGTTATCACCGCGCCAATGCTACCGGGCGGCGGTTAACGCCCGCGAACTGGCTTCCCGCGTCGCCCAGCAGGACGGCTGTGATGCCTGGATCGGCGAACTGATCTGGCGGGACTTTTATTATCAGATTATGTGGAATTTTCCGCAGGTAGCCCGCCAATCTTTTCAAGCCCGCTATAGCCAGCTAAAATGGGCCGATAACGCCGAACATTTCCAGGCCTGGTGTGAAGGTCAGACTGGTTTTCCGATTGTCGATGCCGGGATGCGCCAGCTAAAGGCCATCAACTGGATGCACAACCGCTTGCGGATGATTACGGCTAGCTTTTTTACTAAAGACCTGCTCCTCGATTGGCGGCTGGGCGAACGCTATTTCTGGCAAATGCTGGTGGACGGCGACCAACCCTCTAATAATGGCGGCTGGCAATGGTCGGCCTCGACCGGGACCGATGCTCAACCTTACTTTCGGATTTTTAACCCGACCTCGCAGGGCCAGAAATTCGACCCGACCGGGGCTTTTGTGCGACGCTGGGTTCCCGAACTGGCGAAAGTCCCGGACAAGTATATTCACGAACCCAGCACCATGCCGCGTGCCTTACAGGAACACCTGGGGGTTATAATCGGCCGGGATTATCCGTTGCCGCTGGTCGATCACAAACTGGCCCGCGAAAAAGCTTTGCTGGCGTATAAGATTTAGGCTTTTGGTTTTCTAGCTGGAAAATTAGAGGTTAGCCGCCCTGGCGAGAAAAAAGTTTTTCCAGGGCAAACGTGACACCCGCCGGGTCGGCAGTGTAGGCAAAAAATTGTTGGACACTGGACGGACCACCGACTGTAATCCGTAATCCGGCCTCAATCGTTACGGCCTTGCAACTGATACCATTACCTTTGCGCGGCTTGATAACCCCGATCACGATTTTGGTTATCCGGTCATCATCGCGCAAGAACTCGACCATTGGCATGGCCGGGGCAATCAAGGTCGTGTGTTTGCCGTTAAATTTTGGTCCGCGTAATAAACCGCGAGGGTTGTCGCCCATTACAAAATCCTGTCTTATATTTCTTTGCCACTTTCTAATTATACTACACCGGTTGGCCTTATCTGTCCGGTATAGTTTCAATTCCATAAAGTTAAGCATAAAAGCTATTAATAATGAACGTTGACCGGCGTGCCGAGGGGTGCCCAGTTGAAAAGAAAGCGGGCCGAGTCGGTCGGGGTGTTAACGCAACCGTGACTCATTACATGGCCGAAATTATGATGCCAGTAGGTACCGTGTATTCCGTAGTCCTGGTAAAAATACATTACATAGGGAACATCCGGCAGATTATAAGCCTCGGAGCCACGCCCCCCGATCATGGTCTGCTTTTGTAGTTTGATATAAACGTTGAAATTGCCGGTTACGGTCGGATGACGGGCGACCCCACTGCTGATCAGGGTGCTGAAGATAACATTGTTACCTTCGTAGGCCTGCAATCTTTGTTTGGTAAGGTTTACGTCGATCCACTTGCCCTGAGCGGTCTGGTTCTGGTCGGCCACCGCAGTCGGTGGTCTGCTGGTCGGCGTGGCCGGGATTTTGGTCGGTGCCAAAGTGGTAGCCGGTAGGGTAGTGATAGCAGGAGTTTTGGTGAGAGTAGCCGCCACAGCTTCGGTGAGGGTGACGGCAGCCCCGGCAGAAACACTTTGATCAAAATTGCTGACGATAATCGTGACTTGCCCCGGCTTGAGCGGCGTGCCGTCCGGCGATTGATCCAGTAAGACGGCAGTCACAAATTTCCCCTGTTCGTTGCTGAGTGGGGCCGGGAAAATGTCCTGGTGGCGACCATTTTCAAAGCTCAAAGTAACGTTGAGCGGGGTGTTAGCCGGATAACCGCTACCGCCAACCGTCAGGCTGCTACCTACCGGGAGGGTCGAGGCGGAAAACCAGATGATTGGGTGGTAGTCTATCGCCTGGCCGGTTGCACTAGCTGCCGATGTGGTCGGCAGTGGCGGATTTATCAGAGTGGGTTCGGGCGTGTCGGTCGGGGCTGGGGAAGTGCCGGGCAGCGAAAGAATCTGGCCCGGTTCCTGATTGCGATTTGCCTGCACATTTTCGCCGCAGGCTGCCAGCAAAACGCTCATTGCCAGCAATAATACTATGAGAGCCACATGACTATTAACCGGTTGTCTGCGGCTTTTAATTATCCTAAAATTTCGGTCTTGGATGGCCTTATCTCTGGTCATATATATACGCTTCCTCAGTTTTAGTTTTTCAGTTCCCTTTCCTGTTACACTTGCTAATCATTCAACGCATAAATAGGCCCTGAGGTTCGCCTGGTGTGATCAAGTTCACATAAATTGGCGGATAGGGATTTCGCCCATCGGGAGAGGAATAGAATAAAATAAAAGTAACTATTCAGACCCCATCCCTGACCCCTCCCCAGAGCCACCAGTGGACGGGGATAATAAGAAGAGTATTAAACAGGGGAGACCCCTGTATGACCCCCCGCTTGGGTTGCAACTCTACTAACCCCGCCTCGAAGGAGGTAGCCTGAATCGTTACAAATTAAAAACAGGTTTCGGCACTTGACCGGAACCTGTTTTGAGGAGTGTGATGGAGGAAATAGCGGGGTAAATTAGAAGTAGACCTCAGTCGCGGTGTACTCGCCACCCTTGCAAGCGCGGACTACAAACCGGATGTTCTGACCGGCCTTCAGGTCAGCGTAGCTGGCCGAGTGTCCTTCGTGGAAGAACTTGGTGTTGCTATTGACTACGAAAGCGACATTACCGGTCTGACCGTTAGTCCATTTAACCGTAAAGCGACCAGCCAATTTCTCCAGGACCGAAGCATACATCGCGGAGGAAGTGTAGCAAGTGGCCGGTGTCGGTTCGGCCTTCGGCAGATGCACCTCGGTCGCGGTGTAACCGCCATCTTTGCAAGCCCGGACGACAAATTGGATGTTCTGACCGGCTTTCAAATCGGCATAGCTGGCCGGTTTCCCATCCTGAATGAACTTGGTCTGGCTATTGACCAGGAACGGTACCTTGCTGGTCTCGCCGTTGGTCCATTTAACTGTGAAGCGGTCGGCCAACTTTTCGACTACCGTCGCCGACATAAGGGCGGAAGTGTAGCAAGTAGGCGGAGTCGGCTCGGCTTTCGGCAAATAAACCCGTGTCGCCATGTACTTGTGGTCGGTGGGATTGTACTTGACCAGCAGCCCGATCAGCATACCCACCTTCAAATCGGAAAACTTGGCCGGCTTGTCGGCCTGGCTGAACTGGGTATCGGCAGTGACCTGGAACGTGTACTGGCGATTGCCGTCCATCAACAAGCTAAAACCGTCGGCGGTAATGGCGGTAACTTTACCCTTGATCTGAGAATTATTGGCGATCTCGGCGGCCTGGGCGGCCTCCGGGCTGAGAGTATTCAAAATCATTGCCACCATTAAACCGAATATAACGAACCCTAAAACTACTACCTTCTTAAAACCACTTGTGCGTGCCATAATAAACTGGTCCCTTTCTGCGTTGTTATCTGCTCAATAAGTTTGGGTTGACGATAATGGCATACTGCGAACAAACCTTTTTTTCAAGGCATACTTTATCTTTAGCTTCTGGAAAAAATAGGTCGGTCCGATGAGGGTTGCCGGTTGTCCTTGCCGGTCAACTGCGTCTTGCGTCTGTTGGTTACGTGAGGATTAAACTATACTCAAAGCTTTTTGTTACGGCTGGCATGGTAGGCTAAAAGTACCGATATTTGATTGATTTCAGGAGGTATTGTGGAGTAGTACCTTTAGTGACCGCAGGGTTATGCGCGTGGAACTGCCGCCATTTGGGTTTAGTATCGTAGCTGTTTACAAAGCCGAAGCGTTTATTCTGCCTTTGCCCTTCGTCGGGCATACTTTTATCCCCTTTTTACGATACAATCTGCTAAACAGGAGTAACGTAATTTCTAACCGGTCCGATTTCCTGAGTATCGTTTTAGATCCTCACAACGATTTTTGATCAGTGCTGCACAATTCTCTAAAGAATAATGCTTTTAAATATATGCTTGGCCCGCTTTAGCTATTTGGAGGCGTAAAACTTCTTGATTAAAAACTCTGGTTAACTGCCAGGCCGCATTTTCAAGATCAGGTTCGGCCCATTGATTACCTTTTTTATATGACCCAATGTTATTTTTTAATTTCACCAGTGAATAATTCACTGGGAAACTGGTTTGTGAGTTTGTAAAATCGGTGTTGCCAGAATAATTTGTGGCAATTGTGGGCTTGCGCAAATACATGCTTTCGAGTAATACCAAGCCAAACCCCTCGGCCCGGTGTAAAGATATTATACGATCACAGCAGTTTATAAGACTATTAATGGTCTGGAAGCGATTTAGCCAGGGCCAAATCTATCGAAGCGCAATCTGGCCCAGCGGGTCTATGCTTATCTACATCTACTGCGTGGAGTAGAAGCAGCTCATTGCAATCACATATTCGGTATCGATATTACTTACATCCGC
>JBBQGA010000047.1:0-37664 GCA_038322625.1 Chloroflexia bacterium
TCTACTGGTATCAAGCTGACTAAAATTGCAATGGCAGCCTTAGAAACCCAAATCGAGCGAAAGCAGGGTCTTGAAAAATGGTTTGTGGACATCTCCTTTGCCAATACTTGGAACGCTTAATTGTTTTTAAGTCCCTAAATGACCTTGTTAGTTTGAAACTGGATGTAGAATAAATTTAGCAAGTAGCTTAATGTTAGGCACATCACACTCCGGTCCAGAATATCTTTTAGTTTTGCACAGAGTTTCCGTACTTGAAAGGCTAAACAAGATTAATTCTCTTTATTGGATCAGCAAAATAAACAATTCAGGTTACTGAACCTACGGTGGATTAATTATAAATATACTAAGATTAGGTAAGATAATGAGAAAAAATAAATTTGTAGTATTAATCAGCGTTATAATTATGATTATAATACTCGTAGGAGTGTTCATTTACTTGAATTTAGGACAGCAAATTGAATACAGTGTTGAAACTCCAGAGCAAGCTTTTACTCTTTCAAAAGTGGGTAATACTATAAGTCTGCAATATCCTGTTAGTAACCCTGCATTAGGCACTATATTAATATGTAATGACCAAAGTGGATGTATTTGGCAGCATACCAAAGCCAATGTTACTACTAAAATTGTGATAAAGAATAAATCTTTTTTACCAAAAATGAATTATATAAGGATAAAAGTTTTAGAGAAACTAATTGACGATAACTCCTTGATAACTGAATACGACTCTGCTTACAATATGGCTTCTTGATATGGGGGTTATTAAAATATTTGTCACCGTACACCGTACAGATTTTAAGAAGGGATAAAAAAGAAGTGGGTTGCCCATCGTAAATGTGTTAAACTCCAGATTTATTGCTTCCCCAAGCATTGAACAGGAGACATTTATGAGCGACAACCACTCCCGGTATAATCTCATACGAGCGGGTTTAGAGCAACTTTATCCCACTCGGTTGAGTGCTTCCCAGTTGCGGAATATGGGCGTTGGTATTACAGGCCCTGGTAGCCTATAGCGAGGTAGCGGGTTGGGGCAAAGGAGTAATTAAGGCCGCCAGAGGAGCGGCTAAATATTTACGACGACATTACCGGCCATACATTAGTGGATACCCGCCCTTGTGGATTGGCAAGAACCGCTACACCCCTCAACTGGTAGTCCGGTCTACTATCTTATCGGCTTTACTTCTGGCCCAACACTACAATTTGTAGGGTTCTTTAGAAAAAAGGGGTAAATGTAGTCTTATTTAGGATAAAATGACCCAGATTAGTCGAAACTGGCTCAAGGGTTCCTGACGTAGGCATTTGTTAAATTAGGGGCCTTAGCGACGCTTGTAGCAAGAGGTAATTTTATACTTTTGACCAAATTATTCAGAAACTCACGCTTCTCACGTAATTCACAAAATTTCTATGGGTAAATAACTTTTTGTGGTGAGAAGTATTTGGAATCATATCCACTTATTATAATCTGTTCTTTAGTTCTTAATCTTTAATCATTTGGTATAATTTTAAGGCTGGTAATTAACCAGTACCATTTAACTAATTGGAGAAACAATATACCCTAATTTCTTTGAGAAGAAGAAGCTAGGGTATTCTTTTGATTAAGGATATTGGGTAAGAACAGGTTTTTAGTAGACCGAGTTTTAGCAACTAAAACCTGGGGTGTTTTAGCGAGCGCACAAGGGATAATATCTCTCAATAAGTGTGTAACGTAAGATAAGCTCCATTATCTTATGTAACATCTTGACAGCAGGATTAGAAATGTTACAATTCAAATGCACTGTAGTATACAAATCTAGCTGACCGCACTGAATATAGCTATACTATTACTGCCGTTAATGAAACCGGGGAGAGTGTTCAATCTAAAAAATGTAGTGTTGTCGCTATATTAAACTAGAGAATACTAAATGCTGTGCAATTTTGAGGTAAAGAATACTAAGCATGGGAAAAGAAATACCGGACACGAACGGCGCGGTTTCCGGCTTTAATCAAACTGAAAATCCGGGTTTTAGCTCAGTAATCCCGGCAACCGATGATCAAAAAGGCTGGCTAAAGCACTGGGAAACGCTGGGCGAACAAGAATTGATCGTCCTATCCCTCAAATCTGCCACTGGCGACAATCTCTCCAAAACAACCCAGTCCGCCCACAACAATCCCACCCAGGCCTTTCTGCCAGAAAACCTTAATCTGGCGGCAGCGGTAAATCTTTTCCTGACCACCCTGAAGGGGCAGAGTGAACAAACCCAGAAAACCTACCGAGTAGGCTGCCGCCGCTTCTTATGGTTCATTTACGCCAGTGGTCGAGGGAACCCGGCCACGATCACGGTTTATTCGCTCTCCCCCTTCATTTTGGAAGAATATTATTTGTGGCTGGTGGAAACCTATGGCCGACAGGCCCGCGCCACTACCTCCCTCTACCTGACCGCCAACCGCAACCTGTTTGAATTTCTGGCCCGGCGGCATCTCACCCCCCAGGGCTGTCAATATCAGGAAATGATAGCGGGGCTTGCCAGGCTCCAGGGCCGGGCCACTTACCGCACTCCCCGCGTCAAAGGTAAACAGGTTGAGCAGGTAGTTAAGTTGGTGATCGGGGAGCAGGAACCGGATCAGCCTCCAACGACTTCGGACCTTGTGTACAACGAGCCGCCCGGAGAACGCCGCCATATTCGCAAACCGCCACCGCCGGGGGGCTGGAAGGCCAAAAGCGATAAGGAAAAAGCGAGGCAGGACTTAGAAGAGTTGCGCGACCGGGCGATCATTTTGACGCTTTATACCACCGGACTGCGCCGACAGGAGGTTGCCAATCTTAACCGGGCCGATCTGGAACCTATTTTAATCGATGCAGACCTGTTCAAAACCGGCCAACCTTCTTCTAAAACCGTTTCCAAAGAAGGTGAATCAGAATTAGAGTTATGTAAAGTAGAAAAGATCAGTGCTGAGGAACCAACCGAGCTAGAAAAAGGCCTGGTTTATGAGTTGATCATAACCGGTAAAGGTCAGAAAGAACGCCTGGCTTATTTCGACCGGGCTACTTTGGCCGCGATTGCCGAATACCTGTCGGTGAGGGGTAAAGATAGTTACCGGCCCCTGTTTATCCAGCATCATCGAAACCGCGACCTGACGAAGCCGGGTCTGCAAGGTCAAAACTACCGGCTGAGTTTGGCGGGCATCTGGCACGTAGTCAACAAATATGCCCACTTGATCGGCGTGGAAATTCATCCTCACGATTTCCGGCATAACCTGGCAACTACCCTGCTGAATGCCGGTGCGCAGCTTTCCGAGGTGCAGGACATTCTGGGCCACGCCAGTCCGGTTACGACCAAACAGATCTATGCTCACTACGAGAAAAGCCACCTGCGCGAGGCCTTCTCCCGTTTTAGAAAGAGCGTAGAGGAACTATAGTAAGGAGAAACTTATAAAGGCCGGTTAGCTGCTTGTTTTAGGTTTTGCTGGCCTTTACACAGCCCAGGTGATTACTCAGGCCATTTGCAACTATCTGACGCTTACCAAACCGGCTGATATTCAGACCGGCTACCGTTGCTCCGTTCAGGATCAGGCCGTCATCGTCAATGGTTGTTGGAACCCCCCTTATGATTGAAAACCCGCTAATTGTCAGCCCAGGGCCAGTGGCGGTGCAGACCGGACCCAGCAGTGTAACCCCTGCCCTGACCGTCAGACCACTGCCCTGAAGCTTGATTGAGGGGCCAATCGCCGGGTCGGTAAGATCAACCAGCTTACAACCGTTAGGAGTAGCATTATTTGCGGTGTTCAAAGCCGAGCGTAAAGTGTTGGGACTGCCATCATCGGCAGCCGTGTGAACCATCGTGGCCGAGGTCGGACAACCCAGGGTGTAGCGTGCAAAATTGTAGGCGTTTAGGGTACCGATCCCGGTAGCCATATCATAGCCGGTAGTCGACGGATAAATACTGCTGCCGGTATTCGGCGTGCCGCAGGTCGGCCCCTGATAACAATTATCGCCGACTGTAATATCGTGGTAAACCGAACCGGCGACCGGCGAATTAAAAATACGGTAAAGCGTTGGGTTGGCAAAACCCAATCCCGGCAAACCGAATTTACTGAGATAATTATTAGTCAGGGCCGCCGCTGCCGCCCATAACGGGGCACCCGCACTGGTACCACCGATCGGTCTCCAACTTCCACTACCGCCATTAATACCGGTGAAAACTACATAACCGGTGTTAGGGCTGCCCGCCGCTGAAACATCCGGCATCATTCTTTTACCATTAGAATACGAATTGTTGGTACCAGGGCCGGTTTGCCAGGCTGGCCGGGCAAAATAAGCGCTGATACCACCGCTGCTGGCGCCACTATCATTCCAGGTAATCTCATTATTTATAGTGTTGTCAGCATTCAGGTTTAACCGGGTACCACCGACCCCCGTTACGTAGGGGGTATCCAGGATGTCGCTCACATCCAGCGCGGTGTTTGGCAGGCAAAGTTCCGAGCCAGTGTCGCCGGAAGCCGCAAAAACGCTCTGACCCTGGGCCGCCATCTGGCGAAAAATGGCATTTTCGGTATCCAGAGTACTGGTGGGGGTTTGTGACTCGCAGTCTCCCCAGCTAATACTGACTACCTGGGCCAGATTATCGTTGGCGATCTGCTGGAATTCGTCAATATAACCGGCATTGGTGAGAGGTGCTTCGTAGACCAATATCTGCTTGAGACCGGGTGCCATCCCGGCAATTATTTCAATATCCAGTTCAACCTCACCCTGACCATAATAAATTCCGGCTACGCCGCCATCTACCGGTACGCGTTTTACCGGAACACTGGTGCCAAAACAGGTCTGGTAAGTAGAAATATTAGAGTCGAGATAATCAGCCAGTTCATAAACCGCGACGGTCTGGCCGGTGCCACTGATGCCCTGACTATAGAAAGGATCAAAATTATAGGCTGTCTTTAGCTGGTTGGGAACAAATGAGTTGTTATTAGTTGCGACAGTTTGTGCCGCTGGACAACCGCTTGAGGGAGTACCGTTGCTGCGGGGGGATAAGGC
Source organism: Chloroflexia bacterium (assembly GCA_038322625.1). GTDB lineage: Bacteria > Chloroflexota > Chloroflexia > Chloroheliales > Chloroheliaceae > 54-19. Next base: position 5,009 of record JBBQGA010000047.1, read on the forward strand.
AGTGGGTTGGCTGGGGAGGCGTTGGAAGCGGGGTTTGTATTGGGTTTGGTTGGATAAGCCAACTACTCCTTTTACGCGCGACTGGACTGAGGCGGGCAAAACTGGCCCCACATCGTTACTAAAGAACACCTGACCGGTTTGGTTATCCCTGTAATCGGAGAGCACTACGCCAAAGGCATCTTCCACCTGAGTAACTGTTCCACTGGTGTTAATAAGGGTTCCTAACCCGCTATCAATGGTCCGCAGTCCTTTACTTTGCAGATATTTTATTATTTCAGCCCGGTCACTCTGGTTTACAAAACGCTCGGTAAATTGCTGCGGTGTTAGAAAATGTTTGTAATCAGGTGAATTAGGGTCGTACTGGCTGGCGATAAACTGATCCAGGGCAGCTTCACCGGTTACTTTTAAGCCCACCGCCAGGCTTATCTGGCGATTACGGTCAGTCTGACCAACCCGCTGTCCACGACCGGCAGACACTACCGGGGTTTGTGCCAGACTGACCTGACTGGAAGCCGCCTGAGTAAGAGCTGATTGGTTCAAAAGGTTGATAAAAATTTCGGCTAAAAGAAAAAAGAGGACCAGACCTTTCAACGGGCGTAACCGGCTGGTTTTAAGTATTATTTTCAGGTGCTTCCTGCTATTCATCTAGCCCTTTAGACAATAAATTAAAAGATTTCAGATTAAAACCTCAACGGTCTATAACCACGTTGGATTATCGAGCCTTATTATACCATTGTAAATTTATAGTAGTTATAGGACTTTTGCTTCTATTTTCACCTGTGAGGAAGAAGCGAAAGTCCTAATATTGAAAATTAGGCCCTGTGCCTGGCCCGAATAGCCGTTGTAACACTTCCGTTTTTGATAGATAATCGTTAAAATCAAATTGTGACGTCACGTATAGATCAGACCGATAAAATAACCAGCTCACTATATTAAGCCATGCGAAATCGTATAGACGGAAAGGAACAACCTATTTTGGCGCAAATCACCGAAGGCGAAAAACCACCCCCACTGGATAAAGGGCTACTGGATAAAGATATACATAAGACCTATGAGGATGCCACCCAGATACACAGTTTGAGTGGTCCGGCAGTTATCCGGGATGTTAATACCGAGTTTGAAGGAAAATTAAGCTTCGGGCAACGCCTGGCCGATATAATTGCGGCCACGATGGGAAGCTGGCGGTTTATTATTATCCAGAGTTGTTTGCTGCTGACCTGGATTATTCTTAATGTCACTGGCGTTATTGGGTCGTGGGACCCTTATCCGTTTATTCTGTTAAACCTGGCCTTGAGTTTTCAAGCCGCCTACGCCGCCCCGGTGATTATGATGAGCCAGAACCGCCAGTCGCAAAGAGACCGCTTGGTGGCCCAGAACGATTTTGAGGTCAATAAGCTGGGCGAAATTGAGGTCCAGGCTATTTTGTTGCACCTGGAACAACAGGACCGCCTGATCATCCAGTTGTTGCAACGCTTCGACCGGATGGCCCAACATATAGGGCAAAGCCCGTCCAGCATCGAGTCCGGCTATGATGCGGCGACCATGCCACTGGATGCTGGCAAAAAACTGGGCGAAGAACACCGCCAACGTATCGAAAATGATATGAACAATACGGTCGCGGTAGAACTGCAAGAACCGGTAATAACCAGCCAGACAGTCCGCGACCATATGTGCCAGTGTTATGCCCTGGTCAATATCGAGTCTTTCCAGCGCGACAATCTGTTAACGACTAATTATCAGCCCGACCCGCACCAATTGGCTGTTCTGCGGATTTTATACAAAGAAGCTTTCATTTCTTTGGGGGCAAATTTTGATGAACCGGACGTAGAAGACCTCAATCAGGTTAAAAATCTGCTCATTGAAAGAATGCAATACCGGGGTCTCGATGGCGAGTTGATTATCAAATACAACGAAATCTGCCAGCAATTGATTGCCAAAGTCAAAGACCCTCAATAAATCAAAGGCATAAAAGCCGATTAACCAAAAGAAAGACCAGCCGAGAATTGTCCAAAAAGGACAATCTGACGGATGGTTTTTTTGTACTTTTGTACTCTTTTAAAGTGGGGGTCAGGTACCCACTGGGTGCCCTGCGGGGGTCTCACAGGCGGGTACCCTATGGGTGCCCCTGTTAAAACTCTTAGGATTTCCGCTTCAACCTCACTTAGTGAGGTTGAAGCGGAAATCCTAAAGTAAAAAACACTACGTTTTAGCCGATTTTCTGTAGCCACAAATACTTTGGGCTATGATGGGCTGTGCTACACTCAACTCAGGCAATATTAGTTTCGCTAAATCAAAAGAATCCAAAAGCTGCTTAAACAAACCAATTGGCCGGGCAAAACAGGCCCGTAAATGGTAAGCCAATTACATCCACTTTTACAATAGGCGGTATCTCGCCTGGTGTGACAAATAAGAAAGGCTGAGGTCGATTATGACCCAAAGAATAATGGCGATGTACGGCAAGGGCGGTTCTGGCAAGAGTTTCCTGACCAGTTGCCTCAGTGTCCGGTTAGTGCAACAGGGCAAACGCGTACTCCAAATCGGGTGCGACCCCAAGCACGACTCCACTGCCACGCTATTTAAAGGTGTACTGTTACCCACCATTTTGGAGGTCTGGCGCGAGTTTCACGAAAACGGCGACGACGATAATCTGACCCCCGGCGATGTGATTTTTGAACGCGGCGGCGTTTACGCGGCGGAACTGGGTGGACCGGAAACCGGTCGCGGCTGCGGCGGTAAAGGGATCGTACTGGGTTTTGACACTTTGATGAAACTGGGCCTGGCCGATTGGGATTTTGATGTAATTTTGCTGGACTTCCTGGGGGATGTCGTGTGTGGCGGTTTCGGGATGAGCTTTGCTCGCTCGATTGCCAAAGAAATTATGATTGTGTCCGGCAACGACCAGCAATCGCTGTATGTCGCCAACAACGTTAGCCGGGCAGTCGCGCACTATAGCGACGAAGGCAGCACCAGCGAAGTGCTGGGTTTGATTTTGAATAAAGACGACGGGAGCGGCATAGCGGCGACTTATGGCGCACAGGTTGGGGTTCCCATTCTGGCTAATATGCCGTTTATTCCCCAGGCCGTGATGATGAAAGACGCTTTCGAGGTAATGGAAATCCCCGAAATGCAGGCCGCCGTTGATCAACTTATCTATAGCATTGACCACACGAAATCGGTGGTGCCAAATCCGCTCGATTTTGAGGAGTTTTACCGGATGTTCTCGCAAAATACGCGCGGGAAGTTGCGCAGCGCGAGGATAGACGAACTGATGAACCGCGAGGAGGTTTTCGCAAATGCCTGATACGATCCAAGAATTAAAAGCCGGACGGACCATTAGCCTGGCCGGTAAGCGTACCAGTGAGGAAATTGATTTCAACGAGGAAGGCGAGTGCAGTATGCACAGTGCCACCATGTGTCCGGCTTTTGGTTCGCTACGGGTAACAATGCGGGTCGAAGGGATGGTGCCGGTGCTGGTTGGGGCGGTAGGCTGCCTGTACGGTCTCGATTTCGTATCGCACTTCTACGGCGCGAATAAGCCGATAGTGTCGCCCTCGTTGACCGCCCGCGAACTGGTTCAGAGCGATCTGACCGACAAGACCCTGGATATTATCAAGGACGTGGTGAAACACGAAGCCCCCAAGATGATCGCCGTGATGTCGCTCTGTACGCCCGAAACCAGTGGTTTGCACCTGGAACTGCTGCCGCGCCGGATCGATAACACCGAAATTATCCCGATGCGGGTTCCGGCCTATGGTGTCCCAACCCACCCGGAAGCCAAAGACGTGGCGATCAGCCAGATGCTTAAGCGCATCGGCGAGAATATGGTCGAGGAAGGCCGCGAGGCCGAAATCGCCAGTGGCGGACTGGTAGCGGTCGGCGAAGTTTTTCCGACCGACCCGATCCAGATCAGTGTAGCGACCGCCCGGATGGGGGTCAAGCTGATTTCGTCACTTCCGCACAAAGACCTGGGCAATTTTTACGAAGCCCCCAAAGCCAAAGTAGCCGCTCTGCTGCACCCCTTCTACGAGCGAACCGTTAAGGAACTCGATTTGCTGGGAGTCAAACCGCTATATAGTGCCCCGGTCGGCGCGCACGGGACCTATAGCTGGTTGAAAAAGCTCGGCACGATTATGCGGCTACCGGCCAGCGAAATCGAAGATATTGCCGACTCGGAAGCTCAAAAGGTGGCCGACGAACTCGATGCAAACCGCTTAGACGGTGTGAAGCTCATGATCGCCGGTTACGAAGGCAGCGAAATGCTCTTTGCCCGCCTGATGGTGGAAGCCGGGGCCGAGGTCTGCTTTGTCTCGACCAGCGTCCGCAACGGTCCGGGTACCAAAGAAGATCAAGCCTGGTTAGCCGACCAGGGAGTTAAGGTCTTATTCCGAAAACGTCACGAAGACGATCTACAGGCTCTCGATCACTACAAGCCCGACCTGGTGATCGGCTCAAGCAACCTGGAAGCGGTCGCCAAGCGACGCGGTATTCCAGCCGTTTATTACACAAATATTGTAGCCGGTCGCCCGATTATGCTGGCCGCCGGGGTCAAGCCGCTGGTCGAGCAGATGAAAACCATCCTGGGCGGTCAGAACACCTACAATTATATGCGCGACTTCTTTGCCGAAACGCTGGCGACCGACCCGGTGCGCGAAGCGATAAAATTACAGTTTTGATTTTAAGGTTTGAACCGGTTCACTCTACCGGTTCATAACTAAATATTTGGAAAGGCATTCTCACTCATGCCCGATAATAAAAAGGACCCATTAGGGATGGATTTTGACCCGATGGGCGACGATGATTTTGGTGGTAGTTCTAAACCGAAACCCCGCCCGGTGGTTTCGACTTACCGCAAACCGGTCGATGACGAAGTTGACATGGAAACGCCCGCGCCGGTGGTCCGGTCTCGTCCGGCCAATGCCAGTCCTAAAAGCTCGGCCCTGGAGACCGACGGTAATTCCAACATCGGTTTTACGGCGGCCAAGTCCAACACCAACGATTTCTGGGCCTCGGCCCGCACGACCAACAAGCCGGGGGTCGAAAAGAAAAAAGCCGCCGACCTGGGTTATGAGGCCGAAGATAATTTGGGGGTTGGTGCGCCGACCAAGAATGCCTTTGTCCGCAAAAACGTCAAGCTGGAAGGCGAGGCCACCGAACGCGACCGTATCCGGCGCATGGCCGAAGCGACGTTTGGCGAAGAAGGCAAAGAAGCTCCTAATATTCCGCTCGATACGCCGGTTTCCAACGGCTACTGGGGTGCCATGTGGGCTTTTACCTCAATGCGCGACGTAGAGGTGGTGGTGGACGCGCCGGTCGGCTGCTATAGCTTGCCCGCGACCGCCACAATTAACTACACCGATGCCCTGCCCGAACTGGAAAACCTGGCTAGCTCAAATATCACCGAAATCGAAGTGACCCTGGACGGCACGACCCGCAAGGTGCTGGACGCGGTGCGCCGGGTCAAACAGCGTGAAAAAGAAAAAGGCCAGAAAAAACATCTGATCGTGGTCAGCAGCCAGGAAAGCGAATTGATCGGGGCCGATCACGTGGTCAGCCTGTCGCGCAAGCACCCTGACGCGATTTTCTTCAGCAGCCACGCCTTCGAGGAAGACGAGTGGAAAGCCCGCGATACTTCGCTACAATGGTTGTACGAGGAACGCGAACGGCGCGGCGAAAAAGGCACGCCCGACAGAAACTATGGGCGGCGGGTCAATATAATCGGTCCAACCTACGGCTGTTTCAACTCCTATTCCGATCTGCACGAAATCAAACGCCTGATCCAGGGGGCCGGGGGTGAAATCCACTATGTGTTCCCGTTTGAGGCCGGTTATAGCGATATGGACAAACTGGACGAAAGTGCCCTGAACGTGGTGATGTACCGCGAGTTTGGGGACGGTCTGGCCGCCAAACTAAACAAACCTTTCCTGTACGCCCCGCTAGGTATGCGCGAATCGACCGAATTTATTCAGGAAATTGGCCGGATACTGGGTACCAGCGAACAGGCTGAAGCTTTTATCCGGGCTGAGAAACGCGATACCTTGCTGCCGATCTGGGATATTTGGCTGGGCGCACCACAGGATTTCTATAACTCAACCAAAATCGCCATTATCGCCAACGAAAGCTATGCCCTCGGTTTGAAAAAATTCCTGGGCGACGAATTGGGTATGCCAATTTGTATGACGGTTAACCGCCAACAATCGAACGATACTAATCAATGGCTGGTGCGAAATAAGCTGGCCCGTGAGCGTCCGACCTTTGTGCTTGGCTCGATGAACGAACGGATTTATATCGCCGAGGCCGGTATTCCTTCTCGGTTCCTGGGGGCCAGCCTGCCGCTTCCGTTGATCACGCGCTCGGTGGGAACGCCTTATATGGGCTACCGGGGAGCGGTTTATCTGATGCAAACGCTGACCAACATGATTTACGATGTGTTGTTCGAGATTCTACCCAGAGAACGCCGCACTCCCGGCACGAATGGTGGCCCTGCCAGCAACCAGTTTGGCAGTAATCAGGCGGGCGGCCCGCCCCAACCCAAAGCCGATGGCCCGGCTCAAAAATTCTCGGCAACCCTCGACCAGTTGAGCAGCGATGTGAGATGGTCGGACGATGCCAAAGCGATCTTTGATCAGTTGCTGGAAAAGGTGCCCTGGGTAGCGCGTATTTCGGCCTCCGACAAGCTACGAGCCGCCTCGATTGCGTTCACTCGCGCCGCCGATCAGGCGGTTGTAACACCGGAGTTCGTCCTGAAAGCTTTGCCCCAGGTAATGATGTAACAAAGCGGGTTTGGCTAACAATTTAACCCTTAAACAAGTAATTGCAATGACCGGTTATCGTAATTGATAACCGGCTTTTTTTGTTCCGCCTTTGTGATACCTTGCAAAAATAGAATTCCGCTTCCACTTCCCTATTAGATGTTTTAATCTGGATTACAAAGGTTTATCCTACTAAAAATTAACACATTCTAAATTCACCTGCCTTGACTGTGAGTTACTTATTATGCATAATAAGCTTACAAATAGTAAGTTGGCTACGTTTTGTAGCAAAAGCATTAAGAAGTTTTATATTAAGAACAGATTTTTAGATTAGGAGACTCAAAGTGGAAAATACAATTCGTCTGGTAGGTATTTCAGGTAGTTTGCGGCACACTTCCCACAACACTTCCACCCTGCGGGCAGTTAAGGAAGTATTACCCGAAAATGTGGAATATGAGATTTTAGACCTGGCTCATGTACCTTTCTATAACCAGGATGTCGAAAGCGTGGGTATACCGGAAGCGGTTCAGCAATTGGTTGACCAGTTGGCCCAGGCCGATGCTATTGTGGTAGCTTCCCCCGAATATAACGGCATGATTCCTGGCGTACTCAAGAACGCCCTGGATTGGTTCTCCCGCCCGTCCGTCCGGGCGGCCATTGACGGCAAACCGGTTGGTTTGATCGGCGCATCGCTATCACCCAATGCCGCCGCCCGCGCCAACAAGCAACTGTTTACCTTGCTAACCAATATGCGGACTGCTCCGCAGGAAGGTAGTGAGGTTCTGGTTGGCGAGGCTACCGCTAAATTTAGCCCGGATGGAAAACTGATCGATGCTGAAATTTTGAGTAAATTGCAGAAATTGGTCGAAAAGTTGGTTGAGGCGGTAGAGGCCAAAAACACTGTGGAAGTCGCCGCCTAAATATATCAGGCAAATTTAGTAAAAGAAGAAGACCGGCAGTCGTTATGACTGCCGGTCTTTTTCGTTGTGTGACCCAGGTCCTAGCTTTTGAATTTATATCCGAGCATAATCATTTAGACCCGCCGATTACAAAATTAATAATAGTATTATAGGAATTTTAGTCAGGCTTGAGCAAGAAATTAGCCTGAAATACAAAGGAGCCGGAAATGTGGAGCGGAAAGCTAAAAACTAGGTTTGGCCGGACCCTGGCGGTGCTGCTGGTATTGCTGACCAGCTTTCCAGGGGCAACCGTCAGGAGCGCGCCGGTGACTACTCCAAAGGTGGTCAGTGGCCCAGCTTTGAGTGTAGATGTCCAGGTCGGTCGCCACCCAATCAGCCTGGATATTTATGGCATGAATTTCTACGGAACCAACCCTAACGATTACACCGGGCTAATGCAGGAACTTCGCCTGCCGGTCGACCGCTGGGGTGGCAATGTCACTTCACGCTACAACTGGCAAACCAATTCCTTTAATTCAGGTTTTGATTACTTCTTCGAGGGTAATCCCAATACCGGCAACGACCCGGCCCTGAACCAGCCATCCGAATCGGATGATTTTGTAAGCCGGGATTTTGCCTACCATGTGAAAAGTTTACTGGGCGTACCAACCATCGGCTATGTGGAGAAAAATCGAACCGAGCATTTGTGTGGCTTTAGTGTCTTGAAGTATGGCCCCCAGACCGCAACTTCGCCGACCGGGCCGGATTGTGGCAATGGTATTTTAACCGCTACCGGTCAGCAGATCACCAATAACGATCCACTCGATACCAGTATCGCGGTCGGACCGGCTTTTGTCCAACAATGGATCGCCCATCTGATCCAGCTTCATGGCAACGCTGCCAGTGGTGGAGTCCAGATATACGAACTGGATAACGAACCGAGCGGCTGGTGGGAGACGCACCGGGATGTCCACCCGGCCAAACTGACTTACGAAGAATTGAAGGACTACACTTACCGGTATGGCGCGGCCATCAAAACGGCTGACCCGACCGCTAAAACGCTTGGGCCGTCTAATTATGGCTTCTCGGTCTACGCCGACTCGCTGGTTCCCAATGATAAAGCCAATCATGGCGGCGTGGGGTTCTCGGAGTGGTATTTGCAACAGATGAAGGCCTACGAAACCGCAAACGGGGTGCGAATTCTGGATTATTTTGACCAGCACTATTATCCGGCATCGGACGGAGTAAGTCTTTCACCGGCGGGCAGCCCGGCCATCCAACAATTGCGCTTGCGGTCGACCCGCTCGCTCTGGGACCCTACTTATTACGATGAAAGTTATATCACGACTTTTGGCTATGGTCCGATCCGGCTTATTCCGGTTTTCCACGATTGGGTTGATGCCAACTATCCCGGTACAAAAATCGGGATAAGTGAATATAATTTCGGCGGACTGGAGGATATTAACGGCGCGCTGACTCAGGCCGATGTACTGGGTATCTTTGGCCGCGAAAATCTGGACCTGGCGACATTGTGGGCACCTCCCTCCAGTAGTCAGCCAGGCATTAACGCCTTTCGGATTTACCGCAATTACGATGGGACCGGTAAAGCCTATGGCGATACCGGGGTCAAGACTAACAGTGTCGACCAGGGTAGCCTGGCGATTTACGCGGCCCAGCGTAGCAGGGATCAGGCCGTAACAATGGTGATTATCAATAAAACCGGTACCGATATTGCCAGCAACCTCAGTTTGAGCGGCTTTACCCCTGACCCGGCGGCCAGAGTCTACCGATATAGCGCGGCTAATCTGGCCGGAATAGTGCGTCAGGCTGATCAGGCGGTAACTGCCGGGGGTTTTCAGGCCACTTACCCGGCAAACTCGATTACGTTGGTCGAGCTTCAAAAATTTATCAGCCTGGGCAATACCTGGACGGTTAAAGTGACCACCGATGACGGCACCGGCAACGGCACCGACACCCTCTCGAAAGCGATCAGCCAGGCCATGCCCAACGATACTATAAAGTTTATGGTGCCGGGCAACCAAGTCAGTCTAACTGGGCCAATAGGGCCAGTGTTAAAGAGTAATGTCAACTTCGACGGCGGAGATTGCACTACAAGCACACCGACGACCATAAATTTCAGGAGTAATCCCGGCTTAACTCTGGCCGGAGGTAATAGTCTGAAGAATCTAAAGTTGCAGGGGCAAGCCGGACCGGTGCTTGGCGCACCCTCCACTGGCACCGGCAATCGGGTAATTTGTACCACTGTGCAAAAAACCTAGTTTGCTCGCTTGACGACTGACCGGTGGTAGCGGATAATAAACCGTCTTTAAGCTCAACGTAGGTCAGGCCAGTTCAGGCCAGATTTACTACCAACTCACTCTCAGTATCAGTATCAGGAGTAAACCGCCGGTGTTATCCCAATCCGAACCCAAAACCGTCACCCCAGCCGTCCCGCAGTCAGGGCCGACCGCCAAAGGCGGAAACAAAAGGTGGCGTTGGTTCTTGCGGTTGATGGGTACGGTTTTGCTGGTATTTTTCCTGTGGCGGCTAAACCTCGACCCGGCTAAAATCTGGTCGCAGTTGGTAACGGCAAATCTGGGGCTAGTCGGGCTGGCGGTGCTGGGAGCCTTCCCGTTAAATGCTTTAAAGGGCTGGCGTTGGCAACTAATCCTCAAAGACCTCCAGATTCGGATTTCGTTTAACCAGGCTTACCGGTTGTATGCGCTGGGTACTTCGGCGGGCAGCTTTACGCCCGGTCAGGCCGGGGACCTGATCAAAGCCTGGTATCTCAACGACCTGGGTTTTAAGCTCAGTACCGGCATTATTTCGGTGGTGCTAGACCGCCTGTTTGATGTAGCGGCCCTCATGCTGATGGCTTCCAGTGGGCTGCTGGTACTGGGAGCAAACTTTATAAACCTTTTGCCGGCTCTGCTGTTTTTGCTGCTGGGTGTGCTGGTGAGCCTGGCGGTACTCTCGGTGCCACGCTTGCGCGACCGGTTGGTGAATGTGGTGGTCCGGCTGATCTTGCGGCGCAAGGCGGATTTGGATCAGGCCGAAGCCGAGCAACAACTCAGGCCGGTTAATTTTGGGCCGGTCTTTGGCCTGACGGTGCTGGCGACCCTGGTGGTGCTAGGCCGAGTCTGGCTGCTGGCGGCGGCCCTTGGTATTCAACTGGACTTTATGCAGATTATGGCGGCCAGCAGTCTGGCGACTGTCATCAGCCTGGTACCGGTTTCGGTTGGAGGGATCGGAGCACGCGATTTTATTTTAATTTATGTATTAGACCGGCTGGGCTATGACCGCGAAAAAGCCGTAAGTTTATCGACCTTTATTTTGCTGCTCCAACTGGTAAATTTGCTGATCGGTTATGCCATCTGGCGCACCGGCAAAACCGTCCCTCTCCCGGCCCGGCCTTCCCCGCCGGAACCGGTTGGCAAGTAGAGCCTGGCGACGGTGAACTTCTTGCGCGATAAGGTATACCTCAAAGGTCTTGGGCTGACCGGGCTAATCTGGCTGGCGGCGATTGTCATTACGCTACCCGCCTCGGCCTACAACCAACCGGCTTCCAGCAACCTGACCAGCGATGGCCTCGAAGGTTTTTCAAAGGCCGAAGCGATGCCGGACGGCAGCCGGTTTAACTGGTCGAGTGAACCGGTGGCGCGGCTGATTTACCCGCGTATGCCGCGCTATACCAGCCTGACTTACCGGTTGAATTTTAATTTGCAACGCCCGACTGGCGCACCTCCGGCCCAGATCGAGGTATATGAAAATACCGCCGACCCGACCGGCCCGCCTCGTTTGCTGACCCGCCTGGTGGCAGACCCAGCCGACCCCAAAAGCAATGCTCCTCAAGAAATCAGCCTGACCGTCCCGGAGCGACCGGCTGGCAAAGGGCTGGTCATCGAATTCAGAAGCAACACTTTCACTTATGGCAAAGACCCCCGCCCGTTGGGTTTTATGTTCCTGGGAGCCACTGTGAGCGTGCCGCGCAGCCATATTTTTCGACTGTTCTGGCCCTACCCTTTCTGGCCGGTGGCCTTTGGATTGTTGTTAATCGTGGTCTGGTGGGCCAGCCGTTTAGGCCTCGACTGGCTGGAAACCGGTCTACTGGCGACCATGCTGGCGTTGGTTCTGGCGACCTCGGTCAGTTCTTTTTACCAGTATAGCTGGTGGTTGGGCCTGCCGGTGCTTGGGTTGGGTGGCTTACTCTGGCTTTTCCAGTCGGGGTCGCGGCGGGAGCGGTCGGGCTGGTTGATCGCGGCGGCGAGCGGATTACTGGTAATATTCTTTTTGTTTACCTCGGATGAAAATCAGGCCGACCTGGGTTTCTACCTGAATTGGAGTAATGATGTTCATCTCAATGGCGTGTGGAACATTTATAACTTCGACCCGCGCCTCGATTACACGCCCCTGATAGTATATTTGCTCTGGTTTTACAATTTGATAGTCTGGCCGCTAGGCTTGCAAACCAACCCGTTGGCCTGGCGAGTGCTGGTTTCAATAATGGAATTAGGGTTGCTGGCCCTACTTTATCAGATCGTGCGCTTGACGGTTCCTTCAAAAGCCGCAGACCCGCAGCAAAAAACCCGCTGGCTAGGGTTGCTGGGCTTTAACGCGGCCTTTTTCTATAGCACGACTATCTGGGGTCAGATCGATATTATGCCTCTGTTATGTCAAGTTGGCGCACTTTATTTTATCTACCGGCGGAGGGGGTTAGTCGGGGGTGGGCTGCTGGGGATAGTAGCGATTTCAAAGGTGCAGGGCTGGTTTGTCTTGCCGCTCCTGGTTTGGTGGCTGGTGCAGCGTTGCGGCTGGCGAAAAGGGTTGGCTGGGTTGGTGCTAGGCGTTGGGCTGGCGGTGGGTCTGGCCGGGATAGCTTTCGGCTTTGACCTGAGGGCCTTTAACCACTGGCTGAACTCGCCTGAACTGGCCGGAACCTACGATAATCAGTTTCCAAGTGCCTTTAATCTGAATTTCCTGGTGCTGGGTCTGAGCAAAGGTGCGCCGCCGCTCTGGCTGAGTCTGCTGGGGTTTGGAATAGTGGGCCTGGGCCTGGCCGCCGTGATCTGGTTTAGCCGGGGCCGCCAAAAACCTTTTGCTCAATACGAATTAGGAGCAACTCTGTTAGTAGTGACCTGCTTTAGCTGGTTGATCAAGATGAAAGAGCGATATTTGCTGTACAGTTTGCCCTTTTTCAGCCTGGCCGTTGCCAGAGAGAGGCGGTTGGTCAAGCCTTTTCTGGCCTTGAGTCTGCTACAAACCCTTCATCTGGTAATCGAGCTATTAAACGCCAGCCGTTGGAAGAAGGCGACGCTGGCAGATTATCCTTTCTGGTGGGGTACTTTTTTCAGCCAGGAATTGGTTCAAAAAGGGCTGTCGGTCCTAACGCTGGCATTATGGGCTTACCTGGTCTGGCGTTATATTCAGCTCATTCGCACGCCTCCGGCTCAAGAAGTGACCGAAATCAAAGCCGGTGAGTCTCAGACGGTTTAGAAGATATTTATCTTGGACTTTCGCTTAAAGATGGAACCTGATTTAAAGCGGGGTCGTGGGGGCGCAGCCCCGGCGTGGGGTCATACAGGCGGGTACCCTATGGGTGCCCCTGTGAAAACCCTTTTACTTTTGCTTCAACCTCACGAACGAGGTTGAAGCAAAAGTCCTACTAAAATCACATCAGTTCACGACGCTGCCGTTCGAGGCGAAGGGTAAGTTGAGCATACACATTATCGAATAGGGCGGCGGGGCTGGGTACCGGATGAGCCTGGGCCAGTTCGACCTGGGCTGTTATATATTCGCGGGCTTCGGTCTGTAAAGCCGCATCACTGGCGGTGTCCAGCAAACTCTGATCGAGGAGGAATTGGCGGAACCGATTTAACGGGTCGCGGGTTTGCCAGAGGGCCAGTTCTTCGGGCGGACAGTAGCGGGTCGGGTCGTCGGCAGTGCTGTGGGCCGATAGCCGGTAGGTCAGGGCTTCGATCAGGGTTGGACCGCCACCATTGCGCGCCCGGTCGGTAGCCTCTTGCATCACACTGTACATCGCCAGAATATCGTTACCGTCCACTATCCGGGCTGGTACTCCAAAGCCTTGCCCGCGCTCGGCGATCTGCTGTACGGCACTCTGGCGGGCGCGGGGCACACTGATCGCCCAGCCGTTGTTGACCACCACCAGGACCACCGGTGCTTTGAAAACCCCGGCGAAGTTAAGAGCCTCGCTAAAGTCACCCTCGCTGGTCGCGCCATCACCACAACTACCGACCACGATTTCACCACTGCCGCGCAATTTGGCCGCCATCGCCAGCCCGACCGAGTGGGGTACCTGGGTCCCAATGACAATTGTGAGGGGTAAACAATGGAAATCATCGCCAAATAGCTCTGCCGGTGGGGTGTAGCCGCGTGTAAAATAAGTGATCGCCGCCGGGGGTATTCCTTTCAGGAAGTAACCGCCGATTTCTCTTGGCGAGGCGGTCAGCCAATCTTGCTTATGTAAAGTCGTTGCCAGACCGACCGAAGCGGCTTCCTGACCGAGCGAGGGAATCCAGGTGGTTGCCCGGCCCTGGCGTTGCAAAGCCACGATTCTGGCCGAGAAAAATCGGGTTTCCCACATCGTCCGATACCATTTTAGCAACCGCTCTTCGCTGAGATCGCCCGGTAGCGGTCCGACCAACCGGCCTTCGGAGTTGAGGACCTGATAAGGTTCCAGGGGCATAAATTTACTTTCGGGACTTTAAAACCGGTCTAGCTGACTGCCGATTCAGAGTAATCCAGGCCAGTATCGGTCAAAGCAAAGCGTTCCAGCAGACCGCGCGTTAATTCCGGGTTCCAGGGGGTAGGTTTTCGGGCTTCATTATGGCTATCCGACCCGGCACTGATCAACAGGTTGTGACGGCGGGCAAAGTTCTGATATAGCTCAATATCGGCAGGCTGGTGCGAATAATGATAAACTTCGACCCCGGCCAGACCCATTCCGACCAATTCCGTTAAAACTTCCGGCGTGGCCCGGCTGAAGCTGTATTCGGCCCGGCCCGGATGTGCCAGCATGGGAATACCGCCCGCCGACAGAGCGGCCTCTATTGCCCGGTCCGCCGGTTGGGAACAGGTATGCTCGATGCCAAACGGGACGCACAAATTATAACCCCGGTCGAAGGTACTGACCTCGCCACCGCGCACCAGTGCCCGGACAATATCGGTGGTCAAGAAACTGCCGTCCGCTTGCTTAACCTCGTCCAGTTTGTGAAGCCGGTAGCCCTTTTTCTTTAGACCTTCTATAATATTATGCTTCTTAGCCTGGCTCTGGGCTTCGGTATCGGCCAGCAGCGTCGAAAAATCGGGGTTTTCCAGGTCAAAATTCAACACCAGCATATGATATATTTCCGAACGCCAGTTAATCGTGACCTCTACACCGGGAACCACCTGCAAGCCATAAGGAGCCGCCAGAGCTTGCACCGTCCGAACATTACGAAAAGTGTCGTGATCGCTGACGGCAATTGTTTTAAGACCCTGAGCTACCGCCGTGTTTACCAGTGTCTGCGGGGTCCACATCCCATCGCTGGCAACCGTGTGCATATGAAAATCAACGCCGGTACCGGGTGTTTTGGCCGGCAATTCTTTATTAAACTCGTTTTTTATGGCCGGAAACATTTAACTTTATACTCCTGTCAGTCCATTAAATCTTTATGGAACCTTTACATTGTAGCATAATTTCACAAACTTTTACAGGTAAAAATCTTTTTCGCTTGAGTTAAGGGTCGATTATTTGCCAGCACTGGAATATTACTGCCCTGTAGTCGACCTGGTAACTGTTCACATTACCTATAAGAAATTTAGCGGGGGTAGGTAGGGGTGCAACCCCGGCGCGGGGTTGTACAGGCGGGTACCCTATGGGTGCCCCTGTATCTCTCTTTTTCTTTTCCCCGCCCCAGAGCGGGGACTGAACAGATAACGGACGGTGATAGGGTTGCCTTAACAGTAGCAGATTGCTATACTCAAAAAGATTAATAACATCATACCAACAAAAAAAGCAAAGGATGGACTTAAATGATAAACTCTTTAGCGGTAGTGAGTCTGGTAGTCCGTGCTCAGGCTGAAGTATTAGATTTCTAGCTAAATAAACTTGGTTTTCATAAACACTCGGATTTCCCGATGGGGCCGGCGGCGCGCTGGGTATCGGTGATATTACCCGAACAACCCAACTTGCAGATTGTATTTGTCCATCCTGAAAGCTGGCGCGGCGATCAGGCCGAGGTTCAGAAGGAACTGGCAGGGAGTAATGTCACCTGGTCACTTGCTACCGATGATTTTCAGGGTACCTATGAAGAACTCAACAGCAAAGGCGTAAAGTTGCAAAAGTTGCCCACCGATGAGTTTTATGGGGTGGAAATAGTTTTTGAAGATTTATACGGCAACACCTTTTCGCTTTTGCAACCTAAACCCCGCTCTGAGGGCCAATACTAAAGTATGCAAACTTCTATCGAACCGGTATTTTTCGCCAGCCCTACCGATTTTCGCGGCTGGTTGGCTGAGTTTGCCGGAAAAGCGGCTGAATTATGGGTAGGCTTTTACAAAAAAGGTAGCGGCTTACCCAGTCTCACCTGGCCGGAAGCAGTCGATCAGGCCCTTTGTTTTGGCTGGATCGATGGGGTTCGCTATGGTATTAACGCTGAAAGTTACAAGATCAGGTTTACCCCTCGCAAAACCGGCAGCACCTGGAGTGTGGTCAATGTAAACCGGGTCGAGGAACTGAGCAAACTTGGCTTGATGCAACCGGCGGGTCTAAAAGCCTTCAGCGAGCGGCAAGAAAAGCGGTCGGGAATATACTCCTACGAGCAACCGGAGGCCGCCCAACTCACCCAGGATGAGGAAAAACAATTTCAGGCTAATTTGACAGCCTGGGATTATTTTATGGCCCAGACTCCAGGCTACCGGCGGACCAAATACTGGTGGGTGATCAGTGCAAAAAGAGCCGAAACGCGTCAGAAACGGCTGGAAGTATTGATCGCGGCCAGTGCCGAGGGTCGCCGGATATAATTTCAGGTTTTCTGCTTCTAATCAATTATAAATCAATCATAAATCAATCAGAAATCAATCAGAAATAGGGGTAAGGAAAAAAGAATAGGGATAGGGAGGTTAGTATTAAAAAGTTACGTTTGCCGCAGGTCGGCGAACCAGCTCCACTATTTGAATTGCCCTCGATAGACGGGCGATTGATCCGGTTGGCGAATTACCCGAAACCGGTAGCACTGGTTTTTATGCGGCACCTGGCCTGAATATTCTGAGCCGAATATCTGGTGCAGTTGCATCAGCCGATGGTTCTGGCCCAAATTAAGACTTTGCAAGGCCGAATAGTGGTGATTTCGTTTGCCGCTCTGGCTCATTTACAGGAATGGGTCCCTTTTTTTGTCGAAAACTTTCTGGCCCCTTCCTATCAAACCGCCGGTTTGCCGGAAGCGATTACCGAAAGTGTGCTGGCCGCAACCGACTTCGTGGCCGACCCCGATTTGATTGCCTATCATGCTTACGGTCTGGACCGCAATACCATGCAGGAAGTCTATGGCATGAAGATTCTGCGGCAATATGCTCGCTGGCGAGCCGAGGGTAAGCCGGTCAAAATGCCCTCCGAGGACCCTTTACAGCGGGGCGGTGATTTTGTGGTGGGTAATACTGGCCGGTTGACGCTGGCGCACACCGGTCGCAATCAATCTGAACGCCCTGCGGTTGCCGATATTCTGGCGGCCATCCAGACCGGAAGCCAGGCGAAACACTGAGAAACAGGTCCTGGAATGAACGGAGCAATTGAAACCTCTAAAGTCACCAAAGCTCTTGCAAAAGTTAACGCGACGCTGGGTGGCAACCAGACCCGACTTTGTTATAATCTTTGACGTTCCACGCTACTTTTGATTAATAAATCAGTACAAATAAGGAGCTAAACAGAAATGTGTTATGACGACCACGCGCGACCCCCGGCGGCCCCAGGCGCGAACGGATCAGCTCACGGCGAAGACCTGGTTTTGACTGCTGCCGATGGCAACCAGTACAACGCTTATTTTGCCCACCCGACCGACCAGGAACCGAAAGCCCAACTTATAATCTATCCCGATGTGCGGGGTTTGCACCAGTTTTACAAATCCCTGGCTCTACGTTTCGCCGAGGCCGGTGTTAGCAGCGTAGCCATCGATTATTTTGGCCGCACCGCCGGTCTGACCGCCCGTGATGACTCATTTGAATTCTGGCCGCACGTTCAGCAATTGAAATTGGAGACCTTTTTCGAGGATGTTAAGTCCGCCCAGGCTTATCTAAAGCAGCAACCGGGGACCGAAAAAGGAATGTTCGTGGTTGGTTTTTGTCTGGGTGGTAGTTTCTCGTTGTTTAGCGCGACCAATTCAGACTTTGGTTTTGCCGGAGTCATACCGTTTTACGCCGGTTTGAGCCGGGATTTGGGACAGGGTACCGTGCTGGAGAAAGCGGATAAAGTATTGTACCCGGTGCTGGGCCAGTTCGGTGGCGATGACGCTAATATTCCAGAAACCGATGTCCAGAAACTGCGGGAGCAATTGACAGTTGCCGGGGTAGAGCACGATGTAAAGACTTACGCCGGTGCTCCTCACAGCTTCTTCGACCGCAAGGCAACCGAGTTCGCGGACGCTTCCGATGACTCCTGGCACCGGATATTAGGTTTTATCGAGGCCCGCGCCACCGTCTCAAAATAATAATCCTTCTTCCAAAGGCAGGCTTTCGGGTCTGCCTTTTTTGATAAAAATTGTGTCCTGGTAAATCAAAAAGGGTTAATGGAACCACCCCCAACCCCCTCAAGGGGGCAGGATATTAAGAGAGAAACATTTGGGCTTTGCCCAAATGTTTCTCTACAAGACAATTAGCATTTTGACACTAATTTCAATGGAGAGGGCCATTAGAAATATAGACTTTACAAAAAATCCAAGCCATTATTTATTTAATCGGATATTATTTACAAATTCTTAATTATGGCCTTTTGTTCAGGTAAAAATACTTTTACTAACACGAAGTTGTTAGGAATATAATTATCGTATTATAATGAGCTAAACAATAAGTTTAATTTATGATTGTGAAAACTTAGACAAAATTTAGACAGAATGTGAAACCTGTCACATTTTTGACAGCCCGATATTCAGAGGTATAATGAATGTATAAGATTTGTCCAGATTTGTAAAAGTTTTAACAAATCAGCGACCTGCTTGAACCCTCAAGTGCAGTCGCCAAGACATAGCAAAACGACGCGACGTTTGTATATTTAAAGAGTGTGTTACCGAAGGCTGGCCGATGAAGGCTCACCTTCAGAGAGGATTCTGGAGCAATGAATAAGTTAAAAGCTCGCCCGGACCTGATGATTATTCTTTTCATCGTATTGATGGCGATCATCATTTTGACTATGGCGGTTGCCAGTTACGCCAGCTCGGCTCACCTGCCTTACATCCAGAATTACTAGGCGACAACCCGAACACCCCACTATTCCCGCCTTTGTAATTGGCTTGAGGTCGGAGCAAGTAAGGGAAAAATAATAAAAAGAGCGGCTTTAACAATGCCGCTCTTTTTGATTAATAATTTCCTGTCCTAAGCCAGTAAGGACGTAAGTTCGTCCAGCCGGTGAATGGTAGCATCTGGCTGTATTGCCGGGTTAGTTTCCTCCTGGCGAAACTGCACCGAGTGAACCGCCCGCATCCCCAGACGTTGCGGACCCTGAATATCCTCGATTAGTCGGTCGCCAACAAACAAACAATCGGCAGGGTCAACCTCCAACCGGTCACAGATTGTTCGGTAAATCCGGGCAGAGGGCTTACGCCAACCGATCTCGCAGGATAAGACCGCCGCATCGAACCAGTCTAACAAATGAATCTGGCGAATATTTTCATAGGCCACTTCCGGCAGATTACAAAAATTGGAAACCAGGCCCAACCGGTAGCCCCGCTGTTTTAGCTCTTGTAAGGTCGCCAATGCTTCGGGGGCTACTTCTACGACCCTGGCATACAACAACTGATGTTCGCGGGCCACTACCTGGCGTAAAAAGGGTAGGTCGTCGGCCTGAGGTAAATGGGCGGCCCGGAAAGCTTGCTGGATCAGCGGCAGAAATTCAACCTCCTGTTCGGTCTTTTCTCGCCAGGTTCGGGCCATCGCCGCTTGAACGTGTTCTTGCCAGGCCTCTCGAAGGGCCGCCAGATTGGGGGTACCGGGCTGGTTAGCCGGGTTTATTAGTTCGCGGTAAATATCTTCCCATACACTTTCGGTAGCACCTGCCGTAAAGTTGCCGTGAATCAGGGTATCGCCCAGGTCGAAAAGCACCGCCTTTACGTTTTCAAACTGCATATTCCCTCATAAAATCAGGCATAATGCCCATTTGCTAACCGAACCGACACGTCTCCCGCCTGGACTAACCGGGTTTCTCCGGCGGAAAGCTCAACCAGCAAGCCGCCAGCAGGATCGACCCCCACCGCGCGACCCTTCAGGCGCAACTGGCCGTCCATATCCAGAACCTGAACCATTTCACCCAGCGTAATAAGCGAAGTAACCCACTCCTGCCGTACCACTTCCGCTTCGGTGGTCAGCCTGAGCCGGTACTCCGCCAGAAAACCAAGCGTAGCCGCCAGCATAGCTTCCCGGCTGATCGTAGCGGCTTCCGGCGTAACGTTGGTGGCCTTATCGGACAAACCGGCCTCGGTCAGGTCGCGCTCGGTCAGGCCAGTATTTAGACCAAAACCTATCGCCAGCCAGAATTTGTTCTTGACCTGTTCCAGCTCGGCCAGAATCCCGCAACATTTGAGGCCCGTACGCAGCAAATCGTTCGGCCATTTCAATTGTAAAGTCTGATCGGCTTCTTGCTCGGCGGCTTTTTTGAGGGATAGAGCCACAATCGCCGTATATAAATAAGCCTGGTCGAGCGACAGAGGTGCCAGGGGTAAGGTGAGCGTACATAACAAACCGGTTCCGAAGGGAGCTTCCCAGCGACGGTTAAGCCGACCACGTCCACTGGTTTGTTTATCGGTCAGAAGCAAAAGTTCGCGTGGCCCGGTGGGTTGTTGTAAAAGTCGGCGAGCTTCCTGGTTGGTGGAACCAATCGTCGGAAAATAAAGCAAGGCGGATTGCCAGTGAGGGGCGTATTTTAGAAAATTATTGACATCAAAAGCGGCCAGGTTGTCCATCGGCTAGCCGTTGCCCCGTCTTTTGACACCCGGTGGCGCGTTGCGGGTAGTATATAGCGGGTCAGGCTCCGGTTCGGCAACCGGCAGCAAAGGGACTTCCACCTGGTAATTACTGGCCCCTAGACCCTGCTCTTTGAGAGCTTCGGCGCGTTGGTTTTCTCTTTCGACCACCGCCGTTAGAGCCTGGTTGCTGACCAACGCGTGAAATACCATCCCGAACAAGATTACCGGCAGAAAACCCAGCAGATAGGAAGCAAACAGCAAAGCGGTCATCAAGCCGCCTACGAGCAAGCTGATCACAGGATATTTAAAGGTAGATAAAAACGTATTACGCAGCAGTCCGCGCAGCGTGAAAGGTTCCATCCGCACCGCCAACGGCCACAGATACAACTGGGCCACAAACCAGCTAAAAACCAGGTATACCCACAAGAAAATCAGAATGGTTAACGGGTTATTCTGGAAGGTGCTGGAACTATAAAATATTATATTGACTATTGCCAGAATGATAAAAAGGGCGTTCAGGAGGCCAAGCAACCAGCCGCGCCGGTAGAGCCGTTTGATAGCCCGAAAATAGTCGCCCAATTCCAGCCGTTCGCGGCGGTTGACCTCAGTGGTCAGGCTGTACAGGGCAAGCGAGGCCGGACCGACAAAAATAGCCGCTACCAGTGCCCCGGCAATAAGGCCGAGCAAATTCCCCAGCAAGGCGGCGACCCCAACCGCCGGGACCAGTGAAAACGCCCAGATAAGATTGGCCGTAGTCAGGACAAGCAGATTATCCCAGAAATCCAGCAGAGCCAGTCGCAAAATATTGATCGCTTGCCGCACCACTTGAGTTACTCCTTGCCCCTTGCCTGTAAATCGCCCCACTATAAGAAAAATTGTTGCAAGAGGAATTATACAACTTTGAACAACCGGTGCCAATGTAAGTAGCCCATCCGCTCAAGTGGGCTTTCCCTGGAGAATCGACACTCGGCGAGGGCCGGTATATACTTGGAATTGGTAAAGGTTTTGAGGAGTGTTATTTGTGGTTAAAAATCCGCAGGAGCAGCTTTGTGGACAGCACGCCAATTCGATTTGTAATAAGTGATACCAGCCGGATGAATATGGACCAACTGGCCGAGGCGATTAACGCAGTTTATCAGGGCTATTACCTCCCGGTAGAGCATACGCCGGTCAGCTTTGCGGCTTTCTGCCGGCAGTACAGCCTGGATTGCGCTCAGTCGGTGTTGATGGTCGATGAAACCGGCCACTTAACCGGCCTGGCGATGCTGGCTTTGCGGGCGGGTGGGCGCGGCTGGTGCGGTAGCTTTGGGATTGTCAGCCGGTACCGAGGCCAAAACCTGGCCGGTCTGCTGGCGAAAGGGCTAATTGACCGGGCGCGTGAACTGGGCCTGACGACTTTGCAACTGGAAGTGTTGGCTCAAAATGAAAGAGCGATAAAAACCTACCGGCAAGCCGGATTTGAAATTGTCCGTAATCTGGTCGTGCTGAACGCCCCGATTGGGCCGGTCGAAATGGCGTACTCGACGCTAGGTATCCGAGAAGTCGAGTTAGGTACCGCCTTGAAAATCGCCGCGAGCCTGGAAAGCCCGGTCGCCAATCTCCAACCCTGCTGGCAAGTTGAACCGGTTAGCCTGGGAAACCTGGTTGACGGACGGGCGTTAGTAGCCGAGCAAAACGATTTACCGGTAGGGGTGATGATCTACCGGGCCAGCCCCTCGACGGCTCAGATCAGTCTCAGCCAGCTAAATTTCCGCGATCCGGCAGTGGTCGGCCCACTTTTGCAATATGCCGCCGCTCTGCATCCGGCAGCTCGCGGTTTTTACCTGCTGAATGCGCCGGAAGGCAGTCCGCAAGTCGAGACACTATTAACCTCGCACGGTTTCAAGGAAACAAACCGCCAGTACGAAATGCAAATGATTTTATAAGCTGATTTTGTAATTATTCAGACCCCGCCCCAGGGCCACCAGTGGACGGGAAAAAGAAGAAGAGGGTTTAACAGGGGAGACCCCTGTACGACCCCGCGCAGGGCACCCAGTGGGTACCCGACCCCTACGAACCCCGCTTTTGGAAAGTCCTAATAAAAATGATATTTAGATGCGTCGGGCTTTAGAAAATAGTTAGAAAGAAACAAAATGCACGTTCAATTACCGGCCATTCTCAAGTGTACCTTTTGCGGTCGTGAAGGTTTGCAACTGGCCGCCGGAGCCGAAATACAGACCTTTAACGAGGTAGAAACCGTTGTCAAAGGAGCGGTAGACTGCTTGCGTTGCCGTAGTTCTTACCCGGTGCAGGATGGCATTTTGAACTTTTTGCCGGTGCGAACGCCCAATATCGGGGTGGGCCAGTGGACCAACCAGAACAAGCTCACCGCCTGGGGTTACGAACGTTTCTGGCGGCTCAAAGCCCTTACCGTGCTGGGAAAGCGGCCCTGGCCGCCGGAAGAAGAACTTGCCACGATTGTCGAAATGCTGTCGATACCCGACCCGGCGAAACTTACCACCCATAACGGCATCGCCTTCTGGCTCGACCAGGGCTGCTCGACCGCATTCTATGGACGGGGCATTACCGCCGCGATTGCCCGGCATCGGCTGGTGGTCGGTGGGGCAGAAGGGCATGTAATCGGGTTAGATAACTCCTGGGATATGCTGCAAGAGGCGCGGGGGTTTATCGAAAGGGATGGCTATACCGGAAGGTTGAGCCTGGTCCGGGCCGATGTAGAGCAGTTACCTTTTACAGCCGGGGCATTTGCCGGGATCGCCAGCGGCGGTTCGCTCAACGAATTCCGGCATACCAACCGGGCTTTGCAGGAGGCCCGACGAACCCTGGCCCCGGCGGGTCGGGCGGCTTTTATGGTTCAGATGCACTCACAACAGCAACCCGGTTCAACGATCCAGGACCTTCTACACCTGTTGAGTGGCTTGCACTTCTTTCCACTCGAAAAGTTAAACCAGTTCTATCGCACCGCCCGGTTTGAAATAAAAAGCCAGCAAGCCAGCGGCATTATCACTATCAGCCAGCTTGGGGCAGACGCGGATTAGCCTGGTGGTCGGGATTTACTTCTTCAGCGCGTCGCCCAGGTACTTGATAGTTTGATTATTCGGGTCGATAGTTACCCCTTTATTATAAGCGGCCTGAGCCTCAGTTTGCTGGCCGTTATCCAGGTAAGCATAACCGAGCCAGGCGTAATTATCAGCATTACTAGGCGCAAGGCTAACCGCTTTCTGGAGGGTGGTGATCGCGGTTTTGTAGTCTTTCAAATCCACCTGACAAATTCCGCTATACAGATAACCCTGGTAATTCATTGGGTCGCGGTTGATCGCTTCCTGAGAACGTGACAGGGCCGCTTTGTAAGCGGTAACCGCCTCGGCAGTTTTCCCCGCCTTATCGAAATCTTGCCCCTGACCGAGATAAGCGTCGGCAGACTCAAAATAGCAGTTCATATTATACTTATCGAGTTCGTTGCAACGCGCGTATTCGTTTACTGCCGACGCATAATCCTTTTTATCAAAAAATACCAGGCCCACTTCACGATGAACCTCGGCATCGTTCGGATTGAGTTTCAAAGCCTGTTGGGCATATTTATCGGCCTGGACTGCGTCTTTGGCGAAAATAGAATAGTAGGCTGCCAGGGCAGTCAGTATCGGGGTAGAATTGGGAGCTAGCTTGGTAGCTTGTAGGAGTAAGGCCAGCCCTTTTTCCTGGGCCTGTTTTTTCTGGTCTTCGCTACGTTCGCGGGCATCCGCACTATTGAGGGTCAAAACAGCCTTGTTGGTAATCAACAAAGGAATATTCGGCCAGACGGCCAGGGCCTTGTCGTTCGCCTCAAGACCCAGCTTGAAATCGTACTGGGAGGCCAGGTAATCCGATAGGATCACATTGTAAAGCGGTTCATTCGGGTTGGTAACGGCTTTTTGCATCGCTTCGGCTTCGGATTTAGCGTGAACATCGTCATGGATATTTTTGTAAACCAGGGTCATAGCCGCGTGACCAACCCAGCCGTTAGGATCAAGCTGAAGGGCTTTTTTAGCGGCTTGCAGGGCATCGTCATAACGATAATTATCATCATAGGTATCGGTCAGATAAAGCTGGGTAAGGGCATCTTTAGGGTCCAGCGTGGCGGCTTTTTCAAGCTGATCAATCCCGGCACTATCCGGGTTACGGTTCCAGAAGCGCAAGGCATTGCCATAGTCGCGCCAAACGCTGGCACTGTTAGGGTAATCCTGGGTCAGGTTACGAAAGGCGATCAGGCCCGCCATATAATCGCCTTTTATATAATAAGTTTCGTTAGCCTGTTTTAACCCGCTGTCTATTGGGCTGACCGCTACCGTAGTCGCTACCACCGTAGTTGGAGCAGCCGTTGTGACCGGTGCAGCCGTCGTAGCTGGGCCAGTAGTCAGATTAGTGGTCGTAGCCGCGCCGGTGGTGAGGGCGGCAGTTGTGACGTTTGAGGTTGTCGAAGGTGAGACAGTAGTGGCTGTGCCCGGCCCGGCAGTCAACGTCGTGACCGCGACCGGTTTCGGGTCTTTATTATTGAGCAAAAGTAGCCCGATAATTGCGACCAGCGCAACAATAACAATCGCAATTATCCCGCCGATCAAACCCGAATTGAATTTCTTTGGAGCGGGCGGTGGCGGCGCGCCAAAATAAGGTTGCGGCCCGGTTTGCACCGGTTGAGTCGGGTTGATCGGTACATAAAACTGGTTAGGAGTATGAACCTGAGTAGGCGTATAACCCGGCTGAAAAGCGTTTGGTGAAACCATGCTCACCTGGGTAGCCTCATATTGCGGCGGGTTAGGGTTGGCCGGGCGAGTCGGGTTAGCCGGGGGTGGATAGCCCGGCGGCCTGGAAAGTTGTTGAGTAGGATACTGAGTAGAATCGGGGGGCCGAGCCGCCAGGGTAACGTCGGTTGCCAGAAGATTAGCGGCTACGCCTCTGGTGACATTGTGGAAGGCCAGGGCCAGTTCGCCCGCCGAATGATAGCGGTCTTCGGGTCGTTTAGCCAGGGCTTTTTCGATCACGCTTTGAATAGCCTGGGGTAGATTGCCCCGGCTACGCTCTACAATCGAGGGGATAGGCCGCATGATGTGACCCATCATAACTTGCTCGGTCGCGCCGGTATAGGGTAATTCGCCGGTAAGCATTTGGAACAAAACGCAACCGAGGGCATAAATATCAGTCCCAAAACCAATATTGCCTTCCAGTTGTTCCGGGGCCATATACGAAAGGGTGCCCATTACACCGGTATGGCTTTGGGCACTGGCCGTACTCAAGACTTTAGCGATCCCAAAATCGGCCAGTAACAACCGGTCATCCTCGGAGCGCAACAACATATTTTGAGGTTTGATGTCGCGGTGAACAATGTTTCGCCGATGAGCATAATCCAGGGCTGCCGCCGCCTGGTTAAGATAGGCACTGGCTTGTTGCATAGTAAGCTGCTTATCGCGCCGCATCTTGTCGTGTAAGGTGCCGCCCTCGATATAGGGCATCACCAGGTAAGCCGTGTTATCGGCCTGACCATAGTCGTAAACCGCCAGAATGTTTGGATGATCGAGCGAGGCAATCGATTGAGCCTCGCGCTCAAAGCGGCCCAGGAAATTCGCGTCTTCGGTCAGATCGGAGTTCAAAACTTTTACGGCTACCCGTCGCTTTAAAAGCTGGTCAGTGGTCAAAAAGACCTGAGCAAAACCACCCTGACCTATTTTTTTACCCAGACTATAACGGGTATTTAAGACGCTTCCTTCGCTAATCATTGTATTTGCTCCTGAATGACCTGAAAAGTGTAACGTTGGTAGCAATGGTCCACGGGCTGAGGTCTAGGTGTAGATATTAGTATAATGTTTTACTACCCCCTGGCTAACGACCAATTACCGGTTAATCGCTATGTAACCGGCTACCTTGATGAAGATTAAATTTATTTTAAGCGATGAAAAGCATTTTAGCAACAGAGTAATTCTAGTTACCTTTGCAACAGAATTTTTAAAAATCGGCTCTCCCAAAAAGGTAGCTTCAGCCAAAGAATTATTAGGCCGGCCCGGAATTATTTGAATTTAGGAAGTGGCCTGATTTGTGCTTAATAATTAAGAATTATTCCGTCTGGGATAATTATCCTGGCGACTATCCGTGAAGCTAAGATCATTGGCTATGTGGGTCTGTGAGGCTAAAATAATCGAAAAAGGGACAAAATTAGAGATGGACAACCCATACAACGAGCAAGGTAAAACTAAGGCTGAACAATTAGAACCGGGAATGCAAGTAGAAGCCACCGAAGGGGACCTGGGCGAAGCCGATGTCAGCAAGCCAAAGATTGAGCGAATTGAACGCGACCAAAATGGTGAAATTGAAAAGGTAATCGTCAAAAAAGGAGTGTTATTTGCAAAAGAAATCGAAATTCCAGCCGAGCGTTTCCAGGAAATCAAACAAAATAGTCACGGTCCCGATACGCTGGTTATTAAAGCCAGCGAACAGGAAATCGACAATTTAAAACCTGCCGGGCCGGTGGAACAAATCAATCAGGTGGACAACGAAGGGGTAGGGCAGAATAAAGGTAAAGCTAATAGATTACTTGATGAAGTGAGTCAGAATGTGCCCACCGAGAGCGGATTGCGTAAGCTCGAATTGCAAAACAATGCCGGGTCTGCGGCTTCCCCCACCCCAGATGAGCAGAACCCCTCCGGTCAGGCCGACGTAAAGATCAAGCCTTCAAATATGCTCAAGCTCTTAGGGCCGGGCTTTCTGGCCGGAATGGCCGGCAACGATGCGTCTGCCGTAACCGCTTATTCAGTGACCGGGGCTAAAACCGGCTATGGACAACTCTGGCTGATGCTGATTTCAACTCCGCTCTACCAGGCAAGCCAGTATGCCTGTTCGCGGATAGGCCGGATCACCCAGAAAGGGCTGGCCGAAATCCTGCGCGAAAACTATGGAGCCTGGACCGCCTGGGGCGCATCGCTAATTTTGATTATTGCTAATATCGCTTTGATTGCCGCCGACCTAGTGGCAGTCGGCAGCGCAATTGAACTGCTTACCGGTTTAAGTTGGGGCTGGTTTGTGCTACCGGTGGCTTTGGTTTTGTGGTATATCACGGTTTACCAGAATTTCGAGGCGATAAAAAAGATATTTCTGATTTTGAGCCTGGTATTTGTAACCTATCTCGTGACGGCAGTGCTATCCAAACCGGATTGGGGTCAGGTGCTTTCCAATACTTTTATACCTAAACTGGATTTTAGTTTTGCGGCTATCAGTAGTGCGGTGGCTCTGCTGGGAGCAACTATTTCACCCTATAACTTGTTCTGGCAGGTACAGGGTGAAAAAGAGGAAAAGCGACCCGGTTCGACCAAACAGCAATTAAGAATTGCCTCGTGGGATATTGGAAGTGGGGTAATTAGCGGCAATCTGATTGCCTACGCAATTATTGTTTGCACCTCGGCCACCCTTTTCGCTCACCACCAGGACATCAACACCGCCGCCGACGCTGCAAAATCGTTAGAGCCGTTGTTAGGAGCTTTTGCCAAGTATCTTTTTGCCTTTGGATTGATCGGGGCCGGGCTGATTGCCATCCCGATTCTGCTGGCAAGTACCTCTTACGCGGTGGCCGGTTCGATTGGCTGGCCGACCGGATTATCAAAAAAACCCTGGCAAAGTGAAGGGTTTTATATCATTCTTACGATTGCGCTGGTAGTAGGAATTGGGGTGGCCCTGACCGGTCTCGACCCAATTCAATTGATGTTCTGGGCGAACGTCCTGAACGGGGTGTTGGCACCGGTACTGGTAATATTATTGATTTTGGTCGGTAATAATATCAAAATAATGACCAAAGAATTTCGGTTGAGCAGGCTCAATACTCTTGCTTTGATCATAACGGCGGTTATTATGATTGTGGCGACCAGCTTGCTGTTTTTTGGCCTGCTGACCGGCCAGACCAACTGATAATAATAGAAACTATTGTAACTACACACCAAACACTTTAAAGGAACGAAGCAGGGGTCGTGGGGGCCGGGTACCCACTGGGTGCCCCTGCGGGGGGTACAACAGGGGTCTACCCTGTAAAAAACTCTTTTTTCTTCTTTTCCCCACACTCTGGAGTGCCTGGGGCGGAGTCAGGGGTGGGGCCTGAGTAGTTACGAACTATTAAATGCTATAGCGATTTAATCTAAAAAGCCCAGACCGGTTGGCCTGGGCTTTTTACTGGCTTATTGACTTTTTAGGCCACTTCTTCGGTGGTCTGGTAGATCAAATCCAGCAGGGTGAGCAGTACGTTTTTTACACTCTCCCGGTCTTTTGCTACACAGGGCAGCACCGGCACATAATCGGGCAGGTTCAGACGATAGCGGATATAATCCACCGGCAAACCGGTCGGGTCATCCTGTTTATTAGCCACCACGATAAAAGGCACATCCAGCATTTCCGTGAAGTAGCGGATTACATTGGCGGCCTCCCGCAGTTGTTCGG
Source organism: Chloroflexia bacterium (assembly GCA_038322625.1). Taxonomy (GTDB): domain Bacteria; phylum Chloroflexota; class Chloroflexia; order Chloroheliales; family Chloroheliaceae; genus 54-19. Next base: position 34,274 of record JBBQGA010000047.1, read on the forward strand.
GCCGGGTACTATCGACCATTACGAGATAACCGAGGCAGCCGGAGGCTAGAATTTCCCACATAAAATCAAAGCGTTCCTGACCGGGGGTTCCAAACAGATAGAGGGCCAGTTCGGGATTTATGGTAATTTTACCAAAATCCAGCGCGACGGTTGTTTGGCTTTTGATTTCCAGTTCGTCTTCTTTTTGGACTTCCGCCTCGGTGTTAACCACTTCGATTTCGCTGATACTCTGGATAAATTGAGTTTTACCGGCAGCGTAAGCCCCGGTTACTACGATTTTCACAATTTCCATGCCTGATTAAACCTCAGATTGGGATTATAAGCCTCGAATTTTTGCCATAATACCGGATAAAACCCCTCTTTGAACCTTTGGTTTTGGGGCAGCTACCGCATCATTGTTTTGCGGACTGACCGGCTGGAAGTGCGAAATTGAGGCTGGCTGTGCAAAGTGGCCCGGAATAGTTCGATCCGACGAAGGTGCGGTCAACACGGGTGGTTTGGAATAAGGCCGGTTAGCTGGCTCCTTACCGAAAGCTCTTGCCATGTTCGGAGAGTGCAAAGAGTTTGCGCTGGCATTATTGATTTCCTGGCTCGGCTGGTAGTAAGTCCGGCTGTTAGCCGATTTAGTTTTAGGTTGGGCCATTCGCTCAAGTGTAATCAGTCCAAGTTTTTCCAGATTTTCGGCCAGGCTGACGATAACTCTATAGTCCTGACGGGTATTGTCGGCAATTTCCTTGAGAGTCAGTTCGCCGTTGATCTGGAACAAAAGCCGCCACTGTTCCAAATCGAGCTTAATTTCGGCTTGATAGGGCGGGTCTGGCACCAGTTTTGGCCGGGTGAGGATAATTTCGTTCTGGTGGTGCTTTTGGTCTTTCTCATCGCTGAGGCGGCAATACTCCAAAATCATGTGGTCCCACTTGACCTGCACATTCTCGACTGCCGGAAGGGCATTTGTCAGTTCAAAAGTAAATTGCCCATCCGGCCAGTCCAGCAGGTCGTAAAGGGCTTCCTCGCCCTGCTTGTATACGGATAAACCGTTCTGATTGGTATGATGCACGAAGGCCGAATAAATTCTGGATTTGGTAAAAGCCACCTGGGCCTGAGAGAAATTCCGACTGAGGGTTAAAACGCCGGTTTTATTTTGTAAAGTCAAAACCTGAACCAGATCAATCAAAGGTAAATCAACCAAATTTCCTTGCAATGCCATAAAACTACCCATCCTCTTTGCTTAAAAAACTTTCTTGACGGACCAGGGCATAATCAAAACTAGCAATTCGTGAAAAGTTAGGAAAAGGCTGGCGTTTAGCCGTTCCGGTTGACAGTTAAAACCGATTTCAACTGCAAGCGGTCCCGTCCAGGGCCAGCCAGCCCTATCCGACTTTAGTTAAATCTGCTCTAGCTCATACGTACAATGAGCACCACCACAGGCTACACATTCGGTCTCGGTCGGTACCAGGCGCATTTTGCTGACGACTTCTATTACTCCAACAAATACGCCCATTGTGTAAGCACAGTTCGGGGTATCGGTTTTCATGCCGGTGCTGCAAGCACTTTCGCTGATCTGCACCTTATAGCCTTTGGCGGTCTTGGTTATTGACTCGACCAAACATAGGCGAGTTCCCTCTTTGCCGAGAAGCTTGTTCAAGGTAGCGGTCACTTTGGGCAGGTCATCGGCGGATAAATCTTTAAGGTAATCGATCAAGGAAAAGCCGCGCTGTTTACCAGCCTGAACTATCAAACCTCGTCCGGCGGTCTCTTCGGCATACTGCCGCAAATACCGGAAGCACTCCGCACTCATGTAAGCCCCTAATTGGGGACGTAAAACTTCTGTCATTGTAAACCTCCAAAATTCTGAAAAGTCCTGGACAAAAATAAAAAGGTGAGTAAAACTAATTCTCAGAATTAACTTAAACCAGGCCAGGTAACAAAGGTGAAATATTTGACCGGTGACACCAGGCGAAAGCTAAGAATTGCTCCTTAACACTCAGCCTAGCTCATAACCAGGTTGATTTTGCTAGCGGCATCACTTGCTTCCAGGCGGGTCATACCCAGGTTGCCACCTTTGCGCAGGTTAACCGCTAACAGGCATTTGTCGTTAACCGGCATAATAAGAAAGAAACCGCCGTCGCACTGGATAATAGTCTCGGTGGTATTGCCGAGGGCCAGGTCTTTCGCCACCCGGCGGCTAACACCCAGGGTCGTGGCCGCAATTGCGCCAACCCGGTCAACGTTTACCCCACCCGAAAAACGAGAGGCGTAAGCGATACCATCCGCGCTCACTACGGCTGAACCATTTACATCCCCAGCCAGGCTGGTTGCCAGGTTGTCCAAAATGTCGTTCAAAAGATCGGTTTTTGAAGCTGTTGCAGACATCACTTATTCTCCTTAGCTAAATTTATCAAAAGTTAAACTAACAGGTACCAAAATGGAAGCTGACAACCTAGCCAGCTAATTTCGATATAGCAAAGTATTACTCGTTAGTTCCTGACTCGAACTTTTAGCCGCTAAAATCAAGCTATACCGGCGACGGGCAGCCAGGAAAAAAATGGGTAGTTATAAAACAAACTAAAGTTTTGAAATTTGAGTGTAGGTTTTTTAAGGTAAACAACCCGCTTAAGCTGTTAATCAGAAAATTTCAAAGTTTGGGTAATTCGCTCATTTAAGTTTGGTTTATCTTATACTAATGCTACCAGTTGAACATTACGGCTAGCATTACAGGTATGCTAAATGATTTTAAGCTCAAAATTAAGTACTGGATAACAAGATAGACTATTTTTTTTCAATGTTTAATATTTGTCTATTAATTGTTTAGGAACTGTATAAACACCATTCCTTAATTTTTGATTTTACTTAGCATAATAGAAATAAGTCAACCAAAAATTTTGTCCACCATAAATAACCCTTAATAAATGTTCATTCATGATTTGTTTTTTATGAGTAAAATCTGGCCGGTAGCAAAAATTATTAGAGCAAGTTATGTTGTGGTCAGAATAGGTTCTGGCAGAATCCAGACCAGTAACAGTAAAACTGAACAAAAGCAGAGCCAGTTAGTTTAAGGCCGTCCTGGTGGCCAAAGTGCGATAGGTTTGCTAAAATGACTTCTCAACTTCCTTAAAAGCAAAACTCAAAGAACGGAACTACAAATGAACTGCCCCTTTTGTAAAAATGATAAAACCCACCAGCGTAAGAAATTAACCACCCTCGGTTATAAAACGTATTACTGCGGCAAATGTAACCTTACTTATAATGAAAGAACACTGACGCCCTTCAATCATTTGTCCATTCCTACCGACGTATTATTTTTAGTATTGCTATACCGCTTGAGATATAAATTATCACTTCGGGATGTGGCTGAAATGTTCATCGAACGAGGCTTTGAGTTCACCCACGA
>JBBQGA010000048.1:0-36734 GCA_038322625.1 Chloroflexia bacterium
TTCCGATTGAGGAATTGAAACAAGGTCGTTACCCTGCGCCCCACCGACCACTAGCCGGTTGCAACCACATTTATTCCGATTGAGGAATTGAAACTCGTAGATGGCCCCTTTCGGAAAAACCAGTTCGGGCCGTTGCAACCACATTTATTCCGATTGAGGAATTGAAACTTCATAAGCCCCTCGGATACCCTGCCCGACTTGTGACGTTGCAACCACATTTATTCCGATTGAGGAATTGAAACATTGATTACGGCTACTTCCTGGATACCTATGCTAGGTTGCAACCACATTTATTCCGATTGAGGAATTGAAACGGGATTATGAGCACCGAAACATGTGATAATGGGTATGGTTGCAACCACATTTATTCCGATTGAGGAATTGAAACCGCACTTCTCAAATTGGCCCCTATCAGGGTCGCACCTGTTGCAACCACATTTATTCCGATTGAGGAATTGAAACGCCGGTCGGGTCGCCGAAGTCCACGCGGGGGCCGGTCGTTGCAACCACATTTATTCCGATTGAGGAATTGAAACGATTTACCGGGTAATCGAATGACACCATTTCTCAACAGTTGCAACCACATTTATTCCGATTGAGGAATTGAAACGGCACTGCTCAGGTCGGCACCTATCAGGTCGGCACCTGTTGCAACCACATTTATTCCGATTGAGGAATTGAAACTTGGTGGTAATGCTGGCAGTAATCGCGCTGGTATTAGTGTTGCAACCACATTTATTCCGATTGAGGAATTGAAACTATGGCAGACCGGGGAATTGATCCCGGGCAGGTCAAAGTTGCAACCACATTTATTCCGATTGAGGAATTGAAACAAGTTATGGCCCAGCCCAACCGCCAGGGATTGGAGATGTTGCAACCACATTTATTCCGATTGAGGAATTGAAACAGCTACAAAACAACTGACCACCCACTATCTAATCTATGTTGCAACCACATTTATTCCGATTGAGGAATTGAAACAGACTGGTCTGGATTATTCACACCACTGGCAAAAAAGTTGCAACCACATTTATTCCGATTGAGGAATTGAAACTCATATTAATTTCCCTCTCCTGCTTCTGCTGCTTCTTGTTGCAACCACATTTATTCCGATTGAGGAATTGAAACATAAAGAAAAGGTCAATCGTTACTTTTGCCACGTTCGGTTGCAACCACATTTATTCCGATTGAGGAATTGAAACCCTTCATCTGCTGCTGGGCGAATGTTCCTAATAGGTTGCAACCACATTTATTCCGATTGAGGAATTGAAACTCAAGTACCAAACGAGAAACCCCTTTATTTTGCTGAGTTGCAACCACATTTATTCCGATTGAGGAATTGAAACAAATCATCCTTATGCCACCGACGTTCTTTGGCAGCGAGTTGCAACCACATTTATTCCGATTGAGGAATTGAAACAATGAAACCCTACTGCTACTGCTACTGCTGGTAATAAAGTTGCAACCACATTTATTCCGATTGAGGAATTGAAACGCCTCACCATCAAACCCCAGATAGATGTAAGTTTGGTTGCAACCACATTTATTCCGATTGAGGAATTGAAACTTTTTCACAGGATGAAGCTAGGACCGAACTCTACCGTTGCAACCACATTTATTCCGATTGAGGAATTGAAACAAAACAAATTTGCCGGTGGCCGTTGTGGTATCAAGGCGTTGCAACCACATTTATTCCGATTGAGGAATTGAAACAGATATAACAGAATGGGGTCACCAATTCGTATTTAACGTTGCAACCACATTTATTCCGATTGAGGAATTGAAACTGCCACTAAAGGTGAGGACAATTTGGTTACGGTAGTGGTTGCAACCACATTTATTCCGATTGAGGAATTGAAACTTCTTTGATTACATCGACTCCTTCTATCACCACCACGTTGCAACCACATTTATTCCGATTGAGGAATTGAAACCTGTTATTGATCTGACCAACTACCAAGCCTGGTTACAGGTTGCAACCACATTTATTCCGATTGAGGAATTGAAACTGCCAGCTGGCTAGACTCCTCTTTTTTGTTCAGCTTGTTGCAACCACATTTATTCCGATTGAGGAATTGAAACATTTATACTGGTAATGGCATATTTTTAATCTCTTTAGTTGCAACCACATTTATTCCGATTGAGGAATTGAAACCGTCCGACCAAAATGAAGTGTACGCTTCGTACACCTGGTTGCAACCACATTTATTCCGATTGAGGAATTGAAACGCCAGATAACCCACAGTACACCGATCACTACCTGCGTTAGTTGCAACCACATTTATTCCGATTGAGGAATTGAAACAGTAACGCTGCTTTTGAAGGTTTTGAGCAGCCAAACGTTGCAACCACATTTATTCCGATTGAGGAATTGAAACCTTAGATGACTTAAATTATCTGGTGTCTGTGTGTAGTAACTATGTTGATATGGAACCCGGCTAGTCCCATAATTAACCACGAACCCTAAAACTGGTTAAAGGTGACATCGGTCATCAGACCGCGCTAGCTGAAGCCCTCAAGGGAGCAGACTGGGTGATCTCTACGCTCGGCACCGGAACCGGGTTCAACCCTCCGGGTCTTACTGGAAATCAGCAAACCGATAGATTTATATTCCAAAAGTGCCAATTACATTATCGACGAGTTTTTGCTCGATCTAATGAATAATAATATTTATGTAAGGCAAGCGGTCAGTATCGGCTATTAATTGCCGCGTGAAAAACAATCAGACCCACCAATGAGAACGGGTTCCCTCCGCTATGGTCAGGGAACCCGTTTTTTTTAAGTAGGACTTTCGCTAGATGCCGTAAACCAAGCTGAAGCGAGGGTAGTGGGGGTCGGGTACCCCCTGGGTGCCCCTGTAAATACTCTTTTTGTTTTCGCTTCAAGCTCACGAAGTGAGGTTGAAGCGAAAGTCCTATTAATTTAAGTTATTTGACCGCGACCGAGGTCTTGCTCAGATATTTATCGAGGAAATCGCCGATAGCCGGGTAAAGTTCCAGCTTGTTTTTTAGTTTGGCAATGCCATGACCTTCATCGGGGAAAACTTTGTATTCCACCGGATGATTTCGTTTTCGCAAGGCCGCCACCATCTGCTCCGACTCGGCCAGTGGCACGCGGGGGTCGCGTTCGCCGTGAACGACCATCATTGGAGCGGTGATTTGATCAACTTTGTGAATGGCCGAAATCTCGATCAGAAAGTCGCGGTCGACCACCGGATCGCCGTATTCAGGCGTGCGTAACTTGAGCCGGTAGGGGCTGGTTTTTTCCATGAAAGTAAGCATATTGCCAATTCCGTAAATATCTACACCTGCTGCCCAGAGTTCCGGGTAGGTAGTAACCGCCATCAAAACCATGAAACCGCCGTAACTGCCGCCATAGACCGCTACCCGCGCCGGGTCGCAATAGCCACTGGTACTCAACCACTCATAAGCTGATTTGAGGTCGGCCACCGAATCGCGCCGCTTGCGAACATCATCCAGGGCCAAATATACCCGGCCATAGCCGCTACTACCCCGCACGTTTGGCGCGAGAATCCCATAACCCCTTGAAAGGTAATATTGCAAAATGGGGTTCCAGCCTAGCCGTGTCTGGCTTTCCGGTCCGCCATGCACGAACAAAATAAAGGGCGTTGAGGCATCTTTTGGCGTGCCGGGTGGCAGAAACAACAAAGCCGGTATTTCCAGACCGTCGAAAGAGGTATAGCTGACGATTTCCGGCTGACCAAACTGACGGGCATCCAGACCACCACGCGGGCTAAAGGTTAGCTGGCGCAGTTGGCCGTTATTGAGCGAATATACCCAAATATCGGCGTTATGTACCGGACTGTTAAAACTGACGGCCAACTGTCTACTGTCACTCGACCAGACCGGAAGTGAGGTCCACAAGCCGATCCCGGTCACGATGCCGCGTGGGAAACCGGTCACTTCCTGCTCCTCACCGCTGGCAACATCCCGAACAAACAGGCGCGAGTAACCGGCTTCATTGACTTCGTAGGCCAGTTTTGTCCCGTCCGGTGAGAGGGCCATCACTTCGCTATCCCAGGGACGGTCATTTAGAAAGGTCAAAGCACCACTCGCCAGGTCCATTGTCGCCAGGTTGGAGAAGTCGCGTTGTTGATCGCTCAATAGGTAAAGGGTTTTGCCGTCGGGGCTAAATTCAGCCGAACCATAAACAAACGAGCCGCCCAGGTGGGTTAGCTGGCGCGGGGGCTGGGACAGGTCGTTCAGGTCGAGCAAAAACAAATCGTCGGACAGATTGGTATTGGCGCGGCGGAATAGCAAGTACCGGCCATCGGGCGAGAAGTTGACGGCGTTCAAAGTCTCGTCAGCCTGGTAAACCAGTTCCGGCTCACCGTCCAGGGCCTGAACATATACATCTAAAAAGGCCGTATGGCGGCGATTGCTGGTAAAACAGTAAGCCTGGCCGTCCGGTCGCCAGGCCCCAAAATTATTTTTATGGGCGGGGGTATCCAGCAGGGTCCGTATTGTTACGACCTGTTCAAAATCGCCTTCCAGCAAATAAAATTGATCCTGCTCATCGCCGCCTCGGTCACGACTAAAAATAAAGGCAGTCCCCTGCTGATTGGCGTGCAAGCCGGTCACGCGGTCCTCAAAAAAGGTTAACTGGTAGGGCCAGCCTGCGCTATCCCCCTCGGTACCAATCGAATAAATCTGGTTGGTACCGGTTATGTCGCTCAGGTATAGTACCCGGTCGGTACCGGCAAAGATGGGCATAATGGCATTTTTTACATTCAAAAAAGCCGCAATATCCTGTGAACTACTCAATCCAGTTTCCTCTCGTTTATTGATTTTGGTTAGCATGGAACGCCCACAGGATAAAACAAATCTCGCTGAACTGCAATCTGTAACCTTCTGGTCAAACCGTTCAGGCTGTCGGTACCGGTGCCGCCGCCGAGAAAACCAGCACGTAGCCATTATTATCCAGGACCGCAAACTCCTGTGAGCCATAAAAGGTTGTATGCAGGTCGGCGGCCAGCTTCGCGCCGGGCTGTAACTTCTCGTACAGGCTGGTCACGTCATCGACCCCGATATAAAACGTTAGCGAGCCGCCAATGGGCCGGTGGGCAAACACGGGTAATTCCTCTTCCAGACTGGCCCGCTGCTGAAACATTAGCTCAACTTCGCCGCTTCTGAGGCTGGCCCATTGCAAACCGCTCGGACCAGGCACACTGTTTGTAAGCTCGAAGTTTAGCAAATCCTGGTAAAATTTTATTGTAGCCTCTACATCCTCAACCATAAGGTTTGGGGTCAGGGTTTTTAGCATTTTTGCACTCCTTTTATTAGGCCTTTATAAAGGTTTTGAAGTGAATTAGTAAAAAACCCGTGAGCCAGATGGCTTCACGGGTTTGAGTTTGGCAGATTTAGTAAAGGTTGCCGGTTTTGATAATCGCGCTGACCCTGCCTTGAATTTTAACCCCATCCAGGTCTTCGCTATGTGCGTCACCTTTGCGCGGTAGAATATGGATCGGGCTAAGGCTTTGATTGGCCGGTTGTAATACTACTCGGTCGGCCTGGCGATGACGATAGAACCGTTTGAGTGTGACAAACCCGGCACTGTCAGTCGAGTCGGTCAGGCAAGCAATTACAAAATCACCGTCGTCGGCCCAGTCCTGCGCCTGGACGATGATAATATCGCCGTTATCTATTTCGTTATCGATCATAGACTCGCCCCGTACCCGCAGCGCAAAAGTGTTGCGGTTGACTTTGATTTCCTCGGAGTTAACCAGTACAAAGTCGGCATCCACGTCCTGACCCGGCTCGTGGTAGGCAATCGTTACATCGTAGCGACCAGCGGCAACCTCGCCCATAATCGGCAATTTCAGATAGCTGACCGGTTCCCAGTTTTCCCAGGGAGCCGGACCTATATCGCCTGCTACGACCTTTACGCCAGCATTATAACGATTGGGCCGCGAGGTGGCCGGGGCCGCATACGAGGGTTCGGCTTTGGTCTTTACGGTTGCCGGGCGATTGTGGGCCGGGGTGGCTGCGGAGCCAACCGTCCGGTAAGCCTGGGTTGCCGCCCGTTTGTTGAAGCTAAAGCTAGCACCAGTGGTTTCACCCGCCACCCGTTCAAAATCCCAGGTAACCGGTATTTCTTCCGGTCCAGAGGTTTCTTCGGTCGAAGTGGCTTGCCCGGCATTTATCCGGTTTTTGAGATTTTCGGTTTGCTCGTTACGGTTACGGTTCATGCCGCTACCTCTATATTCCACTGCGCTCATCGTCGGGAGGAGGACAGTTAAGCTAAATTTTAATTTTCTTTTTTTAGTAACCGGGAAACCCGGTAGCTCTTTAATAGATATTGCAAAAAGTGTGCCAGGATAAAACAAATGTTCGGTTCTGAGAGCCGGTTCGGCTAATCCGGCGTAAAATATAAGGGTAATCCAGCCTTTTTATAGGCCGGATTATCTATGCTATTTCAGGGAGGAAGTTAGAAAACAGGGCACAGCCTAGATGCTGCGAATAACGCCGACCAGCTTACCTTTGACCCGTGCATTTTCGAGCTTAGTGTAGATCGGCTGCATGGTGCTATTGGCCGGTTGGAGCCGGACCCGGCCATGCTGCGGCTCAGGGTACCACTGTTTGAGGGTTGTCTCGCCTTCGGCTTCCAACCATACCGCGACCGTTTCACCGACTTCGGCGGTTTCGGCACTGCGGATCAATACGATGTCACCATCGGCGATCAGGGCATCGATCATCGATTCACCTTTTACCCGCAAGGCAAAGACATCCGGGCCGGGCCGGCCCTTCAGCATATAGGAAGGCACTTCCAACTGGTCTTCGGGGTCCGAGTCTTTACGGTCAGGGATCGGCTGTCCGGCAGCGATAACACCCAGCATCGGCACAAAATCGTTGTGGGAGCGGCGAGGCCGTTGCACCAGTTCAATCGCGCGGGATTTACCGCTCTTGCGAATGATTTTGCCTTTGGTCTCCAACGCGTCCAGATTATAATCCACGACCGAGGTGGAACTGATCTTGAGGGCCATCTGAATTTCACGCACGGTCGGCGGCCAGTTATTTTCTTCGATGTATTGCTCGATAAAATCGAGAATATCCTGTTGTTTCTTTGAGAGTTGGCTCATTTTACGTCTTCCTCCTGAACGACCGCGACTGGCCGGAGCCTGGTCGTGGCGATCCATCACGATAATACCGGAACCTTCGCGGCGGGCTGGCAAATTAACGGCTCTGGCCGAGGGTTTTTCAATTTTAGTCAGCTTTACTGGTGTTACTTCTTCCTTCGTCCGGGCCAAACTTTTACTGCTAGCCGATGCTATGGTCATAATCTACTCCGGTTAATCTTAGTTGTTAATCGTTACCGCGTGGCTGCCCCACCCTGAATATGGGCAGTGAAACAAATAAGCGATAGAACAATTATACGCAAGAACAGGGGTTCTTGTCAAGGGGTTTTAGAGGGTTATGTATACTCACTTTGGCAGTTAGTAAAGAAATGTTTTTCGGATCATAAAACAAAACAACCCATCTTTGCGATAGGTTGTCTTGTTTATCCTGCCAGGTTATTTAAAGATAGGCAGGGTTATTTGGAACGAGCCAGCTTAAAGAGTTTGCCAATATCGGCTTTCTGGCCGTACATCAACACACCTGCCCGGTAGACTCTGGTAGCTATCGCCAGCATTATGGCAATCGAGACCACCATTATTACCAGGCTTAGTAGCACTTCCCAGGTGGAGACCGTACCGACCCCGATCCGGGTCAGCATCAGGATTGGCGTGCTGAAGGGGAAAAAGGATAAGGCTACTACCCAGCTTGAGTCCGGGGCTTGCAAGCCAAAAATGCCCAGCATATAGGAGACTAACAGCAGAATTGTCAGCGGCCCCAGCGCAGACTGAACATCTTCTTGACGACTCACCAGCGAACCGACCGCCGCATACAACGCCCCATAAAGCAGGAAACCCAGTACAAAATAAATACCCAGCATTAGCAGCATACCCAGCGATAGCGAGGCAATATCCAGCGAAGGAGCGTTACTGGTTGAATTGGCGACCAGAACACTCTTTAAAGGAGCTTGGGCCAGCAAAGCTGCCGAGGCGGCCACCAGTACAATACTCATCTGGGTTACACCGGACAGACCGATACCGACAATCTTGCCGATCATCAACTGGAAAGGGGTGGCCGCATTAATCATTATTTCCATAATACGGTTACTTTTCTCTTCCGCCGCCCCCTGCGCTACCATTACTCCGTACTGAGTAACCACGATATAGATCAATACGACTCCGGCAAACGCGACAAAGTAGGCCGCCAGGGTTTCGGTGGGCGTCCGTCCGGTGGCTTCTTCGGCGGTACTGGTCGCCTTTAATTCGGGGGGAGTGTAGAGCGATGCCAGTTGCGACTGGGGTACGCCGGAACGGGCCAGTTTGTCGGTAAAATTTAGCTGGGAAATCGCCGCACTAACTCGGCTGGTTTGCACCCCGGCGGTACTGGCGTTGGTATAGTAATCAAAGGTAAGATCGCCCGCCGCGTTACGACCCACCGTCACCAGCACATCCAGTTTATCGTCGTGGACGCGCTGGCGTAGAGCGGCTTTTTCGCCGGGTTGGGCACTCGTGACCTCAAAATCTTTCTTACGGGTGGTTTTATCCCGGCTCTGGTTTAAAATATTATCCAGGGCCACTGTGACATCCTGACCGGCGGTAGCACCGGCAGTGTTGATCACCACCACCTTTGACTGTGAGTTAACGCTAAGGGCTTCGATAATAGTCGGTACGAAAGCACCGGCCACCAGTATCAAGGTGATCGCAATTGTAGAGATCACAAAGCTACGTTTTTTCACCCGCGCTTTGTATTCGCGTCCGACAATTAGCGGTATATTGCGACGGTTCTGCTGGGCGGCACTGCCGGACCGGGCATACATTACGGTAGTTTCTGCCTCGATTGGTCCGGTTTCTTTTTTGCGGGGTTTAAGACTTAGCATGATCATACGCTCCTTGATTTATTACGTTCACCGGTTGGCTGGTCAGGGGAGCATCGGGCATCGAGGTACCGGAGACACGTTCGATAAAAATTTCGTTGAGCGAAGGTTCGGCCAGTTCAAAGCGTAAGATATGGCCTCCCTGATGGCTGGCTGCCTGTAAAATCTGTTCTGGCGTAACATCGGGAGCCAGGTTCATCTCAACATAATCCTGGCGGCGTTTGGTAATCGTTACCCCTGGAATACGGTCCAGCCACAAAAGTTCCGGGTCGTTATCCAACGCCAATCTCACCACCATTTTGCCGGTACTGCGCTTGATTTCACGCAAATTACCGCCTACTACGATCTGTCCCTTGTTGATGATTACTAAATTCTGGCAAAGCTCCTCGACGGTTTCCATCTGATGTGTGGAGAAAATAATCGTTTTACCTCGCCGGTGCAGCTCCAGAAAAGCTTCTTTGAGTAAATTGACGTTCACCGGGTCGAGACCGGTAAACGGCTCGTCCATAATCAAAATTTCCGGGTCGTGTAGGACTGCCGCCAGGAACTGAACCTTTTGCTGATTGCCTTTCGACAACTCCTCGATCCGCTTCTTGCGATTGACTTCGATCTGAAAGCGTTGTAGCCACTGGTCCAACTCTTTGCCCACCTGTTTTTTTGGCATACCATAAAGTTGGGCCAGGAAAAAAAGTTGATCCTCGACGGTCATTTTTGGGTAGAGACCGCGTTCCTCCGGTAGATAGCCCCAGGCCTGGCGCGGGATTTCGCTCACCGGTACGCCATTCCAGGTAATCTGGCCGGTATCAGGCCGGATAATATCCAATATTTGCCGGATGGTCGTAGTTTTTCCGGCCCCGTTTGGACCCAAAAAACCAAAAATCTCGCCTTGCTGCACTTCCATCGAAAGGCCCCGCACTGCCTGGACATTTGCAAAAGCTTTGCTAATATTTTCAATCTTAAGAGACATCTGAGTTTAACTCCTGTCTTTTATACCCTATACCAAATAAATCAGAGAGGAAAGGTACTGTGGGTTGCACATAAGTCCCGCAAATCTATAGCTCAGAACGTTTAAAGCTGGATCACGAAAAATGTTTATGTTGAATACTGAAAAGGTAATTTCAAGTATAGCATATTTATTTTCCATTTTTAATACGAATCTAATGTTTGAAAAGTTTCCTATTCACATATTTCGCGGCGAATTTGCTTTTGAGTTCTAAAGAGTAGTCATGAGGCAATAAAAATTGCGCCGCCGGGCGCAATTTTTATAATGATGTAGAAATAGTTCCCAGCGGAGGCCGGAAGTTATAGCCGCTTACGTCCCAGTCCGTAGTAAGTAAACCCAAAGCCCAGACTAATGACTACCATTACCAGACCCAGGCTAAAGAGCCAGCCACCATTATCGGGTTCGCTGCTACCACCCGCCCCGGTAGCCGGTAATGACGATACGCCGAGGACAGTTTGGGCCGGGGTTGGCTGCGGAACTGCCGTAGGAAAAGGAGCGGTAGTGATCACCGGGGCCGGCGTGGGCACCGCCTGGCCGGGAGTGGCACTACTAACCGGGGTCGCCGGAACTACCACTGCTACCAGGTTCTGGAAATTGGCCGCCGAAGCCGGTAACAGAAAGCCGACCGGCAAATTTTGGGGTATTGTACTACCCTGGATTTCACCGCTACCATAAAATTGGTCGGCACTGGCCGGTTTGATGTTGGTAATGGTCAGGCTACTGAGAACATTGCCGTCCCCGGTCGAAGGCACCGCCCCGGCATTAGCCATAATTTCCTGGGCAATCTGAGTACCCTCGTTGCGGAAATCGTGAAAAGGCAGGTTGTCCTGCAAAGCATAAATTGCCAGTTGCACCTGATAAGGCTGGGTGGTTATATAACCTTTGTTCAGAGCGTAAGCCAGCACCCCCCGGACCTGAGCATTTGCCAGACCCTGGGCCTTGATCGTCTGGCCGGTCGGGAAAGTCTTTTGAAAGTTCAGACAAAAAACATTTATTGTGCCACCGGCTGTAGCACCATTAGTACTGTTTACCGGGGTAGTAGCCGTAATTATGGTCGTCGTATTTGAGATCGATGTAGTATTGGTAGCAGTTGTAGAGGCCGGAGTAGTTGTACCGGTCGTCGGGGTTGTATCAGTCTGGGCATAACTCGGACTTACTTCGCCAAAAAAACTTCCTATGCCAAACGCCAGCAGCATTACAACCCAAAAAACCGCCAGAGTGGCTGCCAATGGATTGTGTGGCCGGTTGTTAGTAGTCATTAATTCTTCTCCTGATTCACAAATTTATATTTTCTGATTGTAACTACTCACCAAACCTCAGTAGAGGATCGAAGCAGGGGTCATACAGGCGGGTACCCTCTGGGTGCCCCTGTAAAACTCTCCTCCTTCTTCTTTTCCCCGCCCTGTGGAGGGGTCTGAGTAGTTACTTCTGATTTACGTTGTCTACTGCGGGTTACGCCGACCCTGCCCGGTCAAACACCGCAACATATGTGACTAACGCCAGATTTAATTAAACTCAAGCTAAATACCTGGTTCTAAAGTTAATTAACCAACCGGGTATAGGCGACAAATCGCCGGTCGTAATTCTCGGTCGAATAGTTGAAGGCACCGGTACAGGTAATCAGATTGAGCCGCGCCTCGGTGCTATCGCCAAAAATCCGGTCGAGGGGAGCCTGGTCATAAGGATAAACGGCAGTTTCTACCACTTCAAAAACCCGCTGCTGCCCGGCAGCATCCAGCACGTAAACCCGTTCGCCTACCTTCAGGTCCTTGAGGTTGAAAAAGATAGCCGGGGCAGTCGGGCTATCCAGATGACCGTCGATAACCGCGTTACCGATCTCGCCCGGTTTCGAGCTAACTTTCAGCCAGGCGGCATTCGAGTAATCGCGCGGGACATCGGGCCGACCTTGCTTATCCAGGCCAACCTGTTCGATTTTAGCCTCAATCCCCAAACGCGGTATTTTCAGCCGGGCCGGAATAATGCCCAACGAGGGCGGCGCAACTGGTTGTGAGCTGCTAGCCGGACGGGGGGTTGGGATCGGGCCACTCAACGGACTGGTCCTCAACGGGCTGATTTTCCCACCGACCGGCGAAGTAAACGCCAAAGATGGTCCGTTATCCGGTTCAAACACCGGGGTTGGATTGGTTAAATTTTGAGCCAACCGGATATTGTTCTCACCCGGTCGGGTAACATTACCGGCCAGCAATCCGCCGGGATTAAATATTAAGAGCAGTACCAGCACCAGCAACCCGGCATCAAAACCGGCTACCAGACTGATTATCAAGCGTGTTCGGGCAGACATATGACCTGAAACCTGTGTTTACTAAATAGACCACGTTCAAACTTAAAAGAGTTTTGAAACTCCTCGAATACTTCATTGCACATTTCTAACCACCGATTACCGTTATACAATTCCTCCTCTCATTTGCTATCTTAGTTTGTCCGGTATAAAATACCTTCGTTAGAGGACTAGGAAAAAGGCTTAGAAAAGAAACAGATTGGGAACACTTTGAAATTGATACCCCTGGGTGGTGCCGAGGAGGTTGGGGCTACCTGTACACTCCTGGAAATTGGCAGCCACAAAATTCTGGTCGATGCCGGAATTCGGATCGGTCAACCCGATTCGTTACCCGACCTGGGCCGGATCAACGATTTTGGCGGCATCGAAGCGATTCTGGTAACGCACGCTCACACCGATCACACCGGGGCTTTGCCGGTGGTCCACCGTTCCTTTCCAAATATACCGGTCTGGGCTACCCCCGGCACTCAGGCGATTGTCAATGTGTTGTTCAACGATGCCCTGAATATAATGAAAAACCGCTACGAGGTCGACCGGGAAATCCCGCTTTATAACCGGGAACTGGTCAATAGTCTGTTTAGCCGGATGCAATCGGTGCAGTTAGGCCAGACCATCAAGTTGTTCGGCGGCGATCTGGCGGCGACCTTTTTCCCGGCGGGGCATATTTTGGGGGCGGCCTGTATCGGTATCCAGAGTGCCGACGGTGAAAGCGTCTTTATCTCCGGCGATATTAGCGTAACACCCCAACTGACGGTCGGGGGGATGTTGCCGCCCGTATCGATTGATAAACGCTTCCGGCCCCAGGTTGTGATGGTCGAAAGTACCTACGGCAACCGTTTGCACGCCAACCGGGCGACCGAGGAAAGACGGCTGGTGGAAACGGTCGCCAATGTGGTCGAAAATGGCGGTCGGGTGTTGATCCCGGCTTTTGCGGTTGGTCGCGCCCAGGAAATTTTGCTGATATTGGCCTCGGCGATGTCGCGTAAATCGGTCGCCCCTTTCCCGGTCTGGGTCGATGGGATGGTCCGGTCGGTCTGCGGAGTATATACTCAGCATCCTTATGACTTGGCAACCGCCATTCGCCGCCAGATATTAAAGCAGGGCAACCCCTTTTTTGGCACGACCGCCGCCGCCGGTAAAAATGCCGACTTTATTGCGATCAACACCCCGGAAGAACGCCAGAAGCTGGCCGAAAGCGGTACGCCGGGTTGTATTGTGGCCTCCAGTGGGATGTTGTCGGGCGGGCCAAGTGCCTTTTATGCGCGTTATCTGGCACGAGAAGCGCGGAGTGCCATCTTTATCACCGGTTATCAGGACGAAGAAAGCCCCGGTCGGGCTTTGCTGGCCCTGGCCGAAGCCACCAACCCGGCGGAGCGAGTGTTGAACCTGGACGGCGACCCGGTAATTGTCCAGTGTCATGTGGGGAAATATAGTTTATCGGCCCACGTCGATGCCGGTGAGATAGCCTCGCTGATCGAGGGGCTGAACCCCCAGGAAACGGTGCTGGTACACGGGGCCGGTGGGGCGCGGGAAGCTCTTAGCGATTTGTTGATGCAAAGCCGCGACCGCCGTATATATCTGCCGAGGGCTGCCGATGAGCTAAATTTTGCCGCTCGCAAAGCCAAACGCCGCCCACCGGAAGCGGCCCAACCGGTCAGCTTGCCAACCCCGACCGGCGAAGTATTGCCCACCGAGCCGGTCGAGTTAGGGGCGGTACGTGACCTAATGATCGAGCGATGGGGTGATAAAGCGGCTTTTAGCCGGACGCTGACGGTTCAGGAAGTGGCGCAGATGTGGCTGGCCTTGCACGGCCAACCGGAAGCCGAGTTAAGTCCAGACGAATATACCAACCTACGGGGCTTGCTCAATCAGAAGGCTAGCGGCTTTATGCCCGATAACCGCCGCCCTTTTCTCTACCGGCTGATAAAAACCGGTTCGACCGCCAGCCGCGAAACCCGGTCCGCTGAATTGCCCCTCAACCAGAATGCCGCCTTGCAAATGGTCGATACCGTGTTTGGACCACAATTCGCAAACCAGGCCGGTTTGTACAAAAGGGGGGCCGACCTGACCCGGCAACGCTTGATTTTGTATTTTCACTTCCCGGATACAGCCCAATCAAAATATGCCGCCCAGATCGAGGAAATCGCTACACGTACCGGCTGGACGGTTAGCCTTAACGAGCAAGCCCACCAGGAAGCCCTGGCGGCGGCGTTGGGCAAGTTGTTGCCGGTGGGCTACTCGGTGAGCAAAACTCCGGCAATTTTTCGTGAGAAAAAAGAAGTACAGGCCGAGCTAGCCTATCAGGGTGAGGCGGAGTCGGCGGTGGAACCCGCGACCCTTGAGCAAAATTATCTCGACCTGACCGGTTATACTCTCAAGCTGTTGCGGCCCGGCCAGCCGGTTGTTGCGGCCCCGGATATTAGCTCTGAGCAGGTTCAAAGCAGTCCTCGCACTGAAATAAATAGTGCTTTCGCGCTGCTGGATCGGGAATTTTATAACGCTGGGGCGCGCTTGCTGCGTCGAAGCTTGAAAAATGGCCCGGCAGGCCAATATATCGAGCTGAGTTTTGTTACGTCCCAGGCTGGTGAACGCTACCGGGCGTTGATCCAATCGCTCCAAACCAGATTAGGCTGGCCGCTTACGATCAACCCGGAACCGCACCAGCAAGCCCTGCGGAGTACCCTTGATCAGCTTCTGAGTGACAACGGATCGTTACAGGTTAAAAAATTCGGAGTACATCGGGACCGCCAGGAAGTTACCTTGAAATTGGAAGAGGGGGCGAACAAAGGAACCGAGCTAATGAGTTTAATGACGCATTTTGAAGAAATGACCGGTTGGAAACTGGTTATAAGTTAGCTGCACGGCGACAAAAAAGCGGGCTACCCTGTAAAAACAGCCCGCTTTTTTTAATTTTCGGAGACGACCTGGCTTTTCAGGCCAGGTTTTACAATATCAGGCTTCAAACTTTCGACCGCTTTCGACCGAGTCTGCCGTCTGAAATTGACCACTACGATACCCAGGGCCACCAGCGAGCCGCCTACCAGCATATTGAAGGTTAGACTTTCGTTTAGCAAAATGACCCCGCTCAGAACTCCAAAGACCGGCACCAGAAAAGCAAATACACTGACCCGGCTGGCGGTATAGGTTTGCAACAGGAAGGCCCAGGCCCACCAGGCAAAGCTGGAAGCCACAAAGGCACAATAAATCAGCCATAGCGTAAAGGACCAGTTCCAGTTGATCGGCTTACTTTCAAAGCCAAAACCAATTATCAATAACGGCAGCGAACCAAACAGGTTTTGAAAAGCGGTCAGGCTCATCGGGTCACGAATTTCAAATTTTTTGGTCAACACTGAACCGGTACCCCATACAACCGCCGAACCCAGCAAAATGATCGGCCAGTAGAAGGCTAATTCACCAAAACTTTTGCCGACCAGCACCAGAAACATTACGCCACTAAACCCGATCACCAGTCCTAGAATTTTCTGACGGTTCAGGCGGTCGCCTTTAAGAAAAAGGTGGGCCAGGATCGCTACAAAGAATGGGTGCGTATTGATGATGATCGAGGTTATTCCGGCGGGTACAAATTGCAGGGCGGTAAAATTAATCCCGAATAAGAGGGTAGTCTGCAAAAGACCCAGAACAAGGAATTTCTTGAAGTCGGTGCGAGTGAGTTTCTTGAAACGGCTGGGCCGCAAGGCAAAAATCAGCAGCGGCAGCGAGGCGACAAAGAAGCGCAAGCCGCCGGCCTGGAAAGGTGGAGCGTCCTTGACCATTTGCTTCATCCCGACAAAAGCCACCCCCCAGCTCAACATGACCGCCAGCAAAAGCCCATAATGAAATAGCTTGATCGGCTTTTTATCCTGACTGATTGCCTGTTCCGTTGTCACTGCCATAATGATATTTCCCTATCCCCCAGATTCAGCCAAGCCCTGACGGGTTGAAGCGGCTATGTATCGGTCTATCTATTTCAACAAATATTGTAACTAATCAGTCTCCACCCCTGACCCCTCCCCAGGGCCACCAGTGGACGGGGAAAAGAAGAAGAAAAGAGTATTTACAGGGGCACCCAGAGGGTACCCGCCTGTATTACCCCTGCTTCAATCCTGTACAGTAGTTTGGTGAGTAGTTACAATACTATTTACAATACCAAGTATAATTGGCTTTTATTGATATGTCTAACACTTGTTTTATAAAAAGTTGATGCAAAAAAGGCATCATTAAAAAGGGTAGTTCTACAAAAGGGCACTTATGGAAATTCGACAATTGCACTATTTTCTAGCCGCCGCCCAGACCCAGAATTTTCGTAAGGCGGCAGACCTTTGTTTAATTGCTCAATCAGCCCTGAGCCGCCAGATTGCCGCCCTCGAAAGCGAACTGGGTGTTGAGCTTTTCCGGCGGATCGAGCGGCGGGTATCTTTGACTACGGCAGGCGAAGAATTTGCTCTTTACGCCCGGCAAGCCCTGGAGCATCTGCAAAAAGGCCAGGAGGCTCTGGTGGAACTGGAAGCCGGTGAGCGCGGTACAATTACGCTGGGTTGTATCGAAGCCCTGGCGACCGCCTATCTGCCGCCGATCTTTGCCGACTTTTCGCGGCGGCATCCTTTCATACGGCTCAAGGTGAAAGTGGGCGGAGCGGACGACCTGATGCGAATGGTCGAGCAGGGCAGTCTGGATTTTGGCTTGATTTTTGACCCACCCCCCGAATCACAACTGGTCAGCGTGCGCGAGATTATCCGGCAGCCGATCCAACTGATTACCGCTATGAATTACCATCTCAAGACCTCGAAGGGACCGCTTCTTCTGGAAGATTTACGCGCCGAGCCGCTGGCGATTTTAGGCGAAGGGTTTGGTATGCGGCGCATTCTGGAAACAATCTACCGCCAGCGCGGTTTTAACCTACAGCCGGTGGTCGAAATAGATTCTATCGAGGCGTTAAAAGAATTTGTAAAGCAGGGGGTTGGAATTACTTTTATGCCGACGGCCCTGATCCGGCCCGGTCAGGTCAATGTTGAACTGGCGGTAAGACCGGTCGCCGATCTTAGCCAGGAGTATATATTTGGCCTGGTGCAACGCCGCGCCGGGACTATTTCCAGGGCCGCCCACGCTCTGATTGAAGCTATTACAAGCACAATTGTTTAAGTCTGGTCGAATTTTTTGCAAAAAAAAGCGACCAGTGGGTTAGCCCGGTCGCTTTGGTTGATATTGAGTGAAGTGGATCTATAGTAGGATTAATTATTTCTTCTTGCTGAATTTTCAGCCGCTCTTTTCGGTACAGTTGCATTGTATCTATTTTTTAATCAAAAAAAATCACCCGATAGGATGATTTTCTGGCGTATTTAGACGTATTTATGACTTTTGCTTCAACCTCACGAATTAGGTTGAAGCAAAATTAAGAGGAGTTAAGGTTTGTTGGTAGGTATGGGGGTTGCGGGAGGCTGAGTTGGCTTTGGTGCAGGTGTAGTGGTTGTAGCTCCTGGCGTGCTGGGAGCGGGCGTAGTCGCACCTGGCGTTAAAGCACTGGTAGAACCGGTCGTACCGTTGGCCGGAATGGTTCCCGCCGGGGTAGTCGGAACGGGCTTCTTCTCTGGGCCAACTTTGAAGATATTGGGCCAGGCTGCAAACCGGGTATAATAAACGTCACGCTGGGTTTCTTTGCCATCGACCTTGATCACGCGAGTGATATTGGTATTCAACCCCTTGTGGGCCGAGTCGACCTGTTTGCGCTGACCGGGCGAAAGGGTAGGGTCAACCTCCATTTTGTCCGGCGGCGGATTGGTCACATTGGTGATCGGGCCGGGCACCATCTCAACCTTCTGGCCGGGTACTTTATTGCCCAGGATACGCACGTAAAGCCTGCCGTTGGAGGGGAAGGCCACCACCGCCATATAATAGTCAGTCGGGTTTTCAAACTTGAAGTCGACCCCTGGCTGGTAAACCGCCGCATCAAAACCGACCGGTTCGTCCATTTCTTCATACCAGCTTACCCGGTAGGCGTGCGGGTTGCGCTCGACGATAGGTAGCCCGGCCCAGAAAGCGGCCCGGAAGGTGGTGGTCGAAACCTGACAGATACCCCCGCCAACGTCCGGCACGGTCTGATCGGCTACGATAGCGTAACCTTTGACATACCCTCGTTTCGGGCTGATTTCGCCTACCGAATCGAGGAACGAAAAGACCGAATGAGGCTTGATCAAAGTCTGAGTGAGGTAACTGGCACCCACCTTGATATTGGTCGAGCGTTCATAAGCCGAACCGCTAAAAGAGGATACTCCCTCGCCGAGGACATCAAAATTGCCAAGTTTTTCGGGATGACTGGAAGACAGGCTAGGTTCCTTAACGTCTACCCACAGGCTGGTCTTACGTTTTTCCGGCTCGGTAGCAAGCAGAGCCTGGTTCAAGTTGTCCATCGTCCGGCCTACCGACAATAAGCGTCCGTCCTGGCTGGCTTTTACAAACACTACCTGACCATCTTTGAAACCCGGCTCGGCATCTTTCGGGTCCTGGTTAATTTCTTTTGCCAGCCCGGTTACGAATTTCTGAAAATAATCGGTATTAAGAGTATAGCCAAGATGATGAGCGGCCTTTGGATCGTTATTGCGAGTAATTTTTATTTGCTCGGCGATTTGCTTGAGGCTAAAGTTCCAGGTTTTATCCTGAAAAGTGAGCGTAACCGGGCCGGTAAGCAAAGGCATCAGGCTGGTCTGAAGCTCGGTTACTTCCTGCGGCGTGATGACCGGCGGTACATTCGAGACCTTCAGTAAATTTTCGTCGCTGGGTGTCATGCCACTGAGGGAGGTTTTAAGAGCCTGGTAGGTGGCCTCAAAGTCGACATTAAAGCCTTCTTTGCCTTCTGTGACAACCAGTTTGCCTTCGGGGTCGAGCTTAATTTCCGGCTCAACCGTATCTTTGCGAATACGATTGGAGATAGTATCCAAAAAGCCGTGTAACTTACTTTCGTCGAGTTGCACTTCAATTGGCAGGTTCTGGGATTGAGGAGAAATAAGCTTAAAGAGGCGAGCATCCTTAAAAAAACCACCGTCATGCCCGATATTCAAGGCTTTATCAAGACTGGCTTCCAGGTTAATCGAAATGCCCAACTCGTCCAGGGGAGGTTGCCAGGTTTGGTCTTTGAAACTCAAGACGACCGGCTTTTGAGTATAACCGGCCAGTTGCTTTAGAACGGCGGTTTTGGCCTGATCGCGGGTCATTTCGCCAACATATACCCCGCTTATACTAACGCCCGGCTCGATTTTGCCGGAATACTGACCATCCAGGGCCGCGTTTAGACCGAAAAAGCCCAGGATCGCTACGAGCAAAGCGGCTATTACACCTATTCCGGCCCATAGGGGCCAGCGACGACCAGGGTTTCGGGGGATTTTGGAGTTTTCAGGGGTGCTTACGGTGCTTTGTTGCTGTTCAGTCTGCATTATTACTTAAAATACCTTCTTGATCGCTTAATTATATATTGGATTATTCCAGAAGTCAGGCATCGGTATATGTTGATCGCAGTTTAGCATAAACTTAACTAAAATCAAATAACTCATTGGTACTGTGAATTGGTACTGTGAAAATGATTTACGTTCTGTGCTCATAATATACAATTATTATGCCACCGCTTTTTAAGGTTCCAAACGCAACCGGACTCGACCTACCCCGATAAGGTCTCCCCAGTTAACCGGCAAGGGTCGGGTCACCGGTTGCCCGTTCAAGGTCGTGCCGTTGGTGCTGGCGACATCGCTTAACCACCAGCGATTATCGCGCCAGGCCAGCAAAGCGTGTTCGCTGGAAACAAAATCGTCATCCAGAATAATCGCATTGTTGCCGCGCCGCCCGATGGGCATGATAGGTCCCAGCTCGAAGATCAAACCCGGCTGGACGGTCGTGGCATTGCCGATTTCGGCTACTACCAGGCGACCGGTTACGCCACCCGACACACTGGCAGGCTGGCGGTAATCCTCCGGTTCATATACCTGGTCGGGCGAGGCTACCCGGCTACGCCGGGCGGTGGTATTAAATTCGCGGGTGATGGTGCGCACCACCAGGAAAATAAAAAAGTAGAGCAGAAAGACCAGCGCGATCCGTAGCACCAGGATAAACAGGTCGAAGGGGGTATTGTCGGTCACTATCACCTCGTGAAAGCTAAAAATATCCGGCTAAACCTGGAACATCAGGTCCAGGCCTCCCAGCGAAATACGGTCGCCGGGAGTCAGTACGATCTGGGTCAAGGGCCGGTTGTTGACCAATGAGCCGTTGGTACTATTCAGGTCGAAGAACAGGAATTGCCCATATTTGAACTCGATCCGGGCGTGATGGCGCGATACACGGGTATCATCGTGAAAGACAATATCGTTATCGAGACCCCGGCCTATGGTCACATCTTTGTTAAAGCGGATCAGCTTGGAGGGGTGGTCGTTGGGATATTCCAACACCAACAGGCTGGCCTGGGGCCGGGCGACCGCGCCAGAAATTGAGCGTTGTTGGCCGGTCAGCGGCAAAGCACCCAGGTTCATTACGGCGGTACCTTCCGGCAGATGGCCGGTGGCCGGATTGGCGGGATTGTCGACGAGGTTGGAGGCTGGCAGTTGGGCCGCGCGAGCCTGGTTAGGATCGACGGTATAGGCTTTGATGGTCAGACTGCGGCGGCGCACCGCTTCACTGGAAGTCAACCAGACGCGCGGGCGACCACCGCCAAAGACAAAATTGCGTTGCCCGGCATAATTCAAAACGTGGTCGGTTAGGCTGCGCTCGGCCTGGGCTTTGGGTAAGGCTTCAGTAGTCAGGGTTTGAAAATCTTCCGGGTTTAAGAACACTTCATACCGGTTTGGTACGTAGGCTTTACCGACCGCTACTTCTCGCCGTTCTTCCATTATACGTTCTAGCCGTTTTTGGATTTCGGCCAGGCTTAATTTACTTTTAAATAACCGGTTGACCGAGCCTTCTACCACTCCTTCAACCAATCCCTCAAACCGGTCCATCGCTCCCATATCACTGTCCTCTGGGCTGAAGTTACTGCGCTATCAATGCAGACATTTTACACTTATTACTTCCTGATTATACCATTATTTTAAGGAGCCGGAAGCCTGAATGGGCTGGCCGGATTTATTGCCGCAAAGCTCTAAAAACCCTATTTCTTCCAGAATATGTTAAACTATACAGGTAAAATTATAAGATACGCTAGGTGAAGAGGGGATTTATCAAAATATGGCGGATGTAATCCGAGTGTCGGATTGGCCTCGATTATACGATACTTTATTAATTGCTTCGTTTTCCGGCTGGAATGATGCGGCGGATGCAGCGACTACGGCAGTAGGCCACCTGAGTGAACGTTTGCTAACCGAGCCATTTGCTACGATTGACCCGGAAGATTTTTATGTTTTTACCGATACCCGCCCTATGACGCGCCTGAAAAGTGAGGCGGACGGCGGGCAGCGCGAGATCGTATGGCCCACCAATCAGTTCTCTTTTTTGCCGGAATTTGCCGGGCAAAACCGCTCGCTAATAACCCTGGTCGGGGTCGAGCCGGACCTGAAATGGCGAACTTTTAGCGATGTGTTCTTTGACATTTGCAAACGCTGTAATGTCAGTGAAGTAATTCTGGTCGGTTCGCTGCTGGCCCCGGTACCCCATACTCGCCCGGTGCCGCTGACCGGCTATAGCTCCGACCCTGAAATCGAAAGCCGGTTGCGGGCTTTTGGGGCGACCTCCTCCCGCTACGAAGGCCCTACCGGCATGGTCGGGCTGCTAACCGCTCGCTGCCAGCAAGAGGGCCTGAAATACGGTTCATTGTGGGGGGCCGCCCCCAGTTATTTGTCGGCCAGCCCGAACTGGAAAGTTACCAGCCGCCTGTTAAGCGTACTCAATGAAGGTTGGAAATTGAACCTTGAACTGGATGTCGTTCAGAGCCTCGGAATGAGCTTTGAGGCGAAAGTTTCCGAAGCCGTAGGCAACCAGGAGGATGTGGCGGCCTTTGTGCGCGACCTGGAAGAACACTATGACAACGATGACGACCTGGACGATGACGACGACGATGATGAGGATAGCCTGGACGAAATGGATATTCCACGCCGCAGTCCAAATCCAGAAGATAACGAATTGCCCAACGCGCAGCTTTTAATTCAGGAACTGGAAAAACAGTTGAATTTGCGGCGCGACCGCGACGACGACCCTCCGAAGGGTCCGAATCGGCAGTAATTATAGGTGATAGAGCTATCTCAGCCCGGTCTAAATAGAATTGCATCTGTCCAATGAAAATCAGTTCGGATAAGCCGGTCGAGAATACGGTACCGGTAGAACCGGAAAACCGGAAAGCCCGACCGGTCGGCTATGTGGAACTGGTCAAGACTAATGCTAATTTCCGCAACCTGTGGTTTGGTCAGTTAATATCGGCGGCGGGCGACTGGTTCAACAATGTGGCTCTGCTGGGTCTGGCCCTCCAGTTGACCGGTAGCGGCTTCGCGGCGGGGATGGTGTTGCTGGCGACCGGTTTGCCTTACTTTCTGTTGATCCCGGTAGCCGGGCCTATCGTCGACCGCTACAGTCGCAAAACCGTAATGCTGTTGGCTAATCTGGCCGGGGCTGGAGCGGCCCTGACCTTTTTACTGGTTCACGACGCTTCCACCGTCTGGTTGCTCTATGCCGGTAGTGCCCTGCTCAGTAGTACCGCCGCTTTCTTTAACCCGGCCTCCAACGCTATTGTCCCCAATATTGTTAACGATGACGAACTCTACCCGGCCAGTACCCTGAGCAGTTCGACCTGGGGCATAATGGTAATGGTCGGGAGTGCGCTGGGTGGGCTGGTTTCGGCCCAGTTCGGGCGTGAAGTGGTTTTTCTTATCAACGCCGCCTCGTTTATCCTGTCAAATTTCCTGATCTGGCAAATCAAAGTCGACCACAAACCGGCTAAAAAGGTTCAGTATTCTACCTGGGGTGATTTCCAGGCCGGACTGACCTATTTGAAGTTGCACCAGCCTATCATGGGTCTGGTTGGGTGCAAATCCGGTTGGGGCTTGGCCGGTGGCGTGCTGGTCTTGCTGACCGTCTTTGGACAGCAAATATTCAAGGCCGGTGACAGTGGTATTGGCTGGCTGTACGCTGGACGTGGTTTGGGTGCGCTGGCCGGACCGCTCCTGATCCAACCGCTGGTCGGCAATCGCCCGGAACGCTTGCGGCTGGCGATAGCGATAGCTTTTGTGGTTCAGGGTGGCGGTTATATGCTCTTTGGCTTCTCCGCCGGGATTGGTCTGGGGTTAGCGGTTTTCGCGCTGGTGTTAGCCCACTCCGGTGGTGGAATAACCTGGGTTGGCTCTTCGATTCTCTTGCAGCAAAAAGTCCCCGATGAATACCGGGGCCGGGTTTTTGCGATTGATTTGGGCCTCTCAACCCTGACCAACAGCATATCCACGCTGACATGGAGTATCGCCCTGGAACTCCATGCCAGCCCGGTCGCGCTGGCCCTGGCCGGGTCGGTGGTTTTCATCGGCTACGGTCTGGCCTGGACTTACCTGACCAGTCGCTCTTCATTCAGAGTCTAGCCTGGCCCAGAAGCGAATTCTATCTAACTGGCCTTACCTGAGCAGCAGGCACATTAGCAGCCACTTCAACCACCGGCACCTCGGTCCGGTTGCCGCGCGTAGCCGGTGGAATGATCGAAGGTTGGCGGCCCCCACGCAACGCGCCCCCGCCCGGTAACAAAAAGGCCCAGCGACGTAAACTCAGGATATTCAGGCTATTGTGCCAGGCTTTGCGTTCCCAATGTGGGTCGGTGTCCCGTTTATCGAGATCATTATTTAAACGGGCTACCGCATCGGCCATATCTTCGGTGGCGACGCCGATCCAGTCGATCAGACTGTTGGTGGTTGGTATGCGCATTTGAGACCTCCTGTGACTGAAAATAATTGCCGCTTATTTTGCCAGCCAGCGCACGTGTCGAATTTGCTCCAGGCCACTCTGGGTGGTGGTTAGCAACAATTCAGCTACCTGACTGATCGTAAGATGTCCGCGATCCTGGTGAATAGCTCCGTTTAACCAATCGATAGGCGAAAGTTTTTGCAAAATCTCGATGTTGGTATTGCGGGCAGTTTCAAAACTCAGCCGGGCCTGTTCCCAATTGGCGTGTTTATAATCGTTGTGGTCGGCCAGTTCGTCCGGTTTCAGCCCTTCAAAAAAAGGTTCGTCATCCTCAATCATCTGGTTAAGACGCTCATTCCAGATTTGCTCGGTGTCGCGCAGGTTGCACATAATTTCCAGCACGCTCCACTCCCCGGCCACCGGCATCAGGGCGGCTTCCTCGGCGGGTATCTCAGTAACTTCGTCGATTAATTCTTTGCTCACCGTTTGCAAGTTCGTTAATAATTCCTGGTTATTATTCGGGATCAAGCTTTCCATCTGGTTCAAACTCCTGGTTCAAACTGCCTCAGGTCCTGAGGGGTATTTAGGTTATTAAAGGAACTCAGGTCGGGATCAAACTGAGTTAGTTGTTGAGCTGGCACATAGCACACCCGTAGCCGGGCCAGCCAGTCGGTCATTCTGAGGGTCCCGGCTTCCAGGCAGAAGCGGAGATCAGCTAGACACGACCGGTTATAGACAGCGCATAAAGGTTGCACCAAACCGGCTAGATTTAACGGGACCACTGCCTGATAATCTTGGGCCTGTCCCAGCAGATAGGCCAGCACCTCTGACTTTATAGATGGCATATCGCAGGCCACCACTATCACCGGATCGGTAGTGATTTCCTGCAACCCGGCTTCCACTCCGGCCAGCGGGCCTAACCTGGCATAGGCGGAGTTATCTCGGACTACCGGCAAATTCAACCAGCTATAGGCTTCCGGTCGATTGGTACTGATAATAATCTGGCTAACCAGTGGCCGGACGGCTGTTAATACCATTTCAATCAGGCTAGGACCACCGGAGGTCAGACGCAACAGAGACTTATCCACTCCCATACGTGAACTCTGCCCACCGGCTAAAATGATTGCCCCGGCCATTCTATGCTATGTCCTCTAACGCTTTTACTAACGCTTGTATAATTCAATTTAAAACGTTCCTAATTTGTAGGATAATGCTATCATACCTGTATAGCTTTGGCAATGAATTTTCATAAGACGGCATCAAAAAGCCGGCTGCTATTGAGCAACCGGGCTTTTGTTAAATTAGGAGTACAAAGAACTAGGCTTTAATCAGCTCCTTAGCTTTGATTGCGCCATTGACGTGCTGCGCGGCGGCTTCTTTGCTATTCTGGTTCTGATTAACCTTGTGCAGGGTTGCCGCATCGACTACTTTATCGGTGAATAAAATACCATCCAGGTGGTCGATTTCGTGCTGTAAACAGCGGGAGAACAAACCCTCGGCTTTGATCCGCAGCGGTTTGCCGCTAATATCCTGACCGCGCACCGTGATGAAGTCGAAGCGTTTGACATCGCCATACCAGCCGGGAACGCTCAGACAGCCTTCTTCGCCGATTTGCTCACCGCTACATTTGATAATCTCCGGGTTTACGATCACGGCGTGGGCCGGTTCGCTGCCATCGTATTCGAGGTCTGCCGGTATATCGATCACGATCAGGCGTTGCAAAAAGCCGACCTGCGGGGCCGCCAGACCAATACCGTTCGCGTTGTCCATCGACTCAAGCATATTAGTCGCCAGGTCGCGCAAGCCTTTATCAAATTTGGTAACTTTTTGAGATTTCAGCCGCAAACGCGGGTTATCATCAGTTAATATTGTTAAGAGTGCCATTTAAATAAAACTTTCTTTTATATGTTTCTTCTTAATGTGGCCGTGAAAAACAGGCTTGACTGGCAAAGGTTCTCGCTAAATTTCTAACCGGCTGTTTGAATATTGTACTACAGGACGCTTTGTGGGTCAACATCTACCGACCAGCCGTGCCAGTGGTGACGCTCACGGGCGATGATTTTTCGGATCACCCGGCTGGCTTCGCGCTGCGGGTCGTCCGGGCCTACCTCATATATACGTAACAGGAACTGATAACGATACATTCCGTGCGATTTGTGAGCAAAAGCCGGGGCCGGACCGATAAAATCATAGATACCGGCCTCCAGGTCGATCCCGGCCTCCTCAAATTGCAACTGCAAATCGCGGGCCAACTTTTCCGCCTCAACTCGGCTGCGTCCCTCATCTTTGTGACTGTAGACAAACTTGATCAACCGGGAAAATGGCGGATAGCCATGCTCGTAGCGGAAGGCGATCTCTTGCTGGTAGAAGCTGGCGTAATCGTGGTGGGCGGCAGCCTGGATTACATAGTGATCGGGAGTATAGCTTTGCATTATGGCCCGACCTGACCCACTACGCCGTCCGGCCCGGCCCACCACCTGGGTTAATATCTGAAAAGTGCGCTCGGTAGCCCGGAAATCCGGCAAATACAAACCGGTATCGGCGGTCACTACCCCGACCAGCGATACCAACGGCAAATCCAACCCTTTGGCGATCATCTGGGTACCGACCAGCAAATCGGCTTCGTGGTTAGCCATCCGGTCGTACAATACCTGATAACTGTCGCGGCCACCCTCGGCTACGGTATCCTGGTCCCAGCGCATTACTCGCGCGCGGGGAAACAGTTTTTGCAGTTCGTCCTCGACCCGTTTGGTTCCGGCTCCCATATGCCGGATACGTTCGCTGTTACACTCCGGGTTAGGACACTGGGTCGGGTTCACCCAGCGTTGGCCGCAGCGATGGCAGATCAGGCGGTCCAGGTCGGAATGAAAAACCAGCGGAGTATCGCAAGCGTCGCAGACCACCACCGTCCCGCAGTCCCGGCACATCACAATCGTAGCGGTGCCACGCCGGTTGAGAAACAGGATCGCCTGGTGTTTAGCGTTAAAAGTCTCGCCGATAAGCTGGCGTAAATCGCGGCTAAAGATGCTGCTATTGCCGGACTTGAGTTCCTGGCGCAAATCGACAATTTGAACCGGCGGCAAGGGCAAAGGGTCGGCCCCCGCGCCATCCCGGCCCGGTTCGCGCGGACTGACCCGCTCCGGCAGCGTTAACAGGTGGTAATTACCCTGTTCGGCCTGAAAAAAGCTTTCGACGGCGGGGGTTGCGCTGCCCAAAATTACACTTGCCCCGGTCAGTCGGGCCAGTTCCAGAGCGACTGTCCGGGTGTGGTAAAGCACGTTCCCGGCAAAGGCATCATCCTGTTTATAGCTCCACTCGTGTTCTTCATCGATGATGATCAGGCCCAACCGAGGGAGTGGCGAAAAAAGGGCACTACGCGCCCCGATCACGATGTCCGCTTCCCCATCACGCGCCCGTCGCCACTCGTCAAAGGCTTCTCCGGCACTAAGTTTGCTGTGCCGGACCGCCACCCGGCCCGGAAAACGGGCGGCAAAGCGGTCGACGGTCTGGGCAGTCAGCGCGATTTCAGGCACCAGGACAATCGCCTGGCGGCCCTCTTTCAATGCCCGGCCCAGTGCCCGCAAGTATAATTCGGTTTTGCCGCTGCCAGTCACGCCGTGCAAAAGATAGGTTTGGGCACCCGGTCGTTGCAAACCGTCCAGCAAGGCCCGCCAGGCTACCGACTGGCGGTAGGTCAGGAAGGGGGCTTCTTCGGCTTGAAGGCGTTGAGGGCGATTAGCTAGCGGGTCGCGCCGGACTTCCCGCTCCTCGATTTCCAGCAAACCTTTGGCGGCCAGTGTCCGCAAAGTCGGTAGGTCGGTACCCGCCAGCAAACAGATTTCGTCGGCGGGCATCAGATAACCCGGCTCTACTTCGCGCCGCAAAATCTCGAATACCTGGCGTTGCCGGGCCGAGCGGGTGAGCTTTTTGAGGATAGCTGGGTCGTCCGGCGAAAGGTCGAGCAGGTAGGGAGCCAGCCGCACAAACGGTTTGAGTTGAGGCCGGACACCGGGCCGGGGCAGGAAGAAACCGCGCCGTACCAGCCCACTTACTTCCAGGTTTCTAACAGTTCGTTCAAAGGTGGTCTTGCCCTGGCGGGTGATGAACACTTTCTTCAGATCGGCCAGCAATACGCCCGGCCCATCCCCGTCTTCGGCAAGTTCAGCCGTTCCGGTTGGTCGGGCCGGTTCTCGCTCGGCCAGCAAATTTAGCAAAAAGAGTTCGTTGGAACCCAACCCCGGCGAGAGCAGAAAAGCTCGTCCGGCTTCGGTCCGGCTCAGAGTAGGCCGGGCGGCCCGGCTCAGACCGGTTGGCAGCATCAGGCTGGCCGCTTCGTACAGGCTGCAATAATAGTAATCGGCCAGCCAACCGACGAGCGACAGCTGGTAGGGCCACAGCACCGGCTTCAAATCGACAATATCGGTCAGTGCCCTCAGACGAAAATCGGTCGGGGCATGGTCGTCGACGGACAATACAATGCCCTGAGCGCGGCCTTTTCCAAGCGGTCCCCAGACCAACTGGCCGGGACGGATAAAGTCGGCCATTTCGGGTGGGACACTGTAAGTCAGGCTGCGGCTCAGGCCGGGCGAGTTCATTGCCAGGTGCGCATAACGCGCCGGGTGGCTACTGGCGGTAGGCAAGCTAACCGCAGAACCACTTATATTCGACTGGTCGGGTTCAGTCTCAGTTCTCATGAGGATATTATAGCAGCAATGTGGTTATTTTGACTTAGAATTGTGCTAGAGGGATAAATTTACCCGACCTTCGCCTGATAACGAAATCTAATTAGGACTATCGCTTCCACCTCACCAGGTGAGGTGGAAGCGATAGTAAAAGGGATTTACAGGGGCACCCAAAGGGTACCCGCCTGTGACCCCCCGCAGGGCACCCAGGGGGTACCCGACCCCTACTAACCCACTTTAAGGTTATTTTGGCCTTAAGTGAAAGTCCTATTAGTAATGAAATCCGGTATTTACCAGGAATGGTGTGGGCCGATTTTGCTAAAGCAGGTTTATTTTCTTGGTATCGCGCAACCAATCCACGAATTTCTCCGGCACCGGCATAGTAGAAAGGCGGCTAATGCGGATCAGGCTCCAGTCGTCAAACAGGCCGGTGCTTTTGATCTCGCGCAAAGTTACCGGCTCGGCCAATTTACCGAGAAATTTAACATCGACCACCCAGCTTTTGGGTTCGTTCGGGTCGGGTCGCGGGGCCGAAACGATCTCGGCCTGACCGACGATTGAGGTCTCACCCTGGCTGTGATAAATCAAAACCCGGTCGCCGGGGGCCATAGTTTTTATATGAATAACGGCCTGAGCGTTGCGAACGCCGTCCCAGACGGTTTGACCGTCGCGGGCCAGATCGTCGAGTGAATAGGTTTCGGGGTCGGTCTTTGCCAGAAAATAATTCATAGAGTAAAAGTCTTTTCTATTAATACAAGAACTCTCGCTTCAACCTCACCGGGGTATGGTTGAAGCAAAAATAAAAAGATTATGCAGGGGAGACCCCTGTTGTACCCCGCGCCGGGGTTGCACCCCAGCATTCCCGCTCTCGCCTTGAAGCAAAATCCTATCTATTCAATTTATACCCACCTGGAGGGGCTTATTAGCCGTCCAGGGTGCTGATGTCGCCGACCGGTTCGCCCAACTCCTGGGCGCGGATCACCCGGCGCATTATTTTGCCGGAGCGAGTTTTGGGCAGACTAGGCACAAATTCCAACTCGTCCGGTACCGCCACCGGCCCAACATTGGTCCGCACGTGGAGTTTAAGCTCTTTGGCAAGTTCGTCGCTGGCTTCGTAGCCCGACTTCAAAATGATAAACACTTTGACGTGTTCGCCTTTGATGTCGTCCGGTTTACCGATGGCTGCCGCCTCGGCCACCGCCGGGTGACTGACCATGCTCGACTCGATTTCCATCGAACCCAACCGATGTCCCGAAACCTTGATTACATCATCGACCCGGCCCTGAATCCAGAAGTAGCCATCGTGGTCTTTGTGGGCGGCGTCCCCGGCAAAGTACACCCCTTCGATGGTGTTCCAATAACTTTCGTAGCGAGCGGGATCGCCGTAGATGGTCCGCATCTGGCTCGGCCAGGGTTGGCGAACGATCAAGAAGCCGCCTTTGGTACTACCCACGCTGTTGCCGTCTTTATCGACCACATCGGCCTCGATGGTCGGGAAGGGGCGGCTGGCACTACCGGGTTTGAGCGGCAGGACCGGCGTAGGCGTAATCATCTGGGCACCGGTTTCGGTCTGCCACCAGGTATCCATGATCGGCAATTCGGCCCGGCCAATATTCTGGCGATACCAGATCCAGGCTTCCGGGTTGATCGGTTCGCCGACCGTTCCCAGCAAGCGCAAGTTGCTCAGGTCGTGGGCCGCCGGGTATTTTTCGCCTTCCCGCATCCGGGCGCGGATCGCGGTCGGGGCAGTGTACAAAATGGTCGCCTTGTATTTCTCGATAATGCTCCACCAGCGGTCGGGCTGCGGGTAGGTCGGAATACCCTCGAACATGATCGAACTGACCCCACACATTAGCGGCCCGTAAATCACATAGCTGTGCCCGGTGACCCAGCCAACATCGGCGGTACACCAGTAAATATCGTCCGGCTTGATGTCAAAAACAAACTTGGTGGTGGCATATACTCCTACTGCATACCCGGCCTGAACGTGAACTACTCCTTTGGGTTTCCCGGTCGAACCGCTGGTGTACAGAATGTACAGCATATCCTCGCTGTCCATCTGCTCCGCCGGTAAATCTACCTCTGCTGGGATACCAGACAGCGCATCGTCCCAAAAAATATCCCGGCCTTCGGTCATGGCGGTGTCAGGGCTATTGAGCCGCCGGGCTACGATCACCTTCTCGATAGTCGGCGTGCTGGCAATCGCTTCGTCGGCAATCTTTTTAAGATCGACCAGCTTGCCGCCCCGGTAGTTACCGTCCGCCGTCAACAAAATACGAGCCTGGCAGTCGATGATCCGGTCGCGCAGGGCACTGGCGGCAAAGCCACCAAATACTACCGAGTGAGCCACGCCCAACCGGGCACAGGCCAGCACCGCTACGATTTGTTCCGGGATCGCGGGCATATAAATCGCCGCCCGGTCGCCCTTCTGAATCCCCATGCCCTTGATCGCCGCCGCCAGCCGGTTTACCTGCTGGTAAAGCTCTTTGTAAGTCAGAGTACGGGTCGAACCGTCGTCGCCTTCCCAGTAATAAGCTATTTTTTGCTCGGTAGGGGTGCCAATCCAGCGATCCAGACAGTTATAGGTAATATTAAATTTACCGCCCACAAACCATTTAAAGTAGGGATGCTTGGAGGCATCCAGGGTAGTATCCCATTTTTGGAACCACTCCAGGTCGTTGGCCTGGTCGCTCCAGAATTCTTCGCGGTGGGAAAGGCTCCATTCATAAAACTGATTATAATCACTAAAGCCTTTTTTCTGCATATAAGCGTAAATGTTGGAATTTTCCACCAGGGATTGAGGCGGGCTGAATAACCGGTCTTCGGTCATAAAGTGATCGGTTGAATCAAACTTAAAGTTGGTAGACATCCTTAGAAGTTCCTCCTTCTTAAAATCTTCATTGAAAATTACCCTATTTCTGGATTTCGCGGACAAATTTCGGGCATGCAATTACCCAGAAACTAAGAGAGGCCTATTTGTAATCTATTATAGTTTAGATAGTTTATCCTTACAATTACCAAAGCCGTTTGATTATTACCATTAAACCGGATTTTTTAACACCTGAGCGGAAAGCTTGAAAGCCTGACAAAAACTATTTCGGCAGAATAAAGTTGTGCGAGGAACTTTCAGGATTTGTGCCTAATAAACCCAACGCCGGATTGGGTCTGGTTAAAATCGAGCTGAGTGGCTTCCGGGCTGTTTGCCAGGGTTAAGTCGCCCGGCGCAGATTGGTTTCGGTTTCTAGGGCAAACGCCTGGGCCAGCCGCAGGTCGGCTTGTTCCAGCGAATTGCGCTCGAATAAATATAGGCCCACCCTGCCCAGCAGCCCTGGAATAACAAAAATAATGTAGAAAGCCAGCAATTGCAGACCGATTCGCCGGCCAAAAAGTTTTAACATAAAATTACCAAGCAGTTTAAACCGCCCCAGATTCTGTTCTTCACTATACCACAGCTTAATCCGGTTTTAATTCCTCACTCATGTCAAGCTCGGCCAGAATTTCGCGGTTATGCTGGCCCAGTACCGGGGGAGCCTTGCGGATCGTGGCCGGTGAACCGGACAGGCGATAGGGCGGTGTAGTCACGCTGATTTCACCGGCGGTCGGGTGTTCTAGGCGGTGACGCAAACCGAGGGCTTCCACCTGTGGATCAGCGAATACCTGGGCAATATCATAGATCGGACCGCAGGGCACGTTAACCACATCGAGTTTAGCCGAAATTTCGGCGGTAGTCAGGTTGGCAAAGGCCGCCTCGATCCGGGCCTTAAGTTCCTCCCGGCGGCTAACCCGGCCCTGATTATTCGCCAGTCCGGCATCCTCGCCCAGGTCGGTCAAGCCCATCACCTGCCAGAAAGCGATCCACTGTTTATCGTTGCCCACCGCCAGGTTTATATAACCATCGCCGGTCTTAAAGACCTCATAGGGCGCGATCAGGGGATGGCGATTGCCGATCCGGCCAGGTGCCTTGTCGGTTGCAAAAAAGCGGCCCGCCTGGAAAGTCAGCAAAGCCACCTGGCCGTCCAGCAGCGAGGTATCGATCATCTGACCTTCGCCGCTGCGCTCCCGGTAAAACAGGGCGTTCACAATCGCAAACGCGCTAAAGATTCCGGCTCCAATATCGGCAATCGAAACGCCGTAGCGGGTGGGCGGGCCGTCCGGTTCGCCGGTAACACTCATTAGACCGCCCATACCCTG
Organism: Chloroflexia bacterium; assembly: GCA_038322625.1. Classification (GTDB taxonomy): domain Bacteria; phylum Chloroflexota; class Chloroflexia; order Chloroheliales; family Chloroheliaceae; genus 54-19. Next base: position 32,966 of record JBBQGA010000048.1, read on the forward strand.
TAAAATCTGGTCGTAGGCCGGCTGAAATTTGCGCGGTCCGAACTGGCCGAAACCACTGATGGCACAATAAACTAGCCGGGGATTTAGCTCCCTCATCATCTCCCAGCTAAAACCCAGCTTTTCCAGCACACCGGGGCTAAAATTCTCGGTCAGCACGTCCGCCGTCTTGATCAACCGTCGCAAAGCCTCTTTACCCACCGGACTCTTCAAATCGAGGGTCAGGCTGCGCTTGTTGCGGTTGACCGCCAGAAAGTAGCTGCTTTCACCGGCCTGAAAAGGCGGTCCCCAGCTTCGCGCCTCATCGCCACCCTGGGGATGTTCGACCTTGATCACATCGGCCCCCATATCGCCCAGCATCATGGTGCAGTACGGCCCAGCCAGGGCGCGGGATAAATCGATGACCTTTATTCCATCCAGAGGCCCGCCAGTTTCCATGTTAGATCGTGTTCCTTTCTGTAATTTAACTCAACCGTCAGGCAGAATGGGCTTCACCGGGCGGCTCGGTTTTATTGGTTTAGCTTTCGCTGAGTTGATTGACTGGTAATTAATACCATTTCACACCAAACGTTTGAATTTATGAGCTTGTTGATTGGATCAGGTCAGGCGAAGCCGATAAGTCGAGCCGTGTAGATTACAATATAAAAGCTATTATAGCGAAAGAAGATAACAATCGTGTAACAAACAGGTTAAAATTGTAAACAGATTTATAATAATTCAGAAATATGGATTTTAGCTCATTTGTTTGCTATAATGATCATGAATAATTACAACGCAATGGGGCCGGTACGTCAAACATCTTTAGAAACTTTAGACGATAAAGGCTAATCCTAACAAGAGAGAAAGGAAGTCGAAAATGAGTGACACAGCCTTGTTGGTAATAGATATGCAGGTAGCTCTATTGGAAGAAGCTTATGTGGGAAAAGAAGTAATAGCCCATATCAATGCCTTACGTGATAAAGCCCGTTCCACTAACACCCTGATAATTTATATTCAACACAGCGCGGCAGACTACGAACCTATGAACTTGGGTGCGCCGGGCTGGCAAATCCATCCTGACATTGCCCCTCACCCGGACGACCTGATTATCCATAAGCTGGCCTCGGACGCTTTTTCTCAGACGGATTTGCACCAGGAGTTGCAAAACCGGGGCATCCAACACTTGATAATAACCGGAATGCAAACCGAGTTTTGCGTTGATACCACCTGCCGGGCCGCGCTTAGTCAGGGCTATAATGTAACCCTGGTGGGCGACGCACATACCACCTACGATTATATTTTAAGTGCCTCCCAGACTATCAATTACCACAATGGGATATTACCGGGGGTTGGACATCCTACACATTTTATTCAGGTTAAGCCCACCGTCGAGGCGATTGCTGAGTTAATTCCGTAAGGGTTACTCTAAAACCCGCTATATCTTTAGGACTTGTGCTTAAGGCGAAAATCCTAATCTTAACAGTGTCCGCTAGCGAATTGAAAACAAGGGGACCAAAAATGGGCTGGGCGATGTAGGGGTAAATTAAAATAACCGGTTTATTCGGCTTCCTGATAATCGATGAAAACGTGTTTGACTGGGTCTGCAATACCAAGATGAGTGAGTTCATCGAGCATCGAAAGGATAATCTTGACCCCTTCCAGGTTTACCCGGCGACGCTGAGTTAGAAACTGAATAAATTGGAATTTTTTGATGTCGTTTTGGGAATAGCGGCGACGCTGGGTCTGGGTACGGTGAGGCACGACCAAAGCATGCTCTTCGTATATACGCAGAGTGCGGGGGTGCAGGGCCAGGATTTCGGCGGCTACACTGAGGGTAAAAATCGGCTTGTCGGAATTAACCCGGCTAGGGGTAGCTCGTTCGCTGCGAGTGATCCGGGTGGGACGGCCATTTATCCGGGTGGTGCCGGAGCCATCGGCATTCAGACCGATCAATTCGACGCGCTCCCGCTCCACCCCTTTGAGGGCATTTTTGCGCGATACACTGCCGGGGGGACGACCACGAGCCGGTTTAGGTCGATTGGTTAACAGGGCAGAACTTTCAGCCAGGTCAATCATTTCCACGTTTTGCTCTGGTTGTTGAGAGTTATTATTTTCCAACTTTAGACCCATCCGGTGAAACTAATTATAACTTTTCTTGGAAACGTACTTGGTTACAAAAAAAATCTGGTGTGTAAACACTAACAGGTATAAAGATGGTATCACAAGGCTATAGGGCTGTCAAGACAAAAACGGGCAACGTTGCTGACCTTATTTCCGGCTCGCAAAAGCCTTTTAGCCAGAAAATCCGCTTAATTTAGCCTCATTTTATTTCCAAATTTCCTATTGGCATTTTACCAGGATATGTTATAATAGCAAAAGTAGAACAAAATAATTGTTTTCCTGACCTTAAATTCTTTATAATCTTAAGCTATTTTAGTTAGTCGAAACAGGTAATGATCGAGATGCGGGACAAAATGATCGCAGTTGGGGTTTTAGCCCTGCTTCTTTTTGGGGTCTTAATGGTGGTGCTGGGCGGTCATAAAAGCGAAAGTAGCGGTTGGTTTGCCAGCGGTGAAAGCGGCGGCGCATTTCAAGCACAGGTGGTCGGCGGCAACAGCAGCGGCGGCGGGCCGATAGCGACAATCGGAGCCAGGGCCGGGCAGTTGGCCCATTTCCCCGCTATCTCCCAACGCGACCGGCAACAATATGCCAGCGATGCGGAATGGCAAACCTGGGCTGCCAGCGCATGCTCGGCGGCGGCGATGTCCTCGGTTCTTAATGGCTATGGCGTACCGGTCCGGATCACCGATGTACTGGCCCAGATGCAGCAAATGGATGCAATTAAAGCCGGAGCCGGTTTGTACCGTTACGAAGCCTTTAATTCGATTGCTGCAAAGTACAATCTCAAGACGGTCTATAGCGAAGAAAAAGATGTCGATAGTCATTTTGACCATATTATCGGTTATCTGAGACAGGGCTATCCGGTTATTCTAAATATCCTCGACAGTAATTTTTTCCCCAACGGTCATTTTATTGTCGCCACCGGTATCAACCCGGATGGCACAATAGCAATTATCAACCCCGACCCAACCCGTGACAAATCGGTAAATCAGAACTGGCCGGTTGAGGGTCTAAAGTTATATTTTAGCCGGATGACCCGGAGTGCCGCGATTTTACCGGCCTCCTGACACGTGGTGTAACCGAATGTGGCTTCATTCGTTTGATATTGTGAGCAGGTAGCGGTTGCCGCTCTGTCACGTTTATGATATTACAGGCTCAGGCCATTGCCAGAGCCTTTTTTATGCTTACTTTTTCTCTCCCAGCCTGTTCATCTAGCAAAATACTTCCAGTTCTGTTACCTGGTATTTACGGTAGCACCACATTAAAGCGTGAAGGACATTGACAACTTAAGACTTGCTTTTAGGCGGTCGGCTATGATGTACCCAAAAGTCAGGCTCTGCGCCAACTTTGGTGCTAAAGGTTTAAGTTTAGCTAGCTCTTAAAACCCGCGCTCGCAACTGTTCAAAACTGCCCCGGCCATAACTGGTTCGCTTGATCATTTTAAGTTTATTCACCGCTCCTTCGGTTGGCCCTTGACTCCACTTCAGAGTTAAACCAGCTGGATAGCTCCATAGTCGTGTTCAATTCCTTCAGGGAACCAAAAACAATAAAACATTCCAAAATGTGTTAGAATAACAACCTAACTAATCCTGGAGGTAAAACATTGGAACTGACTGACTCACTTAAAACGCTCTTCATCGAAACGGCCCGTTCCCTTAGAGGTCCCGCTCGT
>JBBQGA010000049.1:0-36401 GCA_038322625.1 Chloroflexia bacterium
TTGTTACCTCCAGTTTGGTTGTATGAGTTTTTAACACTTCTTCTACGTTCAAACCGGAGGTTTTGCTACAATTTCCTTTATTTACTTGTTAATGTTCATCTACTGTTGTGCTTCTTTTCATCTAGCACATCGCCCTATTAACTGCTTTCAGTTTACCGTTAGCTCGCCAGGCCGACTATCCCAGAATTTGAGTTAAATCCCAATACTCCTAATTTTAGGGTAGTGCCTAAAACTTTACGACAGGAAACTAGGCACTCCCGAATATTTCCGTTATAATTATAATTGCTTGTCTTGAGCAAAAGGGTAGGTAGTCAAAGGGTCCCGTACCAGCCAATGCTTTCACCGAATAACTTGCCGGTTCAATTAAATAGTTTTGTGGGCAGAGAAGCGGAAGTAGCCGAGGTTCAACGGTTACTTTCACTGGCCCACCTTGTAACTCTTACCGGTCCCGGCGGAGTAGGGAAAACTCGACTGGCTTTGCAGGTTGCCCCGGCCTTGCTTGCCTCATTTAAGGACGGTGTATGGCTGGTAGAGTTAGCCGTCCTGACCCAACCCGATCTGGTGCTGCCCACGCTGGCTCATGTACTTAACGTAAAAGAGATCCCAGGTCAATCTCTCCTGAGCGCCCTGACCGCTTTTTGTTCTTCCCGCGAGCTTCTTTTGCTTCTGGATAATTGTGAACACCTGCTTGATGCGGTAGCCACCCTGGCCCGGCAGCTATTGTTAAATTGCCCGGGTTTGCGACTGCTGGCGACCAGCCGGGAGAGTCTGAATATCGCGGGCGAGGCAATAATACCTATCTCAACCCTGAAAATACCTGACCCCCTGAATTTACCGAAGCTGGAACAACTGCCGACCTATGCGGCGGTAAGTCTTTTCAATGATCGCGCACTTTTCACCCAACCTAACTTTAAACTCACCGAGCAAAATGCGCAGGCAGTCGCTCAAATCTGTTACCAGCTCGACGGTCTACCACTGGCCCTGGAGTTGGCGGTTGGACGGTTAAAGTCTTTAAGTGTCGAGCAAATTGCGGCCAGACTGGTACAGGGTTTCGGTTTACTTTCTCAGGGTGCCCGAACCGCTCCTGCTCGCCAGCAAACTCTAAACGGCTTGATTAACTGGAGCTATGAGCTATTAAATCCAAAAGAAAAAGTTCTATTCGAAGAGTTGGCGGTATTTGCGGCGGACTGGACCCTGGAAGCGGCCGAGGTGGTTTGTTCGGGTGAGAATATCGAAACCGACGAAGTACTGGATTTATTAAGCCAGCTGGTAAACAAGTCACTGGTTATAATGGAAGAGCGCCAGGGTGAGGCTCGCTACCACTTTTTGGAAATAATTAAACAATTTGCCCTGGATAAACTAGCTAAATCCCAAATAGCCCCGGCGGTTAAACAAAGATTGCTGATATGGGCCTGGCAGTTGGCCCGGGATGCCGGGGGCCAATTGTGGGCCGGCACAGTTCAGGCTCACTGGTTCGGGGCCCTCGAAGCCGAACATGACAATTTACGGGCGGCTTTGCAGTGGGGTCTGACTAATGAGCCGGTTCTGGCCGGCCAGTTAAGCTGGGAATTAACTATTTTCTGGGATGCCCACGGCTATTTGAGGGAAGGCAGGCGCTGGATACAGGCCGCTTTACAAAACGGCCCTAAACTACCCTTGTCGCTACAAGCTCAACTTCATTTCGCGGCGGGTTGGTTGGCTCACCGCCAAAATGATTTTGAAGTGGCCGAAATCTTATGCACCGAAAGCCTGAACCTCTTTCAGCAAGAGGGCGACCAGGAGCGCATACTCAACGTACTTTTGAATCTGGGTTGGATTTCGCTGTGTCAGGGCCATTTGGAACAAGCTACCCAAAGGCTGGAGGATAGCTTAAAACTGGCGCGTGATTTAGGAAATCAGTATTGTATCGCGGCTTCTCTCAGTTATCTGGGTTTGACCGCTCTACTGGAAGACCGGAGTGAAACAGCTTTACTCTGGTGTGAGGAAAGTGTAGAAATATGCCGGGAGCTGGGTAGCAACCACTATCTGGGCTGGGCTCTAACCAGCCGGGGGGCCGCCGCCCTGTTTATGGGTGAGTTCGAGCAAGCGCGGGCCTATTTTTTAGAAAGCCTGGAAGAACTTGAAAAGGTTGGCGAGCGAATAGTCGGACCCTATAATCTACTGGGCCTGGCGGTGGTAGAGTTACTTGAAGAACAACCGGAAAGAGGAGTGCCTTTATTTGGCAAAGCCGAGGCATTATGGGAAGCCATCGGAGGAGCGATAGTGCCAGTTTTCAAGCCAGCATATGAGGCCGCTGTAATGTATGCTTCCACCCAACTCGACGAAGCCGCCATACTTGAGGCCTGGGCTGCCGGACGGAAGATAAGCCTGAACCAGATCTTTATGGAATACTCTATGAATAATCCAATAGCGTTAGCGCAGGAAATACCGGGTTTAACTATGCCCTCGCCTTCTCCCGCTCAAGAATTTGATTTGCCCCAGACCCAGGTACCACTTCAAACTAATGAACCCCCTGTCAGCAGTGCCTCCCACACCCTCAAACAAAGTGGGCTTACCAGTCGAGAAAGGCAAGTCTTACGTCTGCTGGCCTCGGGTTTGAGCAACGCCGAAATAGGTAAAGAACTCGCCTTGAGTACGCTTACCATTAACACTTACCTGCGCACAATTTATAGCAAACTTGAAGTTTCTTCCCGTAATGCTGCTACCCGCGTGGCTTTCGAGATGGGCCTGGTTTAATTCTCTTTCTCTTTCTCTCTCTTTTTCCTTTCCCTCTGAAATTACTATCCGTCTACTGGCATACCACTTGTTGCAATTTCATTGGCGGTGGTGCGCCACTGGCAAATGTATGTTTCCTTTCCTGGGTTTAATAATAGTAGGACTTTTGCAAAATAATCTGGCACCGGGTAGTTCGAGACTTTTGCATTTTGGTCGCCAAAAACAAGATGGTTAAGTTCCTGCAAAAATGCTAGCATTGGACAGTTTTAGACTAGCGATATTTAATACCCAATTTTTAGGAGGGCCGAATTTTATCTTAGTTTTAGGATAGCTAGCCGGCTCCAAGCTGGTTAAACTTAATTCAGGCTACACAAGACTACAGAACTGGTTTGCAAAGCCGGTCGTTAGAAATCTAGCCATCAAGTATAAATTATATTTGCGGAGGTATTAGTTATATGTTTAGTAATTTTATCAAAAAGGGCGCGTTGGTAGGTGCAAAAACTGGCTTGTTGCTTGCCACAATTTATGCCATTCTGGTTAGTTTGATAGTTGGTGCCAGCACTCATTCCTGGCTAGGTATTGGTTATTCTTTCTTTTATCTGCTTGTAGGAATATTCGTTGGTGTTTTGCCCTCGGGATTGTTAGGGGCGTTTTCCGGCATGGTAGTTGGCACGCTGGTATATCTGGAACAAAAATATTTGACCCGGCTGGGCGTAGTAAGATTAATATTGTGGCGCACGGTTGGGGTCATTATTCTGATAGGAGTGGTTATAGGCGCAGTTCATTATATTAACTGGATCTTGTATAATCCAATGTTAGTATTGATGGACGGAATGTATTTTGGAGGATTAGTCTGGTTGATATTGCAGTTTTACCGGCAAAATAGTGAGTTATCCAAATTTATTTCTGTAAAAGCTACCGTATCCGATAACACCACTGGCCTAAAAATAATTAAAAGAAACTGGCTTATGAAGGTAAGCGGTAAAGGCCGCCCTCATACCCGCTCCGGCAATTAGGGGTCACTTAACGGAAACGAGAAGATGTGCCGTTAGTGATTAGTTTCATACCCAACCAGCAACATCCATTATATAATCAGGCTGAAAACCCAGGTATTAGGCAGTGTACCCCAAACCAACCAAAACTGTGGCCTAGCCTATTAAATAGGAATTGGCGAAAAATGAGGCCGGATGACTGTGTTGGTCGGAACGGACGAAAAAAGCATTCTGTTGCAATTGTTCGAGAACCGAACCTGAGCTATCTGTCGACTAATAAGCTGGAATATCGAGTTGAATTGGGTAATAGGGATTGAATTATTTCAAGTGACGCTACGGTACCGGTCTTAATTGACCGCTGCTTAGTAGTCTTTGAGCCAAATATGTAATCACAATTAAGAAAGGTAGGAAATAAATGACTAAAGACTATCGTTCTAACTCCGTTCCTGCGCGATCAACCTCCAGGGGGCAATCGCCAGCCGAAAACTATACCCCGGCACCGAAGCCGGATCAGGCTACGACTCGTCTGGCTACCATAACAGTAATATGCGTGCTCCTGGCCCTGACCGTAGGTTTCCTACTCTTTTCCATATTAAGAGACATCAGCAAGTCTGGAAATGTTGCGCCGATTACTTCAACAGTTATAGTGGCTCTCAGTGTGGCTTCGTTAGTGGGGCTCTGGAATATGAAGAAGTGGGGAGTTTACGCTTACGCTGTCGCTTTTATACTGTTTCTGGTGCTTTATCTGATAGGTATTTTCAACGCCGGAGCAAAAACCCTTCCAATTGGTCTGATTGTGCTGGTATTTTTCATCCCGTACGCAGTCATGTTGTACCTTGCTATAAAGAATTTAAAGAATATGAGGTAGCGTTATGAGCGGTAAAGGAAACGGCTCTGCCGAACTTTTGGTGGTCAAATTGAAAAAAGAACTCCAAGTAGATTCTAGAATCGCTGACTTGAGTTTACCTCTTCGACTTTTTTCGGCCACCACTATATTCTCGTCAGAGCATATTTCGGTTCTTATTATGGTTCAACGTGAATTTATGGCTTTACATTGCCGTAAATTTTCTTACCCTACTGTTGTTTTCTGTCGCAAGAATTATGAAACCCCGAATAGTCGCGCTCGGGGCCTTGATGCTGGCTGTCTAAATAGCTACTACCTTGTCTACAAGTATGTCAAAAATGGGTGGGAAAAAACTGCGCGTCACCAATTTTAACACAACCATCCTGTGAATGTGAAGAAACGAGAGCTGTATGTCCAATGAATTACCTCCCCACTCTACGCAGGAACAAGGTGGAGCCGAACCTACGACCGTGGAACTCCAGGCTGAATTGCAGGCGCTGGAAGGACTCGATGATGCCGCAAGCCTTGAACGGTGCTATGAGTTGCATCGTGCTTTGATCTGGCGCGTATGGCAAGTTGGGACGGAGCGTGGTCAAAAGCATGCGCAGCAAGCCGTCGACATCGCGCGCAAACTTGGAAACGAGCTGCAACTCGCTGATGCGCTCCACGATTGGGGCCAAGCCTATCTCCCCGAGCATGGTAATCGTCCCGGTGACGATCGTCATCCAACCCAAAAGGAATCTAGAGCCGCGCAGCTATTACACGAGGAGGCACTTGCGCTACGGGAACGGCTACTTGGCCCGAATCATCCAGATGTTGCCGAGAGCTTGCTTATCATTGTTTCATCAGGGCGCCTTTGGGCTCCGATTAAGCCATACGTGCTCATGGCCGAACGCGCGGTTGATATTTACGAACATGCATTCGGTCCTGACCACGAGCAAACATGTGCAGCACTTGAAAGACTAGCGCAACTTTTAGGTTCGACTAGAGGGTATGAGCTATCTGCAGTCATATACGAGCGCCTGCGTCAGGTGTATCTCCTCCGCTACGGTCCAGACGACTACCACACGCTCAATAGTTCGAGCCAGCTTGGCTGGACATACAATCAGCTTGGTGATCACGCAGCCGCCTTAGATTTGCTTCGTACAGCGCATTCCCTTCGGGAACGTTTACTTGGTCGACACGACATAGTGGTTCTAAACGACGTCTTCCAAATAAGTGATCTGCTTCGTCAACAAAGCAATGTTGCAGATGCGGATGCCGAAATTGAGCAAAGGCGCAAGATGGTGGAGGATGAGCTTGGGCCGGATCACCCCACAACAATATCGTTTCTTCAGAGCCTTGCATCCCATTATACAATCTGTGGTAATTACGCACTGGCAAATTCACTGTACGAACAGGTAATTGCTAGTTATGATCGAGTGGGTGAACAGGGTGGAAGTCTTCGTCAAGCCCTAAACGGTCTCTTCGTGGTTCTATGGCGCAAGGAAGACATGGTTGAGGCGCAGACGTGCTTCAAACGCCTGATTTCACCCAATATTCTTCAGCAAGAAGGCGGACTCGGAATTTGGGTGCTTCCAATGCTCAAGGGTCTGCGGTGGGTAAGAAATGACCCTGCGGCTATTGTAGATTTGTATGAGCAACTGTTGCCAGCAGTTGAACAAACGAAGGGGTCAGACCATCCTGATACGGCTGCCTTACTCATCGAGTGGGCCGAGGCCCTTCTTGTAAATGAGGACGTGGCAGCGGCCCTGTCGAAAACCGAACGTGCACTTGAAATTAGCACACGGATAAAGACGCTGGATGGCGAAAAAATGTTGACAACGATTCGCCAGATAGATGGTCGGTTGTGTACACAGAGCGAGTATGCAGCTGTACGGTCACTCTATAACCATGCCCGCCGCACATTTGAGCAGGTGCTTGGGACGGAGAACGTGCAAACAATCGAGGTGCGGGAGCGTCTAGGAACATTGCCCGAGTGAGGTGTTGTAATGAGTGGTTTGCGGCGTAAAGTCGCTCAAATGTCTGTTTCAGCAGCCAACAAGCTGCGATTAAACCTGTTATTCCATTTACAGTATCCTACCAGGACTGGCGATAGAAGTAACTTTGTTAGTTTCCGTAATTATTGAAATTCATGCCATAATGGTAGTGCCGCATAACAGCGTGAAAAGTGCACTTTAACAACCTAAGACTTGAAAAATAAGCGTCCATCAGGTCTAATTCTGGTATGAACAAAAATCAAGTAAAACCAGAATTAGTGATGGACGTGGCGGAACATTTCTACCCCAATCCAGATTGTCCCACCGTCGGCCACAAAGGTCAAGACAACTTGCGCGTCCATTCTAAAGCCGAAGGTCGGTTGCGTTGCACTGGGTGCCGTAAAACTTTTAGCACCACTAAATTAACCCCTTTTTACGCTCTGAAAAGTGACCCGGCGTTGGTCACTATCGTTATTACGCTGCTGGGGTGAGGTTGCCCAGTCCAGGCGATTGTTAAGGCTTACGGGCTGGATGAACGCACCGTCGCCAGTTGGCTTGAGCGTGCGGGCAGCCACAGCCAGACGGTCCATCAAAAGCTGGTGGTTCAAGGCCAGCTCGACCTACAGCACGTTCAGGCCGATGAGATTTACCTCAAAGGCCATAAGTTTCGGGCCTGGCTGGCTATGGCACCCAGAGGGTACCCGATGGTCTCCACTCGGCTCTGGCTGGGTGGGGTAGTCCATCAAAAGCGGGAGCGCGCCTTATCCGACGAGCTACTGCAATTAGTGGTGAGATGTTGTCACGTTTTTGCAGTGGTGTTAGTGGCGGTTGACGGCTGGAAAGCTTATCCAAAAGCGATTGTTAAAGCTTTTAGAGCTTCGCTACCGCCACCCAGTGGTAAACGAGGTCGACCTCGTAAAATCGGCTGGCCGGGGCTTATGATGGCTCAAGTTATCAAGCGTAAGGCTAAAGGTCGCTTGGTCGAGGTCGAACGCCGGGTGTTAAGGGGACAACTGGCGGAAATGGAGTTTCAAATCGGGGCGAGCGGTGGGGGTTACAGCATCAACACCAGCTACATCGAACGTTTGAATGCTACTTTCCGGCAGAAACTGGCCGTGCTGGCCCGCCGTACTCGTAAGGGGCCCACAAACTGGAGCGAGTAGAACGGGCAATGTGGTTAATCGGCACCGTCTACAACTTCTGCCAACCGCATCTAACACTTCGACGATACAACTGGCAGACTCAGGGTGGTAAATGGGTCGAGTTGGTATTGTCAGGTTAGGAGGCGGTCGAAAGCAAATTGTGAGATACTGCTCTCGACTTCTATTCAACTTCTAAAGAATAAGAGCAGCGCAACTGAAAACTAAGCCGGCCAACCTCCAGAAAAAAAGGAAGCCCCTTCTTACAAAGGCCATCGTTATCCTACCCCGATAATTGAAGAAGCGGTTTGGCTCTACTTCAATTTTGCTCTCAGTTTTCGATAGGTCGAATTGATGCTAGCCCGGCGGGGGTATTGAAGTAACGTATGAGACTATCAGACAAGGGTGTTTCAAATTCGGCCAGGCTTTTGCCAACGATTTACGCCGACGCCGCCCTCATCCCGGCGATAAATGGCATCTGGACGAAGTGGTGCTTAAAATCAAGGGAAAATTATGCAATTTATGGCGAGCAGTTGATCAAGAGGGCGTAGTATTAGATATTCTGGTTCAATCCCGGCGTAATACCAAGGCAGCTACCACCTTTTTCAAGAAACTCCTCAAGGGATTAGAGTACGTACCGCGGGTGATAATCACCGATAAACTGAGAAGCTATGGAGCAGCCAAAAAGGAGTTGCTGCCGCGAGTAGAACACCGCCAGCATAAACGCCTCAATAACCGGGCTGAAAATTCGCATCAACCGACGATGGTGCGGGAGAAGGTAATGCGACAATTTAAGTCACAAGGCCCGGCTCAGCGGTTTCTAGCGGCCCAGGGTCCGATCCGGCAACATTTCCGGCCAAAGCGGCATCAGATGAATGCCTCGCCTTATCGTGGGAAAATGCAAGAGCAATTTAAGACCTGGAATGAAATAACCAGGCTTTCGACAGCCGCCTAAAGGGCAAATAACCAGCCAATCATCAGACTAATTTCAGTTTGAAGCACTTTGATTAAGTTCACCCTTTAAGTTGCCTGCCCTTAAAAACAACTTGACAATACCCGTTCGAGCGCAAACTTTAGACTTTCACGATGAGTTAAAACCTCACACAAATCGTTCCAAATTAACTCATCCAATTGTTGAACTGTCCTGTAACGCGAAGGACACTTTTCCTCTCTGAAGGATATTTCAAGCATTGTGGCTATCTTCTACCGGCTCAATGATTTCACAATTTGCTGTAAAAGGCAAAACACCAATCTAACTGCTGGTTTGAAAGGCTTTGATTATGTTCACCCTTAAAATTACCTTGCCTAAAAATTAAGTTGACAATGCCCTTTGAGGAGTTGGCAGACAATTTGGGCTTTGAAAGCCGGTGAATATTTCTTTCTGGATGTAGTCATATTTGTCAGTATATACCTTAACTTACCCTCGCTGACTGTCCGATTTTGCTACGCCATTATATTTCGGTTGATTGACAAAAGCCTGGTTTAACTGTAATTTAACAACCGAGCGATCACAATTTTAACTAATTGACGAGCTACTCCTTAGCTTAAATCGAGCTAAAGCTTAATATCTAAAGAACTCTCGCTTGTCATCTGAACGAAGTGAAGAAGTTTCTCGACTGCTTCCGAGCTTCGTACCTAGATCGAGACCATTAAAAAAGATTCTTCGACCTCAGCTAGAGGTAAGTTTCAGACTGTACCAAGCGTCGGCCTCACAATGACATGGCTAAGCGAAGGTCCTAATCTATCTAAACTAAAGGAAAAGTTGCTATGACACACGAAATTCGTATAGAAGGTCTTACGCTCACCGTTTCGGATGTTAAGACTTCAGTGGATTATTATTGTAATAACTTTGGCTTTACGCTGGAATGGGACGCTACACCCCAGTTCGCCATGTTACGGATGGGAGGGGTAGGTGGTGGAACAGTCGGTCTGTTGTCGTGGACGGAAGCTGAGAAAGAAGGTGCTACCAAAATGACACCGCTTCAGGCGAGAGCTATTCACGTTGAGTTGAGTAGCGACCATCTGGACGAGCTTTACGAGGCACTGATTGCGAAAGGTGTAAAGATAGATGTACCGCCGCATACTGAAGCGTGGGAGCGGGCCATGACAATTTTTGACCCGGACGGCTACTCAGTTGAAGTTGCACAAGGTCGGCGGGGTAAAGCTTAACTCATCCTACACCGGGTTGAGGGTAGAGAAACCGGACTTGAGAAAAAGTTAGGCGCATGGCCCTATCCTTGGGGTTCTGTCAGGTCTGAGGCCACACGTGTATTAGCTGAGGTAGAAATGGGGAAAATCAGCAAAGAAGGTCGGGTAGAATAAGAGCTAATAAGGCATTTGTGGGGCAAAGTTATAGCTTGGGTGGGGAAAGTTTTAACCAGAATTCGGAGGTGGTCTGTAATCTGACAAAACCATCAAAGATGCCAACAATCACACTAGTTCGGCCAGGTGCGACGTTTTAAGCCGCCTGACCGATGAATATGATGCGCTCAATAACGGCTGGCACAATAACTATGACGGTTTAGACCGTTTAGTAGCTCGCCAGGACGCTAAAGCTCAACTAGCAGGTTCCGTCAGAACTGAGGCGCCAAATCCAATTTTAGCAAAGGCAACTAAACAAACCCTACTTGAATTATGCTGCTAAAAACTCTTTTTTAATATCTGCAAATCGCAACTTGAAGAGGGTCCGCTGCCGTTGGAGAGGCACTTTTTCGTTCTTGTAAGTTTGAAAGCGGAAGAAATCATTCTGTTCTTCGAAGGCACTCGTAAACCGGCTCGCCGCTTCAAAATTCTTGAAATTCTTCATGGGGTAATATCTTTGCTTTATTTTTCGATGGGATTGCTCTATCAGGTTATTTAAGTATTTGTTGGTCCGGTGTTCTACCTTCAATCCCAATGATTTTCGGGTGGCCTTCGGGTAGCTGGCATTCCCGTCGGTCGTCACTTTTTCCGGTTTATTCCCCTCGCCAACCGTTCGGGTACCCACTGGTGGGTGGGCCTGTTTGAAAAAGAGTTCCGCCGCTTCCACTTCCCTCGTTTTTGAAAGCCGCAGGTCTATAAGGTTGCCCCGTTTGTCGATGGCCCGGTACAAATAAACCTGGTTTTTACCGACTTTCAGATACGTTTCATCCACCCGCCATGACTTAGAGAGGTCAGTTTTCAATTTTCGTTTGGCTTTGAGTTTCTCGGTGAAAAGATGAGCAAACCGTTCGCCTGTGCCCTTTGGGGTATCCCAGTCTCGGACGGCTTCGTGGGTGAACTCAAAGCCTCGTTCGATGAACATCTCTGCGACATCCCGCAGTGACAATTTATATCTCAAGCGATATAGTAAAACTAAAAATAAAACGTCGGTAGGAATTGATAAATGGTTGAAAGGTGAGCCACTCCTTTCATTATAAGTGAGAGCGCATTTGCCACAGTAAAAGGTTTTATATCCAAGGGTGGTTAATTTCTTACGCAAGTGGGTTTTTGCGTTTTTACAAAAGGGGCAGTTCATTTTAAGTTCCGTTCTTTGACATTTGCTTTTAAGGAAGTTGAGAGAGTATTTTAGCAAACCTATCGCATTTTGGCTACAAAGACGGCGTTAAACTAACTGGCTCTGCTTTTGTTCAGTTTTACTGTTACTGGTCTGAATTCTGCCAGAACCCTTTTTACATCGCCGTCCAGCCGCCATCGGCCATCAGAGTATGCCCGGTGACAAGTGAGGCCGATTGGGAGGCCAGAAAAACCACCGCTCCAACCACTTCTTCCGGTTCACCAACCCGGCCCAATGGTATACGCGAGATTATATCGCTGTAAAGTTTTTCGTCTTTAAAGGTCTGCTCACCGAGCGGAGTACGGATAAAGGTCGGCCCAACAGCGTTAACATTGATCCCGTACTCGGCCCACTCGATTGCCAGCACCCTGGTCAGGTTGACCATACCGGCCTTCGCTGAACAGTAGGCCGCCCGTTTGTAGTAGCCGACCAACCCGTTTTGGGAGGCCATATTTATTATCCGGCCAAATTTATGCTGGATCATTTCTTTGGCTACCCGTTGCGCGACAAAGAAGGCTCCTTTTAAATTTGTATCGAGTACCGCGTCCCAATCGGCTTCGGTCACTTCCAGGGCCGGTTTGGCAATCTGGATGCCGGCGTTGTTGACCAAAATATCGATCCGGCCCATCTGCTGCACCGCCTGAGTTACCATCTGGTCGATGCTGGCGAGATCAGGCAGATTGAGCGGTAGGGCAATACACCGTTTGCCGGTGGCCTCGGCGATTTCCCGCGCTACCTGTTGGCCTAATTCCATTTTAGAACTGATCTCGGTAATTATCACGTCGGCCCCAAAATGCGCCAGACCTTCCGCGACGGCCCGGCCAATTCCACTGCCGCCCCCGGTAATCAGGGCTATCCGGTTATCTACCCGCATATCCGGCACTTTCATTGTGCAATTCCTCCTGTCGGATTGATTTATTGTAACTACTCAGGCCCCACCCCTGACCCCCACCCCTATGGAGGGGAAAAGAAGAAAAAAAGAGTATTTACAGGGGCACCCAGTGGGTAGCCGGCCCCCACGACCCCGGCCTCGATCCTTTACAGTGGTTGGTGTGTAGTTACGATTTATTTATAGGTGGCTAAAGGCTAAGTCGTTGCGAGTATAGTCTATCAAAAGGCTAAAGACAATGTATTAAAGTGTTACCTCGCCTGGCGGGCTTTCCTGCGGTGGGAGGTGCTGTGAATAACCACAAAATCATCAACTACCGCCAAAAACTGTAGCACAAATAACTACCTCTGGTCCTGGATTTCTTTTACAATGCCTATACACATCTGAAACATTTATTAAACAACCGGAGATAAGGTTATTATAAGCCGGTTTTGAAATTATTTGTAATATCAGGTTTTGTACAACTAGAAAGGAATTCTGAAAAATGACCGCAATTCCAACCTTTTTGCTGCTATTTCTGGCCGAAACCATCCCAGCTGATAGTGTAGGCTTTGGCGAGTTCAGTTTGCGGGTAGGCGTGGGTATGACCGCGCTGGTGATTTTTACCGCTTTGTGTTGTCTGGCCTGGCGTACTGTACCGTTTCTCAAGGAACTTATCCCTGATTACCTTGAGAAAAAATCGCAAGCTAAATCCAGTCCAGTCTTTCAGGAGCTAAATAGTACCACCGGTTCAAATTCCAAGAGCGGTAAGACAAACCAGTATAAATAAGGTCGATGGAAAGAAGTTTATGGTATCTAAAAGCATCGAAACAACTCGTTTTGAACGGGTTCGGGCTGGCCGGATATGGTGGGTAGGGTTATTGGCGGTGCTGGCGGTAACGGCGGTCAATAGCGGGTTAGACCTGGCAACTGTAGCTTTATTTGCCGTGCCAACCGAATTTGAGCCGCTTCAATTGTGGGCGGTTATATTCACCAGCGTGATGGTAGTTGCCGGTGCAACCGGGGTTTATGCGATAGTATCCCGGTTTGCCAACCGCCCGGTGATTTTGTTCCGGCGTATCGCCTGGACGGTTCTGGTAATATCACTTTTGCCCCTTATCCCCTTGTATCTAATCGAACCGGCCTACTATCCCGGCACTAATTTGCTAACGATGGGTACTTTAGTCGTGATGCACGGATTGACTGCCGTAATCAGTATCGGGCTTTTGACGAAATTAGCCGGTGAGAGTTAACAGTAACATTTGTATTTTGCGTTTTCAACATTTCAAAAATATTTCAGGAGAAGAAATTGAATAAGTTTTTACGGTTGTTAACCGATTTTGGAGCTGGATTTAGTGTTACAACCTGGATCAGTGGACCCATGTTTGAAGAATTTGCTTTGAAATCGGCGATTGCCGAAGCCAGCAGCCCGCAGCAAAAAAAGGCCCTCCAGGCAGTTTCCCGCTCTTACGCAAAGATTGCTCAAACCGGGTTGGTTGGCCTGGTATTGACCGACACCATCAAATTTTTCTTTGACGGGCTGCGCAAAACAGGTACGCCCGCCTACCGGCGTTGGGCCAGTATCGGTGATGTGGTAGTCCTGGGTAGCCTGGCAAGCGGTATCGCAGGCGACAATTTACGCAAAAAGCTTTCCAACGAGGCGCGGGGTGGCACGGAGGCTGAAATGACCCAGGACCGGATTGACCAAATCCGGCGGGTAAGTCTGGGACTTTCTTGCGTATTGCTGTGGGTCAGTGCGCAGCAATATTGGGAACGGATTCGCTCAAAGGCCGCTTAAAGCCGGTCGAGAGTTCGGCACCCTACCATGTCTTGCACAGGTAGGTGAAGCAATATTATAAGGAGTGGTTTAGAGCCTTATGGAAAAATTGACAGATAAAAGCAAGCCGACGGATGAGATAAGCCGTCGAGAACGCCTGATTTTTATCGCGCTGGCCCTGCTGCTAGTATTACTTTCGCTAGCCCTGGTGGCTTCATTTCTATATATAAAGTAGTTAGATACTGGTTAGCCTTTGCAAATGAATGGTAGTCGATAGTAAAGACCCCACCCCGTGCCATATTCTGGGGTCCAGAGTATAAAAAACCGAAATTAAGAGAGAAACTTTTGGGCAAAGCCCAAAAGCTTCTCTCTTTTATTACAGCCTCCTTGAGGGAGTTGGGGCTGATAGTGTAAACGACCAGTAGGAAGACACCGATTCAAGCCTATAGGTCTTGAAAACCGGCTAAATCGGTTTGACATCAGGCCGGGCGGGGAGTATAATTTCCATTCGCTAGTTTAGTATAAAACTTTAGTGATTCAAGCAAATTTAGACCTATTGGAGGACGAATTAAGTGGTAAAAATCAGGTTGAAGCGGATGGGCGCCAAAAAGACGCCATTTTATCGCTTGGTAGTAGCTGAGAGCACCTCACCCCGCGATGGCCGCTTCAAGGAAGTGATTGGTTATTACAATCCTACCACCGAGCCGGCTGATGTCAAAATCGACACCGAGCGGGCGCGGTACTGGCTGAGTGTAGGGGCGCAACCGACCGACCGGGTGGCCCGTTTGCTCAAGTATAATGGCCTGGATGAAATTACTCTCAAGTTCCGACCGGCTCCCAAGCCCAAAGCGGAAGGCGAGAAAGCCAAAAAGTAAGTAACCCTTCCGGTTGCATAGTGTGGTGGCTACGTCGAATTTTATTGGTGCAAGTAAACCTCAAGAGGCGTTCGGTAAACTATGAAAGACCTCATACTCTATATGGCTCAATCGCTGGTGGATGACCCCGGTGCGGTGCAGGTGCGCCAGATTGAAGGTACTCATTCGGTGATCATCAAGCTGGCGGTCGCGCCCGATGATATGGGCAAAGTTATTGGCAAGCAAGGTAAGATTGCGAAAGCGATGCGCACTTTGCTGGCGGTGTCGGCGGCCCGCGAGGGTAAACGCGCCACGCTTGAAATCCAATCCTAATCTCAAAACGCAGTTAGCCGGGCCACCTGTCGTCGTAAAACAACCAGACAGGTGGCCCGCTTTCGATTAAGGCCCATTTTGCCTTAAAGGAGTTTATGTCCAACGAGAACGAATCAAAAGAGCTGATCAAAAGCCGCCAGCAGATCGGCATGGGCGAGCCGGGTAAAGGCCGTCGCAAGCCGCTGGCCGAGCCTCAGCCGGAAAAGTCGCCCCGCCAGGGTAAGGCCAAACGTAAATCTCCCCGGCCCGCAGCCACGCCCTCCGATCAGACCGCGCCGGATGGGCCGGTCGAAATGACTATGCCCAACCTGGACCCACCGGATTTTGTGGTGATCGCCCAGATCAGTAGCCCTTTTGGTTTGCGGGGCGCGGTCAAGGCCAATATCCAGACCGACTTCCCGCAACGCTTCGAGCAGCTTGGCAAGGTCCTTCTTTCCCCGCCCGGCAATGCCGCTACGGTTCAGCGCGAGGAACGCTCTTTGATGTCAGCCCGCGTTCAGAACGATAAGCACGTGGTATTACGCTTTGAAGGCATTACCAAAGTCGAACAGGCCGAACTGTTGCGCGGTTACGATGTTTCGATCCCGATAGCCGAGGTGGTAGACCTGCCGGAAGGTGAATATTATATCTTTCAGATTATCGGGCTGGAAGTCTATAGCACCGAGGAGCAATATCTGGGTATCGTGGTGAACGTCGAACGGCTCCCGGCCAACGATATTTACCTGGTTCGCGGT
The DNA here is from genome assembly GCA_038322625.1 of Chloroflexia bacterium. GTDB lineage: Bacteria > Chloroflexota > Chloroflexia > Chloroheliales > Chloroheliaceae > 54-19. Next base: position 15,771 of record JBBQGA010000049.1, read on the forward strand.
CCGCTTTCGCCCAAAGATTTGTTGATACCGGCGATCAAAGATGTCGTGAAAGAAATCGATCTGGAAGCCAAACGCATGACGATTGAGTTGCTAGAAGGCTTAATCTAAAACAGGGGGCCGGTTTGGATTGGGAACAGGTATTGATGGATTTCAGTGTGGTTGCCGGTTTTATGGCCTTCATCATATTCTGGTTGGGCCTGGCAATGTGGATGCGAGTCGATGCCGATAAACGTGGTATGACCGGCTGGGTCTGGATTTTCATCGGGTTGCTGACCGGTCCGCTCGGCTTGATTTTTTATCTGTTCTACCGGGGCAGTCATCCGGTGCTGCCGGTCGTGCGCCAGCGCGACGAACTGATCGCCGAAACCGCCCGCACCCATACTCCCATCGATTATAACCCCGAACTTAGCTCCGGCATACCGCTTCGGTCGGCCCAACCCACCGAAAGTGAAAGCCTCAAAGCCGCTCTGGAAGCCGAAGAACGCCGCTATAAAAAAACCTAAAATTGATACTGGCAAAGGCCAGGCGGTGGAGGTGGAGTAGGCCAATGGCTTTTACGAACTTCCGCCATGCCTAGTAGAACCGGTCTGGTAAGACTAGCATAATCCAAATGTGATCAAAATATTTTAGGTTGACCGGTTTAACTGCGCCGGACAGACCTATACTTGCGGTTTTTCGGTTAGACGGGTTTGACATTCCTGAGTTTTATCCTTATAATTTTCTTCTCATGCGTTCACCTTTTAGTAAAAAACCTATCTGCTCTGGGTAATCTAACAATATTCTACGAATTGCAAAACCTCGAAAGTTTGCAAGCCGAAAAGTCTCCAGAGATCTAAAAAACGAATTATATTATTACGGTTCAGGTCCGACCGTTTAGCCACTTTTTTTCTCAATTCAGCAAAGCAAAGGACTACACAAAGGAAAATCAAAATTGGAACGTGACTCAACTCAAGCCGATCAGCCATTGCCCTCAACTTCAGGCCCTACCGAGCGCATATTTGACGGTGCTGAACTGGAAAGCATTAGCAATGCGATTATGAATGGCTACGAATTAGACGAAGTTTTGCAACTGGTTGTAAAACATACCACTGATATTTTAGAGGTGGAACGGGCCTATATTTTCCTCAAAGATGAAGAAACCAACCAATTAAACTTGAAAGCGGCCAGCGATAATCTTTCTCTGGAAAAACCGGTGCTGGCCTCTACCGAGAGCCTGGAGACCTGGGTATTATACCGGGACCGGCCTTTAGCCTTACCCAGCAAACGCTCAGATATTAGTAGCCGGGGCCAGGTGCGTTATTCTCCACCTATCAGACGTTCAGCCTTGTTGAAATCGGAAGAAAATGAATCCGAAGTAGTACAGGCCGCCGTACCGATTCGCCGTAGTGACTCGACGGTCGGGGTCCTGGTGGTCATCGATAGTCGCCTGAACGCGAAGGTTCCGACCACTCCTCCGCCAGGCAGCAACCCCACCCTGAGCATTCCGGCTAAACCGGCTATTGGCAGTCAATTAGAATTAGCTCCGGTTAATGAACTGATCCCGTTTTTGAGTGTGTTTGCCGATCTGGTTTCGCTGGCACTGGAAAACCGCCAGATTTTAAAGCGGCAAAACAGGCGTAACCAGCTAATTGATCTGCTAAAGCTTATTTCACAAAATTCGTTCAAAGAAGCCCATACCAACCTCAAAGAGATCGCGGCCACCCTGGCCGATCAAATTGCGGCGGCCAGTGGGGCTGAAAAAGTAGATATTATGCTGCATAGCCCGCAGACCGACGAACTGGTAACGCTAGGTACCAGCAATACCCCGCTCAGTCAACTACAGGTGAAACTTGGCCTCGACCATATCTCGCTCGCCACCTCTGGCCGGTTAGCTCAGGTTTATATGAGCGGAAAATCGTTCCTTAGCGGCAAGGTGGAAAAGGCGGATCAGCCAGACCAGGTCGAGAAACTGGGTATCCAGTCTTTGCTGGTAGTCCCCCTGCCGGTGGACCAGACCCCTCAGGGTGTGATCAGCCTTTCCAGCACCCAGGCCCACTCTTTTGACGAGGACGATTTAAGCTTTATCAATTTCGTCAGTTTGCGCATGGGTTATCTTTTGCGTGACGGAAAAATAACTGAGGAATTGGCCGAGGCTGAAAATATCCGAATTTTGGCCGATGAACGCGAAAACTTTATCGCGGTAGTAGCTCATGATCTTAAAAACGCCCTGGCGGTGTTAAGGGGCACCGCTCAAATAAATTTACGAAAGCAGCGACAGGGGGATTTTAGCTTTAGCCAACGCTCCCAGCAAATTACGCTGACAAAGGCCAATCAAGCCCTGGTGCTGGTCGAAGATATGGTGTCGGTGAGTCAGATTGAACAGGGGAGCTTTCGACTGTTTAGAAGTGAAGTCGAACTGGTTTCCCTGATGGTGGAAGAAGTGGAAGCCCTGGAAATCGCCAATGTGCCGCGCGTTTTCAACTTTCAAACCAACTTTAAAGAAGTTCTTATGAACGCCGACGCGGGTCGTCTCCGGCAGGTAATCTCGAATTTGTTGAATAATGCGGTGCGCTATTCGCCGCCCGAAACTCCGATTGATATAAAGATCGAGCCGGGGCCGCCCCTGAATGCCTTTCAGACCGGCCCGGATACTTTGAATAGTACCCCGATTCCTTTGACGCAGGGTCCGGTGGTGAAAATAACCGTGAGCGATCAAGGGATGGGTATCTCGTTAAACGACCAGGCCCATATTTTTGACCGGTTTTACCGGGGGCGTGGGGCACAAGTCACCAGCGGCAGCGGCCTGGGCCTGTATATCAGCCGGGAGATCGTGATGCAGCATGGCGGGCAACTATGGGTAACTTCCCAGGAAGGCGTTGGCTCCCAGTTTCAAATCCTTTACCCGGTCAGTGTGCTATCCGAGCTAGACCCGCTAGAATAACGGCTTTTCGGTATATAACTACCCTTCCTCGGTTTTACTTTTGAGCGGGCTGCTTCAATCCGGTTTGGTATGATATACTGAGCAGGTCGATCAACCGAACCTGTAAAGTATGGAGAAAGTCTGGTTTGCAAACTCGCCCGCGCCCTGCGGACCCTGATAACCCAAACGATAACCCGGAATTGACTGCACCTCCTGAAACCGGCCCGGCCAGTTTACTACCCTCTGGGGTTCTGGTACGCTGGCTGAATTTTGGTTTGGCGTTGGTCGTGGTCGGGCTGGCTTTTGGGTATATCAGCAAAGGCTGGTCGGGCTACAATCTGCTGCCGGGCGGACGAAAAACAGGATTAGGATTACTGGGTCTGATGGCGGTGGGATTGGTGGTCGGTCGGGTGTCGGTGGGGCCGGGTTGGGCTAGGGTGGCGACCCGGCTTAGGACTTCGGTTCGGTTTAGGGAAGCCTGGCCGGTTGGTATGATAGTGCTGGTAGCCTTTGGGGTACGGGTGTGGGGTGTAAATTTTGGGCTGCCTTACCTTGAACACGTTGATGAGTGGAATGTAGCCGAGCGGGGCTTGCACATCGTTCAAACCGGCAACTTCGACCCGCACGACTACCGGCACCCCGGTCTGGCCGACAACGACCGGCAGGCCTTTACCTATCCTACCCTTTATACCTATCTGCAAACCGGCGTATATACCGTGCGCTTTTTGCAGGGGATAAATGCCGGTCAATACGCGGGAACGAGTGCCCTGGCCGATCCCCTGGTGACAATTGATTTCTACCTGTGGGGCCGTATACTGACCGCGTTGGTGGGAGCGGGTACGGTTTTACTGGTGTATATTGTCGGTCGCCGCGCCTATGGCCGGTCGGTGGGGCTGGTAAGTGCCCTCTTTTTAAGCTTTTTTTATCTACACGCGCTAAATTCGCACTGGCTCACCACCGACGTACCCAGCGGGTTTATGGCGTTGCTGCCCTTTGTAGTGTTCTGGCCGATCCTGGAAGGCCGGGACGACCGGCGGCTTTATGTGCTGGCCGGGTTTCTGGGCGGGCTGGCTATTGCCACCAAGTATAACAACGCCCTGATTTTGCTGCCCCTGGTATTGGCTCACCTCTTAGGCCGTTCGCCTCGCCGCTGGACCGGTTGGAATCTGCCCCTGGCCTTACTGGCGGTGTTGGCCGGTTTCTTTGCCGGGGCACCTTTTATTTTCTTTCACCTGCCGGACTTTCTAACCGACCTGGCCTCGATCATCAACCATTATCAAAATACCGGTCACGCCGGGTACGAAGCCAACGATAACTGGCTGGAATATCTTCGCTTTATGCTGGATGAAAACGCGGCGGTAGTCGTGCTAAGTCTGGTCGGGATCGTTGTAATGGCGGCCCGCCATACCCGGCGCGACCTGGTTTTGCTGGCGTTCCCACTCCTTACTTATATGCAACTGTCCGGCTACAAAGTAAATTTCAGCCGCAACCTCATGCCGGTTATCCCGTTTCTGGCCCTCTTTGGCGGCCTGGCCCTGGTCACGCTGCTCGATTGGGTCTTTGAATTTAGCCGGAGCCGCCTGGCTGGCCCGGCCACTGTCTCACTTAACTTTGATAATACTCCGTCGTTTGAAAATCCGGCTATTACAGCTGGCGGGGTAGCTGGCCGCAAAAAAAGTTTAAGGCTCCAAAATCTGGCGATTGGGGGACTGGCCTGGCTGGCAGTGCTGAGTCCGGCTCTGGCTATCGTGCGCTACGACGCTTTTAACGCGCAGCCGACCAACCGGGCGCAAGCTACCGCCTGGATCGAGGCGAACGTTGCGCATGGGGCAAAATTGTGGCTGGAGCCGCTATCAACTGACCTTTTGCCGCGCTCGGCCTACCGGTTGGAGGGTGGTACCGGGGTACTGGCTCACCCGCCTGAATGGTTCGCTGTCAACGGCTATCACTATCTGATCTTGAGTGAAGCTTATTATAAGGAGGCTTTGCAGAGCGGTAACGCGGTAGTGCAGGCCAGCTATAAGGTTTTAACCGAGGGGCCTTTACCGGCGGGCCTGACGGTAGCCCAGGATTTCCGGCACAACGAAACTGACCGGCCCGGCGCGCGTATTCTGATTTTGAGGACCGGTTTACCTCTGTTGACCGGTGCCGCCGAGGTGAGCAAATTGGCCCAACCATTGCCGTTCGAGTTTGGCGGCAGTGTGCGCTTACTGGGCTGGCAGCCGCCCGCGCCGACAGCCGCCGGAAGCACGGTCTTGTTAAACTTCTACTGGCAAACTCTGCGACCGGTAGGTGCCAATTACACTACTTTTATCCACTTGCTTAACGACAGCGGCCAGATTGTGGCACAACTCGACCTGGCTCCCTTCGCGGGAACCCGGCCTACGGCAAGCTGGCAACCCGGCGAAATCAGCCACGATGACTACCCGCTAAGTTTGCCGCCCGGTCTGGCCCCCGGCAGTTATCGCCTGAAATTGGGGTTATACCAACCTGCCAATGGTGCCCGATTGGCCCTGGCAGACGGCCAGACCGAAGCCGAAGTGGGCCGGTTGGAGGTTGTAAAAGCCAAGTAATGGCGCGATTGGTCGAAGTTCCAACCGGTACAGTCTTTGGACGAATTATAATGGGGGTTTAGCCTTGCGGAGCGTTACGGCCAAAGTGGATGCCCTCGACGAATTCGGCGGTATCGACTACCAGTGTACGGGCCAGTTTATCGTGCCAGCCCTGGCGTAGTTCATCCCACCGGCACCACCAGAAGCCCCATCCGAAGCTCAGGATACCCAGTGCCACCGCTAAACCGGTGTTATTGGTGAAACTATAGAGCAGGATCACCAGTATGAGGGCGAAAAAGTTGGTACTGAGCATATAGCCGGGAAGGTAACGCAGCAGACCAGTAAACCAGTCCGGTTTCCGGCCATCCAGCCGCATGACCCGGATTTTGAGGGCGCGTTTGCCCAGACTCTGGCCGCTAGCTATACCGGTGAAAAAGAAGTATCCAAAGCCCAGACTCAGTAGTAATAATATCAGCCAGGCACTGGCGGTTTGATCGATGGTATTTCGACTGACTGAGAAGCTGCGCGTGACCCGGCTACCCGAAGATAGCAAGCCGGATATACAGACGAACGGGACAAACAGTAAGGCTAAATCCAGCAGGGCTGCTCCAAAGCGGGCGGTAAAATTTGCTCGCCGGGCGAAAATCAGTTGACCTTCCGAATTGACATAACTGTAAAATAGATGCGGCTCAGTCTGAATTTCGCGGGGCAATCCCAATGTACCTTCGGCCAACGGATGAAATTGAAGGACCAGCGAATCGGGGGCCAGGGTTATAGCCGGCTGGATTGGTACAGCCGGGCCATAATCGCCATAGTTATAAGGCTGGGGAGGTAGCAAAGGATAACCATTAGGGGGTTGCCAGCCGCGATTGGCCGGAAACTCAACCGGCCTGGCCGGAGGGTTGGGCGGTAAAATGGGGCCGGATGGGAGCATGGCTGCGCCGCATTTAAAACAGTAAAAAGCTTCCGGTGGATTCTGGGTGCCGCAACGTACACAGAACATTAATAATTAACCCCTTCAACCAGTTCGCGCTGGCCGACCACCAGCGTTTCGGCCAGCCAATCGTGCCAGCCTTGATGTTTCGCATTCGTAAAAGCTACTCCAAAACCGCAGCCGACCAGGGCAATCAGAGTCAAACCGATTAACGCGCCGATTTCGCTATAGTGAACAAAAACCAGACCAAGTCCAAAACAGTAGCCGAACATATTGCGACGCAGGACCGCCTGAAACTTTGGTTTTCCACCGTCCTGATGAATAACCTTGATCTTCATCAGTTTTTTGCCCAGCGTCTGACCATTCCAGAGCCAGGTTAACACTATGCAATAGAGCATGTATAGCGTCATAACCAGTAAAGAGACCCAATCAGGCGTAGTTTGCAGATCGCTGGTGTCGGCGGCAGTATTGAGGGTTAAGCGGCTTAACAGGGCCGGGTCGGCTAGCAGTACGATAAACCCGGCTAGCACCTGCAACGGATAGTAGCAGATAAAAGTATCTACCAGCACCGCCGACATACGAGCCTGAAGGGCGGCGATAGCTGCGTAAACCTGTTTGCCGTCTTTATTCTTGTAGTTTATGAATGCTTCAGGGTGATCCAGCACAATAAAGGGTTTGCCGTTGGGAGCCACCGGATACCGCTGGATTTCTTCGCGCCCCCTGGCAGGTGGGAATTTATAAACTGCGCCGTTATGATAGCCCGGTGAAGTGATTTGTGGGTTGGGACCGGGGTCTTTTTCGGCTGGACGCACCAGGGGAGTGCCGCAACTGTAACAAAAAGCAAAATCAGGTAAATTTTTCTTCCCGCATTTGATACAATACATACCGGTTAAAGCCGTACCTTCCCGTCGCTAGTTAGTTGATAGGATAATAATGATATGCCTAAGCTGGGCATAAAGCAAATTTTAGGAGATGAGCCAATGATCTGCGTCGCAGTCACCTACGTTATCCAGCCCGGTCTGGAGGACCAGGCTATCGAGTATTTGAACTTGCTAACCGGCTATACCCGTACCGAACCGGGGAACCTCATGTACCAGGCTCATCGCTCACCCACCGACCCGCGCCGCTTCTTCCTATACGAGCAATATAGCGATCAGACCGCCCTGGACGCTCACCGGGCCGCCACTTATTTTCAGGATTATGTGCTTAACGGGCTGGTAAAAATTGTTGAAAGCCGCACTCCTGAGCTTTACGAACCAATTTAAAATATTCTCTACCGGACACTTTTTAGAAATAGCCGTTAAAAATGGGTCTGGTAGCAAATTAAAATATAAGAAAAGGCCGCCTTGATCGGCGACCTATTTTCATAGCTTCCTGAATAGCTTTTAGTTTTTCTTGTTTTTATAGACTAAGCGAGATTTAAGGCTTCGATTTACCTTTCAAATCCTTCTCGATGGTTTCCCGGTCGCCTTCCGCCTGGCTAGGTTTGTCATCCGGCGCGGGCCGTTCGGGGACACTCCGGCCACTATCTCCGGCGGGTTGAGTAATCGACCCGGCAGGCTTTGAAGGCGGGCTAGCCTTTGCCGGTTTGGAAGACGATTTAGCCTGGTCGCTTTGCTCGATCTCTTTCATTACAGCCTCGCCGCTTTTTTTCTCCTGAAAGCCTTTGATTGTCTGGGGCGGGTATTTTTCCTCCATCGACATTGGCTTGGCATCTTTAGGAGCAAAGGGGCCGGTGCCGTGTTCTTTTTGCCATTCCAGTTCAAAACGTTCGGCACTGCGGACCCTCCAGCCCCGGCCATAGGCAATCTCGCCGCCCAGATAACCGGAAACTCCCAGGGCGACTGTCCCGATGGTTGACAGCAAAAAGCCAAATTTACTGCGCTTGTTGTTGCGCCTCACCAGCAAATTAAGCCCGTACAGCCCCATGATCGCTCCGTTCATCAGACCGTGAGTACTGGCAGTCTTGTGAGCCGGGTCGTCCTGTTCCATCTGACGGTAATCCAGAAAGCCGGTCAGGGCTGCCGGAATAGCCCCGGCGCAACCGAGGGCCATATTGTAATAAGAGGCTTCGGCCAGTGAGTCGTTGCCGGTCGCGATTGCCAGAATATCCAGTACATAACTGGCCGGTAATAATCCTACCGGTACCGGAATTAGCGACGGGTGGAGCGGATGTCCCGCTATGACTGGGTCCATATTTTCCCTCTCTTATCTATTATCTATCAATACACACTTACAGACATAGCTATAACTAATGACATAGCAAAAGGTTTGTCACAGGCTGGCAGCAATCCAGTCTTTAGCTTTCACCAGCCTCTACTGCATAGGGCGTACCAGAATACATTATCAATAAAAGCAGTTAGTAAATGGCGAATATTTTAATTGATGGCAAAGAAATTGCAACATAAAATGTGTAGGCTAAAAAAAGGCCGACCAATCCATCAGATAGTTCCAGGGTAAATCAACCGCCTAGAAACGGGTCGGCTGAGTAGGGTCTGGCTGGTAGCAAACGGAAACCGAGATTTTTTTCCGCTTATACGGAACAAGGATCAAAAATTAGCCGGTAAACGGCTGATCAAGATACGGAACAAGGATCAAAAATTAGCCGGTAAACGGCTGATCAAGAAAGGATGATTAGTGTGGCAAAGACAGTAGTAGGTTTATTCGATACAGTTGAAGAGGCAAACTCGGTAGTAACCGATCTGGCAAACCGGGGTTTCAAACGCAATGACATCAGCCTGGTTGCTAATAACGCTTCCGGCGCAAACGGCAAGGATTACACCACCACCACCGCCAATGAGACCAATCAGAGCGGTGACGGCGAGCCTTCCGGCGAAGCGGCTGGCAGTGGCGCGGTCACTGGTACGATGGTCGGCGGCGGGCTGGGTCTTTTGGTCGGGCTGGGAGCTTTGTTGATTCCTGGCATCGGTCCGGTGATCGCAGCCGGTCCTATTGCGACCGTGTTGGGTATGACGGCGGCGGGAGCCGGTATTGGGGCGGCTGCCGGTGGTTTGATCGGTGCCCTGACTCACGCTGGTGTACCGGAGCAGGACGCTCAGTATTACGCCGAAGGGGTCAAGCGCGGCGGTACGCTGGTAATGGTAGCTTCGCCGGATGATCAGGCTCAGGAAGCCTATGACATTATGCAGAATCACGGCGCGGTTGACATCGAAGAGCGCGGCGAAAACTTCCGCAAAGAAGGCTGGAACGGTTTCGACCACAATTCTCAGCCTTATAACGCACAACAGGTTGATACCTATCGGAAACAAGCTTCGCCGAAGGTTCAAACCGAAAACACCGGTCGCCAGATGAACCAGGGCGAGCAGGTTATTCCGGTGGTTCAGGAAGAACTCTCGGTCGGCAAACGCGAAGTACAGCGCGGCGGTGCCCGTATCTTTACTCACGTGACAGAACAACCGGTCGAAGAACAGGTTACTCTGCGTGAGGAGAAGATCAACATTGATCGCCAGCCGGTAAACCGGGCGGTATCGCAAGCCGATATGGCGGCTATGAAAGAAGGCGTGATCGAGCTAACCGAAACCGATGAAGAAGCGGTAGTCGCCAAACAGGCTCGCGTAGTTGAAGAAGTCCGAGTAGGTAAGGAAGTCACTGAGCGCACCGAAACCGTCCGGGACCAGGTACGCCGGACCGACGTAGAAGTGCAGCAGGAGGCCGGTCAAACCGGTAGCAGCTTCACTAGCTACGACACCGATTTTCGCAACCACTTCAAGGGTATGAACGTCAGTGGCGCGAACTACGATCAGTACCAACCGGTGTACCAGTATGGTTACAACCTGGGTACCGACCAAAACTACACCGGTCAGGAATGGAATGCCATCGAGACCAATGCTCGCAAGCAGTGGGAAGTTAAGAACCCGAACACTTGGGACCGCTTCAAGGACAGTATCCGCTACGGTTGGGAGAAATCCCGCAACCAGGCCGGTTCCGCGATGAACAATACCAACAACAGTAACCTCAACAACAAGAGTTATTAATTTCGCTGGTATATGACAGAAAGCTACCTTCCAGAACGGAGGGTAGCTTTTTCTTTTGTAACTGTTCTCCCAACCTCAGCCAAAGGATTAGCAGGGGTCATAGAGGCGGGTACCCATTGGGTGCCCCTGTAAACTCTCTTTTCTTCTTCTTTACTCCGTCCACTGGTGGCCCTGGGGCGGGGTTAGGGGTGGGGCCTGAATAGTTACTTTCTTTTTATCTGAAGATCGGTTTTGCGCACGGGATTGACTCTGCCCCCCCAGGTCGGTAAAATAGCGGGGTATTAATGAGAAAAGCTGCTTATTTAGTTGTATGACAAGCCCAAAATAAAAGGAACTGGACTCGATGACCCAAACAAACCCGGCTTCGCTGAGAAAAACCCCTCTGTATCCTATACACCAGCAACTTGGTGCCCGCTTGATAGAGTTTGGGGGTTGGCTGATGCCGGTACAGTATAGCGGCATTATGGCTGAACACCAGGCGGTTCGGACGGCGGCGGGTCTGTTTGATTTGAGTCATATGGGTGAAATCGAAGTCTCCGGTTCACAAGCCCTCCAATTTTTACAGTATGTCACCACCAACGATGTTTCAAAACTGGCCGAATGGCAGGCCCATTACAGCTTTATGCTTTATCCCGATGGTGGTATTATCGACGACTTGATCATCTACCGCCAGCCCGATAAATATTTGCTGGTGGTCAACGCCTCTAACATCGAAAAAGATTACCAGTGGCTACAGGAGACCCAGATTCTCAAAGGCTTCGATGTCAGTATCCGGGATCGCTCGTATGCTACCGCTTTAATCTCGATCCAGGGTCCCAGATCGGTCGAAATCCTCCAACCTCTGATCAATATTGATCTGGCCGACTTAAAATATTACTATTGCGCCCAGGCCAAACTTGGTGAGGCCCCGGTGCTGGTGGCTCGGACCGGCTATACCGGTGAGGACGGCTTTGAATTGTTCTTCCAACGGGTATACGCTGAGAAAGTCTGGGAATTGTTGCAGAAGGCCGGGAGTCCGGCGGGACTTTTACCGGTGGGGCTGGGCGCGCGCGATACTTTGCGTCTGGAAGCCAAAATGGCTCTTTATGGTAATGATATTGATGCCCGCTCGAACCCGCTGGAAGCCGGGCTGGGCTGGGCGGTCAAGCTGGACAAGGGTGATTTTTGCGGTCGCAAAAGCCTTGTGGCTATCAAAGACAAAGGTCCAGCTCGCAAGTTAGTCGGTTTTGTTATGCAAGATAAAGCGATAGCCCGGCACGGTTATGGAGTCGCCAAAGCTAACAAAGTCGACGGCATCGTGACCAGTGGTGCGCCTTCGCCGACGTTGGGTAAGAATATTGGCCTGGCCTATGTACCAGCAAGTTGGAGTGCTATCGGGACCCCGCTGGAAATTATGGTGCGCGACCGGGCTGTTCCGGCGGTGGTCGTCAAGACTCCTTTTTACACCCGGCCCGATAAAGTGAAAAAAGAAGGTTAGTCTGCGGGTTGCAGAGTTGCTTGTTCCTGTTCTGACCCCCTCCCCAGGAGGGAAAAAAAAGAAGAAAAGAGGTTTAACAGGCTAATGGGCGGTTTAATAAAAAATAAAGGAGCTTAGAAAATGGATTTCCCGGCAGAACTAAAATATAGCAAGGAACACGAGTGGGTTAGAATGGAAGGCGATGTCGCGGTTATCGGGATCACCGCCTTTGCTCAGGACGAATTGGGCGATATAGTTTTTGTAGAGCAACCTAAACTTGGCTCACAACTTTCGCAAAATAACACCTTTGGCGTAGTGGAATCGGTCAAAACCGTCTCCGACCTCTTTAGCCCCGTAACTGGCGAAGTAGTCGAAGTAAACGAAGAGGTCGCCAACAGCCCCGAACATATCAATACAGACCCCTACGGGATTGGCTGGATTATTAAGGTCAAGGTTAGCACTGCTTCCGAGTTGGACTCGCTGCTCAGTGCGGACGATTACAAGACAATGATTGGCAAATAAGCCTGATTATCCGGCAGGATAACAGCTTTCAACTAGAAGTAAGAAGGTTTTTAACTCACTCATGAATTACGTTTCAAGTTCGGCTGACGAGCGCGCCGAGATGCTTGCCAGTCTTGGTCTTTCCTCGGTTGATGAACTGTTTGAAGTGGTGCCACGCCACGTCCGGTTTCCCCAGCTACAATTGCCCAAAGCCCTCTCCGAAATGGAAGTTTCGCGGCTGATGAATCAGCTAGGCGCGGCCAACCAGAGCCTCGGCAACCGGCCCTGTTTTCTGGGTGCGGGAGCTTACCGCCATTATATCCCCAGCGTGGTCGGTCATCTGGCCGGGCGGTCCGAGTTCTACACGGCCTATACGCCTTACCAGCCGGAAGTCAGTCAGGGCACTTTGCAGGCCGTTTTCGAGTTCCAAACCATGATGGCCGAACTCTACGGCATGGAAATCGCCAACGCTTCGATGTACGATGGGGCCAGCGCACTGGCGGAAGCGGCAATTATGGCCGTCAATGTCACCGGTCGCCAGAAGATTGTAATGCCGCGTTCGATCCACCCTGACTCGCGGGCGTTGGTTCGGACCTATACCGAGCCGCAGGGTATTGAATTACTGGAGTTTGATACAGTCGAGGAGGCTATCGCCGCCCTTGACGATAAAACCGCCGGACTGCTGGTGCAACAGCCGGATTTCTTTGGTCAGATTCACGACTTGCAAAAGTTGGGCGAAGAGGCTCACGCCAGAAATGCCCTCTTTGTAGTCAATGCCTACCCGACCGCGCTGGCTCTGCTGAAAACGCCCGGTGAGTGCGGGGCGGATATTGCGGTCGGCGAGGGTCAACCGCTAGGTATGTCGCTTTCTTTTGGTGGACCGTACATCGGCATTTTCACCTGTCGAAACCAGTTTATCCGCCATCTACCGGGCCGGATCGTGGGTCAGGCACTCGATAAAGAAGGCAAACAGGGCTATGTGTTGACGCTGCGTACCCGTGAACAGGATATACGGCGCGAAAAGGCGACCTCGAATATTTGCACCAACGAGGGTTTGATCGCTCTGCTGGTTACGATTTATCTTTCGGCGATGGGTAAACGCGGCTTGCGGGAAGTGGCCGAGCAGTCCTATCACAAAGCCCATTACGCCGCACAAGAGATTGCCAAACTGCCTGGTTATTCGCTGGCCTTTGCTGGCCCGTTCTTTAACGAATTTGTGGTGCGCTGCCGGGATAACCAAACCGTCGAGCGGCTTCAGGCAGTCTGTCAGCAAGCCGGGATAGTTGGCGGTTATGGGCTGGGTAAGGTTTACCCGCAATACGCCGACTGCCTGTTGCTGTGCTGCACCGAAACCAATCTCCGCGAGGACATCGACCGGCTGGTGGAAGTTTTCGCCAAAATCTAGGCTCTATCGCCTGAGGCCGGGTTAATAAGCACTTTGAAACTTTATTAGCCCGGCTCTTTTTGTTTTAATCTTTTCCTTTTTTAATCTTTTCCTTTTCTGAAAGACAACCGGCCTATGCCAGCCATTTTTGAACCAGACTCCCCCGATGATGCGCTTGAAGCAGAATTTGAAGAAGCCGCCGAACTGGAGCGGGGCGACGATTACAATCGGATCGCCTATTACTACGACCTGGAATATCAGAAGATTACCTACGATCTGGATTTTTACCGCGAGATAGCTCGCCGGGTCGGCGCAAATGCCCGGTTGCTGGAACTGGCTTGCGGGTCGGGCCGGGTGGCCTTGCCGCTACTCAAAGCCGGATTTCAAGTTACCGGCCTCGATCTTTCCGAGGAAATGTTAAGACTCGCTCGCCAGAAATTAACCCGGCTGGATGAACAGACCGCCGGGCGAAGCCAGTTCGTCCAGGGCGATATGCGCGATCTAACGGCGGCTTTGGGCCAGCAGGAATACGATCTTATTTTTGTGGCGATCAACTCATTTCAGCATTTGATGACCCAGGCCGACCAGCTAGCCTGTCTCAAGTCGGCTCGCCAGCACCTCGCTCCGGCGGGTCTTTTTATTATCGATGTGATGAACCCTGAACAAAAAGAACATTACCCCGCCGATGGTCGCCTTGAATTTAACGGCCTGACCTATAATCCGCAGCGTCACAGCACGGTCTACAGTTTTCTGAGTACGCTGGCCCAGCCCGCCGAACAGCTGCGCCACTATCATTATTTTTTCGACGAAACCCTGGCCGATGGTACCGTCAAACGGACCGCCACCAAACTAACCCTGCGCTATATCTACCGTTACGAGCTGCAACTACTTTTGCAGCAGGCCGGTTTCGCTATCGACGAGCTTTACGGCTCACACGACTTTGATGAATTTGGCGAAGACAGCAACAAACTCATTTATGTCTGTCGTCGCGGTTAGTATTGACCCTAGCTCTAAGAAAATTAGCGGGGTTGGTAGGGGTCGGGTACCCTATGGGTGCCCTGCGCGGGGTACTACAGGCGGGTACCCTATGGGTGCCCCTGTAAAATCTCTTTTCTTTTCCCGCGCAGGGGCGGGGTTAGGGGTGGGGTCTGAACAGATACCAAGAAGATACACGGAAAATACACAAGCAAGAGAGGTCTCAACATGATAATCGAATATAATGGCAAGCGGCCCCAGATCGGGAAAAACGTATTTATCGCCCCAAACGCGATGGTTATCGGGGATGTGGTACTGGAAGATGGTGTGAGTATCTGGTTTGGCGTAGTGCTGCGGGCCGACCAGAACCAGATTTTGGTCCAGGCAGGCGCCAATATTCAGGATAACTCGGTTTTACATACCAATGAGGAAGACGGCCCGACCGTCGTCGGAGCGAACGCCACGATTGGTCACTGTGTCACGCTGGAAGGCTGCCGGATCGGGCAAGGCGCATTAATTGGCATGAACGCGGTGGTGCTGGGTGGAGCCGAGGTTGGCGAGGGTGCGATGGTGGCTGCCGGGGCGGTAGTCAGTGCTAATTTCAAAGTTCCGGCAGGGGTACTGGTGGTCGGCACACCGGCTCAAATAAAGAAAACCATCAGCGGTGCCTCGGCGGACGCGGTAGCCAGCGCGGCCTTGCATTATCATCTTCTGCGCGACACCTATTTATCCCAGGGTGTTGGAAAACCGGAATAAAATAAGCCGGTCAAACCCTACAATTGGCCTGACCGGCTATAATCAGTAATCCTGAGCTACTTCTTGCTGCTGCTCTCGTGATGATCTACGGTCTTTTTAGAGGCGTGATCGGCCTGTTCGTTTGCGTGCGCCCGGTGTCCACTGGCGTGTTGCGCGTGCTGGGCGGCTTCCTCGTGCTTGCCGGCCTCGTGAGATTGAGCGGCTTTAGTGTGATGCTCCGCCGCTTTGGTATGATGCTCGGCCGCCTTTTTGTGATGCTCTACCGCCGGATGTTTGTCAGCCATTGTTAGGTTTCCTTTCTATTGCTTGAAAATCTCGTTTCCTTTGCTTACTCGTTGTCGTGAACGGCTCAAACTCCACCGTGACGACAGGGTATTATAGAAGCATAAATTAAGCCAGAAGCTAAGTAATTCTAAAAATAGGCCGACCTGTTTCAAGCAAAAAAAGACCTCCGGGCAGTTACCGGAGGTTTTGTGTGCTCGCATTATTTGTGTAGGAGGTATCAATTTAGGAGAATAATAGAGGCTAAGATATTGTTCATCCAGAGATGGTCAATGTCTTAAAGAGCTATACTAACTATTGGAAGGCTCCAATCAGTATCTCTTGTTGCTCTCACTATATAATACGCTCTGCATTGTCAAAAGTTACTGTGTTAGAAACGTTCTTATGTTTCTCTAATATAGTTATGCCTCGACTTTAACGCCCTTCCAGAATGCGACATAGCCGGTAATATTTTTGGCGGCATCCTTGGGAGTTGGGTAATACCAGGCGGCATCCTGGTTGGTCTGGCCGTTCACTACTACACTATAATAACTGGCGGTGCCTTTCCAGGGACAAACCGTGTGGGTCGAGCTTTCTGTAAAGAATTCTTTTTTAACCGTGCTGGCCGGGAAATAACTGTTTCCTTCGACCGTTTCGATCTGGTCGCGGGAGGCTTCGGCAATTATCTGGCCGTTCCAAATTGCTTTTGGCATTTAATAAGCTCCTTTTGAGTAATTTAGCTTTTGAAAAGTTTCCTAATCTGAGTAGCTTTTACCGGTGGTTGTGATCCATACCGGCCTTTTTTAGTCCGGCTAGCCAACCGCGTTTGACCCATCGGGGAACAACCGGCCAGTTCAGCTTAATCATTTGGTTGGTGGCTGTCAAATCAGACTGCCTGCTTTTTAGGGTTTCTTGTAACTACTCACCAAACCTCTTTTCTTCTTCATTTTTCCGCAGTGGGGTGGGGCCTGAGTAGTTACAAATAATTGAATAATTCAAATTTGCCCCATATCACTGGCTTTAGTTCCGGCGTAGTTTATTTCAAATCGACCTGTTCAAAATGTTCCACGATAGGAAAAGGCTCGTAAAAATGGTGGAGCAGCCGTTTCCATTCCTGGTATTGGCTGGAGCCGCGAAAGCCCTCGGTATGGTCTTCCAGCTTTCCCCACCTTACCAGGAGCAAATATTTAGTGCTTACCTCCAGGCATTTTTGAAGTTCATGCGAAAGATAACCGGGCATTGAGGCAATGATTGGCGAAGCCTGCCGGAAAGCAGCTTCAAAATCAGGCTCTTGCCCGGTTTTTACGTTTAGCACAGCTGCTTCGAGTATCATCAGACATTCCCTCCTGAACAGTCACATTCAAAATAGCTTAATCCCACAATTATGACCTGTCAAACCCTATGGCCTGATTCTATCAGATGCTGAGTTTTATACTTAGAACTCTGTTGGACACTCCCAGAATGTGTTCCAGCCTGAGTGATCGATTGGAGGACTCTTAGTGTTTCCTGGACCAGTTCGGAAAGTGGTTGTGGTCGCTCGCTGTCCTGGTCGAGCCAACAACTTAGGGTTATATTGAAGACACTCACACAGAGTTGGGCGGCCAGCATCGAGGTCAGCTCGTCAAAGCCGCGAGTGAGGAACCCCCGGCTGATTGCTTCTGACATTGCCGCGCGTTTGTGCATCTCGCGCTCGCGCAAGCTATCGTCTGCCTCAATAATAGTCCTCCGCGTCCGCAGGTATTCGTGTTGACCTTCAAACCTGTTTGCCGCGACCGTCTCCAAGCCGCCCAAAAGTTTCTCTTATCTGGCCCTTTCAGTTTCCCCGGACCGCCGATGCTGGGAAACTTAAACAAAGGTCCTAAATTTCACAACCAGGCCGCTAGTTTAGCTCACTTTTTCAATCTCGATTGGGCTTTCCTCACTGTTCTGCTCAACCAGCGAAGGTAGGCTCACCGGTTGGGTTTTCTTACCCCTGCCGGTAAGGCCGAAGGGCCACCAGTTGAGATTTTTGCACAACACTACGCTGGCCGGGACAACTATGCCCCTAACCACAAACGTGTCCAGAATAACTCCCAGTGCGACTACTACGCCCAACTGGTAAAGCTCGCGTAGCGGTAATATCGCCAGTGCCAGAAAAGTCCCGGCCAGGATCAGACCGGCGGAGGTTATAACTCCTCCGGTGTTACTGAGGGCGTTGATCGTGCCAACTTCCAGATCATTTTCTTGTACCTCCTCGCGTATCCTGGTCATAAGGAAGATTGTATAATCGGTACCGAGCGATACCAGGAAAATAAAAGCGTAGAGAGGCAACGAGTAAGCCCGACCTTCGTCACCCTGTAGTATTACAAACAGGAAGCTGGCTGCACCCATCGTAGCAAAGAAGTTTAACAACACGGCCCCGATAAGATAAAGAGGCGCGACCAGACTCCTAAGCAAGATGAATAAAATCAGCGTGGTCAGGGTCACTACCACCGGGATAACTATTAATTTGTCCCGGTTATTAACTTCCCGAATATCGGCGTTTTGAGAAGTAACCCCGCCAATCACGACTTCCCCATTTATGCCTCCGGACGTTAGGGCCTGGCTGGCTGCCCGGTTGATTGGCTCAATCGCGTCAAGGGCAGCTTTGCCGTAGGGGTCGCTTTTAAGTGTTACATTCACTCGGACCACCGAGGCATCGGTCGAGATATAGTGCAGGCTCTGAAGGTAGGCTCCAATAATAGCCGGATCGACGTTTGACCCTGCACCTACCCCGCCGCCTGGGCCGGTAGATTGACCCTGACGTAAAGCTTCTTTTAGAGGGCCGGGTAATGCTTTGAACTTCTCGCCCAGGGCCGTTCCATCGCCGGGCTGGCCGTCCGGGCGGGTAGGGCCTTTTACCCCGGCTACCTCATTTACGCCCGCTACTGCTCGGCTGACACTTTCTATTACGCCTAGCCGGTCAAAGGCGTTGATGCCTGCCGGTAGCACCATTACTACATCGGTGGTCGCCAGCGCGCCCGGTCCAAAATTAGCTGAAAGTAATTTGTAGCCACTCGCCGAGTCGGTAGCCTGACGAAACCCGCTCAGAAAGTTGAAAACATCTATTACCCCCAGATTGCCCAGGCCCATTACCAATAGCAAGAGCGTGCTGATCCAGATTGCGGCCACCGGACGGCGAGCTACCCGCTGGGCCAGACCTTGCCAGAGCGATCTTTTAACCGGTCGGTTGTTCCTGGTAAATTCTTCCGGTGCTAATTTAGGAACGAGCGGCCAGAAAGCGGCCCGGCCCAGAATAGCCAGCATTGCCGGTATCAGCGTCAGGCCTACCAGTAGCATTACAGCCACGCCCACCGCCAGGCTTGGTCCAAGCGAACGATAAAGCCCCAGCGTGGCTAAGAGTAAAGTTAAAAGAGCCACTATAACTGTCCCGGCACTCGATAAAATGGCTTCGGCTATGCGGGCGTAGGCCAGCCTTAAGGCGTACAGCGAGTCACTTTCACGCTGTAATTCCTCACGGTAGCGTGACACCAGAAAGATAGTGTAATCCACGCCTACCCCAAACAGAAGTACACTCAAAATTGAGCCTGATTGCTGAGTAACCGGAAAAAGTTTGGCCTGAGCCGCCAGTGCCAGCAACCCGTTCACCCCTTCGAGAGCTACAAATACTACCGCCAGCGGCATAAGGGCCAGCAACGGTGAGCGATAAACTATCAGTAGCAGAACTACTACCAGGCTCACTGTGGTAAGTAATAAAGGCAAATCGGCACTCTTAAAAATAGTTATAGTATCGGCGGCTACCCCTGCCGGGCCGGTAACATTGATCGAAAGGCCTTTTCCTTTGAGTGGTTCGGCATAGTTGCGGATCGCGTCGACTGTCTTAGCCAGTTCGCTATCGTCGTCGGAAGTTACCAGCGATACCACCGTTTGCAAGGTGGTTTTGTTAGCCGAAACCAACTCACTTCGAGACTGCGGCACTGTGTCGATGGAGAAGACACTCTCCACCCTGGCCGGTTTCTGGGGTGAAGTTAGCCAGTCACTTAATCTTTTTACCCTCGCAAAGTCTGTATCGTTAAGACCGGAGGGGTTGTTAAAAACAATAATCGCCGGTAGACCGGTTGATTGGGGAAACTTTTGTTGCAGCAACTCGGCGGCTCGGCCTGACCCGACCTGACCGATGTCCGCCCCGATCTTGTTGTCATATAAAACCTCCAGCGACGGTGGTAATAATACCAGCAAGCTGATACTTACCAGCCAGGTTAGCAAAGTAACCCAGCGACCGATTGGCCCGGTTACAAATTCGCCCAGCCTGTATAGCCAGCCACCAGCCGGGTGAGGCAGGTTTTTCCCCGGCTTTATTTTGGCTGGTGCCGCTTTATTTTCCTGTCTAACGGTTGGTTCCTGCTCGAAACTCATACTGTTTCCTCCTTGATATTATTAGAAATGAAAGTCCTAAGTTTAAAATACTGACTTGACATAAAGAACCGTCTATCAAATGATAGACACAGGGCAATGGTTGACTTTACCGGCCTACTTAACTACCCAATAAATTACTTAACAATTGCATAATTATTTCACAATGTTTCTATGGGGGTAAAAAGAGTGTTGGGGGATGTCCCCAAGTCCCCCATGCAGGGGTTGCACCCTTACGAACCCGGCTTAGTACTTTGTGTTTTTTTATGCAATTAACAAGAAATTAGAATACGACTTTGTAAATGACGCCGATCAAATTTTTAACTCGAAATCTATAAAATCAGCCTTTATATCTATCAACCGATAGAGTAAGGCTAAAAAAAGGGTATCGTATCAAAAAGACGGGGCTAGCCCAATAAAGACCAGTTTGGTATAATAGGCCGATGTTAGAAGAACTTGACCCTTCTACAATTGAAGATGCCACTAGCCGAGCTCTGGTTATCCAGCTTCTTAATCTCCTGGAGAA
>JBBQGA010000050.1:0-35689 GCA_038322625.1 Chloroflexia bacterium
GGCAGATCAAACGTGTGTCGAGGGGCGGAAGCGGATCATCAGGCAATTTTGCCAGTTCAAAAACCGATAGTGTGCCGTAATGACCGGTCGCTGAGGGTTTTTCCTCGCTCACGACGTGCCTTTCGCCAGCATCCATTTTTAGATTACCTCTGTCTTGTATAAGCCTTTATCATCGCAAGGGCTACTTGTTATATCTGGAAAGAATTTATTGAGTAGATTTCGATACGGGACATAATAATTGCAAGGCTGCCGAATACATAGAGCCAGTCAGACCGGAGGCTGTTCAATCATCAAACAGTTGCGGCCTCCGGTCGTAAGTGTGTAAGTAATTCTACTTTTCCACCGATATTTCAAAAATCTCCAGGGTAGCCCGTAGCGGACTCTGACCGCCGCCCTGCCCGGCGTGTGCCCGGCTGAACGCATCGCTGGAATGCCAGGTTTCATAGTCCTGGCGAGTTTGCCAGGTAGTCTGAGCAATGTATAGCACTTCGTTTTCGCTCAGGCCGGGGGCTTCGGTAGCTTTGAGTAATTTGAAGCTGACAAAGCCGGGGTTCTCGGCCAGATTGGATTGTTGTCCGAAACCTTGTTCGATCCGCTCTCCGAAAGAGGTGGGCGCAACCAGGCGGTTTTGTACGATAAGCATGGCGGGTTCTTCTCCCTGTCTATTTTGTAGTCCTATACCTACCGGTGAGACCGGTACGACTTCATTTCTTACTTCTTTTCCCGTAGATATTACGCCAATTGATCAGCCTTCGCAAATCAGATTGAGCCGGTTTTCGGTTCTTTAACCTGATCCAGCCGGACGGCCAGCACCTTCAAATAGCCTTCGCTATCGACCGGACGTGGGAAATCCAGACCGGGTTCGTGGTAGTAACCGACGACCTCGTAAGAGCGACCAGCCTCGGCCAGACCGTTCAAGACCATCTGCCGGAAGTTCCGGCGCAATATACCAGCGTGGTTGGTACAGGCCAGTAACATACCCTGGGGCGCGACGACCTTTGCCGCCAGGCGGGCCAATTCATCGTAATTCTTCTCGGCAGACCAGCGCGTCTTTTTGACCGTCGAATAGCTGGGCGGGTCGAGGATCACCAGGTCAAAGGTCTGGCCGCGCCGCTCGAACCGGCCAAGCCAGTCAAACACGTCGCCTTCTACAAAATCAAAATCGTCCGGTATCAACTCATTTGCCCGGTAGTTAAGTATACTCCATTCCAACCCTTTGCGACCGGCATCCAGGTTCAAAGCCCGGCTCGCTCCATACCGGGTGGCGACCAACCCAAATGCCCCGGTGTAGCTAAAGCAGTTCAGGACAGTTTTACCGACCACCCACCCGCTTAACCGGGATCGCACCTCGCGCATATCCAGAAACAAGCCGGGACTGAGGCCCTCACCGGGCCGGATCAGATAGATCAGGCTGTTTTCCACAATGCTAACCTCCGGTTGAACTTTCCCGGCCAGTGGTAAGAGCGGCGCAACCGGCTCGGCGACTTTCTGCGAAGCCAGATTGGACAACTGCCGGGGCCGGAACTTGGCGTATAGGGTCCAACCGGGCCACTGACGGTCGATCTCGGTAGTCAGCGTTTTGAGGGCCGGGTGTTCTGCCGTGAGGCTGCTATCATAACAATTCAGTACCAACACCGGACCAAAACGGTCGAGGGTTATGCCGGGCAAGCCGTCCCCGGCCCCATTAATTAACCGGTAAGCGGTGGTCGTGGTAGAGTCGGCTAGCGGCAAACGACGCTCGGCGGCCAGACTTATCAAACCGGCTAGCCCGGCCTGATTGTTGGGTTTTAGGCTGGTCAAACTGCCATCCAGCAACCGGGCAGCCAGAGCGATTTCGGGTAACGGTTTTCCCTCGGCAGCCTGGTTAAACAGGCGAGGCAGGGTGGTTTGAACGCTAAGGGGTTGACCGGTCAGTGGGTGCAAAAAAGCCAGCCGGACGGCGTGCAGCAGGATGCGCGGAAAGTGGGCGACGGACGGTTTGCCGTACAGTGGGTCGCCGATAATCGGACAACCCAGGTGGGCCAAATGCAACCGCAGTTGGTGGGTCCGCCCGGTTTCCAGATGAAGCCTGACCAGGCTGTATTCCTGACCGGGTCCAACTGTCTCCACCCGGTAGCGGGTCCGAGCCGCCTGGCTCCCGGCTTCACCGGGCCGGGCGATCCGCCAGCGACCGTTCCCGGCAGCCAGCAAAGGCTGTTCGATCAACCCGGCCCGGCGGGGCAGCAAACCCTGCACGATAGCCACATATTCTTTTTCAGCCTGGCGACCCTCAAAAATACGAGCCAAACCGGCGTTAGCTGACGGTTGGATAGCGAACACCAGTGCCCCGGACACTTCCCGGTCTAACCGGTGATGGACCCCCAGGTAGGAAACATCAAGCTGGGTCTTGAGCAGCGAAACAACGTCAAACCCGCCGACCTCCCCGGCTTCATCAGGGTGGGTTGGCACACCAGCCGGTTTATTGACGACCACAATCGCGTCGTCCTGATACAAAATTGGTATATTCATGAAATCCGGCTAAAATACAAAAAGCCGACAATTACTGCCGGCTCTTGCAAAATCAACTAAAGTTATTTAAGGCCGAGTAACTCGCTGAGTTGGGCCGCCGACGGGTTGGTATATACTCCCCGGCCTTCGATCTCGATGGTCGGGACAGTCCGGTTGCCGCCGTTGGCCTTCATCACATACTCGGCAGCGTCTTCGTCATGCTCGATATTGATCGTCTCGTAGACAACCCCGGCTTTATCCAGAAACCGTTTGGTATTGCGGCAATAGCCACACCAATCGGTGGTATACATTGTTACTTTTGGTTGTTGCCCGGTCATAATCACTTACCTCTTTCTTAATAAAAAGTAACTATTCAGACCCCCTCCCTGGGGAGGGAAAAAAAGAAGAGGGTTAAACAGGGGAGGCCCCTGTTAGACCCCCGGTAGTGGTTGCACCCCTACTTACCCCGCCTCGAAAGGAGGTTCCCTGAATAGTTACAATAAAAAATCGTTTTATAGTGTCCCGTTCATACTATTAGGTTCTGTATCGGTTCTATTGTTGTATTATAACACACCAAACTAGACCGAAAGAAGGTACGCGCATCCTCGGTGGAAATTTCCGATGGAAAAAGTTCGAGCTTATCGCGTTGTAAACCGGCTCAAGGTTTGAGCGTCAATACCTCCTTGTCTGATTGGCTGTTAACGGCCTGGGCCGAGAACAACAACGAGTGATAGCCTGCGCTACTCCAATCATCGATATTATCGCCGTAGTGTTTGCTCAAAGGTTGGCCGGACTGCCCAATCGTATTGGTTAGCAACGAATCATCAAAATTTGCCAGGCTGTAAAGACCCCGGAAAGATTGACCGGAAGTCTGAATGTAAGGATCGTTAAATCGATAACTGGCTGCCGCTACCGTGTTACCATCCCCGTTGGTCGGCAGAGTTTTAAGATTTAAAAACAGGGCAATCGGACCGGGAACCGCGCTTCCGATGGGCGTTTCGGCAAAATTCGCGGTGTGGAGTTTGCCCCACTGCCAGTCATTTACCGCGCCGCCCAGTTTTGTTTTCAGGTAATCGAGAGCTTGTTGCAAAGATTTGGTTAGCAGAACGTCCCGTCCGCCCGGACCCCACCACTCATCGTTTGGATTATCGAGCAGGGATAGCACAAACGGCACATGAAACCGCGCTTCGTCCAAATATTGTTTATAAATCGTATCGCCCAACCGGGCCTTAAACAGATTCTCGATTGTATACTGATAGGTCACTTTGTAGAGGGTGGCCCCGACCGACCCGGTGAGCATACGACCGTCCCAGGTTTGCAAAAGCTGGCGAGCCTGATTGAAATTAGCCTCGCTGCCGGGAAGTTGGCCGAGTTGCCGGGCGAACTGCTGGCCCGGTAGCGAAAGCACATCGGTTTGTATCGCTTTAAGGTCATCCAGGCTCAGTTTGTCTTTGGCTTTCAACAATGTCGTGATACGGGCCGCCCGCCAGCCTGGATCGAATTCCTGGCCGAGGTAAAATTTAGCGTCGGGCAAAGCCGCTACCGGGCGATTGTTGGCGGTTGCTACAAAACCGGCCGGGGGATTATAAACCGAAGGCAAATCCTCAAACCGGGCGTAACCGTTCCACTCATATTCTCCGGTCCAGCCCGGCACCGGCAAAAGACCATCGCCTTTGGCCCGCAGCGGCCACTGGCCGGGTATCTGATAACCGATATTCCCATCGACATCCGCGTATACAAAATTCTGCGCCGGAACATTAAATTCACGCAGAGCGTCGCGGAATTCCGGCCAGTTAGCGGCGCGATTATACTTGAGAACCGCGCCAAGCAGCGGGGATTTTTGCAAGGCGGTCCACTGTAAAGCCAGCGGTTGGGCATCCTTCATGCTGGCACTTACATCGTTCATAATTGGTCCGTGACGGGTCAGCCGTACCTGGATCGTCTGGGAAGGTTTACCCTTGAGCTTGATCTCCTCCGGGATGATTGTCATATCCTGCCAGCTTCCCTTGAATTCGTACTGATTAGGGTTAGCCGGGTTTATTTTTTCCATGTAAAGGTCCTGGGTATCGCCTTCTACGTTGGTAACGCCCCAGGCGATCCGCTCATTGTGACCGGCCACGACCCCCGGTACGCCCGGAAAAGTTACCCCGGCTACGTGCCAACCGGCCCCGTTTAGCTCCACTTCATACCAGATCGATGGGTTGCGAATACCCAGGTGCGGATCGTTGGCTACCACCGGCTTACCGGTGCTACTCTTTGCCCCGCTGATCACCCAGTTATTGCTGCCGCGAGCTTCGAGGTCGCTACCGGCCAGGGCTAGCACTCTTTCTTGCAAATTGACCAGTTGGGCCGTAGCCTCCATCGCTGCGTAAGAAGCACCTTGCGGAACGATCAAGGGCGTATTTGCGCCACCGGTGGTGGGTAACATCTGGCTCGCCATATTCGCGCCAAGCTTGTTAACCAGGTTAGCCCGCAAAATCTCACGGGTATAATTACCGCTAAGGTCGTAGGCCATAACTTTACCCCAGGTCAGGGTATCCAGGGCGGTCCAGGGTTCCGGCTTAAAGCCCAACAAGCTAAATTCGACCGGCAGATTATCCTGATGGCTGGTAATAAAGGCGTTGACTCCGGCGGCGTAACTATCGAGTATCTGGCGTTGATCGGGGGTTAGATCGGCTTCTTCGGCACTGGCCGCCCGGCGCAAACCGATGGTGCGTAGAAAGCGGTCTTCTTCGATGGCCGCTTCGCCTAGCACTTCCGACAACCGGCCACTCCCGATCCGGCGATTAAATTCCATTTGCCAGAGTCGATCCTGGGCCGTCACAAAACCCTGCGCCATAAAAAGGTCGACCTGGCTGCTGGCCGTAATATGCGGCACCCCCCATCTATCCCGGAGAACCTTGACTTCCGCGCTTAAACCGGCTACTTGGAGCGTACCACTGGTCTGCGGCAAAGGCCGGATTACCAGCCAGAAAAACCCGCTACCGGTCAGCACCACCAATAACAATACTAAGATTAGTAGTATTTTTAACACTCGACCCAACCAGCCACCACGCTTCCGTTTGCCGGGCGCAGTTTTGGCGGCGGTTGGTGAAACTACCAGCTTACTTTCTTGCCTCATCGCAATCTCCTTAAAAGCTTATTATTAAAAGCTTTCTATAGTTAAATCTTTCTACTGGTATTATTCTAATAGCTACCGGGGAGCAATTGACAAATGCCTTTGCCTACCGGAATTATTCAGCTTTCCCATTTCAAAAAAGGAACAGTTATCCCGCTATTATAATTGATCCGGCCATTAAAAGCTTATGCTTTCAGGTTTGGAGTAGGGTTTATGCGCTCAGAAGAAGCTAAAACGAATTATTAGACACGTTCTAAGAAAAACATACCCTTTCCCGTTTGCAGGGAGAGGGTATGTTTTTGTTTAAATATTGTTGTAAAGTTGGTTTCCTGATTGAGCAGGTCCTACTTTTAGCGAGTGATTAGTGGGAAGCGGTAAAGAGATCGGCTCCCAAACGACCCAGCAGCACCCGATAAGTGCCGGTGTTTTCGGGATGAATTTCCAGCCTGGCTCTTTCAAACCACTGGGTTAATACGGTGTCGCCGCTGGAATTGGTTTCCATGCGCGGCTCGGAGATCGGATAACCGAACAAGGCCAGCGACTCAGCGTAAGTCTTGGCGGCCCCACCGTCAAAGCTCAAACCGTTCGACTGCCAGTAGCTCAGGAAGTCGGCACACAGCGAGTGGCCGGTGATTGCAAAGAACTTACAATCAGCCGGAGCCGAAGTAACTTTCGGCAGGCTCTGCCAGTCGGTGCCTTTACTCACTAGCTCTTCCACACCCAAACGGCCCAACAAAACACTGTAAGGACCACTATTTTCTGGGTGTACTTCCAACCGGTTGCGCTCGAACCACTGGAAGACCTTGCCGTTGGCTTCTCTTTCGGAGTCGATGGGATAACCAAAGATCGGCAAACCGCCATTCTGGCTCCAGAAAGGAAGTAACGGGCCAGTGATACTGAAGCCGGTAGCCGCGAAGGTCAGGCTGGGTGCCGCCGCCGGTCCGGTGCTGGGCAAAGGAATCGACGGTACGGGAGCCGGGGTGCTAACGGCAAAGGTCAGACCCGGTAATACGCTGGTCTTTTCCTTCTGAACTGCCTGCAAAGCATTTGGGTCTAAACCGAGCAACGAAAGGATAGTCGGCGCGATCTGAGTGGTCGTGACGGTATCCTGGAGCGTTTGAGCCTTCAAACCCGGATTGGAGATTAACAGCGCGACATTGGTATCATCGGTACTGAAACCGCCATGCTCGGCTATTTTCTTGGTTGAGTTGGTGTAAATGACACCCGGAGTGGGTAGCACGATAATATCCGGGACCCGCGAATCCTGTTTGGGGTCATTGAACATTTGCTTCAACGAAGTACCCGACAGAATGGTCTGGATATTGGCCTGTTTTTGATTGGCCTGGAGAGCCGCCACGACGGCATCGGTTTTGCTCTGGTCGGCTAACCAAAAGAGCGCGACATCATCCTGGGTCGCTTGCGCGACTACATCCTTCTGCACACTGTCGGTTATGGTCGTGAGCGTACTTCCACCACCTTTGATAAAGGCTTTAGGGTCGATTGGAGACTGGCCGTGTTTGGCCGAAATGACAATCGCGGTGGAGTCGTAGAGACCTTGCTTTTTGAGTTCGCTAACCATTTTGCCGAGCGATTGGTCGACGAAATCCAGCGAAAGAGCCAGGTTGTCGGTCGGGGTACCCTGAGCGTCCTTGTAGCCACCGACGGTGAGCTTTTGACCGACACTCACGGCCTGGAAATTCATACCCATAATGGCCGGTACACCCTGGTTAATTTTGCCGGTGTGATCTTTGCCATCAATCTGGTTCAGGGTCGCGGCCACCTTGATGCTATCGTAAGCAATTACGCCACTGATAGTAGCTGTAGGAGCCCCATTGTTAGAAGCGACTTCCGGGGTATAAAGGTCGTCAATACCTTTGCCGGAAGGGCCGTTCAACAACTCGTAGGCCGGGTGTTTATCCGACCAGGCAGTTAGTTTACCGGCCTGATGGATTACTTCAAAAATAGTGTTAACCCGCAAGAACTGATGAGGATATACCGGAGTACAACCGTTGGCCGGGTCGAGGGGCAGATTGGCCGGATCGATTCCGCCACCGCCATCTAAAGCCATCGGGTCTTTGTCCAGCGACTCGTCATAGACAATCTCAGCCCCTTTGGTGGCGCACTTGGAACCGGGTGCCGAAAGATTGCGGTCGTAGCTATCGTCGTACCACACCCCGGTAGAATTAGGCGTACCGCCGGTAGTGATAGCCAAAATACCGGGGAACGAGTCGGAAGGCTTGGAGGAAAAAGCGTTAGTATAAGTGGTGCCCATCTGGCTAAGGCTCGCCAGGGTCGAATTGGGATGAGTACGGACGTAGTTGCTCAGGTCGACCGAGTGCATACCATCGACGCTGATTAAAAGAACTCGGCTAACACTACCGCTGGCTTGCGCCGGAGCGGCTTGCGCTGCCAGGTCGAAAGAGAAAAGTGAAGCACACAGGGCACCCACCATCAAAGCATAAATTAATTTAAGCTGGTATTTCCTCATTCTTGTATGGCGTATACTGCGACTACTATCGGCTGAACCATCTAAAGAGCATCTCTTTGAGCAGATTGAGGCGATAGTAACAGAAAACGCCTTCTCCTTTCTATTGTATTGAGTTATATTGAGTCTATACTAGGTCAATGGAAAAGTTAGGAACTGCGCGAATAAATTGATCCACATCCGCAACTACAAGCCTCGAACAACAGCTAATAAGCGGGGGCGTTTCTGCTCAAAATAATAGCAAGTTGGAGAGAAAATTTTAGTGGATGACCTCCGTCCAGTTAGAAGGGAGGACATAGCTGCATAGTAAAAAACTAAAGAAAGTGATTGAGCACAAACCTTTCTTTATTTTAATGCTCTTTAATTAACATCCTGTTAATAAAATGTTATTGCCAGGTTAAAGATTTTGAGGCTGCCAGCTCTGCTCCAGGTTCAAGAGGCTAAATATTATATCCACGTAAAATTAACTCCGTTAGATGCAAAGAAACCTTTGCATTTAACGGATATTAACATCAAAAGTTTTACCTGGTGGGAAGGTTTCTGAAAGCTTTGCCGAATAATATTTGGAATAAGTGATCACAGCTAGGTTGCCAGGTTTGCCTCAAAAGCGGTTCTGGCTAACCGCATTATATAGTGTTCCTCGGCGGCATCGTCGGGTATCGGGTCATGAATGGTTTTCCAGTAAATAAAACCGGCTTTCTGATAGGCCTGGATGGCCGCTTTATTGGCCGGTTCAGGATCGATGATGCAGGTTTTGATCTGAGGCTGGCTAAAAACAAACTCCCGCATAAACTTCTTTAAGAGATCGCTACCCAACCCCTGGTGAATGTATTCCGGATGGCCGATGTACAGGTCGACCCCGGCAACTTCGGTCGGCGGAAGAGGTTCGAGCCAGGCGGGCTTGTCGTCAATAAGATAGGTTTGAATGTAACCAATTGGAGTGTCGGCATACCGGATTATAAACGCCTGGGTCGGGTCGGAACCATCAAACAGGGGTCTATACTGCTCGGTAACTCCGGCCAGATCGGTCGGCTCGTCCTGGTACCATTCTTTTACAAAGTCGGTGTTGAGCCATTGGTGGAGTAAGGGCATATCGGCTTCTCGGAGTCTCTGAAAGTTCAGATTGGCTTTATCCAGCATAACATTTTCTTCCTTTTTATTCCTGGAGTCGATCAGCAACGCTTCTAACTTAGAACTTTCGCTTCAGGTTAGTTAGCGTCAACTAGCGAAAATCCTATAACTATTTTACCAGACTGTCCTGTGGATGAATATTATTGGTCAGGTCAGGTCCGACCACCGCGCCTTAACTACCGGCTTTAGCGGTAAAGTCGTTGGTATTGATCAGGGACCGGTTTATTACCTCTTTATATTATCCTTACAACTTCGGTTATTATCTTTATACTTTCTTTATGTCTTTTGTGTTTTAATTTACCTTGTCTTGTTGAGCTGTATATAATTACCTGGCCGCCGATACCGGTCGGCATACCCACTCAGGAAACTGAGTTTAAGCCGGCAAAGGTAATTTGGCAGAAGTTCGGCAGAAAACAATAGAGGTTTTGCCTTTGGGAAGAAGGTTTAACCTCAAATCAGGTAAGGATACAGCTTATGCTTAGAATGTCGGCCAGATCGCTACCGGCGTTGCCGGAAACCCGTTCAAAATTCACTTTGCTACGTCGATTTGAGAAACGAAATCCAGACGGTTTTACGCGCTTTGTGGGGGCACTTTGGGTGCTGACAATCATTGCGGTATGTACCGGGATTTGTTTTGTAATGTTCCCTTACTTTGAGCGCGCAAATCTGATTATGATTTATCTGGTGGGGGTGGTGGTAGTGGCTACCCGTTTGGGCCAGGCCGCCGCTATTGGAGCCTCGGTTTTAAGCGTGGCAGCCTTTGATTTTTTCTTTGTACCACCTTATCTGACGCTGGTAGTAGAGGACGCTCAGTACATCTTGACCTTTTTTATTATGCTGTCGGTAGCGATAGTGATCAGCCGGTTAACGCTGGTGATCCAGAAACAATCGGAAGAGACCCGGCGTTCGCAACTGGCGGTCGAAACCGAACAATTGCGCAACGCGGTACTCAGTTCAGTTTCACACGACCTGCGGACCCCGCTGGCCGGAATCACCGGGGCAGCTTCCAGTTTGCTGGATAAAAAAAGCCCGCTCGACGAAAATACCCAACAAGAGTTACTCCAGACAATCTATGACGAGGCGGCCCGCCTGAACCGGCTGGTGACTAATTTGCTGGATATGACCCGGCTAGAGGCCGGGGTGGTCGAGGTCAAAAAGGAATGGCAACCTCTGGAAGAAGTGATCGGGACCGCCCTGGCCCGGCTGGAGAGCAACCCGGTCAACCTGGCGCGGGTCAGTTCGATCAGGGTTGATCTGCCGGAAGACTTGCCGCTGGTGCCGCTGGATGGGGTCCTGATCGAACAGGTCTTGATTAATTTGCTGGAGAACGCCCTTAAATACACTCCGAACACCAGCGCGATAGAAATTGCCGCCACCGCCCAGCCCCAGCAATTGACAGTTTCGATTGCCGACCAGGGACCGGGCGTACCTGCCGGTGAGGAAGAACGTATCTTTGGGAAATTTTACCGAGCGACCATGACCAGCGATACTGTGAGCGGGGCCGGGCTGGGACTGGCAATCTGCCGGGGGATTATCCAGGCGCACGGCGGGCGTATCTGGGTCGAACCGTGCCCCAATAGGGCGAGTTGGTTGGAAGGTCAAATGGAAGGGGCGATCTTTCGCTTTACCTTACCGATCAACCCTACCGTTCGACCGGAGGCTAACCTGGCTTAATCGCCTGGCCCAGGCAAATTAGTAGGAAAATAGGTTATCTGTATGGCCGACGCCGCCCTGATACTGGTAATAGAAGACGAAATCCAAATCCGGCGTTTCTTGCGGGCTTCGCTTAGTAGTCATGGTTTTCGGCTGAACGAAGCCGGCACAGCCAGAGAAGGTTTGAATCTGGCCGCTACCAACCGGCCTGAGCTGGTATTGCTCGACCTGGGCCTCCCGGACCTGGACGGCCTCGAAGTAACCCAGCGTTTACGAAGCTGGTCGGATGTCCCAATAATTGTACTATCGGCGCGGGGACAGGAACAGGACAAAATCGCAGCCCTCGATGCCGGGGCCGATGACTACCTGACTAAGCCGTTTGGAGTAGGGGAACTTCTGGCCCGTCTGCGGGTCGCGCTGCGGCACGCGGCCCAGCGTCAGCAAGCCGAGACGACCCCGGTATTTCAACTCGATGCTTTACGGATCGACCTGAATAACCGGCAGGTCTCGATAGATGGACTCGAGGTACATCTTACCCCGATTGAGTACAAATTGCTCAGTGCCCTGGCCCGGTATGCCGGAAAAGTAGTCACCCATAACCAGCTTTTACGGCAGGTCTGGGGTCTGGGTTACGGCGACCAGACCCAGTATTTGCGGGTGTATATGGGCCAGTTGCGTCATAAACTGGAAGTAGATTTCACCCGACCGCACTATATTCTCACCGAACCGGGCGTGGGTTATCGGTTGCGAGTGGTTGACTAAAAGTACCCCAACCGGCAATTTTTAAATCAACAGGGTTATTACCCTGAGCTTATCGTGCGATTTTTGCAGAAAAGAGGATTATCGTTATGAGTGAAAACTCCGGGAGTAGCCAGCCAACCGGCAACGAAGCCGACCAATCATCTCAATCATCTCAATCAATCACGTCGAACCAATCAAACCCGCCGACCGCTAATGATCCGGGCGGTTCCGGCTTAAATCCAACCGTTCGACGGCAATCTTTCCGGGTCGAGACCCCGCCCAATAAAACGGACGAGGCGCAGAAAGCGGTCGCGGTAAGCTCAGGTGCCGATGCCGATAAAGACCAGGATGACCGGCCCAGCCTGGTCGAAGGTAGCGTACAGTGGCAGGAGGTCCGCAAGGGTACCCGGCCCGGCGACCGCTATATCCGTTTCTCCCGGCCTCAACCCGAACAAACTCGGCTGAAAGGCCGGGGCGAGGAAGCTCAGGTGATCGCCTGGGATGCCGAAAGCCGCCTGAACCGCTATATCCGCACCAAAAGATTTTTGCTGGGTTCCCCGATTGCCACCGCCCGCGCCGCTCACGAACGGCTCGGTAAAATACAGGCCCTGGCCGTGTTGTCCTCGGATGCCCTATCCTCGGTCGCTTATGCCACCGAATCGGCTTTGTTTGTGCTGGTAATTGGGGTTTCAAAAGACCGGCCAGAACAATTTATTATCCCGATCAGCCTTGCCATTAGTTTGCTTATCGCTATTGTCGTCTGGAGCTACCGTCAGACGATCCATGCCTATCCCAACGGGGGCGGTAGCTATATCGTGGCAAAAGACAATCTGGGCATTCACGCCGGGTTGCTGGCGGCAGGGGCCTTGATGATCGATTACGTGCTGACAGTGTCGGTCAGCGTCGCTGCCGGAGTTCAAAACTTTGTATCGGCGGTGCCCAGCCTGGCCGACTCGCAGCTTATTATCAGTATCGGTCTGGTAATCTTGCTGGTCGTGGTAAATTTGCGGGGCGTGCGCGATAGCGGGGTAGTCTTTGCCATCCCGACCTACTTCTTTATCCTTAGTTTTCTGGTGATGATCGGCGTGGGAGCCTTTCAAATCATTACCGGCACTCCTCATCCGGCCATACCGTTACCGGTCGGCAAGGAAACTATTCCCGACGACTACAATACCCAGGCGATTACCCTAATTCTGATTTTACAGGCTTTCGCCAGTGGTTGCAGTGCCCTGACCGGCGTAGAGGCCATTTCCAACGGTGTACCGGCCTTCCAAAAACCGGAGGCTAAAAACGCCGCGACGACCCTGATCTGGATGGGTTTGTTGTTGATAATCTTCTTTATGGGGATTAGTTTCCTGGCCGATCAACTGGTGGTACACCCCAATAAAACCGATACGACCATTTCTCAGTTGTCTCGGACCGTTTTTGGGGATAGTTCGATAGGCTATTATATCGTTCAGGCGGCCACCGCTTTAATCCTGATATTGGCAGCCAATACTTCGTTTGCCGACTTCCCCCGGCTGGCCTCACTGTTGAGCAAAGATAAATTTTTACCGCATATTTTTGCTCACCGGGGCGACCGGTTAGCCTTCTCCACCGGGATCATTGCGCTGGGCGGATTGGCGATCTTGCTACTGTTAATATTCGGCTCTAATACCCAGGCTCTTATTCCACTATATGCGGTCGGGGTGTTTCTGGCTTTTACCCTCTCCCAGAGCGGCATGGTAATTCACTGGCAAAAGTTAAAACGCCGGGGCGGTGAGGGGGCGAAGGGAGCTACCCGCAGCCAGTTTATCAATGGACTAGGGGCGGTCAGTACCGGGGTAGTGTTGGTTGTGATTGCCGGAAGCAAGTTTCTGGCCGGAGCCTGGCTGGTCGTAATCCTGATCCCGTTACTCTATATCCTGTTCCGGGTGATCAATGGGCACTATGTACGGGTCGAAAAGCAGTTAAAGCTGGAAGGCCCGGCCAGCCTGGTTTCAACTTTACCGTCCTCCTTGAGCCTGAGTTCAGAACAAACCTACCAGATTATTGTCCCAGTCAGTAACCTGAACGTGGTAACTCTCAGTACCCTGCGGTTTGCAAGGGTTTTAGGCTCGAATGTTACGGCGGTACACGTAACCGACGACTCCGAGGCAATATTAAATCTCAAAAGCGAGTGGGAAGCGGCCCGGCTAGAGGTGCCACTGGTAATCCTGGAAAGCCCTTACCGGTCTATCGTGCGGCCTCTGCTAACCTATGTCGACACCATTCACGAACGAGCGCAGGACGACGTATTGATCATAATGCTACCGGAGTTTGTGGCCCGGCACTGGTGGGAGAACGTGCTGCACAACCAGACGGCCCTGCGGCTCAAGGCAGCCTTACTTTACCGGCCCAGGGTAGTCGTAATGAGCGTACCTTACCAGTTACGATAAGGTCATTCAAGCCTTCAAGCGGTCTCGAAAATCAGAGGCTATAGCTGCTTCCAATAGGATTGAATCGCTCTATTCTTTTACCTGTAGAACTTTCGCGGCAACCTCACTTGCTGAGATTGCCGCGAAAGTCCTTGTTTTCTTAGTTATCAGGCAGTCCGGTCCATTAATAGCCAAATAATTTTGGCAACCAGATGCCTAACAGATAACCGCCCAGACCTGAAACTGTGCCAACCAGAACTATTTCTAGGGTGCTGGCTAGCAAATTGGTACGGGCCATATTACCCCGGACAATCCCCAGCAATACCAGAAACAAAAAGCTCAAACCCAGCGAGACCAGGAAGGCCGTTCCGACCGGCAAAAAGAAATAAGCGATCAAGGGCACTATGGACGCTACGATATAAGATAGCGCAATAGTGAGCGATTCGGTTATTTTTACGGTTTCGGGTTCCAGTTCAAGGCCGAGTTCTTTTTCAACCATTGTTTTGGTGTAGGCGTGCGGGTTTTTGCTCAGACGCTGGGCAATTACCAGGGCATCCTCGTGCTTGACACCCTCACTCTCCAAAATTACGACAAACTCGGCCAGTTCTTTTTGAGGATCAGCTTCCATCTGCTCAATTTCGGCCTGAACCTCGGCTTTCTGCACCTGGGCTTCCGATTTGCCGGAAATAAATTCACCGGCCCCCATAGAAAGTGCCCCGGCGAAAGCTTCGGCCAGTCCGGCTACAATAACGGCTTTGGTACTGGCAGTACCACCGGCCACCCCACTTATTACACCCAAGGGCACCAGCAAACCATCCAGCGAACCGAATACAATCTGCCTGATCCGGCCTAACTTCATCACCCGGTCTTTTTCGTTCGTGACGTGTTCCAGCGTCTCCGCCTGGGTAGGTCTGGCAACTATAGCTTGGGTTTGTTCTCCAGCAGCTTTGGCTTGATCAGTAGAACCCGGTTTCAATTCAGAACTCATCTTTAGTCTTATCTTTCTTTTATTCTACTAATGATTATTTAACTGTTATCAAATTATATTATTCAGAAGACCGTAATTACTCGCCTCAAGCCAATTTTTCTAACCTGGTAAAGAGCCGTCTAGGCAGTTTGTAGTCCGGGATTCATCAATTCTAGCGCAATATTTAGACCAATGATTCTGTATCGCTCAAATTTTAGACACCCAGCCGGATTTGGGTTAAGCTAGTCAAATACAGGAGGAATTTAAGCTTGTGTCCGGCAGTATGCAGCTATAAATTATACCGACCTTGAAATAGCTACGAAAAAGGAAATTAAAGAATTGCGTCCTAAAATTCAGGTTTACCTGCCTTTAATGGCCCTGACCACTATCATCTGGGGTGCGGCATTCCCGATTACCAAACCCGGCCTGGCCGATTTACCACCGGCCACCTTTGCCTTGCTCCGGTTTTTGATCGCCGCCCTGGTTCTCTTACCAATGGTTTTTATCCGGCGCGGCGGTTGGAACTTTCCGCGCCGGGTGTGGTTGAGCGTCGCGCTGGGCGGGTTAATGGGCTTCAGCTTAATCCAACTTGGACAGAACTGGGGGTTGCGGCTAAGTACCGCCAGCGATATATCGATCCTGGCCGCCACCGAACCGCTCAGTATAACTTTGCTGGCGGCCTTTTTTCTGGGTGAAATACCCAATAAGGCCGTCTGGTTCGGCTTGATTATCAGTTTGATCGGGGTAATGTTTGTGCTGGGCATCAATCCGCTGGCCCTTTTTATCAGTAGCCCGGCCAATAACGCCGGAACGCGGGTAGCAGGCGACCTGATCTTTTTGGGTGGCACGCTGGGCTGGGCGATTTATAACATCATAAATCGCAAGTTGGCCCAGCAATACGATGGGCTAGAAGTAATCAGTGCCGCGATCCTGTTTGGGATCGGCGGGCTAGCTCCATTTAGTTTGCTGGAAATTATTTCCACCAGCCCGGAACATCCTTTGCGCCTGACCGGCACCGCGATCGTCGGTTTGCTTTACGCGGCCTTGCTGGTGACGGTTTTTGGTTTTCTGGCCTTATCGTGGTCGCTCAAGCGGGTCGCCGCCGCCAAAGTGGCTTTGCTATTTTACCTGCAACCGGTTTCAGGCGTACTGCTGGCCTGGTTGGGCGGCGAGCAACTTTCCTGGACCTTTGGGGCCGGAACCCTGCTAATTTTGTGCGGGGTCTATGTGGCCGAGCAGCTTGGCAAAGTTAAACTCGCCGATCAAATCGCCGAAACCCAACCGGTTATCGACGCTTAAAGGCGAAAACCAACCTAAAGCTGATGGCTTTCGGGCTGCAAAACCAGTTCGCCCAGGACCGCCGAATCGGGTTGCTTCACGGCATACAGAATAGCGGTGGCGGCATCGTTTACCGTCAGCATTTTATCGCGCTGAACCCGCAACCCGTCAATGTTATCCCAGAAGGGCGAATCCACGCCGCCAAAGTGCAACAGGGTAAACTTGACACCGTAGCGTTTGAAGTCGAGGGCCATCGCTTTGGTCATACCTGTGACGGCCCATTTGCTGGCGCAGTAACCGGAGGCGTTCATCATGCCGGCTTTACCCAAAATACCCGGTATATTGATGATAATTCCCCGCCGAGCTTCGACCATTTTGGCGGCTACGGCCTGGCAGACCAGAAAAGTACCTTTGGCGTTGGTGCCCATCATCAGGTCGAAATCTTCTTCGCTCAGTTCAAGAGTGGGCCGGATTACACCCACCCCGGCGGCGTTGATCAGAATATCGATTTTTTCAAATTGCTCACCGGCCAGCCTGACCAGGTTTTGCACCGAAGCTTTGCTGGTTACGTCGGTGGGTACCACCAATACCGGTTGTCCCAGTTCGCGTAGTTCGGTCGCCACTTCTTCCAGTTCACCTGCCGTGCGGCTAGCCAGAACCAGCGAGGCCCCTTCTTCGGCTAATTTCCGCGCAGTAGCTCGGCCAATGCCGCGTCCGGCCCCGGTAATTAAAGCTACTTTCCCCTGTAATGCGTTTGACATCTGTGTTTTTTCCTTTCTGGATCGCCCATAATAATGGGCCAATTAGTGACCGTAAATTTTCGGCGGTATTTCAGGCTTGACTAGCCAGTTATCAAAAGTTCGACAAATATTAAACAGAGCATACCGGTTTAAAGGGGCTGCGTCAACCACCGGGCGGATAACATATCGATAGTTAAGGGTTGAGAAGCCAAAGTGACGAGGCCGGTTTCAAGCTGCAAATTCTGGACGCGCCCCGGATAATTTCCTGCACCGGTGCCCGCACCCGCGCCCGTAAAATGCTGGCTGCCAGAGGTATCGAATAATCAGCAACTTTAGGGTTTTTCAACTGACAGCATCCGTAAACGAGAAAGGCTACCTTACCTCTTTACAGGGGTAACTTAATCATAAGTGAAATACTAGACAACTTTGGAGTGTAATTTTAGATACTACTAAATTAACTATGGTTTAAACTTTGGTTATTTTTCCCTATTAGCGTGTTTAATGGCTCTATGCGCACCAAAAGAAGTTGTGTTAAAATTAAGTGCTGTCAGCACCTAAAGGGAGATTTAGATGTCGTTACCTGGTCCCATTTATCAAAGAGGAACCCTGTTATATGTCTATCAAACCGGGCTGGGAAGGCCGTTGTTACGAGGATTTCGAGGTCGGCGACATATATGTTCACCCCAGCGGGAGGACCATTACCACCACCGACAATAGCTGGTTTACCCTCTTGACTTTGAATACTAATCCGGTGCATTTCGACCACGAATACGCCGCTGCGACCGAGTTCAAAAAGCCGCTGGTCAATAGCTGTTTTACGTTGGCCCTGATTACTGGTATGAGCGTGACCGATGTCAGCCAGAACGCGCTGGCAAACCTGGGTTGGGACGAAGTGCGGCTACCAAACCCGGTTTTTGAAGGCGATACCCTCTACGCCCGTTCCGAAGTGCTGGAAACCCGCCTTTCGCAATCGCGGCCCAATGTAGGGCTGATAAAGATCAAAACCACCGGCTTTAACCAGCACGGCCTGACCGTCATCGAGTACAAACGGCAGATGCTGGTCTACAAACGCGGACAGGTGCCCGAAACGGCTCGCCAGAAAGCCTACCGGCAGTTCGAGCAGCAAACCCAAAATCCAACCGAAGCCTGAGAAACTGAAAAAAGATGACCAGAACCACTACGGTTGAACAAGTTTTGGAACGGGTAAAACCGGGGTCGCAGGTTTTGCTTCACTCGGCCCTGGCCGAACCTCAAACCCTCTTAGCCGGTCTGATGGCCGGTCTACGGGCCGGGCAAGACCACCTTCAAAACGTTACCCTCTACACTTTCACTTACCGGGGGGCCGGGTCGCCGCCGCCGCTCTATGCCGATCTGGAATTACTCCAGGCCGGTCGTTTCCGGCTTAAAAGCTTTTTTCCGCACTCCAGCCTAAAAGAAGTCGCGCGGGCCGGGCTGGTCGATTATATCCCGGCCTCGCTTTCGATGCTGCCCGGTCTGCTCCGCCGGGGCCAGCTAAAAATCGACCTGGCAATGCTCCAGATTTCGCCACCGGACGATCAGGGGCAGTGTTCGACCGGGCCGAGCAGCGACCTGGTAGCCGCACTGGTCGATAGCGGCCTACCCTTGCTGGGCGAAATGAACCACCAGATGCCCTTTACCTACGGGGCTACAGTCCCGTTTGAGCGGTTTGCAGCCGTAGTCGAAACCGACCGGCCTTTGCTGGAAATGCCTTCGCAGCCCGCCGGAGAACTGGAACGCACCATTGCCGCCCACGTGATGGAGTATATCGCCGACGGCGCAACCGTCCAACTAGGGATCGGCAACATTCCCGAAGCGGTGCTGGATATGCTTAAAGGGCGGCGCAACCTGAATTTGCATAGCGGGGCCTTGACCGACGGGGTGGTCGATCTGGTCGAGTCGGGAGCCGTTACCAACGCCACCAAACCATTTGACAAAGGCCAGACCGTCGCCGGGTTTTTGCTCGGCAGTCGCAAGCTGTTCGATTTCGCCCACCACAATCCCCAGCTCAAGATGGCCGCTGCCGACTACTGTAACAATCCGATGATAGTCGGCCAGCTACCAGATTTTGTGTCGATCAACTCGGCGTTGGAAGTGGATTATTGGGGACAGGTAAACGCCGAAGCCCTGGGCGATTGGCAACTGGCCGGGGTTGGCGGCCAACTCGATTATATCCAGGGAGCCTGGAACGCCCCCGGCGGTCTCTCGATCATCGCCCTGCCCTCGACCACGCCCGGCGGCAAACCCCGGATCGTGCCAGCCCTCCCGGCGGGTGCCCCGATCAGCACGCCCCGTTTCATGACCCAACTGGTGATCACCGAAAAAGGCGTCGCCGACCTGCGCGGCAAATCGCTCTCCGAACGCCGGACTTTACTGGAAAAAATCGCCTAGCCTTTTACTTTACTATTGACTTTGAGGCCAAATACTGATAGATTAGATTAACATAATATAACTATTTACCCCTGGCACTACGAAAATTAGCGGGGTAGGTAGGGGTGCAACCCCGGCGCGGGGTCAAAGGCGGGTACCCTCTGGGTGCCCCTGTAAACTCTCTTTTTCTTTTTCCCCTTCCTGGGGAGGGGTTAGGGGTGGGGTCTGAACAAGATACAATATAATAACTAAGATTAAGCGGAAGAGGCTCTTTAGCGGGCAGCCGAATTACAGGCGTGGGCAAACAGATTTATGCCAGTGATTTTTTTGATGATTTTTTTGATACCCTGGCGGCGCAAAACCCCAAAACCCCAAAAGGTTAGCAAAACACCTGCCGTCTATAAGCCCGCCCGGCAACGAAAACGCGGTCCAAATCTGGCCGGGCTGGGCAAAAATTTGATGCGCTTTCGACACCAGGCCAGGTCTCGGATCAACACCTCCGTGACCCAAAGAGCTAGCGGGGCTTTTCGCCTCACGCCGCCACCCCCACCTCCGCGTAATAGCAACCTTCCCAAAAACACCCGGCCCAACCCGACCACCGATCCCGGTGTCTTGCTGGCCGATTTCTTTGCCGAGCCGACTCCCAATCTTATGACGGATGATTTCGCACCGGATGACGGCTACCGGACCACCTCGGTTGCCCAGGCTGCTGCCGATGGCGGCTTTGAAATACCCGAAACCCTGGCCGATTTGGGCGTTGCGCCCCGGCCCCGCACTACCGCCAGGGTATCTCGGTTCCAGACCCCCGCCGGCAGAACCTTTGTTAGCCGCGACACCGAAAATGCCACTACCACTATTCGCCCGCCGACCCAGAATGATTTTGACCTTGACCTGTCTGAAGGTCCGTATGTCAGTATGTTTGAAACGGTATCTAATCCCAACCGCAATGAGCCGGAAACAGTCGCCGACCAACTTCGCCGGTTGCGGCCCGACCGGAACACCGCTTCGACCCTGGCCGATCTGGATGTTGAACTGCTGGCGGACGACGACCAGGCCACGGTAGCTTTGCCGCCGGGAGAGTTGGTCCAGGAAACCACCTACGACCCCAACCGGCGGGGTCTGCGACGGCGGGGTGGGCCGCGCCGGGCCGGGATAAAGTTTCGCAACCCGGCTCTTTCGCTGGCGGTGGGCTTTATCTCGGTCATTATGCTGGCCCTGATGGTTTTCTTGATCATCTTTATTTCCGGTTCGGTCAACCGCGCTCCGACGGGTAAGTATGCCGTCATGTTTGTGCCTTTTGGTAATGGAGCCACCTACGCGGCCTTTAACGAAGGCCAGTTATGGAATAAAAATCTGGGGACTAACTTGCTCAATAATGCCGGGGTTCCCGACCTCGATATTCGCTATGGTGGCTCCATTATCAAAGACGGGGCCGGGGCTTCTCGCCAGGCTCAATCCAGCGATACCGATGTATTGGTCTGGGGTTACAACGATAATGGACGTAACAAACTGGTGACGAACCTGGTCCTGACCCCCAACGGTCCTTACGATCCGCCGGTCGGGCGAGGTCGCCAACTGGTTGAGCGGCACCTCTACGACCCGGAGCAGATGGTCTTTGTGACCCAGCAACCCACCGATCCTTCCGTGCCGCAGCCGTTGAGCCAACTTTTAAACGCGATTGGGGCATACTACAATGGCAATTACGATAGTGCCCTGGCCGGTTTGAGCGAATTGATCAGCAAAGGCGAGGCCGAAAACGAACCCGGCTTGCGGCTGCTACGGGGCAATGTATTATTCCTGTTTGGGCGTTACGCCGAGGCTATCGAGGACTATAATCAGGTTATAAACATCAACAATGTGGCCCTGCGCAACAACCTACCCACCCCGGTCAACTCGGCCTACGTTTATAATAACCGGGCCGCCGCCCTCAGTTTTCAGGGAAATTACGGTGAAGCTAACAAAAGTTTTACTACTGCCTTATCGATCAACGATAAAGCCCCTAAAATTTTTACCAATTACGCCCAGTTTTTGCTCGACCATACCGATATGGAATCGCGGCCCAATTTGCTCACCGATTGGCAAAGCAAGCTGACCAACGTCACCAAACTGGACCCTAAATCGGCGGCAGCCTTTCATTTCCTGGGGCGAGTGGATTATTATCTGGGCGACTACGACGCGGCGATCACCAGCGAAAACCAGGCCCGCCAGCTTGATCAAAACTACCTGGAAGTTTATCTCTGGCAGGGTCAGGCGATTATCGCTAAAGGTCAGCGCGACCGGCAACTGCCGGTTTTTTCCGGGGCACTCGATGTCTTGCACTGGGGTGAAAGCCGGGCTACCGGTATGGAAACCCAGAACCGGCAACGCTGGCAAAGTCTCAACGAAAACGGCAATCAAACCCTGGCGGCGGTCTGGGATACCCGCGCCCGCGATGCCAACAGTTTGCTCGATGCGATCCGGTTTCAGATCGCCCGCGTGTACCTGGAACAGACCCGCCTGACCGGCACCGATACCGGCAACCCACTGGATAAACTTGGCCGGGCGGTACGGAGTGCCAAAACCCCTTTCGAGGAAGCCGGACCGCGCCTGAGCGATTATCTGAAAAATCACCCGGATAACCCGGACGCGAATTTCTATTACGGCCAATTTCTGGATATTACCAACTCCGGCGACCCCGCGCCATATTACCAGAAGGCTAAAGACCTGGAAAAAGACCTTAACCGGCGATTCAAGTATCAACAGATGTTGGCCGAGCAATACGCTGCCGCCGGGAAACGAGATGAGGCTATTGCTCAGTACACCGAATTCATCCAACTGGATAAAAACCGGCCTACCGCCTATCTGGCTTTATCCAGTTTGCAATACCGGTTTGGCCTATACCGCGAGGCGGCCATCAGTGCCGACAGTGCGATCAAGCTCGACTCGAAAAACGCCTTTGCTTACCTGGCTGCCGGAGCCGCTCAGGTCGGTAATCAGCAATTCCAACAGGCGATAGCCTATCTCGACCGGGCGTTAGTACTCAACCCAAATCTGGCCGAAGCCCATCTGCAACGCGCGATGGCCCTCTTCCGGCTCAACCGGCGGCAGGAAGCTCTCGACGCTTTCAGCCGGGCGTTGGCCCTGAACGATAACTATCCGATGGCCCATTTCTTCGCCGGGATAATCTACCAGGAAAATCTTAACGATAATAAAAGTGCCCTGACCGAATGGCAAAAAACCGTCGCCCTCGACCTGCGTTATTCGGAAGCCTGGGTTAAACTCGGCCTGACCTACAGCCAGATCGGCCAGCTTGATCAGGCTGTCGAGGCCTACAACCACGCCCTGGCCGCCAACGATAACGACGCGCCGACCCATTATTTTCTGGGCTTACTTTACGAAGGTCGCAATACTCCCGACGGGCTGGCCCAGGCTGAGAAGCATTACCGGCGGGCGATCCAGATTACCCCCGGTCTGGTCAACGCTTACTACCGGTTGGCCCTGGTGATCCGCTTGCAGGGTGGCAAGGCCGATGATGCCCTGGCGATGGCTGTCAACGCCACCCAACTCGACGCAAAAAGCCCGGAAGCCCAGGTGGTACTGGGGGATATTTACCGCGCCCGCAGCGAGTTTGAAAACGCCGTAAAACCCTATAACGCCGCCCTGAGCTTGCGTAAGGATTACCCGGAGGCCCTCTATGGCCGGGCCGCCACCTATCTGGGCCTCAAGCAAAACGACCCGGCCTTAAACGACATCAACCGGGCTTTGCAGTTGCGGTCCCAGTGGGCCGAAGCCTATATTTTGCAGGGTCAAATCCTGATTGCCAAAAAAGACCTCAACGGCGCGATTAATAGTTATAATACCGCGCGTAGTCTCAACCCCAATAACGCCGACCTGTTCGCCGAAATGGGCAGTCTGGCCGAACTACGCCAACAGCCGGACGAGGCTATCAGCGACTACGAGAAATCGCTCGGCCAGTACGAACCAAACGTTGGGATTCATTTTAAGCTGGGCGAACTATATTTTATCCGGCGCAGCTTTGAGCAAGCCCGCCAGCAGTTCGAGCGAGTACGCCAGTTGAGCGAAAGCTGGCCCCGGATCAACTACTGGTTAGGCCGGACCTATGCCTTCCTCAACCGCCCCGCCGAGGCCCAGGTTGCCCTGGAAAAGATGGTCCAGCAGGAACCAAACTTTGTCGAAGCTCACCTGGAACTGGGTAACGTCTACCGGACCAAAAACCAGCGCGACGCCGCCCTGGCCCAGTATGACGAGGCGATCAAGGTCGCCCAATCCGGTTATCCGCCGGCCTGGCTAAACAAGGGTCAAATCCTGGAAGACATGGTAAACATCCCGAAGGCCATCGAAGCCTACAAAAATGCTCAAGTCAGTACCGATCCCCAGATACGCGATGCCGCGACTGCCGCGCTGCGCCGCCTGGGAGCCAAATAACCGTTTACGCTCAAATTCAGCCTTCAAACAAACCGGCATTAGGCCGGCCAGGATGCAAGCTCTATGCAAGCCAACCCTTCCAGTCGTTCCCGGCTGAGAAAAAATCTGCTCACCGGCGCGGTCCTGATCAGCCTTAGCTTTGGGCTGCTGGTCTGGCTCGATATTAATTATGTGATGCCGATCAAAAACCTGACCATTCCCAACCCCGATAACGACCTGAGCGTTTTCTGGACCGGTGCCCGCACGGTCTGGCAAGGCGGCAATCCCTACGATTTCAGCCCCGGCAGCCTGTTTCACCGGATCGCCGGGCTGGCCGGTGGCGACTCCGACATTTTCCTGAGTCCTTTTTACCTGAGCCTGGTTTTTATGCCCCTGGCGATTTTGCCACTGCCGCT
This sequence comes from Chloroflexia bacterium, assembly GCA_038322625.1. GTDB lineage: Bacteria > Chloroflexota > Chloroflexia > Chloroheliales > Chloroheliaceae > 54-19. The sequence continues at coordinate 24,205 of JBBQGA010000050.1, forward strand.
AGCCGGGCTGACCTGGCTGGTTCTGATCCAGCTTATGATGGGCCTGACGGTCGCCATGCTGATCCGGGTCAGCGGCCAGAAGCTCACACCCCGTCGCCTGATGGGCTGTCTGGGGCTGGCGATAGCCTGGCGGTACGCCTTTGAGGTAATGATCCTCAACAATCTCAGCCTGGTTATGCTCTTTTCGATTGTAGTCTCGTATTATTGCAGCCGGACCGGTCGCCCGGTCTGGGCCGGGGTCAGCGCGGCTTTTTTGATCCTCAAGCCGCAACTGGTTTTCCTGACCTTGCCGCTGCTGCTGGTAGTGCCTACCGGCGACCTCCCGCTCTTTAACGGCGGTAATAGATGGCTAGCCGGTAACTGGCTGAACCGGGCAACTTTGCGCCGTTGGGCCGGATTTAGCGGAATGCTGGTGATATTCGCGGTTTACAGCTTTACGGTCTATCCGAGCTGGATCGGCGGCTGGCTAAAATCCAGCAGCAGCCGCTATACCGCCCAGTTCGATACCGAAATGACCTCGGTCCGAAGCCTGGTGGCCGGGCTGGTCCGCGATAGTAATCTGGTATCGCCGGTATACCTGGGGGTAGCCGGGTTGGGGGTAATCGCCTGGCTGGCGGTGTGGTGGCACTGGCGCAACGAAATCGAACGGTTTCCGCTATTGCTGGCCGTGACTATCTCGATTAATCTGCTTATTGCGCCTTACGTGCGGAGTTACGACTTTTGTATATTGCTGGTGCCGTTGCTGCTGGATTATCTGTTGATCAGGCAGAGGGAACTGGCTGCCGAGCGCAACGGTCAGAAAGCCGGTTTTCACTGGAGTTGGCTGTGGTGGGCTTTGATAATCTTACCCTGGCCGCTACACCTTCTGGCAATAAATACGGGGGTGTTTGCTATTGAAAATAGTGTAAATGTTGCCCTGTTGATAATTACAGTTTTTGTCTGGCGCGCTCAACCGCCTAAAGCTCCGGCAGCGGCCAACCAAACAAACTCTGAAAGGCCATAGCCACCACCCTGGCCCGGACGAAAGACCAGCTTTTATCGTACTCGGCTTTTAGATTGCCCAGCGTACCGCCTGAGGCCACCTGCGTCTTAATATCCGACCATTCGGCTTGCAAAGAATCGAGCAGGGCCGTTGGCTTGACCAGTTTAACATTCGGACCCGGCTGAGGCTGATCGCTCAGTTCATCGGTATTGATCGCACGCGTGGTAAAAATATGCAGCGTCCGGCTGCTGGTGCCCACGTCATCCCCGGCCCCGCCCTCCTGACCGGTCGCCATAAAAGTACAGTGAGCCAGCAATAAATAGCGGCTGAGAGTGGCTTTCAGGCCATAATTTGTAAAAAGCTTCTCGCGGAAAGCCTCCTCAAATTCCTCCAGATCGAGAATATCTGCCGGAAGCCGAATTTCAGGCAAGCGATAAGCATTGCCGTTACTTTCAGTGATCAAATGCGCCCCGGCAAATACCATCACCAGGAAGTTCCATCCTCGTTCCGACTCTTTTTCAGCCGCCCGCAGCATTTCCACCTGGTGCGGTGAAACTACCACCGGTATCAGGATATTACGGGCCGCCCCATAGCGTTCCTCAATTTCAGGTATTAGCCTTTTCATGAATCACCTTGCACAGGTAATGGACAATTGTCATTAATTTGTAAAAAATCTCCTGAGTTTTCAGGATAATTTCTATGTTTAGTTTTTATGTGTTTAGGACTTTCACCTAAAGGCTATTTTAGCCGGAGCGAGGTTCTCCGGCAAACATCTGGCGATATAACCGCTCAGGCCTGGATCAGACCCACCCGGATGGCATACTTGATCAGTTCGCCGCGATCATGAGCGTTCAATTTGTTCATCAGGCTGTAGCGGTGATTTTCAACCGTTTTGACGCTGAGGGTCAAAATCTCGGCGATCTCTTTATTGGTATGCCCCTGAGCGATGAGCTTGAGGGTTTCGCGTTCGCGGGCAGTCAGGCTTTCATAGGCGGCATCCCGTTCATCCAGGGTACCGGCCTCGACTCGCCGCAGGTAATCCGATACCAACCGGTTAGCAATCCTCGGATAAAGATAGGTGTCACCCCGGCTGGCAGTCCGCACCGCCTCGATCAACTCCCGGTCGGCGGCTTGCTTCAAAACATAACCGGTCGCCCCGGCCTGCAAAATCTTGATCAGATATTCTTCCGCTTCGTGCATGGTCAATATCACCACCTGGGTTTGAGGCATTTCCTGCTTGATCAAACGGGTCGCCTCCAGGCCGTTTAATTCGGGCATAGAAATATCCATCAGCACCACCAGAGGATGCAAAACCTGAGCCTGTTCGAGTGCCTCCCGGCCATTGGTAGCTTCCCCGACCACTTCCATATCGGGTTGGGTTTCCAATAACATCCGAATACCCTGCCGTAAAATAGTATGATCGTCGGCCAGCAAGACCCGAATCTTGGTAGAGGACGGTAATTCTTGAGAATACTGGGAGATTTGTGTCATTCAGCTTTAAGAGTTTCTAGTTCTCTGGCAACAAGTTCAACAATTTTTATTATAGCACAGACTTGAACAAGCCTTCATAATAATCTCTACATTATACAGTGCTACCGTATAGTCAACAGCCCTTAAAGAAAAGAAAAAAATTTTAGGTGGGGTACCCAATGGGTGCCCTGCCAACCCTACTTTTCGCTCCAATTTTACGACCTCGCATCCGCCCTGAAAGCCTACCGGCCTATTTTTCGAGGATCAGTTCGATGATTTCGGGGACAATGCTGGCTTGTTCGAGGTTAAGCAAAGCCAAACTTACCGGCAAATTAAAGCGACGCGGCCCGGCACTACCGGGATTGATGAACAGAAGACCCGTCTGCCAGCTTATCGCCGGTTTGTGAGAGTGGCCGGAAATTACGACCTGATAACCGGCCTGATGAGGTTCCAGATCGAGTTCCTTCAAGTTGTGTAGCAGGTAGAACTTGTGCCCGGCTACCTCGACAGTCCGCCGCTCCGGGAGAGCTTGCGCCCAATCGGCGCGGTCGTTGTTACCCCGAATCGCAACGACCGGCGCAATCTCGCTCAGGGCATTTAATACCTGCGAGCTGCCAATGTCTCCGGCGTGGATGATCAAATCTACCCCCTTGAGGGCTTTCAGGGCTTGAGGACGCATCAGGCCGTGTGTATCGGAGATCAGACCTATGGTTTGAACTTGTTTATCCACCGATTGTCTTTCTTAACATATTTTAATTCCCGGCACGCCACTTGCAACTTAATTAGTCAGGAAATAATGACAGATAAATTCTTTTTAATGATCGAACAGTTTTGTATGATGGCAGAATTGTAACTAAAAGTCGTTTCTTAAGAGGTTTCTGGTCAGAATCAAACACGTGGCACAACACTTGCTGTATAGCAAAGTGTAAAGCAAGCAGGCACAACCTTAAAAAGTGAATATTAGTGAGTGTTGTAGGTGACATACGTAGAGTAAACCGGTCCGGGGAACCGAAAGCAATTCTCCTTTTTACTATTTTACTACCCCTTATTTACTACTCTATACAATCCCCTGCAAGTTGCCAACTCTGGCAATTCTCCTATAACAAACCACTGGCCGGTATTCGCTCTACCGGCCATTTTATTTCATAAAAATCCGACCACCGTAGTTCTGGATTGAGCCGAGTTATATGAGCGGACCCACCACAGCCTAGCGGTCGTTGAGGGCTGCAATGCCGGGCAAGACTTTACCCTCCAGAAATTCGAGGCTGGCACCGCCTCCGGTACTGATATGGGTCATCTGGTCGGCCAGGTGGGCTTGCTCGACCGCCGCCACGCTGTCGCCCCCCCCGATGATAGTGATGCCCTGTACGTGGGACATCGCCTGAGCTACCGCCAGTGTGCCTTTGGCGAAGGCGGCCATCTCGAACACTCCCATCGGGCCATTCCAGATCACGGTTTTAGCATCTTTTAGCAAGTCCTTATAATGTTCGGCGGTCTGGGGGCCAATATCCAGAATCCGCCAGCCGTTTTCGATCTGGTCGGGCTTGGCTAGGCGGGTTTGGGCCTCCGGCGAAAAAGCGTCGGCCAGCACCACATCCACCGGCAGCACCAGTTTACCGTCACCGGCTTTGTGCATTAGTTCGCGGGCCAGTTCAAGCTTGTCATCTTCGACCAGCGAATCGCCAACATTATAACCCTGCGCTTTTAGAAAGGTATTCGCCATTCCTCCACCGATCAGTAGCCGGTCGGTTTTGCTCAACAAATTTTCGATCACACCGATTTTGTCGGAAACTTTGGCCCCACCTAGCACTACCACGAATGGCCGGTCCGGTTCGCTCAGGGCTTTGCCCATGTAATCAAGCTCTTTTTGGATCAAAAATCCGGCGACTGCCGGTTGGAGATAATGGGTAACGCCTTCGGTCGAGCTATGCGCCCGGTGAGCGGTACCGAAAGCGTCATTTACAAAGAGGTCGCCCAGCCGGGCCAGGTTTTGGGCCAGTTGAGGGTCGTTTTTCTCATCGTCCGATTTAAACTTGGGGTCTGCCGGGTCAGCTTTGGCCGGAAAGCGGACATTTTCCAGCAAAACTATCTGACCGGGTTGCATGGCGGCCACCGCCGCCTCAACCGCCGGTCCCTGGCAATCATCCAGTTTCTGGACCGGTTGACCCAGCAATTCGGCCAGCCGGGCGGCCACCGGGTCGAGCCGCAACTTCGGATCGACTCCTTTTGGTCGTCCAAGATGGCTCATCAAAATTACTTTCGCATTGTGCTTTACCAGATATTGAATGGTAGGTAAGGCGGCCCGAATGCGGGTATCGTCGGTGACGGCTCCGGTAGCCTTATCGAGCGGCACATTAAAATCCAGCCGGGCCAGCACTCGCTTGCCCTCAAGTTCCACATCCTCAATGGTCTTTTTATTCATTTAAACAGAGGCTCCATTCTTAAAATTTTTGTAACTACTCAGGCTCCACCCCTGACCCCTCCCCAGGGCCACCAGTGGATGAGGAGAAAAGAAAAAGAAAAGAGTTTTTACAGGGTACCCGCCTGTTATACCCCCCGCAGGGGTTGCACCCCCTCTACCCCTGCTTTAACCCCTTTTCTCCGGCTCTAGGTTTTGCAATTTGCTGTAAAATACGGCTTGATTTTACGCTATTAGGGGCGGCAGGGCAATTAAAAAGCCCACTCGCTCAAAACTGAACAAGTGGGCTTTTAGCATTTTTGGCGCGAATAAGCCGGGCGAGCTTATTTGTGCGAGCGGGGGCGGCGATGCGGACGCTGGGTGATGTCCAGTCGCGGACGAGGCTGGCTCATACTTTCGCCCTGACCTTCATCGGCAGCTTTGACAGGCGTTGTGCGGCGGCGGCGTGGGCGACGGCTAGGAACCTTTGCGGCGACCACATCGCCCTCGGCCTCGCTTTCCTCGCTTTCGACCTCTACTTCGTCGCTTTCTTCGCCATCCAGTTCAGCGACCGGTTGAAGCGTTTCGGTAGCGGTCTGTTTGCCATCAAGCTCGGTCGGTTGCTCACCCCTTACATTATGACCGTTTGACTGGTCGTCGTTGTGATGGGCTTCTAGCTCGACGGTGTTGATGTAACCACCGGCAGGAGCCGCATTTTCGTCCGGCTGATCCTGGCTAGGCTCGCCATGAACGTGACTACCGGTATCGCCGGGGATATGTTCGCCCTCGGCTAAAGTAGCCTGCACCTCGTGACCGTTCACCTCCGGGGTCGGATGAGTATGCTCCTCAACAGTCGGGTCAGGGCTATGCTCGCTATGTGGTTCGGGGTGAACCTCGCCACTGACCAGAGCTTCCGATTGTTCAACCGGAGTACTCTCGCCCAGGCTAGCCACGCCATCTTCGACCACCGGCGCAGTCTCAGCCTGTGCGGTATGAGCTTGTTTGGTGTACTGACCACCCCATTGCTCAAGTTCCGGCACCTCGTAGGCGGTAGCGGTCACTTCCGCCGAGGACAGGCTTTCGGCAGGCAAATCGACATCGGCGTAAGTGGCCTCCTCGACCGGCACCTCAGCCGCAGTTACCTGGGCGGGAGCTTCCGCCTGGGCTTTACGACTTTCCAGCACGTACCGAACGGCAGGATTGTTCTCTTGCAGATGGGCCACTTTGACGGTCATTTTGCGGGCACCCCGCGAATGAACCTCAATTGCCATCTTGATAATGCCATCGTTGAGCAGTTTGCTTAGAATATTGCCAGCCTGAACCTTAGCGTCGCTTTCGGGCATCGTTTTGGTCAGGTAATCCCGGACATTCGAGAGCAACAACTCGTAACCTAACCACCGGTTGCGGTTTCGCAGACTGTCAACCAGCAAAATTACATCTTCGTAATATTCCTGATCGAGTAAAGCGGGCCGTTCGCCAAGAGGGCCAGTCAGCTTGGTCTCGGTAGTTACTCTGGACGAAGGGCGTTCGCGGTGCGCTCCGATGGGAGCCTCGACCAGACTGGTGGTGCGTTCCTCGGCAATCACCGGTTCAAAATCGGCATCGTCCAGGGTTATGCTAGCCGTCGAAGGCTCGACCATCTGAGTTTGCAAGGCATCTTCGGGGGCTATCGCCACGCCGTCCAGGGCTTCCAGTTCGGCCTGAGTTGCCGGGCTGGCCGCTTCATCCTCGCCCTCCTCGTCCTCGTCGGAGTCTGATTCTGAGTCGGTTTCTAGCAGACTGGCGCTATTATCAGTAGCGACATCCGAAGGATTGAATTGCATCTTAGGTGTGCCAGGAGCCGAGACCCACAGAATATGACCGGATTGGTCAATCTGCAAAACTCCGGCAGCCTCGGCAGCACTCAACAAGGCCTTGAACTTGGAAAAGCCGTAGCGGCGTTCGCTAAAGTTCGGGATGCGGCGCAGCAATTCTTCCTTCAGGTCACGCGCACGCATCTGGCCGCGCCCGGCGGCGGTGCGCAGGGCAATAATCTGCCGGATCGCTTCTTTGACCTCGTTAAAGTCACCCGTTCCAGTTTTGCCGCTCTGGGCAGTCGAGGGTTCCGGGCTAACTGCGGGCGTGGCAGCCTGATAGCTTTGGGGCTGGGACGTGACGGGTGCCGTATTGTAGGTCTGCCGGACCGGCGTTACACTTTCGGGCTGCACCGGGGTCGGAGTGACCGGTGGCGGCACCGGCGTATAACCACCAGTGCCCGTCTGAGGACTGGTATAACCGCTGGCAGGCTGGGCCAGGTTTGGGCTAGGCGAAAAGCCGGGAGCCACCTGGGGCGGTTGGCTGACCGGATAGCCGGGCACGGGCGGTTGCTGGTAAGGGTTAGGATTAGGCTGCTGGTACCCCTGCCCTGGAGTGCCATAGTTAAATCCCGGTTGCTGACCCGGTTGGCCGTTGGGCGGGGGGGTAATAACACGGGCGTAGGGCTGCTGCGTCGGCGCATTATAATTTGACTGGCCGCGCCGTCCGGTCAGGCGGCGGCCCCGACGGTCGGTAGTCGGAGGCGGCGGCTGGATCGGTTGAGCCTGACCACCGGGCATCTGAGGCGGATAATAACCCTGCGGCAACGGCTGGCTGGGCTGAGTTTGCTGCGGATAGAAGGGAGTCTGGCCGGTTTGCTGGTAGTAGGCCGCATACGGGTCGGTCGGAACGACCTGCGCTAACAAGAAGCGGTACGGGATAAACTCGTCCGAGACTTGCTGCAAAACGTTTGCCACGTAGTCCGGGCCGATCACGACCACCCGGCGACCCCGCAACCGGGCCAAACGCACCACCGGGACCATATCTTTATCGCCCGTAACCAGGATATAGGTGCCCACCTGGGGTAAAAGGTGCAAAAAGTCGATACAATCAGTGACCATCACCGGGTCGGCCAGGCTTTTGCCACGCGTAGTCTGACCGGCAAGATCGCGGTCGGCGTGGAACACCGGCGCGTAAATCGGTTCGATCCCCGATTTGTAGACTTCCAGGCGGTCGGCGGTAATATTCCACTCGGCGTAGGCCCGCGCGATAACTACCGTGCCGTATTGTTTAGCCCGTTGAACCAGCACTTCCAGGTCGGGCCGGTTGCCGCCCCGGTCGGCGTAATTACTGATTACCAAATTATCCCAGTCGATAAACAGGGCCACCTGGTCTTGTTCCGGGTTAAAGGGAGTATTGCGATTATTATAAGGTAACTGATTATATGGGAATGTAGCCATATCTACTATAGTCCTTTCAAAAAGGCTGTCAGGGTAGTTTGAGATCGAAAAGCGGTTAGCAGGGGCCAGGTCTGGCGGACATCTACCGGCTGGTAGCCGCTAAATGTTACATGATTGCCAAGACCGGTTAGACAACCTGATTGCTTTGATCCGGGTTTTCTGACAGCTAATAATTTGACCGGCTCCAATGCCTGGCCTATACTGCCTGGACAAAATGTTTTGGTAAAATGCCTGGTGAAGCGGCTCGGAAGCCGACCAGCGCAAATGGAGAGGTCAAGAAAAAATTGGCAAATAAAATAAAAGGGTTGGACGGGCGGCAGGACGGGCGATTGCCCGATCAATTGCGTGAGATTCGCCTGACACCCAATTACACCGAGTGGGCCGAAGGTTCGGTACTGGTTGAGTTCGGAAAGACGCGAGTGTTGTGTACTGCCAGTGTGGACGAGAAAGTGCCGCCGTTCCGGGCCGGTAAGGGCCTGGGCTGGTTGAGCGCGGAATATTCCATGCTGCCTCGCTCGACCCATACCCGCACCTCGCGCGAGGCGCAGTCCGGCAAAATCGGAGGCCGCACTCACGAAATCCAGCGGCTGATTGGCCGTAGTTTGCGGAATGTGGTTGATTTCGCCCGGCTGGGTGAACGACAAATTCTGATCGATTGTGACGTGTTGCAGGCCGATGGCGGCACGCGAACTGCCTCGATTACCGGCGGTTACGTGGCGTTGGCCCTGGCTTGCAAACGGCTGCAAACCAAGAAGCTGGTCATTCGGTCGCCACTGAAAAGCCAGATTGCGGCGGTCAGTGTGGGAATGGCCGGAGGACAATTCTTGCTCGACCTGGACTATTCCGAAGATAGCCGGGCCGACGTGGATTTTAATGTCGTGATGCTCGACACCGGCGAGCTGGTCGAGGTGCAAGGCACGGCGGAGGGCCAGCCTTTTACGCGCAGCGATATGAACCAACTGCTCGACCTGGCGACCCAGGGTTTGCAGGAGTTGTTCAAACGCCAGCAAGAGATTCTGGCAGAGGTATAAGGCAGGTCCGGGGGGGCCTGGGGTTAAATTGTTAGGCTGCTTTGTCAATCACTAAATATCCTCTGCCATTGCGAGCAAAGTATGCATCAGGCGGTCGGTGTCTTCGGGACGACCGACGCTGATCCGCAGGTGGTCAGGTAACTCTGGACCGTTTAGGCATTTTACAATAATACCGGCACGTTCCAGCCGTTTCTTGACCGCAAAAGCATTACCGCGCACGACCTGACAGAGGATAAAGTTGGACTGGGAAGGATAGGGTTGCAGGAAATTAAGTTTTCGTAGCTGACGATACAGCCGTCCTCGTTCGGTTTTTAGCCAGCCGAGGGTCAATGCGTAGTAGTGCGGGTCGTCCAGGGCGGCTTCCGCCGCCAGGCTCTGGGCGGCATTCAGGTTACACGCCCCCCGCACTTTCCACAGGTGTTTGAGAATCTCCTGGGGAAACAGGCCATAACCGATCCGCAGTGCGGCCAGTCCGGCCCAGTGGTTAAAACTACGCATTACAACTAAATTATCAAATTCCGCTACCAGACCGGCAGCGGTACTTCCTGCAAACTCGTAGAAACTTTCATCTACGACGACAATAGCGCGACTTTTCAGGAGTTTTACCAGATCAGTCGGGCTTGTGGCATTTCCGGTGGGATTGTTGGGTGAGCCAATAAAGATTAGCTTGGTGCGTTCGTTGACGGCTTGCAGGATTTGATCGCTCTGCAAGTCGAACGTTTGCGGATTGCGCGGCACTTCTACGATATTCGCTCCGGCCAGGCCGGCGAACAGGCGGTAAAAGTGGGCGGTGGGCGGGCAAATTATAACATCATCGCCCGGTCCTACAAACACCCGCATCATCAGGTCGGTTAGCTCGCTTACGCCGTTTGCCAGTAAAATCCGCTCTCGTTTAACGCCGGTATAAATCTCTAGCCGGGCACGCAGGCCCGTCTGAAGCGGATCGGGATAGATGTGATACTGGTCGTAGCTCGCTAACAATTCTTGTACCCGCACCGAACAACCGTAAGGATTCTCGTTAGCATCCAGCTTGATTACGTCTGCCGGCGTCATACCTGAACTCCGGCTGGCAACCTTCAACGAGTCTCCCGGCAAATGGCTCTCCAATCCCAGTATTTCGGGCCTTACCAATGCCTCTATGTCGGTGTCGAAAGCCAATGTTTCGACTAACTCCTCTGTCTAAATCGGCGAGGGGCCAGGCTTTCCTGGTTAGAGTTTTCTTTATTTTGTCCTTATAAAGAAAAAGCCGTTCGGCCACCTTCGCTTTTATTTTGCTCTGGTTTTCCAAATTCTATCCGGTAGTTGCTTATTTATGACAACTCCGTAAGGGTTGGTATGGTCTTTCCTGACCAACCTACCTGGCCTATTATACACAATTATGGATATATCAACAAGGGGGCCGTCGAATTGATTTATTATCCGGCCCTTGTTTTTGCATTACAATCACCTGAATCAAGGGTATTTCCTTAAAGTAACTCACTGGTTAGGTGTTAAGGGGGGTCGTGGGGGCCGGGTACCCACTGGGTGCCCCTGTTAATATACTCTTTTTTCCCCGTCCACTGGTGGCCCTGGGGAGGGGTCAGGGGTGGGGTCTGAATAGTTACCAATATTTTTGTATCCTATCAAAAAAGCGGGGTAAGGTGGGTCAAAAAAAAGCCGCCTGAATTAGCCACTCACCCCAGCGGCTACGGCTGTTGTCGGCGCCGGTCCAACTTTAGCTTTTAGTTGTCGGTTGCTCCGCTGGAAGTGACGCGACGGTCCTTTATGTTTGGCCCGCGCTAAGTGGCTGCGCTGCCGCGAACGCTCGCTCGGATAGTAGGTGGATGGGGGGCCCTCTCTGGCCTGCTCACTGATGGTTTGCGCCAGGCTGACCAGCTCGTTTTTCCCACTCACCCGGTCTAGCAGGTAATGGTAGACGTTTACCCCTAACTTCTTGCAGGTGGCGACCACACTTTGCAAGGCGTCCCACCCTTTTACACCGGCCTCACTACACGCTGCCAGGCTCACATCCCGCTTGCGTACTCGCTGCCGAGCTCCCAATTCAGCCGGGTTGTTGTGTAAGGGTAGGTATGGCTCGTCGCGCACTAACAGCAGTTGCTCGCGTTTGGCCCTCGTCTTAGCCTTCTGGTCCTCTAAACCATCATACTCACTGCCGGGGGCGAAGAGTTGGTCAAACTGAGCCCGCAGCCATAGAGCCTGCGAGGCCGTGGGCTTTTGAGTGTAAGCTAACAAGGCGTCGTAATAGCGCCACAGCCGTCCCCGGAAATCTTCCAACATTACCCGGTGGTAGGCTAACCGGGGCATTAAACGGGTGTACGGCCTGGCTTCGTGGACCCAGCACAGGGCCAGT
>JBBQGA010000051.1:0-33737 GCA_038322625.1 Chloroflexia bacterium
GTTTTTGAAGTGACAAAATATACTCCTGAACCTCTTTGGGTAAAGAGTGGAGTAATTCTGAATGAATTTGAGGCACTTCAAACTTGTCCATAGGTTTATTTTACAATAACTGGTGCTTTAACGCACCCTGTGAACGGATACCTGGAACCTACTAAGAAAGATCTTAAATTCTTTTTGGGAATACTTGATGATGTTGATTCAGAAACCCGTGACAAAATTTTAAGAAATGCTTTTTACGAGCTGATCAAACCAAAAGTGCTACTTGGCAATGTGAACCAATGGAATACTCTTTCATTTGGTACACCTGTATATTCTTACAAAAACTTTAAGAAATACGTTCTTAAAGCTTCGAAGATTTTATCTGACAGTATCCTAGTTTATGCTGTAGTTAATTATATCCTTCTATATCATTTGAAATTAGAACAATTGTCACTTAATGGGAATTTTAGGAAAGCGCTGGCAAGTTCAAGTGAGCAAATAAAAGTAGCGATTGATCTCAAGAATGGAAGATTTGTAGACATGAAAAATTTCGATTTTAAGAAAGAAGATATACAATATTTGCTAGGTATGCAGCTAGAGAATCTGGAAGGAATGTTAGAAATAACTGAAGAAGAATTTGAAAATAAAGACTCTAAAAATCTAAGTGATGCTAAAAAACATCGATTTACCTATGAACTTTTTTGTGAGAATGTTGTAGCATTATTAAATAATCCTGCTAAGTAGGCCTAAATAATCCTAAAATCAAAATTACGGAGACTACTTGTATTTGTCAAGCGAAAAGTGGCTCTCCCGCATTAAACGTGATCGCGCTTGTAAAGGCCCGCAATTCTAAAGATGGCTCTATGTAGGCAAAGATTAGTCAATTTGATTAGTTTTTTGGCTGTTTTTTTCTATATGAAGGGTTGGCACGTCCCTGCATTTTGTGATGAACCCCCTAAACAACACATAAACCTTGATACAAAAGTGTAATGGTTGACTGTGGTTAACCGTTGAGAAAATTGAGGGCCTGTATTTAGCCATTCACGTTTAATGCGGGAGAGCCTAATTTAGGTTATCATAAACAATCGTAAAATAGATCGCTCTAACTTCGATAGTTTTTGAAGCCGATTTATAAGTGCATTGATTTTGCGCTGTTCCAGGTGACTTTGTTGCTTTATTACTTATAATGGACTCATCGACTAAATGAAATGTGGCTGAAGCCTCTGCATTTTTTACACTTTGTTGTTGATAAATTTCATTTTCTTTTTGGTTGAGAAGTTCTTCAAGGTCAGCTAATCGTTTATTCAAACGACCGGTTTCACTGATAAAATTCTCTTCCCTCCCGTAGATGTTTCACCAGTTTCGAGTGCTATACCACCAAATCTTTTTTGCTCACAAAACAATCAAATAAAAGTCAGCAGATCGGCAAACTCGACCGGCTGAAGTTTGTCGTATTCCTTCTGCGGTACTTTGACGTATCGCCATGTCTGACCGGTTAGCTTCGTGGCATTTTCGCACCAGATGTTAGCAGCCCTATCTTTAAACTTAACTTCTACCGACTCCTGACCTTTGGTCTCAACCAGCCACATTTCGGTGGAGTCGGTTTTGACCACAAAATCCGGGTAGTAATACCGCAGGTTCGCGTTGTTGTCGGTATATTCTATAGAGAAACCGAACTGCAAAGGCAGGGTCGAGAAGGCCGTTACGTCGCTGGCGTTTTCCAAAAACTGGGCAAACTGCCGCTCGAACTTGTTGTTACACGGCACCAGGTTAAAAATACACTTTCGCGCTGGCAGCACGTCGCCGGAATAAGCAAACGGTTGCTGTCCCGACAAAAGATGGCTATCGCCCTCTAAAGTTGGTTCTAACTCCTCGATCAAGCGGTCTTTGAGGGTCCGGGCAAACACATCTAATACCACATAACCGGCGACCCGGTGGTTCATGGCCTGGACCAGCCCCGGATTATATAAATCTACCGGGCCGCCAAAAGCCCGTTTCTCAAAAAACTCCCATACTTTGGGGACCAGGTTGGCAAACTGACCGGCCAGTTTGAGGTTAGTAGCGATCAGCTTGGCGTAATAACTGATGATTTCATCGGGACGTTGGGCGTTCTGGATCGAGTATTCGCGCTCGAACAGTTTTTCCATAGTCAGGGCATCAAAAGCCTGGTACTGAAACTTTTGAACATCGGCGTCACTGGGTTTACGTGGTAACGGGTCGGGACTGAACCTGAAAGCCTTTACTTCGATCTCGGCAATTTCCTGAGCCAGCGTTTTCTTGCGTACCAGAATGGGCGAAAGGCGGGGTAAATCCAAATCGAACTCAGCTTTGGCAGCTTCAGGTTGGATCGTCAGAATTTTAAGCTTGTCTTTGCCTACCTCGAAAGTGTCGAGTTTAAGGTCCTCCAGCTTTTCCAGGTCATCCACAAAAGATAAGAAAGCTGCATTACCGATGATGTCTACTCGCTCATGGACATTTTGACCCCGGAACATTAGCCGCAACCCGCGCCCGATAGCCTGCTCCGGCAAGATGTTGGCCGCCGAACTATAGGGCCGCAAGCCGACCACCACCGTGACGTTTTGCACATCCCAGCCTTCCCGCAACATGAGAACGCTGACAATCGCGTTGGTGGCGCACGTCGGCAGGTCCACCTCGCGGGCCAGTTTACGGGCGGCATCCAAATCTTTTTTAGATATTTCGCCTTTGGTATCGGTGTGGATCACCAGCGTTTTGTCGGTGCCGCCGAACTCGGTCGGGTAGGTGCTGCGCAACCAATCGCCCACATCCTCGGCTTCCTCGGTTGAGTTCATCATAATAAATAGCAAAGGCTTTTTCTTGAGCGGGGCCAACTGTTCGCAGTATTCCCGCCAGCGTTCGACCCCCGCCGTCAGAAAGCCCCGGTAGCGCACACTGGCAACATCGCTTCTGGCTTCGTCCAGGCGGGTGATACCCTTGACCGGACTTTTTACCACGTTGTCCACAATGGCTTGCTTGAGGGCGTAGTCCGAAATGGTCCAGGGAAATAGGCTACCTTTGCTAAAGCGGGGGGTCGCCGAAAAATCAAGCTGGGCGGTCAGGGGTAAACTCTCGTGAAAGCGGCGAATAGCCCGGTTCCACTCGCTGTCTTCGTCGTGGGTGTGGTGGGCTTCATCATTGATGACCAGCAGTTTACCGGCCCGCCGACCGAGCATGGCGGCAAATGAGGCCACTTCGTTGCCAACCTCATCCTTTGGTTTGGGACCCAGCATATCGGTCATAATATCCGGTTCGCCGCCGGTGCTATCTTTCTTACCCCGGTTGCTTTCGGTTTTTTCGTAAAGCTGTTGAATGTTAGTTAAAAACAGCATACCCTCGGCGGGGGCGCGTTCGGCCTCACCGCGCATAACACAATCGAATTCCCACGATATTTTCAGGGCCGGTGGAATCAGAGGGTCGAGCCGGAAGATACGGCCTCCCTCGAAGTCGTCGCGCAACCGGTCGAAAACGATCACGTTGGGCGCAATTATCAGAAAGGTTTTGGCGTAGTCTTCCTCGCTTTCGCGCACGGCGTTGAAATATTGCCAGATAATCGCCATCGACATGACCTTGGTCTTACCGCTGCCGGTCGCCATCTTGGTACAAAAGCGGGCGAAATCGTCGTAACCGGGCAGCCGAATATCGGCCCCCGCCGGAGCGTATTTTTCCAGCAGAGTTTTGCGGCTGCGAACTCCCGCGATCTCATACACATAGATCAAGGTTTCGATGGCTTCCTGCTGCGATTTGTGGTAAGCAAAGAGCTTGCCGGTCGCCAGTTTGTGATCGGTCTCGAACCAGTAGTTTAGTAGTAGCCGGGTAGTCTCGGTGCAACCCTTATAAGTGGTGGCTTTCCAATCGTCCACCGCTTTTCGGAGGGCCGGGACACAGGGCGCGGTTTTTAGAAACAGGCTCAGGTCGAACATATCAAGTTGGGGGGCGTTAGCTTTGGCTTTGCTGGTACGTGGCATAATTGTTATTTAACCTCGATCTCAATCGCTTTGGTAGTGTCGTTGCCCAGAATGTCGATTACTTTTATTACTACCGTGTAGTGGCCGGGCTGCTCGTAATGATGACCGGCAGTCTGAGAGATTTTGGGGTCTTTGCGGGTACGATAACTTTGCCATTGGTTGTGGAAAGTGTCGTCGCGGTAATCCCAGTCCACCGCCCAGTAATCGATCCACTGGCTCCAGTTGGTGATCGCGGCCTGCACCTCCGGCGGGATGTCGTCATCTGAAACAAAGAAGTTTTTGAGGGTCAAATTCAGATCGAGGCCGCTCAAATTATGCTCGACCGCCAGGGCCGACAATTCGTAGAAGCGAATGTCACCCTGCTCGACCGCTTTTTTCTCAAGCACTTCGCGGGGTATCTTTTTGAAGCTGAGTTTTACGTTTGCGTCCGCCGCCATCTTGATCGCGGTTTCATTGAGGTCGAAGGCGAAATCCCAGCCCAAAATATCGATCCCGTTCGAGCGGGTGCCGCTGTCTTTACCACTGACTTTCCAGAACTCGTTGACAATCGAGCGCACCTCGCCCATCGAGATCGGCGCGTCTACCGACCCCACGTGGACCAGTCGCCCGGCTTTTACGCCGTGTAGCCAGCTATAACCTTCCAGGGGACTGGCCGAGTAGAGTTGTAAGATGAAATTACGGTAGCGCATCTGAACGCTTAACATCTGGGCATTATCGGCAAATTCGGCTTGCTGCCAGGCTTGTCGCTCGTACTTGCCCAGGTTTTGCACCACAAACGGTTGGACATCCGGCTGGCTTAACAGCCGTTTGCGGGCGGTATGGATCGCGAAGCGACCCAGGTCGCAGGTGATCCAGCGACGGCCCAACTTTTCAGCGACCGCCGCCGTCGTGCCACTTCCACAAAAACAGTCCAGCACCAGATCGCCCTCGTTTGAGGAAACTTTGATAATACGCTGCAAAAGAGTTTCTGGCTTTTGAGTACCATAGCCAGTTACTTCGGCGGCTTGCGATTGAACAGGTTGTATATCGGTCCATAAATCTTGCAGCGGAACGCCCGGCATTTCATCCAGATACCGTTTTTGAGCTGGTACAGTTCCGGGTTTAGTTTGGACAATCTTACCCTGTTCATACATTTCTTGCATACGTTGTTTGGAAAACCGCCAGTATCGGGTTATACCCAGGAACTCGTAGTGCGGATTGCCTTTGGAAGCTTTACCTGGCGCTGTTATATCACTGAGACGGTAACGTCTGCCATCTTTTTCAGAATATCTGTAAAAATTGTCTATATAGGTTTGATCGTAAGTGGTGTATTGCATATTCCAGGTATAATCTTCACCTTTTGTATAGAGAAAAATAGACTCGTGGATACGACCCATATGTTGTGAGCCTTGACCTACATCGCTTTTAGCAGTCTGGCGTTTCCATACAATCTCGTTTACAAATCTATCTGCACCAAAAATCTCGTCTAAAACAGCTTTAACATAGAAACTAACGTGATAATCCACGTGTACATAAAGGCTGCCATTTTCGGCCAGCAGTTCCCGCAAAAGGACAGCCGTTTCATAGAACCATTGGAGGTAACTATCGAGGCCGCGACCCCAGGTGTCACGGTAGGCTTTCTGCTCAATGATAGAGGGTTCTTTGGTAAAAGACTCGCCTTCAATTTCCATCTGGAAGGAAAAATCCGCCCCGGTATCAAAGGGTGGGTCAATATAAATCAGGTTAACTTTAGCGGCAAATTCTTGCAGCAGGGAAGGGAGTACATACTTTTTGTCCCCCCAGATCAAGCGATTACGCCAGTCGGTTTGTCTACCGGCGGCGAACAGGTCGAGGGTTAATTGACGTTGCTGGGCCGATTCATTGACCGTTTCAACCGTTTGGAAGGGGAGAGCAATTCGGACCGGGCTAACTTTTTTGCCATCTTTGTACTTACCGTCCCACACGAGTTCGACCACAGGGATAGTCTCCGATCTTGGTTAAGCTTTAGTATTACAAATCATATTTTGGGGAACATTAAGATAGTGCTGTTAAAAGTATAATCGGTTACGCTTAAATTGTAAATAGTTAGTAACTACTCAGGCCCCACCCTGACCCCGCCCCAGGCACTCCAGACTGTGAGGAAAAGAAAAAGAGTTTACAGGAGCACCCATAGGGTACCCGCCTATATGACTCCCGGCGTGGGTTGCACCCCCACGACCCCTGCTTTAGTTCCGTTTACGGCCTGAGTAGTTACAATTCATTTACTATAGCGTTCAGGCCGGGCTTGCGCCCGTACCTCCTCCAAATTTAGCAGAGCCGTCACCCGGTATTCGGTCAGAACCTGACCAGGTTGACGGCTTATATGAATAATTGTAGGCAGATGACCTCGGCGGCCTTCTATTTCAGCCAGTAGACAGGCCGCTGCCGCCGGATACCCCGGCAAATTAACCAGCAGTTGCGCGGTTTGCCACTCGGTTGAAGAAAGCCCAACTCGCCCGATAGCCTCTTTCACCTGAGCGGCCAGCTCGCCGGTCGGGTCTAAGTGCATCTCAACCTCGATCAGGCGGGATATGCTCAATCCGGCCAGTCTCTCGGCTGCGGCTACCTGCGCTCCGGTCAGGGGATGTCCAAAATTTAGAATAATCATAAAAGCACTCGACTAAACTGCCTCAAACTGACCGTAACCGGCGGCCGTCTTTGCGCCCGCCCCCAGTTCATACAAACCTTCCAGCAAGAGTTTCAAACCTTCCGCGGCCCATTGGCCGGCCTGAGGGTCCGGTCGTAAGCGAGCCACAGGACCAACCCCAAACTTGAAGGTGGCACCGGGCGCGACGGTTAGAAAATAAATCGGGTTTAACCGGTTATTATCAGTTGGTAGAGTGCCTCTATTTTTACCGCCGTACCAATCGCCAAAATGCGGCGTCAGAATGTCTATTTTTAGGGTGGGCCAGTAGGTGGGGATAGCGTCGTAAAATACCAACGCTCCTTCACTGGCCTCAGCCTTGCGTTGAAAACCAAACAGGAAATCTATATGGTCGGGAGCTAATTGTTGGCTTTCGGCATAGGTCCGGGCCAGACCTTTTAAACTTTGACCGGGCAGATACGGAAACCCCAGTGTATGATGCAGCAGAATCGTGCCGTTCTCGACCACACTGGCCCGGCCCTGGTGCATCGCCAATCGCCAAACCGTTTTAGCCTCGCCGGTAGCCGCACCGTGCGATTGTAGCATGGCCTCCCAGCGTTGCCGGTAACTTTCTAACCCTTTAATAAGCCCGATATTTTTCTGACCGGAGGTGTAGAGTGGTACAAATTTTTCTTTCAACCACTTTTTTCCCAGGTCAAGCTGATTAGTGTTCTTGCCCGTATTAGAAGCCCCGACATATTTATCCAACACCAGCGAAAAATTTGTGGGGACTGGCGGGGTGGCCGCCAGGCTCTCAAGCTCTTTTGCTACAAAGTACTGGTATACGGTAGGGGTAGAACTTCCGCCCCCACCCGGTCCAAACCGCCCCCGGTTATTATTGTTATTGGGGTTCATAGCTATTTTTGCTCCTCACCTTCAATCTGGGCATCTGCAAAGCGCCGCAACCACTGCAAATAGGCCAGGCTTTCCTGCGTCGCCAGTCGTAATCGACTGCTATTACCGGACCGTAATAGCTGCGCTAACTTATTATCGCCGGAAGTAGTACTGAGAGCGTTGGCTTCCGGGCCAAGTTGCAATTGTTTCAACACCCACCCGCTCAAATGGTCCAGCAAATATTTGTGAGCATTACTATTACGCTTAGACTGGTAAAAAGCCAGCGTTTGTAGCAGCCCGTTGGTCAAAATAAAAGCGGGGGCACTTTTGACCAAACTTTTATATGCCTTCGGGTCTCTATTGTCATTTACTACTTTTTGGACATCGTTCCAGGCTTGCTCGGCTCGATTTTGCTCCAGGGTTCTGATCGAACTGGTTGACATTTTTCTCGTTCCTCATCTTTCCAATCGCTTATATAAGCTGGTTTGGCTCGTAGCCAGACCTCTCAGGATTTACCAATCAAACTTCTCGGCCAGCAAATCGGCAATCCGGCTGGTCTCGGCTACATTCCGTCCGGAGGTTTGCAATAACATACCAATGCCGGCGTCAGTTTTAACCAGAACAATCTCAACCTGACCATTCTCAAAGGATTGGTTGGGCCGGATTCGTTTGGTTTCCCTCGAATTAAACGGCAGCGAATTTATAACCGCGCATACATATGGACTGGTAACAAGCTTTTTAGCCAGCCGTTGCAAAATATCGGTGCCATAATCCTCCCGAAAATGGATTTTCTTATCGGCGGGAGCGGTCTGACATTCTTCCAACCCGGCTGGAAATTCCTGGTTGTAGCGCCGGTAAAATAAATAACCCAGCGGGGTAAAAGTAAGCATACCAGCCACCTGAGACACCAGTACATCCTGAAAGTCACCTAGTCCATTCAAAGCCTCCCGCTCGGCTTTGGAAAGCTTATTTTCTTCGATAGTCTCATTTCCATCATCGACCGCTAAACGTTCCAGCAACGGGCGAGCCTGCCGCATTAGATTTACGTCATAGCTGAGTGGAAGTGGTGGTAACTTGATTAGTTCGTCCGACTCCTCCGAAATGTAGATTACTTCTTTACCGTACATACTGCCCAGCAAAGTCAGGTAAGGTACGGTTGCCTTATATCCACCGGTTGGATTAAGAATTATCTCGGCAGTATGGCGGTGGTCGGGGTTATCAACGGTAAGACCGGCCTCTTCAAAGATTTTGATCGCCGCCCGAAATAAATTGCGGACCCCATCCTGTCGGAATTGCGCGAAGTTCTGTATATTCAAACCACTGATATGTTCCACGATAATAGCGTTTTCGTTCAGCCCACAATACTCACGCAAAGCCGATTGGATCGCCAGCGCGCACAATTTACCCAACAAAGTATCGGAATACAACAGATAAACAAGGTCGTCTGCTTGTATTCCAAAGGTAAGCAGACTTTTAAGCTCCGCCGACAATTCTTTTTGCTGGGCTGGCTGGTTCTTGTGCGAAATGACAGTTCGCTTCATTTCGTCTAAAGCTTTCTTGGCGGCCTGACCCCCTTCCTCGCTGATCGGTCGGTTACTCAATCCCTCATAATTCCCCCCAGCTATCGAAGTTCCGACCGTGCAAATAAAACGTTTGCTCATTCAAGTCCTCCTTAAAACTAATTATTATATATAACGCAAGGCACAAAAGCCTTTGCCGGTTGATTCGTCGCCGCCAATTTGTAACCGGTCGGGGGCCAGTTGTTTGAATTGTTCCAGGACTTCGGGTGCGTTCATCGGTTGCTGTTCGCGGCGCGAGCTCTGGGCTAACACCAGAGCATAGAACATGGTTTCCGCCGGGATAAACTCCTGGTACCACAAAGCACCGGGCATAACAGTCTTGCTTTTACTATCCAGCCGGGTCCGCGCGACCACCTCGGTGGAAGTGGTTACAAAGTCTCGGAAATCCTCGTCCGAAAGCACTACCAGACTATTGCGCAATTTATCCCTCCACCAGCTAAAAGCCGAGCTGGTAGGCAACGCATTTTCGGCCAACCAGGCCGCTATTTCGGTTACGCCAGTTTGCTCCTGCGGTTGGAACAGGAATTCTTCCAGCACCACTTGCTTGTTACTTCCACCCGAAGCTATTATTAGGGCACTGCTCGCCGTCACCCAGGCTTGACCCTGAGCCGGTGTGGGTGGTATCTCCCACTTCACGGTCTGGTCGCTTAAAGTAAAGTCGTGCCTCAGACGAGCCAGTACGGCCGGACAGGTGATCCAGCCAAAGACACCACCCAGCGAACGGACCGGAAAAAGCAGTATCCGAGCATCCGAGAAGGACATTGCACCAGCGTTCTCCTGTTTATCCGAACCAAACAACATATTCAAATCGCTGCTAGCCTGGCTCATGGACCGCAATACTCCTTTGAGAGCCGAGGCCTGGATCAAGGGGAAATTGGTGGTTCGTTCCCGCTGGACTGGCAGATCAACAATGCCGAGGCTCGACCCGGTGCCAGGATGTAGAGGGGCCTCGCTGTACAAGAACATCAAACTGCTTGATTGATTATTTGCCATAATGGTTTTTTAGCTCCTTTACCATTTACCTACCAGAGTCAGACCAAAGCCAGCCTGACCATCTTCATCTGAAATTGATTCTGAATGGTGAAACAATTCCACCACCTGGGCCGGGTCGCCGTTCAAAAGTTCAAAGTAATAAACACTTCCCGCCGGAACCGCCCGACGTAACGGTTTAGGTCGGTTGTGGGCGATGTCCCAGCCGGAAATGGGCATTGCTCGACCAACGGCGGCCGACCGCAACTGTACCTTCAAATCGCTGCCGGGTAGCGTGCCCTGACCATTTACAGGATCGAGCCAGCCAGGTAACCAGCCCTGACTAAATAAGGCCGGCGTGACCAGCAGCATCTTGAAACGATTGGCTAAACCTGCCGGGGCGACCGGAATTTCTCCCTCACCGGTTAATGGAAGCAAGCGACCAAAGCGTCGTTCGCCGCCCATGTGCAAAATCTGACCGGACAATTCCCCCACCAGTGCTTCATCCAAACCCATCAGCTCTAAGGCCAGTCCCACGCCTTCCACCATACGGCGGCCTTCCAGCATATAGAATTGACCGGATTTTGTTACCCAATTCTGACCGATTGCAATACCGATGCGGTCTTCACTCACTAACAGATTCTCGACCGGCTCAACCCCGTTTGAATTTGTACGCTCTTCCAGCGAGCCATCCAGGTAAGACTCCATTACAATTCTTGAAAAAACTACATTCCCCAGATCTTCAGTGGGTCTAGCCAAACCAGGTTTGACCAGTAAGGTCTGCAAAAAGGTCGCTGGCAAATTTGTCTGGCCGGAAGCATCGGCTGATGGGCTTAGAATTGTATATAACTTACGGCTGCCGCCGGTTCGACCGCCTTTTTCAAATTTCACAACATCCAAAGGGGCCGGGAAGTAATGGTCGGCAAGCTTAGAACTATCGTCGTAACGTGTAAGATACGGCCCCCGCATCCGTAGCGAACCAGCAATATCACTCAAACCGGTAGTCCGGATAATCGGATAAACCAGGGCCGCTTCATCCAGAGTCTTGAACTCACGGAAACGGTTAAAATCTACTTCGGCCTGTTGAAGTAGTAAGGTGCGGACTGCGCCATAAACCACCTGGGGCAAAGGTAAATCGCGTGAGAGACCCCCAAAATTCTCGCCGCCGGTAAACGGTTTGTTATCCCTGAAAAATAGAAAATCGCTCGGCTCAAAAAAAAGTCTCATTTTACTCTTCTCCTCCCCGCGCTAGAAACGCTGCAACCATCAGTAAATCGCTAAACTGCTTAAAAGATAAGGCTTTGGCTAGCTTTTCGAGCTTCTCAAGTAAAGTTTTCAGGCGTTCTTCTACCACCTTATCTTGTTTTGGCGGGTTACTTTGTCGCTGATAAAGGCGTCGAAATTCGCTTACCAGCAATTCTTTAAGGGTTCCAGAGGCCCTTTCCGCTTCGTCTGGGGCTAACAAGGCTGTTTCCTGGCGCAAGCGGTTTGGTAATTTAAGTGACAAATATTCCTGACTAAAAAGATCGCGCAACTCTATCAGTAGCGAGAAAACTTCAAGGTCTGTGTCGTTGGCCACCGGTTGCCACTGGCTTCCGGCCTCGACCTTTTCACCCGACCGCTTGATCACGCTAATTGCCAGGGCATTGCGGTCCAGGTTGTTCTTGGCTCGTTTTTCGGCAACCCGGCCTTCACTTAACGCTCTTTGAAGCGGATGTTTGTAGTGAGCCAGGGCCAACCCCATACTAACCGTAGTTTCTTTAAGTGGAAATTGTTGGTGTAAAGCGACCGCACAGGCCAGGGCAGTGGCAGTCGGCACCATTAACAGCGCGTCATCACCACCGGTGTAGATCACAGTAGCTCCGAATTGGGGTGCAATTTTCTCTCGGATTGTCCGGGCATAATTTAGTAAATCCCGGCTGATTTCCAGGGTCGGGCGGGCGGGTTGGTCGGGAATAGTCAACTGCCCGGAAATCACCCGACCCATCCTGTCACCATCCACAAAGAGCAAACCGAAATAGCGGGGCGGCGGCCCAAATTCAGGGCTGGTTAGCCTGAGCAAAATGCGCAATTTTTGTTGCACTCTTTCGACGGTCGGTCGGGAGTTAGCAAATTGTTCGGATAATTCCTGCAGGGTTTCCTGATAAAGAAAGCGGCCTTCCATACTTGACAGGGTTTGACCACCTTCACGTACCCGTTCTGGCAATTTGTTAAGCAGCTCGCTCAGAGCGTTCTGATAATCGACAACTGCCTGGGCCAGTTGCTGGTTGTCCACCGCCGCCTGGCTGACTTGATGTCGCCACCATGCAGTAGCTACATCCGAGGTTGAGTTAATGACACTGGTTAGCTCATCTCGAATAGCTGGAAAGTTAAGCTGTGGGGCATAACGCTTAGTCAGGTTAATTGCCGAAAGCCGTTCAAAATCGCCAAGTTGGGCCAAACTGCGAGGCCTGGTTAGCTGGAGCTGGCTGGCTAATTCTTCCCAGAAACGCCGGGTATCCTCACGACGATTAGTAATGGGACCCATTTGCTCAAACAAGCCGTCAATGGTATCTTTTTCGCGCCGGTCGCCAGTGTAGGCGGCAAAGTCACGCAACCGTTTTCGCCCGTCCAACCGACTCGTAGCTTCCTCCAATTTTGATCTGGCCTCGCCTGTTTCGGCTGGTACAATACTCCAATAACATTCCAGTAAACTCTCGGTTTGAGCCTCCCAGCCGCTATCCCAGCCGGTTCCGGCTACGACCGACTGCTGAATAAATTTCCGTACAGTTTCGCTAATGTTGCGCCACTCACTGCGGACAACCACCTCGGCCTGACGGGCTGCCTCGACCGCTTTATCAGCGGCTATTTCGACACTAAACTTATTAGGAAAAACCGCTCCAAAATCCGGAGTTACAGTCATTTCAACCCTGGCCGGGTAGTGTAATTTCCCACCGGTCTGCTCAAAACTCTTACCGGCGGTTTGGGCCAGATGGCTCAGAATAAAACTGCCGACCCACAGGTCCCGCGCCGTCCGCGCTCCGGCAATAAAATCCTGAACCGGTCCAATCCCGAAAATAACCAGGGATACGGTTTGCCTTTTCTCAATACTTACACTCATGACTTCATCACCATCACTTTTTCTGCCCCATTCTTCAGATCATCATCCAGATATTTTCGGAGTTTGTCCCAATTCAGAAATTGACCGGCTTGAATTGTATTAAAGAGGGCCGTTTTAACCAGGGCAAAGCCGTTCTTAGTAAGTGGTTGAACATGTATATGTAGCGGAGAGGCATGACGACCATCTACCCGGCTATCGCCTGGTGCCGTTATCATATAAGGTAAACCGAATGCCGGGTTTTTGTAATTCCGTAATTCAAACATTAAGTCTTCCCGAACTACTTGTTCGTTTTTGATGTCACCGATTAACTCCAATACCTGAATCCGGCAGTAATTGCTGCTGAGTACCGGGAAATCAGCAATCTCTGGATCGCTAAAAGTTGGGGCCACTGCCGGAAGCGTTTGCCACTCGTGTAGCACCCGGCGGGCTTCGCTCAAACCAGTTTCCAGATCGTCGGCCAGTGCCTGGATGTGCGGATAAAGCCGAATGGCCGGGGCGTATTCAAGAGGGGGTGTCATTTCTAACAATTCCAGACTACCGGCCCCGCGCCGGGACCGTTGACCAAAGCCACCCAGGTGGACGGCCAGCCACAACACCCAACTTGCGACTTCTAATCGCTTTTCAACCCCTGCCGGGTCAGTTGCCGGGCGAGCCTGGATTGTAATTTCAAATACCTTGTTGGCCGGGATGGCTGATTTTGAAGAACGTTCCCCCGGTCGGTCTTTATGGGGCAGTAAATCGAACTTGTCACCCTGTTTTGAAACCAGCGGTTGACCAACCCGGACGACCAGCCGTGAACCTGTATTAGCGTCAGCCACCCCGAATAATTTTTCCTCCATGTTGCGAAGTTGCTCTATGGGGTAATCGGCCCCGGCGAGAGCCCGAAACCAATACCGCATTATCCCCTTGATGGCTGGCGGGCGAAGTTCAGCCTCATTATCCGGATCGGCCCCGTGCATAAACAGGGCAGTTGTAGTTTTAAGTTTGAAGGTTCGCTGATATGGCATTTCCTGTTCCCCTCATCCTGATAAAAATTATTTATTCCTTTGAGATTTACTGGCTGGCCTGACCTCTTTAGCCCAACTAAAAATTTAATCGGCAGCCCTCTGTAAACCAGTTTCCTTGCTGCAATTACCCACCAAGAACACTATTGCGTTGCAGGGTTGTACAACGCAAGCCAGGTTTAGCTATAGGTAGTGGTGGTATAGGGAGAGTTGCCAAAGCAACTCTTCCTAACCCGGTAGAAGATGAAAACAAGGGCTTGCCCTCGTCGACCTGACCGGCTAATACCCACCGGAAATCCGGCAAACTCAACCAGTAGGAGCTAACTCTGGACCTCAACACTTGCCGGACTACTTATCGTCCTACCCTTCAGGGCTGCTACCGTCAGGACTGAAAGTCGGGCGGTCGCCCATTTATATTATACACGCTGTAATCCAAAATTACTCAACAACCCAGTTATGTTACACGAAATGGGCCTGGCCGGACGACAACGCCTCCTTGAACGCTTCACCTACTATAGGGTGGACCGAATAAACTCGCCCACCGGTGGCAACCAGATTAGCGTCTTCAAATAAAACGCTCAACTGTCGCAGCCAGTTATAGCAAGGTACTGCGTCATCATCAATATAAGCAACACAATCTCCCTGAGCCGCCAGCAAGCCGAGATTGCGGGACTGACTTAAATTGGCTTCCTCACACCGCAAGATTTTGACCCGATCGGCATATTCGGCTAACATTTCCAGTGTATTATCGTGGGTGGGTCCCACCACTATAATTACTTCAAAATGAGGATATGATTGGTGTTCAAGTGCTCTAAGTACATTTCTCAAAGGTCCTGCCCGGTCAAGAGTGTTGATAATAATTGAGAAAGTTAGCGGTTTAATTGTCATGTCCTGTTCAAAATCTCCCGGTTGGCCCAGATTACCAGTGAGCAAGGATGATTAATTCTGGTTCAATATTTTGTAAGCGAGTTTTTCCGCTTCGATAAAAGTAGCGGAAAAAAGTGATTTAGATAACTCTGAGCGTAACTTTTATCGGTTTTATAGAGCTTCTTAGAGGGGATAAAATAACCGATGTATAATTACCGCTTGGGATGCTCTTATCAAACAACCTTTAACCTGCTGATGTGATTGTTCAAGATTTACATATTGGACGAAACGCCTAATTTTGGCAATAATATATTCAGGGTTAACGACCGATCTAACGAACCAGCCATTTGTAAAAGGGTTAAATTAATCAAACCCGTGAGAAATTTGCTGAAAACTTCTACAGCTTTACCTTTAGGAACAAACAGAACCCTTGATGAATTTATGATCAGCTGGCTTATGCAACCGGTAAGTCAGCTCTATCCAGGGTCAACAATCGCGGTATATCACATTTTTAACATCGATGCACTTGTTCAAAGTTGGCTAAGTAACCTGGAAGGTGAAAATCTTAACTGTTATTTGGATTGGTTCAAAAGTGAAGGTCGGCAGAAATATGACTTGCCTGATTTTTTATTCGACCTAAATATACGACCAGAACTACCGGTGGTTAATAATGTATATGAATTACTATTAAGCTCTTCAGGTGGGCGGCTGTTGTTAGAGTGGATGAACTCACCTTTAATTAAAGGGGTTGAACCAACCATTTTATCAATGTTCGCATATCACTTTGGTAGAAAGCTTTTCCCCCTAATTAAATTGAAAAATAACTTTCAGCAATTACTTTACGCCCGCTGGTTTGTAGAGGAAGCCGCCCGTATTTACAATTTACCCCAGGGTACATTCCATTGCTCAAAGTTTCAACCTTGTGCGCGGCCTGCCGACTGCGCCTGGTCAGGTTCGAGAGCCGCTGGCGTAAGGTCGCGTTAAACCTTTCAATAAAAGAGGTGTTACCTTATCCGGTCAAAAATTTACCGGTGCTAGCTCAGTATTTTGAACTTATACCCTTTGCCCAGTCAAAAAAATAATTAAGAAATCCGGTATTTTTAGGGTCATTTTGTGTAGTCTAAATTACCGAAAATACTAATATTTCGCTTTATAGTGTGTTATTAGACAAAACTTAACCATAACTTCAATATTCCCTCATTACTACCAGTACGAATTAGCCCATTGGAGTGGTGCAAAAGTTAGCCTGGGTCTATCCTCAAAAAAAGTAGCTCAGGGTCAAAACTGTTTAGCTAAAACCATCTACGGGTAAAAGTAAAAAAATCTGGAGTGAGAGAAAATGGAGAAAAGCATTGAGTAAACAATGGACAGTTGCTCTTGAGGAAGCCAAGCCATATTTTCGTCAAAAATGGGCGGTTATGGTTGAGCAACACCAGTATGATCTGGAGGTAGCTCAGTTTGACCAGCTTACCCGCCAACGCCATCTCGCTCTATGGGAACATCTCCTGACCGCTCTTATCTCGGAACAACCGGCTGATTATCTGAATATGTTGAACAAAGAAGGTCGTTTGCAGGCGCGGGCATACAGCCGCGTCGAAACACTGGTGACACAACTTTGTTTAATCATGAATCTGGTCTGGGATTTGGTTAGCAAGGCCGACGTATTCCAGAGTGAGCCAGCCGGGTTGCTCGAATTTACACGCCAACTCAACAAGTTGCGAGGCGAAGCGGAAGCTATGATTATCGCCGGTTTTCAAGATGAGCAAAGATTGATTTCATTGGAACTCGATCACGAAAGTCTGGCTACCCGCCGTTTGCGAATGGAGCAAACCAGCCTGTTAGCCCTGATCAAAAGCTTGCCGGCTTTCCGGCTGACCCATTACCCCAGTAACCGGCTGATCTTTCAACCAGGCGACAACCGGTCGATGCTATACTTTATTCTGAGCGGGCAAATCCGGCTGTACGAATTGCTACCCGATGGTCGCTGTGTCAGCCTTTCAATGCTTGGCAAAAATGATGTCTTTAGCCAGAGTAATAGCCGGGAAACCTATTTTCACGATGTTTATGCCGAGACGCTGGGAGCTTCGACGGTAGCCAGTATCGAGGCCGGTGCCCTGGAGCGTTTGATGCAGGATAATCCTTTGCTGGCCGAACGGATGGTCCACAGTTTATCCGGGCAGCTTTTCCAATCTCAATCCTTGATCAAAGGTCTGGTAGGCCGGGATGTGTCGGTCAGACTGGCAAATACTCTGTTAAAGCTGGCCCAGGAGTTCGGCGTGGCCGAACCGGAAGGACAAAATTGTATCAGTATCAAGCTGGAACTGACCCACCAGTATCTGGCCGATATGATCGCCAGCAACCGGGTAACCGTTACCCGCAAACTGGCCGAGTTGCAACAGAAGAAGTTGATCAAGGTTGTCAAGGGAAGCTTTATGGTGATTGACAAACCCGGCTTAGAATTGCTGGTAGCCTGAGAATTTCCTAAAAACCGCTTTTTGTTTATAGGTACCGCAATCAGTCTTTTGAAAAGTTTGAGCTTCAAAAAGAAACCGGGTAATCGCCGGTTTCGACCGGACAGGTGGGGTCGGTACCCCATTCCTCCCAGGAAGCCTCATAGAGGGCCAGGTCGCTGAATCCGGCCAGATACAACCCGAACAGGCCCAGCGAAGCCGAAATTCCAACTCCACAATAAGTGATAATACGGTCGTCTGTTTGCAGATCGACCGCATTTGCTTTGGCCCTGATTTGTTCCGGTGGTAGATAAACCCAATCGTTCTGGTCGAGAAAGGTCGGGGTCGAGTGTAAATTAACCGCGCCGGGGATATGTCCTGCTTTCATCGGTCGCCGCGCGCCAATTTCGATGGAAGACGCTTCTTGTTCCAGAAAACGACTCCCGGTAGGGGTCCAGACAGCCTGACCGCGATATTGTTCTGGTGGCCGAGTATCGACCAGCTTTAGCCGGGTTGGTTTAGTGGGTGCCACCAGGGCGGCTTTGATTTCTGATTGAGTGGCTAACAAATACGGCTGAGGTCTAGCCATAAAGCCTGATGAGGTAGTCAAACCGGTTGGGGCGACCTGATTGGCACTGACAGGCAGATTCTGCGCCCGCCAGCGGTTCCAACCACCATCCACCACCACCACATTTTCGTGTCCGTAATAGCGCAAAGCCCACCATAACCGGGCCGCCCCGGAGTAGTCACTATCGGCATAGGCTACCACCAGGGTTGTATTGTCGATACCGGCTTTCTCCATAACCCCGGCAAACCGGTCGGGTGGCAAAAGCATATGCCGCAAGCCCTGTGCGTCGGTCAAGCTAAAATCAAATTGCCAATCCAAGTGAACCGCGCCAGGTATATGGCCTTGCTGGAATAATTCACGGCTGGAAGTACCGTCCCCCCGCCAGCGCGCGTCCACGATGCGTATTTTTGGGACTGATTCAGGCTGGTTTATAATTTGAGCCAGCCGCTCTATAGTTATCAGCCCGGAAGCTACTTGAGTCAGATGATCAACCTTTCCAGTAATATACACTATCTTCGCAATCAGAATTAAAGCCAAACATAACTATATTGTTATAGCTGGCCGTCATTTGTGTTCACAATAATACCTGAAAGAAACATTTAAAACAAAAAGGGGCGATAGCTTTCGCTTCGCCACCTTTTAATATTGTTAGCAACCGGCTAGGAACCCCACCATTGTTTTGCGAATGTAATCATCGGCACCCAGAACCATACCTTGCCGCAAATCCTCTTTGTCGGCTTTAGCCGTGAGAAAAATAAAAGGGGTAGTACTGGTTTGCGGTTCGCTATGCAGGGCCTCCAGAACCCCATAACCATCCACACCCGGCATCATGACATCGCAAATGATCAAATTGGGTAGTTCCTTACGGGCCAACCCGATCCCGATCACGCCATTCTCGGCGCACACTACCTGATAGTCCTCCGCACTTAGCAGGTCCGCCAGGCTTTCCCTGATCAAGGTATCATCTTCAATTACTAAAATCTTTTCCATTTTTACGCTCAGTTCCCTTTTTCTGCCAAAATAAAAATTCAAACACACTCGAATGCTTGCTTATTAAAATATGGTGAAAGCAAGCCTTTAAGTTTATGCTGCGACTCGGTTGGCTTACCTGATAAATAACGATAGTCCAAATCGTTTATTGACTAACCGGCAAGGATACAAAAAAGCTGGTTCCTTTACCGGGAAGACTTTCTACCTTGATCGTCCCGCCATGCAAACTGACACTCTTCTTAACAATCGCCATACCCAGACCGGTACCGGAAACCGCCCCAACATTTTCGCCCCGGTGAAAGAGTTCAAACAGGCGCGGCATATCCGAGGAAACAATGCCAATCCCCTGATCCCGGACTGTAAAGGTCATGGCTTTTTCGTCCAGCGAAACCTCGAAATTAACTCTGGCATTTTCCGGTGAATATTTAAGGGCATTTGAAAGCAAATTGGAAAGAATATGCCTTAACAGTTTTTCATCGGCCAGCCTGATTGGTTCCGGCTGAGGGGCCATCAACTGACGAAACGAAAAGTCGATCCTGGCCCGCCTGGAAGGTTCAGCCTCCTCCACAATCGCCCGGCAGAGATTTTCGAGGTTTATATTAACTGGATTAAACTCCAATTTATTGGCTTCGGCTTTGCCGATCAGCAAGACATCTTCCAATAAACCGGTCATCTGGCGCACCGAAATATTTATTCGACGGAGGATTGTTTGTTGTTTTTCCAGGCTAAACTTATGGCTGTAGGTTTCGAGCAATTCCGCCGAGGCCTGGATTGTACTGGGCGGAGTACGAAACTCGTGCGAAGTCATAGAAATAAAGCGCGACTTTAGTTCGCTCAGTTCCATTTCTTGGGCCAGCGATTGCAGCGTAGAAGGTTTCAATATCGGTAGATTGACTACTGTGATAGGTAAAATCACGCCGGGGTATCGCGTCCTCAAGCGGTCTGATCTGCCCGATCAGCTCGGCTTTGTCCCAAATCCAATTGGAACCGGCCCGGTAGATAAAACCCGACTGATCGGGCAAATACTCCAGAATAGCCGAGAAATCAATATTCAGCGTAATGGCGGTCAGATTAACCATTGAGTCCATCAGAGCACCTGGCTCGGTACCGAGTAAGGCACTCTGGCTTAACCCGGCGACGGTCGACTGCTGGATCGCTCTCATTTTTAGGGCATTCAGGCGGGTCTTGTTTTCACTTATATCGCGGATAATTGCAATAACTTCATGTTCCGAGCTAACCGCATAGCGGGCTTCGTACCAGTGCGGCTCAGTATTGTCATTGTGAGTGAGACTGAATTCCATCTGTTGAGTTTCGCCGGTTCGGAGGGCCTGTTCTATACAATGGTGAGCCTGTATAGCCACCTCTACCGGCCACATTTCATCCACCCGCTTACCAATAAACTCACCCGGAATAAACCCCAGATTTACCTCACGTCCGGCTTTCCAATTTAAAAAGGTGCCTTCGCCACTGATCCGAAACATCAGGTCGGGGAGGGCGTTGAGCAAAGCCCGGTTGGTGGCGAAACTGTGTTGCAAACGTTCCTCGGCCAGTTCGCGCCGGGTAATATCTTCCAGGGTTAGAGAAACCCCGATTATATTGCCATTCTCCATGCGGATTAGCTTGTAAGAAAACTCCCACCATTTTGGGTCGTTTGTAGCTGTCTGAGTAGTGCGCTCGACCTTTAAGGTCTGGCCGGACAGAGCGGCTTGAAAGTTCTGCTTGAACTTTTCCAGATGGGTAGCCGATACCAGTTCCAAACCGGACTGGCCGACCTGTAACTTTTCCAACTTTTTATTGCACTGTTCAACTGCCGCCTGCTGGTTAAAGGCTAATATTTTATATTCGGGGTCCAATAAAACTACAAAAAAGTCGATGCTGTCCAGGACAGCCTGCAATTGAGCCACATAGTAAGACGGCATCATCTCACTAACACTTTGGTTCAGATTCAATTTGGTCGTGCCTTCTGCCTGAGGCTTTAACGGAGCAGTCATAGCTAATTTAGTTTCTGCTAATAATATTGTTAACGTATCGATCTATTCGGTAATTTACTCAGTGATTTCAATAATCTCAATAACTATCCTGAATACACTATCCTACTAATGAGGACGGTTAACATTAGGCTTTTTCATTACCGGGGCGGGTGATTTTTTAGTCGACAGATTAGGCAAATCCAAACATTGCCTGATCGTTTCCAATAAAATATCCCATTCAAACGGTTTAGCAATAAATTTTATAACCTGGGGAGAATTATTTATGAGACTGGGTTCGGCGGTTAATATTATTACCGGAATTGAGACAGTATATTTATCTCCGGCTAAACTTTGAAGAAATTGCTCATCGTGAGCAGTCAGCCTTTCAAAATCCAGTATTATCAGGTCCAAACTACAATTTTGGACAAAACTCAGGGCCACATCGACTGTGCTAACCCCTGAAATATTATAATCTACAGTCTGATCCAATAAATTGATCAACTGACGGCGTATCTGATCGTTATCTTCGACGAGCAGTATATGTTTGATTTGTCCCATAATTCGTCCTCACCCCCAGAAGGTTCCACTCCTGACCTCACAATTGCTCAAGTTAGTAATTAATCCAGCCATATTTGGTAAATTTTTACATATTGCAATCGTTAAGTTTTAACTCTTCATATCAGTATATTACCATTCGTATATAACGAATAACATTACAAACGTTAATAGCTTTCCAGTCTTAAAATAGCCGCCGCTATAAACGGACTATTAGTGGTTGAGTTCAATTATTTACTTTTAAGCTCAGATAATTTTAGACAAAGTAATAGAAAGAGAGCGGATTAGAAAATGAAAAGGGATCAGGCGACCTGGGAGGTGGTGGTAGGCAGGGCCGGAGCAGCCAACCGGCCAGCTACCAGCAGTTGAGTAAGAGCCAGCGTCAGACTCTGGCGAGACTCGCTGCCGACCCCTTTATTGTGATGGTAATAACCTAGATTTTTTAACAGAGCATCGCCCGGCTGCACCGACAGCAGCGGATGACCATCGGCAGGGGCCAGAAAGGAGCGGCCTAGCCGTTCGGCAGCCAACCGGTCAATCCGGCCAGAGATTTCCAGCGATTGACCAGCCGATAAGCCCGGTCGACGAGCCAGCATTTCCGGCGGCACATTCGGCCATTCCCAATCGGCGGCGGGGGTAAGCCGTACATCGAGGGCAGTATTGGTTTCGAGCAAAGAGATCGGTCGCCGGAAATTTATCACCAGATCGGCTGCCGCTTTCTGAGGATGAATATAGCGGGCTGCATCCGGCTGGCGTTCCTGAATTTGCCGCAAAACTTCTTCCAGACTGTAGCCACGTTTAAGAGTATCACGGGCCACCTTCCATTCCTGGCGCAAAGTTTCTTGCGGGTCGAGATAAATGCCCATGTCGAAAAGACCGGCCATTTCCGGGTTAAAGAGGGTAAATAACCCATGAACGATTACGACCTGGCGGGGTATCACGGCTTCCGGTTGGCTAAAGCGACCGGTAGAGTGGTTGTAAACCGGCTTGACGATGCGGCGGCCTTCGCGTAAAAGCTGGAGATGTTCGGCCATGAGTGGTAGATCATTGGCTTCAGGATCGAGAGCCGTTAGCTGACGCTTGACCCGCTCAAGCCGGTCATAGCGATGGTAATCATCCAGGCAAATTTCGGTGACGCGGTTCTTGCCGTATAGCTGCTGCAAGCCGCGCACCAGGGTGCTTTTGCCGCAACCGCTATCGCCAACTACTCCCAGCATTATGGGAGCCGTCGCTCGATTACCTTTTCTGGAAAACAGCCTCAGTGCTATCTTCGCCATAGTTTTTTACCTGGAGTGATTAAATGACCAACAATTTTAAGTGTTTAATGAAGTGAATTTCCCAAATTCAAACTCTGACCTCTTATTATAAGCATAAAACAGGCCGAGCGAACGGCGATTACGGTGAAAGGATAGTTATGTGTGGGTAAACGGTTATTCCAAAGCGGTAAACGGTGGCGGTTGAGCGATGAGGATTTGCCGGTGTTGTAAAAACTGGGAAACCCTCCCAGAGTTAGAGTTGGGCTTTGCGCAAGGCTAAAATTTGGCTGGCCGTCATAACGCTGCGCCCGGACAGGGCTTCCAGTTCTTCCAGGTAATTCGAGTTATCCGGTACGCCAATCACGTTGGATACCTCGCCATTGAGCGGACTATGACTGCCGTATATGCGGTCTTTATTAATCTGATTGGGGCCAATCGGGTCCAGGTAGCGATTTTGAGGATAAGTGGTAAGCCCACCCCGGTTGCTATAGACCTTGCGGATTTCGTGGTCATAGGCTCCGGTGGGGCCGTCGGCCAGAAAATCCTCGATAGTATGAGCGGTTTGCTCTTCCCAACTGCGTTCCTGGCTAGCGTCAGACGGAATATGCACCATCAACAGGGCCTCACCTTTTTCCAGGCAGCGTGAGTAATATACGGCATCTTCTTCAGTAATATCGGCTCCAAAGGTGGCATCTTTGAATTCGATCACGGGAGCCTGTTCGAGCGTATTATCGTAATCGACCGAAGCCGAAGCCTGGTTGGGTAGGCTATAGGCCAGTTTTATCAGATCGGTGTCGTACTGGTTGGCGACCAGTTCATCCATAACTTCCAGCGCGTGTTGGTACAAGCGGAAATAACCTATTACAGTGCTTGACATATTTTCAGGTCCACTCCTGTTAACCTAATCCATCTATAGCCAGATATAGCCACTAAGTTGATTTTATCATATTTTTTCCTTATTTTTTCCTTTTCACCCAAAATATATTATACTGTTAGCAGACCCCAGACCTGAATATAAACCTTAATATTTTGAATGGTTGCTGGTTACGTTATGGACGGAAAGGATTTTCAAATGTTTGTGCCTGTGGACCCGGTCATCGAAAGAGGCTTGAAGGTTTCTTCGTTTGCTAAAAAATATCTAAACAGTGCCGAAATGATCCGCACCTTGCAGGAATTAATAGCTATCCCCAGCGTAACCGGCACGGTAGCGGAAAGCCGGGCGCAATACTGGCTTGCCGACCACTTAAAATCTAGCGGCTTTGAGACCGATTTATGGTCGATTGACCTGCCGGAAACGCTAGCCGACCCACAATTCCCCGGCCTGGAAGCCCCCCGTGAGGAAGCCTGGGGTCTGGTGGGAAGCTGGGGCAATTCGGCGGCAGGACCAACGCTGGTTCTCAACGGCCATATTGATGTGGTGCCAGCGGGCGACCTGAGCCAATGGGAAAACGGCAACCCCTTCAGCGGCCACATTGATAACGATGTCGTCTACGGGCGGGGTGCTTGCGACATGAAAGCCGGGTTAATTTGCAACCTTTACGCAGTCAAAGCGATACAGGCCGCCGGAATAAAATTAAAAGGTCGGGTGTTGCTTGAAAGCGTGGTCAGCGAAGAAGACGGCGGCCTGGGGACATTTGCTACTTTGCGTCGGGGCTACCGGGGCAACGCCGCGATCATTACCGAACCCACCGAAATGCAATTGATCCCGGCCTGTGCCGGAGCCTTGACTTTTCGCCTCAAGCTCAAAGGCCGCGCGGCCCACGCCAGTATGCGCCGGGAGGGTGTCAGTACCATCGAAAAATGGTGGCAAATCTGGCAGGCCCTGGAGAAACTGGAAACCAGTCGCAACAAAAGCGGTGATCCTTTGATGAGCCGGTTTGAACTACCCTATCCGTTAAGTATTGGCATCTTGCAAGCCGGGAACTGGCCCAGCAGCGTACCCGATGAACTTGTGGCGGAAGGCCGGTTAGGAGTAGCGTTGGGCGAAGAACCGCAACAAGCCCGCCAGGCTATGGAAGAAGCCCTGGCCGAAGCCTGTCGCCAGGACGAATGGTTGCGGGAACATCCAGTGGAAATCGAGTGGTTCGGCGGACAATTCGCTAGCGGGCAGTTGGAGGTTACTCACCCTCTGGTGGACCTGGTAAAACAAACTCATCAACAATTACACGGCGACCTGCCAACTATTCACGGTGCCCCCTACGGCAGCGACCTGAGATTAATGACCGGCCTCGGCCAGATACCTACTTTGCACTATGGCCCCGGCAGCGTCAAACAGGCCCACACTCCCAACGAATACGTCCCAATCGAGGAAATCATCAAGACTACCCAGACTTTGATCGCGGTAATTTTGCAGTTCTGCGGTTACGAAACCTAAACCCACCCAATCCGCTTTACAGACATTAAAAAACCCGGCTCATCATATTTGAGCCGGGTTTCTGTTTTTCTACCAGACTAACTCTGGTGGCGGTGATCAAGTTCTACCGCCGGATCGACATTGACCCGGTTGGTGGACTTAATGATCTTAAAACCCATCATTTTCGCCTGACGCTCGATTGATTTAATGATACGCTGATGACGGACCGTAAGCAGATCAGGGTGTAAAATCGGGTCTTCACGGTAGAGCTGCTCGGCCCAGACGTGATTATAATCGGGTAAAACTGAAAGATGAAAACTATTGGCGAAGGGGAAGTGGAGGTAAATATACTTCCACAATTCACGGTCGGCCCGCAAATTAAGGGTCATAGCCATAGCGGTCTTAGCTCCTTTGCTCAGTGGCGAGACCCGGCCTTTTGCTTGTACGGCTGAAGGTAAGGTTCGCCCAAACCAACCCGTCAACCCCATTGTTGACCGGTTTTAGTAGCGAATGAAAATATTGAAAGTGTGGTTGAATGTGGCTGATTTACATTCCTGGTAAATCAGTTTGATCAGCACAGAAGGTACTCATATTGTGAAAGCGAGGTCGCACACACTTTTAAAAAACCTTGCTACTGATGATAATTGTACCACAACTTACATTTAATATATCAACAATTTTTAGGCCACCGGTACTATTTTAAGGCCAGGATCGATGGTTTTTATTTAACATTAACTGTGAACTTTGAGTGAAATCCGCCCCTTGTACTTCTTGTGAGGTGTCGGTTTTTGGTCTACTGCCACTTTTGCCCTTTGTGGGTAACTTCGCTCAAATTGCCGCGTTGAGCTTACCAGTTCGTATTCCCTTAGCACTTGACCTTCCTTATCTTTCAAAGGGGTTGCAAAGCGATTCGGTCTCCTTTTGAGATTGTGGTTAACTTTGCTGACTGAACTTCGCAGTTTGCCGGCCATTGTTTTAAGGAAACTGTTGGTGGTTAGCCAGAATACTCGATTACCTACCTTGCTAAAATTGTCTGACAATATGTAATAGTTTAGTAACTACTCAGGTCCTACCCCTGACCCCACCCCAGGGCCACCAGGTGAGCTGCAAGCGAAAGTATTAACTAAGATAGAAAAGTATGTTTGCCGG
The DNA here is from genome assembly GCA_038322625.1 of Chloroflexia bacterium. Taxonomy (GTDB): domain Bacteria; phylum Chloroflexota; class Chloroflexia; order Chloroheliales; family Chloroheliaceae; genus 54-19. Next base: position 26,270 of record JBBQGA010000051.1, read on the forward strand.
GTTGTTTCAAATTTAAAAAAGATGCTATAATTGAGTGTGCCGCAAAGCATTTTCTGAAACAAAAATTTTATAAGCCTGACCGGTCATTTTCACTCCAATTTGTCTGGGTGGCTGAGTAGTATCACTTATTACCTATTATTCCTATCAGTTCGATTTCAGGAAGGATTATTCCTCATGACACAAGAAAATCAGGGGGGTGGCATTGCAGCTGCACCTAACAATAGTGCTGCAAATAATAGCCCTTCCCAACCGGCTAACAAACCAATTCCCCAGGATCAGCCGGCCAGTCTGCCAACCTTTACCTCGTTGGGTGCCAATGGTGGAGCGGGGGCTGGGGGAGATGCCGGAAAACCCCATATTACAATAGCCTCAGACAACCCAACCGGTCCCAATCAAGCTTCAAATTTACCCGCGTCTGAAATGACCCCCGCCCACAAAGTAAAGTTGGCTTTGTCGCTGGGTGCGGTCCTGATCGAATTACGCAGCCGGGTAAAGGAGGCTCAGTTACGCGGTCCAGAAAATGCCGTTTCAAGGGACAATCCTTCGGACGGCTACTGGTTGGCAAGCACCTGGCGAGGATTGTTCAGCCGGGCGGTCAATTTACATACCCAACTGTTGGGCGATATGCCGGTCGCCCTGGCTCGCTATAACATCACGGATGACCGGCCCGCCTATTTGAACAGTTCCTTTGATTTTATTGATATTGGCCTGGAACACACCAATATAAAGTTCGGGCTGGCCGAGAAATTACGCCAGGCCCTTAACTTCTTGACCTGTCTTTACCAGCGTCTCGACCGCACCGACGATGTGCTGAAACAAATATTTGAAAGCGATAAACCACTGATTACGCTAGCCCAGGCGCAACCAGGCCAACCCGCCCCGGATTATTACAACTATATGATCAAGGACCTGACACAGTTGGTCGAAGCCCTGATTACAGCCTGGGACAATTATATTCGGGAGCGTTTATTTGCCGAAAGTAATGTACTACTGGAGGCGCGTTACGGCTACGCTGCCGGGCGGGCACTGAGCGAACTTTCCTGGAATGTAACGGTCAAAACTGCGCCCTACCGGGTACCAAAAATCAAGGAACAATACGCCGGGCCTGAAGGTGAGCTTGGTAACGAGGTTTATCAGATTTGGCTGGAAACTTTCAAACCGGAGGCGGTGACTTACTTGCAGCGTCAGTTGATGGTACTGACCAATATTTTACAGTATGACTACGAAACCAGAAATAATATTAAGCCGGATACCTCACCGGAGTCCGAGCTAAACCAGAATGGATTGGTTGATCCCAGATCGCCCAAAGCCGGGATCAACGCGGTGATCCAGAGCCTGGATTATTGGCAAAAGACTATTCTGGAAATGAGCGAACACGGCATTATGCAACGCTCCAACCAGCCTGCGACCGGTACCGGTAGTCCGACCACCGGGCCGAACCCACAGCCACCTTCGTTTTCCCAGACCTTACGGCTGCATCCAAGTTGGGATTTCGATTTGTTATTGGATTTGCGGCTGGCTCTGAACGAACAGCAGGGTAACTGGTTTAGTCTGGTCGCCGAGCGCGAAGACCTGACCAGCTTCCGGGTGGTAAACGTGGCCGGTGATCTGATCCAGAACTATAGCCGCCAGATTACCCGGCTGGCAACCCAGAATTTGCAGGCCGCCTTTAAGGAGATACAGCAGGAGTTTGACCAGTTGGCCGAGGTGGGCAAAGAGGCTGCCGCCGAGGTCGCAAAAGTCGGGGTAGGCGTAATCAACGGCATTTTTAGAAATAGAGTTGTGCTAGTAGCCCTGACGATCTTTGCGGTACTGCTGGTAGCGGTAATCGCGATCCTGGCCGCCGGAGGCGTACTCAACACAGCGGGGGTTATTACCTCGCTGGTAGCACCCTTGCTGGGAGTATTGGGTATACAACCAGGGTTGAACCGGGCGGTACGCGACGGACAGGCCCAAATCAGCAGCACCGAGCTAACCCACACCGCTATTATCGACTCGACCAGCCAGGTTTCACAACAGAAAATGGGCGAAAGTGCCAATATTGGGGCGATGGTCCTGACGGCTGCCGGTCAGTTGCGTGATTACTTGGAAGCGGCTTTCTCAAAAGGCTTTATCCAGTTACAGCGCGAACTCGGCCTGATCAGCGCAACCCTGGCGGCCACCAGCCCTTTGATCGAATTTGTGGTCCGCAACTGCGATCCTAATAACGACCTGGAGTTTTTATCAAAAATTGCCTGGAACGATGAGGTAAAGCGCAGCCAGCGTGACCGGATCGTACTGGCTGCTTTTGGGCCGGTGGGGGCTTTTCTGATTTCAAGCGAACAGGATACCGGCTCGACGGAAGCCAAAGGCAAAGCCGAAAGCCTGTCAGTAACGCAAGCTCAGGTCGCCGCCGCCAACCCATCCCTGGCTAAAAGCCTCTAAACCTGAAATTTCTCATTAAAAAAGGCTTCCTGACGATAACGCAGGAAGCACTTTTGCTTTCTTCAGTTGTAACTGTTCAGCCCACCCTCATGCAAAAGGGTTGTAGCGGGGTCGTGGGGGTCGGGTACCCCCTGGGTGCCCTGCCGGGGGTATTACAGGCGGGTACCCTCTGGGTGCCCCTGTTTTAGCTCTCTTCTTCTTTTCCCCGTCCACTGGTGGCCCTGGTGATGGGTCAGGGGTGGGCCTGAGTAGTTACCTTCAGTTTAAATAAGATTCTAAACCCAGGCTTCATCCATATTGGGTAGGGCTTTGAGTATCCGCATTTTGAGACTGATCTCACCACAGCCGGGCCGGGTGGGAAAAACCTTCCAGGGATTGATAATCTCTGCCGGGTTAAAGACATCTTTAACTTTGCGCATGGTGTCCATATCGTTTTCGGTAAAAATCCAGCTCATATAGTTATTTTTTTCGGTGCCGATACCGTGTTCGCCCGAAAGCGTTCCGCCCACCTCTACACACAGATGAAGAATCTTGTCACCGGCTTCCATTACCTTTTCCAGAATACCGGGCACGCGAGCGTCAAATAGGATATTGGGATGCAGATTGCCGTCACCGGCGTGAAAAAGGTTGGCAATTGGTAGATCGTATTCCTTGCCAATTTCGCCGATCCGCCGTAAGACTTCCGGCAGTTTGGAGCGTGGCACCACGCCATCGTGCAGATAAAAGTTGGGGGCGATCCGGCCAAAAGCCCCGGCAGCTCCCTTGCGCCCGGCCCATAATTTGGTGCGGGCTTCCTCGGTGGTAGCGTTTTGAACATCAAAAGCCCCATTGTGCCGGCATATCTCGATGATCGTTTCGGTCAGTTCGACCAGACTCTCCTGAAATCCATCTACCTCGATTAGCAGCACCGCTCCGGCATTGGGCGGGTATCCGGCGTGCAGTCCGGCCTCGACGATCTGGATCGTCATTTGATCCATCATTTCGAGGGCCGCCGGGACGATACCGGCCCCGATAATCGCCGAAACAGCCTCGGAGGCCGGGCCTACATCCTCGAATAAAGCCAGAAAAGTGCTGACCGCTTCCGGCTTTCGCATTATTTTAACAGTCGCTTCGGTCACGATACCCAGTGTACCTTCGCTGCCGACCACAAAGCCGGTCAGATCGTAACCAGGCCGGTCGGGGGCGGGACTGCCTAGCTGAATGGTGTCTCCGCCGGGCAACACAATTTCCAGGCCCAGTATATGATTGGTGGTCGTGCCATAGGCCAGGCAATGCGGGCCACCGGAATTGAGGGCCAGGTTGCCGCCGATAGTGCTGGCTTTTTGGCTGGCCGGGTCAGGGGCGAAAAAATAACCGCTAGGCGAAATCTCGGTTGAAAGATCAAGATTGACGTGACCAGGTTGGACCACCGCGTACCGGTTGGGGAGGTCCAGTTTCAAGAGCTTCTTCATACGCGCCATCGCCACCACAATCCCACCGCGCACCGGGATCGCACCACCACTTAGGCCGGTTCCGGCTCCGCGAGGTGTTACCGGAATATTCTCGCGGGCGGCCAGTTCGAGCAACCGCGCGATTTGTTCGGTCCGGTCGGGAAAAACAACCGCTTCCGGCAGCACTTTATCCAGCGAGAAATCGTATTCGTAGACCAGTACATCTTCCGGTTCGTGCAGAAAGCTATCCGGCCCAAATATTTTGCCCAGGGCAGCTACCAGTGCTTGTTTTTCCATAACCCGTTACTCCCGCTAAACTTATCTTAAAAAGAGTTGCACCTCCGATTATAGCACGAATGAAAGATTTGCTGGCTTTTTAAGAGATCAGGGCTGTTGAACATACAACAGCCCATAAAAAAGAAAAAGAGATTTGAGTTGGAGGCACCCCTAGAATACCCGCCCCACCTAACCGAAAGTTAGAATAAGCGGCGTGCCCGCCAGGCTCCGACAACAATAGTAAAGGCCGTCAGGATAAATACCAGTAGACACACAATTTGTAATAAATTAAGATAGCCCGGATTACCATTACATTTAGTATCGCTAAAGAAGCCGTTATTGAACTGTCCCTCGCCAATGGAAGAACAGGCCGCATCGTTAAAGTATTGTAACTACTCAGCTTACCTCTTTCGAGGCGGGGTAAGTAGGGGTGCAACCCCTGCGGGGGGTCTAACAGGGGTCTCCCCTGTTTAGACTTCTTCTTCTATCCCCTCCCTGGGGAGGGGTCAGGGGTGGGGTCTGAGTAGTTACAAAGTATTTTTCATTGACGTGGGCCACCCCTTCCATACCATCCAGGGCATGACCTAATACAACGTTCGAGGGGCCATAACTCACCTCTAAAGCTTCAGTGTATTTGCCTTGCTGGAACAGGCTTACTATTTGATTATGTAATTCAAAGTACCTTTGCAAACTGAACAGCGGCTGATTATTGGTATCACTTCCCCGGTACATTTCGTTTGGCTGGCATCTGGTACGCTGAAAAGCCATTCCAGGGTCGACACTAAGCCTGGTAATAGCATAAACCTTACAAAGTTGTCCCCGCTCGTCGGGATAAGTGACATTACTCCAGGCATCGTTAAGCCGCGATAGAACCTGTTTTTCCTTGTAGTCAAAATTTTGCAGCATCAGGGCCGGACTGAAGGCTTGCTGAATATCGGCAGCCAGCTTTGAACTATTTAGGTCCAGACGGAGGGCAACCGGGTTTAGAAACAGGCGCGACTCATCCCCATTGAAATCCCGCAGCATTTGTTTGGCACTGGAAGAAGAATTAATGCTGAAAAAACTGGTGTAGGAAACGGTTTCAAAATCGGTCGAAGCACTTTGCATAGCCACAACTAGCAGCCCAAACATCGAAAGTGCCACCACCAGGGCCAACGCAAAGCCGGGATTTAGCACCCGGTGAGTTACTATTGCATAGCGCAAAACCAGCCCAAACAGGCCAGCACCAGCAACACCCCGGAAATAGCAATCAAAAAGAAACTAAACTGGCTATCGGCTTTCACACTATTGCGGGCTACCGTCAGGGCATCTTGGTTGTTCCGCAACAACCGGGCAACATTGGCCTCAATCCCCAGGTAGCTCTGGGTTGGATTTAGTTGGGTCCAATCGGCTTGCTTGAGAATTTCTTCTGAGGTCCGGTTATTGATCAATGTGCGCAGATCATGATTAGGATTGCCAATCACAATATCGTGAGCACGTTTGTAGGCCGCCAGCGCGGCTTCCGGCTGAGGGGGATTCTGACTTAATTCATAGCGCATTATTTCGATTTGAGCCAGATAATTGTAGAAACCGGCGGCGATAGCCTTGATGCTCGGCTCCTCGCCGGGAAAAGTAATATTGGCATAGGCCCGCAACAAATTGTCATCAAAATCGGTTCGGGCGGCCCTGTAGTCATTACTCACCACACTATTTTGTTTTCCTAAAATGCTTGAACTACTATACCGAGAGGTAACTAAAAGATCGGCGGCATCGGTATCCAACCGGTTAAGTTCCTGCCCCAGTTGATTAGCCGCGATTACGCTGGGCGCACTTTCTACGATTACTTTCTTAAAATCGGAAGCGGTCCGTCCCATCACCCAATAGGCAATCAGCATGCGCACCTTCACCAATTATAAACAGATTAATTTACGTTTTGGATTGCCTATAAGTTTCTAAAATAAAAATGGCAACCAGAGTGTTCTAAAACCCACCTGGTTGCCTTCATTTATTTACAGCTTACAGACTGATACCGATTTTTCCGGCCAGTTGAGCGTTGGAAGGCTCGACCATTACGGTCCCATCCTGGAAAATGATGGTTGGGATGGTCTGGAGGCCACCGTTATATTTTTGCATGGTCACGCGGGCGGTCTCGTCCTGTTCGACATCGATCCAGGTAAACGCGACGTTCTTCTGTTCCAGAAACTTTTTGGAACGACGGCAATCGCCACACCAGTTCGCGCCATAAACCACAATCGGGGAAGTGTTCTCAGACATTTATTTGACTCCTTTTTATATTTTGACGTTTAGATTTAATAAGCACTGAAAACTAGCCCCCTTTCTAGGCACTGTGAAACAAAATGCTAAAACTCGAGCTAAAACCAGCAAAATTAGGCTCTTTTGACCTTTTTAGGGGTCTTACTAACCACTTTGTAACGTATGGCTGGCTCAATTTTTGCCCCAAAGACCCGTCCAATGCCTTTTCCTCGACTTTGCGACATTCGGGCGGGATTCCCAACTCGCTCATTATTGCTCCCAGCCCACGTCGGATTTGTTGAGGGCTGAGTGGTCGCTGGTGATTTTCCCATGGTCGCAATTTTCCCACCCCCAAACTTTCGGCTACGTTCATTTCGTCGTGGACCATACTGACCAGGGCGGTCCACAACTCGAATTGACTTGGCTCTCGCAAGCGGGGCTGTGTCCACAACAAATCCTGTTTATCGAAGCGGAAACCATGTCGGGGTAATTCAAGAATTATACAGTTTGCTGTTGGCCCATTATGTGCTGGGCAACTTGATGCACGAAGCGGCCTTGTTAGCGGATATAGCCCCAACCCGCTTGAGTTTTACGCACGCGCTGACGGTGGTGCAGGTGCAGCAAGCCGTCCACGATCTTCAAATCATTGCGCCTTCCCAGCACGAGCGGTTGTAAGCTTAGTGCTATCATACCAGCTATCGTCATAAACATTACGGTTGCGTGCAATCAGCTCGCCATTTAGACATTTAAAGACGCCGCGCCCTTGTGAAGAAACCACCAATAATATGTCTGAGGCATCAGCATAGCCTATTTCGGTCAGCCCTCCGATTGCGTGCTGTTTGCCAGGAAGCCAGGGTTCAGGCGGAGCGGAAACTGCTAACTCTCGTAATTTTTGGTTACGACTCTCGAAATGTACAATCCTGTTGTTTTTAGTATTTCTACTGAACATTCTAAATTTTCCTTCAGGGACTTAAAAACAATTAAGCGTTCCAAGTATTGGCAAAGGAGATGTCCACAAACCATTTTTCAAGACCCTGCTTTCGCTCGATTTGGGTTTCTAAGGCTGCCATTGCAATTTTAGTCAGCTTGATACCAGTAGAGTAGGT
>JBBQGA010000052.1:0-32573 GCA_038322625.1 Chloroflexia bacterium
TTCCACCGAACACCCGGCAGCAGTTTCACTTGCAGACTCGCAGTACCAAAAAAGAAAACGCGCTCTACAACCTGAACTGATCTGCCGAGATTATAAGATATTTTCATTGGCGGTGGTGCGCCACTGGCGAATGTAAGTTTCGACCAGAGAGGCATTAGATGAGTGCCGTGGATTATCGTGGTCAAACGCGGGAGTGATTGGTGGTGTGGAATGAAGTAACCAGGCTGTCAAAGGTCGCTTAAAGGGCAAATACCCAAAGTATCACCAGACTAATTCAGTTTGGAGCACTTTGATTAAGTTCACTCTTTAAGTTGCCTGCCCTTAAAAATACCTTGACAATACCCTTACCACCGCCTTTCTTGGACTTAACGCCAGCCGATTTTGACCTGAGTTGGATCGAACGACTGATTATCTACTCGCCAGATGCGAATAGTGCGGGTCTCGTCGGGAAAGAGATCGACCCAGTTATCGGAATAACGGATACCTTCCTGGGCCAGGAACAGGTGGACAAAATACGCCAGGTGAGGACTGCTCAAATGAGCCAGCCAGCCGCTCCCGTCCTGTTCCCACTCGACTTTAACGAACGGCTTCTCCCGCACAAGTTCTTTAATTTCAGCCAGGAAGTGACGGTTGGCCGGAACCAGGCCGGAACTGCCACTGACCCATAAAAACTCATTCCGGTGGTCGCCTTCACCGAGCAGTTCCGGCCCGATCAGGACGACCGGCTGGCTGCTATTAGGGCCGAAATCGACCTTGAGAGTTTGCTGGCGCAAAACCTGACCTTCAAAAGTAGCGTGGGTCCAGGTCAGGGTTTCGCTGACCGGATATAGCGAGTCGTTGGTCAGCCAAAGGCTCACGCCGCCGTCCGGTTCTTCCTTAAAGGAGGCCATAACCGGCGCAAAGGCCCGTTTGACATAGAAATAACCGGCCTTTGGAAAAGTATAGTAGTCCAGCAAGGCCCAGGTCAGGCCCGGCCAGCAATCGTTCCACTGCCAGACCAGCGTACCGGAGCAGTGAGGCATCCGCCGCCGGAAATGCTCGATGCCAAATTTCAGACCTTCGGCCTGGGTAATCATCGAGAAATCGATGTATTCGGACAGATCGCGGGGCAAGCCGGTATGAGCTTGCATCAGCATATTGCCTTTGTTTTTGGGATTGTCCTTGTTGCGGAAGAGCAGGCCCGGCGAGTCAAAATATAACTCCGCCTCAGGGACGTTTCGCCTGATGGTTTCCTCGACCGGCAAGGCGTGAATCCCAAATTCCGAGACAAACCGGCTCAGGTCTTGTGCGTAATGACGGTAGGAAACCCCCTGCGGACTCCAATTGCGAAGTGGTTCTTCCCCGAAACGGCGCGGGGCCACGTTACCGTGCCAGACGCTCCAGTTGTGAGCATCCCCGGCCTGTTCGCCGTTGTGATCGTTACCTCCGTAGGGGCTGGAAGGCCAATAAGGCCGGTTTGGATCGAGCCGCACAGTGATTTCGGGCAACAGCTCGTGGTAGAGATATTTGCCGGGGAAATCGTGACCGGGTTCCTGCCAGCGGGTCGTATCTTCGATCCAATCGTTCTCGTTATTGCCGACCCACAGAGCCAGGCTGGGGCGATTGCGTAGCCGCCGGACCTGATATTCGGCTTCCGCGCGGACTTCTTCGACAAAAGCCGGATCGAAATCCGGGTAAAGCCCGCAGGAAAACATAAAATCCTGCCAGATCAAAATCCCCTGTTCGTCGGCCAACCGGTAGAAAGCCTCCGGTTCGTACTGACCACCACCCCAGACCCGCAGCATATTACCGTGTGCCTCCACCAGCAGGTTTAATAATTCTTCGTAGCGAGGCCGCTCGATTCGACCGTTAAGCAGGTCAGCCGGAATCCAGTTGGCACCCTTCGCAAAGATAGGCACTCCATTGACTACAAAGGTAAAGAATTCAGTATCCGGCTCCAGCGGGTCGGAGGAGCGATCCAGAACCACCGTCCGAAACCCCACCCGGTCGGTAAAAGTATCCAGTAAAGTCTGGCCCTGCCAGAGCGTTACTTCCAGGTCATATAGTGCTGGGTCGCCAAAGCCATTGGGCCACCAAAGGGCCGGGTTATCAATCCTGAAATCGCCACCAGCCCGACCGTTAATCACTGGAGCTTCCAGCCTGACCGTTACTACCTCCCGGCTCAAATTGGCCCGGATCACCAGATTATCGATCTGATCGCCCCAGGTTTCGATCTCAACTTCCAAAATTGCCCTCGACTGTTGGGGGCTAGCCTCCAGGGTTTGTAGATATGGGGAAAGCAGCCGGGCGGTTTCAAAGCGTTCCAGCCTGACCCCCTGCCACAGGCCAAGATTAACCAGGCGGGGTGCCCAGTCCCAGGAGAAATGCGATTGGGTCTTGCGGATAAAGACCCGCTGGTCAGCAGCGTAATCCCCCCACTGGCCCGGCATTGATTTATCTTCCAGATGTAAGTAGGGTGGGTCAAGCCGGACGGCCAGAAAGTTCTTCTCGCCATAGTTCAGCCGTCCGGTAACGTCAAAAACTGCCGGGCGAAACATATTCTGGTGGCGGCCCAGTTCGGCCCCGTTGAGATAGATCGTGGCGTAGGTATCCAGTCCCTCGAACGTGAGTAGATCGTGTGAGCGACTGCCGGGCGCGGCTAACGGCACTTCAAAAGAAAGCCGGTACCACCATTCGCGCCGCTCAACCCATTGGACTTGCTCGACGTTAGTACCGTAATAAGGTTCGGGAATACGACCCGCCGCCAGCAGACTGGTATGCACTTCGCCGGGTACCAGGGCTGGTAGCCAGTCCGGGGTAGAATATTCGGGGGCAAAGGCCCGGCTTGCCACGCCTTCGCCCGGTTCAAAATCTTTAAGCTGCCAGGTGTCGTTCAAGCTTATAAGCTGTTTAGCCAGGGTGCTCATTTGAGATTCTCTCCTTGCAATTGTAATTCCAGGCTAAATGGTTCAGTTTGTATATTGGACATTTTGACTCTCGAAGTTTATAAATTTTGTAGTTTGTCTGTTCCCACCAGAGGTAATGCCCTAAAGTCCAAACAAACTAGCCCTTCCGGCTAACCTTTAACCCCACCCGAAGTAAGACCTTCTATAAAGTAACGCTGGAAGAAAATGAAAAGAATTAAGATGGGCACAATCATCACAGTTGACATAGCCATTAGCCATTCCCAGTGTGGACGCTCGTTGGTGCCACCCGTGAAGAAAAACATACCGACTGTCATAGTATATTTAGCCTGGGAATTTAAATAGATTAGCGGACTCAAGAAGTCATTCCAATGACCCTGGAAACCTATAATACTGACCGATAACAGGGCGGGCCGGATCAAAGGAATCATTACCCTGGTGAAAGTCTGAAAAACGTTGGCCCCATCAATGAGTGCGGCCTCCTCAATTTCCTTTGGAACCGACGAAAAGAACTGGCGCATCAAGAAGATAAAGAGGGGGGTGCCGCCAAAAAGAGAACCTAATACCAGAGGATCGTAGTGGTCGATTAAGTCGAACTGCTTCCAGATTAGAAAAGTTGGAATAAGTTTGACTGCATCCGGCAAAAACATGGTCGAAATCATCACCATAAAAAGGATATTACGACCTGGGAAAGCAAATCGGGCAAAGCCGTAAGCTACGATAGCCGAGGCAAAAACCTCCGCTAATAGTGGGACCAAAGTTACAAATAAGGTATTTAAAAGAAATCGGGTAAAGGGCAAGGCGTTCCAGGCATCCGGGTAATTTTTCCATTGGGGCGATGCCGGGAACCATTCGACCGGCTGGTCAAAAATGTGATTGCCTTCTTTAAGCGAACTGGAAACTAACCAGAACAGCGGCACTAAAAATAGCACTCCCAGTGCCGAAACAAACAGGTAAGTTACCGCCTTGCCGATGGCTTGCCTGATGCGCGGTGGGGTCCAGGGCACTCGTGTTGGGGAGGCGCTGGTCCGAGTAACGGTGGTACTCATAAACTATTTCCTTTCACACTAACCCTTTTACTTTTCCTGGCCTTCATAATATACCCAGCGAGTTTGAGACCGGAAAAGCACTATGGTGGCCGCCAGAATAAGCAGGAACAAAATCACGGCCAGGGCGGTCGCGTAACCCATCCTGGACTGTTGGAAGCCATAGGTATAAATCAGCAGGTTCATAAAACGACCGGCGGCCGGAGTTGCCCTGGCAAAAGCGGCGGGGGTAAAAAGCTGCATTGCGCTGGCAAACTCTACTACTACCAGAAAGAAAATAGCCGGAGTCATCATGGGGAGGGTAATTTTACGGAACTTATCGAAGGTTGTCGCTCCGTCAATTGAAGCGGCCTCGTATAAATCGGCGGCCACCCCCTTGCGACTGCCCAGCAAAATAACCGTATTGTTACCCAGGGCCGTCCACAAACTCATAATAATAAAGGCCGGTAGCACCCAGCTTTCATCCCCAAACCAGTCCGGCGGGGTTTGACCGAGCAGGCTAAAAATGGGCGATAAGGCAATATTGAGTAACCCTACATCGGGGTTGAAGATCCAGCGCCACAACAGGACCACTGCAACCGCCGGCACGATGGAGGGCAAATAATACAGCACCCGGTAGACCCCGATAAAACGCAACTTTTTGCTAAGAATAAGCGCCAGCATCAGCGATACAAAAACGCTAATCGGGACGCTAATAATCGAGTAAAGGATAGTAAGTTTGATCGCCGGCCAAAAATTTACATCTTTATTGATCAGGGTATCGTAGTTCTTAATGTCTATAAATTTAGGGGTTTGTTGCAGATTGTAATCGGTAAAACTCAAAACAAAAGTTGCTATTATCGGTCCGAGACTGAAGATTAAAAACCCCAAAATCCAGGGGGTTATCAGGGAATAACCTATCGCTATTTCCCGCCGTAAATGAAATATATTTCGCAGCACGTAATGTAGGCCGGTACTGGCTCCCACCACCACCGCCGCCAAAAGTAAAAACCTAATAAAGGTTGGAAGATAATCAGCTATCGGATCTCCTACCATTTCAGCCACCTCATAATTTCTATTTCCTGCAGCCGGCTTGCGGCTTAAACTACCTTGAAAGAGAAAAATAAGAGATGGCAGCTATTAATCTGCCATCTCCTGATGGACTGGGCTACTACTTGGGTAAAGTATCCTCTAGCTGCGGGCGCACCTTCTTGGCAAGGTTGGCAGCCGTGTCTTTTCCCCGGAAAAGCGGATCGATAAACTGGGTACTCCAGACATCCGCCCATTGAGCGTAGTTAGGGAAGACTGGGGCCGCTTTAGCATCCGGCAGCGCGGCGATAATCGTATCGATTGAACCGGCGGGCCGTTTGGGTTGAGCCTTCTGGATCGCCTCTTTGGTCGAGAGAGATTTACGCGGAACCGGTACTTTCCATTTCTGGATGCCATCGGTTATATCGGCCAGGGCCGCGAAAGCCGCGTCTTTGTTTTTGGTTTTAGCGTTGACGGAGGTGAAGGCGATATAAGCGACGGTCTGGCGATTACCGCCGGGGCCCTTTGGTACTAGGAAAGCCTGGGCCTGCCCCTTCATACCGTCACGGGTTTCCAGCGAGTCCGCCGCGCCGCCAATAAACATCGCTACCTTGCCATTGATGAACATGGTATCGAAGCCCTGGTCTTTAACCTGAGTAGCGGTCGGCGATACATGAAGTTTGTTAATCAGGTCGGCGTACCACTGCTCGGCCTTGACCGCTTCCGGTGAGTCTATCGGGGAAGATCGGAAATCGGGGGCGATACTCTGCCCACCGGCCTGCCAGATGTACATCTGGGTCGGCGGCCAATCGGTGCTGTTTGAAGTAAAACCCCACTGTTTGGTCGTTTTAGGGTCGAAAGCCGCGTCGTCGGCGGTCTTGCCGTTAGCGTCAACGGTCAGTTTCTGAGCGGCTTTCTGGAAGTCATCCCAGCTCCATTCGGCGGTCGGCGGGCTTACGTTGGCTGCCTTGAACATATCAAGGTTGACATAAAGAACCAGCGGCTGTTGAATCCAGGGCAATCCGTACATTTTGTTCTTGTAAGTTGCGGCGGCAATCGCACCTGGAAAATAGTCATCCATATTGGAAGCAGGATGAGTTTTATCGGCCTTAACCATATCGGTCAGATCGAGTAACGAACCTTTATCGGCAAAACCGGAAAGGTGATCGACATCTACCCAGAACAGATCGGCCGCCGTTCCCGAAGCCAGGCCGGTCTGTAACTTGGTCACATACTCCTGCGGACTGGCCTGGACTGTTACATGATAACTGGTGGCCTTGGCGTTAATTGAATCGACAATCGCCTGAAATTCTTTAGCTTCTTCCACCCCGGCCCAGACGGACATGGTTAGTTCTACCTTTGGCCCCCCAACCGCGGCGGCGGTAGTGGCTCCCCCGGCAGCCTGGGCCCCTGTTGTTACCGCACCCGCGGCGGCTGTGGTAGAGGCCGCCGGGCCGCTGGTATTGGTTGCGTCACCGCAAGCGGCCAATACCAGGCATAATATTAGCAGCAAGCTTGTGGAAGCCCACTTCTTACTCGAAAACATAATCTTCTTCTCCTTTTACCCCCAACTTCTTTGAAGGGGGTGCTAATTCAACCTTGAAAGCGTAAGAAAAGGTTAGTTCTTATAAGGGAATAAAACGCAACGGAATGCTATAACCGTAAGAAAGCTAGTTACAACCGCACGACTGGCGGATGACTAATTCGGTAGAAACCCTGGTTTCAACTGCCGGAATACCGGGGTCGTTTATAAGTTCGAGGATCCGCAAAGCGGCCAGTTTACCCATTTGCTCCTTGAAGATGCGGACGGTAGTCAACGGTGGGGAAAAATGTTCAGCAGCCGAAATATTATCAAAGCCGACCAGGGCTAAATCGCCTGGAATGTTCAGACCTCCGGCGGCGGCGACACGGGCCGCTCCCACTGCCATCGAATCGTTGGCCGCGAAAATAGCGGTCGGTGGTTCGGGTCCAGCCAGAAGTTCGGCGGTGGCTTTCTCGCCGGTCGCGATAGTGGTACCCTCCATATGGATAACCCGACAATTCTGGCCCAGTCCTGCATCTCGCAAAGCAGCACAATATCCGGCGTAACGCTGGCGGTTGCTGACCCATTCCTCCGGTCCGCCGATATGGGCAATCCGGCTATGGCCGTGACTGATCAGGTGGGCGGTCGCCTCATATGCTCCCTCACCATCATTGGATAATATTGTGTTGGCTTTGCGGTGAACCGGTTTATTATCGACCAACACCGCCGGGATACCCCGGTTGAGGGTGATAGTAATAAACTGGGGACTCAGGTTGGGTCCGACCAGGATCAGCCCATCCACCCGGCTTTGCTCGACCATCCTCAAGTTGGTGGGGCTTTCGCTGTTAAGGCTGGTCAGCATAATATGGTAATCGTGGTTCACCAGTTCTACCTCGGTCGCCATCAAAATGGGAAAATAAAAAGGATCGGAGGAAAAAGGTTGGTCGAACGGATGAATGACAAAGCCGATGGTCTGAGTGCGGGAAGTAACCAGGGTGCGGGCGGCCATGTTGGGAACAAAGCCAAGCTCATTGGCGGTATCGATAACACGCTGGCGCAAATCGCTACCGACACCGGGCCGGTCGTTCAAAGCCCGCGAAACTGTCGCGACCGAAGTATTGAGGCGTTTCGCAATATCAAGCAAAGTGGCAGCCAATGGCAATCCTTAAGCAAGGTTTTACGTAAAGCTTTGCGTTTCCTTTGCGGCCATTGTATATCTGAAATGTGTTATTGTCAATACTTTTGCCACAAAATCGGGCAAGGGTCGATGATTATTTGGTTTAACACTTGTAAATGGGTATGAGGATTGTAAATCAGAAAGTAAAGCTTTGCGTTAAATTTAGGGTTGAGCTTGCTTAATGCTAAACTTTTCCCTCCAAAATAAATTTGCCATCCCCAAGTCTTACCGGCTGCGGCACATTTCAGACAATGAATACAAATAGTTTATAATAACTTCAAATAAAGTTAACCCAAAATGGCTTTGTACATAACATTGGAGTTGAGCAGCACTCTTACTTGAGGTAAAATCCTTCCAGCTTCTTGCCTTATTAGCTACTAAACAGATCTGAGATCGGATCTGTTTAGTAGCCAATAAGTCGGGCGAGTAGTATAATTAATAAAGGTTAGTAATACTGTGGAGTTTTTGGACTGGCTGGATGCCAATCTGAAGCTACTGGTCAGCCACCTGACAACCTGAAAGCGAGGTAACTTTTAATGAACCTGACTACCACCGCCACCTCCTATCATGACATCAACAGCCTGCTAGGTGAGCTATTAGCCCGGATGCAGCTGGCACTCGGGCCCCGGCTAGTGGGGCTTTATCTGTATGGTTCGCTGGTCTGGGGTGATTTTGACCGTGGCAGCAGCGACATTGACCTGTTAGCGGCCACCTCTAGCCTTATTGATGAAGCAGAATTCGCTCGACTTAACCTCATGCAGGATGAACTGTCCGGTCAGTATAAGGACTGGGAAGGCCGCATTGAAATAGCTTACGTGTCCCTAAATAGCCTGCGCAACTTCAAAACCCAGAGCAGCCCCCTCGCTATTATCAGTCCCGGCGAGCCTTTCCATCTGAAAGAAGCGGGCCGGGATTGGCTGATCAACTGGTATGCAGTTCAGGAAAAAGGTGTGCCGCTTTACGGCCCGCCGCCCGAGGAGATTATCGAGCCGGTTTCAAAACAAGAATTCATCCAGGCTGTCCACGAGCAGGCCCTGGAGTGGCGTAAATCCATCTTAAAAGCCAGGTATTGGCGGCCAGGCCAGGACTATGCCATCCTGACGATGTGCCGGGCGCTGTTTGCCCATACGAAAGGGGAGCAGGCTACCAAGCTCCAGGCCGCTCGGTGGGTTCAGGAGCAGTTGCCCCAATGGGCTGAACTGGTCGAAAACGCGCTGCTCTGGCGGGAACAATATCGAAAAAAGCTGCCAGACCACGCATTCACCTACCCTCAGACAGAGGAATTTGTTAACTTTATTATTGACTACCTTGATAGCCGCTGCAAATCCGCGTGCTGGCTAACAGTTCCATCCGCCTAAGTTTGATCCTTTTTTTTCCCTCATCAGGCTGCTCTTTGATAAGAATGGTGAAGGCCACCCAGGACTGGAAAAACTACGATTCCTGCGTTACCTGGGGGTAATTTTTCTGATATTAACGGTGTATGGGGGTTCTTGCATAACCCCCCGAAACAGTGCGGTCAATCTTATTTACGCATTTTTCGTGTTGCATACTCTAATTTTGTGCTAAGTCTCAACAGTCAGAGCTTTTTCATCACACTGGGAAGGTCACAGAAAGTATACTTTCTGAGACCTCTGCCTTGACCAGTCTCAAAATTAGTCTCATAATATCTTTATCTTAGCATCTAAAAACTTTTGAGACAACCGGAGTGGAGTAGTATATACCGCTGATTGGTTATGCCAGGGTCAGTTCTATGGGACAAAGCCTGGAGGTTCAACAAGACAAACTCAGGCACTGCGATAAACTTTTTGAGGAGAAGCGCAGCGGCACTTCAGGCAAACATCCCCGTTTGAAAGCCTGCCTGGAATACGTTCGGGAAGGCGATATTTTGGTGGTCACAAGGCTGGACCGGCTGGCGCGTTCCACCCTTCATCTGTGCCAGATTGCCGAGGAACTTAAGCGCAAAGGGGTTGACTTGCAAGTATTGGATCAACAAATTAGTACCACCGATGCCACTGGTCGGTTACTGTTTAATATGTTGGGTGCGATTGCCCAGTTTGAAACCGAAATCCGCTCGGAACGACAAAAGGATGGGATTGAAAAGGCTAAGGCACGGGGAATACCATTTGGTCGGCAAAAAACCTTGAATTCGCCGCAAAGAGCTAAATATGTGTCCAAACGGCAGCAAGGAATAACAATTGGCACCCTCGTCAAAGAATACAACATCTCAAAAGCGACGGTCTACCGCTATCTACCTGCCGGAACTAAATAAACCCAGGTTAGGTGAGTAGAAGCACAGTTTTTCTTACTTAGGGCCTGCTATGCGGTGATGGTCAAGCGGAGTACACCGTTTCGGGGGGTTATGCAAAAAACCCCGTTTTCTCATTCTGTGTCTGGCTTACCCAATTACTCTGAGTGTTAGGGGTAAAGTCAGGGTTGTCAGTTGCCGATAAGGTCTCAATAGCAGTATTATTTATTTTAGACCCCTTTTGTTGAATTAGGTTTAGTCACCATTATTCTAACAAAAGGGGTCTTTGCGGTAAACGCATAAACCCTGAATATTCCCTAAACCCCTTGACGTGAATATAAAAGATGATACAATCTATAAAAAAGTGGTATATACAACTTTACCACTTCCAGAACTGTATGACTTTTCAAAATTTGCTTGAATAGATTTAATAGGGATGCCTGTGCTAAAGAATGGGCTGTTACCGCGTTATTATCAATTAAAAGAAATCATTCTAGGTAAAGTAACCACCGGCCAGTGGCAACCCGGCCAGCCTATTCCAAGTGAGCGCGAGTTGTGCGAGCAATACGGCATCAGCCGGATGACAGTTCGCCAGTCGATCACCGAACTTGTCAATGAAGGGTATCTTTACCGCGAACAGGGTAAAGGTACCTTTGTAGCCCAACCCAAAATCACCCAGCAGTTAATCCAGCTAACCGGATTTACCGAAGATATGCAAGCTCGATCCCGTCGGCCAACTACTCGGGTTCTTAATACCCAGATGTGGCCGTGCGATAAAGATACTGCCGGGAAATTGCGGATAAAACCCGGACAAATGCTTTTTCGAGTCCAGCGGTTACGACTAGCCGATGACGAACCACTGGCCCTGGAAACCGCCCTGGTAAGTTTTATGGGATGCGAAAAACTACTGGAAGAAGATCTGGTAGCCTCATCTCTCTATACATTGCTCGAAACAAAATACGGGGTACCACCTCTGGAAGCCGAACAGGAATTGGAAGCCGGGCTGGCCCGCGAAGAGGAGGCCGGTTTACTGGCGATTATGGCCGGCGACCCGGTGTTATTCATCCGGCGAATTACTTATACCAACCGGGGACGTCCGGTTGAGTACGCCCAATCGGTTTACCGGGGCGACAAATATCGCTTCTATACCCGCCTGAACCGCCCGCAGAGCAAGGTTTAACAATGGAAAATGCCAGGAAATTTCAGGTTCATAGCGGTTTGACAGCCGAAACCCTGGCGCCTCTGATCGGCAAGCGGGTTGGGCTGGTGACCAATCAAACCGGTATCAGCCCGGACTTTGAACCTACCGACACCACTCTGAGCAGATCTAGTGTTATTGTCGCCGCGTTGTTTGGTCCGGAACACGGTTATTATGGGGTCGACCAGGCCGGAGTTGCGGTAGCGTCGGACGATAACGCTACCCCTGAGGTTGACCAGGTCAGACCGGTCTACAGTCTTTACCGGCTTGATAAAGATCAGCCCGAAAAAGTCAGTTACGGCCTACCGGTTGGCAGTCTGGATAATCTGGCCGCGCTGGTATTCGATATACAGGATGTCGGGACGCGCTATTACACGTACCCGTCTACCCTGGGGATTTTGCTGGAACAGGCGGATATACCGGTTTATGTAGTAGACCGGCCGAACCCGCTAGGCGGCGTCGCGGTCGAGGGGCCGTTCGTAGAAGCTGGTTTTAATTCTTTTGTGGGTCGCTATGAGCAAATCCCGGTGCAACACGGTCTGACCATCGGGGAACTGGCTCGCTACATAAATCGCTTTCACCTGGCAGAGCGGGCAAACCTGGTGGTCCTGCCGATGAAGAACTGGACTCGTTCGATGACCTGGGAGTCGACCGGTTGGCCCTGGCTGGCGACTTCACCCAACTTACCCACGCTTAAAACGGCCCGGCTTTATCCCGGCACCTGTCTTTTGGAAGGGACCAATTTATCGGTCGGGCGCGGTACTACTCAGCCGTTTGAACTGATCGGTGCACCCTGGATCGACCGGCCAGATCAACTGGCAGAAATCCTCAACCGGCTTAACCGACCTGGCCTTTATTTCCGGCCAACTTATTTCAAGCCGGGGGCTGCCCCCTACAGTGCCGAAATATGCGGTGGGGTGCAGGTACATATTACCGAATTGACCGATTTACACCAGGTGGTACGAAGTGGATTATACCTGGTGAATACCCTGGCCCGGTTTTATCCGTCCCACTTCGAGTGGCGAGTGGCTCATTTCGACCGGCTTATCGGTAGCGACCGCCCCCGGATGACGATCAGTAACCAGGCTAATCTGACCGAACTTTTTCAGAGCTGGGACGCCCAGGAGTCTGCCTTTCAGCAACAACGAAAGGCAATTATGCTTTACCCGTGATTTTTTGAGGGATAACAAACGAAAATAAGGAGGAGTTTTTATGGTCGAGAAAAGTAGTAAGAAAGCGTTAAGCCGCCGACACTTTGTCAGCCTGGCCGGGGGCGCAATCGTCGGAAGTGGTTTGCTGGCAGCCTGCGGGGATGCTACCAGTACCCCTGGTACGGCCGCCAGCACCCCCGTTGCAACCAGCCCCGTCGCGGCGGCTACCCCCGCCACTGCTGCTACCACAACTGCGGTTGCGGCGGCTTCCACAACTGCGGCAGTGGCAGGCGCGGCGACCGGTGGCACCACTGATTTGCGGGTTAGTAAGAGCGGATTCAAAGGCACTTTGGAATATTGGGTGCTGGGTTATCAGCCTAACGGCGGCAATAATACGGGCAAGTTGATGGACGCCGCGACGGGGGCATTTATCAAGGCTAACCCCGATATTAAAGTTAATATCACCGGCTATACCGGCGACCAGGCCGGGTTTACCAAATTAACCCAGGCGGTCCAGGGCGGTCAGATCGTTGATATGTTCCGCTTGCCGTCGGATATTTTGCCCTTACTGGTGCGCGACGGTCTGGTAAGCTCCATCGATACCTTTTTGACCCCCGAAGATAAGGCCGATATTTTCCCCAACCTGATCGATGCCGTCAGTATTAACGGGAAACCCTACGCCTGGCCGTTGTGGGTGCCGCCGGTAGGAATGTATCTCAATCTGGATGTTTTCAAAGAGCGCGGGGTCGAGCCACCCAAAGCGGATTGGACTTATGACCAGTTTGTGGAAATTGCCAAGAAACTGACCTTTACCAGGGCTAACGGTGAAAAAGTTTATGGCTATACCAGCGGGATCGACCCTGGTTTGGTCAACGCCTGGCCGTTTATTTTGCAAGATGGGGCTTTGCCTCTCAGCAAAGACAACACCAAATACACCTTTAACTCGCCGGAAGGCATTAGCGGCCTGAAAAAGTTGGTCGATCTGGCCCAGGTGCATAAGGTTACACCGCCCGATTTTGGTTCGCAAACGGTCGACGACATCACGACCGCCTTCAAGGATAAAAAGGTGGTAGCGATGTACAGCGAACCGAGCGGGGCGTCGTCCGGTTACAAGACCGCCGGTTTGAATTTCGATGTGATCAATATGCCAAGCGGTAAGCTGGGTAAACCAATCACAGCCGGTGGGATCGGACTGATTTCGGTCGCCGCAATCAAAGACAAGGCCAAGTTACAGGCCGCGATGGACCTGGGGCGCTATCTGACCAGCGGTCAGGTGGGGACGGATGTGCAGGGCTTCTATCTGGCTCCCGGTGCGCGCAAGTCGGTGAAGGTCAACGACCCGATCAGCAAGTTTGGGCCGTTTGTGGAATTCTGCTATATTACGCCGATCATTGCCGACTGGCCCCAGATTCGCACCATTATTCACCCGCAGATTCAGAATGCGATCTTTGGCAAAACGCCGGTCGAGCAGGCTTTGAATAACCCGGCCAAGGAAATCGACGGTATTTTAGCCAAAGCTGGCAAGTAACTAACTGACTCTCAGCCACGAAAAGCGAATAAACTTGGCCTTAATGACCGGGCTTGCTCGCTTTTCGTGGCTGTTCGGTTCGGTAACGGAGGAGGTTATGGCAAGAGCAACCCTCGAAAAACGACTGACTCAACCGCTAAACCCGGTTGAGCGAGTGGGGCACTTCATAAAGAAATACGGCTGGGGTTATGCTTTTGTGCTGCCCAGTTTATTTACTTTTACCGCTTTTACCCTTGTTCCGGTGGCCTGGTCTTTTATTATTTCCTTCCAGCAGGTGCGGTTCAATACCGAGCCAAAGTGGGTGGGCCTCGAAAATTATAGTGATGCTTTTACGACGCAGAGTGGGGTTTTTGTCGAAGCCCTAAAAAACACCTTATTTTACGCCGCTCTGACAGTCACCGCCAATATTTTTATCGGGTTGATTCTGGCCGCTTTGATCCAGCCGCTCGGTAAATACTCTCAGACTTTCTTCCGGGCCGCCTATTACCTACCGGCAGTCACCAGTTCGATAATTATCGCGCTGGTCTGGCGCTGGATGTTCAATACTCAATGGGGTTTTCTGAACTTTCTATTGGGTCTGGTGGGTGGGCAACCGGTCAAATGGCTGGCCGACCCGGATATTGCGCTAGCCAGCGTAACTCTTTCCACAATTCTAACTGTTCCGGCGACCGCCATCGTGCTTTTTAGTGCCGCGATGGGCAGCATACCTCGCGATTACTACGAGGCGGCCGAACTTGAGGGAGCCAGTTCATTGCGAAAGTGGTGGAGCATTACCCTGCCGCTGATTAAGTCAACCACCCTTTATCTGGTGGTTTTTTATACGATTGCCAGCTTTGAAGTGTTCGAGCGGGTTTATATTCTGGTGCCGAGCGGGGTCGGGAATAGCACTCAGTTTATCGTCAGTCAGATTTATCAAAACGGTTTTCAGCAATTTCGCTACGGGGTGGCCGCCGCCCAGGCTTTTATTTTGTTCTTGCTGATTGCTACGGTAGCAGTGGTCCAGTTCCGGTTTTTACGCAGCGATGTGGAGTATTAGGTTATGGCTACCCAACTAATAAAATCAAACAAGACCGGTTGGCTACCAACTTTCAGGTTCAAAAGAGTTGGATTGTGGATCGCTTTGATCGTAACGACGGTTATATCGCTCTGGCCGATGTACTGGCTCTTTGTCACCGGCTTTACGCCCACCTTTGACTCGATCAAGACGCCACCCGACCTGCTGCCGGTACATGCCAGTTTGATAAATTTTCAGCGTTTGTTCGAGCGCGCCCCAAACTACGGCCAGTGGATGTTTAATAGCTTGCTCACCTGTCTGTCGATTACCTTTTTCCACCTGATTTTTGATACTTTGTCCGGTTACGCCTTTGCCAAGAAACGCTTCCCCGGTCGCAACCTGATGTTTGGGATCATCCTCAGTACCCTGATGATCCCGCCCCAGGTCACCCTCGTTCCAACCTATATTGTGACCCGCCAACTGGGCTTGATCGATAATTTGCTGGCGGTGATTCTGCCCGGCACCGCCGATGTTTTTGGCATCTTTTTGATGCGCCAATATATTCAGACTCTACCGACCGAACTGGAAGAAGCCGCCCGAATCGACGGCTGTACCGAAATCGGAGTCTTCTGGCGAATAATTCTACCACTATCGCGTCCGGCGCTGGGCGCCCTGGCGATCTTTGTATTTGTCCGTTTCTGGAACGCTTTTTTGTGGCCGTTGATCGTCCTCCAAAAGACCGAGCATTATACCCTACCGGTGGGGGTCGCCAGTTTACAAAATATCCAGAATGAAGGTAGCCCTGATTTTGGGGTAATCTTTGCCGGGGCTTGCCTGGCAGCCCTTCCTATGATCGTGTTTTTCCTGGCTTTTCAGCGTTACTTCCTGGAAGGGGTGCGGGTCGGTGCGTTAAAGGGTTAAGTGCCTTGTGGAAGTTTCTTTTTTATTTTATTTAAGGTAAATCAGTATGCCCATCCTTGAAAGTTATATCGCCGGTTTGATGAGCGGCACCTCGGTGGATGCAATTGATGTGGCACTGTGCCGCTTCGTGGAAGACATGGACGACCCCGGCGAGATCGAACTGGAGCTATTGGCCTACCAGGAATACCCAATGCCGGTCGATCTACGCGAACGAGTTTTTGAAGCTTTTACCGAGCGGAGCGGCCCGGCCGAGCTTTGCGAATTAAACTTTGAACTGGGCGAAGCCTTTGCAGCCGCCTTTCAACAGGCGATTGTTTCCAGCGACCTCTCTGCTACCCAATTCGACCTGATTGCCTCTCACGGGCAGACGATTTACCACCAGGTTAAAGCCGGTCGGCGTCGTTCTACTTTGCAGATGGCCGAAAGTGCCGTTATTGCCGAGCGCACAGGAGTATCCGTAGTTCACGATTTCCGAACTGCCGATATGGCGGTGGGTGGACAGGGCGCGCCGCTGGTGCCGTATTTTGACCTGGTCTTTTTTGGCGATAGCCGGGTTAGCCGGGTCCTGCAAAATATTGGTGGAATTGGAAATATCACTTACCTGCCGTCCGGTGGCTCGCCGGAGGACCTGATTGCTTTTGATACCGGGCCGGGAAACGCCCTGATCGACGCGGCCGCTCGCATATTCAGCCAGGGACAAAACCAATACGACCACGATGGCGAACTGGCCGGGCAGGGTACAATCAATGCTGCCTGGTTGGGTGAACTGTTAAGCCATCCATATTTCAAGCTGCCGCCTCCCAAAAGCACCGGCCGCGAAATCTTTGGTGATGCTTTCGCCCGCCAGGCGATAGCGCGTGCCGCCGAACTTGGTCTTGACCCGCCGGATACTATGGCGACTCTGACCGCCTTTACCGCTAAAAGTATTGCTCAAGGTTTGCGCCAGTTTTTGCCAAAAACCCCTTTGGAGGAATTAATTGTCAGTGGCGGCGGAGCGCGCAATCCTGTTTTGCTAGGTATGCTGGGAGAATGGCTGCCGGGGGTTGTAATCCGAACCCACGATGAATTTGGTCTCCCGGCGGAAGCCAAAGAAGCGGTGGCTTTTGCCCTGCTAGGCTACGAATTGCTCCGAGGCCGTCCGGCCAATCTGCCGGTCTGTACCGGCGCGCGGTCAGCGGTCTTGCTGGGCAAGTTGTCACCGGGTAACCGATACGCCGAGCTTTTGCAAAAGTTCGGGCCGGTAGTGCAAAAAAAGGAAAATAATCAATGGCCCAGGACTCCTCATTTGAAGTTACGCCGGACCTAGCCGGTAAACTGGAAGCACCGGATACCCAGGGTCTGGCGACTGAAGCCTCCAACCCGGCTAGCCACAATCTCGATCAATTAAGCCCCCGGCAGATTCTGGAACTGATGAATGCCGAAGATTCTACCGTCGCCGGGGCGGTCAGGCTGATTTTGCCGGAGATCACGCGGGCGGTCGAAGCCATTGTGGAGTGTTTACAGTCCGGGGGTCGGCTGATCTATATGGGGGCCGGTACCAGTGGCCGACTGGGAGTGCTGGACGCGGCCGAATGTCCGCCAACTTTTAACACCTCACCGGAACTGGTAGTCGGTCGGATTGCCGGTGGCACCCTGGCGCTGGTAAGTGCGGTAGAGGCGGCCGAAGATGATCAGGAGTTGGGCCGACAGGACGCCATCAACCTCAAGCTGTCGCCCAGTGATGCCCTGGTTGGCCTCAGTGCCAGCGGGCGCACACCCTATGTGATAGGAGCTTTGACTTATGCTCAAAAAATTGGGGCTTTAGCCATCGGGCTGACGTGTAACCGGCCCTCGGCGATCGAGCAGATAGCCCAGATTACGTTGGCCCCAGTGACCGGACCGGAAGTTTTGAGCGGCTCTACTCGACTAAAGGCGGGAACTGCTCAAAAGATGGTTCTGAATATGCTCAGTACAGCCACGATGGTCCGCCTGGGCAAAACTTACGGCAATTTGATGGTGGATATGCACCCGACCAACGCCAAGTTGCGACGCCGGGCGGCCCGGATTGTAGCCGAGTCCACTGGCGTTGACGACCCCAGTGCCCTGACAATGCTCATAGCGTGTAACAATGAACCTCGGACCGCCATTGTCGCTTTGCTGGGAGGTTTTAGCCCAGCCGAGGCGCGTGATCGTCTGGCGGCTACCGGGGGATTAGTGCGAAAGGCTCTCTCTCAACCGGAGGGGATTAATTGATAATTGCTTATAGATTTGCACGTAAATCATTTGATTACTTATGAACTAATTTACTTAAACCGAAAGATCCTATCCGAACAATTATGACTCCCCAGTTCCAATTTTACAGGTGGTACATAGCCCTTCAATTGGCATCCTGGTTATTGGCGTGCTGTATAATCGAAACTTATTTGCAAGGATTTCTGAAAGGAGCGGCCGGTTATGACTTTGTTTGCCGGGGTGGATGGCGGCGGCAGCAAAACTCTGGCGGTGCTAATTGATCAAAACGGTCAGGAAGTCGGGCGGGGTCGGGCGGACAGTGCCAACTATCAGCTATTTAGTGCCTAGGGTTACTCCGCGCAACAGGCGGCCCACTTAGCCGCCGAACAGGTAACCCAGGCCGCCGACGAGTGGACCACGCGATGGGGACCAGTATAATTTTAGTGATCCTCAGTCGCGGATAATGAAGAACAGTACCAACAAAGGCTTTGGTCAAAACTACAATGCCCAACTGGCGGTAGACCAAAGTAGTCTTTTGATCGTGGGTTATTCTTTTTCCAATCATCCCAACGATCAAGCTGATTTTGCCTGAAAGGTGGCTGCGGCGGCCAATTAGTCCTGATTTAGCGGATTTAACACCATAAACCTGCTATTTTGAGGTTGAGTTTGCTCCTTTCCGCTCCTTTCCGCCTTCCTCCGACAAGCTGCTAGGCTCGTACAACGAGTGTGGACTGCGGCATCAAGGCTGTTGGGTGCCACTCACGGTAGCTTTTTATGATAAGATGTGTTACAAATACAAGCAGCATTTCAACTAACCGCTAAAGGCTTATCGGGTACGCCGGGTCAGCCAACTAACCAGAGAGGAGGGTTTGAGGTGAGCCTGACCAGCCGAGTTATAACGACCTCTATTTGTGTAATCATTGCCGCCGCTTTCTTAACTGCTTGTGGCGATAGTCCCGCTACCTTTGCCCCTACCACCGTAAACAATGTCCAGCCGACTAGCCAGCCACTCACCACCCAGGCCACCCCAACCGTTGCCACGACAACTTCAGCCGCTACCAGCCAGTCTGTCACTACTCAGGCCGCTAATTTCACTGATGTAGCAGTCACCAACAGCCCTTCTAATAAGCAGTCAACCGCCGCCGCGCCGGTCAACAGCCCGGCCTCCGAGGCAATAGCAAAATCCTTACCGGCTATTTCCGGGGCCAAAGACCTGGTAATCGATCAGAATGCCATCACCGATCTGGTCAAAAAACTGGGCATCCCTGGTGCCGCGACCCGCCTGTACGTCTCGGACGACCTGAGCATGAAGTTGGCTAAAAACACCGATACTGTCCTGCTGAACACGGGTTGGAAGTTTGCCATGCCAAATGCTACCGGACCACAACGCCAGAACGACAAGGTGGTTTCGCTTTACACTCGCCCCGATCAGCCAGATATTTACTTTGCCATCACCGACCTGCCGACCGACCCTAAACAACTGGACAAAATCAATCTGCCCGGCTTGAGCCAAACCGCCGCCCAGGGGGTTGCCAGCCAGCTAAAAGGCCATCGCAGCCTTATGATTTTGATCGTCGCGCCCGGCATGAGCCAGGGAGCCAGCATCGGCAATCAGCCGAAAAAATAATATTCCGACATAAAAAAGAAACTTTGAGCATAGCCCATAAGTTTCTTTAGTAATTTTATCGCCCTTCTTCGAGAAGAGTTTGGCGTAGGGTGCTAGGAATGCTCGCTCATAAAGGCAATTTCGCTGTAAGCCATCAGCTTATCCAGGCGGTGCCGCGCGCGTACATCCCGGACCGTGCCGGATTTGCTACGCATTACCAGAGAGTGAGTTTCCACGCCGTGTTCGTAATACTTGACCCCATCGACCAGTTCGCCGTTGGTGATACCGGTTAGCGAAACAAAGATATTATCGCCTTTTGCCAGGTCATCGATGGAGTAGAGTTTGTTGAGGTCAGCCCCCATCTCCTCGGCTTTCCGTCGCTCGTCCTCATCACGAGGGTAAGGCCGGCACTGCATATCGCCGCCGATACATTTAAGAGCGCACGCTGCCAGCACTGCTTCCGGCGAACCTCCGATGCCCATCAATATATCGACCCCGGTATCTTCGAGGGCCGTCATTATCGAACCGGCTACATCGCCATCGGTGATCAGCTTGATCCGGGCACCCGCATTGCGAACCTCGTTGATTAACCCTTCGTGACGGGGCCGGTCCAGAATAACCACCGTGACTTCGTTAACCTCAATTTTCTTGGCCCGCGCTACACTTTTGATGTTCCACTCGACTGATTTATCCAGATCAATCGCCCCTTTAGCCGCCGGGCCGACCGCGATCTTATTCATGTAGAAAATACCCGGACTGTTGTACAGGGTGCCTTCTTCGGCCAGGGCCACGACCGAAATAGCATTCGGCAAACCCAGCGAAAGCAAGCGAGTACCATCGATAGGATCAACCGCAATATCGACTTTGGGCGGCTCGCCGGTCCCGATTTTCTCACCGATATAAAGCATGGGGGCCTGGTCTTTTTCGCCCTCGCCGATTACGACCGTTCCATCCATACCAACACTTGCCAGAGCCACCCGCATCGCCTGAACCGCTGCCCCATCGGCAGCATCTTTGTCTCCACGACCCATCAAACGAGCCGCCGCCATAGCCGCCGCTTCCGTCACACGCACCAGTTCCAGAGATAAGTTTCGGTCTATTCTTTCCGGCATTTTTCAGGCTCCTTTAGTTATTTGCTCCTCATTGAGCTATTTAAAAACTGGCCTTTTGCCCCATTCCAGGCTTATTATAGCTAAACTGATTCGAGTCCCGCAAATCAGTTCACCCCTGAAGTGTCCCAGCCCGGCCTTCTTTTACGGCTTGCTGGACTTGGTTTGGTTGACCTTGATAAGATTATCACAAACTGTTGAGCCTGTCTATACACAACGCCATAACTCGTCTGGTTACACAATCACCCCCAACCCCCTCAAGAGGGCTATAATAAAAGAGAGAAACTTTTGAGCTTTGCCCAAAAGTTTCTCTCTGAATCTTCGGTTCCCGTTTTGGGAATATTTGAAGGTAGAAATCAACCGCCGTAGTGCCAGCCCAACTCCCGCAAAGAAAGTGGAGTGCCATCTTCTTTATGAACACCGGCCCCAACGACTTTACCAACGTATAGCTGATGATCGCCGGTTTCGATGGTCTGCACCACTTCACACTCGAAAAAACTGAGCGCAGAATTGAGGAGGGGTGCACCTGTAACGCCGGTTGTAAAATCATCTTCGCCGAGTTTGTTGTGAATACGGCGTTGCGGCTTAACCATTCGCTCGATCATGGCCCGACCTTCTTCGCTATCTTCGATGATATTGACCGAGAAAACCTGGCCTTCATCGATCAGGCGACGGGTATGGGAGTCGTTTTCGACTGAGATCGCTACCAGGGGCGGGTCGAATGAGGTCTGGGAAATCCAGTTAGCCGTCATGCCGTTCATTTCATCTCCGGCTTTGCTACCGACTACGATCAGACCGTAGCTTATCTGGTTCAAGCTGGTCGATTTCGCTTGTTCGTCCATCTTCATGCTCCTAAACTTTCAGTCACAAAGACTTTCACCAAAAACTCAGAATTGCCGGAAGCTTTGTGAACAGTTAAAAAAAGGTAACTATTGAGACCCTACCCCCTGATCCCTCCTCAAGGAGGGGAAAAAGAAGAGAGTTTTACAGGGGAGACCCCTGTTATACCCCCCGCAGGGCACCCATAGGGTACCCGACCCCTACTTACCCCGCCTCGAAACAGGTAGACTGAATAGTTACAAAAAAATATTTTGCGTTAAATTCTGAAACGAGTTAAAAGTGAGGCGAAAAACTGGCGGAGGCGCATGGGAGTCGAACCCATCTGCACCGCTCCTAACGGCGCACGGACAGTTTTGAAGACTGCGGCAGCCACCGGACCACAACCGCCTCCCCGCCTGGTACCAGACCGGTTAACAAAGCTGGCAAAAATAATTAACTATTGCCCGACTGTTTATCCGAACTGGGACACCGGAATTATACGCCTCTAATTTAGCCATTGCAAGGAAATAATCAGCCGGAGGGTTAAGAAACCATAATAATTTGTAATGCTTATCAAAGAATATTAAATATCTGTCCGTTGCTGGCGCATCCGGTTATTACGCTCGACTTCCAGGTAAGACTGGAGAATGATCGCCGCTGCGTGCGAGTCGATTTTTTCCCGGCGTTTCTGGGGTTTGATACCGGCATCCTGCATTTTGCGATCAGCTTCCACGCTGCTCAACCGCTCATCCATAAAATCTATCGGAATGTCGGTGAGCCTGGACAGGTCTGCCGCGAAGGCCCTGGCCCGGCCCGACTCGATGCCCTCCTGACCGTTTAGCTGGAGCGGTAGCCCGACTATCAACCGCCCGGCCTCCTGGTATTCCAGATGACGCAAAATCTCTTTGAAAACCTGCTCCCGGCTGGAAACCTGAATCGTGCCGACCGGGGTCGCAATCAAGCCGGTTTCATCGCTAACCGCGACACCAATCCGTTTGCGACCCAGGTCCAGGCATAAATAGCGCATTATGCTTTGGGGGTAGCGGGGGCAGTCTGCGGCACCAGCATGATACCGGGGGTTGCCCCAGGGGTACCGCCGTTATCTGGGCCGGGGGTAGCAGAGGTAGAATTCGCCAGTACCTGATAATCCGGTAATAATTTTAGGTCCAGGCGGTCGGCGGTCGGCAGGGGGTCGGATTGTATCTGATCCAGACTTGCTTTGAGCAAATTACTATCGATTTGAGGATAACTGGCCGCGACAATCTGAGTCACCTCAGCTTTAGTTTTTCCGGCGATCTGGGTTTTGAAAGCTTCCAGATCAAACGTCGGCAGTTCACGCCCTTTGGCCTGCACCACAATTGTCCGTTGACCGTTAGCCTCCTCGATGGTAGGATTACCCAGCAACTCAACTTTGCTATTTTCATCCAGTTTATAGGCCGGGTCTTTAACCAGTTGCGATTTTACCGCCGTAGTCAACTGATCTTTGTTGTAAACTACCGCCTGTAACTGCATGGTGCAGTTTCCCTGGAATTTACCGCTTTCGTCGACCGTATCATTCGGGTTTTTGCTAAACTGGCAAACCGGGTCAGTCGACTTGATCACCAGCGAGGCCTGGCCCGGATCGACCTTGAGGGCATTGCTGGCCTCGGTTCGGGCCTGGTCTTGCAGTTGCTTCTTCAGGTTATCCTGGTCGGCAGGCGTAACAAACTTTTCAACCCGGTTGCTGCCACCGGTCAGCGGCCCGATATGCACCGCCACCGAGTCGGAGAGCAACCGGTCGACCGCCTTATCGAGATTGCCTACCGCTCCTAACTTATCGGCGGCAACCGTAGCCGATGCCCGGCCAAGA
Organism: Chloroflexia bacterium; assembly: GCA_038322625.1. GTDB lineage: Bacteria > Chloroflexota > Chloroflexia > Chloroheliales > Chloroheliaceae > 54-19. Next base: position 23,288 of record JBBQGA010000052.1, read on the forward strand.
CCACCGGTAAAAGGATTACCGGCCCCAATCGTCACACCCTGCACCAACCGGTAACTGACCCCATTGGCCGAATAAATGACTGCTCCGGCCCCAAACCCTTTGGGTGAGGCACCGCTGTTGGTAAGCGTAACCGGCCCGGTGGCCGCTTTATCCGGCACTTCCCGATTACCGGTCGCCAAGGCCTCACCGGTTTTCTTGATGTCTTCGCTATTGACATTACGTACCGGCAACCGGCTGTTATCACTAGCGACCGGAGATGATCCGGCAGTGGTAGCCGCCGAGGTAGTGGCTGGCTGGGTTCCGGGCAGGGCTGTTACCCCGTTCGGGTTTGTCGAGTCGAGTGTCAGCCGAACCGAGTTAGTTATATTGGTGGTTTTAAGCGGCAGGGTAAGGGCTACCACCGGCGGGACATCCGGGCCGGAGGTTCCAGATTTAGGACTCAACACCGTAATAAACAAAACCGCCGCAAACGCCAGCAGGAACAACAAGATCGCGCCAAGAATAACTAAATTAGTCCGGCGACGCTGCTGGTCACGGGCGCGTTTGGCTTCCGGGCTTAACTGCGGAACCTCCATTTTCATGCCACCCTGGCGCGGCTGAACCGGCACCAGAATTTTCTGAACTCGTGAGATTACGCTGGCCGAACTGGGAGTTGCCGGGTTGCGTAGCGTCTTGGTACGAGCCGGTTTACGCGAGCTTCGCCCTCTGGCCGGGTCTTCCGGGTCTCGCACGCCACCTCGTTTACGACCGCCATTCCTGAATTGACCGGCAGCATTGTCCTCATCGCCTGGAATACTGGGCACCCCCTCTTCCAGTTCGCTATCGAAACCCGGTTCCAGGCTCGAAGGTACAAACCCATTTCCCAGATTCCCGCCATTGATCAGGCCCTGCCGGGTAGCATCTTCAAAACTCATGGTCGGGTTAACCCCGGCCCCACCGCCAAAATCAAATTCCGGCTTGGGGGCCGGTCGGCTGGTACGGTCGGCTCCGTCGGAACTGTTAAAGAAATCCGGTAAATTCTCACGAGAAAGCACTTCGTCGCCCGGTCCGGCCAACCCGTTACCGGAACGCGGGGCCGGTGGCGGTTGGGTCCGATTAGAAGGAATACCCGGATCGAAGTTACTCATCTGGTTAAAGAAATCCTGGGCGTTTGTCCGCTGGGGTTGAGGTGCTTCATTACGCGTGGGCGGATTCGGCGCAACGGACTGACTGACAAAACCTTCCGGTACCCCGCCAAACCCACCCCGGCCTATCCCGCTATTGGTGAGTGGTTCGGTCGGGTAATCGTGGCTGGTGTCGCCGTCGTCTTCGCTGTCTTTATCTACCGCGAAACCCAGCAGTTTAGCCAGACCTCGGATGGTTTTATTCCCCTTTGAAAAGCTCAGGTTGATATTTGAGGAACGTGCGGCTGTCCGTAGGGCGTAAAAGTTGGTCAACTCGGTCAAAGCCCGGGTTTCAGGAGGCAGCACCAGGGTAACGTCTTTGGAATTTTGACTTTGAATCTTTGAGATTATCTGATCCAGGTCTTCATTTGGATCAACCGGCACACGTACCGCCATCGTCTGGTCTCCTTTTGCCTTTTGGGTTCAATAGCTAGCCAGTTTTTGTGGCGGGTGCCACCGGTTTATTTAGCTAGCCGGTTAGAGCGATTGGGCCTGGTTACGCCAGGCGAGTTTTAGTTAAGTCCCTATCCAAAATTTGTTTTAACGTAACTACTCACCACATCTCGGTAGAGGATCGAAGCAGGGGTCGTGGGGGTGCAACCCCTGCGGGGGGTCTCACAGGGGTCTCCCCTGTTACTAATCTTTTCTTCTTTTTCCCCCTCCCTAGTGAGGGGTCAGGGTGGGGTCTGAATAGTTACGTTTTAACAATAATAAACTGCTTAACCTCTGACTAACAGGGTGCCTATTTAGCCGGTTTATTTGGTCCCATTAAGAGTGTTGCGGACCAATTCCGGGGCCAACGCCAGGGCCGCTTCCAATTTGGCCGGGTTCTTGCCGCCGCCTTCGGCTTTATCGGGCCGACCCCCCCCCCGACCCTCTACCGCTTCCGCGATTGGCCCCAGCAGCGTCCCGGCTTTCAAACCGCGTTTGGTCAGGTCGTCTGTCACCATCACCAGCAAACGCGGCGCACCGTCAATCACCGAGCCTAACACAATTACGCCAGACTTAAGGCTATCGCGCAATTTGTCGCCCACACTGCGTAAAATTTCGACGTTCGGGGCACTGATGCTGGTCGCCAGCACCTTAACCCCTTCCACCTCTTTTGCCCGGTTGAGCAACTCGCCGGAGTCGGCTTGAGCCTGTTTTTGTTGCAGTTGAGCCAGTTCGCGTTCGAGTTCACGCAGTCTGCGCCGGGTTTCGGCGGCTTCGTCTGCCACCTGTTCGGGCCGGGTTTGCAAGACGCTGGCGGTCTGGTTGACCAGTTTCACCCGCTCGTTGATATAGCGTTCGGCCATCCGGCCTGTTACGGCCTCGACCCGGCGCAAACCGGAGCCAACGCTGTTTTCACTGGTGATAACCATCATGCCGATCTGCCCGCTCCGGCTCAGGTGGGTACCGCCGCAGAATTCTTTAGAGTAGTCGCCCACACTGATAACCCGCACCCGTTCGCCGTATTTCTCGCCGAACATCATCATCGCGCCGCTTTTTTTGGCTTCTTCCAGGCTCATTTCCTGGACTACTACCGGCAAATCGGCCCGTACTTTTGCATTTACAATGTGCTGAACCTGCAAAAGTTGTTCTTCGCTGACCGAATTCAGGTAGGTAAAGTCAAAGCGCAACCGGTCGGGAGCCACCAGCGATCCGGCCTGACCTACTTCATCGCCCAGAACATCTTTAAGGGCCTGGTGCAAAATATGCGTTCCGGTATGATTACGAGCCGTATCAAGTCGCCGGTCTTCCTCTACCACTGCGGTTGCCAGATCGCCGGTCGCAATATAACCTTCGGCCAGGCGGCCCTGATGGACGATCAAATCGCCGAGCGGCTTATAGGTGTTCTCGACCTGAAAATAGCCGGTTTCAGTCTTAATATAGCCGCTATCGCTGACCTGACCGCCGCTTTCCACATAAAATGGGGTTTCGGCCAGCACTACCTCGACATCCTGACCGGCCTCGGCCCGGTCGATCCGCTTGCCGTTGACAAAGACCGCCAGGACCGGGGCTTCGTACACAATCCCGTCATAACCCCGGAAGGGGGTGCTGGTTACACTCAGTTCCTTGTAATCTTCCAGGTTGGCGGCGGCCACCTTGAAGCGGTCGGTCCGGCTCACCTGGCGATGACGTTCCATCGCTACCCGGTACCCCGCCAGGTCCACCCGGTAGCCGCGCTCCGCCGCCAGTTCCACGATCAAATCAATCGGGAAGCCGTGCGAAGTCACCAGATCAAAAGCGTCCTCCCCGGAGATAGAATTACCTTCACCGGCCTTTTGGTCCAGCGACTCTTCAATTGGCTCGATGTTCGGGCCGGGAGCCAGTGGGTTATTGCTCATCAACACTTCCAGCCGGTTCAAGCCAGTTTGCAGCGTGCGACCAAAGCTTTCTTCTTCCATCTCGATCACGCGCATAATAAGGTCGCGGCGGATGGTAATTTCGGGGTAAAAGGCCCCCAGTTGGTCCATTACGACCTGGGCAGTTTGGCGCAAAAACGGCTTTTCCATACCCAGCAAGCGGCCATGCCGGATCGCCCGGCGCAAGATACGGCGCAGCACATAGGAGCGACCTTCCGTTCCCGGCAAAACGCCATCGCCAATCAGTACGGTGACGGCCCGGCTGTGATCGGCGATCACTCGCATGGAGTAGTCGTTTTTGGTATTTTCGCCATAGCGTTTGCCGGTTATATCGGCGGCCCGTTCGATGATCGGTCGGAACAGGTCGGTTTCGTGGATGGTAGCTTTACCCTGCAACACCAGTGACAACCGTTCGAGACCCATGCCGGTATCGATATTCTTGGCGACCAGAGGCACGTCGACCCCGCCCGGTTGCCGGTTGTACTGCATAAATACCAGGTTCCAGATTTCCAGGTAGCGTGGTGAGATACCGACTTTTGCCGCCGGGTCGGGGTCGAACTCAGGACCCAGATCGTAATAAATTTCGCTGTCCGGCCCACACGGTCCAGTCTCACCGGCCATCCACCAGTTATCCTCCAACCGGGCTATCCGGCTATCCGGCAAACCGATTTGTTTGGTCCAGATTTGGAGAGCTTCGTCGTCAACCTGACCGTTCTTTTCATATATACTGGGGTAAAGCCGGTTGGGGTTCAGCCCGTAACGTTTGGTCAACAATTCCCAGGCAAATTTAATTGCCCCTTCTTTAAAGTAATCGCCGACCGAGAAATTGCCGAGCATTTCAAAAAAAGTCAGATGGCTCAGGTCGCCAACCTCATCAATATCCGGTGTCCTAAAACATTTCTGGACGGTGGTCAGGCGGCGGCGAGGGGGTGTTTGCAGACCCAAAAAGTAAGGAGTGATCTGTTGCATACCGGCAATCGTAAACAGAACCGATTTGTCGCCTACCGGAGGAACCAGGGGCGAAGAAGGTAATTGTAAGTGGTTGTTTTCTACAAAGTAATCGACAAAGGTCTGCCGCACATCCTGGCTACGCATAAAGAAACAGTCTCCTCAGGGGTACCATATACATAATGCTACCTCAAATTGTAGATTATGTTTAGTTGATTGTCAAGGCTTTATAGTCCTTGCCGGGTCCTATAAGGTACAAAAGCACCGGCCAGATTACATTTTACCTATAATATTTTAACATATTCGTAGCCTGAATAGTGGGATTTGTTTAACTGATAACCCTTGTCTCACCCAAACCGCACAAATATTATGTAAATTGCTTATGTAAAGATGTGATTATTGTTTAGTCTAATGCTAAAAGCAAGGGTTAGGGGTGGGATCAAAAGTTGAGGTAGCGAAAACTTAGCTTTTGCGTTTGGGCATATTCAAAGTACCAAGATCGACCTTCCCGGCGGTGCGCTCGTAAAAATCGGTGAAATTGCCGGGGTATTCTTTGAGCTGGCCGTTTTCGATGGCTACAATTTTGTCGACCACCTGATCAAGGAAATAACGGTCGTGCGAAATTACCAGAATGGTTCCCTCGAAATCCATCAAAGCATCCTCCAACACGATCATAGAAGGAATATCGAGGTTGTTGGTAGGCTCATCGAGTAGCAAAAAGTTGATACCTTTCAGACCCAGGCCCACCAGTTGCAAGCGGCTTTTCTGACCGCCGCTCAGGTTGCCCATGGGGGTAAAACATTCGTCATAATCCAGTAACAGCCGACCTTTTAGCAAAGCAACCGCTTTTTCATCGATCATGGGTTGGATCGACCGGACGTAATCGACCGGGGTCTGGCGAAGATCAAGCGTTTCTTGCTCTTGCGAGTAGTAGCCTACTTTTACCCTGGCCCCCAGTTGGACGGTCCCGGTGGTCGGCTTTTCTTCACCCAGGATCAATTTGAAAAGCGAGGTTTTACCGCTGCCGTTTGGACCGGCCAGGCCGATGCGCTCGCCATACTGGATTGAAAGGTCAAACGGGGCATAAAGTTGGCGGTTGCCGTAGGACATCGAGACATCCTTTAACCGCAAAGCAATTTTTCCGCTACGAGTCTCCTGGCCGAATTCAAGTTCGACCGTGTTGCGGTTGAGGATCGGCTTGGGAGTATTTTCCAGTTCGGCTTTACGGACGTTTAGCAGGCGTTTTTTGCTTTGTGCCCGACCGGCAAATTTCAGGTTCAAAGAAGCCCATAATTTCAACCGGCGAGCGGTTTTTTCCAACTCCTTTAGTTCCCGTTTTTGCATTTCGTAAAGCTGGGCTTCTTTTTCCAACCGGCGTTGCTTGGCCTCGCGGAAACCGGAATAGTTACAGTGATACTCGTAAATCTTGCCGTCTTCCAGCTCGAAAATATGGTTGATAAAACGGTCCAGAAAATAGCGGTCGTGGGAAATAGTGGCTACCGCACCATCATGAGCCATAATATATTGTTCCAGCCAATCTTTGGCTTTAATATCGAGGTGGTTATCCGGCTCGTCCAGCAGTAATAAATCCGGCTCTTTTACCAGCAATTGAGCCAAGCCAATCAACTTTTTCTCACCACCACTCAGTTTGATGGCCGGTTGGCCGAGTTGTTCCTCGGAAAAGCCGATACCTTTGAGAACCGACTTAATTTTGGACTCGTAATTATAACCACCGGCCTGGTCGAACTGGTCCTGAATGACGCCGTACTTATCCAGAATATCCTGGAAAAGGTCTGGGTTGGAGGTAATTTCTGGGTCCCCCATCTGGGCTTCCAATTCTTGAAGTTGCTTATGGAGGCTGACAATTTTTGGGTCCGCGCTCATGACCATATCCATTACCGTATCGTCGGGGTTAGCCTTCGGTTCTTGTTCTAAATAATCAATCGAGATACCTTTTGGAATAACCACCGTCCCGGAGTCGGGCGGTTGCTTCCCGGCCAGGATTTTGAACAGGGTAGACTTCCCGCTACCGTTTTCCCCGATCAAGGCAATTTTGTCACCCTTTTTTATTTCAAAGTCCAGGTTGTCAAAAACCAGGTTGCCGCCGAAATACTTGTTGACCTGCGTTGCACGCACCAGCATTGTTTGCTCCAAATAAGAAAGCTTATAAAAAGCTTGTTGTAACTAAAAACCAGGTGAACTCTTGTCTGAGGTCATTATCTTACTCTAAGTCCGGTTCACAAGCAAGATTCTCAAAAGCAAGATTCTTTGGCTAGTGATCTCAAGCAACTTTATACTTTTAGGACTTTCGCTAGATGCCGTAAACCAAGCTGAAGCGGGGGTAGTGGGGGTCGGGTACCCTATGGGTGCCCTGCGGGGGGTCTAACAGGCGGGTACCCTATGGGTGCCCCTGTTACCTCTCTTCTTTTCCCCGTCCACTGGTGGCCCTGGGGAGGGCCAGGGGTGGGGTCTGAGTACTTACACTAAAAACACCACTCAGCCTAAACTGAATGGTGTTTTTAGTGGTACTCTTATGGCAGTGGCAAAGCCGCGAAGTTATTTGGCCTGGCCACTAAAACCGAGCAGCAGCGTACCGCCAGTTGGAATCTCAGTGGCCGGAACGCCCAGACCAGCCGCGATGCTCGAAGGAAACCCGATTAACACCAGCACTTCTTTATCTTTATTGTATACCAGATAAAACCCGCCCAGCGACTCGATCTGAGTAGCAGCCCCGGCTCCTGCCGCCGCCGTAAGGTCTTTCCAGCCGTTTTTGGTAAGGAAATCCTGATAGTAAGTCTTAACCGTCGCATTGGGGTCTTTAGTTACAAAGGCACCCAGTTGAGGATTAGTAACGTTGCTTCCGATCGATGAGCTAAACTGATTTTTTACCGCATCCGGTAAGGTAACAGCGGTTGCCCCAGCGTAAAGCGGCAGATCGGAAGCGGCGTCGGTCGTGGCAGAGGCTGCCGTAGTCATCGAGGCTGCCGTAGTCATCGAGGCCGCAGTGGTCATCGCCGCCGTTGTAGCGGCTGCCGTAGTCATCGCTGCCGTTGTGGCAGCTGCCGTAGTCATCGCCGCCGTTGTAGCAACGGTAGTAGTTGAGGCGGCTGCGGCGGTGGTAGCACTCGCGGCTGCCGGAGTGCTGGTCGGGCTATCGCCACAGGCTACCAGCGCAGTCGTTAATAGCAAACAAACCAGACCGGTCAGCATAATACTTGAAACTTTTTTCAACAATATCTCCTTAATAAATCTAATTTAAGACCCTCAGTTTAGCACCTTAGTAAATGACATAAAGCGGAATTGTCATTAGAGAAGTGAGGAGCGAAATGAGGTCTTCATATTTGTAACTATCTTTTAGCTACTCGACCCAAATTATTCAGCAAGAAGTAAACCAGCAACAGCGATTATTTACCCGTTACTATTCTATATTAACACTTTTTTCTGATTAAAAGTCTTAAAGCAGCTGCAAAACGAGGGTTTGGAAAGAAATTGGTGATATTGTTAACAATGTTTGCCAGCATCGGGTCGTTTAGGAAATCGAGCGAGAGCTTAACTCACTTAGCTTTGCCAATCGGGAGGTACGTTCCAGTTAATATCAAAACCTTCCTCCTCGTTCGGTTCAAATTCAGCGATAACTTTGGCAGCCTCCAGCGCGGTCAGCAAAACCCTATAAACCGGTTGATCTTCGTATTCGGCCAGATTGTCATAGATGATATGGGCGATCCTTTCCTGCAAACGGGCCAAAGTTACCAGCGAGTAGGCTGCCCCTTTCATAATCATTTCGGGGGGGAAGCCGCTGCGCTGGAGTATTTCTTCCGGGCTGACCATATATTGTCCGTTGGCAATACCAATGATGCGCCGGACCGGTCGGTTAGCCCCGGTTGCGTAAAAGCTGGCCCAGATTTGATCGAGCTGTAGAGGATTACGAATATTTTCCGGTAGCCGGTAGAAAACCAACCGCCGTTCGAGCTGGCTCATTTGCTGGTCGAGGTCTTTATCGGGAGTGAGCGTATGGGACAGGAAATATTTTAAAGGCTGCTTTTCCGGGTAATCGCTCAAGAAAACTATGATCGAGAGCGCATTTAACTGTTCCTGCATGGTGGGTTTTTTCTGAATAATTCTGGCCCACCAGCTCAAAGACTGCTTTTCCTGGGTTAAAACCTGTTCAATAAAACCTTCCCAGGCGGTCTCCCCGGCAGCATCGAGGGCTGCGGAAAAAAACTGCGGGGTGATAGGGTTGATCTGACCATTTCTTAGCCGGAACAAGCCATTTTCCCAGGCTTGCTGGAACAACTGTTGAAGGCGAAGGGTATCGGGGCGCATGTAATAGTTCTGGAACTGTTCGGCCAGGGTGGGCGGTTTACCCAGTAAAGGTAGCGCGGCCAGGTCGTCGCCCAGGCGGTTTTTGTTGAGGGACCGTTCTTTGGGGGAATAACGGTCTAGTTGCCGCTCATTGTCATCACCGGAGGACAAATTCTTTTCACCAGCCATCGCCAATTCTTCTCTCTTTCAAAATCCAGCAGCGTTCCGACAAAGTCACACTTTCCCACCACATTATAAAAGTTGTCCGACCGGTTGTCTAACCTGAAGGCCGGTTACTTAGGACTTTCGCTTAAGGCGAAAATCAGCCGAAAGCGGGGTTAGTAGGGGTCGGGTACCCACTGGGTGCCCTGCGGGGGGTCATACAGGCGGGTACCCTCGTATAATAAAAGTGGCACTATAATATAATTAGAGCGGGCGGCAAGGTGGTAGTGAGGTCGCGGGTACCCAGCGGCTGTTTTGAAACAAACAGACCCCGTCCCAGAGATATAACCCTACCACCTCGGCAGC
>JBBQGA010000053.1:0-32330 GCA_038322625.1 Chloroflexia bacterium
AATCCAGTTTTAGTCGGGCCAATGCTAATCGCTCTTACCGACTGTGGCGTTACTTATTCCACCGCCTCTGGCAACAAGCCAAAGCTCAGTGTGCCCTTCCCCAGCTTGAGGGCCTGGTCCAGGTCGTGGCGGTGGACGGCAGCCTATTCGATTGTCTGGCCCGGATGAGCTGGGCGGTTTACCGTTCGAGTACCCCTAGAGTCAAGGGTCACTTCTTCTTCAATTTGGATGGTCTGCCCGAACGACTGGTTCTGACCACCGGCTCAGGCAGTGAACGTGAAGTTTTGACGACCAAATGCTTACAGCCCGTCTGGTGATTTACCAAAAGCTGGATGGGACAATTATCCACTACCTAACCAGTCGTTACGATGTGGAGGCTTTAACGCTAGTGCGACTTTACGACCATCGCTGGCAAATTGAACGGTTTTTCGCCTGGATTAAACTTCACTTATAGCTGGGTCATTGGTACAGCGAGAAAGAAAACGGGGTCTTGATCCAGCTTTATGCGGCCCTAATCACCTTTTTACTATTGAAGTTGCACAGTGCTAAATGTAATAAAGTCGAACATCGGGCCATGCGAATCGGTTTTATTCGCTACATTGACCAGCGGCTCTTTGACCGACTGGCTAAAGCTAGTTTAGAAGTTTATTTTGAGCTACTTAATTCAAGTTCCGACCGGTCTCTAAGTTCACCCTAAAGCTCAACGCATTACTGATAAGGTAGGGCAGCTTTTAGCGGGGTATAAGGGTTTTACGGCTCGTCATTTTACCTGTAAGCGGTAAAATTAATCGGGAAAATGAGGCACAAAAAAGGCGGCCTGAGCCACCTTAAGATTGATAATTCCAGTTTGATATTTAATCGTCGTTTGCGTTAGGCTTGCCCAGGTCATCCAGGTCCAGGCTGTTAATAAAATCGCGGAAGACGGACAGTTTTTCGTCCTCAACCTTGTTGCGTTCGCCTTTGATGGGCGTTGGTTTAGCGGCACCGGCAGTATTACCATCGCTATCGAGCAGGACACCGGCTTTATCCATCACGGCATCATCGATGAAGATGGGCGATTTAACCCGCACTGCCAGGGCCAGGGCGTCGCTGGGTCGGCTATCGACCTCGACATAGCGTCCGTTTACATCCATTACGATCCGGGCAAAAAAGGTATCGTCGTGAAGATCGTTGACGAGGATACTCTGGACGGTGGCTCCAAGTTCGCCAATGACCGAGCGGAGCAGGTCGTGAGTAAGCGGGCGTGAAACGCTGACATCTTGTAATTCAACAGCAATGGCATCGGCTTCATAGGCACCGATCCAGATAGGTAAGTAACGCTCGGCGTTGACTTCTTTTAAAATAACTACCCTGTGCTGAGTCACCAGACTCATCCGAATACTATGAATTTTAGCTTCAATCATAATGGTTCTCCTGAAAAACTGGAACCGAAGCATCCCGCCGTTCCATATTGAATAGTATACCACCTCTACGCCGGGCTGCAAGTAACAACGCCTCGATAGCAGGAATGTAAATGAAAACGTAACTACTCAGGCCCCACCCCTGACCCCTCCCCAGGGCCACCAGTGGATGGGGAAAAGAAGAAGAAAAGAGTGATTTACAGGGGCACCCAGAGGGTACCCGCCTGTGTGGCCCACCGCAGGGGCACCCAGGGGGTACCCGGCCCCCCACTACCCCTGCTTTGATCCTTTACAGAAGTTTGGTGAGTAGTTACATGAAAACTTTATTTGTTCGGTCGGACACAGCGATAGCCAGTTGTGAAAAGAATGGCCGAGATTGCGGCTAGCACTGCCAGCCGGAAGGCCACCACCGGGCCGGTCTGGGTTATGTGAGGCGGGTAAGGCTGCACAGGGAGATTATATGAAGACCGGCTTTGTTCAGACAACTGTTCCGTTTCAAATCGCTATGCCTTTATCTAAATCTATACTGGCTGATTATAATACAGCCAGGCTAAAAAGGAAAGAATTGATGAGGTAGGGTATTGCCCAATTCAAGGAAACGAAAAAGACTTTAGCTAATAAAGCTTAACTTTTCAGGTTTAACTGACCGGTTGCCCCACCTGGCCGAGTAAGCCAGGAAATCTTCCAGGGCCAGGGTTGCCGCTCCCAGGCTGATCGCATCATCCCCAAACTGAGCCATTTCGATTCTTAGATTTTTCAAAGCCGGTTTTAAGGCATTTGCCCTGACTTCTTTTTCGACCTCCTCCAGAATATAAGGGCCGATTAAAATACCGACCCACCCACCGAGAACAATTATTTGAGGGTTAAAAATATTGACAATATTGACAATGGCTGCCCCCAGGTATTCTCCGGTATCTTTCAGTACCTTTTGGGCAGCAACGTCCTGTGATTGGGCGGCTTCAACCAGGCCTCGAATGGCTTCTTCCTGAGTTGCCAGCTTCAAACAGGCGTGTTCGGGGTCTAAATCGCGTAACCGGTCGAGGATACCGAGCGCGCCCAGGTAAGCTTCCAGGCAGCCCCGGCTGCCACAGCGACAGGCGCGCCCTTTAAATTCGATGATAGTATGTCCCAACTCACCGGCACTATTGGTAGGTCCCCGGTAAAGCTCACCGTGCTGGATAATACCGCCGCCAACTCCCGTCCCGATCAACAGGGCCACCATACTGTCGAAAGGCTGGTCGCCTTTAAACCAGGCTTCGGCCTGAGTCTTCGCTTTCGCCCCGTTATCAAGATATAGCGGAACATCCAGATATTTTTTTAGCATTGATAGGAGCGGCACCCCTTCCCAATTCCAGATCGGGGCTATCACCTGCAAATTGGCGGAGTCTTGCCGGTCTACTACGCCTGGCACGGCTATACCCACCCCGATAATCTGGTCGGCATTTATACCAGCGTTTTCCAGAAGCAAATTGAAATTATCGTGAATTTGGATCACTATCTGGAGCGGTTCGGTTTCACCATTATGAATCGCGGGTAGGACCGCCGCTATTTTCTTCAAATTAATATCAAACAGTTCGAGGCAAACGTGAGTTTCGCCAATATCTATTCCAACAAAATAACCAAAGCCAGTATTCAGACTGAGGATCGTCCGAGGGCGACCACCCTGCGACTCCTCCATACCCATCTCGACTAAAATATCTTCGGTCAGCAGTTCGGTTACTACATTCGCCACTGTCCCGGCACTCAAACCGGATTGTTGAATTAACTCAGGCCGGGTAATTGAACGAGCAAAGTAAATTAATTGCAAAATCTTTTGCCGGTTTGTGCGCCGTAAATCCAGGACTGTCGGGTTAGAGCGGTTCTTCATTTTGCCTCGTTGGGTTTGGAGTGTTTTAATTAGTAGCCCGATTTGTTACTTTTATCATTAATAGTTTAACTACTTTTAAGCTCAATCGCAAACTTGTGTTCGATTGGCGTACCGTGAACCGGTCCGGCTTATAACAGAAAATTGTAACTACTCAGGCCCCACCCCTGACCCCTCCCCAGGGCCACCAGTGGACGGGGAAAAGAAGAAAAAGAGAGTTTACAGGGAGACCTCTGTATGACTCCCGCAGGGCACCCATAGGGTACCCAGCCCCCACGACCCCTGCTTCGTTCCTATACACAGGTTTGGTGTGTAGTTACTAAAAATTATCTTTATCCAGCTATATAATAACTTTAATATTAACTATTGACAAGGCTTTTATTAAGTCTTATAATAAGCCCAGATCAATCTTAACGCATTCTAAATTTTGCAACAAATGCCGGATAACACTTCATCACTTCCTCGCGTTGTTGAAGTGTTTCTAATTCCCATTTCTAAAAACAATTTGTGACACCAGGAAAAGCTCACGGGCTGCTCTCGGCAAGAGGCTAGCTCGTCAAGAATTCAAGGAGGAATCAGACTATGCCTGTAACAAAAGCGACCCAACGTTGGTCGCTGTTAACTATTCTAAGTTTGTTGGCGGTTTTGATCACAGCTTGCGGTGATAATACAGCGACCTCTGCTACGTCTGCGACAACTGCTGCCGCCAGTGCTACGACTGCCGCCGCCGCTCCCGCCACCACAGCGGTGGTAGCCACAACTGTCGCTGCGGCCCCCGCCACGACTGCCGCTGTCGCCCCCGCCACGACGACTGCCGCTCCTGTCGCAACAACTGCCGCCGTTGCGGCCACCACTCCTGCTGTAACTACTGCCGTCGCTACGACTGCGGCCGCAAATGCGCCTACCCCCGTTCCGACCACCGTTATTTCTAGCGGTGCCGGTTGCGCCTCAGGTGCTCAAAAGATTACCTGGTACATCGGGCTGGGTGCCGGAGCCGACACCGATCCGATTGCGCTGGAACAGGTCTGGGTCGACAAGTTCAACAAGTCCCAGACTGACGCTTGCCTTATCATGCAAGTAGTCCACAACCCTGAGTCCTACGATACCCTCAAGGCTCAGATTGCTGCCGGTAACGGACCCGATATTGTAGGTCCGGTGGGCAAGGCCGGGCGGGCCAGTTTCCAGGGTGCCTGGGCGGATGTTTCCCCGCTGGCTACTCAAGCCGGTTTCGACCTCAGCAAATACGATCCGGCCCTCATAGACTTTACGAAAGACGAAGGCGTACTGGTCGGGATTCCTTTCGCGCTTTTCCCCAGCTTCATCTACTACAACAAAGACCTGTTTGACGAGGCCAAACTGCCGTATCCTCCTCACAAAGTGGGCGAGAAATACCAGGGCAAAGATTGGAACCTCGATACCATGACGGAACTGGCTCAAAAGCTGACGGTGGACGCTAAAGGCAACGATGCGACCGCTTCCAATTTCGATGCCAAGAATATCAAACAGTTTGGCTTCTTCGACGGACCGACCGATGCTCGTGGTATTGCTACCCTGTTTGGGGGAGGCTTACCATACGACCCGGCTAATACTAAGGTTGCCAAAATCCCGGATAACTGGAAAGCCGCCTGGCAGTGGTATTACGACAGTATGTGGAAAACCCACATTTCGCCCAACGACGACTACCAGAACAGTGACCTCTTAGCCAAAGGCAACCCCATGAAGTCCGGTAACGTGGCGATGCAGGCTACCCATAGTTGGTACAAGTGCTGCTTTGACATTAAAAAGCAAAACTGGGATATTGCGGTAATGCCGGTGATCAACGGCAAAATCACGGCCAAGCTGCACGGCGATACCTTTGCGATTTTGAAACAAAGCAAGAACCAGGCACTGGCTTTCAAAGTGATGAGCAAAATGGTGGTTGACAAAGACCTCTATCAGATTTACGGTGGTATGCCTGCCAAACCCGAAGATCGGCCTGAATTCTTCAAGACCCTGAATAGCCAGATTGGGAACAATAAGGTCGATTGGACCGTCGCCGACGAGATGTTGAAGTACCCGGACTTGCCAAACCACGAATCTTATGTACCAAACATCATCAAGTCCAATGACGCTTTTACCAAGTTCCGCAAGTTGATGGATCAGACCCCTGGTCTGAACATGACACAGGAAATAGACAAATTCCAGGCGACCCTGGATGGGCTATTTAAAGCCGCTCAGTAACAAGCTTGGCTAAAAATCTCAGCTAAAAGCTCAGATTATAGGCTTTGCAGTTAAGTTCAGGCAGGTGTAGGTATTGTCTTTTACCGGGCGGTACCTGCACCTTGATCCAAGGAGATATATCAGATGTCGGCTACTGATAAAGCGGTGTTACGTGGTTTGAAAAAGGAAAAGAGCGGCATTGCCTTGAAGCGTTTGAGGTGGGGTCTGTTTTTCCTTTCACCCTGGTTTATCGGGTTTCTGGCTTTCCAGTTTCTGCCGATTTTCTTTACTTTCTTTCTTTCGTTTACCGATTACAACGCAACCAAAGAATTTGCATTTGGCAACTTTAATTTTGTCGGGCTAAATAACTATGGTCATTTATTTACCGATCCGGAGTTACTTAATTCGCTCGGCGTAACCATCAAATACGCCCTGATTGCGGTACCGCTCGCCCTTATCGTGCCACTGCTTTTTGCGGTGCTGGTCAACTCAAAGCACCTTATGGCCCCAAATTTGTTTAGAACTCTATTTTTTCTACCAACTGTTATCCCGATTGTGGCCGGGGTGCTGGTCTTTCAGGGCGTACTAAATCCTCAGTCCGGCTGGATTAACCTGCTCTTGAAAGTCTTTGGCATCGACGGACCGCGCTGGCTTAGTGACCCTAACTGGGCACTGCCGGCGTTGAATATGCTGGGCTTGTGGGCTGTTGGAAACGTAATGTTGATTTACCTGGGAGCTTTGCAAAGCGTGCCAACCGAAATGTACGAGGCGGCTACCCTCGACGGGGCCGGGGCGATCAGTCGGTTTTTCCGTATTACCATTCCGATGATTTCTCCGGTCATTTTCTACAACGTCACCCTGAGCATAATTACGGCCTTTCAGTTCTTCGTGGTGGCCCTCCTGATTGGAGGACGCAACGGCGACCCCCAGGGTGCCACGATGTTTTACAACCTCCATTTCTACCGGGAGGCTTTTATATTCAATAATATGGGTTACGCTTCCGCACTGGCTTTGTTGCTGTTCGTGATAGTGATGATCCTGACCGGAATTATGTTTAGATTTGCTCAAAGAGCGGTCTACTACGCTGAAGGTGAACGTTAAACCAGCCGAGCCGTCGCAAAAGATATAAAAAAGCTGTAACTATTTAGACTGAACGGCGACCCGCGCGGTCAAAGCGAACTCCGGGCCGTCGCAAAAGATATAAAAAAGCTGTAACTATTTAGACCCCACCCCTGACCCCTCCCCAGGGCCACCAGTGGACGGGGGAAAAAGAAAGAGAGGGCTAAACAGGGGTACCCCCTGTGTACCCCCCGCAGGGCACCCAGGGGGTACCCGACCCCTACTAACCCCGCCTAGAAACAGGTAGACTGAACAGTTACAAAAAGCTAAGGCGAAGATACCCGGTCAGGAATTAGGTGTACCGGAAACTTTCAGGTAGCGAAGGAAAGAGAAAGAGCCAATGGCAACCATAAATCAGAAACAGGCCGCCCGTACAGTACGGATCAAATTTAATACCAGAAGTCTTAAACGCCGGGATATTGCCCCGACGGTCCTGGTAACTCTGTTGGGTTTGGTGCTGATGTTACTTTTTCTGCTACCACTGGGCTATATGTTGGCGGTGGCGTTTAAGTCCGAGTCTCAACTTTCCAGCCAGAACGCGCCGCTTTGGCCGGCCAAAATTACCACCTACAGTTACAACAACCAGAATCTATCGCTATATAACGTTCCAACCAGCGATGGAATAAAACAGTGGGCCTTAGTCAAAGGGTTTCGAGAAGATGCCAATTTTATTGACCCCAATAACCCGGCTAAAGGCGTTTTTAACTGGATCGGTCGGTACCGCACGCTCGACCCGGTATACGAATTTTCTCCAACGATGGACAATTTCACGACTGCATGGCGCGATATTAACTTTCCGTTGCTCTTTCGCAACACTTTCTTTATTGCGATTATAAGCACCATCGGCACTCTTATTTCGTGTATTATGGTGGCCTATGGTTTCGCCCGTTTCAGGATACCGGGCAAAAATATACTGTTCGTTATCCTGATTTCGACAGTAGTTTTGCCACCCCAGGCCACAATTATTCCGTTATATATTATGTTTAGCAAGATCGGTTGGACCGGCACCTGGCTACCGTTGCTGGTACCGGCTTTTTTCGCCAACGCCTACGACGTGTTCTTGCTCCGCCAGTTTATTATGGCAATTCCACGAGAATTGGATGAAGCCGCCGAAATAGATGGAGCCAATCCCCTCTCGATCCTGGTGCGGATCATCGTGCCCCAGGCTCTACCGGCGATTACGGCGGTCACACTTTTCCACTTTTTCTATACCTGGAATGATTACTTTAGTCCGCTAGTCTACCTGGTCGGGAAAGAAGATTTGTACCCGATTTCGGTCGGTATCGCCAAACTGGTCGGCACTTATGGCACCCATCCCACCCTGGCTATGGCGACAGCCGTCTTGACTATGATTGTCCCGGCTATATTGTTCTTCTTTGCCCAGCGTCAATTTATGCAGGGTGTGGTCCAGACCGGAGTTGAAAAGTAAGGTTCTAACTGGAATATCTTTTAGCACAATCTGAAACTCATTCTATTTATAAAAATTCATTTTCTTTTTAACCGATACCAGGAGGTTAATAATGACACTCGAAAATAAACTTGAAGTTGTAAAATCTGCCTTCCCACCCAACTTCTACTGGGGTACGGCAACGGCTTCTTACCAGATCGAAGGCGCAATCAGCCAGGACGGGCGCAGCCCCAGTATCTGGGACGTTTTTTCGCATACGCCGGGTAAAATCGATAACGGGGATAGCGGCGATATTGCCTGTGACCATTACAATCGCTACAAAGATGATGTTGCTATAATGGGTAAAATCGGCCTTAACAGCTACCGTTTTTCGATTAGCTGGTCCCGCATTCTCCCGGCAGGCACCGGGGAAGTCAACCAGGCCGGTCTTGATTTTTACTCCCGATTGGTTGACGAACTGTTAGCCGCCGGGATAGAACCATACGCCACTCTGTTTCACTGGGACCTCCCCCAGGTCCTCGAAGATAAAGGCGGTTGGGCCAATCGTGAGACCGCTTATCATTTCGCTCACTATGCCGACATAGTTTCGCGGCATCTGGGAGACCGGGTTAAAGGTTGGATCACAATAAACGAACCGGGCGTAGCCGCCATACTTGGTTATCTGAGCGGCGAACACGCCCCAGGCCTGAAAAGCATGAATAAGGCGGTCCGGGCCACCCACCATCTGTTGTTAGCTCACGGCCTGGCGATGCCCCTGCTGCGCCAGAATGCAACCCGGCCAGAGGCCGAGTGCGGGATTACTCTCAGTTTTAACAGTGTAGACCCCGGCAACGATAACGCCGGAGAACTGACCCGGATCAAAGATGCGTGGGATAATCGCCTGTTCCTCGACCCCCTGATCAAAGGAGTATACCCGCCGGAGCTTTACGCGGTGCTAAACCCCCATTTGCCGGTAGAACCGGATGATATGGCGATTATTTCGGCTCCGCTAGATTTCCTGGGAGTAAATTACTATTTTCGCACTTTACCGGTGGAATGGATCGACCAGCCTAATATGGAGTTTCTCAATCGCCACAATGATACAGCCCAACACACCGCAATGGGCTGGGAAGTTTACCCGGAGGGACTTTATAACCTGCTGATGCGCCTCCATAAAGATTACCAGGTGCCAAAATTGTACATCACCGAGAACGGCGCGGCCTATGAGGATAAGCTGGAAGAAGAAGCGGGGGAAGCTTTCGTGCATGACCCGGAAAGACTGGACTATTTGCAGCAGCACTTTTTGGCAACTCTAAAAGCCATCCAGCAGGGCGCACCGGTAGCCGGGTATTTTATCTGGAGCCTCTTAGACAATTTTGAATGGGCCTACGGCTACGAGAAACGCTTTGGCATAGTTTATGTGGATTATCCCACTCAACGCCGGATCATCAAAGATAGTGGCCGTTGGTACAGTAATTTCCTGCGAACATAGACCCGACTATAGAACTACGGCTCGAAAGTCCTATTAACTTTGCCGGTTGCTTATTCAAATGCTCTATTCTATTATGAATTAAGTAACCGGTATATCCGTATTGCTCAAGTAAGAACCAGGTATCGCGTTAACGTTTTTCCTTCCTGGATCGTTCAATGTTGAAAAGTGAAGAATAAGGAGAACCTGATGCTTGACCTCAAATCCGTGAGTAAAGGGCTATTGGTGGTGCTGTTGTTGGCACTCGCCATAAATGCTACTGACTCCAACGCTGCAACGCCGGCAGCTCCCACCGCCAGCCCTTCCCAAATTGATCTGGGTCCAAACGTGAAGATTTTCGACCCGTCGATGCCGGTCAGTCAGATACAGGCTACCGTCGATGCCATCGCCAATCAGCAAGTGCCCAACCAGTTTGGACCAGAGCGTTACGCTTTGTTGTTCAAGCCCGGCACCTACGGCACCGCCACTAACCCCCTCAATTTCCAGGTGGGCTACTACACCGAGGTGGCCGGTTTGGGAGCCTCTCCCACCGATGTCGTCATCAATGGGTCTATTTACGTCCGCAACCAGTGCGATAGCAGCGGTTGTATCGCCCTTAACAACTTCTGGCGGTCGTTGTCCAACCTGACTATCAATGTGACTACACCGAACTTCGGCTGTTATAGCGGCGAGTTCTGGGCGGTCTCGCAGGCGGCCCCCATGCGCCGGGTCAATGTTACCGGTGGTAACGTGACCCTGATGGACTACTGCTCTGGTCCGTCGTTCGCCAGTGGCGGCTTTATTGCCGACAGCCAGACCGGTTTTATTATCAACGGGTCCCAGCAACAATTCTTCGTTCGGAATAGTAAAATTGGTGGCTGGTCCAACGGCGTGTGGAACCAGGTCTTTTCCGGGGTACAGGGTGCGCCAGACCAGTGTTTTCCGCAGGTTCTCGATAATTCAAAGAATCCCCCGGCGGTTGTTTGTGGCCCGTATACTACGCTACCTACCAGCCCGATAACCCGCGAGAAACCGTTCCTGTACAGCGATGCAGCCGGCAAATACGCGGTCTTTGTCCCGGCGGTTCGCCACAACTCGGTAGGTCCAAGCTGGACCAATGGCCCGGCGGCGGGCACATCGATCTCAATCGACAAATTCTACGTTGCCAAACCGGGCGATTCTGTTAAAAAAATCAATAAGGAGCTAGAAAACGGCAAGCATTTGCTCTTGACACCCGGCGTGTATCACCTGGATCGAGCTATCAAAGTCAAGCGGGCAGATACAGTGGTGCTGGGTCTGGGCTTCGCCACCCTGATACCGGATAACGGCAACGTGGCATTGTCAGTGGCTGATGTGAAGGGGGTCAAGCTGGCCGGATTGTTGTTCGACGCCGGGCCGGTAAATTCGCCGGTGCTGCTGCAATTGGGCAGCAACCAAAACGACGAACAGGGCGATGCCAGCGACCAGCACGACGGCAACAAACATAGCGACGCAATCAGTCAAAACGCCGCCAGCCACGACCAGAACAATACTGAGGACAACAACGAGCAGAACGACGATCATAACGACTGGAAGAGTGACCCCAACGACCCCTCGACGATTTCGGACGTGTTCTTCCGCATCGGTGGGGCTAACCCAGGCAAGGCCACCACGAGCCTGATAATCAATAGCGACAATGTGTTGTTGGACGATATATGGGCCTGGCGCGCCGATCACGGCAACGGGGTCGGTTGGACCCTCAATACCGCCGATACCGGGTTAATCGTCAACGGTGCCAACGTCACCGCGTATGGTCTGTTCGTGGAACACTACCAGAAGTACGAAGTGATCTGGAAGGGCAATAACGGCACAGTTATTTTCTTCCAGAACGAACTACCCTACGATCCGCCGAACCAGGCGGCCTGGAATCACAACGGCATACAGGGTTGGGCGGCTTTGAAGGTGGCCGACAACGTGACACAATTTAGCGGATACGGCATGGGAAGCTACAGTTTCTTTAATCAGGGGGTAGACATCTTCGCGGCACACGCCTTTGAGGTTCCAACCACCCTACCCGCCGGTAGTCTGCACGATATGCTCACGATCTTCCTGGATGCGAGTCATGGTAAGGGTGGTATCCTGCACGTGGTTAACGACACCGGTGGTTCGTCGACGATTAGTAACCCGGATGCTCCGGTCACGGTAGTCAGCTACCCCTAAGCGGAAAAGCCCTCTAAAAATCCAAGAAGCCCAGGCCAACCGGTCTGGGCTTTTTTAGCCAGCCGGTAGTTATAGATCAGGTATAGCTGGGCACTGGTCAAGCTAAAAATTAAAAAAATTGAGTAAAAATAAACTCACTTTTGTTATAAATCAACATCACTTGTAACTTATTACCGGTGTCACACATTATATTTACAGCCTACCCGACAATCCTATCCTAACCAGCCCGGCATACGCTACCCACCCCTCCGTTGAATTGTGAAGATAACGCAAGAAAACCCCAATTCTGCAAAAAATATGGCACAATAGGAAAACTTCCGATAAAGAGAAGTGTAAACTTATAATTTAGCAAAACTGGCAGGTATTTCTGATGAACATGGTGCTTCGGAAGCCAAAACCGGCTTTTTTTTCGTCGTTAAGACGGCGGATCGTCATTACAATGGTCGTAGTAAGTTTTTTAAGCGCGATTTTTGGGGGATTGATCTACCAAAGCCTGGCTTCGGTGGTAATTACCGGTGCTTTCGAGCAAATCGAAACGACCTATGAGAAAGACATTATTACCCGGATCGATAATTCAGCATTACTACCCCGCCAGAAAACTTTGCTAAAGGAACAAACCCTAAAAAGCTTACAGGACGACCGGCCTTTTACGACCGGTGCGACCAAGTTGATCCAGTTCATCGACCGCTATTTTTGGCTTGTTACCGTCGTCGCCCTTATGTCGGCCATGATTGCGTTTATCCTCGGCTGGCTGATTACCCGCCGGATCGTCCGGCCACTTGAACAATTACGGCGGGTCAGTCAGGCGATTGCCGGCGGCGATTTTTCACAGCGTGTCCAGGTCAGTGGGGATGATGAAGTCGGCCAGGTCGCGGCGACTTTTAATTTTATGGCCGCTCAGTTGGATGACGCCGAGGCTAAACGTCGCCGGTTGCTGGGTGATGTGGCCCACGAATTAAAAACGCCGTTGGCCTCGATCCAGGGTCATATCGAAGCCCTGCGTGATAAGTTACCGCGCGCCACCGCCAACCCACAGGCGATCTACGATATTGTGCTCGAAGACGTAGCCGAATTGGATCGGATGGTCGGTTCATTGCGAACCTGGCTAAATGTCCAGGGTCTGTTGGAAAACCTTCAACCGCAATTACTGAGGCTGGCCCAGGAGCTACCGCGCCTGTTGGAGCGTTTCGACCCCAAAGCCCGCTCCGCCAGTATTAAGCTGGAATTTTTCCTCGATAAAAATACACCGCCGGTACTGGCCGACCACAATGCCCTCCGCCATATGCTGAGTAACCTGCTCGATAATGCCCTCCGCTATACTCCGTCCGGCGGTAAAGTTGGCCTGACCGCCTGGCCGGGAAACGGGGAAAGGCCTCAAGCCGGACCGGTAAAATTTGTGACGCTTGCAGTGACTGATACCGGGCAGGGTATCGCGCCGGAACACTGGCCGCACCTGTTTGAACGGTTCTACCGGGTGGACCAGAGTCGCACCCGTGATAGCGGCGGAACCGGGTTGGGCCTGGCAATTGTAAAGGCCCTGGCCGAGGCCCAGGGTGGCCGGGTATGGGTCAATAGCCGGGTCGGTCAGGGTACGACCTTCTTCATTTCTCTTCCGGTAGCCAAAGGCTAACCCACCTGTACGTTTCGCAAATAAATAAAACTACTGGTAGCCGCAAGCGAAACGCATTAAGGCTGTTTGTTCGCCTTAAAGGGTAGCTATTTTTCACTTTCTCAAAGCCAAATTATAATAGCTGCTAGCAAGTAGTAATCGAAAAAGTAGAGAATTAGAATAGTTTCGATCTTGCCAAAAAAGTAAAAATATTGTATAACTTTACTAGCTCGTGTACTTCCCAAATCCAAATGGTTAACAGATGTAATTGGTTTGTTGCCGCTAAGCGAATATTTGCTTTACAATAATTAAGTTAAAACGGCTCGATTCTATTAAATCAACTTTTAACTTCTGTCTAACTTCCGCCCAACTATAACTTTTCAGCCTGGTTTTTACCTGAAGTAAAGCCTACTTTGGATCTGAGTGTTCAGTTTCCTTCTCGTTTGTACTTTTGGTTTCTAAAATTTAGGAGTTGAAATGATGCATAGACTTTTTGTGTCTACCAGGCGGATTTTGGTGCGCCAGGGAACCTTGTTGACGATCTTTGCTTTGCTCACAGCTTTCCTGCCGGTATCATTCACAGCAGCTGCCGGGGAACCCACCCCACAGGTGACTGCCTCGATCAAGAACGACACTTCACCCCCCCTGACCCAAATTACCCCGCCACTGGATGACGACAAGCCCCACAAAGAGAAGAAGTTGAAAAAGGTTCCTCGTCCATCCAATCCTAATGCCGGTACAGCCGGTATCCAGAGTACGCCCAGCAGTGTCCGTGCCCCTTCGACGGCTACCAACTTTGCAGGCATTGGGAACGGCTTTTCCGGACCGCAAGGTACTTTTAGCGTGGCCTCTGCCCCACCCGATACCAACGGTGCAGTTGGACCCAACCATTTCGTGCAGTCGGTGAACACCAGCTTTGCAGTCTTTAATAAGAGCGGAACCGTACTGTATGGCCCCGTACCGATCAATACTGTTTGGAGCGGCTTTGGTGGTCTATGCCAGACTACTAATGACGGCGACCCGGTGGTACTTTATGACCGCCTGGCCGACCGCTGGGTAATCACACAGTTTGCGATTACGGGAGCTAATGGCACTACAACGCCCTTCCTGCTCTGCGCCGCCGTCTCGACCACCCCCGACCCGACCGGCAGTTACTATCGCTATTCATTTCCTTATGCTAATTTCCCGGATTATCCAAAATTTGGAGTATGGCCGGACGGTTATTACTTTACTACCAATGAGTTTAATGCCGCCGGTACCACCTTTTTGGGTGCCCGAACCGGAGTTTTCGACCGGTCCAAAATGTTGCTGGGCCAACCGGCTACGCAGATAACTTTCGGCGTAGGTACGAGCTATGGGGGAATTTTACCGGCTACCCTGGATGGTGCCACTTCTCCCCCAACCGGTTCGCCTGAGTGGATTGTCGGCCTGGGGACTACTACCAGCAGTCTGGCTTACTGGAAATTCCATACCGATTTTACTACTCCGGCCAACTCTACTCTCACCGGACCTACCGCGCTGAGTGTCAATACCTACGCCGAGGCCTGTGGCAGCGGTGGTACATGTATCCCGCAGTCCGGGACTACCCAACAACTTGACTCGCTGGCCGACCGCTTAATGTACCGCCTGGCCTATCGCAATTTTGGCGACCACGAGGCTCTGGTAGTAGACCACAATGTGACCGCCGGTTCTTCAACCGGTGTGCGCTGGTACGAGCTGCGACCGAGCGGCGGTGCCCTCTCGGTTTTCCAGCAGGGTACCTACGCTCCCGATGCCAACTATCGCTGGATGGGTAGTATTGCGATGGATAAATCGGGCGATATGGCGATGGGTTTTAGCCTTTCCGGTTCCTCGCTCCACCCGGCGATTGCTTACACCGGACGGCTGGTAGGCGATGCGCAAGGGGTTATGGGTCAGGGAGAAGGCACCGTCATTAGTGGTGGCGGTTCCCAGACTACTACGCTCAGTCGCTGGGGTGATTACAGCACTATGTCGATTGACCCCTCCGACGATTGTACTTTCTGGTATACCAACGAGTACATTCCGGCCAACGGTACTTTCAATTGGAGTACCCGGATCGCGTCTTTCAAATTTCCCAGTTGTGGTGGCGTTCCACCAACTAACGACTTCTCGATCAGTGCCAGCCCGACCAGCCTCAGTGTATCCCAGGGAGCCAGTGGGACCAGCACTATCAGCACCGCGATTACCAGTGGATCGGCGCAATCGGTTTCGCTGAGTGTGAGCGGGGTTCCAGCCGGTGCGACCGCCAGTTTCAACCCGACCTCGGTTAACTCCGGCGGTTCTTCCACGCTGACCATCAATAGCGGGACGGCGGCACCGGGCACTTACAGCCTGACCGTTACCGGCACCAGCGCGACTGCGACCCATACTACCAGCGTCAACCTGACCGTTACCGGTACAACCACCGGTGGGGGCCTTACCAACGGTGGTTTTGAAACAGGTAGCCTGAGTGGCTGGACCTCGGCAGGCTCGACGAGTGTTGTGAGCAGTGGAGCGCACAGTGGTACCTACGCCGCTATCGTAGGCGCAACTACCCCCACCAGTGGTGATAGTTCGATCTTGCAAACCTTTACCGCGCCAACCGGGGGTACCGGGTTAAGTTTCTGGTACAACCTAAAATGTCCCGACACGGTGACATACGACTGGGCGACAGCGACCCTCAAGGACAACACCTCCAACACTACCAGCACTGTCCTTGCCAAAACCTGTACCAATACTAATACCTGGACCCAGGTTACGGCAGCCCTAACCGCCGGACACAGTTACACGCTTACTCTTGTCTCGCACGATGACAACTACGCCGGGGACCCAACCTACACACTTTACGACGATGTAGCAATTACTACTGCCGCTCCCCCGCCAACCGGCGTCGTAAACGGTGGTTTTGAAACCGGTAGCCTTTCCAGTTGGACCTCGGCGGGCACAACAAGTGTCGTAAGTAGCGGGGCGCATAGCGGCACCTACGCTGCCCGGTTGGGTGCAACCAACGCTACCAATGGCGATAGTTCGATTACCCAGACCTTTACCGCTTCTGCCGGGGCCACCAAACTCAGCCTGTGGTATGCCAATACCTGTCCCGACACGGTGACATACGACTGGGCGACGGCCACCCTCAAGGATAATACTTCCAACACTACTACCACTATCCTTGCCAAAACCTGCACCAAAACCGCAGTGTGGACTAACGTAACCACCAGCATCGTAGCGGGACATTCGTATACTCTTACGCTTATTTCGCACGATGACAACTACGCCGGGGACCCAACCTATACCCTGTATGACGATATAGTTATACAGTAAAAGTTGGTTCTAATCCTTGCCGGACCAGGGAAATCAAACAAGGCCGCTTCTTAACCGGAGCGGCTTTTTTATGCCTGGTTGGCAATTTTTATCGATTGCCGGTGTAAAATTCAGGTGGCTCAGGGAAACCTAGGAATGATGATGCACCACGAAGGTTAAAAGTTGGTTGCGAAATGAGGTTAAAAACAGTATAATAACAAGGCTAAAGGAATTGTTGTTTGTATTACGCCGAGTTAAGTCCGACTCAGACTTTTATAGGAAAGAGGAGTAGTAGTTATGCCCAAGAAAACGAGCCGCTCGGCTCGTGCGCTCGAGGCTCAGAGGAGCGCGACGACGGGTGGCGAACGTAAAAATGTCGCCCAACCGTTGGTTGATTTGACCACCAGTAACTTATCTTTAAATTCCAGTAGCCTGGACGTAACTGCCGGTCCGCTACAGAACGCCACCACCAATGGTCACGGGATTTACGATGCGCCTCAGCTAGACGCCCCGTTAAAAGAAACTGAGCCTAAACTGGTTCGTGAAGCCGGTACCCGGACTACTGCTAATTCAACGCTGCTGTCCCGGCCATCTTCCGGTACCATTGCCCCGGCCAGTCGCCGCCCCATCGGTCGCCGCACGACCAGCCCGGTCAATCGACAACCGGTTCTCACCCGTGATGAGGAGTATGCCTACATCCGCACCGATCTGCTGACCGTATTTATCCTGACGGTGGTGATGATTGTGGCCCTGCTGGTGCTGACCCTCATCATCGGTCGCTAAACCGGTCTGCTGTAAGTCACCTTATAAAAAGCTGAACCTTTCTACCCGTTCAGCTTTTTTCTATCCCGCTAATTTTGCCAGGTATACCCGATTCGGATTCGGGAACAGCAAAGGCCGGAAGGCAAAAGACTTAAATCCTGCTTGATTCCCGCGTTCTGATCGGGTATGATGAGGTTAGTTGAAGATTTGTGAAAGACGCTAAGGCGAGATTTGCCGGGTGGGTCGGAAGTTTGCAGAGAGTTAGCCGGTTGGTGCAAGGCTACCTTCCCCCGATCCTGGTTCCCCTCGTCAGTCGCCCCGACTAAATAGCTGTAAGGCTAGAGTAACTGTGGGCCGGGCCTTCCCGTTACAGGAGGCCGGTAGCGATACCGGGCGAGGCTGTGCGGGCGACCGGGCAGCGAACAGAGGTGGTATCACGGGTGTGCGATATGCGCTCGTCCTTTGAAAGTAAGTCAAAGGGCGCGGCGTTTTTTGTTTTTATAAGAAATTTGAAGGGGAGAGTAATGCTAGACTTGAAATTTATCCGCGAAAATAGCGAAAAGGTACGCTGGGCGATTCAGGTGAAGCGTGTTGAGTTGAACCTGGACGATCTGCTGACAGTGGATAAAGAGGTGGCCCAGCTTAAACGGGAAATTCAGTTGTTGAACGAGGAAAAGAACAGCAATTCCAAAAAGATGGGGAAGGCCACGCCGGAAGAACGCCCGGTGATTATCGAGCGAGGCAAGGCGATTGGTGAGGAGTTAAAGCGGCTAGAACCGGCACTGCGCGAAGCCGAGGAAAAATTGCGGCAGTTGTTGTTGCTGGTGCCGAATATCCCGGCGGACGACGTGCCGGTGGGTAAGGACGATAGCGAGAATGTCGAAGTCAGCCGATGGGGTGAACTTCCGCACTTCGATTTTACCCCGCTCGATCATGTGCAGATTCTGGAGAAGCATAACTGGGCCGAGTTTGAGCGCATAGCGCGGGTGGCGGGTAGCCGGAGTTTTGTGCTTAAAAATGAAATGGCGATCCTGGAACTGGCCCTGCACCGCTTTGCCCTCGACCGGCTAATGGAAAAAGGTTTTACGGTTATGTCCATGCCCTCGATGGCGCGCGATTTTGCTTATGAGGGTACCGGCCACTTCCCGACCGGACGCGATCAGGTTTACTATTTACCGGCGGACGAGTTGTATTTGTCGGGAACGGCGGAAGTACCAACAAATTCGCTGCACGGTGGTGAGATTCTGGATGAAAAAGATTTGCCGTTTACCTATGCAGCGATTTCACCCTGTTTCCGGCGTGAGGCTGGCAGCGGGGGCCGCGATGTACGCGGGTTGATCCGAGTTCACCAGTTTACAAAGGTAGAACAGTATATTTTGTGTCGCAACGACCCGGCGGAAATGAGCCGCTGGCACACCCAGATTTTGGGGAATGCCGAAGAAATCTTGCAGGCCTTAGAACTGCCCTACCGGATTGTAGAGGTCTGCACGGGCGATATGGGCGCCGGTAAGGTGAAGATGCACGATATAGAAAGCTGGGTGCCCAGCGAGCAAAAATACCGCGAGACCCATTCCTGTTCGAGCCTGGGCGATTGGCAGGCCCGCCGGACGAGCTTGCGTTACCGGGATGGCGATGGAAAAGTCCAATTTTGCTATACCCTCAATAATACGGCGATTGCCACTCCCCGCATTCTGGTGCCGTTTCTGGAAAATCACCAGCAAGCCGATGGGTCGATCCGGGTGCCGGTGGCACTCCAACCGTATATGGCGGGGAAAACCAGCCTGGGCTTGTTCAGGTCAGGCTACTAGCGGCAGGGACACCACAAAACCAGGTAAGGCGTGATCGAAGACCAAACTGCCCAGATGACCTTCGATCAGGCCGCGCGCTACAAACAAACTAATGTCGAGTTTGCCCGCCCGCAAGATATTGCGAACCGAGTTATCCTCGCGGACCGGGCGATAGAGATCGAATAATTCGGCGGCCTCGGCTTCGGTAGGTTGCCAGTGGGGGGTCGGGATAAATATTTGTAGCTGATGGCCCTGGTTATTGCGCTGGAGCCAGAAGTGGAGAGGCTGGGCATCGTTGGCCTGACAAGCAAAATTGATTGTGGCCGCCAGGGCGCGTTCGAGGCGAGGACCTTCGGCCAGAACCGGGATCGGGCCAGATAAGGTTTCCCAGGTAAGCAGTTCCCGGTAGGCCGGTTTGAGATGTTCGAGCAAGCCTTCCAGTAATTCGGCAAAGTCATATCCGACCAGATCGAGATTAAGTCGTCCGAGCGGAATGCGGCTGGC
Organism: Chloroflexia bacterium; assembly: GCA_038322625.1. Lineage (GTDB taxonomy): Bacteria > Chloroflexota > Chloroflexia > Chloroheliales > Chloroheliaceae > 54-19. The sequence continues at coordinate 19,599 of JBBQGA010000053.1, forward strand.
TTCCAGAAGTTCTTCAATCATTTCGACCATCTCGTCGCCCTGACCAACCATCTGCTCGGTGATGCGACGCTGGCTGGCATATTCGGGCGAATTAGGCAATTTGATTTGCAGAATTTGGGCGTAGCTGTGAATTACCGTCAAAGGGGTGCGAAGCTCGTGGAAGATGTAGGAAAAGAAGCGGTCTCGCAGCAAATCCTGTTCGGTAGGCGGTTCGCTAGAGTCTATGGGGGGTTCAAGGCTTTCAGCTTTGCTCATCAGGGAAGTCTCCGGTGAATCATTGCTATCATTAGTAATCACAAGGTTAAATTAAAAAACAATATTAGGCCAGGTCGAGAAAGTCAAGGACCGGGCTTTTTAGCATTTCATGCAAAATATTTGCCAGATCGCTGTCCCACTGGCGACCGGCGGCCCGTTCAAGCTGGGTATGACATTCGGCCAGGCCCAGCGCAGGCCGGAATGAGCGGGGTTGCGACATAGCGACCAGACCGGAGGCCAACCCAAGCACACGGGCCAGGCGTGGAATTTCTTCGCCGGAAAGCCGTTTCGGGTAGCCAGTGCCGTCCATTCGTTCGCGCTGAAAATGGAGAGCGGTCAGGGTACCGGGGGTCAGGAGGTCGTCGAGGAGGCCCAGCAGTTTGAAGGCTTCCTGGGGTAGACGGCGGACCTTTTTCCATTCTTGGGCGGTAAGCGGGCCGGGCCGGTTCCAGACGGTTTCGGGGATTTCCAGGCGGCCCAGATTGGATAACCAGGCGGCGGCTTCGAGTTCGTTAACTTCTTCTTCGGTGAGGGCGATTTTCTCGCCGAGCAACCGGACCAGTTTTACCAGCTTTTCCACCCCGCCAGCCAGAAACGGTTCGCGCCGCTCGACGAGTTGCGCAATCAGTTGCAGGTTGCGGTTAAGGCCCTGCTTCAACCGGCTGATAGTTTCAGTGGCATCGTTGAGCTGGCGAAGGGCTTCGTTGAGACGGCCAGCCAGCTCGTGAATAACCCGGCCTTCAACGGTGTTGGTAGCGGTACCGAGCGAAAGCAGAATTTGTTCATACTCTTCCTGGGTAGGCGCGTCAATGATACTTTGTTCGAGGCCACTAAGGGTGTGTTCGACCTGACCGAGCAAATCTTGTTCGGAAACGCTTGGCAACCGGGCTTCCAGTCCGATACGAACCTGATCGCGGTGGCTTTTGGCGACATACATGGCAGCATCGGCTTGCTGGATCAGTTCGCGGGGGTTGAGTGCTTCTTCGGGACATAAGACGGCCCCGATGCTGACGGTAAGCTTGATATGCTGGCCGGTTTCCAAAATCAGAGGAGTAGAGCGGATGGCCCGACGAGTTTTCTCAGCTACGACTTCCAGACCAAGAGGGGTACAACCTGGCAGCAGAACCCCAAATTCATCGCCGCCATAACGAGCCACCACGTCGGTGGTCCGAACGGTCCGGCTGATCAAGATGGCGATATGCCGGAGGGCGGCATCTCCGGCCAGGTGCCCGTATTGGTCGTTGACCAGTTTAAGGTTATCCATATCGATCATCATCAGACCGAGCCGGTATTCATTGCGGCGGGCTTTGTGCATCTGGTTGGTCAGTTCGCGGTCAAAGAAATCGTGATTATAAACGCCGATGCGGGAATCGAACTCGGCGGAGAGCTGTTTTTCCTCGTAAAGACGGCTATTGAGAAGGGCCAGGGCAAATAAGGCCGCCAGTTTTTCGAGCAACGAGCGGCGCAGGTGTTCTTCGGCATAGGCTCCGACGGCGCGAGTGGAGAGTATCACTGCTCCGACCACCTGACGTTTTGCCATGAGCGGGATGATCATCTGAGATTGATACGGCGGGCCAAAAATATTTATTTCCGACGGAACACCGGAGGACTGGATGGCATTCCAGTTACCGGTGATTATTTCGTGACGGTTGATGGCTTCTTCGTAAGGACTGCCGGTGAGTTCCAGGTCTTTGAGATAGAGGCGACGGGTATGCCCGGATGGGCCGTTCCAGCTAAAAGTAAAGTTGTAGGTAGTGCCGAGCGGGGGCAGCAAAATAAGGTTAGCCTGTTCGAGCGGGACAATATCCGATAGACGGCTGGCAAAGCTGTTGAAAAGTTCTTCCCCATTCAGGCTGGCCGCCAGCGAGGCAGCCATTTCGTTGACCAGACTCATGTCGTGGGCGGCTTCTTTGAGGTCATCAAAGCGCATGGCATTATCGAGGGCAATGCCGGCCAGTTCGGATAAGGCACCCATGTATTGTGAACCGGGCGAGGACAGGTCGGCGTGACAACCAATCAGCAGGTAGCCAAAGCGGCGGCTGGGGGTCTTGGCCGGGCTAAGATAAAGCTGGCTGGCCGACATCACTTTGGCTAGCGGTTCATCTAGCAAGCGTTTGGCAGCCGGAAGCGGCAGGTCGGGATTGAAAGACTGGACTACCAACAATTGTTTGAGGATGCGACTGGTTTCTTCGGTGCGAAGTAGACGTTCGTCGCGGTAGGCGATCAAGGACTCAACCAGGCCGGTTTCGTTAAGTAGCAATAAACCGCAGAAACTAAGCTCAGGAATGAGGTCGGCGGTAGCAGTAACCAGTGATTCGGCGACTACCCGGCGGCTCTGGGCGCGGAGTAACACCGGGGCATAGGTAAGAAAATCCCCTAATTTGGCATCTTCGTGAGTTATAGTATTAAATTCCAATTCGTTTATATCCAAACGCTACCTCGCCCATTACTCGCTAATTAAAATCTAGTATAACAGGAGTGGAAAAAAAAAGCTTGCAAAATCTAATCAATCCCTGGAATTCTAACTACTATTAATTTGTAACTACACAGGGGGTAAAGCCGACAGCCAGGGCTGACCCATAAAAGCCTGTTTTAAGGCATAATAAGCACTTTGCCCCTGCTTGCGTAAGGTCGAAATGTAACTGCGGATACGACAAAACCAACTCGCTCCATCCTCACTGCGAAAGCCACCCGGCACTTTTTGCTGAACCTTATCATTCTTAGGTCCCGTTCAGCCTGGTTGTTATCAAAGGGCACCTTAAAATCATAGGCGAAAGCTAAGACTTCTCGCCACCGAACTTGTAAGCGGTCTATTAAGTTCTTGGCTTTGCTTTGTTTAGGCCGACCGCGCTTATTGCCGGGCCAGCCTCCCTCTGGTGGGGGATTGGCCGCTAAAGCCTGGGCCTTTAAATTATCGTAGCGACTATGCCACTCGTTCAAAGTGCCTTCACTTAAGCCACTTTGAGAGTCTGATCGGGTAGATGGTCTACAATTTTGTCGGGAGTTTCATTCCAACTCAGGATGTGACCTTCGTGACCAGGCTGGGCACCGGGCTTTGTACCACTGACTTTACGTAGAGTGCGTTTTTTAGAAAGAAAACAACAACTCGAAGCCGAAAATACTGCTATCAAGAGCCAACTCACTCAAGCCCTGGAGCGAGTGGCCCAGCTTGAGGTTCAATTAAACTTGAATAGTCCCAATTCTTCTAAACCGCCTTCCTCAGATACTTTCCTGCGACCAGCTAAACTCATATGTTAAAATTAACAGCTTCGTCAAGGGGCTGTGTAGTTACTCCTGTTTTACCTAAATCAACCGGTCATCAGGATTTGAGCCGGTAGCCTATCGTAAAATAGTACCAGTACATAATGTCGCTGGAGGCTGTATCCCGGCTATAGCGCACCTGAAGCTTATCATCCGGCGAAAAATAAGCGGCCAGATTGAAATTTGGTCCACTTTCCAGCACCACAAAATTATCTGCCGGGCCGTTGGCATAATTAAGAATCGGCACCGGGGTCGCTCCGGCAAAAGCCGTCATAGTTAAGCGCAAACCGGCGGTGGCCGAATTGCCGGGAGTAACGGTTGGCTGGCCGAGCGTGGGTGTGAGCGGGGTGAGCGGGGTGGACGGCGGTTGAGTTACAGTCGGAGACAGACCGGAGCCTATTCCCCGCACCGCCGCCTGACAGGCCGGGCTGACCTGCCCACTGACCGCATTCAAATTGAAAGAGCTGATCGGGGCCGTCACCGGGCCGCCCTGGTAGGCCGAAATTACATCCAGACAGGCCGCCGGAGCCAAAATCACCGGGACGACATCCCATTTACCGGTTTTGTAATTGTAGAGCGAAACGCTATAGCGCGGAACCGGTTGTACCCCATAGGTGTTTTTGCGGTACAAATAGCCCGGCGATTCCAGCACCAGCCGGTTTGGCACCCGGCCTGCCAGACTGCTCAGGCTGTATTCAACCGTAAGCTGCCCGACCTCCAGCGAGGCCCCACCCGGCAATACCGAGGGGCGAGGTGGGCCGTTGGTTGGCTGGTTGGCCGAGGCCAGTGGCGCGGTGGAGAGGACTTCCTGTTTATCAATTACACTTCCCCGCACCAGACCGGGCAGCAATTCGGTACTGCGGGCTGGGTCGAGCAACGCCTCCGAAACAAACATCGTCAGGTCGTTGCCACCAACCTGGCGACCATTAACTTTGTATTGCAAAACCGGTTTTTCCAGCCAGCCGACCAGGGCGACCTGGTAGGTTACGGGTACGGCACTCGGCCCGGCATAACCCGGCACGCTGCTACTGGGTAGCGAGTTGTACATCAGGGTAAGCAAATCGCGTTTGCGGGCCTCGGTATGATCGTTGGCCGACATATTAATCTGGCTGTTCGGATAAGTATTGTAAGAAACTCCCTTGAAAGTGGAAGCGATATTGCTCGGCTGACCAAAAACGTTGGGGAAATCGACCGGGGCGGAAGCCTGGTTGGCTAGATCGGTGGGCAGCTTGAAAAACCCAAAATTGCTTATTACCGTCACATCTTCGAGAGTTTGACCGGTATGATTGGTCACGGTGCCCTGAATCCGCCCATTCGATTGTACCAGATCGGCACTTAGCGTCCCGGCCAGGTGAACCGTTCCTTCGACCAGCACGCTCCTGAAGCTCCACTGGGACATACCCAACAAATCCACCTGCGGAGTATCGCCCTGAATAATGCGTAAACCGACCGGCGGCTGATAGTTAGGTTGAGGTCGTGGGGTGGGTAGCTGGCCGTTTGACCCTACCGGCAGCGACTGAAGCGGGTTTGGCAAATAGCTGGGTACCGCCGAAACCAGACTGTTAGGCGGCAACTCCAGCCGGTAGCTATTATTATTGGGGGCAAAAACCCCCACCATACCCAGGGCCGATTTGTCGAACGGCCCACTTACGGTGTCGCGGCTATCCAACCGGACAATATTAACCGAAGAAGTAATAATATCGGTCCCTTTGTCCCGCAGCGCAAAAACATATATACCCACCGCAAAGACAATGGTCAGGGTGGGCAAAGTCAGCCAGCTTAATTCGCGGCGGCCCAACCGCTTCAGGACTAGATAGTTGACCGGGCCGACCACCAGAATATAAAGCAGGGCCAGCAAACCAACAATTTTCAGGGATGGGATGGTAACGCCCGGAATATTGGTCAGGATGCTGGTTACTCCACCGTTAAGAAGGTTGTTACTCAGGCCGTAATTGCTGTAAATATGACCCTGGCTGGCCTCGTTCCAGATCGAACTTCCCAGCAAGTTACTCCAGAGCATCGAGGAACCATCCCAGTTGGTAAAGCGACGCTCGACCAGATCGAAGGCTGTCGTCACCACCGACCCGCTTCCCCGGCGCATACCGACAATCAGCGGAGTTTGATCGCCTTTCAGGATTACCCGGCTATCCGGTACCGGTTTGAGGTTGAGCAAATAGCTGACCCCGGCGTTATTATCAGCTAAGGCTGCGCCACCCATATTTTCAAGACTGGCCCGGTCGGCGTTGCCAAGTGGCAGCAAATCCTGGGGGCCGGGCAAGTTAACCGGTAGCAAAGCCTGGGGCAGACTTTTGAGGCTCCGTAGACCCCCCGCTCCACCGGATATGATGAGCGATCCACCCCCCCGGACCCAACTTTCCAGCGATACCCCTTGTTGCGGCGATAGAGTAGTCAGGTCAAAATCGTGGACTAATAGCGCGTTCATCGAGCCAAGGGCCTGACCAATCGCCGGTAAACGGGCGGCATCCAACTGGGCCAGGGCGAGGTGGATCATTGGGCCGGTTTTCTGGGTTTGATTGGAATTGTTACCCCCCGGCTGACCGATCAGGATATTGTCGAAGCTCTGAAATAATTCAGGCGTGGGCGATAACAGGCCGACTAACGCCTGATTTAACAAAGATTTCACCGGTGCTTCTGCGCTCGCCAGCAATTGCTGTTCGCCTCCCTGGCTACCCTCTAACTCTACCTGCACTTTCTGGCTGAACAATTCGTAAGTGGTTAGCGGAATATACATTGTCAGTTGTTTACGCGCTCCGTTGGCGAGGTCGAGCGGCTGCACATAAAGACTGGTATAGAGTTCAAGCTGCCTGGCTCCATACTGGTAACTGCCGTTGGAGGAACCGGGAATATAATTGGGATTGGAATTAGAAGTTGAAGAATTATTGGGGTTGGGAACACTTGGCCCGGCGGTCAGACTGATCGCCAGTTCGCCGCTAATTTTTGGCCCTTTATTTTCCAGATTGAGGTATAAGGGCAGCCAACTGCCGGTGCGGGCATAACCACCGATCCCGGCTTCTACGCTCAGAGTTATACCGCTTCCGGCGGCGACCGGTAGCGCATTCGCTCGCGCACCGCTTGACACTTTCGCTGGACAGATTACGCTCGGCGGGCAAGCATCGTTCGCCGCCACCGGTTCAGGCCAACCGATCAGAGTCAAGCTGATGACCAGTGCCATCAACCACCAACCGCTCAAGGTCCCTATCTGCCATCGTACCTGGCGCATTCCAATCTCCCGTTATAATTTTCCAGGCTGGTAGGCCGGTTGTTCGTTTTGCTTATTATAACCCAACAGACCGGCTTTTGGTTGCCAGTTGGTAATTTTGAAAGGGGGAAATAAAACGCTGGAAAAATGTGGTGTGAAAGTTAGATAGTGGGTTAAAGAGTACAGGGCAAAGTGCAAAAAACCCGGCAATCACTATGAGCAAACAATTCTTATCAGCAGAAGCCGGTCGCACTCTGGCGAAATCAAAGCAAAGCAAATGGGTTTTGGGCTAGCTGACGGCCACAACCTCGGTTAGTTCGCCGGGTTGCATACTGGGATAAGCTTTCACCAGTTCAAGGAAAGCTTTGGCCGGGCGAGTCATTTCTTTGTCCTTGTGATGAGCGTAAATAAAGGTCCGGCCAACCTCCACCCCATCAATATTGAGGGAGTGCAACCGGTGCGCCTCAAGTTCGCGTTTGACCGATAGAGCCGGTACAATCGCCGCTCCCAGCCCGATTTCAACACTTCGCTTGATCGCTTCCAGGTTTGCCATTATCAAATACTGGTCGGGATGAACGTGGCCGACATCCAGCATCCGCTCGACAAAAGCCTGGAGGGCCGAGCCTCTTTCCCGGATCAATAGCGGGCGGTTGCCGATTTCGCTAAGATTGATCGAGGTACGACCCTCAATCGCCCAGCTATCATCCGCCGAAACGACCATAATCAGTTTGTCTTCCAGGAAGGGATGTAATTCAAGAAGTGGGTGCGGTTCGAGAGGTGAGCCTAGCAGGGCCAGATCGACTTCGTTCTTGAGAAGTTTGTGAGCCAGAGTTTCGCTGTTACCAAGTGTTATATCAAACTTTACCGGGGTAAAACCATTGTTTGGATTACTATTTGTCTGGGTGATGTAGGTGTTATTAAAGCGGCGGAGCAGTTCGGGTAATACGTAGGTTGCCAGAGTCACTCCGACCCCCAGGGACAGTTTTCCCGCCGAGATACCAGCGGCCTCCCGGACGGCCAGTTCGGCTTCCTGGGCCATATGCAGCAAAGTAGCCGCCTTATCGTACAACACCTGACCCGATTCGGTCAGGTAGACTTCCTTAGCCAGCCGCTCAAAGAGCCGAACTTTCATCTGGCGTTCCAGGGCCTGAATTTGCTGGCTGACGGTGGGTTGTGTGAGATATAAACTTTCGGCGGCGCGGGTAAAACTCCGCTGGCGAGCTACTTCACAGAAAATTTGTAACTTTTGCAGGTCAAGTCCAACCATGTTGCTATTAGCCTCGATACTTTTTTATTATTCAGGAAACCTTTTCCATTGAAAACAATTATAACATCGATAGATAAAAAATAAAAGTGACTTTTTGTCAGAGCAACCCAAACTCTCTATCAGGCCGCTAACCGGCAATTAATAGCGAAAAGGCCTGGAGCGTCTTTCCGGTTGAAGCTGTCTTTGCGGTTGCAGGGTCGGCCCGTTATCGCTCCAGATCGAGCGCAGCACCGGCATATTGATGTCGTCCAGGCTGGTCAAAACCATATTGGCCCCGGTTATTCGCCAGCGTTCGGTAGAGGGACCCGGCACGCAGATAACTTTCATTTCGGCGTTCATGGCTGATTCGACGCCCAACCGCGAATCCTCCAGCACCAGACAATTAACGGGATGAATCGCAAAGGTTTCGGCACAGGCCAGAAAAGGCATCGGGTTTGGTTTGCTCAAATCGATCATATCCCCGGCCACAATTACATCGAAAGTTTCTTCCAGACCCAGCCGGTCGGTCACGGCGTAGATATATTCGCGCGAACCGGCACTGACAATCGCCAACCGCAGCTCGTTAAATTTTAGCATTTCGATCAGTTCGTAAGCACCGGGCTGAATCTGTATCTGTTCGGCCATTTCCAGCAAAATTTCCTGGTGTTGTTCCATAATCGTGAGTGGGTCAACCGCCAGATCATAGCGACGGCGGAAAAGCTCGGCATTATCAAAATCGCGCCGGTCGAGCAACAAACCGGCCTCCCGGTCTTCCAGTTGGACCTCAAATTGCTTCAGGTACTGGTTCCAGGCTGCCAGTTGACAGGCTTCGCTATCCACCAGCAGACCGTCGAGGTCAAAAATTACCGCTTCAAACATTTTAAGATATATCCTTGTTACTAGGCACCGGTTTCGTCCCGACCGGACCGCATAAGCGTTCACCGGTTTCCGGCAGACCTTGCCGCATCTGTTGATAAAGACCCGGCTCGAACCGAGCCGTACATATTAATAACGTACAACCGGTCCCGGCAGGATTAAAACGGCTTTGCCAGTTTTGACAACAGGGTTGCCGGTTACAAGGCATTTTCACGACCGGTGGCCCAACCGCCGGGCTTGCCTGGGATGGCCGGTTTTCCAGCCGTTCGATTATCCTGGGGAGCGGCTGTTCAAAATCGGCCACTTCCAGAATGGCTCCGGTCAAAATAACCGTTGCAATTGTTGTTCCCTGGTCTGGCCCGGTTTCGACCAGCACCCGGTCGCCGGGGAACAGGTCCAGGTCTGCCGCCTGGTAATAAAAAAGCGGTCCGGCACTGGTTAGCCGTACCGCCACCGGGCGCCCTGATATTTCTTCGCTAATAAACATATATTTAAATCGTACTCAAGCGGGGTAGCTGGTTGAGCAGTAAATCGCCCACCGCTAACCTCGGACTGACATTACTATCGAGTTCGGCCTGAACCCTGGTCAGACCTTGCAACATTTTTCGCACCTGAAGCATATTCAAATGCCGGGATTGGTTCCGCAGTTGCTCCAACCGGTCCTGGTTGGTCACATAGCCGGTCTGACCATTAAGGGTGAGAGCCAGATCGCGCCACCAGCCCAACCACAAATTTACCAGCTTTACCACCGAGGCCCGGCGTTCGCCCTGGGACTGCCAGCGCACATTCATTTCCTCGGCAAAGGCTAACCGGCTAGCCCGGTCGGCCAGCAATAACTGGTCATGAAACATCAGGGCTTCGTCGCGGTCGTCCAGGTCGCGGTGACTATGATCGTGCAAGGTTCGCAGAGCATAGCCGGGCCGTCCAACTGCCAACGCGGCCAGCAGATGAGCCTTTTCGGGCTTAGCGCCCTCGGCTAAAAGAGCTTGCCGGATATTTTCGGATGGCACCGAACGCAGTTCAAAGACCTGGCAGCGCGAGATTATGGTAGGCAACAAAGCTTTATCGCTATCGGAGATCAATATTAGTAAGGCCCTGGCGGGGGGTTCTTCCAGGGTCTTTAAAAAAGCGTTGGCGGCAGCCGGTTGCATGGTCGCGGCATCTTCCACGATAAAAATCCGCCAGGGGGCTTCGGTAGGGGCGCGACTGATTTCGTGCTGGATTGTGCGGACGGTATCGATCTTGAGGTTGGCATTGACGGCAGTCCCGGCCAACTCTAGCTGGCGAGCTTGCCAGTCCAGCCCGACCACCGTCACGTCGGGGTGTTTATCTTCGCCGATCATACGGCAAGGGCGGCAGTGACCACAATAGCGAAAGCCGGTACCCTCGCCCGGCGGCGGTTGCAGACAGCATAAAGCCATTACAAACTGGTGCGCCAGGTAGCTTTTGCCGATCCCGGCGGGACCACTAAAAACATAGGCGTGACTTACTTTGTGGTTATCAATACTGCTCTGGAGCAGCCCAACCGCCCAGTCGTGACCGACCAACCGGGTCGAGTCTGCTTTTTCCGTTTCAAGGCTCACTTTGTTACCTTCTACCAGGGATAGGATTTACCGCGATTGTGATTTTAGGACTTTCGCTAAAGATAAAAAGCAGAGTTAGTAGGGGTCGGGTACCCCCTGGGTGCCCCTGTTTAAACCCATTTACTTTCGCTTCCACCTCACCGGGTGAGGTGGAAGCGAAAGTCCCAGATTTATTTCTTTTTCTGGCTGGCCGAATAATCGCCAAAAGCTCCGGGCGGCGGTTTGCGCAACGGCTCTGTCCGGCGGGTGGCTTTACGCTCCGGCGTGGCAGGCCGTACCTCACGGACTTTGCCATTGATGCCGACCCGCTTGCCCGGCTCGACCGGCGCATAAGGGTTGACCGGCTGGCGACCTTTTTCCTCGGCGGCCCTGATCTTTTCCAAACGCAGTCGTTCGCGTTCCTCCGGCGTGAGTTTTGGCTTCGGGGCTTCCTCTTTCGGAAGGGCTTTCTTTTCTTTGACCGCGTCCTTTTCTTTGGAACTGGCGGCAGCTTTCTGGGCGTTGAGAAGGGCCATCCGTTTGAAACCGGGCATCTGGGCCAGGGTACGGGCCTCGTCGGCCTCGCTGGCTGGTAACGACTTAATTATCAGGTCTTCGATTTCCTGCTGCTCGGCGACCGACATATTTAATTCGGTTTCCCAGCCGCGCACGACCTGTTTGAGATCGTGCATATGGCAAACCGGGAAGCTCATTTCTTCGGCACCCAGGATTTTGGTCCGGGGGTTGTTAAAGACCACCACGCCATCGACCGGGATTTCGTAACCCCGGCTCTCGAACCAGCTACGTACCGTCTTGACCTGTTTGGAAAGCTCCAGTGAGGGCTTGCCGAGGCCCGGTTCGCCCAGGCTGGCAAAGCGACTGGTCAGGCTCATTTTGCGGCGATAATGGTCGTGACCGGCCTTAATATCGCCCATCTGGTTTTTGCTCATAATGATCATCAAACCGAGCGGAGTTACCAGCAGGTGTTCGATAAAAAGTTCGTTCTTGTTACCCACCAGTGAGAAGGAGTTTTTCTTTTTGGGGGCTGGTATTCCCTCGGCAGGGGCCAGATCTTTCAGATTGATCCAGTTGTACAGGTGGTAGCGCGGCGGGATGCTGGCAAGTTCCTCTGAGATTAAAGCGGATTCACTTTTGATCTTGTAGCCGCCTATACCGTGACGGCGGTTGTTAAAGGCCCCCCGTTTGGACAGGACCAGGCCGATAATCAAAAAAGGATACCCCAGCAAAAAGACCAGCCCGGCCAGGCTGGCGTTTCCGGCACTTAAAAGCAAAGTGGTCATCGAAAGCAACAACCCGGCTACGCCTAGCCAGAAAAAGACCTTGTTGCGTTTGGTCTGGCGGTCGACTTCTACTTTGTTACTGATTGAAAGAAGCACTGCTTTGAAACTCCTGACTATTAAAAAATTAATGAGGGCCGGTTAGGGTTCGATGGCGGCGGCGGCTCCTCGCCTTTGGGGGCGTAAGAATGATCGAGAACCAGGGTCGCCCGATAGGTGGAAGTCCGGTCGGCCACCACCTGCCAGCGTTCCATAATCGAACTAAGATTAGCTTGCCACATCTGAAACTCGCGGCTGTTGGAGGTGAACCAGCGATTATAGGCATCCCGGCTTTCGTAGACCGTGACGGCCAGCATTTTACCGGCATCGTCGCCTTCATCGATCCGAAACAACTTGACCTCTTTGACCCCTTCGATCCGGGCGTACTGTGGAATTATACCCATTCGGGATAAATCCTCCAATTCCCGCCCCTGGTAGCCTTGCCGGAGTTCCCATAGATTATATGTGTAAAATTCCCCCGCCGCCATTGCAATATCCTCCTGAATAACTTATTACGACTGGCCTACCGCCTGATATTTCTTGAAGATAATCGAGGCATTCTGACCACCGAAACCAAAAGAATTGCTCATCGCTATTTTAATATCAAAAGGCCGCGCCCGGTTTGGAACATAATCCAGGTCCAGTTCTTCATCCGGCGTTTCATAATTTATCGTAGGGTGGATCAAATCATTTTGCATAATAAGAATGGTCGCCAGGGCTTCGACCGCCCCCGACCCGCCCAGTAAATGGCCCAGCATCGACTTGGTACTGCTCATCGGTATCTGGTAGGCGTAATCGCCAAAGACTTTTTTAACCGCAATTGTTTCCATTTTATCGTTATGCTCGGTGCTCGTGCCGTGCGCGTTTATATAGCTGATGTCGCGCGGCGAAAGTTTGGCACTGTGCAAGGCCCGGCGCATGGCCCGGACCGCCCCCATTCCGGTCGGTTCGGGAGCGACCAGGTGGTAGGCATCG
>JBBQGA010000054.1:0-31750 GCA_038322625.1 Chloroflexia bacterium
CCTCTGGATGCAACTGGGTGTGATCAATAATGAGGCGGCGACGGTTGCGCACCAGGCCGGTCTGGAAGTCGTGATGGACCGCTGTATGAAAATTGAACACGCACGCTTCTTTGGTGGCCTGAATTTGATCGGTTTAAATACCGGTGTTATTACCAGCCGCCGACTGCTGTAGTTTGTAAATACGGGTGACTCAAAATCCACAATTTAAAATCTACAGTCGAATCGCCTCTAAATCTGCCTGAAGGTACGGTCAACCTGAAGCCGGAAGCCCGTACTTCTGTTAAAGGCTGGTGGCTGACCGGCCAGCAAGAACTGGCCTTGCTGCTTCAATATTTGCGGGCCTGGCCCCTGACCGGGCTAATTTTATTTACAATCGCCATAATTACCCTGGCCTACCAGTTTCCCATCGAATGGCAATTTACGCTGGGTAGAGCGAACCCGGCAGACCATCTTTATATAAGAAGTTTTCAACCGCCCGAACAAAATCCCAATTTAAGCTTTCGCTGGACGACCCAGGAAAGCTATTTGCGGTTCGAGGGAGCCGGGCATTTGCCGCAAGCCCGGCTAGAACTTGATCTTTTGCCCGGTGGTCGTCCGGCGGCGGCTGGACCGGCCAGAGTGCAGGTCTGGACCACCGATTACCCCCGCTTGCTGGGGGAATTCGAGGTGCGCCCCGACCGGCAGCATTACACCTTTGACTATGCGGCTCAAGGAAGCCGGTTGGAGGCTGATCTACGATTTACGCTCAAAGTCCTCAACCCTTTTAACGATCCGGGACATCCGGGCGGACCGCTTGGCGTGGTAGTTACTCAGGTTCGGCTGACCGGTGGCCCGGCGGGAGGTCAGCCGGTTATTCCATCGCTGGCGGTGCTGGCTTCTGTGCTGGCAAGCCTGGTTATGATTTACCTGGCCCTGGCCCGTAGCGGCTGGCTAATCTGGCAAGCGGCGGCTGGGGGTGGTTTGCTGGCGGTCGGGGCGGGGGTAGGGCTGGCCCTCTTTCGCTTTCACCTGATACCCTCACTCGCTTCCCTGGTTGATACAATTCTGCTGGCCTACCCGCTGGTGGTGCTGGGTCTGCGGACCACCAGTGGCTGGCTCATCCGGCGCGGCGAAGCGGTTCCCCGGCTCGATTTGCGCTGGTTAGGTCTGATTTTCGGACTGGCCTTTGTGGTCAAGGCCACCGGTCTGAACCACCCGGCCTTCGCGCCCAGCGACCACTGGTTTCGCATCCACCAGATCAACCGGTTCTGGACCCAGCCGGTAGATTTCTGGCAGCAATATTACAATGTTAGCACCGGTACTACCGTAACCGGCCTGGAGGGGGGCTCCGCCGTGCTGGGCCAATGGGGTATCCAGGTTAGTTTGCCGTATTCGCCCCTGTTTTACATCTTTGCGGCCCCTCTTTCGCTGATCTGGCCCGCTCACAACGACCCGCGTTTGCTGGCGGCGGTTAATGAGCTGGCTAGCTGGCTGGAAGTTTCACAGGTTTTTTTGATCTATATTATCGCCCGGCGGGCTTTTCGTCCGGCCTGGGCCGGTCGGGCCGGTCTGATTGCTGCCGGACTGTATGGTTTTTATCCACTTAGCTTTTTGTTGTTTAGTGATGGCGGATACAATACTATTTTTGCAAGCTGGCTAACTTTGCTGTTTGTGGCCTTGTTATTCGATTGGTTGCGCCAGGGCGAAGCGGTTATCAACCGATGGCGGCCTATAATCTCGATCATTGGGCTGGTTTTCAGCCTGGCGGCGGCCCTGCTGGCGCATACCAGCACGCTTTTGCTGCTCGGCACTCAGGTGGCCCTGACGGTGGGCCTTTTGCTACTATTTCGCCCGACGCGCCCGATCGGTAAAAAATTGGCCTTGATTGGCCTGGCCGGTGGCGGACTGGCTGGCCTGTTATATTATGGCTGGTATATCCCCGGTCTGGTGCTAACGACCCTGCCCACCTTCCTGAGCCACCTCGGCAGTGGTATCGGTCAGGATAGCCGGTTGCTGGGTAGTCACCTGCTTACCGGTTTCTGGCCCCAGTTATGGGAGCATTTCCGGCTATGGCCTTTTTTCTTAACACTTGGGGCGGCGGGCTGGCTTTTCGGTAAGCCCTCGCAGAAACCGGCTGAGTTACCCGGTCTTAAAGAGGAAATCAGCCACTCCCGGCTGACGACGCAAAATATTGTCCTGCTGGCCTGGCTGATAACTTTTGGGATATTTAGTTTGCTGGATTTAAAAGTCAATCTGCTCCAAAAACATATGCTGTTTGTAGCTCCTCTGCTGTGCCTGGGTAGTGGGGTGGCTTTGAGCGTGGGCTGGGACTGGGCGAAAGGGCGTTCTCAGCCGCGCCGCCTTTACTGGTTGGCGGGAGCGGCGATTGCCCTTTTGATAGTATTTAACTTTGGTCAGGGTTTGTTGGTCTGGTATGGCCGAGTATATTTTTTGGTCTACCCGCCCGGTTCCGGCTAAAACTGGTGTGCGGTGTATCACAATGTTTATGTGAAGGAGGCCACTGTTAGCCGTCAGAAAGCCGGTTACTATACAGGTGTGAGAAATTTACCGGAACATATAGAAAACCTTGTAAACTGACGGAAGGAACCAGCTATGACCCCCGCCAACACTTTCAGCCAAACTTATTACACCGAGAAACAATATCAGGCCGGACCTAACTCGAATGTTGAAGCGACCGAAGCAAAAATCCAGTCGGGCCTTATTCAGAAAATGGAAGCTGGTATCAACTGGTTTAGCCGTAACCTGACCGGGCAATACCAGCCGCCCGCCGAATAATTTTAAGCGTCCAGATACTAAAAACTACCTGTCAGCCTGTGGCGGGTAGTTTTTTGATGCCGGGTTTTTCAGGGTTCAACTTCCAGCAAAGGCCAGGCTTCGACCGTGAAACCGGCCCGGTCGTCGAGGCGGACAGTGTAAATAGTCGAAAACCCCTCCGAGAAATCGGGTGGTTGGAGCCGGTGGAAAGTGGCATAAAGCCCTGCCGCCGGAACTTGCTCTGCCGAGGGCCGCAGGGCGTTACGCCGTAAGCAATCTTCCAGCCGGGCCTCGAAATAATAACAACTAAGCCGGAAACCGGCAGCGCGGGCCGTTTCGATATAACGCGCCCGGTCCGGCGCGGTTGGGTTGGTGTTATCAATCACCAGGGCCTGACCGGTTTGGAGACAGGTCTGGAACAACCGTGCCTCGCGGTGGCGGGTTTTTAGTAGGTCCAGGCTCAACCGCAAATGTGTCTGAAAAAACCGGGCTTTGTAAAAGGAGGATTTCCCGGCAGCCTGTAAACCGCAAAAGATTACCGCTTCGATCTGGGCCTCCTGAATTTCAAAGGTTTCCTTCAGCCGCTTACTTTTTGAGCGTTGCCACTGTCACACCGTCGCCACCTTCACCGGCCTCGCCCAGCCGGAACGAGGCGACCAGTTCGTGGCCGCGCAAAATATCCCGCACTACCTGGCGTAAAACGCCGGTGCCTTTGCCGTGTACGATCCGCACCATCGGCAAATTTGAGAGATAGGCATCGTTAAGATAACGGTCCAATTCCGGTAGGACTTCTTCGGCTCGCCAGCCGCGAATATCAAATTCAATGGCGGTAGAGGATGCCAGGGCCTCGCTACGAGCGCGGGCGTTTACCCGCACTCCCCGGTCTTTCTCGGCGGCGTTTGCTATGTCCGCTCGGTCGCGGGCGGTGTGGCCGTTATTGTCGCGGGGCTTACCTTTGAGCTTGCGGAGATCGCTTCCGGCTACTTTTAGCTTGAACACCCCGGAAGCGATTTCGTAACGGCCTTCCGCGTCCGGCCCACTTAAAACCTGGCCTTCCTGGTCAAGCGTCCCGATATGCACCCGGTCGCCATTCTTGAGAGTTAGCGGCGCGGCTTCGGCACTCAGATTGCTGGCCGCCTGGGCAGAACGCATCTGGGCACGGCGGCGAGCTTCTTTTTGCAAATTTGCGGCGCGGGCTTCCGCTTCGGCCAGTTCGCGGCGTTGCTTCTCAAGCTGGGTAGCCAGTTCTACGTTCTGGGTGGCGTTGCGAGCTACTCCCTCGATTTCCAGCAAGCGCGTTCGCAGGTCGCGGCTTTGCTGGCGGACCGCTTCCAGTTCTTCTTCCATTTCCAGCCGGGCCTGATCCCGCGCTTCGCTGGCCGCCTGTCGACGTTCTTCATCGATCTGGCGCAGACGCCGGGCCAGTTCGTCGCGTTCGCGTTCGGCCTCGGACCGCAACTTCATGGCGGCCAGCCGCAAATCGGTGGTTTCCTCGCGCTCGCGCTGAATCTGGCTTAACATTGCATCTACCTGGATTTCTTCGGGTGAGACCAGTTCGCGCGCTCCCTCGATAATCTCGGCGGGCACCCCCAAGCGTGAGGCAATCGCCAGGGCGTTGGAGCGGCCCGGCAGTCCTATCACGAGGCGGTAGGTGGGCGACAGTGTTTCGACGTTAAATTCCACGCTGGCGTTCTGAACACCCTCCGTGACGTAGGCAAAGCTTTTGAGTTCGCTGTAGTGGGTCGTGATGACGGCACAGGCTTCTTTTTCCAGCAAAAACTGGATAATCGAGCGGGCCAGGGCCGAGCCTTCTTGCGGGTCGGTACCGGCTCCTAGTTCGTCCAGAATTACCAGGGTGGTCCGGTCGATCTTATCCAGCATCGACACAATATTTGTCAGGTGCGAAGAAAACGTACTGAGGTTTTGCTCGATGGATTGCTCGTCGCCAATGTCGGCCAGAATCTTTTCAAAAACCAGCACCTCCGAACCCTGCTCGACCGGCAAATGCAGCCCGGCCTGAGCCATCAGGGTTAGCAGCCCGGCAGTCTTGATCGAGACGGTCTTTCCGCCGGTGTTCGGCCCGGTGATCACCAGGATGCGGAACTGTTCGCCCATATATATATCGGTTGGGACGACCGAACCGGTCAACAGGGGATGGCGAGCCTGGATAAAATTCAGGCCCTGACCGTTACCGGCGGCGTTCAGACGGGGCTGGGTGGCCCGGATTGCATTGGCATAGCGGGCTTTGGCAAAGGCCAGATCGATTTCGGCCAGTGCCTCGACCGCCTCGATAATTTCGCTACTGTGCCGCCCGACTTTCCCGGCCAGTTCCAGCAGCACCCGTTCGATTTCTTCCCGCTCCTGAATTTGAAGCTCTCGCCAGCGGTTATTAAGGTCTACGATTGCCAGGGGTTCCATATAGACCGTCTGACCGCTGGCCGACGAGTCGTGAATGATACCGCGCATCTGGCCTTTGAAATCGGCCTTGACCGGTATCACATAACGTCCGTCGCGCATAGTAACGATAGCTTCCTGAATAATCGAATGGTATTGCGACGAGGACAAAATACTGTTGACCTTCTCCAGTAAACGGCCCTGTGCGGTGCGTACTTCCTGCCGAATCCGGCGCAAAGCCGGGCTGGCACTATCCAGCACCGTACCATCCGGGCCAATTGTCTGCTCAATCTCATTTTCCAGCAAGGGCAGATCGACCAGCCGTTGAGCTATCTGGGAAAGATGATAAAAGGAGCTGCCACCCCCGGCCCGTAGAATGGTTCGCCGCAAATTCCGGCTGCTCAAGAGGGTTGCCGCAATTTCGAGCAACGAATTGGCATCGAGCGAACGGCCTATCGCGGCGGCTTTAACCGAGCCGCGCACCTCTCGCGCCCCACCGATGGTGGTATCAGGCCGCAATTCCAGCAGGTCACGGGCTTCCCCGGTGGTATCGAGCCGTCGCTGTACTTCGGTCAGGTCGGTGGAGGGCCGCAAATCCATGATTAGCTCGCGCCCAGCCGAAAAAGAGGCCTGGTTTGCCACTCGCTCCAGCACCTTAAAATATTCTAAAACCCGTAGGGTCCGCTCGTTCAAAAGATAATTCCTTCTTTAATAGTAAATTCTAAAATAGTAAATTTTTAGAAAATCGTAATTATTCACCCAGCCTCGGCCAAAAGATTAGCAGGGGTCGCGGGGGCCGGGTACCCTCTGGGTGCCCTGCGGGGGGTCAAAGGGGTCTCCCCTTTAACCTTCTCTTTTTTTCCCCGTCCTGGGGAGAGGTTAGGGTTGGGGTCTGAACAGTTACAGAAAATCAATGTTCTTAATTTCGCTGCCTGTGAGGCAAAACGTCGGTTTCCGGTGGCTTGCCGGTTCATTTTCAGACCGAACATAGCTAGTTGTATTATACTACATTCTGACTGCTAAGGTTGAAAATAGACCTGATTTAACCAGGCCTGTCCTAGCTACATAATACTATTGCATATTCCATTTCCTATGTTAAGATTAGTTTAACATGGCAGAATATTTCTACTTTTCAAAATACTATACAATTAATTTGTCAAAGGGTGGCTTGAGTGAATAAAAATCAAATTGAGACCAGCGAAAAGCTGGCTTTATACCTGGAGTTAAATAAAAAGAAATCCTCGAAGAATAAAAAACAAGATAGCAATGAGCAGCAACTCAAACTGGTCCGCGATTTCTGTACGGTTCTTATCGCTGGGATATTGGTAGTAACGTTTAGCCTGCTTGGCATCTGGCTCTTATCAAATGGGGCGGTCCCGGTGGTTGGCCTACCAATGGGTATAATCGCTATAATTCTGCTTTTGATTGCTCGCTATCTGGTAAGTCCAAAAAGTTCGTCGGCTCAAATACAGCTTTCTATACTGATTATCATTGGTAGTATTTTGGTGGTCACTACCCTACTGCGAGTTTTTACCGGGAGCGGACACGCTGAAGACGCCGCTAATGTCCTGGTTATTGTTATTGGCGGTCTTTTGGGCTTAAATTTAGCTGGTGTTATTATTACTTCGGTGGTTAGCTTGCTCTGTTTAAGCATACCATTTATCCTGGAAAAAATAGTTGGGGCTTATACACCCCAATTTGCGATTGCTAGAGTTCCCTTCGTAGAACTGATGCTGTGGTGGTTGAGCATCTTAATTAGCCTGATAATGGTGCTTATTTTTGTAAGTCGTTATCGGCAGGCCACCACTTCGCTCGAAGAACAAAGCACCATGTTGGAAGATTTGCTCAGTACCCTCAATTCAACCACCGAATTTGGCTCCAGCCTCAGCCAGGAACTGTCCGGCGTCACTGCCGAGCTAAATAGTACTTCACGGGACCACGCTACCAGCAGTCAGGAACAGGTAGCCGCCGTGACCCAGGTTACTGCCAGTCTGGAAGAATTGAGCGAAACCGCCAACCAGATCGCGGCGGCTGCTCTGGCGGCGGCTAATTCCGCCGGTCGGACTGTTACGATTGCCACCGAAGTCACCAAAGCCAGCGAATTGGCCCAAAAGGTAGTCAAACAGGGGACCGACTCGGTCGATCAGGCTGTAGCCAGTGTCGAGCGGGTGCGTAACCGGATCGAATTGCTCGGCCAGCGTCTTTTGAACCTGACCGAACAAACCCGGCGGGTGGGAACTATTATCGATATTATCGACGAAATCGCCGACGAAACCCACTTGCTGGCCTTAAACGCCTCGATTGAAGCCGCCGGAGGAATCGAAAATAGCGAAGCGTCAGTTATGACGGCTGGTAGCCGGGGCGACCGCTTCGGGGTCATTGCCCAGGAAATAAAGAATCTATCCGACCGCAGCCGCGAGTCTACCGAGGAAGTTCGCCAGGCGATTACTGAAATGCAGGGAGCTGTGGCGGCGGCAGTGCTGGTAGCCGAAGAAGGTAAAAAAGAAACGGCTACCGCCCTTTCTCGCTCCCAGATTTCCGGCCTAGTCATTCAAAAGCTCAATGAGGTGATTGCCGATAGCTCGCTGCAAGCCGAGGAAATTCTCAGAGCCGTCGAGGAGGTAAACATTCGCTGTGACGAAATTAGCGTGGCAACCGGTCAGCAACGAACGGCCAACCAGCAGATTTTGAATACCATGCGCAGCGTAGCCCAGGTCGCCCGCGAGAGTGCCGGGGCCGTAACCCAGCTTTCGGAAACCGTTACACGGGTAAATAGCCGGGTAGGCGAGCTAAACGACGTGCTTAACCAGTCCAACGAGTCGTTTAGGGTACTGAGTGCGGCCTAACTCCCCAGTCGAATAGAGTCAGAAATCAAAATAAAAATCGGGCTTAACCCGATTTTTATTTTAAGAAGTTTTAGCCTTTAGAGTGACTTATTTAAATGGCGGTACTAATTACGCGCCACCATCTGGTCAAATGCGCTTTTGAGGTGCGTCCGCACCAGCCCGGCATCACGGGCGTCCGGGGCTTGCCGCAGATAGGTCTGGAAATCCACGATAGCCCGTCCAAATCTACCCTTACGCAGATTTAATTCGGCCCGGTCGCGTTTTTCCTCCGGTACATTTGGGTTAAAGATAACCAGAAATTCCTGGAACTGCAAAGCCTGCTCGAAATCTTCTTCCGTAATGCAACTGGCTTTCACATTGTTTAGCATCCGGGTCAGGAATTGGCGGTTGCTCACCGGTCGCATAAAGGCCTGGCGTACCCCGGCCCCGATCCGTCCGTAGCGTTCGCGTACCAGTGCCAGACATTCTTCTTCTGAAAGTACGTGCCCACCATTGAACGGGTCAAGCAAAATATCACCTTCACGGCTCAGGCTGTTTCGACTGGCTATTTCCGGTCCATCCGGTTCGTCTTCATCACCGTCACCAGTGGCGTTGAAGCGGTCGTTAATACCGGAAGTCTGGGGAGCCAGTTCGCGGTAACGGATGATAAAGTGGCCTGGCAAACCGATCCCTTCAAAATGCATACCCAGCCGTTTGCCCAGTTCGATATACAACAGCGAAAGGGTAATCGGAATCCCGGTGTGAAGCTCCAGCACATCATTTAAAAAAGAATTGCGCCGGTCAGCGTAATTTTCTTCGTTTCCATGAAAGCCTTTGAGTACGTTCAGGAAATAGTTGAGGTGTTCAATATTCTTGAGGGGGTCGGTCTCGGTAGCCATCAGGGGACTCACTTCTGCCGCGAGATCGTCCAATTTATCGAGGTAAAAACTTTCGTTCAGGCCGGGGTATTGCTGGGCAGCTATCATCAGGGCGGCTTCCGCCAGGTCAATTTCTTCGTCAGGTTGGGTGGAGAGGCGGCTAAAGCGGGCAATTAGACTGTCAAAAGGCGGCGGCTCTTGGGCCGAACTGTAATCGAAAATACTTCCTTCGACTATATATGTATTATCCTGGGGTTTATTATCATAATCTTCCATAATTGTTTTCCTTCACTCTCAATACTAGCTATTCTAAATTTTCTATTTTGTACAGTCCAGACCATTTGCCGGAACCTTTCATAAGCTCTTAGACCAACTAGATATGATATTTTGTGTATTTTATAACTTGGAACCCTTCATGTCAATATGACTTTCGACTTACTACCGAAAGCGGCCCCAGACAGCCCGGTTGTCTAGCCAGACCCGGCCTAAAAGCTCCAGGCGGCTGACTAGGTGGCGCAGATAGATGCCCACATAAGCCAGCCCGGTAGCGTAAAATCCCGGCTCAAACAGGACCGACCAGACAACAGGCAGTTGTCGGACGACCTGGGCCGGGGACCGACGTAGTTTCAGAAGCAGCAGGGCACACTGGCCCAGCTTTGCCAGGCGATGCCGTTCGTTAGCTTCCGACACATCGGCCAGCCCAAAATCCAGGGCCGCTGGGCCGGTTTCGAGCAGGTCCGCCGGGCCGGTCTGAGCGTAAATTTTAAGGAAGCTGATAAAAGTCTGAAGCGACCGAAACCGCTTCGGGTACTCTCGCCGGGCCAGCGAAAGGTAACGCCGGGCTTCCTTCGGTTCACCGATAGCATAATATTTTCCCGCCGCCAGCACATAGGCCAGATAGTAAGCCTGGGCCTGGTAAGCCGGGTACTTCTCCGCCAACCCCGGTCGCTGGAAAGTTTTATCCAACACTTGCAGCATATTGCGCGTCATCAGTTCGACGTTGCGAGTAGTATTGGAAGGGTGCAGACGATACTGCCAGAGGGCCTGACCTATTGGAGCGG
Organism: Chloroflexia bacterium; assembly: GCA_038322625.1. Classification (GTDB taxonomy): domain Bacteria; phylum Chloroflexota; class Chloroflexia; order Chloroheliales; family Chloroheliaceae; genus 54-19. Next base: position 9,913 of record JBBQGA010000054.1, read on the forward strand.
CTTGCAGCCGGACATCCTTCAGGCAGAGGCGGATCAGCCAGTCCCAATCGCCAGTGCCGATCAGGCCAGGATCAAACGGTCCGGTCGCTTGCCAGAGTGAGCGGGCAAAAATCGTCCCCGACAAGAAAACATAGTTTCCCAGTAAAATATAAGGCAATTTCATCTGCGCCGCGCGAACCCGGACTCGCGGTGTTATCACCTGACCGGCTTCATCGATGATCTGGTAATCGGAAAAAATTATCGCGTCCGGCCTCAGATGGGCCGACATTGCCGCCAGGTAGCCGGGTAGCCAGCGATCATCCTGGTCGAGCAAGGCTATATAGTCGCCCTGGGCCGCCGCGATCCCGGTGTTGCGGGCCACCTGGGTACCGCCGTTGGGCTGGCAGATAAGCCGGATCAGTGGTTCCGACCGGGCAATTTCTTCGACCCGGCTGGCGGTACCGTCCTGGCTTCCATCATCCACCACAATAATTTCCAGCGGTAAAAAGCTTTGCTTCAGTACTGCGGCCAGGGCTACCGGTAAATATTGCTCGCCGTTATAGGCCGGTATAACCACGCTGATCGATGGTCGGGTCGGCTGCTTAGATTTTAACATCTGGTAATCTTTACCTTTATTTGGTTGCCAAAGGTGTCTAAAGAAACCGGAGCCAGCCGGTCAAACCCGGCCTTACGCCACTTATCAACGCTTTGTCCTGCTCGGTGAGTGGCCGGACCAGCTTGAAAAACGCTACCAGAAAGCCCAGGTAAAGGCCAGCTTTGACCACCATAATACCCGGCCCGTCGCCCGGTACGACATAGGCCAGCCCGCCGCCGCCGAGGGCACCCAGTCCTATTTTTAGGCTGTAAATATAGCCCGGTCGCGCCTCTAGCCGGCGTAATAACCAGAACTGGCCGAAGTAAAACAGGCCATTTGCCAGGGTCGTGGCGATTACTACGCCGGTTGCGCCGAAAGCCGGAGCTAATACTAAATCCAGCCCCAGGTTGAGCAAACTGCAAATCCAACGCAAGCGCAAGGCCAGATGCTGCAAATCCAGATTATTTATAAAGAAACCCGAAATGCTCCCGGCAAACAGGGCACCCAGGGCGTGTTGCACTACAAAGATCGTTACCAGCCCGGCTATCTCGTCCACCTTGACGTGCTGCGCTCCAAACAGCAAACTTATGAGCGGTCTGCTGAGAGCCGCCAGCCCCACCATCGGCAGGAGATACACCGCCAGGCTAAACCGGTAGTAATAAACGAAGTAGCGAGCCAGCCCGGCCTGACCTTTTTCGACCGCCACCGTTGCTATAATCGACCCCAGTGAACCCGACCAGGCCAGAATCGCAATATATAAACGGCCAGTTAGCAGGGCGGCCAGGCTGTAATTAATGACCGCCTCGCTGCCAGGACTGAATAGACTCAACACAAAAATATCGACCTGCCCCAGTAAACCCAACGTCGCCAGATTGGTGAGCCAGAGCGTTCGACTGAAGGGGAAAAAGTTTTTGGTTTGTTCAGCAAATTCCGGCTGGCTGGTGAGTTCCGCCCCGCCGGGCGTTTGAAATAACCGGGTGAGCGGTAACCAGACTAGGGCCACGCCGAGCATCGCCAGATTGGTCAGACACAAACTTAGCAGCAGCGAAACCGCCGAGAGGCTTATAAATTGTAATAACACCAGCAAAATCAGGATGTTAAATAGCTGCCCGGCCAGCCGGATTAGCTCGATCTGTTTTACCCTTAAAAGCGCACTATAAAAAAAGATCAGTAGCTCAAACAGGCTGTAGAGCAACAGCAGGGCAATCACCACCCAGCAATCCCGGTCGAAAACCGGCTGGTGGAGCCATACTGCCAGGGGTACCCGCATAAAAAAAATCAGCAGACCCGCGATTATTCCGACGACCAGCCGCCTGAGCAGGATACGCCGGAATAACCGATAAGGGGCTTGCGGCTGCCAGGCTCGTAAAACCGGCACATAACGCAAAAGACCATCGGAATAGCCCAGCCCGATTACTACCAACCCGAAAGTGCCAAAATTGGTGGCGGTGCTGTAGGTGGCAAAATCCGCCCCGCTTAATGTTCGGACAATCAAGACCACAAAGCTCAAACTTAGCACGACTTCGCCCATACGGCCAAGCTGGTTCCAGAACATCGCCCCCAGAAATTTATTTATGCTCTGGTTAGCGGCAGACATTTGTCATTTTCATCATTGCTCTAGCTTATCTTTTGACATAGCTGATGCTATATTTCTAGCCGATTATAGCATTTATTGGCCTCACTGCCCCTGCCGCTGGAGGGAAAACAATTGTTTAGAATTAGTAACTACTCAGGTCTTATGACCCACAAACGGAACTAAAGCGGGGGTAGTGGGGGTCGGGTACCCCCTGGGTGCCCTGCGGGGGGTATACAGGGGTCTGTCCTACTAATCTTTTCTTTTCTTCTCCCGTCCACTGGTGGCCCTGGGGCGGGGTCTGAGTAGTTACTAATGTTTATAGCAAACGGTAGTGTGGTCGTTGACCATGCCGGTAGCCTGCATAAAAGCGTAACAAATGGTCGGGCCGACAAATTTAAAGCCACGTTTTAGCAGGTCTTTACTCATCGCTTCGGAGGCGGCGGTTTTGGTCGGTAGATGGCCGTATAGTTCGCCGCTGGCTTTGCGAATCTGGCCGCCGGTGAAACCCCAGATGTAGTGGTTGAAAGAGCCAAATTCCTGCTGGACGGACAGGAATTGACGGGCGTTGGTGATGGCACTTTCGATTTTAAGGCGGTTGCGGACGATAGCCGGGTCGGCCAGCAACTCGGCGATCCTGGTGGGCGAGTAGGCCGCGACCAGTTGGGGGTCGAAGTTGTCAAAGGCGCGGCGGTAGCCAGCCCGTTTGTTGAGGATGGTTTCCCAGCTCAACCCGGCCTGGGCACCTTCCAGGACCAGAAATTCAAACAGGCGTTGATCGTCGTGGAGCGGTTCGCCCCATTCAAAATCGTGATAATCGATCATAAGGGGGTTTTGATTAACCCAGTTGCAGCGTACTATAGTTTCAGCAGTCATAGTGTCCTTTTATATTCGCCTGGCGAAAGTCGGTTATAACTCGTGTATACAAGGTATTAGCCTATAATATAAATGATTACACAAATCGGTTCGATACGCAATAAGAAAATGACGGGTAGCAGACTGGCAAGAATCAGCCGTAAATATTTTTAATAAGCGTTGACATTATGGGGTTTTAGCCTAAAATAAGAAGTCAACACGTCGAAAAATATTTTCATTCCAAAAAAGTTGTAATAACGATGAGTCTTACAGATAAGCCGGTTTATAAAGAGAATAGTTTCTCTGATTTTAGCCTCCAGGAGCAATGGTTTTTAACGCTGGTCGAAAACTCTTTTGATGTTATGGCGTTGCTGGACCGGGAGGGCTTGATCTTACAGGTGAGTCCTTCGGTAGAGGCGATCCTGGGATACCCTCCGGCGCAATTGGCCGGGCGTTCGCTTTTCGATTATGTCCATCCTGAACACCGGTCAAAGGCTATAACAGTTTTTGGTGAAGCGAATACGCAATCAGGCGATCCGCTGCCGCTGCTGGAATTTCGCTTTTTGAAAGCCGATGATAGCTGGTGTTTTTTAGAATTGGGCGCGACAAGATTACCAGAGGCGACGGAACCAGGCCGGTTTGTGATAAATGCCCGCGATGTGACCGAACGCAGCCAGGTTGTACGACAGTATGAGGAAAACGAAATTCGCTTCCGGCGATTGCTGGAAAACGCCCGTGACATTATTGTAGTTTTCAAAGCCGATGGCCGGGTTAGCTATGTCAGTCCTTCGGTTTACACTGTGCTGGGTTATTCGCCCGGTTCACTGATCGATAAATGGCTAACCAGTTATATTCACCCGGCTGACAACCCGAAGATCGTCAAGACATTTACTCACCTTTGCCGGTTGCCGGGCAAACAGGTGCCGCTTTCGGAGTACCGGGTACGCCACAGCAACGGTTCGTGGCTTTACTTTGAGGCGGTCGCAACCAACCTGCTCGATGACCCCCTGATTCAGGGAATAGTCGTGAACGGTCATGATATTACGGTGCGCAAAGAGGCCGAGATCGCTTTACAAATGCAGGTAGAATTCGCCACCCAGATTATGAACACGATGGGACAGGGGTTGTGCGTGACCAACCTGGAAGCCGGTATCGAGTATGTAAACCCGGCTTACTGCCGGATGGTGGGTTACAGCCTGGCAGAGATAATGCGCAAAACGCCTTTCGATATTACTCCCCCGGAGGATATACACTTCATTACGGAAGCATTAAACCGCCGCCGTAATCAAGAGGCTACCACCTACGACAAGCGCATTTTGCGCCAGGACGGCAGCATTGTTTATGTCACGATTACGGGAGCACCCCGTTGGCGTGACGGTAAGGTAATCGGGTCGGTATCGGTAATAACCGATCTGACCGAGCGGCGGCGGGTCGAAGAAGAGCAACGCCGCCATAACGAATATCTGAATGCGCTGCACCAGACGGCACTGGACCTGATGAACCGGCTGGAACTTGATGATTTGCTGGGAGCGATCATTCAGCGGGCCGGTGGTCTGGTGAGGGCGGTAGATGGTTTTGTGGCATTGGCCGGACCGAGTGAGGCCGCGCCGATGGAAATTAGAGTAGGATTGGGCCAGTTGGCGAACCTGAAATTTAAGCCGGTCCAAAAAGGGGATGGCTTAATCGGGCAGGTATGGGAAAGTGCGACACCGGTGGTGGTAGCCAATAATCAGGATTGGCCGGAAGGTGAGGCGGCGGGCATCGCCCAGATATTAAAGTCGGCGATTGGTTTGCCGCTAATTTCCGGTCAGCAGGTCGTCGGGGTAATCGGGTTGGGTCGGGTGGCCGGAGGTCAACCGTTTAGCCCTGAAGAAGTTCAGATTCTCAACCGGTTTGCCCAGCTAGCCTCAATCGCGCTGGATAACGCCCAGTTGTATACCTCCGTGCAGCGTCGCCTGTCCGAATTAACCATCGTGCAGCAGGTGGCAAAGGTAATTAACTCCAATCTGAAAATAGAAGAAATATTTCAAGCGGTGATCAACCGGATCAGCCAGGCCTTTGGTTATGATCTGGTCAGTATTTTCTTGCTCGAAGGCAGTCAATTGGTGCAGCAGGCTCAGACTGGTTATGAGTGGTTGAGCGAGCCGTTTTCGCTCGACCGGGGGGTAAGTGGCGAGGTGGTCCGCAGTGGTCGAACCATTTTTGTCAAGGACGCTCAGAACCAGCCGAATTTTCTTTTTGCTTCACCTGATATACAGCAGGCGATTATTATTCCGCTTTTGTCGGGTCAGGGCCAGGTATTGGGTACGCTGGCAATCGAGTCGCGCCGGTCGGACCAGTTGACCGAGGATGATGTAAGGCTATTGACTTTGCTGGCCGACCAGGTCAGCGTGGCCGTCGAAAATGGCCGGTTGTTTGTCGCATCAGCCCGCAGTGAAGATAAATACCGGGAGGTCATCAACAGCGTAAAAGAAGTTATTTTCCAGTTAGACACTCACGGGCATTGGACGCTGCTAAACCCGGCCTGGCAGCTACTGAGTGGCTATTCGGTTGAGGAGTCGCTGAACAGGTTGTGTCTGGATTATGTTTATGAGCCTGACCGGCAGAAAATCTATGACCTGTTTATCAGGCTGATGAAAGGGATGACAAGCGAGTATAGCCAGGAATTGCGGGTACTGGCTAAGGATGGGTCGATCAAATGGGTGGAGATTTTCGGGCGGTCACTTTTCGATCCGGGTAATGCTCACCTGACCGGTTTGACTGGCATTCTGGTTGATATTTCCAACCGCAAGCAAGCCGAGGAAGAGCGGTTAAACCTGGAACGCAAGATGCTGGAAGCGCAAAGGCTGGAAAGTCTGGGTATTCTGACCGGCGGAATTGCCCACGATTTCAATAATTTGCTGACGACTATTCTGGGAAACGCCGAGTTAGCTCAGTTGCGGTTGGGTGCGGATAACAGCCAGGGCTGGCTGCTCGATACCTTTCACGAAATTGAAAAGGCGGCCACCAATGTGAGTGAGTTGATCAGGCAACTACTGATTTATTCGGGCAAAGGTCAACTCAGGACGCAAACGGTTTCGCTAAATTCAGTGGTAAAAGAAATCATTCAGTTGTTGCGTTCTTCACTGGTGAAGCACAAAGCGAGGTTGGAGTGTGTTTTTGCCGAAGATTTACCGGAGGTTGCGGCAGATATTAACCAGGTTCGCCAGGTGGTAATGAATCTGGTGGTCAATTCCTCGGAAGCGATTGGCGAAAAAGTGGGGGTTATTTATCTCAGCACCGGGCAAATGTGGGCCGACCAGGTTTTATTACAAGAAGCCGAACGCTGGCTAGGACCGGGACAGGTCTTGCCGGAGGGCCAATATCTATATATTGAGGTTAAAGATACCGGGTGTGGGATGGATGCCGAAACGCTAAACCACATTTTCGATCCGTTCTATACCACCAAATTTACCGGGCGCGGTCTGGGTCTGTCGGCGGTTCAGGGTATCGTGCGGGCGCACCGGGGAGCCTTGCAGATCGAAAGTGAGGTAGGCCAGGGGACCACTTTTCGGGTGCTGTACCCGACCCTTGAACTGAGCGGTCTTGAACGGCTCGCGCTGGAACCCGGTTTAATTGTTACACCGGCTGAACCGGAACTTTAGCCGTTTTGTCTTAAAATAGTAAAATAAAAAGCAAGGCTTCTGATTAAACCAGCAGCCTCGCTTTTTATTACTGTTCCTGATAATTCCAGGTCAGGCCACCATCCAGAAAATAAGTGCTGCCTGTAATATAGTCGGCGTCGGAGGAGGCCAGGAAAGCCGCGAGACCGGCCACTTCTTCCGGTTTTGCCAGCCGTCCGAGCGGAATCTGAGCCAGCAGAGCCTGTAATTTGGTTTTGTCGTTTAAAAGACTCTGGTTGATCGGGGTCTCGACTGCTCCCGGTGCGATAGAATTTATGGTTATACCGAGGGGGGCCAGTTCGATGGAGAGGTTGCGGGTCATCATTTTGACACCGCCTTTGCTGGCACAATAAGCCGTGAAATGGGGAAACGGAAGCTCTTCGTGGACGGAACTGATGTTGATGATTTTGCCGCCGCGTTTGGTTTGCATTAGATGTTGGACCATAAACTGGGTGGCGAAGAAGACACCTTTCAAATTGACGTTCAATACCTGGTCGTAGTCGGCCTCGGTAACTTCCCAGAAGGGGGCGTTCTTTTCGATCCCGGCATTGTTGACCAGAATATCGAGTTTGCCAAAATGGTTGATCGAATCGTCGATCAGGCGGCGGATTTCGGTGACATCGCCCAGATTTGCCCCAACCACAAAGCCTTTGCGCCCGGTGGCTTCGACTTCGGCCAGGACTTGCTGGGCTTTATCCGGGTTGGAGTGGTAGTTAATGACAACATCGGCTCCTTCTTGAGCCAGGCGCACGGCAATCGACCGGCCAATGCCCTGACTGCTGCCTGTTACCAGAACTGTTTTGCCTTCGAGTTTCATAATTTATTCAACTCCTTTTAATTTTTGCTGTTTCCGGGTAGTGGAGTCAGTGTAGACCCGATCAGGGGCGGTTGTCAATTGAGAAGAAAAAGGCCAGCCGAGGCTGACCAATTTCATCGTGTGAGAAGGAATTTTAGCCGGTCTATTCCAGATTGGGGGAACTGGCTGCGGCTTCGAGAAGGCCGCCGGAAACGGTTCTTTCGACTGGTTTGCCGTTCAATGCGGCAGAGCTGGCGCGCTGGTCGATCCGCCGTTGCCAGATGGTTTTCCATTGGCCGGATCGGAAACGCCAGAAAACCAGCCCGGCCAGCAGTACCGAGTCGAAGCCCATCGCCAACCGACCGCCAACCAGACCCAGGTGGAAGATTTCGAGCAGGAGGTAGGCGACACTGACCCGCACCCCAATACTGCTGACCATCCGGGCATAGAGCGGAAAGCGGGTATCGCCGGCCCCACGCAGGGCACCCGTGATGATAAAGGCGGTGCCTACAAAGGGGTCGAACAGACCGGCCACCCGCAAACCAGGGGCAGCGGTGGCGATAACCTCTTTGTCATTGATCAGCAGACCCAAAAAGACTTCCGGGAAGAAGAAAAACAAGGCACCCATTATCGACATAAAAGCCAGGCCCATTTTGTAGGCAGTAAAGGCGAACTGTTGGGCCTGATCACTTTTACCGGCCCCCAAACTCTGGCCGACCAGCACGGTTGTGGCAATGCCAATGCCGATGCCCGGCAGAAAAGAAATGCTATCGATGGTTATAACGGTGTTGTGGGCGGCGTAAACAATGGTACCCTGAGAAACCAGCATATGAGCGAAAAAGAAGATGCCAACCTGAAAACTCCATTGCTCGGCGATAGTCGGCAGAGCTTGACCCATTATTTCTTTGAGGGTATTGAGATTGACTCGCAAGCTGAGAGGCACCCGGAAGTTACGGGGTGTCAGGCTCAGTGGCAAGCCAAACCATAAGCGGCTGAGTACCAGCCCTGCCCCCAGCGTCCAGGATACCGCGCCGCCGAGGGCGGCCCCCTGTACCCCCATGGTGGGCAAACCAAATTCGCCATTGATAAAGAGCCAGGCAATCGATATATTGATGCCGTTGACCAGCAACATTATGATCAAAGGAGTCCGAGTATCGCCGCTACCACGCAAACAGGCGTTTCCGGCTACCAGCAAAGCATAAAATGGGGCCGCAAAGGCGGTGATGTGGACGAAACCGAGAGCGGTTTCCTGTAACTGACCTTCGGCACCCAGCAAAAGAAGCAGGAATGGCCCTGAGAAATACATTGTGACACCCAGCACCAGCCCAACAAAAAAGGCAATTACCAGGGCCTGACGAGCGTAATTAGCGGCCTCTTTCGGTTTACGTCCCCCGATGGCGCGTGCGATCAGGGCGGTAGTTGCAATTCCAACGCCGTTAAAAGCAGCCAAAACGATCCAGCCAAAGAATTGACCCAAACTGGTGGCGGCCAATGCCAGGGCACTACTATAGCCAAGAAACTGGCTGGCTTTCAGGGACAGATGGCCGATTAGAAAGACTTCATTCAAACCAACGGTCAGATTTAAACATTGTTCCAGAATGGTAGGCCAGGCCAGCCGCCAGACCTGCCGCCGGATTGTGACCGGTTTTTCCTGAATGGAGATCATTTTATAACACCTTTAAAGTTTTAGATAAGTAATTATAAATTCTTACTTCTTTTTTACACGACTCTTTTACACGATTCTATAGCAATGTCCGAGCCTTTAGGCCAGACAAATAAACATAAGTTTGTAAAATGGCAAACTCCGGGTAAAAAGATCGTGCTAAGTTGGAGAGGTGACGGTCCAGGGTGGGCTGTCGGGTCCAGACCGTACAAGAAAAAGATAACAAATAACCAGTCATACCATTTTAAAAACCTATAAAAGTTATAGTGAGTCTAAAACTCCGGGCGGCCTATGTCAATCCGTCAAAAGGCTTAAAAGCGGTACAGTCTGCGCTCAGGGTGGCATAATGCTATAATAAATTGACCCAGTTGCGCCGGACCATCAGGCACTTTAGCTTTTTAGGACCTTTGCTAGATGACGTAAACCAAGTTAAAGCGGGGGTCGTGGGGGTGCAACCCCTGCGGGGGTTTAACAGGGGTCTCCCCTGTTAATACTCTTTTTCTTTTCGCTTGAGCTTCACAAAGTGAGGTTGAAGCGAAAGTCCTACTTTTAATAAGGTTCAAACGTTTTGAGTGCGGTATGAATTTGAGCCTCAATTTTACACTTATACATAGCTGGTACCCACGAATTCAGGGCCAGTAAAATTTTTATAGATCGAACATGAATACACTTATTACCAGCAATTACCACCAGGCCGCCGCGCTTTTGAAGGCCGGGCAGACCGTTATTTTCCCCACTGAAACGGTTTATGGATTGGGCGGAGATGCTACTAACCCGGCGGCGGTTCGGGCGATTTATGAGGCAAAAAGGCGTCCGGCAGATAATCCGCTGATCGTTCATATCTGGCAAATAGAACAGGTTGATCAGTTGGCCCAGTCGATTCCGGCCTACGCTTACGCTTTGATCGAGGCTTTTTTCCCCGGTCCGTTTACGATTCTGCTGCTGAAACGCCCTTTTATCCCCGATATTACGACCGCCGGGAGTGACAAAGTGTGTTTGAGGATGCCCGATTTGAGCCTGGCCCGGCAATTCCTGGAGGCTTGCGGATTGCCGGTGGCGGCCCCATCGGCTAATTTATCTGGTCGACCCAGCCCGACCCGCTGGCAGGACTGCGTCGATGATATGGATGGCCGGGTTGGGGCGATTTTGCAGGGGCCGGAGGCGGCTTTTGGGCTGGAGTCGACGATTGTGGATGGGAGCGGACCGCTGCCGGTTCTGTTGCGACCGGGGGCGATAACGCTCGAACAGTTGCGGACTGTAACACCGGATATATTGCCGCAGGCGGGCGAAGGTGGGCCGGTGACACCCGGCAGCAAATACCGGCATTATGCGCCGCAAGCACGGGTGTATTTGCTGCCAGCCGGTCAGGCACCGGCCCAACAAGCTACCAGGGCGGCCTATATCGGGCTGAAGGCGGCCCGTTTCCCAACGATTTACGACTATCAGGCGACATCCCTGGAAGAATACGCTCGCGTTTTGTTCAGTTTCTTCCGCGAGTGCGACCGGCGGGGAGTGGAGTATATTTTTGTAGAGGAAGTCGAGCCGGTCGGGTTGGGTCTGGCGATTATGAACCGGCTGCAAAAAGCGGTCGCCTGAATAGTTATAGTTTATTTACTTTTTTGAGCCGAGCGCGCCCACAGTCCCACGAAAATAATGGCCCAGATAAGGTTAATCAGGCCGCCGATTTTGTTGTTCCGGCTAAACCAGACCGCACTGATGATAGTGGCCCCGGCAAACTCGGCCAGCAACCACAAGGAAGCCCGCCCCTCGGTCGGTTTCGCCAGCAATTTCCTGATCGAAAATAAAGGCGGCACAGCCAGCCCATAGCCGATCACCAATAAGGGTAACGGTAGACCGCTTTTTTTGGCTTTATCTGTCATATTTAACTCCTGAAAAATAGCGGATCAGCCGGTAATTTGCCGTCCTCAGATTGAACTATTTCAATAATTTGTTGAGCCGCCGTAGGCTGGCGGAGAGCTTCGACCAGCACACGGGCTACGTCCTCCCGGCTGATCTGACCGCTAATCTGGTCGCCCCGCCCCACTAACAGTTTGGCTCCGCCCGGTTGAGTAAGCAGCCCGCCCGGTCGAACAATCGTAAAAGTCAGACCGCTTTCGGTCAGATAAATCTCGGCTTTGCGTTTGGCGTAGAGTATTTTAGTCAGAAAAGGGAGCGTTTCCGGGCGTTCGGTGCCAATCGAAGTAGTCAGCACAAAGTGTTCAAGGCCAGCCTGGCGGGCGGCTTCGACCAGCTTTATCACGCCATTGGTTTCAACCTCATCGATTTTGGCCTGGTCGACCGGCGGCTTTACCCCCAGCGTTGAGACCAGGAACCGGCAGCCAGCCAGCGCGTTCGCCAGTTCCTTGACCCCGGTTTGCTGTACATCGACCCGGACGACCTCTGATACCGGTAATTGTTGCAAGCTGGAGTCCGGTCGGCTAAAGGCCCGGACGCGAAAGCCCTCGGCCACCAACCGCGCAACCGTGAGTTGGCCGAGGGCACCCCCGGCTCCGATGACGGCCACCAGGGAGCCGCTCCTAGAAGGTTCACCTGTCAATTAAATACCTCAATCAAAATTTTAAATATGTTTAAATAGCCGGACTGATTTTAACTTATATTGGCCGATTGTCAAAGCAAGTAATTGCCGGTTTTGCCTATTTCTGGCATAATAGGCTTGATCAGAACATAAGTTTGGAAGGTTAGGCTCAGGATTTGTTGTGTCAAACCTCGGTTTAAAAAGAAGCTTAGAAGTTGTGCGGAGGATAAAAATGGCACCCACTTTTGACCCTAAAAATATCTATATTCACCTGACAGACGGGGCGGAAGTGCGACCGGTTGAGGTTACGCCCGATTTCTGGGAGAAAATCGAGAGTCGCACTGATTTGCAGGCGGGTCGGCTGCTCACGGTTTTTCATCAGAGCGGGAATTGGACTACCTGGGAGATGCACCCGGCAGGTGAGGAAGTAATTTTTTTGCTATCCGGCGCGACTGATTTAATAATGGATACTCCCAACGGGGAAGAAGTTGTTTCCCTTCAGGCGGGGCGAGCTATTATTATTCCACAGGGTTACTGGCATACCGCCCGTGTCCTGGTTCCAGGCGATATGCTGGTTATTACACGGGGTGGTGGGACGCTCAATCGCCCGGTTTAAGAATATTTCTCCACCGGACGCTCTTATGATATAGAGTTCAGAGTAAGCCATTCCCGACCCCGGTCCACTGGTAGGTTTGAGGACGGGGTAAGGAGCGGGCGAAACGCCTTCAAAGTAAAAGTGTAAGGTAGAAAAATTGTAGACTGAATTTAATGATGGGCATAAGAAAAGAGGTACCTTTCGTGCAAAGTACCTCTTCTTTACCTACCCCTGTGGATAAAAGTAGTGGAAAAAATTCTAATTAGTGCCGTTTGTTGACGGTACGATTTCCCGACTGATTGCCGGATTTTTCAACTGGAGTCTGGGCATCGGTAGGTCTATAAAGAGCTTTGATGGCCTCAAAATCATCTCCGAAGACCATTTCAGCCCAAAGAGGTCCCATTTCGCTATAATCCTGCATTGCACGTTCATAATCAGAAATGTAATCGTTTATGTTGTTAGTGCCTTTTCGTGCCATTATTTTACCCTCTTTTAATTCAAACCAGTGGACTATTTGTTAGCAATTTATTGCCGCTAAATATGCTAATCATGTTGTCACGTTTATATCCAAAATAATATCACATAATCCTGGAATTGCAATAGGTAGTAATAGGGAAAATGTTTAATGTAAGAAAAATTTTACAATAAGTAATTTATAGCTATAACTCAGGGTCAAATAAATTAATTATTGTATATATATATACACAAATAGTGATAAAAAGTGCCAGGTGAAGTAAAGTGGGTGTGGATAACTTGGTTCACAATTAATTGCTAAGAAAAAATAAAATAACCCATTAAAATATTATTTTATGGCTACATTTCCATTACCAGGCAGGGTGGAATTTAAGTAAACAGCCAAGCCGATTTTAACGATTTCAAAGGGGATAGAAGTTCCATTTAATAGCAGCGTGGTTGGGTTTGAGAGGTCGGATGGCAACAGCAGGTGGAGCAACACGGTTTTTGTCTGGCTCCCGGCCCAGCTTAGTTGGAGAGGCTGACCGGGCTGGTGCTGCCAGCGATAGGAAAAATAAACGCCACTGGCGGCGTAGCCCAGATTTACCTGTGACTGAGTGCGGTCGGTAGCGGCCCAACGGGGTGAGAGATTGACGGTCTGGTAGAGTTTGCCCTGGTCGACTACCCCGGCCAGTCCTTCGGTGAGGGCGTTGAGCATGGCGGCAGAACCCCAGCCGTCGGTGGGCAGCGTAGCCGAGGTGCCAATGCCGGGGGTGCCGTTGGGATGGTACCACAGATAGGAGCCTCCGGCGCGGTCGAGTAATTGCCAGTAGCGGCGTAAAATATCCAGGCCGTAGTCTTCAAAGCCGTATTCAAAAGCCCCACGCGCCAGTTCGCCGCCGACCAGTGGCATTACACCGCCGTTGACGTATTCGCCCGGTGGACCAAAGCCGGTCGGAAAAGGTGGATCGATGCTGTACCATTCGGCGAAAATTTTACCCATATTTTGAGTACGGCGGTTCTGGTAAGTACGGAGCAGGGAGGTAGCCATCGCCTGGCTGAGAGTGCCCCGGTTGAGCGCGTAGGCATTAGATAGACTCAGTTGGGTTTTCTCGTCTACCCCGGTGGGGTCGACCGGGGTGAGGTGAACCTGATGAGTATAAAACTGGCCGTTCCAGCTCGTCCGGTTAAGATTATCGCGCAGGGCTTCGGCCCGTTGGTCCCACTGGTTGGCTTCGGCCAGCCGACCCAGGTAACGTTCGATGCGGGCCAGTAGACGGGCCGACTGGTAAGCTCCCGTATTGTCGCCGTGCATGATACTCCAGCGAGTATGCAGGTCGAAATTGCGCCGGATGGTGCCCTGGTCGCTGCCTTGCTCAAAATCCCAGGTGTCGATGGTAAAGGCTCGCTTGACCAGTCCGAGTTCGGTTGACCAGCGTTGTGGGTCGGTAAAAGTATATTGCAGGCCGCGCTCCATCGCGCTCAGGTTGGCTTTGAGCCACTCATCGTCGCCGGTGGCCTGCCAGGCGGTCCAGACCCCCTGTACAAACAGAAATTCCCGGTCGGCCTCGACTTCGATCTGGCCCCGGTAAACGTCGTAACCGGTGAAATATTCAAAGTAATCGTCAAAGCTGCCGTTGGGGTGCTGGCTTTGCCGGAAGTAGTCGAGAGTAGCTTTCATGCGCGGCTCAAAATATTTAAAGCCTTTGGATTGGTAAACGTGGTCGCGCAACCAGATAAACGGCGTATCCGGGGAACGATAGCCGAGGACGGGTTGCCGGTCGATGGGGGAGTCGTAGGTAACGGCGTCCTGTTCCAGAAATTTCTTAACGCGAGGGTAGAGGCCATCCCAGACCGGGTCGCCGGAGATGATGCCTGTTAGCGGGGCGGTAAGGGTAAATACCTGCCACCTGGCGGCGATAACCTGGCCGTCACGATATAATAAAAGGCTTTGCAGGCCGGGCGTTCCGGCGGCGAGTAGGGATAGGGGTTGGTTTGAGTTGACCGGGTAGACCGATACCAGCCGGTTATCGCCACCTAGCACGCGCAGCTCGCCGGAGGTATCACTGGTGACAGTCAGGGCGGTGAGAGGGGTCAGGGGTTGGCTGGCTCCTTCCAGGCGGAGATTGACCGGCGGTGGGTTTTCGGCCCAGCGGTCGCGCAAAGTCGGGTCGAGCAAGTTGGCCCGGTCGTAACCGAACAGACCCAGCAACACCAGGTATTCGCTGCCCCGGTTTTCGGGGTGAAGCTCGAAGCGGGCGCGTTCAAAAAACTGGACTACCAGGCCATTTTCGGTTTGCTCGGCGGTGATAGGATAGCCAAACTGGGGTAAACCACCGTGCGACTGCCAGTATTGCCGGAAAGGGCCGCCGAGACTATAGCCGGTCTGGGTAAAAGTCACATTATCTGGTGAGAGGGCGGGGACGGCAGGGGTGGCCGGAAATACCGGCAGGCGGTGTTCAGTTTGGAGCCGTTCGGTGCCGAGCAAGCCAAGCAGAATTTCGTAGGGCGAGCCGGTATTTTCAGGATGAAGCTCGAAGCGGTTTCGTTCAAAATACTGGACCAGATAGCCGCCTTCGTAAAATTCGGTGGTGATAGGATAGCCGTAAATTGCCAGGCCACCGTGATTCTGCCAGTAATTAAGAAATTTCCCGCTCAACGAGTGACCGGTCGGCTGGAAGTAGATCGATTGGGGGTTTGGGGCCGGTGGCGCGGCTAGTACCGGGTTGGCTAGCGCAAGACCCAGGTTCAAGCAAAGTAGACATAACGCGAGACGGACAAAATGTGTCATAGGTTATATAATCAGGCAGATCAGGCTTTTGGTGGAAGGTCTTCTATTTTCTTTGGTACGACGTTGGCGAGTGAGCGAATCAGTAACGGCGCGGAAAGCCCTACATTCAGGGCGACAATCGGATTTGTTCTTCGGTGGTGGAATATACAAATCCAAGCACACCTGCGATGAGGGGCCAGACGAAAAAAGGTAGCCAGTAGAGCCAGTCTTTGAAATCAGGTCGTCTATCTTTGGATATATTCTGCAATTCCAGCAGGTCGAGCAGCTTTATAATAAAGCCACCCAACCCGGCCAGCAAAATTGTTCTCAGCATTCGCGCTCTATCTATTAATTCCAGCTAATCCAGGCGATTTTTCAGTGCGCCCATAAGTCTGGTAGTGGGTGAAGCAAATTTACGGAAGTGATTACGGGTCGAGTATAATTCCTGACCATCTTTGGATTTGATGGAGGAACGAACTATCTCACCTTCCAAATGGGAAATTACCGATAGCACCACGCCGGGTTCAAGAGCGGTTTCGGAGGCCAATCCTTCGATGGTGCGCCAGCTATAATCTGGATTTTCCAGGGCCTTCCAGACGGCTTGCTTTTGGGCTTCGTTAAACATCATCTGCATATTGTTTACCTTTGATACTTATTTCCAACCAGCAAACGCCTGGCTAGAATCTAATTATAGCATATTACGGGCTTTTGTTACTGTTTGTGCGAGTATTATTGAGCGGTGGTGGGGTGGTAAGATGGGGCGAGAAGCTTAATTTGTCCTAAAGGGTCAGGTTTGTTAGAATAAGGCCAGTCTTTCCGGGAGGAAAGTCTTTTCAAAGGTATACTTAGCTCAAGGTAATATATTTCAAATGCAAACTGTTCCACCGCCAACCGGCACCCGTCCCGAAAGACTCAAATCTGGTAAACCGCGTACCCGCCGGCCTAAAGACCCCAACCGCCCGGTGTCGTATGCTCCGGTCGGGCTGGCGGCTTTACTGGTAATCGGCTTTTTTGCGGCTCTTTCTTTTGTGATTGCGACGGACGATGTGGCCGGTCTGGTGGATACGTTAAGCCTGATTGGCTGGATTGTGGCCGCCTTAGGGTTGGTTTTGGCGGTGGGGATTTTGGCGCGGCGAGGGCGGTTGTTTCTTGGGTTAGGCCCGATTTCGGCCCTGGTGCTGATGTTGGCCGGGGGGGCGGTAGTGCTTAACGCACCAAACTTTACCGGTCCGGCCCATTACAGCCAGGGTCAGCAAGCCTACTCCACTCAGAATTACGAACGGGCGATTGCCGAATACCGGCTGGCCGGGAACCCGGATTATTTACATAAAGATATACCGGAAGCTTATTTGAAGTGGGGCGACCAGTTTGCCAGAACCGGTGCCTTTGAAAAGGCATTGGCTCAGTATGATAAAGTAGAAAGTCCGGAATTTAAGCCAAACGCTTATCTGGGCCAGGTGGCCGACGCACGCGCAAAGGTCTGGCTGGATTGGGCCGCCAAACTCGACCGGGATAACGCCCGTGTGCTGGCGAGCTTACCAGCAGCCCAGCGAGTGGCCCTGGAAAACGATTTGTTGAGCAAGTATGATGCGGCCCTGGCCCAGAACCCGGCGGATGTCTATGCCCGGCAGGCAAAGTCTGGCGCACGGAACGTGTTGTACCAGCAAGCCGAGAACCTGAAGTCGCAGAACCAGGTAGAAGAATTGGATAGCCTTTATCAGAAGGTGGCGAATAATTACCTGGATGGCAAACCTCAAACGGTGGCCGAACTGGAAACTCGCCGGGCGAATAATTATCTGGAATGGAGCCGCCAGCTAACCCAGGCCGCCGATTACAGTGGGGCACTCGATCAGTTGCAGAAGGCCGAGGTGAGGTTGAATAATTACGACCAACGCCGCCTGGATGCCCTATATCCTGAGATTGCCACCAATTTTAATAAGCTGGCTCCCCAGTTGATCAGCGATGGTAAGTACGATGACGCGGTGAGCCGTTTGAGTTCGGCCCTGGATGTCTATGGCAAACATGATCCACGTAATCTGATCGCCCAGGCTTTGCTAAACAGTTATGTGGAATACGGCAAGGATTTGCAGAGCCGTCCTGATTTGAACACGGCGCGTGACAAATTCAAGCTGGGGCTGGATTTGAATAGCAAATATCTGTTTAAGGACGACCGGCCCCGCGAGGGGATGGCTCAGATTTATCTGACACAGGGGCAGGAAGCCGCGCAAAAGAATGATTTTACGAATGCGCTTGGCCTTTACCGGGAAGGCCAGCGGCTGAATTATTTTAATCAGAGTGAGGCGATCAGTGCGACCGCCTCGATTGCGCGGACTTACTTTAGCTGGGCGCAACAGGCCGAGGCTGCCAACGATTTCGATAAGGCGTTGGGTATCTACCGGGATGGCCTGACTTCCAACGGTTTTGATGCGACGACTAAAGACCGGGCGACCAACGCCGGGGGGGATCTATTTTTGAAAAAAGGCCAGGCTGCCGAACAAAGCCAGGATTTGCAGGGGGCGGTGAACGTGTACGCGGCGTTGGCGGCAGACCCGCAATTTAAGTTTAGTGCGGTTTCTAAGAATCTGGTAAATATCGCACCGAAAGTTATTTTCGGGTTGAGTCAGCAATTTATTTTGCAAGCCGGAACCGGTGACAGCCTGGATAAGGACAGGGTAATAAAGGCCCGCGATTTGCTACAGAACCTGGTAATTACCTATGGTGCCAGTGATTTTGCTAACCAGGCCAAAACCATTCTAACCGCTCCGGTCGACATGAGTGGTAAAATTCTTAATATTAAAGGTGATCCGCTGGGCGGGCGGCCCGTGCAGTTCTCGACTGAATTAAAACGCTGCACCGCCAGCACGCCGGACGACGATACCGATTGTAACGGTTCAAAAGATAGTGTGGTGGCAAAAGGCGATAAGATTGGCCCCTTTACGACCGGACCGGATGGCGGTTGGGCTAATTTGAAGCTAACACCCGGCAAGACTTACTTTATTAGCTGGCAGGAACGGGGCGGCAAGTGGACCTCGTCCTTTGTAAACAATCAGTTTGCACCGGGGGTGGGTTTGAAGGTCGAACCAATGCTGCCGATCAAATATGAATACCGGACACCTACCGAGGCGCCCCAATAATGGCGGGAGAGGTCAGGTCGAAAAATAGATGGAAATAGTATTACCCGGCCCAATTTTAGATTCGTATTGGGTCGTACCCGGCAAACTAATGGCGGGAATACATCCAGGCGTGAGTTATATCGAGCAACCTGCCCAGTTATTGGGGAAGTTACTGGCTGCCGGGGTGACAACTTTTGTCGATTTGACCGAACCCCACGCGCACGACCCCTATGAGAAGCAAGCCACCCGCCTGGCCGAGCGATTGGGAAAACCCATAACTTACTACCGCTTTCCGATCCTGGATATGGGCGTGCCGGAACCGGCTCAGATGCGGACGATCCTGGATACGCTGGATCAGGCCATCGAAGCCGGTTCGACGGTATATGTGCATTGTCTGGCCGGGTTGGGCCGGACCGGTACGGTGGTAGGGTGTTATCTGGTGCGGCACGGTTTGAGTGGCCCGGCAGCCCTCAAGGAAATAAATCGGCTCAGGCAGGCGACCTTTTCTAAAGATTTGGAGTCGCCCATCCGGCAGTCTCAAATCGAGATGGTCCGCCGATGGCCGGTAGGTGGTTAGTTATCCAGCTCTAAATAGTCACCGGGGGTTTAAGAATAAGCCGGTATGTGTGAGCGTTTTCATAGCTTTATAGCCAGAAAAGGGAGATAATAGAGATGCTTCAGATCAACCGGGGGCCGCTTAACCCGCCGCAACGTACCCCGATCATTGCCGCGAACTGGAAAATGAATAAAACTGTAGACGAGGCATTGGCCCTGGTCGATGAAATGCTGGATGATCTTGACGCTTTTGAAGGGGTGGAAGTGGTGCTGGTACCGCCTTTTCTGACACTATACCCGGTGCTGGAACTGGTCGAAGATACCTCGATCCGGCTGGGAGCGCAGAATATGTTTTACCAGGAAAGCGGAGCTTATACCGGTGAGATTTCGCCTTTGATGTTGCGCGAACTTTGCGATTATGTGTTGATCGGGCATAGCGAACGCCGCCGCTACTTTCATGAAAGTGACGAAGATGTAAACCTCAAGGTAAAATCGGCCCTCAAACACGATCTGACCCCGATCATCGCGGTCGGTGAGGAGTTGGCTCAACGTGAAGCCGGTGAAACGCAGTCGGTGATTTCCGGTCAGGTTCAGGCGGCGTTGCGCGATATAAGTGCGCAGGATGCCGCGACGCTGGTGATGGCTTACGAGCCACTGTGGGCCATCGGCACCGGTCAGGCGGCCACCGGGTCGCTAGCCCAACAGGTAGCCGGTATGATCCGCCAGGTTTTCGCCAATTTGTACGGCCCGGAAGTAGCCCAGCAGGTCCGAATTCAGTATGGCGGGAGTGTAACCGGGGCGAATATTGCCGAGTTTATGATCCAACCGGATATTGATGGGGCACTGGTCGGCGGGGCCAGCCTGAAAGCGGCAGACTTTGTAACAATCGTAGCTCGTACTCACGAATTGATCTCGCGTAAGTGAAGATTTTTTAAGGTTCAAAAATTCCAGTAATGTTGATTGTAATGTTGGTTTCGTATAATACTAAGGAAACAACTACCCTGTAGGTTTGAAATTATGTCCAGCCTACTGGTTGAAGTATCCAAACATTAAGAGTACTAAGGAAACAGAATTATGCGTTGCCTTTCGTGTGGTTTTATGAATGCGCCCCAGGCGTTTGAATGCACCAAGTGCAATTACATTCTCGACCCTTTTGCAGCGGCGGCCACCGTGAGCGTCCATACCGCAAATAAAGAGGCCTTCGCCAACTCTTTCGATACCATGAACGGTGCGGCTTTACCCCCGCTCCCAAATTTCAAAGGTATAGCTCCGCCGCCTTTACCGGCTAGTATGCTGCCCCGCCCGGTTTCTTTTTCGACGGAACCGCCCCGCCGCAACCTTGTCAGCACTGATCTGGAATTTCTGTTAGACTCGGAAGGTTCCTCGCGTTTGCAAACTGTGCAAACCCTACCTAACGGGGTGATAAATATGCAGTCCCAACCGAATATGATCGAATGTTCGCGGTGTCACCGGGTACTGAAGCCCGATTTGATCCTGGTGGCCCAGATCGGTCAGGCCAAACCGATATGCCTCGATTGTCAGTCCCGCATGACCACCAAAGAGGAAGGGGCAACCCGGCGAGAGCAGCGTCTCAGGCTGGCCGGTGGGTTCGGGCTAGGTCTGGTAGCCGGAGGAGTTTGTGTCGCCCTGAGTGCCCAGTATGGGATCGACGCGACAAAACACGAGATTAACTGGGCGATGACCCTGGTGATTGGCCTAATCATCGGTTTGGGGGTCCGGCTGGGCGGCGGGTTTATTAAGCCCGGCACCGGTCTACAACTTCTCGGCTTAGGGTTGGGAGCCGTGACCCTGCTAGGGTGCATTTATATTTGTCTGAACAATCTAAACGGTCAGACCCTCAGTTTTAATGATGCGCTGGCGGGGTTCCAGAAACTCAAAGTGGATTTGATGAGCTATTTCCTGATGGGATTGAGCCTGTTAATTGCTTTTGTCATTCCTTCCGGGATTATCGGGGGCCACGATGATGCGATGAGTGCTTCGGTCTAAACCACCATAGCTATACCGGTCATAAAAAAGCTCAGTCGTAGAAATCCGGTTGAGTTTTTTGTTTGGTAAACCATATTACCGGCACTGGAAAAATAAACAAACAAAGACCGCCCCAGGGCGGTCAAGCTCACTTTTATATGTTGTATCAGCTAAACCCGTTGAAATATCAAGCTAATGCTAAGTTACCTCTATGACCCGGCTCAAACCCAACCTCCCGTTGAATTAGAGCCTGTTGTAATTCGTGAAAATCTTGTGTTAACCGAGCCAAGGATTCACTAAACAATTGAGACCTTTGTCTTGAATTGAGCAGCTCTTGTTTTTGAACTTCAAATGCTTTAATAATTTCCATAGGTGCAAAATTAGGTTCTGGTATAGTTATGTTTTTTGCCTTTGCAGTTTCCAGCCACCCATTTTTTGCCATTATTAGTTGCTGGACAACTTCTACCGGGGTACTGCCAAATCCAGTACAATATTTAAGATCGGGGATAGCCGCAATATAGCACTCATCTTCATCGCTATAACTTATAAAAATTGCATAATCTTTCATTTAGGGAACCAAAAACAATAAAACATTCCAAAATGTGTTAGAATAACAACCTAACTAATCCTGGAGGTAAAACATTGGAACTGACTGACTCACTTAAAACGCTCTTCATCGAAACGGCCCGTTCCCTTAGAGGTCCCGC
>JBBQGA010000055.1:0-31581 GCA_038322625.1 Chloroflexia bacterium
TGTCGAGCGAGTACTGTCGGTAGGTGCGACGGCTCAAAAACAAGGGCAAAACTTCTTAAATTATCTCACCGCGTGTTTACAAGCTCAGTGGTTCAAGACCCCTGCGCCTGTTCTTTTCGCTACCCCGTGAACGGATACCTATTACAATAAAAAAACAAATATTCAGAGTATAAAATTAAATAACATATTATAAATCTAATTTTCTTATATTAAAAATCCGACTCATTTACTAAAGCGAAATCAACCGGCCAGGCCACGCCGGGCCACAAAGTTAAAAAGCCGTGTAGTATAATATTGTTTCTTTTGAGGACAGGGGGGCGCGTGCCCCTCCCCCCCGTAACGCCCCCCCGGCGCGGACCTCCCGATCCCGCCACAGCTGCCCCACTCCCACCATCTCCCGATCCCGCCCCCTGTCCCGGCTTCGCCGGGCCATCTGCTAACGCAGACGCGCCCCCACTTCGCGTTTGTGGCTTACGGGCCTGCCCCGGCCCTCGTCGCCCCGCAACCCTCCCCGTACCCAACCAATCTTATTCTCATAACGATCAACAATCGTCTATTGAATAATTACCCTGACTCAATAAAACCTCTCGACCTACTATAGTCAGGGGATTTATCGGACAAACATAACCTATATAATAAAAAGCGAGCCCCACCTTAAGAGAATAAAATACTTTCCCAGCCATTAGCCGTGTACATATACATTATTCCGTTGCCGCTGGTATCCACCCAAATATCGCCTTGCTGGGCCGTGTGTAGCTGCTTCCGACTCCACCGGGTTGAGATGTACGAGGCTGAAGCGCTAAAGGCAACCCATAACCGCAATCACCCTGTAATCCACTTCGAGAAGCACTGTAGCCGTACACGCCTTCGCTGTAAGTGCTTTCGCCGTACACGCCGATGTTGGTAGCACTTTTGCCAACCACTCCATAGCCGTTAACGCTAGTGCCGACCAAGGCGATCTCAGACCCAGATAAGCCATCCAAATAAAGATAAGAGTCAGTGGTAGCTACTAGGATGTACACTCCACCGGTTGATAAACTGCTGGTAGTAATGCCGCCGGGAGGGAGGATTATCGCCCCCGCACCTTATTGATCACTAAGGCCATTCCACCTTGCCCGACGGTCGAACCATTAATGACTAAGACTAAAGGACAATGGGCCAGGCTGTTAAAAAAAGCCTGAGCAAACGGGACGAAAACCGTTTTTTAATCATTTGGCGACCAGTGGCTTCAGGGCAGATTTGCAGCAAATGCTCCTTTACGGCACGATGGCTGCGAAGGTTGTCATTCATGGTGTAGTACTCCTGTTCTCTGCTTTGGTCGGTAAGAAAAACACGGGTAGTTTACCACTTTGTGATGACCTCCTTCTCCTTCTTTCTAAAATGTGTCCGGTAGCAAATATGCCATATATATTTTAACTACCTTTTCGAGGCCGTCCACGCCGCCGAAATTGGCTGCTAACCGGCAGATTGGCCAGCGGGGAATTGGCCCGGTGTACCTCTGAAAGGTGCTCAGGGTTGTTTTGGACGTAAATCTGAGTTGTCGTGATTGAACTATGCCCCAGCATTTCTTTCAGGTCAAACACGTTTACCCCATGCTGACTCATGGTAGTGGCAAAAGTATGACGCAAGCGGTGAGCGTGAAAATCTACCCCGCTTCGCTTCTCCAACCGCCGGATCATTATACCAAAACCGTCGTCGGTTAAAGCCTCGCCGTCTTCGCACAACCATAAGGCACTTTGCTGGTCTTCATTCTGCTCCTGGCGGTACTGCTGTAAATAGTCCGAGATAGTATTGCGGCATAGATCGTGAAAGAAAGCATGGCGCTGGCCGGTCTTACCTCGAATAACGCAACGGTTTTTCTTGAGATCGATATCACAGAGCCGCAGCGAGAGAAATTCACCACGCCGCATACCGCTATCTATCAAAAGCGCAATGATAGCCATATTTCGCACCCCGGCGTAGGTTTGGAGAGATTCCGGTTTAGCCAGTTCGAGCAAAATACGATTTAAATCCTCGCTCTCAAGGTATTTAATAACCTTATCCTGCTTGTGTTTATTGGTAAATTTCACACTTTTGTTGCTGAACGGAGTAACCTCAATGTAGCCTTCACGCTCTAACCAGGCAAAGAAGACCTTGACCGTCCGGCCATAGGCCCCAACCGAGGCCACCGAAAGTTTCTCTTTACCGGCCGGAACCCGTAGTCCCCACCTGGTGGAAAGGTGTTCGCGCAAATAAGCCGCAAACTCACGGGCTTCCTTGACACCTACATTTTCAGGATGAGGACCAAGTTTCTCGGTATAGCGGGTATGCTGAGACCACCACCACCAGAATTTGAAGGTTTTCTCGCGGTAGTCACCAATTGTCTTGTCTGATAAGCCTTCCGAACGGCAATAATTCAACCAATCCCGAATCAAAGAACGGAAGGGACAGGTTTCCTGGTCATTTTTAAGGTTGGGGGGATGGCTGTTTGAAGATACCACTGTCAAATTCCCCTGAGGTTTAGGGGGTTGAGTGGTAGACGAAGTGACCCACTGATTATGGGTATTTTTTGAAGTATCAGTGAGAATTTTTTTCATGTGCTGCTCCTTTTTTCCAGGAGCCGCCTTGACACAGGGAGACTTTGAGCGATTGGGATAGGGAGAAATGACCGAGCCGGGATTCGAACCCGGGACCCACTGATTAAAAGTCAGTTGCTCTACCAACTGAGCTACTCGGTCAACAGTTGGAATTATACACTACCGGAGCCTTAAAAACAAGGAAATGTAGGCTGAATTAGTTAAGGATCGGTTATTTTTGCCTGGATAGTTTCACAGGGAGAAGGGATATGTCTTATTAATATCCAACCCCTTCTCCGGTTTAATCACTATACCACCAGACTTTGACGAATTACGGACAGCATTTCGTTGACGCGGGTAAATTTCACTCGTGGACGACCCTGCTGTGCCCCCCGCGATACTTCGGCGTTGTTTAGCTTTTGCCAATCCTGATAGGTTATGTAATTTATACCAAGCGATTTCAGGAGTTCGTTCACGGCTTGTGGGTCGCGTTTGTTAGCGGCAGCCGGTTTGAGATGTGGCAGGTCGGCTACCATCGCTGCGACAGTTGCACCGGAGTCGGGCTTGTTCGTCCCGATAATTCCACTGGGTCCCCGCTTGGCCCAACCTACTACGTATTCGCCATGCACCGTGTCGCTGGTGGAAACCTGGATTACTCGCCCGGCGACGTTGGCAATAGTTCCGGTTTTCTCGTCATAGGGTACCCCACTCAGGGCCACCCCCCGGTAGCCGACCGACCGGAATACCAGGCCGGTGGGAATCGTTTCAAATTGGCCGGTGCCGCTAGCTCGCAAGGTACCATCGGCTTGTAGAGTGAGTTTATTCTTTTCTATTTTTATAGCCTTTAGCTGGTCGTTTTCGCCGGTTAACTCCACCGGTGAGGCCAAAAACCGCATTACTATCCGGCGGGGGCGATTGTGTTCGGTTTGAGCAGCGTATTTTCGCAGGGTATCGAGATTTTTGGTAGCATTCTTATCGGAAGCCAGACTTTCCTGGCTGGTAGGGTCCAGTTCCAGGTCAACCGGATCGACGATGACATCGACGTTTTCCAGTTCGCCAAATTCTTTCAGTTCAGGGTTGGTAAAAGAGGCCTGGGCGGGACCGCGCCTCCCCAACATTACTACTTCACGTACCTGGCTGTGGCGGAGAGCCTCCAGGGCATAATCGGCAATATCGGTTTTGGCTAGCTCGTCGGGCGAGGTAACAAGGATACGGGCCACGTCCATCGCCACGTTACCGTTACCGACTACCACCACCCGTTGCTGGCTGAGATCAAATTGCAAATCGCAATAATCAGGATGACCATTGTACCAGCCGACAAATACGGTGGCCGGAAAGCTACCTGCCAGGTCTTCGCCCGCAATACCCATCCGACGGTCGGATTGGGCACCAACCGCATATATGATTTGATCATAGTAGGGCCGCAATTGGGCGTGAGTAAGCTCGGTACCCCAGGTGACGTTGCCAAAATAGCGAAAGTTGGGATTTGCAGCCGTTTTGTCGTACACCCTGGCAACTGTTTTGATCGTCTCGTGATCGGGGGCTACCCCTTCCCGAACCAGACCGAAGGGAGTCGGAAACCGGTTAAACATATCCACCTGACAGACCAGCTCACTTTGTTTGAACAAAGCTTCCGCCGCGTAAAAAGCCGCCGGACCCGCTCCAATAATTGCAACGCGTAAGGGACGCTCAGTCGTTCCCACATTATGTGCCAAACCTTTACTCCTGCAAAAATAGCTAATGATGATAGGATCATGATTGTGAACACTTTCTCAATTGCCGAAATTATAGCATAAATCAAGATCGCCTTCCAAACTTTTCCAAAGTTAAACCGGGTCGTTAAGCCTGATAATCTTTCAGTGTGCGATTTAACTTTGCTCGGCCAGTCGAGTATGCTAACATTTGTAAAATGGTTAGCTTTAAATCAACCGCGACCTGGTTAATTAATGCACGAGTATGTGGCTTTTTTTCCCACAGAAAAGCCGAGCAGGGGTAAATTTTACTTATTAATTGTCACAATTGGGAGCGGTAACATAGAGTGATACAAACCTCAACAGTTAAAACGGCCCTCAAACCGGCTTATACTCGCTATGACCTGATCGTGGTGGGAGGCGGCATCGTCGGGCTAGCGACCGCGCGCGAATTCTTGAAGCGTCGGCCTGGTACCCGGTTGGTCGTGCTGGAAAAAGAAGCCGTCCTGGTAGCCCATCAATCGGGACATAACAGTGGAGTAATACATACCGGCATTTATTATACACCCGGTTCTCTCAAGGCCAGGGCCTGTGTAGAGGGGCACCGCTTGATGATCGATTTCTGCCGGGAAAAAGGGATTGCCTTTGAATTAAGCGGCAAACTAATTGTAGCCCTGGATCAAAGCGAACTCGGTCGGCTGGAAGAGCTTTACCGGCGTGGGCTATCCAATGGTGTGCAGGGTCTGGAAATGGTCGGCCCCGAACGTTTACGTGAGATCGAACCGTTTGCCACCGGCCTCCGGGCCATCTGGTCGCCCAACACCGGCATAATTGATTACAAAGAGGTGGCCTACGAGTACGCCCGTGAGATACTGGCATTGGGCGGCGAGATCGTAACCGGTTGCCGGGTTAATTCACTCGACTCGGCCACCGGCAGTACTCGGTTGGCGATTACCACCAGTCAAAATGAAATGAAGTTGGAACAGGAGCTAGAAACCCGCTTTGTCATTACCTGTGGCGGGCTATATTCGGATAAACTGGCGGCTATGAGCGAACGGTCGCCCGACGGTGTAAAAATTGTACCCTTCCGGGGCGATTATTATGTGCTGCGGTCCGACCGCCGCCACCTGGTACGCTCGATGATTTACCCGGTGCCCGACCCGGAGTTTCCTTTCCTGGGAGTTCATTTCACCCGGCGGCTGGATGGCGAAGTCTGGGCCGGTCCAAATGCTGTGCTGGCTTTTGCCCGTGAAGGTTATACTCGCTGGAAAATCAAACCAGGCGAACTGGGCGAAGTGCTAGCCTTTGGAGGATTTCGCAAATTGGCTAGGAAATACTGGAAAACCGGCCTGAGCGAAATGTACCGGGATTATTACAAAAAAGCTTATTTAAAGGCTTTACAGCGTTATATGCCGGAAATTAAGGCCGAGGATTTACTGCCCGGTCCCAGCGGTGTACGCGCACAAGCCCTCAACGGGGCCGGGCAGCTAGTAGATGACTTTTTAATCACGTTTGGGCCAAACGTAATTCATGTGCAGAATGCACCTTCCCCGGCGGCTACTTCATCCCTGGTGATTGGCCGGATGATCGTCGAGGAAGCCGAGCGAGGGTTTCAACTGGATTAAAACCGCCCAAAACACCCAGAACCTAAAAAAGAGGTAGACACTTGCCAGGTGTCTACCTCTTTTTAGGACCGGTTCTAGTAGCCGGGCGGGTTCCAGCCATAGGTAGCATTACCGCTGACCTGGCTTCCCAATCGCTTATATATCAACCGCTCGGCAAAGATCGGTTGCGAGCTAAAGATTTTAACGCCAATCGGTTTATTTTGCCCGACTGATGGATATACCAACTGGTTCTGGAAAGTCGGATCGGCTGGGTTAGCCGACGGATTGATCCTGGACCAGCTATAGGCGGGAATGTTGTAGCTCTGGAAGGTGGTTGGAGCAGGCCCGGCCACCCCGCTGGTAGTGCTGTAATAGTAGGTAACGTTCACCACCAGGCTGCTGGAATTTGGGTTGTACAAATTCAGCGACTCGTCGGTAAAAGACAACGTACTGACATTAGCGATAGTATCCCCGGCGGCGAAAAACCACTGCGCACTGGCTTTGGTCGCGCCCATTTCATGATAGAGGCTGTTTTGCGAGCCACTCGAACTGTAAGCGTACCTCACCGAGCGTTGCATCACGACCGGCGAATCCGAGTCAGCCTGAACCGTAAAACTAAATCTACGACCAGGCGCACCCTGGTTTAACTGGTTTATCGGCACGTGGAAATCAAACCGCTGATTGGCGGGAACCACGATTGAAGCTGTTCTGGTGATGTGGGATAAGGTCGGCGAGATCGGATTCTCTACAAAGTAAGTCAATGTAATCGATGCCGAACTACCATTGGGATTGACGATCACATAATCTACATCGGTATTTTTGTCGTTCTGACCGTCCAGGAAATACCAGTGCTGGTTAGTCCCCGGATTAGCTCCGACCGCTCCCATCATTCCAGCCACGCCGCCATAGTAAAGACTACCCGGCCCGTTAGGATCGGCATAGCGGGTTTGCTCCTCGACTACCAACGGGAGAGCGGGCGAGACAGGACAATTACCAGTCTGAATATCCGACTTAACATTCAGGCTCAAACTATTTACTCCCGGTGCCAGGTCCCCGGTGGGCGACTGGTGAATGGAACTACTCACCCGAATATCTTTGCGACCGTGCGCCGGTATAAGGTTGTTTTGTGATGCAACTACTCCAACCGTAGAATTGTCGTTGCGATAATAGAACAAGGCGGCGCAGGCCTGAGTATTGTTCGGGTTGAATACCGATATATACTGATCGACCGTAGCCGCCGTGTTAATATCGGGGAACCACCAGTTACGAGCGGGGGCAGTAGCCCCGGCGATTGTATAGCCTCCGCTATAGTTATAGCCGTTTACCTGACCGGTGTAGTTCTGTAGACGTTCAACTACCAGGCTGGCAGAGCCAGTTACCCAGGTGCTGTGTTGCCCATAGAAACCAAAACTCGCCAGCGAAGCCGCGTTGGCCGGGTCCCCGACCCGTACCTCGATTCTGGAGGTGGGCGGCACTATCACCGTCCGGCTGCGCACCGTACCTGTCAGGTCATAATAGTTAATAATACTGGTTACTGAATTCACATCATTATTAAGCAAATAGAGCGTTTCGTTAATGCCTGAAACAGTCTGGCTGGTTTCCCCCTGGGCGAAGAACCAGTTTGTGCCATCGTCGGAGGTTGGAATCACCGGGCCATTTAGTGGTACGTTTATCAGCAGTTCGCTGGTAGAAGTTATGAAGCCGGTGGGATTAGTCATTTGACTGAACAATGTCACGTAATATGTCTTACCGGCTGACAAATTCGGCAGCGTCACGGTGTGCGTATAAGTGTTGGACTGAGCCGGATTACTAACCAAATTATTGACTGCCCCCGAATAGAGTCCATAAGCGGCCTGACTATCCCCCAGACAATTAGTACTGAAGGACAGGACCGCATTATAGCTGGAACCGGTATACTGCAAGCTTTGCAGTAATTGGTCGCTAATTACACACTGGTTGAGGCTCTGTGACTTGTCGTAGATCAGGTTGTAATTGCCAAAGAATTGCCCGGCAGTTTGTAAAATACTCGAACCCAGTTCAAGTGCGGTTGTACCGTTCTGGCGAGGCGTATTTGTCCAGAAACGTACATCCAGACCAGACCCGTTCGGCGGGCTAAACCGTAATTTGAAAGCCTGACCGTTGGGCATACGCAACTTGTAAAAGCCCTGTATATCGGTGGTGGCCGTGATCAGAGTCAGGACATTTCCAGTCACTGGGTCGACCGCTACGACGGTAACTCCGCTCTCTTTCTGCTCGACTCCGCTAGTAGAACGTGACCGGACAAAACCGGTAATATAGGGAGTGGGTAGAAGATTAACGATTGTCGTGATAATAGCCACGTCCGACCCGTTTTTCAAGGTGAACAGGGGGGTACTACCAACCAGAAATTCCGCGCCGGTGGGCGGCGTAACTACCGCACATAGTGTCGAGGTGTAAGGATTGCTGGAAGCTATTCCCAATGGGGCCGATACACCATCTCCCGTCTGAGAACCGACCCCAATCAGTTGCGAGCCGCTACCACCGCAGTTAGACGGGATGCCATTGTAGAAACTTACACTGGCTCCGGGTATCTTTTGGCCGGTCTGGGAGTCACGCACATCGACCACCAGAATCCCCCCCGGATCGAATTTGATCACCAGACCGTTGACCAAAAATTCGGGGGTCAGGCTGCGTAAAATGGCAGCGGCGGCATCGGTGCTACTCGAAGTTGCGCCAACATTCCAACTGGGCAGGTAAGTCGGGCGCAAGTTCGGACCGGGTACCATCTGGAACCGATAGTTGCCGGGCGAGGTAAACAGTTTCCACTTCCAGGTGTTATTGTCAAAAACAATACTGAAGGAAGGATTGTTTGGGTCATTTTGAAGGTTATAAAGTAAGTTATAGTTGGTGTCATAAACGTTCAGACTGGCGGTAGACCAGTTGAGGGCCGGGGAAGACGGGCTATAGGTTATAACGCCACTGGCACCGGCCACCTTGGGCATCACGCAGGTTGCATTGGATATGACACCGGCGGGCGGACTGATCGATACGGCTCCCGTACCGGCGCACTTGAAGGTACCATCAAAGAATGATACGCCACCGGTGGCAAGGGCGGTAAATCTCAGAGTATAGGGTTCACCGTTGGGGTTTTGGACCCCTAGCCCACCAATAAATACCTGCCCGGTGTCGTTGGTAAGGGCGGAGGCCACTGGTATCCCTTGATTCAGTACCTCGACGCGTACCCCTTTATAATAGGCGGTGGTGTTGGTAATCGGGTCGTAAAGATAAGTAAAGAGAGTAACCGAAACTGCCGCCGCCTGGTACAGACCAACGTTATAACCGGGGTAAGTACCAACCGCCGATTTATTAACTTTAGCGGCCTGAGACTGGTCAAAAACACTGCCGGTTCCGTTGTTACAGGGGTTACTCGCTCCGGTACAGTAATAACCAGCACGAAAGCCAGGGTCGAAGGCGGTCTGGCTGGACGGGACAAATTTTAGAATATAATCGTTATTGATTGCCAGAGCCGCCGTAGAGTACGGACGGTTAACGCCGTTACCAGTAGTACCAAAGAACTGGGCCAGGGTCGGACTGATCGCGGTGCCACCATTCGACACCTGGAAGACATAGACATTAATGCCGATATTGGTCAGGTCGGTAGAACCACCGGTCCCGGAGATAGTTCCTTGCAAAACCACTCCCTGGTTTAAAGTAATATTGGCCGGGACCGGGTTCGGGGTACTACTACTGTTTATAAGAAGCGAGGTAGCCTGGGCCGAGTTAGGCGCGGGACTACACGTCGTACCACTCAGGTTACACCAGGCCGCCTGGTAGGTATTGGCCGCCCCAATCGGCACAAACGAAAGCGTATAGCTGATACCCGGCACCAGGACCGGATCGGTGGTATATGTGCCACTGCCGTCGGTAGGAACAGTGTTAACCGGTTTAGGGTCGATGAGCGGGTTGAGCAGGTCAGCCGTTTTAAAGACATTGACCTGGATAAAACTGTTCAGGCTGGAATTGGAAGGATTAAGCGAAACCTGACCGGTGTAAGACCAGCCGTGTCTAAGAACGGCATTAATACCGGTAATCTCTGGATTTACACCGCTACTACCGGTTGTAACCGTTTGAAATTGGTTGGGATTAACGTCAAGTTGTTTATCGTTATAGTACTGTCCCAGGTACTTGTCATTTGGGGCATAAAACCGGATTGTATAGCTGGTATTTGGCCGGAGACCTTGCAGAGTGTAATTGCCAGAGCCATCGGCGTTCGCCCGTTGCACAACCACTCCGAGCGGATCGATTGCCACCGCGTAGGCCTGGGTCAAATCGCCACCCGGATTATTGTCAATCAGGCTAATAACACCGGAAATCTTGTTGTTAAAATGAATTACTTCATTGAAACCGGGCGCAGACAGCAAATTGGCCGGGTTAGCAGAGGTGCAGGGTGGGGTACCCGATGGCAAACCGGCATCGGAAGGGTTGGTGACTTGCGTATCGGTCGGGGTCGTGGCGTAGGCTAATGATTGATTCTGGGAAGCGCGGAGGCGGACCGGCACGACCAGGCTGGCGTTAAACCCATCATTAGGGGTGTATTTAACCCCCGGATAAGTGTAATTACAATAATACGAGGTTGCCACGTTATAAAGACCGTCAAATTCCAGTAAATAATCCTTATCGCTGTTTGCCGCGATTGGGGTAGCTGACCCACCGGACTCGTTTGTGGCGCCCAGGGTATAATAACCTTCGTTATCGACATGAGCCAGCGCAATTTCAGGCGTAAATACCCGTCCACTGGTAAATGGAAACAATCTAGTCGTTATAGCGGCGGTAATTACACCGCTAATATTATGAAACAGCGGCGGCGGATTATCCGAGCCGGTGCCATCATCCAAAAATAGCCGGCCACCAACAGCTCGTCCGGTTATAATTGTGCCATCGAAGGCCCGGTTCGCGCCATTCAGGGTCATAGTAATCGGCACCAGGTTGGCAGGTTGGTTGGGTACCGAAACCGAGGCCGCCGGAGTAGCCGCGTCCAGGGTTTGGGGCGCAATCAGCGAATAGGCTCCACAGGAATTAACGGCGTTAGAGGTTAGAAAGAACCGGGTAGCCGAATCCTGACTAAAACGGCCCATCTCACGGGCACTATTAACCCCTTTAAAGTAGTCAAAAAAGGTAGAGGTATATTGGTTGGCACCCGGTGAGACCGCGTTCCTGGCTTCAAATTGGAGTATATACATTTGATCGGTGGCTACACTGGTAAACTGGAAATCCGGTGTCCCAAACTGCCCACCACCGACTATTTGATCTACCTGGGTGTAAGATTTATTATCTGCGCCCACACTGAATAGCGTGGCGGTATAAGTACCTTGAAAAGTCTGGTTACTGGCCGCCGAAAATACCTTACCGCCAACCCCTTTCAAATTAGTACTACCGGAACCCAGCGAATAGTTACAGTTACCGGCTCTGGGTCCGGGCGCAAATCGCCAGGGGGTCGAAATATTCACCACCGTAGTGGTCGGCACGGGGGCAGCCGGAGTCGAGGCCGGGGTGGTATCGGCAGCCTGGGCGGCGGGCAGATCATACACCTGAAAAGCAAACAAACCACTCAGATAAGGGCCAAATAAAATAAGGGCTACAATGAAGATACGGAAGGCTCCTTGAGGGGTCAGGCCGGGCCGGGAGGTTTGCCGCGCTTGTGCTTGTGCTTGCAGGCTGGTCTGGGGAGATGATTGATAATAATTGCACGAAATTAATTGGTCGGGTCCAGCCGTGTTAGCTTTATTTTTAGTCATTGCAAAGTATCCTCTGGTAATCCAAATTCAGGGTAGTAAATATTAGTTTCGGTAGCCGCCCCGGACCAAGCCGGTCAATTAGCACGGAAATTGGAGAAAAGAACTTCTTTTAATAGTATACCATAGGCTAAATATCATACTAGCCTTACTTTTGGCCTAATTATACTGAGAGGAGCAGCTAAAATTCGTTCTTAAACTAAAACATAAACAGGAGATAACCCGTTAGCCGGTTATCTCCTGTTTACAAAGCCGGTCTTATTGAACCAGGTGAATTGGTTGACCCTGGACTACCAGTTGCCAGGTAGTGGTGTCGTTGGCTTTAGCACCCGCTCCATTCAAGTGATAGTTGATCTGGTAGTAGTAGCACAGGCTTTCCGGCACGTTGTGCAAAGCACACTTGCTTTGGATCGTAGAGTACTCGCCGGAACTTAGAATGCTAAAGCTAAACAGCACCCAATCATCATTGTAGTTCGACCTACCATTAACCGCCGCGTCCCAGCTTGTTTGAGGGGCACTCTGAGAACTGGTTACGCAGTTAGCCGCCAACTGCGATGAGTCGGCTATCAGGGTAAATGGACAGACGGTCAACCGGGTCAAAATCGGATCATTGTAAGCACCATCGGTAGTCGGCCAGGGCACTTTCCAATTTGTCGGATTACTACTATTATTCGTATCAATGCGCGGTCCCCAGCCGGAAGGCTTGCGGATTTCCAGGCTAAGTGTACCGGAACCGATGTCTCCCGGATCGAATAGCTCAACGATAGCCAGCGTACCGGCATTTTCCGGTGGAATATTTGCCAGGTCAAACACAATATTCTGGTCGGTTACGGTGCCGCTATTCTGATTGTTCGCATAAAGGGCCATCGCCGTAATAGCGTAGACATTGGGTACCGGTGTAATGTTGATCCCGCCTTCCACTTTGATCCGAGGGTTTTCATACTCGGCTTTCAATGAATAGCGGTTGGCCGCATTACCGCCAAACACCTGGACATGGACCATGTAGGTACCGGCCCGCATAGGAGCCGTCGTTTCGGTGGCACTGATAACTCCGATACCACCATTCGCAATCTGAACGTTGGTCAGGTGGAAGAAGGGTTCCAGCCCAAAGTCCTGGTCGGCCTGCCAGCCGGATTTGGCGGTAGGAGCGGTCCCACCACAATAAGTATAGAAACTCGCCCCTTCCGGTATCAGGTCGTGGCAAATTGAAGCGTTAGTGGCACTATCACCACCTAAAATCTGGGCCATATAGCTGTTTTTAACCAGCCCCGGATGGTTCTCGACAAAAGCCCGGTCATACTGACCAATCGAGGTAGCCGAGAGCCGTTCCAGTTGCGAAAGCGAGAGGTTACTGGAACCCGGCGGGGAGTTAGGGTTCTGCAAGGGGTTCAGGGTGTAATTGCTATCGAAATCCCAATCGCAACGCCAGCCGTGAAAACCGTAAGCCAGCGTATAGTAACCGGCCAGTTTGCCGCTATCCACCGGGTAAGAGGTGGCGGTCGAAGAGGCCAGCTTGGTAGTATCAGTGACCCAGGCCCGGTCCACCAGCGGATCATTGTAGGCGGCATTGAACGGGATACGATTATGGCCCCAAAGCGCGTCGAGCGGCCAACCGTCAGTACCGACCGCCGAGCGATAACAACTCTGGCTAATATCGACCACATTAGCATAGGTAAGACCGTTAGTAGTAGTAACGGTAGGACTCCAGATCGTATTTACCCCCGCCGAGCGTGGATCAATATTGGATAAACCCACCGTCGAGTAGACGTAGCTGGACTGACCTTTATTATTGACAATGTGCTGATTCAAGACTTGGCCGCCAATGGTCGCCGAAACTACCGGACTGGTTATGATGTCACTGAAAGTTAGCGGCGCAGCATAGTCCTGAGGTAAAATACCGCTTTCTATCGTCCGGGTAGAGTTAAAGGTTGTACCGTAACGGGCAGTGGGGGTCCCTTTCAGACTGTTCCAGCGATAGTCATAACTGATGGTATTATTATCGCCAGGGCAAACATAGCTATAGCGATTTGTTACCGCCTGGGCCGAGGCAAAATCCGGTCCGGTTCCGGTCGGGATCGGGTTATTCTGGGAGCCGTTGTTATCCCGCGTATTGTTCCAGTAAGCCTTCTGGTCATCGAAGATAAAATAGCAAAACTGGTTTATCGAGTTATAACTGGTCAGCGGGAAGTTATAATTTTGATTCGATCCATCACCGGTACCGTCATTACGTCTCAACGAAACATCGGTAGCCTCGAAAGAGGCGATGCGGTTTCCGGCTACATTACCGTAAGTAGACGGAATAGCCGGGACCACCGGGGGGGCATACAGGGTAAAGCGGGTACGAATATCGTTGTAGGTTAACTCAACGTTATTCTGGTCGGGAAACAGGGCGGAATAGCCGGTACCGCCGTTAATATCGGATATTGTCTTGTCACCGGCAGGCACCCGCTGGGGGGTAGGATAGTTGGGTGTCGCAGCCGCCGTCCCGGAGCAGGGCGAAGAACCCGGCGAACAAATCAGCTTCTTGGTATTCCACTGGTTGGCAGCGTTAGCATTGGCCGCGCGAGTGGCCGAAACCGTGCTGTGCGGATAGGCACTATAGATACTGTTGCGGCTCTGGTAACTATCCCCGGTGCCCAGTTCCGCCCCACCCATTTCGTTGATCGAGCCGTCGTAGACCGTGATATTCAGGTTGGTATGATTGGTGACGTTGGAAACGGTATCCTTGTAGGAATAGATCGCCAGGGGGTCGACCTCTACCGCCAGCTCGTAGCCGAAACCCCGTTGACCCTGGGGCGCGTCAGGATGTATATCATAGTTTACCACCGGTAAACCACCGCTACTCTGGGTGCAGGTGCCGCCGCTATCGGTAAAGATGGAATTGATAAACCAGCTTGCAAACCGGCCATTGGAATAGTCGGCATCGTTTGAATGGATACAATTTGCACCGGGAGCACCACCACCTACACAGCTATTACCGGTT
Organism: Chloroflexia bacterium; assembly: GCA_038322625.1. GTDB lineage: Bacteria > Chloroflexota > Chloroflexia > Chloroheliales > Chloroheliaceae > 54-19. The sequence continues at coordinate 14,605 of JBBQGA010000055.1, forward strand.
ATACCGCAACTTCCACTGATACCGGTAGCACCATCCCGGATCGGGGTATAGGCATCGCCGTTGGAGTGGGTTAAATCCGGCCCGGCAATATGACCCCAGAACCCACCGATACAGGGGGAGGGCGCATTGGCCTGATCGCAGCGCATAACTACATATTTTTGATAGGTCGCCCCGCGCATAATGAGGTCACTACTGGTATTACCGGCGCATTTTGCCAGATCAGAATTTCCACACCGCATATAATGGTCATAAAATACCCCGTTAGTGCCAAAATAGTTAAAGCTGGCCCCAAACCTTACCAGGCGAGAGAACGAAGCGGTCGAGGACCGGACAATATCAAATTCATCAAAGCCTTTCTGAAAGAGACCCAGAAAGCCTAAAAAGAGGCGTTGTTGGCGTTTGATAAGTTTAACCGAATAGAATATACCCTGACCCTGGGGAGCATCGGTTTCCATATAATAAAAATCATCACTGGATTTGGAAGCCCTGAGGTCGTTTAGCGAAACTCGCTTGCAGCGGTTGTTGTAATCAACCCCGTTCGTACCAGATTGGTCATAATAACAGGCGACTTTCACGCCGTTGGCTTCGGCTGCCAGACCGGCGCGGGCATCGGCCACCGGGCGGTTGTTGACTACCCAGACCACTCCGGCCAGCGAAGCAGCATCGGCAGAGCGTTGTAACTGGTTACTGGCAAGGTAAGCAATACCACCGTCGACCGACAGCCCGACCATGGCGACCAACCCCAGGGCAACCAGGGCGATCAAAACCAGGGCCTGTCCTTCTTCGCCACGACGCATTGCCGCCCGGTCCAGACGTTTCAAAAATAAAGGAGTAATGAATATAGTACGCATAGTTTTATGTTTACCTCTATTAAAACCAGTTCGCCACCCGCCATCACGTTAGCAGGTTTATCTTTTATAGCCGGTTAGTTTTTTGCTAACAGGTTGCAACCCCTGAGAACAAGCTCGGCTCAACTTTTTCATAAACTTTACTACTTAGCAAAGCGTAATCGTTGCCGTTAAAACCTCGAATACTCTGGCCCATGCCGGTCGTACTGACAGTCGGCATAAACGGAGTTATCCAGTAATGCCGGAAAGCGAGTTGTACATAGAAACGGTCGGTAGGGTCACACGTATGGCGGCCAGACCAATCCACCAGGGTGCTACCCAATTGGCTGCCGTCCTCATTTGCCAGCGGTACGGAGGCTTTGCGACAGGTACCGGGATAGGGTGAGACACAGGCCGCCGAACGATAACCATCATTGGTAGAATTGTAACTGGCCTGGGGCAAAGACCCCAGCCCTACCTGTCCCGGTGTAGCGTCGGCCAGCAATAAATTATCCGGGTCCAGTGCACGCGCTACGACACTATTAACCGGAGAATTGGGCATGGCATAAAGCTGGTAATGGTACTGGTAGTTAGCATAAATATCCGGCCCTTTGCGGCCATAATCGATCTGACCAACCACCGGCGTATCCGTTTCCTCGCCGACGTGCTGGATTAACACGTAATCAAGCCGTTTCAGGTCGAGGGTGGATTGCCGGACCGTCTTGAGAGCGTAATAATCTTTGTAAGGATTGGCAGCGGACATAGTGCCGGTGACAACATCACACCCTGACGCGCAAATCTGGACCGACCGAGCAACATCGCGGGTGACAAAATCAACGGTGGTACTTTCAAAATAGGCCAGGCTAAACTCCATAATACCGAAAATCAGGGCCAGCAAAGGAATACTCACCAGCATAAATTCTACGATGCTCTGGGCCGAGTGAGGTTGGGTCGCACTTGCCAATCCCCGGCGAGCCACCCCCGACAGGCCGTTACCTTCGAGTTCTGCCGCTTGCACTCCACCGCGCGCCCAGCGGCTGATAGTACGTAAACGGGCCTGATTAGAAATAGCTTTGTTAGGTTGCATACTTACTTCCAGTTCTCCTTTAGTCGCACATTCCAGGCTAATTCTGGAAACTGCCGCCCACCGGCTCCATAATTTTAACTGCTCTGTCGGTCAACGTCAGCTTGAACGGCAGGAAGGAATTCGCCAGATACGAGTTGTGCTGGTACTGAATTTCAACCCCGATATAATCCGCCGAGCGTTGCCCGGTAGTGGGATTATCCAGGCCAAACTGAGAAGGGTCTTCCTTCTGTGCATTAAAATAGCTGCTGCTGGAAGAGTCGGTACTGGGGTTCAAACCAACATCTAATGCCCGGCGCAAGGTCGGGTACCAGGGGGCGTGGTTGGTACGCCAGCAGCGTAGGGCGGCGGCGTTGGGACCGGTCTGGGCACCGGCATAACCGATGTCAAACGTAACATCGCTACAGGCCGGATTTAGAATAGAACCGGCATTTTGCTGCACGTTACCCACGATGCCGTTGAGGTTCCCTATCGCAGAGTTTGAACTACTGTACTGACCAAGCCGGTAATTACGGTTGATCCCGCCGCTTTTACCCGTACTGGTATAGCTGGCCTTAGTATCGTCGCCACAAAATGCCCCGGTAGTACTGGCAACACTACTCGAAGTAGCTTTCACGGTATAGGCGGCACTATCGCCGTTAGCCTTGGCTCGAGTAGTCTGCCCGTTCAGGGTATGATTGACATCCGGGTTTGTGCCGTAAATTGTATCGCAGGCGGCGACCGTCATTACAGTCGGGGTAAACCACTTTTCCACAGCACCGTTAGCGGCGGTTTTGGTGGTATAACTAAAGACTTCCTGAAAGGGATAGTTACTATAGTTGGAATTGAAGTAAACGCCATACTGACCGTTAAACCCGTTGTAGCCGATTTTGGTAGAGACCGTAGTGCTTACCACCGGGTCTTTAGCGGTGGCTACAAAGGGGTCTTCGGTGTCATCGGCCCGGTAAGTCATCAGCAAAATAACGTTGGCCCGTTCGTCGCCCAGGGCGGTATTAACGTTTTGAGCCAGTACAAAATCGCCATCGGCCCCGACCCGGCCATTGGTGGAATTGATATTCGGGCGGTTGCCGCTGGCATCGATATAGCTATAAGCCGGATCGGCATTACCCCGCGCGGAAACTACTCGCGCGCCTTCCCGCACGCTGGAAACTACCGTCATATGGCTGCGTAACAGGAAACCCACCTCGACCAGTACCAAAAACAATATGATCAAAAACGGTAAACTCAGGGCAAATTCTACCAGGGCCTGACCCTCGGCCCCCCCGGCGGGTTTACGCCAGTTTCGGCCCCACTTTGACCAGTTCGGCCAACCGGTTCGGTCGCCCACAGGTATAATTTGTGCATTCTTACTGTCTTTTAGCATAAGGTTTGTACCTTAATTCCTAACCTTTATCAGTGTTTTTATACAAAATTTGTAACTACTCAGACCCCACCCCTAACCCCGCCCCAGGGCGGGGAAAAGAAGAAGAAAGAGTATTACAGGGGAGACCCCTGCTTTAATCCTGTACAGAGGTTTGCTGAGTAGTTACCAAAATTTAATATAATCAGACCATAATCAACAATAGTTGCCCCCGGCAACCTGGTTTCCGCTACCGTAATCTTAACATTTAACGCCTGAGTTGCAATAGGAGTTAAATCCTATCCTATCCTCCTATCCTAATATAATTAGTAATATAATGTGACTTAATACAAGGCATAATTATTACTAATCCTCCAGACCCATTTTTAAGCTTGATACAGCCTCCGTTTGTGTTATCATATTATGTCAGAAGACCAGTGAATTCGCCTCGATCCGGTTTGGATTTAGGTAAATCCCGGTATATCAGCAAATTGAGGATAACCTCTCATATAATTTAATTGATACAGCCGGTACACTGATTGAAAAGCTCGCGGCTTTCTACCGGTAATAATATTAGTTATTAGTAATGTTGCTAGTTAAGTTATATGAAAGGGATCGGAAGTTAGAGGTAGCGATGACAGAAGAAAATAAAAACCCGGCCCCAACTTCGCCTGAAGCGCAATCCGCCGAGGTCCGCCGAACGCTTGAACAGGACGAGGTAACTCATCAGGGCCAGCCTGCCGTCCCGGTGGAAGGCGAAGACGATTCGCAGCGGCACATGGGAACGGTGGAAACCGATGTAACCCCGATCACCCCGCCAATGGCCGGACCCAGTGACCTGTTAGGCAAAAAGGGGGATAGCTCCCAACCAGACCGATCAGAAGACCCTCAAAGTGAATTAACGCCAGGCTAAACGTCAGACCGGGCGGCCTGGGAGGGTAAACCTGGTGCCGGAGCGGCCTCGGTTTAAAAGGCTAGACCGGCTCTGCGCCATCCACATTCCCCGCCCCTGACTTTACGAAGAGGTAGAAGAAAGGTATCTTTATGAGTATAACGATTGAACAACCCACCGAACAGGCCGGCCAACAGGGTCGCGCCCCAATTGTCAATGATTTTACGATTGTAGCCGCCACTGTTAACGGCTCCGGTAGCCAGACCGCCAACGCCACGATTATCCGGTCGCTCTTTAAGATGGGCATCCCGATCAACGGCAAAAACATTTTCCCTTCCAATATTTCCGGTCTGCCGACCTGGTACAGCATCCGGGTTAACAAGGACGGCTACGTAGCCCGCCGCGAAAGTACCGAAATCCTGATTGCCTTCAACAATCAGACGGCGGACGCTGACCTGGCTTCGCTCAAACCGGGCGCGATCTGTCTTCATCCCCAGGATATTGTGATGCAGGACAAAAAAAACCGCTCTGACATTACTTTTTACGATTTGCCGGTCAAACAGTTGGTAAAAGAATCGGGCGTGGATATAAAATTGCGCGATTATATCGCCAATATGGTCTATGTCGGAGCCTTGATGGAACTACTGGGTATCGACCCGGAACAGGTCAAAGCCGCCCTTCAGCTTCACTTTAGCGGCAAACCCAAGCCGGTTGAGCTAAACATGGGCGTGGTAAATAAAGCCGCCCAGTGGGTCCGCGAAAACCATACCAAAACCGATCCGTACCGGGTCGAGCCGATGGAGGCCACCAAAGGCAAAATTATGATCGATGGCAACACGGCGGGCGGCCTCGGCGCGGTTTTTGGCGGCGTGAGTGTCGTGGCCTGGTACCCGATTACGCCATCGACCAGCCTGGTCGATGCTATGAACGACTATTTACCCGAACTGCGGACCGACCCCGAAACCGGTAAAGCCAATTACGCGGTTATTCAGGCCGAGGATGAACTGGCCGCGATTGGGATGGTGCTGGGGGCCGGTTGGGCCGGGGCGCGCTCGATGACGGCTACTTCCGGGCCGGGTATCTCGCTGATGGCCGAATTCACCGGTCTGGGCTATTTCGCCGAAATTCCCGGTGTGATCTGGGACATTATGCGAATGGGTCCGAGTACCGGTCTGCCGACCCGCGTTTCGCAGGGCGATGTATTAAAGGTCTACTTCCTCAGTCATGGCGATACAAAACAGGTCTGTCTGCTGCCGGGTTCGGTTGCCGAGTGTTTTGAGTTCGGCTGGCGAGCCTTTGACCTGAGCGAACAGTTGCAAACCCCGGTCTTTGTACTGAGCGACCTGGACCTGGGTATGAACCTGTGGATGAGCGACCCCTTCGAGTATCCGACCGAGCCGATCAAACGCGGCAAGGTATTGAGTGCCGAAGAACTCAAAAAGCTGGAAGGCAAATGGGGCCGCTATGAGGATGTCGACGGGGATGGCATCGGCTACCGAACCTTGCCGGGCAATAAACACCCGATGGCGGCTTACTTTACGCGTGGAACCGGTCACACCCCCCAGGCCGCCTATAGCGAACGCCCGGACGACTGGGAAGGCAACCTGGACCGCCTGCACAAAAAACACGAGACCGCTCGCACGCTGGTTCCCAAACCGGTGATAGACGAAAAACCCGGCGCAAAGGTGGGGATCATCTCCTACGGCTCGGCGGACCCGGCGGTGGTCGAGGCGCGCGATATTCTGCGGGCCGAGGGTGTCGAAACCAGTTACCTGCGCTTACGAGCCTTGCCGCTGGAGGAAACTACCCGCGAGTTTATCTCTCGCTACGACCACGTATATGTGGTGGAACTGAACTACGACGCTCAGATGCGGTCGCTTTTGCAGTTGCACACCCCGGAATTTGCCACTCGCCTGATCAATCTGAACAAATGCGATGGCTTACCGTTGACTGCTCACTTTGTTAGCGAGCGAATTGCCCAGAAGGAGCGTTAAAAATGACGACAGAAGTAAAACCCGGCAATGACAAGCTCAACCGCCTGGGTCTTGAGAAAACCGATTACAAAGGCCGCCCGTCGACCCTCTGCCAGGGTTGCGGCCACGACTCGATCACCAGCCAGATCATCGGGGTCTGCTGGGAGCTTTCGATTGACCCCAGCCGGGTAATCAAGATGAGCGGCATCGGCTGTTCGAGCAAATCCCCGGCCTACTTCCTGAACCGCTCGCACGGCTTTAACGCGGTGCATGGCCGGATGCCTTCGGTGACAACCGGGGCGATGATCGCCAACCGCGATCTCCAGGCGATTGCAGTCAGTGGCGATGGCGATACCGGCTCGATTGGCATCGGCCAATACAAACACCTGCTGCGCCGGAATGTACCGATGGTCTATATTATCGAAAACAACGGCGTATACGGTCTGACCAAAGGCCAGTTTTCGGCCACCGCCGATGTCGGCCAGAAGTTGAAATACGCTGGAACCAACGAACTGATCCCCATCGATTTGTGTATGGAAGCAGTAATCGCCGACTGCGGCTTTGTAGCTCGTTCGTTTGCCGGGGATGCCAAGCAGGTACGCGAACTGCTCAAGGCGGCCCTGAGCTACCAGGGGACAGCGGTGCTGGATATTATCAGCCCCTGTGTGACCTTCAACAACCAGGAGGACTCAACCAAGAGCTATCCTTACGGTAAAGCTCACGAGGAACGCATCCACGATATTAACTTTATCGAGGTCAAAGAGGAAATGGTCCTCGATTACGATCCGGGTACCACCAGGATGGTTAAATTGCACGACGGACCAATGATACAACTTCGCAAGCTGGGCAACGACTACGACCCAACCGACCGTAACGCCGCCGTCGCCCTGCTCGAAGAAGCCCACGCCAAGCAAGAGTTTATCACCGGTCTGCTCTACATCAACCAAACCCGCCAGACTCTGCCGGAGATGCACAACCTGCCGCGCACCCCGCTGACCCAGTTAAAAGAGGAGCAGTTGCGGCCTTCCAGAGAGGCTCTCACCAAAATCATGGGCGAGTATTAGTTCTCAAAATAAAAAAGCTGCCGGAAATCTCCGGCAGCTTTTTTATTTAATTATTAATTAGGATTTTCGCTTAAAGCGGGGGTCGTGGGGCACCCCTGTGCCTCTCTTTTCTTTTCTTATCTTCCCCGTACACTGGTGGCCCTGGGAAGGGGTCTGAACAGTTACGATTCTCATTTTAGAAATCGGTCTAATTTGTGGATGTAAATTTTGCAAAACTGTCTATAATGAATTATAACGATATAGTATTTACATCCAGACTTTTTTTAAGAGCGGGTAAAACCCAAAAGAAAGGTTAAGGCACCAGATGTCTACTGGTAACGAAGGATCGCTGCCACAGTATCAGCCACCTCAGCAATATATTGGTCCCTACCAGATACGCGGGGTGCTGGGTAAGGGCGGCATGGCTATCGTATACCGGGCTTACCAGCCGAGCCTGGCGCGAGAAGTAGCGGTCAAGGTAATTACTACCGCCTACACCGAAAACCCGACCTTTATCGAACGCTTTCAAAGAGAGGCTCGCGCTATCGCCAATCTGCGGCACCCTAATATCCTGACGGTTCACGATTTTGGGCAGGACCCGCCGACCTCGCAATATTATATTGTGACCGAACTGCTGGAAGGTGGTACCCTGCGAGAACGCCTGACCGGCCAGCCGCTCGACTTGAACGTGGTGGCCTCTTTGCTGAACCAGGTGGCCGGGGCACTGGACTATGCCCACGAAGCCGGGATTGTTCACCGGGATGTTAAACCGGCCAACGTTTTGATGGATAATATAAAAAGTGGCCGTACTAGCGGTCTACTGCGGGACCGAGCGGTGCTTTCGGATTTTGGGATTGCCAAGCTGCTCGACGAAACGGCCTCCAATCTGACGGCCAGTGGAATGGGGGTCATCGGTACTCCGGCCTATATGAGTCCAGAACAGGGGATGGGTGAAAAGCTCGACGGGCGCAGCGACCAATATTCACTGGCAGTCATGCTGTATGAGATGGTGACCGGGACGCCGCCTTTTCGCTCGGATACGCCGGTGGGCCTGATGATGGCGCACGCAACCCGACCGCTGCCCGACCCGCGCCTGTTTAACAACCGGCTGAATGAACAGGTAGTAAGCGTACTTCAGAAAGCTCTCTCCAAAGACCGGGAACGGCGATTTGCCAGCACCAACGACCTGGCCCAGGCTTTTGAAGCAGCGATTAACAATCGAAATGTACCCCCCGCCTCCGGTCCAAATCCAAGCCAATGGCTAAAAGGGCCAACCGAGCTGGCAATACCACCCGGTGCAATTCCGGCCAATCCTGAGACCACCAGCAATCTGCGCGGCAATTTTGGACCCGGCCAGCTTAATGACCCAACTATGCCTCTTTCAGCCAACCAGCAACCGCCTAACCAACCGCCCGGCAACTGGAGCGGCTACCCATCCTCAAGCTCTAACCTTAACCCTAATCCCGGCTATTCGGCACCACCGCCCGGTTATGGTGGGCCGTCGGTCAACCCTGAATATGCTGCCGCCAACCAGTATTACCCAACGGAAATGGTGCGCCCGGATGCGGTAGGAACCGGCGGGAACAAACCAGTCGCCTCAAATAGAAATGGACTCTGGATCGGGCTGGCCTTGCTGGTCCTGGTTCTACTGATTGCGGCGGGGGTTGGGCTGCTATTGCTAACCGGCAACAAGACCAACAGCTCGACGGCTGCCCCGGCGGTCGCCAGCCCGGTAACGGCCAGCACCTCCACCGGAAGTAGTCCGGCAGTCGCCACCGGTAATGCTACCAACGCCAGTAACGCCACCATAATAAGTGCAAAACCCACTCTTAATTCTAATGCCGGCCCTTCCTCGGTCAGTACCGGGCAAGCCGTTGTCACCAATACCAGTTGTACGCCGGTCAACAGCCCGGAGGCTGGAAAAGGCTCAGATGGCTTCCCGATACCGCCAACGCCGGTACCGGGCGCAAACACCGGCGTACTCAAGCTGGAACTGTTGGAATCCAATTGCGTCTCGGCGCGGGGTCGAGATGTCGGAGTAAAAGTTTACAAGGCCGGTGACCGCAATACCCTAGTCGAAAGCGATGCGGGAACCAACCGGAGTTTGCTGGTTTTGCCTGCCGGTAATTATGAGGTCGTGGCGACTTACTCCAACGGGGTAGAAGTAACCGGCCCGGCTATCGAAATAAAGAGCGGTCAGACTGTCCCCCAGACCCTCAATTACGGGGTCGGTCAGCTAAAATTACAAATATTTGAAAGTACCGGCAAGTCGGCGAAAGGCCGGGATGTCATTCTCAAAGTCTACCGGGCGGGCGACCGCAATACCCTGATCACGGAAGATGCCGGGAATAATGTTTATACGGTGGTATTGCGGCCCGGCAATTATGACATCTGGGCGACCTATGCCAACGGAGTAGAAGTGATGGCCGAACCACTTTCGATTAAAGAAGGCCAGACCATTAGCCAGACCATTAACTTTGGAATCGGTCATCTGACCTTGAATGTACTGGAAAGTACAAGTGGCAAATCGGCGCGGGGCCGGGATGTCAGTGTCAAAGTCTACCGGGCGGGCGACCGCAATACCCTGATCACAGAAGATGCCGGGAATAATAAATTCGATCTGGTAGTAAAACCGGGCAGTTATGAGGTAGTCGCCGGTTACGCCAACGGCGTGGAGGTTGCTTCGCGGCCACTTGAGATCAAGGAAGGTCAGGATACCACTAGCACGACTACTTTCGGAGTAGGTAGCCTGCAAATGGATATAACCGAGAAAAGCGGTCAGGCAGCCAAAGATAGCGATATTACGGTCAAGGTCTTTAAAAGTGGCGACCGTGGCAACCTAGTTACGCAGGATAGCGGCAGCAGCAAACTTAATTTTGTGTTAAAGCCGGGCAACTACGAACTGGTGATAAACTACCGGGATAACCCGGAAGTAGTGAGCGGACCAGTAGAAATCAAAGAAGGCCAGACCGTCACCCAACCGGTTAAGGTATAAAGTAAGTATAGGGTAAACCAGCTTGAAAAGCAGTTCACTTCACGTTGACTCAAGGGACGCTTTGAGTTATTATTGGGGTAGGCGGTGGTAATACAACCGGGACTTACGGTAACCACGAAATAGAACACGGCGACGTGCGGGTCGCCTGCTTTTGTTTTCCAAACCAACTAGAAGCGGAGTTTCTCCTCATTGTCTCACAATTCCGGCCTGGCAAGCCCTGGGATACTGGCTTCCTGCAACACTATTTTCCTGGATATGGGGTCCACCCTGGCAAAATTAAACCGGGGCTGGCAAGGCGTTTACCATCAGGTCTTTCAAGAAGCCGGACACGATTTCTCGTTTGGCGATGTCGAAGCAGCCGTTAGTCAAAGCTGGAGTGTGGTGGCGCGACAGGACGCGACCGCCGAATTTAAAACCACCCTCGAAGGTAGCCGCCAGTGGCAGCGCGAAGTCGAAGAGCGGGTGATGGAACAGTTAAACATCCACCTCGACCATCGTGAGGACCTTTTCTGGAAATTGGTGGCAGCTTTTGATAATCCATCGACCTACGAACTATATCCAGAAGTTTTAGAAACCCTGGCCGAACTTCGCGCCCGCGATTACCGGTTGGCGATCATCAGCAACTGGAGTTGGCATCTGCCGGCCCTGTGTGATGCGCTGGGACTGTCACCTTACTTTGAGCAAATTTTTACCTCGGCCAGGGTGGGTTACGCCAAACCTAATCCCAGGATATTTCAGTATGCCCTCGAAAAGATGGAAATCCGACCGAACCAGGGCTTACATATCGGGGATAGTTTGCTGGCCGACGTAGAAGGTGCCAATTCGGTCGGGCTGGCTAGCCTCTGGCTGGTTCGTCCCGAAGAACAGCCATTGTACGACGAACAAGCTCTCAAACTAACTTCTTTCCAGGCAACGGGCCACATCTCTAATTTAACTGAAATATTAATGTTTCTCAACCGTGATTGAGGAAGGTCGGCAAAGTCCGGCAACTACGATATAAGATTGGATTTTAAAACGGCCTGCAATAGTGGGCCAGCAATCTGGTCGAGTGCCGTACTAACTGCCGATCATTTCTTTTTTCACCGTTTGCTAGAAGGTTTTACCCATGCCTCCAGAAAACCGAGCGGCCAGCCAACCGGCCTCTCAGCCGCCTAAATCGCGGATATATATAGCCATTGACACCGAAAGTACCGGTATCGAAGCCGATCAGGGCGAAATTATCGAGGTCGCTGTATTACGCTTCCGGCTGGAAAAAGCCGGTAAAGTCAAAGTTCTGGACGAGTGGCAGACTTTCGTCCGGCCTCAAAATCCTATTCCCTACAAAATTACTAACCTGACCGGTATTCGGCAAGCCGATGTGGAGTCGGCACCCAATTTTAATCAGATTCGTGAACGCTTGCGCCAGTTTTTGGGTAACTATCCGATCATCGGTCATTCGGTCGAAAGTGACATCGGTTTTCTGCGGCGGCACCAATTCGAGGTGCAAAACCCGGCTATTGATACCTACGAACTGGCAACTCTGGTCCTGCCGCAACTGGGCAACTACAGCCTAAAAGCAGTTGCTCAAACCCTGGGAGCCGAGTCGGACGGTGCCCACCGGGCATTGGCGGATGCCCGTATGACGATGGATGTCTTTGCCGGACTGGTCGGGCGGATCGAACAATTACCACCGGAGGTCTTGAGCGAAGTCGACCGGGTAGCCGCCCAACTGCTGGGCGAATGGTCGTTACACCGGCTGTTCCGCGACGCTATCGAAGTACAAAAAGAGGAGGAAACCGGCGGGGCGGTCAGCAGCCTGGGCGCGCTCCTCAAACAAAAGCTGGCCGAGCAGCAAAAAGGGGCCGCCGGTAAAAAAGACGAATTAAGCTTTCTGTTCGCCGCCCAGACCGAAAAGCTGCCCGAACTTGTGCCAAACCCTATCGCCCCGGAGTTGCTCGGTCAGCTTCAAAACCGGATCAGTTTGCCGATAAAACAGGCTTTCGAGGCCAAACAACACCTGTTGATGGAAGCCCCCGGTGGGGTAGCCGGTAGCGAAAACGAACGGTCGCTGGGTATGTTAGTGGCCGGGGTCGAAAAATCGCGCCAGGAGGGTCGCAGCGTAGTTTTGGTGGTCAACAACGAAGCCCAGCGCGACCGGCTACTTACCCAGGCCGTGCCCCAGTTGCAGCAACGGCTGGGCCAACTGGAAAACCCGGTGGCGGCGGGCAAGAAACGCCGGAGCGAACAACCTTTTAAGGTGACGCAGGTTAAAAACCAGACCAACTATTTGTGTTTGCGCCGCTGGGAAAGCTTCCGCAAAACGGCTTCCCTGACCGACGACGAGTTAAAGTTGGTGATCAAAGTGCTGGTCTGGCTGCCCGGTACCACCGAAGGCGACGGCAGCGAATTGCGGATAGGTAACGGCGAACGGCTGTGGTCACGCATCAATAGCCAGCGCGGGCTGTGTATGCCGGAATTCTGCGACCGGCCCGACCGGCCTCGCTGCTTTTTCTACCGCGCCCAGGAACGCGCCCGGACCTCCAACATTGTCATAGTCGATCAGGCCCTGGTCCTGGCCGATCTGGTTGGGCAGGCCGGGACGATCCCTAGCACCAACTGGATAATAATTGACGACGCGCATCACCTGGAAGACGAAGCCAGCAAACAATTTGGAGCCGTAATTTCACCTTATAGCCTGTTTAACTTTCTGGACTGGCTCAGTCGTCCAGTTACCTGGAAACCGAATAGCCCTGGCGAGCGTAACGGCTTTTTGCATAGCCTGGACCGCTATTTCAAAAAAGAAACCGGCCCGGAAATTCGGCTGATTCTGGCACAACTGGCCCAGGAAGCCGCCAGTCAGGTGGACCTGAGCCGCGAAGCCGCCGGAACGCTCCTGCGCGACCTGAGTGCCATTCTGGGCCAGCAGAACCAGGAAAGCGGTCAGGCCGATGGCCGGATTCGGTTGGATGGCAAATTTCGTAACGGCCCGATCTGGGCCGAGTCTGTCGGGGTCTGGGAAGGCTTCCACCAGCAATGGGAGGAGCTTTATTACCGGTTGGCCGAAATGCGGGATGAGGTTAAAGGGGTTCAGCCAGGTCTTAAACTGGCCGATGAGCTATTATCCGATCTTAATTATTATGTCAACCAGTGTAACTACCTCCTGAACAAGTTGATAACGGCCTTTGAAACCGGCGAAGGAGGTCAGGTATTCTGGATGGGCAACAGCCGGTTGCACGCCAACAGCAGCGCGGCCCAGGCTCTATCGCCCACCGGTGAGGTGGGACCACTCCAGGAGAGGGCCGGAATTAACATTTATAATGCGCCACTCGAAGTCGGGCCGATGCTGGAACAACGCCTGTTTAACCGGATAGAAAGTACCGTTTTGATCAGTTCCACCCTGACGACCGAAAACGATTTTAGCTTTATCAAGGACCGGTTGGGCCTGGAACACGCTCACCCACTGGAAGTTCGTCTGCCAGCCGACCGCAATTACGTCGCCGGTTTATTATATCTGCCCAATGATATGCCCGAACCAAATCAACCGGGCTATCAGAAAAATGTCGACCAGTATATTATGGAACTGGCCCGGCAAGCCAGTGGCCGCATGACGGTGATTTTTGCTTCAAATAGTGCCCTGCGAATGACCTATAAAGCGGTCCAGCGACCGCTTGAAAACAGCAATGTGCTGGTGCTGGGTCAGGGCATGGACGGTAGCCGTCGCAGTATGATGACCCGCTTCAGAAATACTGCGCGAGTCCTGCTGCTAACTACCTTAAATTTTTGGGAAACGACCGACCTGACCAACCATAACCCGGAGGAAGAAACGCCTACCGAGCAGGGGCTGTTCGATGTGTTGGTAGTTACCAAGTTACCGTTTGACCCGCCCAGTGACCCGGTGTTTGCGGCCAGGGTGGAAAGTAAGTTGTTTGAAAGGCCGTTCGAGCAATACAGTTTGCCGCGCACCATTTTGCGTTTCCGCCAGACTTTTGAACGTATGCTGGCCGGACAACCCGACCGGAGCGCGGTAATAATGCTGGATAGCCGGTTGTTAACCAAGAGTTACGGTACGCTGTTTCTCAATTCGCTGCCGCCTTTAACCACCCGGCGCGGGCCGTTAACTCAAATGTCTCAACAGGTCGATGGCTGGCTCAAGCCACCGGCGGCTACACCGGAGTAAGTTGCCAGTATTGTTAGAAAGGAAACATAGGAAAGGAATTTCAAAGGTGGAAGTCCCAAACCAACCCAACGGTTATCGAGTAGAAGCAGGGTTCTGGCAAACCGAACCGGTAGTCATATTGCGTAATGATAACAATGGAACTCAGGCGACCATTGCGACCGGGATCGGGGCCAATTGTGTAGCCTGGTCGATCACCAAAGACGGACAGCGTATCGAGGTGCTGGAGACACCGCCATCGCCGCAAGAATTACGCTCGCGCCACTTCAAGGCCGGTATCCCGATTTTATGGCCCTTTCCAGGCCGAGTACGTGAGGCCCGTTACACTTTTGAAGGCGAGGAATACCATCTGCCGCGCACCGATAAAGGCGGCATCCATCATATACACGGATTGGTCTTGACCGCGCCCTGGCACCTGACCCAACAGGGTACCGGCCAGAACCAGGCTTTTGCCGAATTTACGATCCGGCCCGCCGATCTTACCGAAGAAGACCGGGCCGGTTATCCGTTCAATTTTGAATTGATTCTACGCTATACCCTGGCGGAGCGCAGCCTGACAATTGATCTGGGAGTAGAAAATCAGGGCCAAAGCAGTTTGCCGTTTGGCTATGGGCTGCATCCTTATTTTCGGGCACCCCTGGTAGTCTCGGAAAAAACCCCGGACCGGTCGGAATGCCTGGTAATGCTTCCGTCCTCCAATCGCTGGCCTACTGTAGATGGACTGCCGACCGGAGGGCCGGAAGCGGTTAAACCGGCGGAAAATTTTCTAAGCTGGCGGCCATTGGGTTCTCAGCTTTTCGACCACATGTATGGCAAAATCATTTACGACGGCGATTGGAGCCTGGCAGGTTTCCGCGACCCAGGGGCCGGGCTGGTGGTGCTGGTGCGAGCCGACCGCCATTTCGAGGAGTGGGTTTTATTCACCCAACCCAACCGGCCTTCACTCTCGATTGAGCCTTATACATGTCCCCCCAACTCGATTAATCTGGCCGCCGAAGGGATCGCCGAGGACGGCTTAATTACACTCCCACCGGGCGACACCTGGCAGACCAGGACCATTATTGAGGTAAACGATTTTAACGTCTAATTTTTACCCAAAGTGAGGTTTAGAAGTCCGGTTACACTGGGAAACAAGCGCGGCTTTTTTAGTCGGTAAAAGGTCCTGAGCTTTTATAACTTCCAGTTTGAGATTAAGGTTCGGTTGTTTCATTTGTGCTGGCAATCTTCAACTGGTTTCTTTAGAATGCTGTATTAGAATAGATGAGGCTTACTAATTATCGAATGAGCAAATCCACAGAAGTTCGTAATAAAACCTAACACGTCATCTATGCCATTCATGCCATTATCGCAAATGAGCTTGGCTGGTTTGTAATGATCATTCAACGGTTTCAATTTCTCCAATTGTCTCATCAATAACTTTTCCATTTTACAAAGCTTTTGTTTTAATTAAAGTTTTCTGTTTATGTGGAGGTTTGACCTCTTCTGGCATTTCGCTATCAATACCTAAAATCAGTACAGGTACATCTATATTAGAAACGCCACGTTGCTCTAAATCCCAAACAAACTGTTCAAAAATTGAAGGAATAACGCGCCGCTATAATCAAGTCTTATAGTCCGTTCTGTTTATCAAGCCATTCCGGTGGAATTTGCGAAACCTTTTCTCGACCTGTAGGTTGATATACTGGCTTACCCAGTGGTCGATAGGGCAATTTCCCCGCATACAAATCCCTGACTCGTTCATGAGCAATTTGTACATATAAATCCTCTTTCTCACATCCCATTGCCCGACGCCCATTCATCAGGGCGGCAAGAGACGCGCTGGCAACCCCGCTAAATGGGTCAAGAACCCAATCATCTTCATTAGTAAGTGCCAGAACGCACCGCTCCACTAACTCAATCGGGTATTGACAGGGATGGATTGTTTTCTCAGGATGGTTATTTTGTATCCTATCAAAAAAGCGGGGTAAAGTGGGCCAAAAAAAAGTCGCCTGAATTAGCCACTCATTCCAGCGGTTACGGCTGGTGCTGGTCCAACTTTAGTTTTTAGTTGGCGGCTGCTCCGCTGGAAGTGACGCGACGGCCCTTTATGTTTGGCCCGCGCTAAGTGGCTGCGCTGCCGCGAACGCTCGCTCGGATAGTAGGTGGATGGGGGGCCTCTCTGGCCTGCTCACTGATGGTTTGCGCCAGGCTGACCAGCTCGTTTTTCCCACTTACCCGGTCAAGCAGATAGTGGTAGACGTTTACCCCTAACTTCTTGCAGGTGGCGACCACACTTTGCAAGGCGTCCCACCCTTTCACGCCTGCTTCGCTGCACGCTGCCAGGCTCACATCCCGCTTGCGTACCCGCTGTCGGGCTCCCAATTCAGCCGGGTTGTTGTGTAAGGGCAGGTATGGCTCGTCGCGCACTAACAGCAGTTGCTCGCGTTTGGCCCTCGTCTTAGCCTTCTGGTCCTCCAAACCATCATACTCACTGCCGGGAGCGAAGAGTTGGTCAAACTGAGCCCGCAACCATAGAGCCTGCGAGGCGATAGGCTTTTGAGTGTAAGCTAACAAGGCGTCGTAATAGCGCCACAGCCGTCCCCGGAAATCTTCCAACATTACCCGGTGGTAGGCCAACCGGGGCATTAAACGGGTGTACGGCCTGGCTTCGTGGACCCAGCACAGGGCCAGT
>JBBQGA010000056.1:0-31461 GCA_038322625.1 Chloroflexia bacterium
TTGGATTACTTCACACCAGCCCAGGTTTATTTCAATAATCTTAAATTAGAACAGGCTGTGATTTTACCCTAGCAGGTGGTAATACTTAATGAAAAGTATTACCACCTTAACTTCACCCTTTTCCTGTATTGACAAAGGGGGGCGGCAACTCTTTCACAGAACAGAACGACCCTATATGACATTATAGGGCCGTTCTATGCGAGACATTTACAACTTATCGGGACTGGGTATTACAACTAACGAAAGTTGTTTACTGGGGCTTGAGGCCGGTAACGCTGACCGGTACATCAAAGACTTGCAAACCTTTGCCCTTACCGCCCCCCGGCACACCATCCGGCGTGCGTGCATCATTGTACTTCGGGTCGTCGCCTAACGCCAGCAAAGGGTAACTACTACTACTGTAAACATTGCCAGCGTTGTCTACCAGGTCGAAGAAAGAGACGGTTATGTGGTCGGTTTTGTTCTCTATGTCACAGTAAACTATCAACCAGACTCCTTTCGGTTTGAGAATAGTCCCGTTGGCATCTTTGATACCGTTCGACAGCTCGACCTTAGTTATAGTTTCCTTTTTCCCAAAATTGTTATCGTAAACGATGCCTACTAACTCCTGACCTACCTTACTGCCATTACTCGCAGCAACGGCGGTGGTCTGAGCAGGGGCGGCAGTGGTGGCAGTTCCACCGGAACTATCATTGGTAAAAGCCTGGGTCAGCCCTGTACCGGCTATCACGATCAAAACCGAGCTTTTATCCTTGAGTTCGGGCGCAATCACCAGCAAAGTTTTGCTATCCAGGCCAGCAACCCCCAGACCTTTAGCGGGGTCGCCAACGATGATAAAAAGATCGGGAGCATTAGCTTTACCATAGAAACCAACCAGCGCACTACCCTGTTTGAAAGGTTTGGTCTGGCCCGGTACGGTAAACTTATAGCCCGACCCGGTCAAGGCGGCCTGGGTGTTATCTGTCAAATCCTGGGTTTCGTCGTCCGAACCGTAAACCTTGAAAACCAGATCGTTCACCCCAGTGGCCGAAGTTTTGAAACTGTTAACGATGCTGCTCTCAATCGCCTGGCTCAACTTGATTTCGTCCGCGTTGTCAATGTCGGGTAAGATCAGAGCCTGACTACTGGCCGTCGCTTTGGCAGGCGCACTGGTGGTGACAACTGTCGCTGTCGTTGGTGCGGCGGTTGTCGGTGCTTTTGTAGGCACACTCGTGGTAGGAGCAACGGTAGTAACGACAGCCGTCGAGGTATCGGTTGTCGGCTTCGCTTTTTTGGCCGAGTCCAATATGCCCGTCCCTGATATTAAAATTAATGCGCTTTTCTTGCCCTTAAACTGGTCGGCAAATTTCTGGAAAGCCGCCGCATCCACGCCTGCCGGCAGATTGGCTGGAACTTTGGTGAAGCTCGTAGCGTCGGAGATGGCCGGTATAAGGTCGGGTGCGTCAGCTTTGGTGTAAAAGCCGGTCGCGCTGTTGCCTGTACTGGACATCTTGGTTGCACCCTGATTGTTAGGGTCAATGTACTTGTAACCAGCCCCGGCGATGGTTGCGTCGGTATCCTGGACTAATTTGGCTAGGTCGCTATCGGACGAATACATCTTCAGGGCCAGGTCGGGAACGCTACCGGCCTCTTTGGTCAGGCTGCTTGCAAAAGCGTTCTTGACAAAGGTATTGAGGGCCGGGTCTAGCGTTACCTCGGACGTACCATTGATCTTGATGGAGGACGTAGCTCCGCCGCTACTGGCCGGGGAAACAGTGGAGCTATCCCCACAGGCCACCAGCAGCATAGCCGCCACGATCAGTACCACTAATCCCTGGCAAAAGTTTTTAAACCGTCTCACGTTGTAATGCTCCTTGTAATCTTGATAATTAACGATGACGCGTTGCTACCGGCGAAACATCGCCGGTTCAACCTACCAATGCTCCGACCGGCCCGACGTAGATACTAAAACCTGGCATGATGGTCAGGCCGTAATCAGTTCACGGGTTTTATAGTTTCGCATTTGGTTGATCAGGTCTATTAAATCAAAGTTTAGCCGGTGCGCCCAGGGTTTTTGTGCGCTTTTTGTGCGGCAGGAGTGTCCATTTTATGCCTATTGCCAAAAAGTCCTTCAATAGTTAGAATAAACTTAAACTCTAGTGGTTAGAAGAAACAAAATGGCAATTAACCAACAGGAAAGTATGTTGCAAGCATTTCGTGAGAAGGTACGCGGCTACTGTCGGCAAATCGGGCTAAATTTATCGGACCTGGCCGAGGATTTGGGTCTATCACGGGGAACTTTTAGCCGTAAGCTTAACAATAGCGACAACAACGTGCTTACAACACCCGAAGTCAAACAAATTGTTCGGTCACTGGCCCAACGTCAGGCAATTACTAGCCGCGCCGAAGCAATCGAACTTTTGGAACTCATGAACCTGAAAGCCAGTAGTTTTATCCCTGACGAATGGCAAACCGCTCCCCTTAAGAATCTGGATGGCT
This sequence comes from Chloroflexia bacterium, assembly GCA_038322625.1. Classification (GTDB taxonomy): domain Bacteria; phylum Chloroflexota; class Chloroflexia; order Chloroheliales; family Chloroheliaceae; genus 54-19. Next base: position 2,479 of record JBBQGA010000056.1, read on the forward strand.
CGGAAGTTATACCTGCAACCAAAAATCAGACGGTGACTACCCGGCATAACCTGCCCGCCAGCCTTAATTCGCTGATTGGTCGTCAGCGTGAAATTGAGGCAGTTAGCTTCTTGTTAGCTGGGGCGGATGTACGACTTCTAACCCTCACCGGCCCTGGTGGAGTGGGTAAAACTCGCCTCGCCGTTCAGATCGCGGCCCGTCTATTGCCCCATTTCACCGACGGGGTTTATTTCGTTGATCTGGCTTCGACCCACCAGACGGAACAGGTGGTTAGTGCTATCGCACGCAGTCTTGAATTGCGCGAACAAAGTCAATCTTCCCTGCTGGTCGCCCTTAAAGACCAACTTCGGTCGCGTCAAATCCTGCTAGTTTTGGATAATTTTGAGCAGGTGATCATAGCTGCTCCGCTGCTGACCGAACTATTGAGTGGCAATCCGAGTTTGAAAATTTTAGTTACCAGCCGGATCGTTCTGCGTATTTACGGCGAGTACGAGTTTGTGGTGGCGGGGTTGGCTCTGCCCAATACTCAGCACCCGGCCACCCATACTGAACTCGGTCGCTACGACGCTATCAAACTCTTTAGTGAACGAGCGCGGGCCGTCAAAGCCAGCTTTGAGTTGACACCTGAAAATACCCCTTTTGTGGCCGAAATTTGTGCCAGATTGGACGGATTACCTTTGGCGATTGAACTGGCTTCGGCTCGTAGCAAGCTCTTTACACCGGCGGCGATGCTAGGCCAGTTGTTGGGGGTTTCAGGTAAGCGGCTCAAGTTTTTGATCGGAGGAGCGCGTAATCTGCCGGAACGCCATCAAGCCTTGCGCCAAACCCTCGACTGGAGTTACAAGTTGCTTGAGCCAGCCGAGCAGCTATTATTGGCCCGGTTGGGGGTATTTGTGGGGGGCTGGTCGCTGCACAGTGCCACTGCTATTTGTTATGATGTCAATATAGCTAATAATGCCAACCTTACAACAGGTGCGCTACTGGCGCAGCTAACTTCGCTGTTCGATAAAAGTATGCTCCAAGCCGTCACTACCGCCGAGGGCGAGCCGCGTTTTAGTATGCTTGAAACGGTGCGTGAATATGCCCTGGAACAATTAGAGGCCGGCGGCGGGGCGGCTCACACTCGCCAATGTCATTTGCATTATTATTTAGACCTGGCCCTTCGTGCCGAACCGGCTTTGAAGGGGGCGCAACAGTTAGAATGGCTAGAAACGCTGGAAACGGAACACGATAATTTCCGAGCCGCGTTGGAAAATAGCCTGGCCCTGAGCGGAGAGCTTGAAACGGGGTTATCACTGGCGACGGCTCTGACCATCTTTTGGTACACCCGTACTTACTGGCAGGAGGCTAATCAGATTTTGACGACGCTTTTAGAACAAGGCCGTAAACAAGATTTAGCCTCGTCGCTGGCTTATGCCGCCGCGCTTAGTAGCCGAAGTTTGATTTTGTCGGGACAGGGCAATTATAGCCAGGCTCAGGCCGACGGGGAAGAAGCTTTACGGTTGCTGGAACATTATTCACACTCTGACCCAGAAGTTCGGCGCATTGCGAGTAACACCCACCAGACTTTAGGCCAGGTAGATTACAGAACCGGCTTATACGAGGCAGCCCGGCCTCATTTTGAAGCAACCTATCGTTTGCGAAACGAACTCGGTGATCTTTCGGGGGCAGGTAACGCTCTTAACAATCTAGCGATTCTGGCTCTGTTTCGGGGTGATTACGCTCAGGCCAAAGCTTTCTACGGACAGAATCTGGAAGTCTATCGCCGTTTTGGTAATAAGTTGTATGTTGCTATTTCGCTGCTCAACCTGGGTGAGATTTTCTATTTAGAGCAAGACTATCAAAGTGCGACTGCCCTTTACCAGGAAGCTCTACCGCTCTATTTGGAAATCGGTAGCCAGGAAAAGCATTCTTTGGTTTTACATTGTATGGGTATGGTGGCTATGGCTCAAGGCAATTTTAGCCAGGCCCAGGCTTTGTTTGAGCAGGCCCTGACCTTACGCCGCAAAGTCGGAGCTAAACAAGACGTAGCCGAAACCCTGGTTCGTTTGGGCGATCTGGCCTGCTGGCAGGCTGATTTTGGCCCAGCGAACCTTTTTTACCACGAAAGTTTAACGACTGCAACCGCGATAGGCTCTGTCCTCGATACTATCCGCGCCCTCGAAGGTTATGTCAACACGGCCTGTGCCGAGCAGCAATTCGAGTTGGTCGTTGAACTAGCGGCGATTACCGACACCCACCGCCGCCGGCTTAATCTGCCGTTACCGATGGTCGAGGGTAAGCTATACACCCAGGCGGTAGAACAGGCCCGCCATAGGTTAACGGTAGCCACCTTTGAAACAGCCTGGCAAAACGGTACGACTTTAGATTTGACGCCAACGGCAGCGCATTTGCTGGTTGTCAGCCGTAGGGTACAGTGAAGCAACAACTTTAAGCGAGGAACTTTATTGAGATTTTGCGTACCCCGCACGAACGGTTCGCTAATACGACTTTCAGCTTCCTTACATCGAGGTGCCGTTTGATAACAACCAGGCTGAACGGGACCTAAGAATGATCAAGGTTCAGCCCTGGCTGTCGGCTTTAACCCATGTGTAGTTACAAACAGGAAACGTTATGACGCTTGATCTCCAGGCTCTTTTGATGAGCGACCCCGAACCGGCTCTTTTGCCACTGATCGAAGTCCGCGATCTAACCAAACGCTATGGCCGTTATAAAGCGGTAGACCGGGTTAGTTTTACGGTATCGCAGGGGGCAATCTTTGGGTTTGTCGGGCCAAACGGAGCCGGAAAAACTACCACTCTCAAGATTATGGCGACCCTGCTCGACCCCACCGAAGGCCAGGTTTTGCTGGGCGGCTACGATGTCGGGCGGCAGGCGGCCCAGGTACGCAATGTGATCGGCTATATGCCGGACTTTTTCGGGGTATATGACGATCTGACCGTCCTGGAATACCTGGATTTTTACGCCCGCGCCCAGGGTGTCCCCGGCAAACGCCGCCTCAGCTTGCTGGCTGATTTATTGCAATTGGTCGACCTGACCTATAAGCGGGATGCTTACGTCGAGACGCTCTCACGGGGCATGAAACAGCGATTATGCCTGGCGCGCTGCCTGGTCAACGACCCTCGGATTTTGATTCTGGACGAACCGGCCAGCGGCCTCGACCCACGCGCCCGGTTGGAAATGCGCGAACTCTTAAAAGAACTTCAGCGCATGGGTAAAACCATAATTATTTCCAGCCATATTTTGCCGGAACTGGCCGAGCTTTGCACCGAGATCGGTATCGTTGACCGGGGCCATTTTCTGGCCGGCGGGCCGGTGGCCGAGGTCGTCCGGCGTTACAGCCAGCACGCCCGGTTGGAAATTCAACTCAGTACCGAAGGCAAATCACTGGATGAAGTCGGTTTGCCTCTGCAACTGGCCCAGGCGGCCACCTTACTAAAAGATCAACCCGGTCTGACTGCCGGTGCGGAACCGCAGGTCGAAGTCCACCGGGCTTTGCTATCGGTCGAGTTTGCCGGTAGCCAGGAGCAGCTACGCCGGATTTTAGTAAAATTGCTCCAGGCCGGTCTGCCGGTGATCCGCTTTAGCCTGGAACAGCCCGACCTGGAAGATATTTTTATGCGTATTACCAACCAGACCCAACCGCTGGGTTAAAATTGGATAGGTGTAATTAAACACCAAACCTCCGTAAAGGATCGAAGCAGGGGTCGTGGGGGCCGGGCACCCACTGGGTGTCCCTGCGGGGGGTCATACAGGCGGGCACCCATAGGGTACCCCTGTAAACCCCTATAACCTCTTTTCTTCTTCTTCTCCTTTATCCCTGCCCTGGGGCGGGGTCAGGGGTGGGACCCGAATAATTACGGACAGTTAATCGACATCGTGAGAAAACGTCCCGGCCTGAAGGTCGGGGACAGGGAGGCTAACTGATGGGTTCTTTAGGGGCGATGCTGGCAAAAGAGTTGCGTTTGAGGATGCGAACCTGGCGGTCGGTGTTGACCATCACGCTATACCTGGCCTCGCTGGTAGCTATCGGGCTGGGTACCATGATTTATCTACGCAACCAGGGTAAAAATACCGGCCTGGAAGCCGCTTCCATCGGTCCACAGGTTTTTGGGGCACTTGCGGAATTTCAGGTTTTGCTGCTGCTATTTGTTACACCGGCCTTGACCGCCAGCGCGATTGCCGGTGAGAAAGAACGCCAGACCTATGATTTATTGCTAACCACCCGGCTAACCGCTTTCTCGATAATTACCGGTAAGCTGGTAATGTCGTTAGCCTATGTATTTTTGCTGCTGTTTATGTCATTGCCTCTGTTCGCGCTGGCCTTTTTGTTTGGCGGGGTCAGCCCACAACAGCTATTACTGACGATGTTAGTGCTGGCGATGACCGCTTTGACGGTCGGTTCAATCTCTTTGCTGGTAAGCACTCTAATCCGCAAAGTTCAGGTTGCAACGGTGGTAGCCTACGTGCTGTCGTTCGGGCTGGTTTTGGGTAGCGGTATCTTTGCCAGCACCCTGGTGCCAGCCAGCCCAAATTCTAACAACAGCTTTAACAGTTACTTCTCGCCTCCGGCGAACCCTAGCCCCCTGGCCTACCTGAGTCCAGTGGCGGCCCTTTCGACAATCGTGACCAATCCCTTTGGGGCGGCGGTCCAGATTCCTTTTTTGCAGTTGCCAAACGGCTTGCCGGAGGAATATTTTAACCGCAGCTTTTCCCAAACCAGCTACCCGCGTAGTGTCTCCAACCAGTCCAGCTATGTGCCGGGTTCCTTCTACAGCTTACCGGCTATCTGGCCGATCCAGTTGGGGTTGTACGGTGGGTTGAGCCTGTTATCACTCGCTCTGGCGGTCCGGCTGGTCCGGCCTCATCACCGGCGTTCCCGTTCGCCGCGCTCAACTCGCTCGGCCCTCGGCTGAGAGCGACCCAGGATTATCGTATAGGACTTTCGCTTACAGATACAAACCAGGTTGAAGCGAAAATCCTACCCTTTTAAGATTCGATTTTCTCAATATCGGCGATTACCGCGTCGACCCGGCGATCCAAAATTTTCACATAATAGGTAGCGTTGCCAACTGCCGGAGCCAACTTGGCGTTCTTCAAAAAGCGCACCATCACGCGCGGCGGAACATTGGGTAAGGTATACCAGCCGTAATAGGCGTAGCCATCGTAATCCTGTCGCTGGATGATCTCCAGGCGGCCATAGAATTTTACCTGTTGGCCGACACCGGTATTATGAAAAAGGTCTTCCGGGCTGGAATAGACTATAAAATTGCTTTCGGCATTTTTGGGCGGCACCAATAGGAAAAAGGTCAGCAATACTACCACTAGCAGCGTAGCCAGCCCTCCGGCTACGAAAGCCCAGCGCGGCAGCGGGTTTTTGAGGCTTTTGACCTGCACCGTATAGGGCAAAGGCGGCGCATAACTCTGATTTACCAGCGGGGCGTAAACCAACTGCGAGTCGTACATCTGGGGGAGAGAGGACTGTGACTGGGAGATACTAAGTTGAGTAGAGGTCTGGATTGGCGAGTAGCTGGGTTGAGCCAACGGTTGACGGCTTAACTCGGTCGCCAGCCACTCTTTGGCTTGCTGAACCTGGGGGCTACCACTTTCCAGGTTGTTCGCCAGCGATATAGAATGTTGCGCTTCCTCCAGTGAGGGACTGGTGAAAGCAATCCAGAGTAGTAATTTAACATCCTGTGGGTACTGACGCTGCAAGGATTTTAACTGTAGATAGGCGTCGGCTTTCTGACCACTTCGAGCCATTGCCACCGCCTGGTTAAAGACTTCAAAATCGGATGTGTTCATGCTAAGGCCATTCTAACTTTAGGTTGGGCAGGCCAGAAATGCGATTAATCCCTGGCCTGAGATCAAATAAGAAAAGACGACTTAAATTTTAAATATAGACTCCGCCATTGATACTGATCGCCTGGGCGGTCATATAAGGAGCCTCCGACACGATAAAGCGCACGCATTTGGCGATCTCTTGCGAAGTTCCAAACCGGCCCATCGGTATACGTTCCAGGATGCGTTCGCGGACTTTATCCGGCACTTCCCACAGCATATCGGTTTCGGTAAAGCCGGGGCAAACCGCATTCACCGTGATGCCGTGCCGGGCTACTTCGAGCGCAACCGATTTGGTAAAGCCGATAATACCGGCCTTTGTCGCGGCATAGTTAGCCTGACCGATATTTCCGGCCATCGCTACAAACGAGCTAATGTTTACAATCCGGCCCGATTTATTTTCTAACATCAGCGGCAGCACGGCATGAGTACAGGTGTAAACGCTGTTCAGGTTGACCCGGATGACTTCCTCCCACTGTTCAAAGTTCATATTTTTAAGGGTTTTATCGCGGGTAATCCCGGCGTTGTTTACCAGAATATCAATTTTGCCATAGGCTTCGTAAGCGGACCGCACCAGTTGGGTACCGTCGGTGTCTCTGGAGACATCGGCTTTAATCGCCAGGTGCTTGCCGCCGTACTCGCTCAACTCATTAACCAGCGCGTGGGCCGCCTCGGCACTGGTCATATAATTAATCACCACGTTCGCCCCGCAGACAGCCAATTCGCGGGCAATCTCTTTACCTATACCTCGACCGGCCCCTGTCACGATGGCGGTCTGCCCCTCTAATGATTTCATCTTAGCCTCCTTGTTAAGATTTTCGATACCCTAAAGCTTGAAATTATCTGACAACGGCCAGCGTTATGTCTGGGTGCTTTAGGAACCACTGCCCGGAGTTGTGGTGCGTTCTCTGACAAATAGTCTAACTTACCAGGCTCTAATTTACAAGACCGGCTAACCAGGATTTAGAGGGGTTATATACAGTTAAATACCAATCAAACCTGCTTTAAGGCAGTCCGGGTGACGAATCCGTTAGCCTCCTGTACAAAAGCCCAAACATCATCGGTGCCATTTGGCTGGCGGGTATCGGGTATAGCGTCGCCGTGCGCCTCGCCGGTCACTTGATAGGCTTTGTTTTGCGTGCCATCCAAAGTGGTAAGTATGGTGTATGTCCGGCCAGGCCCACTCCTGACAGTGGCTTTGGTGACAGTCAGATTTACTTTATAATTGATCGGCGTTACAGTAAAGGCCGCGCCTGCTACATAACCGGAACCGCTTTTAACCCAGCTTTTGGCTTGCTCAACCCAGTTCAGGCCGTCGGTGCGGTCGCCTTCCAGCGAGGCATGGGCTACAATATGACCGGGTTTAGCGAGAAGCGGGAAGCGGGTTACTATGTCCTGCACCAGTTGTTTGAGTGAATTTAGCTGGTTCGGACCGACCTGATCTTTGACCTGTCCAAATAATTCAATTCCAATGGCGACCTGATTCAGCCCATAGCGTCCGTAAGCTACATTATCATCGGGATTGACCCAGTGGGAAGGAAATTGGGGGGGTGTCCCACCACAGTGGTAAGCTATATCGGTTTCCGGCACCACCCGGTAAATTGGTGCCCCGGCGGCCTCCGCCCCGACTACCCAGTGTATACTTACTTGCCGGTCGTTGGAGGTAAGGTAAGTGGCGGCCGCATCGCTCAAAGATTGGGACATCGTGGGGTCGTTAGTATTGGTATCGTTAGGTCCGGCAGTGTTGTGGCAGACCAGTACCAGCACCGGATGTCCATCCCGGCCCTTTGAAAAATTGTTAGGGTTAAGACGATTACTATAATCGGCATAAATCTTCATATATTATTCGCGCCCCTTGTGATAATAATATAATTAAAGTAAAAAAGTTCGTCCAGCTAGACCATAAATTCAGTATAGCATTCAAGTATTCGCAAAACAAGACATTCTCAAGACATTCTATAGAGGGGACATTAAAATAGGAATGATTGGTAATAGGCTGAACTAGGACGTTTGATGGTTATTGGAACCTGATTTGTGATAGTATAACAGCAGAAATTAAAAGTGAAATTAAATCTGGAGAAAATTGAACTATGAAGCAACCGGTAGCGTTTATTGTGGCAGCTATTATGGTAGTGATCGGACTGGTCTGGATTTTTCAGGGCTTAAATGTTATAAAAGGCAGCTTTATGACCGGAAATATCCTGTGGACCTTTATTGGTATCCTTGTTTTGCTGGCGGCGGGCGGTCTGTTCTGGTGGGCCAGTCGTAAGCCCTCCACCCGTTAAAACTGGTGTCGTCAGGAGTGAAACATCTGATCAGAATGTTACGTATTACTCAAAGTCAGGCAAGCGCAATTTGCCTGTTGAGTTGGAAGTAATTTGCCCTTATAATCAAAAGTGCGTTTCTATTGGTTAAGCCAGGACAACGAAAAAAGTATAGGAAAGCCAGCCTTAAGTATGATTAATTACTGCCCCAACTGTAACAAAGAATTTGCCCCGGACGATAAACGTTGTTCAAATTGCGGGCTGGAGCGACCTCAAGCGATCCATAAAATGCCGACCACAATTTTAAGCCAGCGTCCTAACGGCAGCCCGTCTGAGGTGGTCGCCGCTCAACCGCTGGAAACCCCAACACCTATTCCAGTCGAAAGCCCTTTAGTCCCAACCGAACTCGATACAGCGGCAACCGACGAACCGCCTTTGCCCGGCTTTTGGATTTGTGGGCAGTGTCAGACGGCTAACCCAACCGGCGTAGATTATTGTGAGAATTGTGGTGCCCTTAATCCTGGATCACTGCCTACCGAGCGGCAGGCCCAGCCCGGCATCGGCGATACAACTTCCAAGCTCTCTTTAGAAGATATTGCAGCATTGTCCGCCGTTCAAAAGCCAACCGGCTGGCAACTCGTCAGCGGTAATGCCACCGATGCCGGTGTCTCGCGCAAAGGCCATACCAACGAGGACAGCCATTTTACGCTTGAACTGCGTCGGAGTTATGAAGGACAGCTTGAGACTTTTGGGTTTTATATTGTGGCCGATGGGATGGGCGGTCAGGCCGCCGGTGAGATTGCCAGCCGGTTGGCTATCGAAAGCGTCGCACCCATAATGGTTGGTGAACTGGCCGGACGCTGGATCAGTGGTGAGAAAATCGACCCGGACGAAGTAACTCAGACTTTGCATACGGCGGTCAGTCTGGCTCATAACCGGTTACGCCAGTTTAATATCAGCGAGGGGATCGACTCAGGCACTACGCTGACGGCCTGTTGCATTTTGTCGCCCTGGGCGATCTTTGCTAACGTTGGCGATAGCCGGACCTATCTTTTCCGGCAACCGGAGACACTGCCGGGCGAACCCACACTGGAGAAAGCCCCTACCCCCGACCCGGATGCTCCCACCGAACCGATAATGGTGCCATCAGCGGAATTGATCGCCCGGCCTCCCGCCGAACGGGTAATATACCCGGCGGAACTTCCCCAAACCGACGATCTAAAAACCAACCGGCTCTACCGGCGCGGAGTTGAGGCCAACAAACCCCAACTTATCATCGAACGAGTCACCCGTGATCAATCGCTGGTCCAACACCTGATGGAAAAGGGTGAAATTACGGCGGATGAAATGTACAGCGATCCCCGCCGGAACGTTATTCTATCGGCTCTCGGTGCGCCCGACGATGTGCCGGTCGATACTTACAAACGTGAACTTAAAGAAGGCGACACGATTTTGCTATGCTCGGATGGTTTGTGGGAGATGGTGCGCGATAACGATATAGCCCAGCGTATCCTGGAACACCCCGATTTGCAGATTTGCGCCGATAGCCTGGTAAACCTGGCTAACGACAATGGTGGGGCCGATAACGTCAGTGTGGTGTTGGTCCGGTATCAACACCCAGGCGGGGCGGCTTAGGCGGTCGGGTATGCCCAATCCGAAAGTTTTCTAAGTGTTTAAAAAGCTGTCTGGACAGCCGAATCTTTAGCCCCCGGTGGGCTAGAACCAGCGAGGTTTTGTTATGAAGTGCCCGGTATGCAAGGCCAATGTGAAACCAGGCGATGAATTTTGCGATAATTGTGGCGCAGTTCTTTCAGGCGCAACGGCGGCGGCAGTCAGTGCCCGCAGCATCTCCGGTGGAACAGACCCCGGCCCACGTCCGGCTGCGGCCAAAAATGCTGCGCCCAGTGGTCCTCGTATTTGTTCCAACTGTGGAACCAGCAACTCGCCGTCCGAGGAATTTTGTAATAATTGTGGGGCATCACTGGCGGTTGCCACCCCGGTCTCGAATTCGGCGGCCTCGACTGCTACGGTCGCCCAGGCGGCGACTACTACAGCCTGTCCGCGCTGCGGCAATTTGCTGACCTCCTCCGATAGATTTTGCCGCAAATGCGGTTTTAATACCTCTCAACTTAATAACGGTGCTTCACCAACCAGCCGCCCTACGGCTACCACTGGTGTCGACCCGATGACGGTTAAAAACGTCCTAAAAATCGGGGTGGGCAGCCAGTTAGGCGATAAAGGTCGCTACACAATCACCCGTGAAATCGGTTCCGGCGGCATGGGGGCGGTTTTTCTGGCCGAAGATAATCTGTTAAAACGTAAAGTGGTAATCAAGGCTTTGCTACAATCGGACGACCCGGAAATGGTCGAAGCCAGTATCAAAGAGCGCGAATTTCTGGCCGCTATCAAGCATCCAAACGTCGTTCAGATTTACGATTTTTTGCAAATAGATACCGACGGCTACATCGTGATGGAGTATGTTCACGGCAAAACGCTTTACTCGATGCTCGAAGAGCGCGGCGGTGAATTTCCTCCGGCGGAAGCGATCCACTATACCCTGGGTATTTTACCGGCCTTCGCTTATATCCACCGGTTGGGCCTGGTTTATTGCGATTTCAAGCCGCAAAATATTATGCTGGAAGAACACCCGGACGGCTCCAAAGGTGTCAAATTGATCGACCTGGGAACCGTCATCAAGTATGAGAAAGACCCGGCGGCGGTCTACGGCACCCAGGGTTTTTACGCGCCGGAAGCCGTCAAACATCCTTCACCGGAAACCGACCTGTATACAATTGCCCGGTCGCTGGCTTACATGGTCAGTTTGATGGACCTGGACCGGCCCCAATTTGGAATACCACCCGCCGAACATTACCGGGTCTTCCGCGACATCCCCATTCTTTATCGGTTCCTGGTCAAAGCGACCCACCCGGTACCGTCCAAGCGTTTCCAGACCGATGAGTCGATGGCCGATCAACTGGCGGGCGTATTGCGCGTAATCCAGGGCGGTCAGGTCGGTATGCCGGTTACGAGCAAGTTGTTTGACAGCGGTTCGCTTTCGACCGGTAAACTCGGCACCAAAGAAATGGCGACCCTGGACGAAAAAGATAAAGCCTATGACCTGTTGAAACAGGGTGATCAGGAGCTTAAAGCCGGTCGGCCCACCCAGGCCCTGGCGATCTACAACCAGGCGACCGGCATGAACCCCAATAGCGTCGATGCCCATCTGCGCCTGGCCGATCTCTACATGGAACGCGAACAGTATAGTCAGGCTTTGTCCGAGATTACACGGGTTCAGAAGATCGACCCTAACAACTGGAAGATTGCCTGGTATACCGGGCGACTCCTGGAAGGTCAGGGCAACTTACAGGCTGCCCTCGACCAGTACGGCGAACTGGTTCAGGACGTGCCGGGCGAATTGCCGCCGCTGCTGGCCCTGGCGCGGGTTTATGCCAAGATGGGCAATTACCGTGACTCGGTCGATACTTTCCGACTGGTCTCCAAAGCCAGCCCGGACAATACCGACGCCCTGTTTGGTATTTCCAATGGTCTGATGAACCAGCAGCAGTGGGGTCCGGCGGCGGAGGCCCTGGCCGGGGTAAGTGAAGGCAGCGCGCGTTACCTTGACGCTCAACAGGCGATTTGTGACTTGTTTCTTTACCAGAAGCGGCAAAACACTGGCGACGACCTGTTAAAAGTTTCGCGGGCTTTGAGCAACCTGGAGTCGCGCGGCAACGATAGTTTGCCATTTTTACTATCGCGGGCCGATTTTTACCGGCAAGCCACCCAACTGGCCCTGGCCGGTAAGTTACCCAATCAATTTAGCCTGCCTACCCGAAACCTGGACGCTACCCCGGTAATGGCTACCCCTTCGCGCCAGCAACTTGGACGGCTGGCCGAAGAAAGTTATGACCAATATTTGAAGCGTCTGCCGCCGAACGACCCGGTACGCGAGCAAATCGTGCGCCAGAAATTCCAGGTGGCACCCTGGCGAGTTATTTAATAAAATCTTTTGAGGAGTAGTTCAATGTTTGATGTATCCGCTTATCAGAATCCTTATTTACGCGAGGGTGAGACGCGATTGCAGGCGGTACTCTCGATTAACTTGAACACCACCAATATTCAAAGTGCCCCGGTGCCGCTGGCGTTGGCTATCGTCATTGACCGTAGCGGCTCGATGGAAGGCAAAAAAATCGAGGCGGCTAAAGATGCCGCTATTCGGGTGATTCAGGCTGCCGACGAAAGCACGGCTTTTATGGTGGTAACTTTTAATGAGATCGCCAATATGATTATGCCGCCCTGTGCCGCCTCACCGGACAATAAACAACGGGCGGTTCAGGCTATCCGCTCCATCTATAGCAACGGCGGCACCTGTATGTCGAGTGGGCTGGCGATGGTTTCCCGCGAAATGACCTCGGCTCAGGGTCGCGCCCGCAAGATATTGTTCCTGACCGATGGAAAAAACGAGGGTGAAAAACGACCAGTTCTGGACCGGGCGGTTCAACTCTGCCGCGACACCCAGGTGGAAATTAGCGCGTGGGGGATTGGGACTGATTGGGACGAGGACGAACTACGCCACATCGCCGAAAACACTCACGGTGAGGCCGATATTATCCCCTCGCCCGACCAGGTAGCCGCCGCTTTTACCACTGCCTTCTCGCGGTTCCAGGCGACGGCGGTCGCCAATACCAAATTGAATCTGTGGACCCCGCAAGGGGTAGTCTTGAACTCGGTTCAGCAGGTTTTCCCTAATATCGCGCCGCTCCAGGTAGTCACCGACCCGGCCAATCCGCGTGTGGTCCAGATTACGCTGGGTTCGTGGTCGCAGGGGGACCAGCGCGATTATTTGCTGGATTTGCAAATCCCGGCCTACGCCCCCGGTCAACAGTTTTTGATGGCCCGGCCCAGCTTGATCTATGCCGCCGCCGGTCGGGCGGAAGAAGAAGAAAAGACCGACCGCAAAGCCTGGGTTTTTGCCCAGTGGACCACCGATCTGCAACTGGCGGCCCAGATCGACCATCATGTGGCCCATTATACCAACCAGGAAGAACTTAGCCAGAACATCCGGGAAGGTCAGGCGGCCCTGGTGGCCGGAGATAACGAACGGGCGACCCGCTTGCTTGGCCGGGCTTTGCAACTGAGCCAGCAGACCGGTAACGAAAATATGACCAAAATGTTGAACAAGCTGGTGGTCAAGGAAGCCAACGGCACGGTCCGGTTGAACAAGAATGCCAGTGAAGTCGAGCGCAAAACTATTGCGATCAATAGTGGTAAGACCAGCCGGTTGAAATAACCCGGCTCGGTCGCGCTCCTGATTTACTTTATTAGGACTTTCGCTTGATAGCATAAACCAACCTGAAGCGGGGGTAGTGGGGGTGCAACCCCTGCGGGGGTCACACAGGCGGGTACCCACTGGGTGCCCCTGTTAATACTCATTTTATTTTCGCTTCAAGCTCACAAAGTGAGGATGAAGCGAAAGTCCTATTTATAAATGTCTCATTGGATTGTTGGTGAGATCATCTAACAAAGAAAGGAGACGCGAAGCCAGGCTGGAGGGGCGGGCTTCGCACTACAAACAAATGACTATTACTTGTCCCCAATGCCACCACGCCAATTCGGATGATGCCGAGTTTTGCGAAAATTGTGGCGCCCAACTGCCGGTACCGGTCGCCACAAACTATACCAACCCTGCTGCTGCGGCTCAGGCCTCGGCACCCGCACCCGCCGGGCAGTTGGTTTGTCCGCATTGTAAAGCCCCACTGGTGCCTGGCGATGAGTTTTGTTTCAATTGCGGCACCGATGTGCGGCACCTGACTACCGCAAATGGGGCCGGTCCGGTGGCGGTTCAACCGGTTGCTGCGGTTAGCCAGCCTTCTGCCGGAGGTAGCCAGCCCAACAACCAGATGAGCGATAACGATATTTTGCGCCAACTGGCTGAATTGGACGGCAGTGCTGCCCCCGCCCCCGCGTCGGTCAGTGCGGTCGGGCCAGCAGCCCAACCCGCCGTAATGCCACCCCAGCCCCCCCCGGTCCCGATCCCCGCTAATACCGGGGGCGGTTCTATGCCGGTCCCGCCCGGCCCTGCTGGTGGAATTGACGGCAATGGCTTTGGCGCACCGGGGCCGGTGCCAGCCGTCCACGCTCCGGTCGCGGTGCGTACCGAGGCTCTTTCCAAAACGAAAACCGGTGAGGGCAATTTTCAGTTACATATTGCCGGACCAACTGGCGATCAGGTGGTAGAATGGAGCGATCACGAAATACTTTTGGGCCGCAACGATCCAAAAACGCGGGTTTTTCCAGATGTGAATCTCGACGATAGTGCCGCTTCTCGCCGCCATCTGTCGATCTGGAAAGAAGACAGCGACGGGTTTTACTACGCTCAAGACCTGGAAAGTGCCAACGGAACTACCCTGAATGGTCAGGAATTACGACCGGGAGAGCCAACCGAAATTCACGATGGCGACGTTATGAAGATTGGCACACGCTATAATATAGTGGTTAAGATTGTCTAGTTTAAGGTCTCGCCGCCCGGAACACTTCCCGCTGGCAGCTTTGGAAAGTGGAAGCGAGCAGTAATTATTCGTAATTACTCACCAAATCTCGGTTGAGAGGATCGAAGCAGGGGTCGTGGGTGCCCCTGCGGGGGGTTGGCGGGTACCCTATGGGTGCCCCTGTAAACTTCTCTTTTTTTCTTCTTTTCCCCATCCACTGGTGGCCCTGTGGAGGGTCAGGGGTGGGGCCTGAGTAGTTAAATTATCTAGCTTAATCTTTGCAAAGTAAATAAACAAATAGGGTATGACTAACTTTAACGATTGGATGCCGGGGGCAAAAGAAAGTAAGCTTCGAGCTGAGGCGGTAATCAGGCGGCGCAATCAGGCGACCGCTATGACTACCGACCTCAGTTTTGAGTTGGAAAACCTCAAGGTCAGCCTGGAACTCGACCAGAAAGACTTTAAACCGGATGACCTGAGCAAGTTTCGGACGGTTATGAGTCGGGCCTTGCATTTGATGGATCAAATCTATAGTGATGTCACACTGATCGCGGACAAACCGGTGCCGGAACGCATTAACGAAATGCAGGCATACGAATTTATGCAACCGGCCTTACGTATCGAAAGCCGGACCGGGGAAGTTCGCCGTTTGCTGGAACAGGCCAACCTCGCCCGGCAGGAAGTTGGCCGACCCCGTGAGGAAGCCGATGGCAATCTGGCTAAGGCCGAACAGTCCCGGCTCCAGTCCGAGATTGACCTGGCAAACTCTCGCAAGATTGCGGGGGACCTGAAAGCCGCCTATGCTGAAAATTATCCTCAGGTGCAAGCGGCTCTGCTGACGGCTGAAACCGAATTCAGAGCGGCCAGCCAGATGGTAACTTCCAGTCGGGAAGCCCTGGGGCGACGTTCCTGGCGCGAAGCCAACGACCTGGCCCGCCGGTCGATTACCCTTTTTGAGTCGGCAGCCTACAAGTTTCAGCTAATCCAGCGTTCCAACCTCGATTACAGCCAGGCTTCCCAGCAAGCCGATGAAGCCCTCAAAGACGGTCTCAAGCAACTGACCACTACGCGCAAATTGCTGACCTCTCAGGCGGCGGTGCTTAGTCATTCCCCCGACCACTATCTCGCTTCGGCGGTCCAGCGGTTAGGCGAAGCTCGGCGAGCCTTCCTGGCCGCCCCTCCGCAGTATGTAACCGCCCTCCGGTTGGCGAAAGAAGCCCGCAGCCTGATCGACCAGGGACAAGCTCAGGCGATGGACGCGGTTTACAAGTTAAAACAAACCCGCCTCGACGCTCAATTGGTGTTGACCTCGCTCAACGAAGCCGTTCAGGAATTGCGGGTCTCGATCAACGCCCATCGCTCGGTTCCGGTGCGGGCTAATGAGTGTTATACTAAAGCACGGACGGAACGCGACCGGTTGCAAAGTCGTGAGAGTGAAATCGAAAAGCTGGATTTGCCGCAACTGGTCGAATTGACTACGACGGCCCGGCTGGCTTTGCAAATCGCCCAGGAGGGCCTGAAACTGATCGGCCCGTAAAAAGCAAAGCATAAACATAAAAAGGCATAAAAAGGAACCAATTTAAAAAATGACCATTAAAGTAAACCATCTGGAATTACCTCTGACTCCCGAACTGGCCGCCAAAGCCGACCGGCTCCAAGCCGTTCTGACCGAGCTTGGCAGCGTATTGGTGGCTTATAGCGGCGGTGTCGATAGTGCGCTGGTCTTGAAAATGGCTCACGAAGTGCTGGGGTCAAGCCGGGCCGCCGGTTGCCTGGCGATCTCCCCATCGGTACCGCCGCGCGAAATCGAACTGGCAATCCGCCACGCCGAAGAAATGGGTGCCCGCTTGTTGACTACCCGCACCAAAGAAATGGAACGCGAGGGTTATGTGGAAAATAGCCCAAACCGCTGTTACTTCTGCAAGCATACGCTTTACACCGAACTGACCGATATGGCGGCCAGCCAGGGTTTTCGCTTTATCGCCGACGGCTTTAACCTGGACGACAAAGGCGACCACCGGCCCGGTCAACGCGCCGGTCACGAATTACAGGTGCGCAGCCCACTGGTGGAAGCCGGTTTTACCAAACAGGATATTCGGGACTTATCAAAGGCCCTCGGTTTGCCGACCTGGAATAAACCGGCGGCGGCCTGTCTCTCCTCCCGCATTCCTTACGGCACGCCCGTTACGGTGGAGGCGTTGGAGAAGATCGCCAGAGCCGAGGAAATTTTGCAGGACCTGGGTTTTCAGGGTGGGCGGGTTCGTCATCACGGTGAAATGGCCCGGATCGAAATCCCGGCCCACGACCTTAGCCGGTTTGTTGAAGAAACCACCCGCCAGCAGGTTTCGGCGGCTCTGCACAAGATCGGTTACGCCTACGTCGCGCTCGACCTGGATGGCTACCGCACCGGCAGCCTGAACGAACTGATCTTTAAGAAGAAAAAATAACGTCCGGTCTTTCGAGATGCCTACATTCAGGAATGTCTAATTGTCTTTTTTACCAACCTTAAAACGCAGGAATGCCGGGAAATTTTATCTGCAACGCGCCGGCTTGAACCAGATCGAAAGGCTGGCCCGGCAGGGCTTTCCCTATGAAATCTGTGGCTTTATCGGCGGACCGGTGATCGGCAGCGGCCAGGAAATCCGGCCAGTCCCTAATATAGCCCCCCAACCGCGCTTGGAGTATAATATTGCTCCCGAAGAAACGCTGGCGATTTTGCTGGATTTTGAGGGGCGCGGGCAGAAAATTACCGGCGTTTTTCATTCGCATCCTCGCTACCCGGCCCGCCCCTCCGGCACCGATTTGAGGCTGGCCGATTTGCCCGCCGCCTGCTACCTTATCACCGGTGTCTATGACCGACCAGAGGGCGGCGACAGTTTAGACTGTGAAACGCGGGCCTGGAAGATCGAAGCTGACCGCGCCTACCCGGTCGAACTGATTATCGTTGACTAACTGCTAGAAATTTTTAGAAAAATGACAAGTAAACCCCTTGACCCTACCACAAAGGCTTCCAAAGCTGGCAAAACCGCCTGGCGCGAACGCGATTGGGAAACTCTTTTTGTGGTGGCCGTCTTTGTGATCGCCTTGCTGGCTACCGTCTGGATGATCCTGATTTCGATCAGCGATTCGGACCCCGATAATAAATTCCGCATCGTTCCGGCGGCCTCCCTGATGCTGATGATAGAAGCCTGGTTGATCTTTACGCTGCCTTTTTATGGCAAACTGGCTTTTTGGGGGGCGGTCATATCGATAGCAACCTATTTATTTTTTGCGGTGCCATTTGTGGGAATGGGTTTGTTATCGGGCGGCTTCGCTATCGGGATCGGCCTGTTTATCGTGGTATCAATGCTGTGTTTGCTGCTGTTGTTCCGGCAGCGCGAGCGTTTCTTTCGTCTAGCCACCGGCGCACGAAAGTAAACAGGGGGTCAGTTTGCCAAAGCAGAACCGGGTAACGCCCTGGGGCGAACTGGTGGCGGTTGAAGCCAGGGGCAGCCTGATGGGCAACCGGGGCGGCTGTCTCCACGATGAGAACCAGCAAATTCGACGTTACCAGACCAATCAGCACTGGATCATTTGCAAACTGGAATTCAAAGAACGCCACCGGTCGGTGATGTCTCCCCACCGCTACACCGAGCTTTTCTTTCTGGATGAAGCCGTCGCGCTGGCAGCAGGTCACCGGCCCTGTGTGGAATGCTCACGAGAACGCTTTCAATCTTTCCGGCAATTCTGGCTACAGGCCCGGTCCAATCTGGCGGCCCAGCCCGTTTCCGCCCCTGAAATCGATCAGGTCTTAGATTCTGAACGACTTAATCCTTACATCCGCGATTGGAGAGCTAAAAAACGGACCTACACCGCTCCACTTTCCGAATTGCCAACCGGCACCTTTATTACCCGGCTCGACCGCGCTACCCCTTTTCTGGTTTTGCCGGATAAACTGTTAAAGTGGGATAGCAACCGCTACGCTTATGGTGCGCCGGTGGAGCGGCCAGCCGATGAGCAAGTTCGGGTGCTGACCCCGGCCACTATCGTCAAAATGCTGAGTTTGGGTTATCCGGTGCAAATTAAAAGCGAGGTGTAATGGCTGAAACGATACCCCCGGCAGTGCTGACCGAGGCTACTTTTGTCGAGGGTCTTCATTATCTGGCGCAGCGCGACCCAGACCTGGCCGCGATCCTGGCCGAATATGGCCCGCCGCCGATGTGGTTGCGCGAACCCGGTTTTCCAACCCTGATTCATATTATTCTGGAACAGCAAGTGTCTTTAGCCTCAGCTCTGGCCGCTTTTCAACGCTTGCTGGCAACGGTCTCGCCCCTGACTCCGGCTGGTTTGCTGGCCCTGGACGACCCCACCCTCAAGGCGGTCGGTTTTAGCCGTCAAAAGACCGCTTATGCGCGTCATCTGGCCCAGGAAATTCTGGCTGGTCGTTTCGTGGTAGAAGATCTGGCCGAATTGGATGACCTGACCGCCCGTACCGAACTGATCAAACTCAAGGGGATCGGCCCCTGGTCGGCGGATATTTACCTGTTGATGGCGTTACGCCGCCCGGATGTATGGCCCACCGGCGACCTGGCTTTGATCATTGCCACCCAGCAGATCAAAAAACTGGCGACCCGCCCGACCAATCAGGAACTTGAACAACTCAGTTTAGCCTGGCAGCCCTGGCGCGGGTTGGCCGCCCGGTTGCTCTGGCATTACTACCTGAGCCGTCCTCGCCCTCGATCAAGATAGAAAACGTAAATATTCAAGCCTCACCCCTGACCCCTCCCCAGGGCCACCAGTGGACGGGGAAAAGAAGAAGAAGAGAGATTAACAGGGCACCCATAGGGTACCCGCCTGTAATACCCCCCGCAGGGGTTGCACCCCTACGAACCCTGCCTCGAAAGGGTAGCCTGTACAGTTACAAATAGGCGGTTTTAACTTGATCACCTCAAAAAGTTTAAGGAACCACCCCTACCCCTGCAAGCCAGAGCTTCCTTTTTACTAAAAACTTAGCGACCTACCTGTGCATTTAATTCCGCCGGATAGCCGGTCGCGGCACGCATCAAGGCCTCACGATGCTGATAATAAAGGACGATAGGCCGGTCCGCTGGGATATATTTGTCGCCGCAGTCGAGGCCACCCGGTCGACTCGACTGGCTCTCTACAATCCGTTTATCCTGCCTCACTATCCGAATATTGGAGAGGGCACCTACTTTCGCAATCGTGCGCCGCAACAGGGGGTTTTTTACAAAATCGTGGTAAAACCGCACATACATCATAGTATGTTCCTCGTCGACCGGCACAAAGGCCGTCATCATCCGCAATTTTTCCGAAATATTTAGCACCCACACGTTTGGAAACTTGAAGCAAAGCATCCAGGGCTTTTCCGGCTTGGTCAATTCAGCCGGACGGGGCGCAGCCTGGCCCTGGTCGGCTTGAAGGTCGGTCCAGACATACAGGGCGTTATCTTTGAGTTCGGTGTACGGTCCGTTGACCAGCGTGCGGCCACCCCGCCCGATGGTATCGTAGTGGACAAAAGGCAGGTGGGCTACATCTAGCTGGTTTTCGATAGCCCGGCTGTAATGCACTGCCCATTCCTGGCGCAAAGTACCGTATTCCATACCTTGCAATTCGTCAAAGAAAGGGACCGGCGGGTACTCAGTTTGGGCCTGACCGTACCACAACCAGATAAAACCATGCTGCTCGGTAGTTGGGTAAACTTTGGGTTGTAATAGTTTGGGGCGCGGACCATTTTTTCCGTTGGCCGGAATTAGTTTACAATCGCCACAGGCATCGAACTGGAAGCCGTGAAAGGCGCATTGAATATTACCATCGACCACTTTGCCGAGGCTGAGTTTGGCCTGCCGGTGGGGACAGCGATCTTCCATTGCCACAATCTGACCCGCCCCGTCCCGCCAGAAAACCAGGTCCATATTCAGGCGTTTGTAAGCCACCGGTTTACCGGCTTTGACCTCACCGGTTTCCAGCACCGCGTACCATTCTTCTGTAATCATAACTTCAGACCCTCCTGACTCTAGCTTACACCGATTTTAGCCAAAAATAATTTACCTCGCTTAAACGATTGGTGATATTATGGTTAGAGCCGCTCCGCCCATGTTTCAAGTTTTGGGCCAGTTCCGGTAGACGGGACTTGCTTTAGCTCGCTACCGGGTGTAAAATCCGCACTCGCGGATAAAAATCGAAACCGGCTATAATTATCGCTGGCGGTTCCAATAAAAAGCAGGAGGCTTCTTACGCAAAACTTACGTGCAACGACCGTGCTGGCTGTGGTTCGCAATGGTCAGGTGGCGATGGCTGCCGATGGTCAGGTAACATTTGGCGAAACTATTTTAAAAAGTACCGCCCGCAAAATCCGCACCTTGTACGATGATCAGGTACTGGCCGGTTTTGCCGGAGCGGTGGCCGACGCGCTGACGCTCTTTGAAAAATTTGAAGCTCAACTCGAACAATATCACGGCAATCTCCGCAAAGCCTCGGTGGAACTGGCGAAAGAATGGCGCAGCGACCGGGTTTTGCGCCGGCTCGAAGCTCAATTGCTGGTGGCCGACAAAGATCAGGTATTGATCCTATCCGGCGAAGGCGATGTAGTAGAGCCGGACGATAAAATCGCCTCAATCGGCAGTGGCAGCATCTATGCCCTGGCCGCCGCCAAAGCTCTGCTACGCAATACCGAACTAAGCGCGCCGGATATTGTCCAAGCCAGCCTGAATATTGCCGGCGAGATGTGTATTTACACCAATAACAACATTACCATGAAAGTAGCTCCGCCCCCCGAAGGCGCGGAGGAAGATACCTCGCCGGAAGATAAAGATGCCCTGGACGGCAGCAGTGATGAGGGTGGCGCACTTACCTCATAGCTTTAATTAGCTTTGACCTGTGGTAAATATCAGCTTATTGCCTGTTCGGGCAATCATTGTACCGGTTCCGGGTTAAAGACAACCTGGAGCCGGTTTTTGATTTCCGGCGAGAGGGGCGCATTGAGGAGGCCTTTTAGATCAAGGCTGGTCGCCTGGTGGAAGCTGGCAAAAGATTGCAAACCGGCGACCAATGCCTTGCCAAAAGCCGGGTCATCTGCCAGCTTTTCGTCGTCCAGCCAGAAATTCAAAATACTCAGCGACTTTGTTTTGCGAGATAGTTTCGGGTCAAGCCGGGCCACCAACCGGTCGCCGTACAAGACGGGTAAAGTGTAATAGCCCCAGCGTCTTAATTCTGCCGGTTTATAAACCTCCCAGACGTAATCGAAATCGAACAGGCTTTTGAGCCGGGCGCGATCCCAGATCACGTTGTCCAGCGGAGCCAGAAAGTTTACTTCTTGCAGGGTGGTGGTAGCCAGGGGTACCCAGTGGGCCGGAGTTTCACCCCTCTCCAATTGCTTCAGCCATTCAGTATCGGCGGAAGGAAAGAAGAGCGTTTCTTTGCGGCCCTCGACGGTAAGGGTATTTACCTGACCCTCGTCGCATAGCCTTTGTAACCACTCTTTGACCTGGGCGGGTGCGGTACGCTTTAGCAGCATATTGCTGACCCGGCGGGCCGCCTCTGCCGGGGTCGCCAGGCCCAGGTCGCGCAGAGCTTTAAGGACGAAGAATAATTCCGCCTCGGCCAGTGTGACTGCCGGGTGAACCGCCGGAAGCAGATTTTCGGTCAGCTCGAATACCTTGTCAAAGCCGCGCCGGGAATGGACCAGCAGTTCCCCTTTGCTCCACAGGTATTGTAGTCCGTGATTAACATCCTTGACCACCCGGAAGCCGCCCGGCACGAAGGACCGGCCCTTGAAATCCCGTGAGGCGACCGGTCCCTGGGCGCGTACCTGCTGGCGTACATACTCGATTACCTCCGGCATTTCTGCCAGAATCCGGGCTTGCCAGCGAGTAGTCCGGCTCATTATAGCGCGCCAGTGGGGCCATTCTTCCAGCGGGTAAACAAATAAAATATCGCCGAATTCAAAAAATTGCCGCTCTTTATAAAGCAGATGGCTCAACCACTTCGGTTGATAACCGGCGACCCGGCTCCACAGAACCAGGTCGTGATTGCGGGCCACAACACTGATTGTATCGACCTGGACCGCTTCAATTGCCCGGATCGCGGCCTCGGTACCGGTCTTGCCCTGCCAGCGGCGGCCCGGCCATAATCCTTGCCGACCGAGTACATACCGCCGGGCGGTCTGGGCGGAAATTTCCATCAAGTCTTTGTACCCGTAATTTACTCTTTGAAACCTAACCGGCGTTCGCGTAGCGAAACAAACCGCTGGTGGCCGATCACCAGATGGTCCAGCAGTTCAATTTCCAGCAATTTACCGGCCTCGACCATTTCCTCCGTCACCCGCACATCTTCCGGGCTGGGCGTGGGGTCGCCGCTGGGGTGGTTATGGGCTACGATGATACTAACGGCGTTCTGACGAATCGCTTCTTTAAATACCTCGCTGATCCGCACCTGGCTGCTGTTGATCGTACCAACATAGACCGTTTGCATCCGCAAAATCCGGTTTTTGTTATCGAGCATCACCACTTTGAGGTTTTCCTGTTCCAACCCCGACATTTCCAGAATCAAGGGGTTTGCCAGATCGCCGGGAGTGCGTACCTGCAAGCGTTGGTCCGGTTCGGCCAGCAGCAACCGGCGACCGATTTCCAGGGCCGCTTTTAGCTGGGCGGCTTTGGCCTCACCCAACCCCCGCAGCTCGCAAAGCTGGCTCAGGGGTATCCGGCTCAGACCGCTCAGACCGCCATAATCCCTCAAAAGTCGCTGGCTCAACACCAGTACATTTTCGCCCTGGACCCCGGTGCGTAGTAAAATTGCCAACAACTCCGAGTCGGTCAGCGAACCCGGCCCAAACTTGACCAGCTTTTCGCGGGGCCGGTCTTCACTGGGCATTTCACGGATCGACAGACCGTAACGCTGGGCGTCGGTGGAGTTATCTTCCGCTTTCATCCGGTCCGGCTTTCGGGTCTTTGTAGGGCTGAAAGGACAGAAAAGCTTCGCCTTTATAGGTCAAAGCCTGAATTTTAAGGGTCTGGCCGTCCTCAAACGTCAGCGTCATGGTTTGTAAATCGCTGGTGACGGCGGTCAGCTTGCGCCCGTTCAGCCAACTCCAGTCGACCAGACAGCCGCTATTGTTGGTATCTTTCTGGGTGTTATCCGCCGCTAAAGTGGGTTTTTCCATTTTTAGAAATTTCTCCTGGTATTAATTATTTATGTTGGAAATATTTTAGAACACCTGTGCCGTTCTGTAAAGTTCTAATCGGCCTGATCTTGACCATAATGGCAAACAATTGCAGACCGGTAAAATCAAAAAGAGGGGGGAGAGCTTGTGGCTCAACCCCCGTAATGGTGCCTTTGCCAACCGGCTGAACTAGGCGGTGGCTTTGCGGAATATACTGGCGGCCCAATAGACGCATAAGATCGCCAGCACCACTACCAGCAGAAAGCCGATCCAGACCGAGCTATCGCTGAAATTACCGCTGAAAAGCGAACGTGTCGCGTTTACTACATAGTAAAACGGGCTGATTTTAGCGGCCCCCTGTAGCCAGTCCGGGGCCAGCGTCAGCGGTAGTAAAATACCTGATAGCAGCAACAACGGCGTCGTCAAAATGTTGAGCAGGGGCGCAATCGCGTCTTCGCTTTTGAGTAGCAAACCCAGGGCGTAGGAAAAAGAAGCCAGCGCGACCCCCATCGGGATAACCAGAATCAGGCTCAACAATACGCCGACAAAATCGGCCTTCAGACCCATAATATAGGCGACGATAATTAAGAGGATACTCTGTACCAGCAAAATCAGAGCATCGCGCAAGGCCCGGCCCAGCAAGGGAGCCAACCGGCTAACCGGTGTCACCCGTAGTCGTTCCACCACCCCGGCCCGCAGGTCAGCTATAATACTAAAACCGACAAACAACGACCCAAACATTCCCAGCATCACAAGTACACCGGGTGTAAAGACCGTCAGGGCGTTAGTGGACGGGCCAACCCCGACGATCATTTTTTCGAGCAGCGGCCCAAAAAGTAGCAAATAGCAGATCGGGGTAAACAACGACACAATTATCCAGACCGGTTGTCGGAGCGTCGTAGTAAGGTAATTCTTGAAAAGCAGCCATGTGTCACTTAATAATCTCATTGATTTACACTCCTAACAAATAATGTAACTACTCAGGCCCCACCCCAGGCATGGGAAAAGAGAAAGAGAGTTTTCCCCTGTGTGACCCCCCGCAGGGCACCCAAAGGGTACCCGGACCCCACGACCCCTGCTTCGATCTCGATCATTTGCGGTGGTTTGGTGTGTAGTTACCAAATAGTATTCTCAAGCCTCGACCTCACGCAACGAGCGACCGGTCTGGCGCAAGAAAACGTCGTCCAGGCTGGGTCTTGCCAGCGCAATAGTCTGAATACCCAGACCGGCCCCATCCAGCACCCGCATAATGGCCGGTAGAGCCTGTTCGCCACTTTCAACGTAAAGCCGCAGGTGTTCTTTGTCGGCCTGGACCTCCCGCACGAAATCCTGTTGTTTCAACAAGGCCTGAGCTTTCTGAATCGCGTCGTTATGACTGTCCAGCCCGATTGTCACCACGTCACCGGCTACCTGTTTCTTGAGAGCGTCCGGCGTACCTTCGGCCACAATCTTGCCGCCATCAATAATGCACAGCCGGTCGCACAGGGCGTCCGCTTCTTCCAGGTAATGAGTGGTCAGGAAAACCGTTGTGCCGGTATCCCGCAGTTTGCGTACTTCTTCCCACAAATGGGCGCGACTTTGCGGGTCAAGGCCGGTCGTCGGCTCGTCCAGGAACAGCAGGGCCGGTTGGTGGGCCATACCGAGGGCCAGGTCTAAACGGCGTTTCTGACCGCCGGAATAGGTTTTGGCGGGCCGGTCGGCGAAGCTATCCAATTGCAAGGCTTCGATCAAGATTGCCGCGCGCGCTTTGGCTTTGGGGAGGTCCAACCGGTAAAGCCGGGCCTGTAATATCAAATTTTCGCGCCCGGTTGAGGCTACATCTACCCCGCCAGCCTGACTGACATAACCGATCTTTTCCCGGACTTTACCCGCTTCACGGGCCAGATCATACCCGGCCACTGTGGCGTGTCCGCCGGAAGGTTGCATCAGGGTCGCCAGAATCCGCATGGTGGTAGTCTTACCGGCCCCATTGGGTCCCAGGAAGCCAAAGATTTCGCCTTCCTCGACGGTCATGTCCACCCCTTTTACCGCTTCTACCAGTCCTTGCCGGGTTTTAAACGACTTGGATAAACCGGTCGTCTCAATTATCCGCATTTTCATACCTCTCGTTTATTTGTTCGGTTAACTTACAGCTTATTATAACCTACTACTCAAGCAAAATACGCAAATCAGGTCAGATTGTTACGTGTTTGGTATGTGATATGAAACTAATGCTTACACTATATTGGTTATACTATATCGATAAAAGTTGCTCACGGAGCCACCGGTATCCTATGCTGTTTAGGGAACTGAAAATTCCGGTTATGAGAAAGACCGACCATTCTGGAGGCTAAATAAAATGAACGCGACTCTGGTAGCTAGCGTAATAATCGAAAACGAAGGCAAATTCTTACTGGTACAACAGGCTCGAAGCCGCCGCCAGGCCGGGAAATGGGGCTTGCCGGGCGGTAAACCGGAACACTCGTTGGGTGAAACTCTATTTGAGGCGGCCAAACGCGAAACAATCGAGGAGATCGGCCTGAGCGTCGAACTTACCGGCCTGGCCGGTTTGATCCGCAGCGGTCACGCCACCGAACCAAACCTGTTTATTTGTTTCACCGGACAGCTAAAAGGCTCTCTCGATCAGTTACATCTGAAAGAAGGTGAGATTACCGGCGCGCGCTGGTTGAGCCTGGAGGAAATTGAGGCAGGCGTAGTACCATTGAGAATGGCCCCACTGGCCGAGATGTTGCGGCGAGTAAAAAACGGCCAGGTCTATCCGCTCGAAATGGTCCTACACGAAGCAATCGACCAGGCTTAACTAATAATTTACGGATGAATGAATAGCGGGCCTTGTTTCTATCGCCGGTTTAATCCGAGTTTGCCATCTCGAAATGCTCCGGTAGGGCTGTTTTTAGTTTGGCATAACTTTCGGATAGCAGTTCCGGCATCAGGCGGGTCTGAGCGGTGACGGCCATAAAGTTGCTGTCGCCGTTCCAGCGTGGGACGAGATGCTGGTGAAGATGATCGTCGATACCGGCTCCGGCCACTTTACCCAGGTTCATTCCCAGGTTTAGCCCGTCCGGGTGATGAGTTTGCTTGAGCAAGGCTACCCCGCGCCGGGTCAGATCGGACAGTTCGTTCAGGGTGGCCGGTTCCAGGCTCACATAATCGCTGGTATGCAGATACGGCAAAACCATCAGATGGCCGGTGCTGTAGGGGTAGAGATTAAGGATCACGGCGCAATATTGGCCCCGGTAAAGAACCAAATTATCGGCATCCTGGGCGGGGTCGGCATGAATTTTCGCGCAGAGGACGCAACCGGGCTTTTTGGCTCCGAGAATAAAATCCAGCCGCCAGGGGGTCCACAGAATGTTGTAGATAATCATAAAAGCTTTCTTGTTAGGCCATTAGCTTCAAACTCAGCAAATGAGTTTGAAGGTGATATTGGTTTTCTACTTTTAGCGATAGTTCTACGAAATTAGACTATATTAGGCTGATCGGTTTATTAAACTGGTCTTTATTGCGGCTGACGTGGCCGTAATATCCGATACCGATTACTACCAGGCCAATGATGATAAATGTTGGGGTCAGGCCGATCAAATCGCCCATCGTACCGGCAAACAAAATCGGGAAGATACTGACCAGATTGGCGAAGGTAAAATAGGCCGCGAAAACTCGCCCGACGATTTCTTTGGGCGAACGTTCCTGTAACAAAGTCAGGGCCGGAATATTGAGGAGACCAATGGTAAAGCCAAACGGGATGGATAAGCCAATCAGGGTTAGGGTGATACCCGGTCCGCCCAGCGGCACCCCCGGTGTAAAGATTTTTACCCACAGGTCGGCCACCGGTTTGAGCAGACCGACCGCGATCAGACAAACCCCCATCCCGACGGTAGCCCAGACCATCAAGCGGCCCCGGCTTCGATTGGAAACCAGTTTGTTAACCATAAATACGCCCAGCCCCAGCCCCACACTGATCGGGGCCAGCACATAAATAATGTCGCTCTGAGGTTGGCCCAGGCCGCCGTTGCGCTTGGAAACGTAGGGGATACCGATGGCGGTCATCGTAAACAGGACCGATTGAACCGTCGACAGATAAATAATCGACAGCCAGATAACGTGTTCACTGCGGATGAACTTCCAACCGTCCTTGATTTCGCTCCACAGACCGGTAATAACGCTGCGGGTGCCACCTACCGGTTTTGGCCGGTCTTTTTCCAGGTGGGCCGGTAAAAACCAGGTCAAAAATATACAGAGCACATAAATCGCCGCGATGACCAGAAACAAAGCCTGGTTGCCGATTACCTGTGGTAAAAGCGGGGCCAGCAAACTAAAACCGACAAACTGCGAGACAAACAAAGTTACCTGAAATAGCGAGTTCGCCTGCGTAAGTTGTTTTCCTTCGACCAGAAATGGGATCAAGGCTCCCTCGGCTGGGGCAAAAAACTGGCTGAAAGTTGAGAAAAGACAGGTAATCAGGAAAATAAGCGGCAAGGCAATTAGTGGGTCGATTTTTTCCATGAAATACAGCCAGGGGATCAGGACCGCCCGCAGACCGTTCGTGATTACCAGGATTAACCTTTTGTCCAGGCGGTCTACAAAAGCCCCGGCCAGTGCGCTAAAAAATACCCCCGGCAGCACAAAAGCGACTGTCGCCAGGGCGGTTTGGGTAGGTGAGCCGCCGCTCAACAAAAAAACATAGTTTACTAGAGCTAAATTGAGAGTATTTTGAGCAGTCTGGCTCAGGGCCTGGGCGACCCACAAAAGCATAAAGTTACGGTTAGTGAAGATCGTCCCGAACTTTTGCGATTTGGCTTCCGGTGAATTCGGATCATCGGGAAATTGATCGTTCCAGCCTGGATTTGCCGGTTCGGCGGCGTCCTGACCGGCGTCGGCCATCCCATAACGGTTGGCCTTCCCACTTTCAGCGGTGGCCGGGCTGATTTCAACTCGCCCATAGTCATAATTGTTGTTAGAGGCCGAGTTTGGATTAGTTTTGGCGGGCGAAATAGCGGGTCCGTCTCCCGGATTGGTATTAAAAGACGGTTCTGGCTGGTTATATTCTGGGGTGCTCGACATCTATAATGTTCTCGTTTTCCTCGCGGTACTAATAGGGCGATGTGCTAGATGAAAAGAAGCACAACAGTAGATGAACATTAACAAGTAAATAAAGGAAATTGTAGCAAAACCTCCGGTTTGAACGTAGAAGAAGTGTTAAAAACTCATACAACCAAACTGGAGGTAACAAGAT
>JBBQGA010000057.1:0-25802 GCA_038322625.1 Chloroflexia bacterium
GCGATTGGGGGGAACGCTTTGTCGAGCGAGTACTGTCGGTAGGTGCGACGGCTCAAAAACAAGGGCAAAACTTCTTAAATTATCTCACCGCGTGTTTACAAGCTCAGTGGTTCAAGACCCCTGCGCCTGTTCTTTTCGCTACCCCGTGAACGGATACTTTTTTTATGCAATTATCAAGTAAGTATAAATTAAGACGCACAGTCAGCCGGAAAGTTACTAAAGTGCCAGGATATAACAGGAGCATTTCGCCAGTAGAAGGCAGAGTTGTAAGCACTGGGGCAAAGCCTGGTCAAAGTTGTTCGAGGTCGGTCCCGAAGTAATGCAAGGCCTGAGCGATAAAAGATTGAGTGCCAAGTATCAGCCGTGAACCGGGCGAGGGTTGCAAATTCTCAACCAGAGAGTAGGCGGTAAGAAAATCCGGCACCTCAAAGATACGGCAACCGGGCGAGAAATGCTGCCGGGCATAAATAGCGGCCTCCGGCGGAAAGCTCAGACGCGGATTATTTACGCTTGAAATTACCAGATAATCGACCCGACCGGCTAGTTCGTCCAGTACCCCTTGCCAATCGCGGTCGGTCGGCACCCCGGCGATCACCGCCACCGGACTGTTTAGCTGTCCGGCCAGGCTGTCCAGCACCGATCGGGCCGATTGGCGGGTGACGGTACAATCCAGCAGGGTGAAAGGCTCCTGCGAGATAATTTGCATCCGGCCCGGCCACCTTAAATTAGAAAGCGTCCGGCGAAACAAGTCCAATCTGGCCGGTCCAAAAATCCGTTCGTCGGCCACGACTTCGACGGCCCCAAGCGCAACCGCCAGGTTTTCAGCCTCGTAAAGAGCCGGGATCGACAGTGTCAGGTCCTCAAAAAGATTTACCCGGCCTTTGACGCTTAATCGCAAGGTGCTATTTTCGATCCGGGGCGAAATAAGCTCCAGTTCGCGCCCGACCTTAAAAAACTGGGCACCGACCTGGCTGGCCCAGCCTTCCATCACCGGTAGTACGATTTCACTTTGTGGCACCGAAATACCAACCCCGCCTGGTTTTAGTAATACCGTTTTGGAGGCAGCAATCTCGGCCACCGTATCGCCCAACTTTTCGGGATGTTCGAGCAAGACCGGGCCGAAGAGGGCCAGCGGATTATCCAGCACACTGCAATCGTCAAAGCGACCGCCGCGACCGGCTTCGATGACCGCAAAATCAATCTTGTAATCGTTCCAGTACAATGCGGCCAATGCCAAAATCAGCCCGGTCGGGCTAAGATATTGCCGCCCCTGTAAACCGGCCATAATTTCACGGGCCGGTCCTTCTAATACGTTGGCTTGCCAGGTCAGGTCGGTGGGTGAAATAGCTCTGCCGTTTAGGCGGATGCGCTCCCGAAAGTCGCTGACGTGCGGACTGGTGATCAGGCCGACCCGATAGCCGAGGGCTTCCAGCAGTTTGGCCGTTATCAGGGCAATCGAGCCTTTACCTTTGCTACCAGTCACCAATATCGAGGTAAAATGCTGGTCGGGCCGGTCCAGCCGGTCCAGCAAGCGGCGGGTGAGGGCCGGCAAGCGGGTCAGGGCATCCGGGCCGTTAAGTTCTTTGGCGACCCGCATATAAGAGCTAAATATGAAGTTTTCAGCCTCCGCGCTGGTCTGAAAAGACATAACCCGATCTCCTGATCTTTCCGCCCGTTTATCCGGTCTGTTCAAACTCTTAGGACTTTCGCTTCAACCTCACTTTGTGAGGTTGAAGCGAAATAAAAAAGGTTTTAACAGGGGTCTCCCCTGTGACGCCCCGCAGGGGTTGCACCCCTACTAACCCTGCTTTCGTCATCTAGCGAAAGTCCTAACTATTGGTAACTACACAGACCCCACCTCAGGGCCGCCAGTGGACGGGGAAAAGAAAAAGACAAGAGTATTAACAGGGGAGACCCCTCTAATACCTCACCTCTGAGGCTGCGCCCCCACGACCTCTGCTTCGATCCTTTAGAGCGTTTGGTAGGTAGTTACCTCTATTCAAACATTGTAGCACGTCGTAGCACGCCGTTTGTAAAGCAGAAATAACCAAATTCCAGTTTGAGATACTGCTAACTGGACCGCATATGTGGTAAAATCCACAGGTGAATTGACTATTAGAAAAAACTGGAAGGCCACAAAATGAACTACGACGAACTTAAAAACGGGTTTGAAACTTTGATGGACCGGATCGAGGAACTCGGAGACCGTCTTTGACCTGGTTGGCAAACAAAAAGAATTAAAACTACTCGAAGAACAAAGCAGTGTCGACGGTTTCTGGGACGACCCCCAGGCGGCTCAGAAAGTAATGCGTAATTTGACCGGCTTGCAGGAGGAGATTTCTTTCTGGAACACGCTGAAGAACCGGGTGGCCGATAACCTGGAACTGGTGGCCCTGACCGAAGACGATGACGACGAAACCAGCCTGGCCTCGCTGGGTCAGGAAATGCAAAATATTCAAAGTGAGTTATCGGTCCGCGAACTCGATTTGATGTTTAGCGGCCCTTACGATGAACGCTCGGCTTTGCTATCGATCAACGCCCGCGAGGGTGGCACCGACAGCCAGGATTGGGCCGAAATATTGATGAGAATGTACCTGCGCTGGGCCGAGGATCAACGTTTCAAGGTGCAGGTGCTGGACAGCGAAGCGGGCAACGAAGCCGGTATCAAGAGTGCTACGCTCGAAATTACCGGTCGTAAAGCTTATGGCCGGACCCGCAGCGAAGCCGGGCAGCACCGGTTGGTGCGACTGTCGCCTTTCGATGCCAGCCACCGCCGTCATACTTCATTCGCGCTGGTCGAAGTGCTGCCGGAAGTCGACGACACCATTGAAATTGAGGTGCGGGACGAGGATGTGCGGGTCGATACTTACCGGGCGACCGGGGCCGGTGGGCAGCATATCAACAAGACCGATAGTGCCGTCCGTATGACCCATATGCCCAGTGGAATCGTAGTTACCTGTCAGAACGAGCGCAGCCAGACCCAGAACCGGGAGACCGCCCTGAAAATTCTCAAGGCTCGTTTGCTAGAGCGGGAAATTCTGCGGCGGGAAGAAGAACACGCCCGGCTAAAAGGCGAACATCGCGCCACCGGCTGGGGCAGCCAGATACGCAGTTATGTTTTACACCCTTATAATATGGTCAAGGATCACCGCACCGGTTATGAAACCAGCGACACCGGGGCCGTTCTCAATGGCGAAATCGAGCCGTTTATCCAGGCTTTTCTGCGCTGGCAGATCGGTCAGGGCGGCAACGTCGAGGCGGCTTCTACCGAGGACGAGCTGTAACAGGCAAAGCTCAGGCCGCCTGGCGTTTGTTTGCCAGTTGCTGCCCGATCAGCCGATACACCGCCGGGTTGAAGGCCAGACCAATGTGAGTACCGCGAACCTCGAAATTATTAGCCGGGTTATCGGTAATACAGTAGTGCCAATCGACTACGCCATCGCTTTTGGTATAGATCGCGCTGACTGGCACGGTCGGGGCGGGCGGACGACGCAAAGCCTGGCTGGTACTACAATTACATTCACCGCTAAAGCAGCCCGGTTGACGCTGCACTACGTCGCGCACCCGGTCGCTGGCTTGCATCACCAAAGGATGCGACCGTATTCCCCGGAAGGGCGAACCCATCGTAATGACCGAAGCAACTTTCTCCGGCCAGCGAACCGCCGCTGCCAGCGAAAGCAAGCCGCCCAGGCTATGCCCGATCAGATGCACCTTGCGCCCGGTCTGCTGGTAAGCTTTGTCGATGGTCTGTCCCAACCGGGTATCCAGCACATCCAGACAATCGGCGTTGCGACCAATCGAACTGGTGTAGGGCCGGTAGCCGACTCGCAGCAACCAGAACCGCATTTCTTGTAAATAAATATCACTCGCCAGAAAACCCGGCACCACCACCACCGGCGACCCATCGCCACGCGGCACCCCCAGGCCATAATAGGTTGGCGAATACCGCAAAGCCAACCAGTCCAACCCGCTGTAACTTTCACGCCACAGCGGCACATTGGCGGTAGCCAGATCGGTGTTAAAATACTTGGACTTTGCTACCATAAAATATGGCCTCCTTCTTGGGTTAATTAATACATAGCCTAAACTGGAAAGCCAGGTTTTGCCAGGTTGTATAAGTAAAAGAGAGTTGATTTCGGCCCGGTAAATTCAGGGTGGTTAACTGGTTGGAGTAGCGGCCCTTTTTCGAGATTTAGCTTTTGGGGTGGTCGTAGTAGTTTCCACCGTTTTAGCCTGAGTTGCGCTCACCCCGGCAGCGGCCCGCAATTCGGCAAAGCTTTGATCGAGGTAATCCTTGAGCCGATAAGCTTCCGGTGCGTGTTTGCCATCCAGCGTGATACCAAAGAAAAGCTTCTGGTCGTAGCTGACGATGGCGCAACCCAGCCCGATGGCGTAGGCAATTGGGACGTATGGATAATAGTAGAGCATCCGGTGTCCGAGGGCATATAATGGAATTTGCGGCCCCGGTACGTTTGTACACACTATGTTAAAGGACGGAAAAGGAGTATAGGCCAGCGAACCAAGCACCGCCTGAACCGAAGCCGGAACCACTCCCATCAAACTGGTAAAAACGCTGACCGACTCGGCCACCCGCGAGCCTTTCAAAGCCCCCGTCGTCCGGGTAATCACTGTTAATCGCTGGGCCGGGTCTTCGACATCTAGCGGTATTTCGACCGGCAACACCGAAACCAGATTCCCCAGCGAACCGCGCTGATCTTCCTGCCGCATACTGACCGGAGCCATTACCCGCAGCTTTCGACCGGCCACTGTTTCACCCTGATTGCCGATATAACGGGCGATTGCACCCGTCAGCACCGTCAATATTACATCATTTACCGTGCCACCAAGCCTGGCCCGAATGGCGCGGGCATCCGAGAAAAAGTAATCGGCCCAGACCAGTTTCTGACTACCGGAAAGCGGCTTGTTAAAAGATAAATTGGATACCGGGCTGGTCAGGAGAGGCGCGAGTGTACTGGCCCGGCGCAGATTTTCCTGCGGGCTTTCGCGGATAAAAGTCTGGGCCATATTTAAGATGCTCTTTTGAAAGTCCAGCCAGCTTTTAACGCCTTCTTCGCTGCTGCTCAGGAGTGATTCGACAATGCGCCGGGTAGTGCTTATCTCAGGCGGGGCAACCGGTGGTTCGAGTTTCGGCAAAGGTTTAGGGTCGGGTGAAATATCAAAGATGATCTTTAAGAGATCGATCCCGGACATCCCATCGATCATGGCGTGATGAACTTTGGTCATCATGCCGGTGCGGCCCCCCTCCAGGCCATAAACCAGGTAGATTTCCCATAGGGGTTTGTCCCGGCTTAACATGGGCAGCATCACCTGTTCGGAGAGTTCGTGAAATTGCTCATCGGTGCCGGGAGCGGCCAATTCCAGCCGGAAAACGTGGTTTTTGATGTCAAAGGCCTGGTCGAGTTCCCAGGTCGGATGGCCCAGATTGAGCGGGGCGGGCACAATTTTCTGAGTATAGCGTTGCAGCAAAGGCAGTTTGGCGACCATGTTTTCCACAAAGGCCGCGAAGGAAAGCTCGCCTTCAAACAGATGGATACTGCCGATGTGCAAAGGGGCTTCTTTTTTCTCAAAATAAAGAAACGAGGCATCCATCGAGGTCAGCCGGTTAGCTAATTGGGGTTGTATCATGGCTTATCTCCTGCTGATTACTCGTTGAAACTGGTTATGTCGTAAGACATGATCACCAGGTCGCGGGTGCGGTTTTTCTGGTCGATCACGTGGTCGGCCAGCAAAGCTTCGGGTTTGAAGCCCAGCCGCTCGAAAAGCTGAATCGCCCCGAACTGGTCGGAAGCCATTTGAGCCACCAGCTTTTGCAAACCCAGTTCCTGAGCCAGCACAAAGATTTCGTTCACCAACACTTTACCCAGCCCGCGACCGCGCCAATCGTTAGCCGCCACAATCCAGATTTCACCCAGATGGCGGGTCCAGGGCAACTGGTTAAAGGTCAGGCTTGCCATACCCACGACTTGCCCATTGGATTCGGCCAGCACGGTATAGCCTTTTCCGGCCTCAATGTTATCAAACCAGTGTTCATTTGATTGAGGGTCGGTCAGGTCGAAGGTGAGAAAAAGCAAATCTTCGTCGGGGAGTTTGCGGGAGAGAGATAGGGCAATCTCCTTGTCCTTGCGTTCCATGAGGCGAAAAGTAACCGGTTTGCCGCCCAGTTCGGTGGTCCAGGGGTAGGTGCGTTTGGCAATCTTATTTGACATCGTTGTCTCCTGTTATACAAAACCCGGTCCGTCTAGCCCTTTTTGAGCGGCAGACGAACCGGGCCGACTGTTACTTGGGGCGGGGAAAACTCCATTGCGTCGCCAAATTGAGCCAGCGTTTCTGGACCTCTACATAGTTATCAACAGCTTGCTGGGTCATTTCGGAGATCGTATTAGCCGGGGTCGATTCGCTCATGCCCATACCTTCGCGGACGGCTTTCATAAACTGAGCATTCTGCTGGGCGGCAAAATCCAGCCAGCGGCGGCGAGCCTCGGCCAGGTATTCCAGAGGTTGTTCGCCGGGGTTGATCGGTTCGCGGTTAGCGGGGTTAGCGGCGGCAGTCGTTTGCTCCATCATAGTGCGCTGCGAAGACAGGAAGTTCGCCTGCTGCTGGCTGACATTCTCAACCCACTTGCGCTGCGCCTCGACAAAGCTTTCCAGGCCCTGGCGTGCCCATTCGCCCATCGCGGTGTTGGGGGCCGATTGGTTCATCGATAGAACCTCGCGCATGGTTTTTAACACCAGGGCGTTTTGCTGGGAAGCCAGTTCCAGCCATTTTTTCTCGGCCTCAAACAGGTTATCGATAACTCCGCGTGTCCAATCGCCGGAAGCCGAAGCGGCTTGATTTGAAGTTGCATCACCGGACATAATTTTTAATTCCTCTCTTTACCAACGGGTAAGTATGCGGGATTGCGCTAAAAATTATGTTTATTCTAGCAAAACTTCATTCTGTTAGCAACCGCCCAGCCGTTGCATTTGTGCTAAAATAAGTTCTGCTATGATCAATGCCGTAAGCGTTCTAACAAAAGAAGCCCCAGGTGTCGCCAGACCGGAATTTCCGGTGGTGTTGGTGCCGGGATTTATGGCCTCGCGGTTGTGGAGCATTCCCCGCCTGGCTATAACGCCACCGCTGATAGCTTGGCCCCTCAACAGTTATTCGCTGGCAGCTCAGTTGCTTTTGCTGAGACCGGAAAACCGGCTGGAACCGGCTGGACTGGTGCGCGGTTATTACGAGAATTTGCTGGATTTCCTCTGCCAGCCGGTCGACCAGGGTGGGCTGGGCCACCAGACCGGTCACGACCTGTGGATTTTTCCCTACGATTGGCGGCAATCCTGCCAGCAGACCGGTCAGCAACTCGGCTGGTTCATTCAGCAACAACTGGAGAAATATAATCTCTGGCGAGCCGAACAAAAGCTGCCTCCCTGCGCCCAGGTTGATATAATCAATCATTCCCTGGGTGGGCTGGTAACGCGGTCGGCTATCAAGCTTTACGCCGCTCCGGTGCGCCGGGTGGTCTATCTGGCCGCCCCGCACTATGGCGTTGCTAAAGCCTTTTTCGCGCTGCACCCCGATACCGTGAATACGCTGGTCGATGATTTTGTCCAGGACTTTATACCGGGCTGGTACTGGGATTTGTTAAAAACCTTCCCCAACATACGTTATATGCAACAATGGCTGGGCCGTTTGTTAGCTGGTCTCCCGGCCATGTACGAATTGCTCCCAGACCGCTATTACCTGACTAAAAACAATAGCCTGATTATCGATGCCAGCCAGTCTGAGCCGCGCCCGGTGGTCGGGCTAGCTGAGACCTACTATAACCACGCCTGGCAATTGTCCGCCACTCAAAAAACCAGGGTGCTAGAGGCTATGCGGTTCAAACAGAAGCTCGGCCCGACCCTGCCCGGCACTCAGAATCTGGTGATTTATAGTGCCACTTTACCTACTTATACCCACGCCACCTACCGCGAAGGTCATCTGGAACACCCGGTGCGGCTGCCGGTCGGCGATGCTACCGTAACCCGTCAAAGTGCCAACCATGATGCTAAAGCTACCCGGCTGGTCATTGAAGGATTACATTCACGCTTACCCGGTCTGCCCGAAATTCGCCCGCCGATCAAAGCTTTTCTTAGCCCAACCGCCCCGGCCCACAGCCAGGAGAGCGTTGTTGCAAAATCGCCTATTAAAGCTAGTAAAGCGAATGAAGCGAAAAAATAAGGTTGATAAAGGCATAGCTGGAGTCAGGCTAAGTGCCCCTACCTCAAATCTCTTTTTCTTCTTTTTAAGGGCTGTTGCAAAGGCAACACTCCTGGAAACCAGGATTTGATAATTGACAAAATAGTTACATAAGTGTAAAATGTACCTATGTTACTATTTGACAGAGGTAAGTTATTAAGTCGAGAAGGTGAGAAATGAATCAGAAAAACGATCACCAGCCAGCACAAACCACTCTCGCCGATGAATTCGCGCCGCGCCAGAGCATACCGACCAATCTTTTTCGGTATATACCGTTTGCCGGACTGACTATGACGGTCTGGAACCGCTACCTGAATTTGTTTGTCGAAGCCCAGCAATTCGCAATGCGAGCTAACCAATCAATCCTACAATTTTACGGCTTGCCTACTAACGAAGACCTTAGCCGGATCAACCGCCAGTTGTTTGAAACCTCGCTACGGTTGGACGAGCTGGAAACCCGTCTGGATGAGCAGGAAGCCACTCACCGCCGCCCGGATTTTAATTAGTTGAATTTCCGGCTCTGGCCCGGACTGGCAAAATAAGCATTTCAACCGGGGTCGACCCGTTGGAAGTAGAACCAAAGGCCGATTGGGCCAATCGCTCCGAGGTTGCTTCGAGGGTCGCCACGATCCGGCTGACCTCTGGCCCGGCTTTGGCAAGTTCGTTCGCGCTCACGATAATCTTTTGCATGATCTCGACGATCTGGGCACTGGCCTCGCGCTGCTGCAAAGTTGAGTTTGCAATGCTACTGGCAAGGGTCGAAGTTTGACCGACCAAATTGATAACATCATCGTTGGCAACCGTCAGGCTAACCACCAATTTATCGCCTAGTTGAGCATCCTTCAGACCTTGCTGGGTCGCTTGCATGGCGGCGGTGCTAGCCTGGTTAATTTCCACGACCATATCTTGAATTTGCTCGACCGCGCTGGTAGCACGCCGGGCCAGGCGTTGCACCTCATCGGCGACGGCGGCAAACCGGCGGCCATACTCCCGCGCCCCGGCGGCTTCGATTGTAGCGTTAAGGGCCAGCAAGTTGGTTTCGTCGGCAATCTCACCAATAATACTTACCACCTCACGAATACGCTCGATCTGGTGGATCAGGGTCCGCATATTATCATTGATAGCCAGCACCCGGTCGCGGATCGTGGCAATCGTATTAACCCCTTCAAAGGCGGCTTGCTGACCTAAATTTACACTGTGCTGGGCACGTTCGGCCACCGTCGCCACCGACATCGCGTTATCGGCAATCCGGCGCGCGGCGGCATCCAGTTCGAGGGCGTTGGTCGCCACATCATTAACCACCAGAGCCTGTTCCTGGCTGGTCGCGTTTTGCTGCTTGAAGATAATTCCCAGCAAGGCACTCAGATCGTTGACCTGGCGGGCCGAATGAGTTTCGAGGGCCAACTGGCGTTGCAAAGCGGCGTTCAGCCGGGCCAGTTCCTCGGTCTGGTGGCGGGCGGCCTGGACCAGTTTCCCCAGGCTGGCACTAAATCCAAATAGCAAGCCGGTAATCGACAGCAGTATCAGCACAACAACTGCCGAATATGCCCCAAGGGCGGGTGGGGCCGGGGAAGGAATCTTGCTGATCAAAAATATCGCTATTGTTGTGTAAAGGGCACTACAAACTACGCCAAAGAAAACCGTTGCACCAGGGTTAACAAAGGCCGCTGCAATGACCACAATCAAAACATACAGAATACAGAGCGGATTTTCCAAGCCATTCGTCAACACGGTAAGGCTCACCAGTACACTACAAACGGTACAAAAAACCAACCCAGCCCAGTTGATCCGGTTGAGGCGCGTAAGAATAAGCAAAACCGGCCACATAACCAGCAAGGTAAAATTCAAGCTCAACCGGATAATCCGGTCCGTGCTGGTCAAGTCATCCCTGAAAAACCCGTTACCAACCTGGATGCCGTTACCTATCAAACCCATCAAGCAAAACGCGTACATTACCCGTTTGCGAAACCCCAGGTTGTTGTCTACCTTGTCCATCTTTAAACTCTAAACCTCGAACCAGCTTTAATCAGCTTTTACCGGCTAAAGAACACCGGTTTCTTTTAAAAGATAATTGGAGCATAACACAAAACTATATAAAATGAGAAAACCCTTCCAACGAGAAGGCAAACTGGCCCTGGCCGAAACCTGATTGGCTTCCGCCTTCAAAAACTATAGGCTGCACAACTGGCAAGCGGCAGAATAACCGGTCTGGCTACTCCACCGCTATTTAATAATAAACTGGTTAAAATCGAGCTTTAGCCAGCCTTAGGCCATAAAAGTCGTGTGCTTACGTTCAGCAATATCACCGGCCACCGGCACCCTGACCCGCTTGCCCTGGCTCGCCTGGACTGCCAGAACGATCATCAGAACGATATAGCCTAGCCACAATAAATTACTGATCCATTGGATACCCAGCCAGAGATCAAAAGAGGCCCGCAAAATGATCCCGTTTAGGATGATCGGGATCAGGACGATATACAAAACAGTATAAGCCGCGCTAATGATCAGAGCCTGCATAGCGTGGAAACGCACATTCTGGTCCTTTTTCTCCATTGATAGTACAACCAGACTACCGATCCAGCCTAACAAATAAGAAATCCATATCGCGGCGGTCGGCGATAAGCTGCTGGCTACCGGTTGACCCATCGGCGACTGACCGTACTGCTGGGGCGGTTGCCCATACTGCTGTGGTGGCTGTCCGTACTGCTGCGGGGGCTGACCGTATTGCTGCGGCGGTTGTCCATACGGTGGTTGAGGTTGGCCGTAAGGCGGTTGGGGCTGTCCATAGCCCGGCTGGCCGTAAGGCGGTTGGGGCTGTCCATAAGGGGGTTGGGCCTGGGGCACTGGCGGTTGACCGTAAGGCGGCTGGCCTTGCGGGGGTCGGGGTTGACCGTAGGGCGGTTGGGGTTGGCCGTAGGGCGGTTGGGGCTGTCCATAAGGGGGTTGTTCCTGCGGCGGTTGTCCGGCACCATAGGGCGTTTGTGACATAGGATACTCCTCATCTTCTAGTAATGTGTAGCGTACCTGAACGAAAACAAACTTGAGCCAACAATCAGGTCGAAAGCAGAACGACTGGGATTGCCTGTTTAGCTGTTTTTACGCTAAAAACGCTGTTACAGACGTTACGGAACCAGAAAGTTGGAAAAAATTTTAGTTGTGCTAACCAAGTGTAAACATTTTAGAGAAATCCACATATGATTAACATCACTGATTTTGTTTGTCCCTTTTCACTTTTCTAACGAAAAGGCGATAACAACCGGTTAAAGTTGGAGCCGTAAAACTCCCTGGTGAGGCAATTGCCCGGCCAGCGTACCGTCGACCCAGACCGAAAGACCCACCGGCAAACCGGTAATTTCCTCGGTGGCGACCGCCGGGCCGCTTTTTTCGGTGGCTCGCCAGCTTATCTTCAGATCGTGACCGCCAATTTTCAGCCGGTCGAGCAGAAAATAATCCAGGTTGAAAGGCAAAGGCTGTATCTTTAGCTGCCCATTATCACCGGGCTGAACCCCGGCCACATACTTGATAATCAGATCGACCACCCAGCTATGCATATAATCCTCGGTGCCCCGGAAGTAAGGAGCCTGACCGGTAATAGGGTTGTAGTATTCGTAGGAAGATGGCCGCTCCAGGTCGCCATCCAAAAACATCATATGTATGAAGCGGTTTAGCAGTTCGACCGCTTTCGGTTGCAACGTTGGGTCCATTTCCAGCGAAGCCCGGCAAAGGGCCTCGGTCACGTGGCTATTGGTCATCAGCCAGCTACGACCATTCCAGGGACAAACAAGCCGTTGATGCTTCCACTCACCTTCGGCACTAAAATTTACATCGTCCAGGCTGGCGGTCGGTACCGGATAGGGGGTCCAGAATTCCTTCTCGTTAAAAAGATGGCGTGCAAAGACCCCCAGGTGTTCCGGTCCGGCCAGTCCTTCGGCCATAAAAGGGTAAAAGCCGGTGGCGGATTTCGCAGTCACCTGTTGGCTGTTAGCCGGGTTGACATCAAAGAAAAACTCCAGTGCCGGGTTCCACATCGACTGCCGAACCGCCTGGCGGGTCCGCTCGGCCATCGCTTCCCAGGTGTCAGCCTCGCCCACTCCTAGCTCACGCGCCATCCAGGCCAGGTTACGCTGCAATTCGTAAATGTATACGGTCGCGTCCACCCCTTTCAGGCGTAACTCTCCACCCAGGTCGGCTTTATCATCGACCTCCTGGTAGCGACTCATAAATTCCTGACCGGTTTCCCAGTGGTTATTAACATCGTACAGGCCGGTCCGGTCAGCATCGCGGACCCGGTGAAAATAGCCCAGGTAGCGGGTGAGCGGTTCGTAAACCTTTTTCAAGAACTCCCGGTCCGGGTGAACTCGGTGTAATTCGCGGACCGCCATGCCCCAGTTAGCGTGGTAAAAAGCCACCCCGATCCGCAGCGACCGGTCCCCCCGGTAAATATTTTTTATCACGCCGGGGAAGGAGCCGTCTTCCAATTGATTTTCCACAAAATTCAAAAGCGAACCCTGCGCCAATTGCGGATCGTGCATCCAGCGAGTTTCGAGTATATGGCATTGGGCACTGTAGGTAATATGCTGGCGAAACCAACCCAGGTTGATACCTTCAAAAATGCAAGGATGCGTCAGGCCCAGTCGTTCGTCCCTGACCCGGATGGTATTGAGCCGCAAACCAAACCAGCGATACCAGTAATATTTTTCGAGGTAGGGGTCGGAACAGCGAAAACTCGGCACACTTTCAAAATACTCGCGCCAGTGTTTCTTGGCTGGAGCGGTCGCCCGGCGGTCTAAGGTCGGAATCGGGACCGGTTTGCCATCGTCGCCAACCACGCGCCGGCGGAAAACTTCTTCACCGCGCCGGGCGGCCCGCAAAGTCACCAGACCTTCTTGCTCACTGGCGGCAATTGCGGCATAAACGCTAAACTGAACCCGACCCTGGGGCGGGACAGTTAGCTTGTAGTGCAGCCCTAAATAGGTCAGGCCGCCAAAGTTGGGGTCCAGCCTGTCGGGGACTTCGTTACCCAGGCCACCGGTCAGGGCCAGTTTTTCGTAAAAGGGGGTAAATTTCCAGAGCGGCTGGTTTGGCTGGCGGTCCGAGGTCTTGATTCCAAAACTGGTCGCTGCCAGATTGGCCCCCAACGCTACCGCATAGCGCAGCATCACTCCCTCATCAGGATCGGCTGGATTGGGGGTAATCCGGGGGTCGCGCACCGTGCGTTGCCAGACCAGCGTTCCATCGCGTTCACGTTCGCGGCACTCGGTTAGCTCATAAATACCCTGGCTTTCAAAACGCTCTTGAGCCGTCCAGACTACCACATCATAGGTTTGAGGACGTTCCAGGCCGTGTGCGAATTCAAAACTGCTACACAATACGTCCAGCGGTAGCAATGCCCGCCGCTCGGTAACGGTCAGGTCGTGCTGGCGGGCGCGGTAGAGGTGGCTGGAGTGATCCGGTTGCCAGAAACGCTCCCGCAAATTTAAGTTTACCTCGCGGCCTTGCTGATCGATAATAGAGACGGTAAACAGGGGAGCTACCTTGTAATCCAGGTAACAGGCATGATCCCAGAAACCCGGCTTATCAAGCCACAGCGGAAATTCCGGTGCCCACAGCACCATTTTGCCGCCACCCAGAAACCATTTATCTTTACGCGCCAGATAGCCTAAAACCTGATTACCATCCATGCTGATGGGCACTCCTCGCCGGATAAAGTTGTACAGGCAAATAAATTAAAGGGGCAAATTGCGATTGCGAAAGTTCTAATATGATTTTAGCAGAAATTGAGCAGGTTGCCTATAGTTTTATATACCAATTACTGTCTGATATTATGACAAGTTCAATAATCCGGCAGGTTTTGAATGCAGAAGCAACCTCCCACCCACAAAATCAAACTCTACTTGTAAGCCGCGACCATAATGCCGTTGCCGATCAGTGGGGGATATGACACCTCAAATCGCCAGCCGAACCGCCTTATCGAGCGAGAAAAGGCCGGTTTGATGCCGGTCTTGAGGCGAATGGAGTTAAACCCGGCTTCCAGTAAAAGACGCTTTAAGCGGCGGGGGTCCATC
Organism: Chloroflexia bacterium; assembly: GCA_038322625.1. GTDB lineage: Bacteria > Chloroflexota > Chloroflexia > Chloroheliales > Chloroheliaceae > 54-19. The sequence continues at coordinate 14,308 of JBBQGA010000057.1, forward strand.
AAATTGATATGGGTCGGATCGCGGTAGCCCGACCACTGCCCACCGGTGAGGACAGCCCAGCCGCGCCGGATGTCCCACAGGTTTGGGGTGGTTAGCAACAATACACCACCGGGAGCCAGTACCCGGTAACTTTCGGCCAGAAAAAGAGCCGGGTCAGTCAGGTGTTCGATTACTTCGCTGGCAAGGATTACATCAAAGGTCGCCGGTTGGAACGGTAAACCCTGGCCCAGATCAAAATTCAAGAGGGGAACTTCCGGTGCCCGTTTTCGGGCTTCCAGAAGGGGGAAAAATATGAAGTCGCTGGCGGTCAGTCGGAAGCCTTCCGATTGCAAAAAGGGCAAGGCTGGTCCGGCTCCGCACCCGGCATCCAGCAAACGCGGGTGGCTGGTGGCCGCTACGCGCCCGTAGCGCAATAACCGGCCATATTGCCAGGCCGCTTTGCGGTCGGACTTGCTGATCTGGGCGGCAAAATATTTCTCGTCGTATAGCTGCATCTCGGTCGGCGGCATAAAACCTTTCTTAAAACTAAAGTAACTACACACCAAACCGATGTAAAGGAACGAAGCAGGGGTCGTGGGGGCCGGGTACCCTCTGGGTGCCCTGCGGGGGGTATTACAGGCGGGTACCCGCTGGGTGCCCCTGTAAATCCTTTTCTTCTGCTTCTTTTCCCCGCCCTGGGTCGGGGTCAGGGGTGGGGATTGTGTAGTTACAAACAAAAAATTAAACGTAAGGGCCATCAAATAGCATGCCGGTTTGGGGAACACCGCCATATTATAGCCGGGCCGGGTAAAAATGGCGATTTACCGGCAGGTAAGGGCCGCCAATAATTCTATTTGCAAGAAATTATGGCTAAATTTGAGAGAAAAATCTAAAAATTGGCTAATTTCAGGCACATAAAGGATGCATTATGACGCAGAATATTGTATAATCAAGTTTCAGTTACCTTTTTAACTGTAGCAAAGCAAAGAATAGCAGCCATTTGCCGAGTACGAACGTTCGTAGCGAGGCTAACAGGAAGGAAAGCTTTTAATTTAGATGAATGTAACCCCAGTCACTAATGACGCAACTGATAGCGAGGACGTGTCGGCGCGAACGGAGGACACGACGAACGTTCATAACGGAAACGGTAACGCCAATCCTGGTAGTGCCAATGTCCAGTTAGCTGACGCAAGTACTACCGACATCGAAGCGGTCGAATCCGCTGAACCCGCCACCACTCCCGCCGAGGTGCCCGTTCAGGCCGAGCCGATCTCGTCGGTTGATGATGGAACCGCTCAGGCCTCGCCTACCGCACTAAGCGAGCCGGAAGCTGCGCCCGTCGAAGTTGAAACCGAGGCCGCAACGGCAGTCGAAGCCCCCCAGGGACCGCAAGCCAATGTTTCCTTGATGGAACAACTGCTGAACGAAAACGAAGCAGTCAGCCGGGTTCGCAAACTGGAATACGGTCAGGCCATCGAAGGTATTTTGATGTACAAGGACCGCGATGATTTGCTGGTCGACATCGGTACCAAGAGTGAAGGTCTAGTCCCCCAGCGCGAACGACAGAGCCTTAGTGCCGAGAAATTCGGTGAACTGAAAGTGGGCGACCGGGTACTGGTGGTAGTCGTAAGACCCGAAAGTGGACCGGACGGCGAAGATGGCCCGATCCTCTCCATCGACAAGGCCCGGACCGAGGTTAGCTGGCGCAAGTTGCAACAGCAATTCGAGGCTAACGAAGTCTTTGAAGTCGATGTGGTCGGCTACAACAAAGGCGGTTTGATGGTCGAGGTCGAAGGCGTTCGCGGGTTTATCCCGGCTTCGCAGGTTAACGCCTTGAGCGGAGTTGGAGACAGCGAAGAAAATCGCCAGAGCCAGATGTCCAAGCTGGTCAATACCAAATTGCTGGTCAAGATCGTCGAAGTCAACCGCGATCGCAACCGCCTGATCCTGTCCGAACGCCAGGCTGTCCGCGAGCAGCGCGAGGCCAACAAGACCAATTTGATGAAGGAACTGGAAAAAGGCCAGGTTCGTGAGGGTACTGTTACGACCCTGGCGAAGTTTGGAGCTTTTGTCGACCTGGGCGGCGTAGACGGATTGGTTCACGTCAGCGAATTAAGCTGGGCACGGGTAGACGATCCGAAGCAAATCCTGCACGTTGGTCAGAAGGTCAAGGTCTTTATCCTGGACGTTGATCACGAAAAGCAGAAGGTTGCCCTGTCGATCAAGAAAACGCAGGCCGAACCCTGGACCGAGGTAATGAACAAGTACCAGGTCGGAGAAGTGGTCGAAGCGACTATCTCGCAGTTATCTAACTTTGGAGCCTTTGCCCGGCTGGAAGAAGGCCTGGAAGGCTTGATCCACATCTCCGAACTGGCCGATGGCCGGGTGGAAAAACCCAGCGACATCGTACACGCCGGTGATAAGGTGAAAGTTCGCATTTTGCGGATCGATCCCGAAAACCGCCGTCTGGCCCTTAGTCTCAAAAAGGCTAACGAAAGTGCCGACACCGCTACCGAAGAATAATTCGGGGTTGCGGCACCGGTACCGGTTCGCTGGGTAAACGAGTACAGGCTGGCGGAGGTAATTCTTCGCCACAAAAGTTTTCGGGAAGTTACCTTTAAGGGACTGGCGCCGGCACCGAGTAATATGATCGTCAGGCTGGCCGGACGCTTGTTTTATCCGGCTTTGCTCAAAACTGCCGAAAGCGGCTGGATAGAGCAAATCATCGAGCGGACGATGGCCGAAACCGGCTCAACCGCAAAGTTGGTCAGGCTTAGTTACACGGTAAGTGAGCGGCTGGCCGTTCGTGACGAGTTACGTCGAAATTATCTGGATGGCGCAATTTCAAAGCGTCGAAACCTGTTAGCTATTCAACAGGCCGGGCGGCTAGCTCGTGCGGAGGTAGCACCCGACCTGATTTCTTTGCTATTGCTACTTAATCAGAGCCAGGCCGGTTCAGGCTGGGATACCCGGCAAATTGCCTCAGTCGCCGCTTTCTATCTGGTAGCGGCGCTCGATTCTACCGCCAGCCTGGCTCCTCATCTTTTTCACCACCTGTGGCATTTCAGCCAACTTTATCCTCAACCAAAAAATCTCCTGACCGACCTGACTTTTCTCAGGACTGCCTCGACGGAAGCTTTGAGTCTCCATCTGGCGATCCCAGCCATCTTCCGGGAAGCCACCCAGGCGGTCGAATTACCCGGCGGACTCTGCTTTGTGGCTGGGCAAACTACCGGATACCGCTGAATTTAACCTCCTGCGAGTCGTTCCAGCTAAAATGCGCCGGGCCGGTTTAAGTTTTGGAGGCGGGGCGCATCTGTGCCTGGGTCGCCAGCTTGCCAACGGAACCCCCGAACAGACCCAACCAGATATACTCCAGCTAGCCGGTCAGGCGGCTCTACTAGCACGGGCACTTTTTCTACGACAGGCCCGACCCGATCCTTCCCGACCGGTTGAGAGCCTTTCCGGTCCGTCCCGCGATGTTTACCACTTCTATCCAATTCTGCTGGATTAAACTCCTCAAATACCCAATAGATTTGATTTTTCGAGCGAGTTATGTGGCGCGGTTGAGCTTTTGTTACCAGTCATTCCTAAGGCAGAAAGCGGATTATTCTTCCGGCGGAAGCGGGGGCGGTGGATCAATCAACGGTCCCTCGTGAATTTCCGGCACGACTAGCGGGTGAGCGGGGTCGGTCGGGGTGGCAAGCTGGCCCTGGGTCGCCATTTTCTCCAGAAGTTCAGTTTTAAGGCTCTGGTACTTTTCCCGAAAACCAGGCTTGGTCATTTCGTCCGACCACATAATATAGGCATCTTCGTCGTTATCGGTGTAATATTTACGGCGAACCCCGGCTTCTTTGAAGGTGTATTTTTTGTAAAGGTTCTGGGCAACCGTGTTGGAAACCCGGACCTCAAGGGTTAGCCAGCTAGCTCCCAGGGCCATCGCCACATCGATTAGCCCGACCAGCAAATATTCGCCCAGTCCTTTACCCCGGTATTCGGGGGATACTCCCAGGGTCGTGATATGGGCCTCGTCCATCATCAGCCACAGACCGCCGTAGCCGACCACCGGATTACCATTTCGGGGGGGGATTTCCGGGCTGGCTTCGATTTCCGATTTGAGAAACGGCAACACCCTGGCGATCAAACCGTTCTTTTTGGGCGGGGCGGGCAATAGCGGGGCGAGCGGTTCGGTAAGATAGTGCCGAGCAACCAGATAGCGCGTCGAATTAAGGTTTTTAAGCTCCCGCTTGTAGGCAGAAGCGGGCCAGGGCGTGGAAAAACAAGCCTTCTCGATCTCGACTACCTCGGCTACATCCTCCATCCGCATCGGTTCAATTGCAAAGCCAGTTGGCACGAACTCCCCCAGAGTTTTTTATAAAGTTATGGTAATTACTCAAGCCCCACCCCTGACCCAGGGCGGAGAAAAGAAGAAGAAAAGAGTTTTAACAGGGGCACCCAGTGGGTACCCGCCTGTATGACCCCCCGCGTGGGCTGCGCCCCCACGACCCCTGCTTCGATCCTTTTCAGAAGTTTGGCGAGTAGTTACAAGTTATGGTTGATTTTGGTGAAGATAAATCGGCTGTAAATTCGCCAGGTCATCGCCTTTATCGCCAGCTTGCTGACGCTGCCAGGCCACTTCCGCCAGAAACGAAGTCCGACGCAGACTGGCCGCCGGAGGCAGTACAGTCGCTAGTTTTGGCAATTTTTCGGCCAGAGCCGCCCGGTCAGCCGGTTGAAGCTCGCCCACCACGAAGGTCGGTTGGGTTAGCCGGGCCAGCAACGCCTCCAGGTCCAAATTAAGATAGTCGCCTTCGCTTTTCCACTTACCGGCCTTGACCTTGTAAAAAGCAGTTCCAAAGCGGCCTCGCCCGGCCTCGACCAGCGCACACAGGTTGCCGTTCAGGTAGGCGTGTTGGGCGGCCAACATATCCAGGCTGCTCAATCCGTAGATTGGTAAGCTGAGGGAGAGCGCGATCCCTTTCGCGGCACTGACCGCCACCCGCAGACCGTTGAAAGAACCAGGACCGGTGGCGACAGCCACGCCGGTAAGCTGGGCCGGGGTAAGGCTCTGGACATCCAGCATCTTCTGGACTAAAGGCATAATCTGAACGGTCTGATTGCGGTGAGATAGCCAGCTAAATTCGGCAGCCACGCCTTGCGGTCCGTACAGGGCCAAACCGGCCAGACTGGTGGAGCTATCGAAGGCCAGGATCATAGCGGTAGTCCACCAAAGGCGTTCTTTTTGAATTCCTGTAAAATTTTAACGTATTTCGCGCCTGCCGGTTCCAGTCGGATGGTGCGCTTGGTTTCGGTCAGATACCCCAATTTGATCCGAATAAACTCTTTTGGCAAGATTTCCTGAATGCGCTCCGGCCATTCGATAATGGTCACACCATCGCCGTACAGGTATTCTTCTATCCCGAAATCGAGAGCTTCCCGGCCACTTTCCAACCGGTAGCAATCCAGGTGATAAACCGGCAAGCGGCCTTGATACTGGTTCACCAGTGTGAAAGTTGGCGAATTGACGTAACCGCTCACACCCAGTCCTTCGGCCAGACCTTTGGTAAGGGTAGTCTTGCCAGCCCCCAGTTCGCCATCCAGCAATACCAGATCGCCCGGCCCTAAAAGCTGGGCCAATTGCCCACCGGCCCGGCGGGTTTGCTCGACCGAATGACTAAAAAAATCTACATTATCGGCATTAGTAGAAGGCAAATTGGAAGGCGAATTTGATCTGGGATTTGGCTGGGACATATTAGTTACACCCGGCCTTTGCCTTTGCACTTGGGGCAGGGACCTTCCAGCCGGTGCCAGCCGCCCGGTTTATTCGGGTCGGGCCATTTCTCGTTCACCTCGCCACTTCCACTACAACGAGTACAAACGTTACGCCCGGCGTTAGCCCGGCTCCGATTATTGAAGAATAAAAAGATAATAATTGCTATACCCAGCGCAATTGGTAAAAGTAAACCTGCCGTTTCCATTCGTATACCGTCTTAATTTGCAACCAATTTATAAATTTCCAGCGTCCGGCGGGCCGCTTCCAACCAGCTAAACCCGGCGGCCCGGCTCAATCCGGCGGCCCGTCGCCGCTCGCGTTCAGCGGCATTTCCCAGCAATTTGTCTAATGCCTCAACCAGACCGCTTTCGTCCTGGGGATCAATCGTTATACCGGCCTCACTCACTACTTCCGGTAAACTGCTGGTATTGCTGGTAATTACCGGACAACCGCAAGCCATTGCTTCTAAGGGGGGTAAACCAAAGCCCTCGTAGACGCTCGGATAAACGAAACAACTGGCACTATTATACCATAAGGGCAATTCATTCTCACTTATGTAACCCTGAAAGCGGGTCACTCCTTCCAGGTCAAGCTCTTTGACCAGCCGGAATATTTCTTCGTAAAGCCAGCCTTTAGCCCCACCCAGTACCAGTTCGACCCCTTTGGCTTCATCGGGATTTTCCATGTGCCACCGGGCAAAGGCATTGATCAAAAGCGGCAGATTTTTGCGCGGCTCCAGCGTCCCGACATATAGTACAAACCGTTGGGGTAGTTTTTTAGATTGTCGCCACTCCTCGACCGCTCCGGCGGGTAGCGGCCTGAAATGCGGCGCGACCCCTTCCGCAATGGCGGTCACACGCTCCGGTTTGATTTTCAAAAGCTCGATCACTTCTTGCCGTACGCTTTGAGAAGGGGTAATGATATGCGCGGCCCGCCGGGCACTCAGACTGGTCATGACGTGCAGGTAACGCCGTTTGGCAGCTTTGTAACGTTCGGGAAAGCGCATAAAACCCAGGTCGTGAATGGTCAGGACGGTCGGGCAGAAGGCGGCCAAAGGGACCACGTTCACCGGACAATGCAGCAAAGCTGGCCGGTCGCGGAGTAGCACGCCCGGCGCGATGGCCTGTTCCCAGGCGATCCGGGTCAGTGGTTTTTCGGTGTTGAGGTGGCTGGCTCGTACTCGAAAATTTGAGGCTGCCGCGAATTCGGGCGGATGGGGGCCGTTGCCAAAGTAAATATAATAATCGTTGGACGTGTCGAGTTGTCCCAGACTGTTGATCAAAAACTCGGTATATTTGCTGACCCCGGCCTGGCGGTAGGTGCCGCTAAACGATACGAGGTTGGCATTGATTGCTATTCTCAAAATAGATTTACCATCATAAATAGGACTTATACTTGTACCTTCCAATATAGGTTTAAGTGTTAGCAAAATAGATTTAACAGGCAAGATCCCTTGATAGATACTACCCCCCGTTTGAACCTAAGTGATCGTAAATAAACCTAAAAGAAAAAGTAACTATACACCCTCGCTATAAGAAATTTAGCGGGCCTGTAGGGGTGCAACCCCTGCGCGGGGTCGTACAGGGGTCTCCCCTGTATTACTCTTCTTTTTTTTCCCCTCCCTGGGGAGGGGTCAGGGGTGGGGTCTGAATAGATACAACCCAAAAGAGAATTAACTCCAGGATCGAGTTAATCCCCTTTTGGATTGGGCTGTTTAGCCGCGCGTTTCGGCCCCGACCTCGCGGACTAGCCGGTTTTCGATCCGCTGGCGGATTTTGCTGACCTCTTCTTCGGTCAAAGTCTTGTCCTGCGGGTAGAACACCAACCGGAAAGCCAGGCTCTTTTTGCCTTCGGGGATCGGCTGACCCCGGTACAAATCGAACAATGTAACCTCGGTCAGCATCGCGCCGCCGGTGTCCTTGATCAAGTTTTGCACTTTGCCCGCCGGTACCTCATCGTCCACCACGATTGCCAGGTCTTGCGTTACCACCGGCAAGCGGGTAACGACCTTGTACTTCTCACGCTCGGTCAGTGGCATCAGGGCCGCGATGTTAAACTCGGCCACCCCTACCCGGATCGCCGGGTCGAGCCGGAAGGCTTCGGCCACTTTCGGATGAAGTTCGCCGAGCATTCCCAGGTAGGTTCGCTCGGCATTCTGACCCTTCTTTGGCTTGCTGACGGCCCAGACCAACGCCGCCCGACCGGGATGCAGCATAGGCCGGTCATGGGCCGCGACTGGTTGGTATTCAATCGTACTCTCCCCGGTGTTTAGCCGGTCAAGCAGATTTTCCACCACTCCTTTCAGGTCAAAGAAGTCCAGCCGGTCGGCTTCCTGGCTACCCGCCTTGGGGTTGAAGCGGGAAAGGGCCGGGCGCGGCCCGGTCAGGGCTAGCGTCAATAGCGGGCGTTCTTCCGGGAGCTTTTCGTTTGGACGGGGCAGGTAAGCCCGGCCTATTTCAAAGACCGCTACCCGGTCGATAAAGCGGCGATTTTCGGCCACTACTTCCAGCACGGAAGCCAGCAGGGTTGGCCGCATATATTCGTGTTCGACACTGAGCGGATTTGCCAGCTTCAACAGATGGTCTGGGTCGGTCCAGTGGTGGAGCGAACCACCTGCCGGGGCAGCAATATGCAGATTTTGAAGGCTTTCCAGACTGACAATCGGGTAGGTGATGATCTCGTTGAGACCGCAGCCGGTCATAATATCGCGCAGCCGGTCCTCGAACAGCCAGTGCAGGTTTGGCACCTGGGGCGGCAGTTCCCCCCGCAAGCGTTTTTCCGGTATCTTGTCGTAACCGTACATGCGGGCGATTTCTTCCACCAGATCAGCCTTGATCGTGACATCATTTCGATAGGTCGGCACCCGCACCATCAAAATATCCGGTGTTGGCTGGGTTTCACTTACAATAATGGTGTACTGCGAATTATCGCTGCGGAACTGGTAGGAACCGTCGGGTCGCAATTCGGCTACCTCAAATTCCAACGCTTCCAGCATCCGCACGACCTCATCTTTGGGGATGGTTATGCCGAGCAGACGCGGCACCTCGGCCAGCGGCAACTCGATTACGTGGGGCGAAACCGGGGTCGGATATATATCGATCATTCCCTCGGCAACCGTCCCACCAGCCAACTCTTGCATCAACTGGATGCCGCGCAATACTCCCAGCGTGGTCAGTTCTATATCCACCGACCGCTCGAACCGCTTGGCGGCCTCGCTGGCCGTATTGAACAAAGACCGCGAGGTTTGCCGGATATTGGCCGGGTTCCAGTTGGCTCCTTCCAGGGCCACATTACGAGTAGTCTCTTTGACCTCCGAATCAACCCCGCCCATCACGCCGCCCAGCCCCACGCCCCGGTCGGCATCGGCTACCACCACCACTTCCGGGGTCAGTCTGTAGTCTTTATGATCGATAGTCTCGACTTTTTCGCCCGGTCGCGCCCGTCGTACGATCAGCTTGTGGCCGTGTATATCGTCGTAATCGTAGGAGTGGAGCGGTTGGCCCAGTTCGAGCATGACATAGTTAGTTATGTCAACCACATTATTGATCGGTCGGACCCCGGCGGCGTTCAGACGGCGTTGCATCCATTCGGGGCTAGGGGCAATCGTGACTCCTTCGATGATCATCATGCTAAAGCGGGGGCAGAGATCGGCGGCTTCCACCACTATTTCGATTTTGTTGTGGATATTATCGCCGCTATCTTGTACGCTGATTTCCGGCAGAAATACCCGCTGGCCGGTCATAGCAGCCACCTCACGCGCTACGCCGACCATTGAGAGTGCCCGGCCCAGGTTAGGGCTTAGTTCCAGTTCGATGATGGTATCGCCCAATACTTCCTGCAAGGCCGCCCCCACCGGTGCTTCCGGTTCAAGGACTACAATACCATCGAAATCTTCTGAGATACCCAGTTCGAGAGCCGCAACTGCGACCGCCTCGCTATCGACCCCGCGCATTTTGCCCGGCTTGACCGAGAAATAAGGCAATTCGCCATTCAATAGCGGAGCAGTCCGTTTACCGGCGGCCAGTTCATCGACCAGCTTATGACCGTCGATCAGGCGGGCACCGTTCAATGCAAGCGGGATTTTATCGCCTTCTTTCAGGTTCATCGCCCCGGTAACTACCTGGTAATCCGTCCGGCTATCGGTCACTTGCAGCACCACCAGCCGGTCGGCGTTAGGATGTCGCTCAATTTTGCGAACCTGGCCGACCACCACCCTCTCCCACTGACTGCCAATCTGCTGGATCGAGCTGACTTCCAGACCGCGCAAGGTCAGTCCGGCGGCCAATTCTTCCGGCGACAGGGTTAGATTAACATAGTCTCTCAGCCAGCTTAAAGGTACTTTTATCATTGTCGGCTCCTCTTTTAAGCGAACTGTTCCAGAAACCGCAAATCGTTGCGGTAATACTGGCGAATATCGTCTATACCATACTTCAGCATCGTGATACGCTCCGGTCCCATCCCGAAAGCAAAGCCGCTGTACTTCTCCGGGTCAATATCGACATTGCGTAAGACCTGGGGATGGACCATCCCGGCTCCCATAATTTCCAGCCAGCCGGTGTATTTGCAAGAGCGGCATCCGGCCCCGTTGCAAATCATACAGTTGATCGAGACATCCACGCCCGGTTCTACGTAAGGGAAATAGTCGCAGCGAAAGCGAACTTTGCGGTCAGCTCCGAACAGGCGGCGAGCAAAATCGGCCAGCGTACCCCGCAAATCGGCCAGCGTTACATCCCGGTCGACCACCAGACCTTCACACTGGTAAAACATAAATTCGTGGGTAGCGTCGGTGGCTTCGCTGCGGTAGACCTTGCCCGGCACGATAATTCGGATCGGGGGCTGCTGATTTTCCATAACCCTGATCTGGTTGGGAGAGGTATGGGTACGCAGCAACACCGACTCGCTGATATAGAAGGTGTCGTGCATCGAGCGAGCCGGATGGCCGGGCGGCATATTAAGTTGCTGAAAGTTGTAAAAGTCCAGTTCAATTTCCGGCCCTTCGGCCACCTGGAAACCCATCGCGGTAAAGGCGGCCACGATCTCGCGCAGCGTCCGCGTGATGATATGCACTCTACCGGTTTCGACGGGTCGACCGGGCAAAGTTACATCGAGACTATCGGCGGCCAAGCGGCCCTGTAAGGCGGTTTCCTTCAGCCGACCCAGGCGGAGTGCGTCGGCCTCTTCAAGAGCCACGCGCGCCGCGTTGACCACCTGACCGACTACCGGCCTTTCCTCGGCAGGCAATTGCCCCATCCCGCGCAAGAAGGCGGTCAGTTCACCTTTTTTGCCCAAATACCTCAAACGCCATTCATCCAGGGCCGCCAGATCAGCGGCCTGCTCTAGTTCGGCCAGGGCACTTTGTTGCGTGGCGGCAATCTGGTCTTGAATCGACATCATCAATCTCCTTAAAAAGCTAACCTGGTCTAACAGATTTAAGACCTTCGCTTCAGCCCCACTTTGTGAGGCTGAAGCGAAAATTAATAGGGATTAACAGGGGAGACCCCTGTTTACCCCCGCAGGGGCACCCAAAGGGTACCCGGCCCCCACTACCCCCGCTTTAGCTTGGCTTCTATAGTTAAGCGTAAGTCCTAAAGCTATGAAATAAAAAACTGTCAGGCTGAATCCGAAAGTCCACTGTAAGTAATCAAAACTTTACAGGGACGCGGTAAGCTGACAGCACTTTTCCAGAAAAAACCCGGAGAAGAAATGCTCAAACGCAATCTACCACGCGGTACCACCCTGCTTG
>JBBQGA010000058.1:0-24726 GCA_038322625.1 Chloroflexia bacterium
TTCCAGGTCGTGTACCGAGTAAGCAATTTCATCGGCCCAGTCCATCATTTGAGCCTCAAACGACTGGCCGCCCGGCTCGCCGCCATCGGTCGCCCAGACTACCAGCGGTTCATCCTCGTCGTAATAAAATTTGTGCTTGCCTGACGAAAAAGGCACCTTGTATTTGAGCGTCCCATCCAGTAGTGACCTGGTAAGATTCAAACCGTCCCGGTCGATAAACTTGGTCGATAGCCGGGTTAAAATCCTGACATTTTGAGCGTTCCCCTCGAAGCCGCCATAAGCCCGCATACACTCACTCAAAGCCGCCTCGCCGGTATGGCCGAAGGGTGGGTGCCCCAGGTCGTGGGCCAGGCAGCAAGCCTCCACCAGGTCGGGGTCGGCCCCCAACCGCAAAGCCAACCCCTTGCCGATCTGCCCCGCCTCCAGCGAATGAGTTAGCCGGGTGCGGAAAAAATCCCCCGACCCACTTACAAAGACCTGCGTCTTACCTTGCAACCGCCGGAAAGCCGCGCTATGAATAATCCGCGCCCGGTCGATCTCAAACGGGCTGCGCTCCTCCTCGGCCTTGCCAGCCTCCTCATACTGCCGAGTGCAATCCTTGGGCTGATAAGTTAAAGGTGTCTGGCGCGTCGGACTTTGCACTATTTCACACTTTCTTTTTCACTACACTAGCTGACCTGACCTTAAACCGGTTTACTCATTCTAATTGCGGGTTTTTTTACGCGTTAGAATATATTATTCGTAACTACTCGGCCCCACCCCTGACCCCTCCCCAGGGCCACCAGTGGACGGGAGAAGAAAAGAAAAGAGAGACACAGGGGAGACCCCTGTGTGACCCCCCGCAGGGCACCCAGGGGTTACCTGACCCCCACGACCCCCGCTTCACTCTTTTTGTGGGGACATGGCCTGAGTAGTTACTATTATTCTACCTATTATTCTACCTATTATAGAAGTCTGACCTCAAACATTGCAAAGCTTTCCCTATTTGAACCGGTTTTTCTATGCTATCTAAACCTCGTCGGGAAAGCGGGTATGCTATAATGTTAATAGCTCTCCAGGGTTTCCAATAATAATATTTTTCTGGTTGAAAGGGTACCGGTTCAATGTCGAATCATCTTGTAAAACTTTATGCCACCGTCTGGAGTCAGGACTGCAAACGGGTTCGCAAGTTCCTGGCCGAACAGAAAATTCATTACGACTTTGTTGATATAGAGCGGGAGCCTAGTGGCCTCTTTTACATTGAGCGGCTCAATAAAGGTAAAATTGTCGTTCCCACCATTATTATCGACGACCAGGTTCTCCCCAATCCCACCAATATCGATATGGCCCACGCTCTCGGTCTGCAAATCAAAGCCGAGCGGCCCTTTTACGAACTCCTCATCATCGGCGGCGGTCCCGCCGGGTTGACCTCCGCCCTCTTTTGCGCCCAGGAACAAATCGGCTGTCTGGTAATCGAAGGAGCCGGTTTGGGGGGACAGGCGGGCCTGACTGAACGCTTAGACAATTACCCCGGTTTCCCCGAAGGCCTCACCGGTGAAGAATTCGCCCAGCGGCTGGTCTTGCAAACCAAACGCTTTGAAATCGAAATGATTTCTGCCCAGATGGTCACTAGCATCGACATTGATGGTCGTTACAAAGTCGTAAAAACCGTCAACGGCGATGAATATCGCTGTCACGCCGTTTTGATTGCGACTGGCTCCAAATACCGTCGCCTCAATGTCCCCGGCGAATGGGAACTTAACGGGGCGGGGGTTCACTACTGTTCCACCTGCGACGCTCCCTTTTACCGTGACAAAGAAATCGTGGTGGTCGGTGGCGGCAATAGTGCCGCCGAAGAAAGCCTGTATCTGGCGAAATTCGCCTCCAAAGTCACTTTGCTGGTCTGGAAAGACACCATGACGGCTTCCAAACTGCTCCAGCAAAAGGTGATCGACCATCCCAAAATCGAGGTTCTGTACAATACCGAGGTCCGCCAGTTCTGTAGCACCTACGAAGGCGGCGGTCGTCTGGCACGTATAAAAATCGAAAACACGCTCCAGGCCGAGCAGTACGACATCCACGCCGAAGGAGCTTTTATCTTTATCGGTCTGGTGCCGAACGCCGATTTTGTCGCCGGAAAAGTTCAAAAAGACGCTGGCGGCTTTATCATCACCAGCCCCAACCTTGAAACCAATATGCCGGGCGTTTTTGCCGCCGGAGATGTCCGTAGCGGCAACATCAAACAGGTTCCAACCGCCGCCGGGGAAGGCACTATGGCCGCCTTCATGATCCAGCGTTACCTGCAAACGATCTAGGCTTGCCGCCAGGGCAAAGGGGCGATTAACTACTCACCTTTGCAGCCTAACTATAAAAGTCCTTGCGAAAGATAGGGAAATCTAAATCGAACACTAAATCAGGAGAAATTAGAATGGCCGCCTATGTAATCGCCAGTGTAACCGTAAAAGACTCAGATGGCTACGAAGAGTATCGCCAGCATACCCTACCTTCTCTACAGCCTTTTGGCGGCAAATTCATCGTGCGGGGTGGCCCGGTCGACATCCTGGAAGGCCAATGGCAGCCCAAACGCTTGGTTATCATCGAATTTGAAAGTATCGAAAAAGCCCGTAGCTGGTACAACTCTGCCGAATATACCCGCATCAAGGCTATTCGACAGCGTACCGCCGAAACCGATATGATAATGGTCGAAGGCGTATAACTTTTAGCGGATTGTAACTGGTCAGCCGCTACCCCTGACCCCGCCCCAGGGCCACTGGTAAACCGAGAACTGAGATACTAAGCATTTCGGCAAGTTCTACCAGGCTTGCCTTATAGCAAGCGGCCCAATTCGCGCCGTCGCTGCCGTTCTTCTTCCGACATTGATTGATCCGCGCGCCGCCGCAGCACCAGCACCGGCACCATCGCCACCGCCGCGATCAAAGCCGCCGCCATAAACATCTCGGTAATCACCTGAGCCAGCGAAGAGGTGATCAGCTTCCGGGTGTAATCCTGGATCGACACACTCGAAGTCAGATCGCGGAACCGGCCTAGCCCCCAATCCAGCAGAAGGGCCAGCCCGATGGTCATACCCACCAGCCGCAAAATCAACACCAGGGCCGCCGATACCCCAATATCCTCGCGGTCGGCCCAATCGATCACCGCCGTCCCGACCGGCGCAATGACGGTCCCAAAGCCTAGCCCGGTCAGCCCGGCCCCCGGAAACAACCGCAACAAATCATCCGGCATAACCCAGCTTATCTGCCAGTGAGCCATCAGAATAAAGCCAAAAACTATATATACCAGTCCCAGCGCAGTCGTCAGCCGGTACCCGGCCCGGTCACTCAACCAGCCCCCAAAGATCGCCCCGATTGCCATCCCAAAAGTCAAGGGTGCCAACGCCAACGCGGCATCAAACGCAATTTCGACCTGGTTACTGCTCTTGTCAGTATCATTTACAAACAGTGCCACGCCCACCAGCCCGACCAACAAGGCCCCGCCAATCAGAAAATTCGCCAGGTTCGCCGCCGCAAAAGGCAATCGCCGGAAAGTTCGCAAATTTAGCAAAGGCCGCTTTGCCACAAACAATTCCACTACCACGAAAACCAGCAGGGCCACCAACGACCCGATCAAAATTAGCTGCTGGTACTCCTGCAACGGATTTTTGGTCACATCCTCAAACGCGCTGCCCGCCAGAGCGGTCGCTTCTTTCCCACCCCCAAAAGCCAGATTTATTCCGGTCAGGGCCAGCCCCAGAAAAATAAAACCCAGCAGATCAAGCTGTGCGAATTTCGATAGCGGTTTCTTATCTATTTTACCTAGTTTACCTTTTTCAGCGTTTATTTCGACTGCCAGCCGGGCCGGTTTAGCCTTCTCACTGGCGCGGAGCGCAAAGAAAATCAACACTGCCGAAACCAGCCCCAGCGGCACATTGATCCAGAAAATCGAATGCCAGCCCAAAAACTTTAACATGACCGACCCGTACAACGGCCCGATCACCCAACCCGCCGTATCTGCCGCCCCAATCAAACCTAATGCCAGACCGCGCCGACGGGCCGGGAAAATATCTCCGACTACCGCCATCGACACCGGCACCATCGCCCCGCCGCCGATGGCCTGTATGACCCGTCCGCCGATGATCCAGCCCAACCCCAGTTCTTTTGTACTTAGCCCTACGATCACCGAGCCGACCACAAACACCAGTAGTGACCCTAGAAACACCATCCGCCGCCCGTACACATCCGATACCCGTCCTAAAAACGGCATCGTCACCGTATAGGCCAGCAAATAGGCACTGACGATCCAGGCACCCGTCGAAAGATCGTTGATCGCAATTCCCAGATCGTTCATAATCGTGGTCAGGATCGAAACTACTACCGTCAGATCGAGCGCGGCCAGCACCACCCCTACCAGCAGCATTGCCAGCACCAGCCAGGGTTGCGTCGCCGCCGGTGAACCGGTTTCCAGCCTGGCTTCCTTCTCCAATGCGGCATCGTTGAGGTTGGCGCGCAGCGATTGGAAATCGTCCAACGCTACCCGCTGGCCCTGATCTTTGGGCTGCTCTTGCATCATATAATCACCTTTACCTACTGGGGTACCGGGCTTTTAATATCAACGGGCTTATCAAAACCCGAAAAATTCAACTGCCAGTCCGACGCTTTGGCATCCGTCGAGATTTCCTTAAAAGTCACCTGCCGGGTAATAAAATCACTTTTGCCAATCCATACCTCAAAATTAACATCGTTCTTACCCAGCGTCCCGGCGGTGAGCGGCGCAATATCAGGCCCCGATACTATCCCTTTTAACTTGTAGCAATCGACTCCGCTCAACGTCTCGCTCCCGTCCTGCGAAATATCCTTGATCTTGCTTACTACCGAACTCAAACCCTTATCCGGGTCGAACAGCACGCTAGCCTTAAAGCCAATATTGCTCGGCAAAGGTTGCCAATCTTTGCTCAAATTCGGCAAAAGAATCCACTGTTTATCCTGAATACCCACCGTTTCGGCATCCACCTGGGCAATCGCCAGCACCACCCTGAGCTTGGCCCGGTACTTGTCGGGCCGGGTCAGGTCGCCCTCGCCATGCTTGAAAGTAATCCCGTTATAGATTACTACCTCACCCGACTTAATATCAATTATAAAGTGGACCGAATTGAGACCGTTAATCTTGTCGGTCGCCAGCTTGGCGATGCCTTTAGCATCGAGTGGCACCGGGGTTGCCGTCGGGGGAGCAACGGTAGGCGTCGCCGTCGGATTCTCTCCACACGACACCAACAAGCCGCTCAACATCAACCCTGCCATAAGCAGGCCCAACCTGAACCTTAATTTATTCTGAAAACTATTCATAGCTATCTTTGCTATCTTTCGTTAAAGGCCTTTCGGCTTATTTCGTTTCGCAGCAGCCCTTTTATTGTCGCCACAAAGTATGACGCATTTATCACCAATTTGTAACCAGCCTGTAAAACCCCACTCCTCAGGCAGCCTACTCCAATCAGACGCAGCCAACCGGTCATTGGTTGCAAACAATTTTACTTCACTAATATTACCTTCATAATATAACACAGGCATAATATAACACAGGGCGACACTCAACCAAACTAAAAGGCAAACTTTGTGCCACAAGCCACCCTCGCCCACCACCCTTTCAACTTTAGCTTTGCCGCAGAATATGCTATATTGCCTGAAATATGTTTCAAATTTAGAACTTTCGCCTCAAACTCAAAAAGTGAAGTCGAAGCGATAGTCCTAAATATAATAAATGGAAACGAACCTGATGAAAATTAACCGCCTCAAATGGTCGATAACCGCCGGAGTATTTCTTCTAATAGCCGCCGCCCTCCTTAAGCTCCAAAACTTTGCCCGTACCATTACCCTGCGCCGGCTGGCTCTCTTTCCACGCTACCTGGCCGAACGTACTCCCGGCGAACTTGGCTTACCCTTTGAAGAAGTCTGGTTTGAGAGCCGCGACGGCCTTAAATTGCACGGCTGGTACATCCCCTCCCCAGCCACCGGGGTTGCCGCGCCAAAAAATGTCACCATTCTTATGGGGCACGGCCACACCACCAGCAAAGAACCCGACCTAGAATACGCCCGGTTCTTTCACCAGGCCGGGTATAACGTTTTTACCTTCGATTTTCGCGGTCACGGTCGGAGCGAAGGTCCGCAGGGCAGTTCAGTGGGCTACTGGGAAAAACTCGACGTACACGGCGCGGTCGACTGGCTGATCGGGCGCGGTCAGGAACGGATCGCCGCCTTTGGCATCTCGATGGGAGCCGCCATTCTGATCATGGCAACCGCCGAAAACCCCTTTATCCGGGCCGTTATCGCCGATAGTGCCTTCGCCCAGCTTTACCGCTCTATCGCCGCCGAGATCAACAATATGTGGCGCCTTCCTCTCTGGCTGGCCCGACCGCTCGGCTACTACTCCTGGCGCATCCTGGCCGCCCATCACCGCTTCCCGCTCAAGGCCTCTTCGCCCGCCGATTACGTCGCCGCTATCTCACCGCGACCCCTGCTGCTCATTCATGGCGACCAGGACCGCCTGACCCGTGTCGAAAACGCCTACTTACTCTCCCGGCTTTCTGCCCCACCGACCCAACTCTGGATTCAGCCCGGCCTCGGTCACGTCCAGGGCTACCAGACCTACGGCCCGGCCTACGAAAAACGCCTCCTCGACTTCCTCGCCACCGTCGACTGGCAAAAACCACTCGACCTCCCGGCTCCTTCGATCACCCTGGACGGTATCCGGGTCAGCTAGCCGCTCACTTACCGCATAAAGCGACCTGGCGCAACATAAAATACGGGGCTTACTTCCTCCTACCCGATAGCAGCTTACACTTCCAGGCTCATAAGGCGGTCTATTCAGATTATTCAGCTTGCTATGCTCTATGTTATTATTAGTTCAGTCAAAGCAAGAAAATAATTCTACAGGAGTAAATATGCTTAAAAGGTCTCGAAACTACCGGCGAGTATTATTAGCCTGGATATTAACTTTGCTGGTTCTGGGTTTGCTTATGCTGGCGCAAAGCCAGGCCAACGCTCAAACCGCTACGCCTACCCCCAGCGATACTTTCAATCCGGCCAGTGGGAACCAGTGTCCGAACGTAGCCCCGGCCAACAAATGGCGGTTTGCCTCCAAAGCCACCCAGCGGCCAGATGGTCTGGTCGACCTGTGCTTGCAGATCGTGGCCGGAGAAGAAGCCGTCGACCTGAACGATACGGTTATAATCAATTTACCACCCGGCGCGACCCCCTCCAAAAGTATGTCTCAGACCGGCAAAGTTACCCTTGAGGCGCGTACCATCCGCTGGGGTAGCTTTAGACTGAACGCTTTTGAAAGTTCCAGTGTTCTGATTACCCTGTCGGCGGCGGATGTCACTAACCTGACCAACAACACCAGTATTACTATCAGTGGCCGGTTCAACCGGGGGCAGGCCTTTCAAGGCCGGATTCCTAATCTGGCCCCGCTGACCGAAGTGGAAGTGTTGAGCAACGGCACCTTCGAGATTTTTGGGCCGGGGGCACCGTCTACCGGGTACGGTCCGGCGGTGGTGAAGACTTCACCGGACCTGGCATGGTGGCTGGCCGGATTGTTGAGCCTGAGTGGAACGGCTTTGCTGGCCGGTAGGCGACAAAGAAGACGGCAATCTTGACCGCCTGACCGGTGTGGCTGGCGTTCTCTTTTGTTATAATGCGGACTGGAATAGCCGGTGAAGTCTACCCAACCAAAAACGAAAGAGAGCGCAAGTTTTTTATGGAAATTCAGGATAAACCAGCCGACAACGAATTAGCCGCCCTGGAGAAGATCGATGAGGCCACCCGCCCCGCCCCGCCCCGGCCTTCCCCGGCAGCCAGTACCCCGCCTACTCTGCAACTTTCGGCGGACGAACTGGCCGTACTTGAGTCTATCGAACGCCGGATACTGTGGCTGACGACCAACATAATCAACGAGGCCAATCACGTCCGGCCCAATCCTGACAAAAGCAAAATCGGCGGTCATCAGGCTTCCTCGGCTTCGATGGTTTCCATTCTCACGGCCCTTTATTTCTATAATCTAAAAGCCGGGGACCGGGTGGCCGTCAAGCCGCACGCTTCCCCGGCCTATCACGCGATCCAGTATTTGTTGGGTAATCTCCCTGAGCGTTATCTCAAAGAATTGCGTTCTTACAAAGGTTTACAGGCCTATCCAAGCCGGACCAAAGACCCTGATCCGGTGGATTTCTCGACCGGTTCGGTTGGGTTGGGAGCGGCTGCGCCAGCCTTTGCCGCTCTCGGCCATCGGTACGCCCAGCAGCAATTTGGCAGCGTTACCAGCAGACGTTTCGTAGCCCTGATGGGCGATGCCGAACTGGACGAAGGCAGCGTCTGGGAGGCCGTTTCGGAGGAGGCCCTGCGCGGGCTGGGTAACGTTTTGTGGATCGTCGACTTAAACCGGCAAAGCCTGGACCGGATCGTACCCGGCATCAAGGCCAGCGAGCTAAAACGTCATTTTGAGGTGAGCGGTTGGCAGGTGCTGGAAACCAAGTTTGGTCAAAAATTGCAGGCTATGTTCGCCCGGCCCGATGGCGAAAGTTTGCGCCGCCGCATCGACGATATGAGCAACGAGGAATACCAGAATCTGTTGCGGCTGGATGGTCCGGCCCTGCGCGACAAATTGCTGCGCGGTCCCGATGAGAAAGCCTTGCGGACTTTGCTGGCCGATCTGAGCGACGAACAATTGCCCGGCCTGGTGGCAAACCTGGGCGGCCACGACCTCACTGAACTGTTAAGAGCCTTCGAGCTGGCCGAACGCGAGAAAAACCGGCCCACCGTAATCTTTGCCTATACGATAAAAGGCTGGAGCTTGCCGATGGCCGGGGACCGGCTCAACCATTCGGCCCTGCTTACCGAACAACAGTTGCAACAGGTTCGCCAGAACCTGGGGATCGCAGCCGGTCAGGAGTGGGCCAAATTTGAGCCGGACTCACCGGAAGGACGGCTGTGCCAGTCGGCCAGGGAACGGCTCTACCAGGCCGATTCGACCGGGCCGCAACTGGTAGCCGTCGAGGCTGTGCCGGTTTCGCTGGAGGTCGACCAGGGGGCGGCTACCTCATCCCAGGAAGCCTTTGGCCGGATTGTGCGCCGCCTGGCCGATGTGCCGCTGGTGGGACCCCGCGTGATCACAACCTCGCCCGACGTTTCGATCTCGACTAACCTGGCCGGATGGATCAATAAGGTCGGGGTCTTCTCGCCCACTGACCAGGTAAATTATGAGGAAGGCGGCGGACGTACCCTCAAATGGCAACCCACCCCCGGCGGACGGCATATCGAACTGGGTATCAGCGAAATGAATTTGTTTATGCTGCTGGGTATGCTGGGGCTGTCGACCGAACTCAGCGGCCAGCAACTTTTCCCGATTGGGACGGTCTACGATCCGTTTGTCTGCCGGGGTCTGGACGCTCTGATCTATGGTTTATATAGTGCCTCAAAGTTTATTTTCGCCGGGACACCTGCCGGGATTACCCTTGCGCCGGAAGGGGGGGCACACCAATCGACCGTTACCCCCTCACTGGGCATGGAATTGCCGCATTTACTTTCTTACGAACCCTGTTTTGGTCAGGAAGTGGAGTGGGTCATTCTGGAAGGCTTGCGGCAGTGTTGCGACCGCCAAAACGGCTTATCCACTTACCTGCGGTTATCGACCAAAATTATCGAACAGGCTCCCTTTAACGAGGCCAAAGCTCGCCTGGGCGAAGCCGAGTTGCACCGTCAGGTGCTGGCGGGTGGGTACCGTCTGCTGGAAGCACCGGAGAAAGATAACCCTTACCGGGTGCAACTGATAACCTGCGGGGCACTGGTGCCGGAAACACTGGCGGCGGCCCACCTTTTACATTTGGAAGGCGTAGCGGCCAACGTGATCAATCTGACCAGTCCCGGTCAGCTTTACCAGGCCTGGCGCACCGCGCGCGTTGCCGGTCGCTCCGGCAGCTATGGGCATCTGGAACAATTGCTACCACCCGCCGAGCGCACCGCGCCGATCATCACAGTCCACGATGCCGCCACCCACGCCCTGGCCTGGCTCGGTAGCGTCTTTGGGGCACCGGTTACCGGGCTTGGCGTGGACGATTTCGGCCAGTCCGGCAGCCGGGCCGATCTCTACCGTCATTACGGGGTCGACGCGGAACAGATTGCCGCCGCCGCTTTTGACGCGCTGGATTGAGTTGACTGGTGGGTAGAAAATTAGTGGGAGGAGCGCGGGGCCAGGCGCGTAATATTTTGCTGACAGGCCTGCATTAATAACCCCACCGAAAGGTCCTCGATTATCTCGTCGGGGGCCTTTTGTTGTAGCACGTTCAGGGCGCGGCGATACTCGCGCAGGGCGTCGCGCTGGTGGCCGGTATCCCGATATATGTCGGCCAGCCGCATATAAGCGATAACCGCATCCAGGTTCACGTAGATCGTATTTTTGTACTCCTGAATGGCTTCTTCGATCCGGCCTTCTTTGTGGTAAATCATTGCCAGCATCAGGTGGGCCGACTCGGCCAGTGGATTAAGGGCAATCGCTTTGAGACACAACTCCATCGCCCTGGCATAGTCGCCCAGTTTTAATTTTAGCTCGGCCAGCGTACTAAGGGTGTCGACCTCAATGGGTCCAACCGCCAGGGCCGCTTCGAGCCGGGATAGGGCCTGGTCGAATTCGTGTTCTTTCATTAGCTGGCGACCCTCGCCCAGTAGGGTGAGCCACTCATTGGGATGCGGGGTGGGTGGTCGCGGTGATACCGAGGAAGGCTGGGCTGCCGGGCGAACCGGGGCCGGGCGAGCGGCGAGCTTTGGGGTTAGCGGGTCGGTGATGACTCGCGGGGGCTGATTGCCACCAAGTACCGGCATCTCACCGACTACCGGTCTGGTCGGCGGCGGTAAAGGATCGGTAATATTGTTACGGCTCGGCAATGGCTCGACCGGTTTGGAGTTTCGCCGGGCCAGTTCATCGGTACGATTGGAAGAACCGGCAGGACGGTTTAATGGCGGCATTAAACCGTCATCGGATAAGGGACCGGTAGTGGGTGGGCGGCGCAGGTAGCGCGACGGTTCTTCGTGCGGGAACGGCTTCTGATAATAAAAAGTATCCTGAGTATTGATCAGCTTATAACGATCCGAGACCTGCCAGAGTGTCTCGCTGTAGCCGATAAACAGGAAAGCCCCCTCGTTCATGGCAGCGTAAATATTATTCATTACCTGGCGAGTGACTTCGGGAGTAAAATAAATTGTTACATTCTCACAAAGCACCAGATCGAAAGCCTTAAACTTTTCTTGAGGAAAATGAGCCATCGTCAGGTTAAAGAAATTAAAATCAATCATCTGGCGAATCTGGGGATTAATCTCATAGGCCATACGCTGGCGATGGCGGATCACGGTATTGTGGCCCGGTTTATAAATTTCGTCCGGGTCAAGCGGCGCAGTCGCAACGGTGTGGGCACTTAGCGGTTGAAAATAGGCTTTAATCTGCTCGGCACTCAGGCCCCGCATTTCGTCCAACCGGTAGCGGCCATTATAGGCTACGCGCAAAGCTCTTTCGCTGATGTCACTGGCTATAATTTCAATGTGCCATTCGGTGGGCGATTGTCCCTGAGAACGCAAAATCTCTACGATAGCAATCGCCAGCGAGTAAGGCTCCTGACCGGTTGAGCAACCGGCACTCCAGATGCGCAAATGCCTGGTCTTAGCCAACCGTCGGAACAAACGCGGCAGGACTTCCTCGCGCAAAGCCCGGTAATGTTCGCGGTTGCGAAAAAAAGCCGTTTCATTGACGGCTAACCCCTCGACCAACCGGCGCATTTCCCGGCTCAGAACCCGGTGGCCGGTAGGCGGTTGCAGCTTCCCTTCGCCGGACAAAGGTTGCGAATAAGAATGGTCGTTCAGCAGCCGGTAATAAGAATCGTAATCGATCAGGTTCAAAGCGAGCATACGTTCCTGGAGAACCGTCCGCATAACGGTTAATTTGTTGTGGTCAAAAAACATACCGCTTTTTTCCTGGAGCAAGGTCCGAAAGCGTTCAAATTCCGCCGGGGTAAATTCCGGCAAGGATAGTCTATCTTTTGAGGCAGCATCAGACAAACTTTTCTAATCCTTTCCTCTCGACCAGGCATCCAGCGTTTCGGGTTGTTGGAGCAATTCGATCAAACGACCGGCTATCGCTTCGAGCGGGAGAACCTCACGGGCGGCCCCAGTTTCGGCGGCAACCTTTGGCATACCATAAATCAAACTGGAAGCCTCGTCCTGGGCAATCGTATAACCCCCGGCCTCGTGCATACTTTTCAAACCTTTTGCGCCATCGCTACCCATGCCGGTCAGCACAATCCCTACCGCCCGTGAACCATACACCCCGGCCAGGGAAAACATCAAGCTATCAGCGTTAGGACACAAAATATTTGCCCGATCATTATCGGGAAGGGTCAGGATGCGGTGATTGGCGGCCAGCAGCATATTTAGGCCGTCCGGGGCGATCACGATTTCGCCTGGCTCCGGTAGCTGGTTATGTTGGCCCATTTTCACCTTAAGTTTAACCTCTCGCTGGAGCCAATCCACCAGACCCTGGGTAAAGCCCATCGAAATATGCTGGACTACAAAAATCGGACAGGGAAAGTTGGCCGGTAGTTTTTGAAGGAGGTGCAACAGGGCGGTGGGGCCACCGGTGGAACTGGCAATCGCAATTGCCCGGAAATAAGGTTGGGTCGGGAAAAAATGGGCTAGCTGACCGGGGGCGGGCAAGGGCGGGCGGGCCGGTACGGACGAGGGTAGGGCTGACTGAGCCGGGTTTTGCCAGGGAGAGCGAGGGGTATCGGCTGGTTTAGGTGAAACTTTAGCCGGTATTTCGGGTTTCCCTGAAAGTTTACCACGCACATGGGTAATTACTTTGACGCTCGAAAGTAAGCGGACTTTAGAAATTAGTTCGGCCTGACTACGTTTCCATTGATTTTCGTTGCTAAGGATTGGTTTTTCGATTACATCAAGGGCACCGGCGGCCAGCATCCGCAACGAAAGCTGGACATCTTCTTTGAGTTTGCTGCTGGTAATAACCAGGATCGGGGTAGGCCGGTTAGCCATGATCCATTCGACGGTCTCAAAGCCATCCATAATCGGCATCCAGACATCCATCGTAACCAGATCGGGGGCCAGGGCGGGCAACATTTCGATAGCTTGCTGTCCATTGGCAGCTACACCAACCACGCGCACCCGTTTGTCGCTCTCCAACGTATCTTTTAGAACGTCAGCCACCAATATACTATCTTCAACTATCAGAACCTTGATCGCGGCCATGCTTTACTCAGACGTTGGGTGTTTGATAAAGTAAATTCAAAATTAAATTTTTGGTGTGTTTTTAGGCTAGAAGGTCCACCAGCCGGAAGACCGGAAGAATCAAAGAAGGTTTCGGTTATCTTTTAGGTTAGCGACGCGCTGGGCGAGGAGCCATTACCACCACTACTGGGAGCGTCTTCATCCAGACCACGCAACCGGAAAACCAGTTTTACCCGGTAGGGCAAGTCCAGCAAATCGAACTCTTTGACCAGATAATCGTCGGCTCCGACCCGAAAACCGGCCAGCTTTTCTTTAATATTGCCACGCGAACTGAGCATTACGATGGGCAGGGATTGAGTTTCGCTTTTCTCGCGCAGACGACGGCAGACTTCAAAACCATCAATACCGGGCATATAGACATCGAGGATCATCAAATCAGGAATAGCCTCGGCTACTTTTTCCAGAGCTTCTTCCCCACTATAAGCTAACTGGACATCGTAATTATTGGCTTCTAGTTTGGCTTTAACGGCCTCCGCCACCAGGGCACTGTCATCGACTACTAGAATTTTCCGCTTTGACATAAATTCTCCTGATACGTGCATTGATAATAATTGCATTATTTGCAATGATGGTGCAATTGGTTTTAGCTATCGTTCCGATTTCGTCGCTTTTCGTCGTTCAATATTTTTATTATTATAGCATAATTGACTGACCGGATACTATGTGCCAAATATGTAGATTTTATATAATCTCTTTATAATCTTTTTGTACCGCATTGAAAAGCTCATTAGGGCCGGTCGGCTCGTCAACCGGTTAAATATTCAATCGTATTTAACAAATTCGCCTGTTCAAATTCGCCTTTAGTCATGTAAGCCTGGGCACCGGCTTCAATTCCCCGGTGTTTGTGTTCCCCGTTATTGAGCGAGGTAACTATGATCACCGGAATGGCCTTCAGGGTCGGACTGGCTTTGATATTGGCCGTAAGCTCAAAGCCGTTCATATTGGGCATTTCGACATCGGAAATAACCAGGTCGTAACGGCTATCACGATTGA
Source organism: Chloroflexia bacterium (assembly GCA_038322625.1). Lineage (GTDB taxonomy): Bacteria > Chloroflexota > Chloroflexia > Chloroheliales > Chloroheliaceae > 54-19. The sequence continues at coordinate 14,301 of JBBQGA010000058.1, forward strand.
GCATCTCAAGAGCCACCGTACCATCGTCGGCCAGTTCGACTATATAACCCTGGGCCTCCAAAATACTGCGTTCCAGTTCGCGGGTAGTAATCGAGTCGTCGACCACCAGAATTCGTTTGCTTTTGGCAATTTGCTGGCGTTGTTTGCGCAACCCGGTGCGGCTGATTGAGCGGGCGGCCTTCACCAGACTGGGTACATCCAGGATCATTATGACCTGACCATCCCCCATAATCGTAGCACTATTGATGTGTTGAGCGCGAGCCAGTAGCGGGCTGAGGCTTTTAACCACAATTTCAGTTTCATCCACCAGTTCATCGACCAGGAAGCAAACCCGGCTCTCCCCATTACCGACGACCACTGCCGGAAGCCGGTCAACGTTGTACTGGCGAACCCGGCGTTCCTGATTTTGTTCTTGCAATTCGCGGATACGGGCAATCGCGCGAGGGTCGGCCAGCGTCAGGCCCACAAAGCTATCGCCCTCAATCGCCTCGCGGTTGTAGGTGCCGTTTGTTTGAAAATAGCCGCCATTATTTGCGTTACCATTGCTATTACCGTTGCCATTACCATTGGCATGGTCGTTAGTGGTCCGGGCCCCTGCCGAACCACCGGCCCCGGCCAGGGCCGCCCGCTCACTGTTGAGGGCCTGATAGCGGAACAGGGGATGACCTTCGCGCTGGTTAGAGTTAATCAGGTCCTGCAATTTCACCAGCGGCAACAACGAGTCGCCATAAAGCATTACGTCCCGACCCTCGCGGCTTAAAATCTTGTCGTTGGTGAGATAGTGCATAGACTCTATCGAAGGGGCCAGCAGGGCGTAAACGCTATCACCCAGCCGTACCAGCAAAGCCCGGCTAGTCGCCAGCGTCACCGGCACACGCAAGGTCACGGCGGTGCCGATCCCAATCCGGGTCGTTACATTCACCTGACCGCCCAATTTTTCAAGATTGGTCTTTACCACATCCATACCCACCCCCCGCCCGGCGGAGTCGGTGATTATTTCGGCGGTACTGAAGCCGGGTTCGTATATCCAGTTGATAATTTCCTCATCTGGCGTAATTTTAGCTTTGGCTTCGCTCAAAAACCCCTTTTTAATAACCGCTTTGCGGATTTCTTCCGGGTTGATGCCCCGACCGTCATCGGTAACTTTGATCGAGACATAGCCCCCGTCCTGGCTGGTCGCTATCGTCAGGCGACCAATGCGGGGTTTACCGACTTTAGTACGTTCTTCAGGTTTTTCGATACCATGAAACAGGGCGTTATTGAGGATATGGATCAGCGGATCGCGGATACCTTCCAGCATTTTTTTATCCAGCTCGATTTCGCCGCCTAGCTGGCGGTATTCGGGCATTTCGCGCCCGTTCTGGCGGGCTAGCTGGCGCACCGCCGGGGGCATATCCTGATAAAGCGCGTCAATCGGCAGCATACGAACACTTTTAACATTGTTCTCCAGTTCATCCACCCGGTTGACTAACTGGCTGGTATGCTCCTCGTAATCGCGTAGAGTGTTGCGAACCAGTAGCTCAAGTTGTTGGTCGATAGAGTTAAGTTCCACCAAAGTTTCGCGGATTTCCTGCCAGGTGATGATCTCGGAGGGGTCCCGGCCCTGGTTAGAAATAAAATTGCGGATCGGACCGGAACGACGCTGACGCTGGCGCATCAAATCCTGGAGGGTCCGCAGATTGTTGAGGGTAGCCTCGGCCTCCATCTTACCCAGCACCAGTTCGCCGGTAATATTCATCAATTCGTCCAGCTTGCCAATATTGACTCCAATAACGTTGCTATTGAGGGGATTGATCGCGCGCAAAACCGCCTGGGGTGTAACCGGGTCTACCGGCAGTAGCAGTTTTTCGTCCAGCGGGGGGATTGGGTGGGCCGCAGAAACCATCCCCGGCAAGGGATTGGCAGCGACCGGCAGAAGAACCTGGGCCGGGGTAGCGACCACCGGCTTCAGGACCGAGGCCAATCGCTGGCGCAAATCATTCACATCGAGATGAGCTTCTTCGCCGCGCACTCTGGCTTCGACCAGGGTGTTGATCACATCGGTACCTTCAAACAACAGGTCGGTAATTTCGGATTGCAGTTTGAGCTTGCCGTCGCGCATTTCGGCCAAAATATTTTCCATCTCGTGCGCTACGTCACTTATATCATTAAAACCCATCATTTTCGCGCTCCCTTTGATGGTATGGGCCGAGCGAAATACCTCCTTCAAAAAGTCGGTGTTATCGGGTTGAGCTTCCAGGTCGACTAACAACCGCTGGAGTTTTAGCAAGTGGGTATCGGTTTCTTCTTTGAAGCGGTTTAGAAGGCGTTTGCGCGGGTCTTCAACACTCATTTTTGTTACCTGTTTGTTTCTTGAAAAATGCCGGGTTATTTATTTTGCAGAAACTGGCTTTCGAGCTGGGCCAGATAACTTTCAATGGTTTCGATAATCGATGGATCAGCCACTATCTCGCGGTTGCGCAAACTCAGCAAAAGGGCTTCCAGGTGGGTCGCTGGCATACTGACGGTTTGTTCGGTTTCTTCCAGCAGTTGCATCATACCCAGGCTACCTTTGATAGTGTGAGCCGCAAAAAACATAGTAATTATAACATCCTGATTTTCCGGCTGATACAATTTGGGCAACTGATTTCGCAAAGTTGTTAAATTTTGAGCAGTTTCTACCCGAAATTTAGAAAGTAAACGCAACCGGGTTTCTTCTGATGGGACCATAATTTACCAGTTTCTGATTAGCTTAGGACTTTTGCTTAAGGCTTAGATCATTATGTCGGTTCCGGCCCTCTCGCCAGCAAGCTGGTTGAGCGGTGGGAGGTCAATAATTAGAGTGTATCGTACAATCATCTTTCATCTAATTTTTCATCGGGCGAGCTAACCGACCCGACCAATTCGGCTAACCGGTCCAGGCCGGTTTTAGCTAGCGACTGAAGCTGCTCGGAATACTGGGCCGGGTTGCGCATAGCGTCGCCCCATAAAGTTTCCAGCTCAAAAGCTACCTCACTTATCGCCGGCAAGCCAACCATGCTGGAAGTTCCTTTGATATTGTGGGCTTTAATAAAAAGCTGGCGTATATGCTGGTAGGCCGCGTCCGCATCGAGCGGCAATCCTGCTGCCATCAATAGCCTGGCCTCTTTTACCTGAACGGAGGCTTCTTGCCGGAATCTCACCAGCCATTCGGGTTTAACTTTCATTTATTTTGCCGCGCCGTTCGTTATTGCGAGCCGCTCCAGCTGGCAAGTAATAAGCCGGACTCTTAGTAGTTATAGGCAATCTGCTTTAACTGACTTACATCCAGCACCATAACCGGGCGTTGTTGAGACGGTTCAACCGGTTTGAAAGCCGGGTTTAACAGTTTCGGACTGAGCAAAGGGTCTGCTATTGGCTGGTTCACCGGCAACAGACGGGTTAAATCGGCTGATTTACGCAGTGCAGAGTCTGCCGGTCCGACGGCCTCGACCATAAATTCACTTAGCCGGACGGAGGCTAATCCGCTCTGAGCGGATAAATCTTTGATCACATTTTGTTCGCTCAAACTGGTCTGATCGAGTAAAGCAATGGCCCAGATTAGCTGGCCCAACCGTTTCTGACAAACCCAGCGGGGCAATAAACGCAACTCGTTCAGGGATAACATCTGCACGGCCAAAATATCGTCTACCGCCAGGCCGTAAGGCTCTTGAATTAAACCGTCCGGCATGAGTTTACCGGTCAGCAGAATTCGGCTACTTTCGATAGGTTCCACAAGCGGCAAGTGGAGCATTCGCGTCAATTCCAGTACCCGGAGTTGCGTATCCAGGTAAGAAATTTCGCCCCACAAACGGTTACTAAGCGGGTCGGGTGGACGCAGAAGCTGGAAGTGCCCGTCTTGAGGCCGGACGATATTATAAATCTGGCTCATTAACAGGGCGAAGGGCTGGTGAGCAATTTTTACCAGAATCAGTTCAACCCGTTGCCCGGTGGGTCTAGCCGGGCCATTTGTCCGAAAGTTACTTTTGTAAGAGTCCTCACCCACATTCCCATCGAGATTGGCAAGCTGGGAGCGACCGTCATAAAAATTTGAACTTAGAGTGCGTTTTCCACTGGAATTTCGCGGGTCGGAGGGGTCGGAAATACTCATTTTAACCCACCGCCACATTGGAACCCAGGCCGATTTCACCTTCCGAAACCGCATAGAGTATCGCATCCAGGTTTAACAAACCCAGCAAACGTCCATCCACCGTGAGTTCGGTTGCCACAAAGTTAGCCAGGTCTTTTCCGCTACGCAAATACCTTTCGAGTTCGCTGGTTCGCACTTCCCGCACTTCAGTCATATTATCGACCAGCATCGCCATCGCGTACTGGTCATGTTGAATGATTACAAACCGGGAGGCACGGGTGGGCAGCTGAGTTTCGAGACTCAACAATTCGTGAATATCGATCAGGGGATATATCGCGCTTTTGTGATTGATCACACCCAGCACATAACGACTGGTGCCGGGCACCGGTGTCACATCGAGCAGACGCGAGACAACTTTGATTTCGTCGAGGGGTAACGCAAACCATTCTTCACCCAGATGAAACGTTAGCAGAGACACTAACGACTCCTGATCCTGGTCGTTCAGCAGGGCGGCGGCCCGGCGTTCCAGTTCACGGATAAGTTGTTCGGCCTCAGACCCCTGATCAGGTAGATTGCTATGTGACGGGTCGCTCATAAAAAATTTAACTCTTTATACTGAATGATAGCTGGCTAATTTGCATCCTAGTCCAACAGGCTTCTAATAATCAGCCTCGGCAAAGTTTACAGTTTAATCATTATAACATCTTAACTCGACTGGCTCAATAGCCAGTTAAAGCGTATGAGTTCAGAGATAGGGTAAAGAGTTAAGAAACTTGGAGTTCAGACAAACATTGCTCGAAAGGGTTGAAATGGTGGGAATGCCAGGTTTGAAATAAACTGAGCAATTTGAAAGTAGGAGGGTGTATAATTAATGGTGTAAGCAGACAAGGAAGTGGAAATCCGCTATGTGATTCCCACCTCTTCCAAGAGCGAGTACATCCGTTTTTGTCATTTGAGTAAAGACTATTTACTTTGCCCCTGGTTACACCTTCGCTCATGTTGGGCCAATTAACCAGCCGCCGATCAAGGCTTGGGCTACTTCGGACCCACCCAGTTTGCTAACCCGACGGCGAAAGCCGCTCACATAAGCCAGCCACTGGGCTATATCACCGAAAAGGTTTTGCAAAGTTTCACTAATCAAGGTATCATTTAGCATAGAAAGCTCCTGTTCAATTAAGTTTGTTTTTAGTCAACCAAACTTTGCCACAGGTGCTTTCTTATGTCCAATTTGACTACTTTATTCCCTTAACTTGCGTTGACGGCTATGGGGCGGTGACCCCACGACCCCTGCTTCGATCCTTTACAGAAGTTTGGTGAGTAATTACATTCTGAGTGGCTTTGCAGCTAGACGGGCGGGGTACCTTTGATACTGGCAGCCCGCCTCATAACAATTGCTATTTGGTGAGGTTGGTAGAAATTACCGAAAAATCCTGATCGCCCAGGCCTTTTTGACGAGCTAACTGGAATTTCTCTCTGACCGCCGCCAGCACCGGCATCGGTTGTTTTAACTCCTCCGCCGCCGCCAGGGCCTGGGTCAGGTCTTTGTACATCAAATCGAGGGTAAACTCGGTGTCCCAGTTCTCCTTTAGAATCTTCTCCTTTTTCGCCCCACTGACTCTGGCTACCGTCGCTACCAGTATTTCCAGGGCCATTTCCCGGTTAATACCCGCTTGCTCGACCAGGGCCAGACTTTCACCCAAGGAGGCCAGCGTAACGGCGGCTAACTGGTTGGTTGCCAGTTTCATAAAAGCACTGCTGCCGTTCGGCCCGATGTGGATGATACTCTGGCTCATGGCTTCCAGGACATCGCGCTGCTCTTCCAATACCTCGGCTGAACCACCGACCAAAATATTTAACTTCCCGTCGGCTGCCGCTCCTTTGCTACCCGTCACTGGCGCGTCCAGGTATTTGAAGCCAGCCTGTTCGGCTGTCGCCACCATATCCCGCACAAGGTTAGGCGTTACCGTACTCATTTCGATAAAGATTGTCCCAGGCCTGGCCTTCTTAAAAGCACCATCCGGCCCGGTCAGTACCGCTCTAACCGCCGCATCGTCCCGCACCATTGTTACAATCACCTCGGCGTTTACTGCCAGATCGCCAACGTTTGAGGCTACTTTTGCTCCAAGTTCTTTCAAAGAAGCCGTCTTGCTCAGGTCCCGGTTCCAGACGGTTACTTCAAAACCCTTGCGAACCAGATTGGCGGCCATGCCATTGCCCATAATCCCTAACCCGACGAAGCCTATCTTTTTCATTTTAGATTTCCCTTTTTTATTATGTCAACCAAGTTAAATATAACCAGGCTCTCAAACTCTCATTATAGATAGCACAGCAAATACCCAAAGTTTTGAAAATAAATCAACCCGCACTCAATCACTGGAGTATAGATGCAAAGTTTCCGGCAAGGCAAATTTTAACGCCAGGAAAAAGGGACAAATTAGTTTTACATAGCGTGTTTTTCAGCTTCAAAGAGGTTCTGATGGATGTGGATCAGCCAGTTGGAGATTTGAGCGGTACTGATCTCGAAACCAAAAGTTTGCAAGACTTTCAACAGCTTGGGTTCGCTTAATTGGGCCTGGTAGGTCAGGCGTTGGGAGGGCGAGGAGAACTTTTCTTTGTGAAAACAAATTACTTCCCGGCGGAAGATTACTTGTAGGATACTGAGACTTTATTACGGAAGGAATCGTATAAAGACTTCGTTGCTCAACAAGCGTCCGGTTTCGGTCAAACGCAAGCGTTGTGCGCCAGTGGGTCCGGTAAACTTCTCAAGTAACTTTAACCCCACAAGGTTCTGAACTACTGCTGGATAAAGCTCATCGAGCGATTGGCCGAAAGCGTCCCGAACATTCTCCAAAGCCAGCCCCTCATTCAGGCGCAAAGCCAGTATGACCGTATCAGCCAGCTTCAAAGCCTTTGTGATCGGTTCAACTTCCGCCTCTACAATCACACTCTGGCCGCCTCGCAAGTGCCGGATATAGACATCCGGGTCTTTCATCACCGGAAAACGCCAGCCTCCCAGCGATGAATGCGCACCCGGTCCACAGCCGAGATAAGGTTGGTTGCGCCAGTAGACCAGATTGTGACGGCAGGCTAGCCGGGGGGTCTGGCCGGGCTGATCTCCAGGGGAGCGCAAAGCCCAATTGCTAATTTCGTACTGTATATACCCGGCCTTCTCCAATAATTCCTCGGCCAGTTCGTACATATCAGCCATCGAGTCGCCGTCGGGGGTGATAATTTTGCCACTCTCAACTAGCCGGTTCATGGCGGTGCCTTCTTCAACGGTCAGGGCATACAGCGATAAATGGGCCGGTTTAATCACCAATGCCCGCTCCAGGGTTGCCCGCCAGGTTGCCAGAGTTTGACCGGGCAGACCATAAATAAAGTCGAGATTAACATTATCAAATCCGGTGCGCCGGGCCATTTCCAGTGCTTCAACAGCCTCGGCCCCGGTATGGGTCCGGCCTAATGATTTTAGCAAAATATCATCGAAGGTCTGAACGCCAAAAGATAGCCGGTTGACCCCTATTTCGCGCAACCCGCGTAGTTTTTCGACGGTCAACGTGCCAGGATTGGCCTCTACCGTGATTTCGGCATTAGCCGGTAATTCAGCCCGCCGTCGAATGGCATCGAGGGCACGACCAAGCGAGGCGGGCGGTAGCAAAGAAGGTGTGCCGCCGCCAAAGAAAATTGTATTGACCGGACCGGTCGTGGAGTTCGCGGGCAGTTCAGCCAACGCCGGTAAAGGGGTCAACGGGTTGAATAGGCCAGCCGCAATTGCCGCCAGGCTGCGCTCCACTTCCTGAGCCAACGCCAGGGCATACCGTCCCTGTAAATGGCTCAAATTTGTGTAAGTATTGAAATCACAATAAGTACAGCGCGTTTTACAAAAAGGGATATGTAGGTAAATGCCCAACCCGGCGGCGGCTTGTTGCCGGGCTAAATCGGCGTTGTGAATTGGAATTATCTGTTCTTTTAACATATTTACATGATACTAGACCGGGCGAGAGGAAGCAAGCAATTGCCAGAATTCAACCGGAAGAACGATTGAACCGGGAACCTATGTTTGCCGGGTAGCTCTAGTTGGCGTTACAACCCAGGGTTTCTAACCCGGCAGGTAGGGCTAACAATGTGGAACGATACAACGGCAGCAATACACTGAAGGTTGTACCCTCTCCGCTCACACTTTCCACTACCACCTGTCCGTTTAGCAATTCCATCAGATTTGTAACGATTGCCAGCCCCAGACCGGTGCCGCCAGTATTACGTATAACCCCATCTTCTATTTGCCCGAATTCCTCGAATATGACCGGTAATTTCTCGCTCGCAATACCGATGCCACTATCGATAACCTGAATACAAACCCAACAACCGGGAGATAACTTTATGACGGGAAAAGCTCTGGCAAAGCTCCAGGGAGTTTTACCAGACTGCCACCAGGCATCGCCGCCCTCGTAACGCAGTTCAAAGGCCCTTACCTGGATCGAGCCACCCGGATTTGTAAACTTGATGGCATTGGAAAGCAGATTTAGCAAAATCTGGTGTAATCGGTGCGGATCGGTGAGAGCGGTTAATTTGTGATCAATCTGGGTGGTGACGCTCAGGTTTTTGGTCTCAGCCAGTATTTCAACCTCACCGATTGCACGGCTTATATATTCCGCAACCACCGTTTTTTCAGGATATACCGTCAGCTTACCGGCCTGCATCTTGGAAAAATCCAGAATATCATTTATAAGCTGTTGCATATTCAAGGCACTTTGAAAAATCTGTTTGCTACTATTTAACTGAACCGGACTTAGGGGACCCTGCATTTCCGTCACTAACAACTCACCAAAACCAAGAATAGAGGTCAATGGGGTACGCAATTCGTGACTCAGGCTGGCAAAAAACCTTTCCCGCGCCCGACTCATTTCAGCCAATTGGTGATTGAGGCTATTTTGCTCATTCATTTTGGTTTCAAGCTGGTGTTGCAGCATATCCAACCGTAACGAAGCCAACACCATTTTGGCACTGGTAACTTCGATTTGTTTGCGTAAACCGGTATCCAGGTGATGGTAATATTCTTCAATATTTACTGAAGGAAGATTTTGCAGATCTTCATTTCCAGCTGAATTGAGGATACGTTCGCACAGGTTGTTAATATGATTTACGTTTTCCTGACTGCTCCGCAGAATCTCCGAAAAGTCCTGACCCATCTGGCTGGTAGCCGTCCCTATCGAGCGCAAACCCATAATCAACTGATTAAAGAGGCGGCTGGCATAACCTAGTTCATCATTTGCCACCACTGGCACCATCTCGGCCTTGAGTTCCAGGGTTGCAGTCATATCGCCAGAGGCTACTTGCTGGACATAATGCAACAACTGGACCAGATCGTGTTCGCTCAAAACCCGACTGCTATGATTAATTGTACTTATACTATGGTTTATTACGTAGCTTTGATAGCACAAAATGGCGGAGGTCAGGGAAACAAATAACACGTGCAGTAAAAAGATTTCCCCTACGCCCTGAGAGCCATATACCTGAAAAAACGGAAAAAGTAAGCCGAGCAAGTGATGGGTAAACACCGTAACAGCCGCAATTATAATTACTCTCCAATCGTAGTAAATCGAAAGTAAAGCCAGCGACATAAAAACGTGAAAGTGCATCTCTATGCGGCCATTGGAGAGATGGATCAGAATTCCGGAGAAAATTATTAGGCTCACCGCAATAACGCCTCGGCTAAATAATGTACCGGGTTTCCAGAAAAAGGCACTGGCCGCCGCGATCATGGCCAGACTACCCGGACCGGCGGCGTGTTCAAAGTGGCCGGTGGCAACACCAAAACTCAGCACAAACAAGTAATGAAGACTTAATAAAACTAACAAAAGTTGATCTTTGCGGCGTTGAACTTGTTGTACCATGAGGAATCTCTTTCTTAATACGGGGCAGTGCATACGTCTGTAAATTGAACGTGATAGAAACTAGAACTCTTTTATTATAAAGTACTTTTTATAACTCTCATTTGCAAAAAAGTTCACTAATTGCGAATCTGACAATCCATTGCATCAAACCAAACCCTGGATTTTTACTAGAGTAACATCTCCAAAAAGTTTGTGGCAATTTAGATTGCCGGTACGTCTATTAAGCGTCACTTTACCACGTTTTGCTGAAAAAAACCAAACATAAAGTTAAATATTGAGTTAACATATAGAGAATTGGGAAAAAAGGAAGGGGAGGGGAAAGGGGTATAAAAAGAAAAAAGCCGCAGCGGCCTATCTTTGCAAGTCCCTGCGGACTAACTATTGTCAGCGCTGTGACGTTTCACTGCCAGGTTCGGGATGGGACTGGGTGGGTCCACCACGCTCT
>JBBQGA010000059.1:0-24599 GCA_038322625.1 Chloroflexia bacterium
CCCTTTCGATTTATCTCAATCGGTTAATAGGAAAGGTTGAATTTTTACAAATCAAGCATCTGGCTTTTCCTAAAGTCTAGTCATTAAAGCTTATGAGCAACCTTTATTTTGCTAATATTCATCTAGCACAAGGCCCTATTAATAAAGTCATTAAATTAAAGTATTACAACATTACTACCAGTTATGATATACGGGAAAGCTTTTATAACATTATAGAATTTGTGAGCCAAAATAGCAAGTAGTATAAACTTTCGATAGAGGGTTTATCCGCCGCACCCCTTTAGATCTAAACCTGATTCTAATAGCGGATCGGCGAAATTCTACACTAATTGCAACATTCCTAATTATACTCCAGCATCCCGGCGTAAAGTGCGTTGCAAGTTACGTAATTCCAGATCGTTTGGATAGCGTTCGATTGCCATGTCCAGCAACAAAATGGCAAACTTCACACGACTGGCATCCCGGTAAGCGGTCGCCAGGGCTTTAAATCCCAATACCGGCATTTGCTCAAACTCCTCAATCGAACCAAAATCGAACATCGGGTTTTGCTCGACAACCCGCCGAAATTCCTCGGTGCTGGCCGTAATTCGTCCGGCGTAGGCGTAATCGATAGCCTGACGTGCGCGGGCAGCGGTAGCCTCGCTGCTCTCCGAAATACTAGCATTACGGGCCGGGCTGGGTGTCAGGTTTCGGACCGGTTCGGTGGGTTGGGCGACCGGATTGCGCTGGGTCAAAGGCGCGGGTGGCTGAACCGGTGTCGGGTTGATCATCGGTGGGCGGATAAAACCCCGGTCGTTGGCAGACCGCTCCGCTGGCCGGTCGGAAAGCGGGCGGGGCGGTTGGGGTGTGGCTGGAGTTTGCGCCGGAGCATCGGGTTTTGGCTCAGTTTCCTCGAAATTAAATACTTCAACATCGTCAAAAATATTTTCAAGTGGATTTTGTGACCGGTTGGGGCTGCTGGCAGGCCGGGTAGGGGCGGGTACATCCTGGCGGGGTTCCGGCTGTGGATGCGGGGTCGGACGCCGTTCGTAAGTGGAAGGCTCCGGGGTGGCACTTGGGTTGTACTGTTTGAGCGGTTGGCTGCGCGTGGCCTGGGTCCGCTCAACTACGTTTGGCACTCGCCTACCCTGCTCAAAATCAAGCTGGCTTTTCGAGATCGGCGGTGTGTTCCGGGGTAAAGTCGGTGGTCGCTGGAAAGGCTCGTCCTCGTGATTGCCGGGCCGTAAAAAGCCCCACAACTTCTGTAAACCGCTCCGAAGTAAATGCCAGCCTCTCGCGGCATAATCTTCCATAGCGTAGGCGATGGTCTTGCCACGTTCGCCCCCGACCGGCGTGAACCGCAATACACAGTAGACGATACCCAGGATTATCAGGAGAATTAGTAAAACAGTCAGGAAATTTGGTCCTGAGCCGGGCGGATTGCCGCTATTCACCGGGTCGGTCTGCGAAGTCTGGTTATCCTGGTTAATCTGCGGCTGGACTACCGAACCATTCGATCCATTATTGAGGACACTGACACTACCGGCGGCCCCCGGCCCACTATTTTGACCGAGCGGGATCAATTTGTTGCCGGTCGGGCGGCCAATATAATCTGCGGCGGTGGCGGTAGTAGCTCCCTGTTGCAGATTTTGTTGGACCTGTGGCAATTTCAACTGCCGGAAGCCGTAATCCAGCAAAGTCACCGGGTCGGCGTGATAGCCTTTGTTATCGTCGCCCAGGATGACGGAAATAACTGTTTGACCGTCGCGGCTAGCACTGGCAGCCAGGCAAAGCCCGGCGTTATCGGTAAAACCCGGCTTGATGCCGTTGGCACCGGTATAACTTTTGAGAATGGGGTTGAGATTTGAAAGGTTGTGACCGGCGATGGTCGCGGTTGGGGTGGCGATGATTTTACTCATGGTCGGGTTTTTGAGGGCGTACCAACCGAGGATCGAAAGGTCAAAGGCACTGGTATAGTGGTCGGCCTGGTCAAGCCCGTGTGGGTTGGCGTAGTGAGTGTTGCGCAAGCCCAGGGTAACTGCATACTGGTTCATGTAGCTCACAAAGCGGTCAATTTGGTCGCCGGTACCGGGTAATTTGTTTCCGGCATACCGGGCAATCGCGGTGGCGGCATCGTTGCCACTATTCAGGAGCATACCATACAGCATATCCTGAAAACTGACCTCCTCATTTTCGCGCAAACCCATGCTGGCTTCGCCAACCAGATCGGCTTTGACCACCTTGTAAGGCTCGGTCAGGCTGGTGTCGGCAATCGAAAGAGCGGCCAGGGCGGTCATGATTTTGGTGGTGCTTGCCATCGGCAAACGGCGATGAATAAATTTGTTATACAAAATACCACCGGTAGTAGCGTCCACCACAATGGCGGCCTGGGCGTTGACAGGCGGGCCACTGTCGGCAGTTTGGGCCGTGACTACGCCGGTACCGGCCATCGCCAGGCTCAAACCTGCCAGGCAAACCACCAGTAGCAAACCCACTCGGCGGTGGAAGTATGTAAAATAATGGCTTTGTAGGCTCTGAGAAGGTGGAGGTAGTTTTGTAGGCGTTTTCAAAGGTGTTCGCTTTCCTTCAAGCTGCTGAACAACAAATTATTACAGCCTGCCGGGGACGCTGCTACGGAAGGTCTCTCTCGCTTTAAGAGGCCGCGCCCGTTTCGGCTTTTGTGAGTGGCGAACGACACCCGGTTGAGCTAGATACTATAAAAATTTAGATTTTACAGCTTAAATGATAACATAGTTCAATTCTTATGTCTAGTACTCAGGATTGACACGCAGGAGATAGTCGCGTAAAATCGGGCCTATAATTAGAGGCGGCAATATTTGTCGGCTCCTGTCATCAGCTCAAGCAAAAACGCAATATTAGGAGAATTTAGCTTTAATGACCGGTTTTCAAGCTTTTTTTCAAAGTGCAGGCCCATATCTGTGGCTGATTACTTTCGCAATGGCAATTGGGGCACTGGTCTGGCTTTATCGCTTACAGAAGCGTTATACCAGCAATTATCGCCAGCTCGACGGCCTCCTGCGCCGCAATAACGGCGGTGATCACGGGCTGGAGGAATTTATGAACCGCCTATCGCGGCTGGAGCGAGACGCGGCATTGCTCGACGTAATGCAGACCGCCATGCGCGAACTTGAATTGCGCCAGAACCGGTCTTTTCAATCGGTGGGCCTGGTACGTTTTAACCCTTTTACCGATATGGGCGGCGATCAGAGTTTTGCCCTGTCGATTGTCGATAGCTATGGGGACGGCTTTGTAATGAGCAGTTTGCATGGTCGAACCGCCACTCGAATCTACGCCAAAACCGTCCGGCGCGGTCAGTCTACCCAGACCGTTTCGACCGAGGAACAGGCCGCCATAGACCAGGCGATGCGTTACCAGCAAATGCCTCCCGACTCGGTGGGTACCAGCCAGTAATACGGCCAGTGGTTTGGTAGGAGCAGCATAGCAAAGTTATAAGAATAAACATAAAAAGAGCCAGGCCTTAAACCCGGCTCTTTTTATGGCTCTTAAATCAGGCTGAGAGCTATTTTTTGCTTTTGACAGTCGCAGTGACGGCGACCGGGGCCGGTTTCTCAACTTTAGCTGCCGCCGGAGCCGGTTTCTCAACCTTCGGGGCATCGGCAGGCGTGGCTGCGGGGTTCTCCGCTGAGACAGTCGGCGTGGCGACCGGTTTCTCCGCTGAGACAGTCGGCGTGGCAGTCGGCTTCTCTGCTGAGACAGTCGGTGTGGCAACTACCGGCGCAGGAGCGGGAGCCTGGGTTTCAACCGGCGCGGCTGCTACCTGGGTAGGCGCGGGGACAGGCTCTATCGCGGCTGCCACTGGAGCAGGGGCGGGAGCCGGTTGTTCGGGGGTAGCGGTGGGGGTACCACTGACCGGGGCGGCCTGTTCAGGTCTTGGCGGTCGTGGTGCCCGATTTTCGGTAGAGGCGGCGGCTTTGGCCGGGCTGCCTTTGCTCAACAGCATGGTCATATTCCGACCTTCCACGCGTGGCATCTGCTCGATATTTGCGGAATCTTTCAGCAAATCGATCATTTGGTTTAACACTTCACGACCGATCTCCTGATGCGCCATTTCACGGCCCCGGAAGAGTACCGTCATTTTGACTTTGTGGCCTTCTTCCAAAAAGACACGGGCTTGTTTGCTCTTAGTTTCCAGGTCGTGATCATCGATTTTAGGCCGTAAGCGGACCTCTTTGACCACGATAACTTTTTGGCTTTTACGAGCTTCTTTTTCTTTTTTACCCTGCTCGTAGCGGTATTTTCCATAATCGAGCAAGCGACAAACCGGTGGGATGGCGTTCGGCGCAACTTCAACCAGATCAACATTCAGGCTGCGGGCCATCGCCAGCGCGTCACGAGTTTTTAATACGCCGATTTGCTCATTATCTTCGCCAATCACGCGCACTTCAGGTACGCGAATGCGTTCATTCACACGAAGGTTCTTGCTAATAATCAGGCTCCTTTCAAAAGTGAGGTATCTTGGATAGGCTTATAGCCCCAACTCAGCAAAGAGTGGAGCTTCAACCAGAGTTTGTTATGTTTTATTTACGAACTATTTTCAAAAAAGTTACGAATTTTAACCGGTTTGATTACCTTTGCGCAATGCCCTTATTAGTTTGACGAGGCTGATTGAGGTAATGCGGAGTTTACAACACTTGTGATTTATAACTTTTGCATTTAAAATATAACATATATGTTCATACACGTCAACCCTGATCCAGGCCAAAAACAGGGTCTTTACGCTTGAAATAGCCCCCTTGAGTAAGATTTATTAAATATAGGACTTTCGCTTACAGATACAAACCAGATTGAAGCGAAAGTCCCATTAACCTGAACCCAGCCCAAGTGTGCTATCCCTGATTTAAGGGTAACAGATCGAGAATTGACTGGGTAGCCACTTTTACGCCGACTTCCAGAGAGCCTTCGTCGATAGCAAAGAGCGGGCTGTGGTGTGGTCGCTCGGCTTCGCCGGGTCGGGCCGCGCCGATATTGATAAAACAGCCCGGTACCTCCTCCAGAAACACCGACATATCCTCGCTCCCCATGCGCATACTGGCCTCGTGAACCTGGCCCTCGCCGATGGCTCGAATTGCGCTTTGCCTCACCAGCGCGGCAATTTTAGCGTCGTTTATTACCGGTGGCAGGCTCTTGGTTACTTTGAAAGTGGCTTCCGCCCGGAAAGCCTGGGCCAGTGCGGTCGACATCGCGCCGATGCGTTCGAGCATATGCCGCCGGACCTCCGGTTCAAAGGTGCGCAACGTACCCATCATCTGAGCTTCCACCGGGATAATATTATCTTTGGTACCGGAATGGATTGAGCCAAAAGTGAGGACCGCCGCGCTAAGTGGGGCTATTTCGCGGCTGACCAGGGTCTGAAGAGCTACCACAATCTCACAGGCCACCACCACCGGGTCGATGGTCAGTTGCGGGGTGGCCGCGTGACCGCCTTTACCCCGGATGTGCAGCGACAGGGTATCGACAGCGGCCATTAGCGGACCGGCTTTGATCTGGGCGACCCCGGTCTGGTAAAGGCTACCCAGGTGCAAACCCAGGCTCACATCCGGTCGCCCGCCCGCCGGGCCATTTTCCGCAAAAAGACCATCCGCCAGCATCGCGTGTGCCCCGCCGCCGACTTCTTCCGCCGGTTGGAACACAAACACTACCCGCCCGGCCAACTGGCTACGCTGCCGGGCCAGAATATCGGCGACCGTCAGGGCAATGGCGGTGTGGCCGTCGTGCCCACAAGCGTGCATTACGCCTTCTACCTCGGAGTGAAAAGGCAATAATTCGCCGTCCTCCTGAAGCGGTAGGGCATCCATATCGGCCCGCCACATCACGGTCCGGCCCGGTCGGTGGCCTTCTACTACGGCTACCACGCCGGTTTGACCGATGCCGCGCCGGACCGTCAGCCCCGAACGCTCCAGCCGGTCGGCGACAATCTGGGCGGTCCGGCCTTCCTTAAACGATAACTCCGGGTGCTGGTGAAAATCGCGTCGCAAGCGGATCAAATCCTCTTGCCGCTCTTTTACTTCCCGATCCAGATTGAAATTAGACGTGTTTTCCACGCCGATTTCACTTGACATAATCCCTCCCTCTTTGAAGTTTTATTGGTATATACCCGATGACGGCACCACTACAAACTAAATCACCGGGCTATTTACGCTTTGCAAAACCGTTCTAGCTAATTTTTAAGCAGTAAATCTGGTGCAGTAAATCTGGTATTGATAGTCAAAATAATAAGCCTACTCCGGCAATCCTGCAATGGTACTCGCTGCCGGAATAGTGTATACTTTCGACGGAATTTCCGGTGTGCAATTTGATTTAAAATTAAAAATTTTTGGAGGACCGATGCAACTCTGGCAAGCCCTGTTAATCGGAGCGTTACAAGGCGTCTCGGAACTTTTCCCGGTGAGTAGCCTGGCTCATACAATATTGATTCCGGCCCTGTTGATGTGGAATATTAACCAGAATGGCGGCGATTTTCTGGCCTTTGTAGTGGCTTTACACCTGGCTACCGCGATTGCCCTGTTGATTTATTTCTGGCGCGACTGGCGCGATGTGCTGATGGCCTTTGTCGGTAGTATTCGGTTGCGCCAACTGGTCTATGATAGCAAAAGTAAATTTGCCTGGCTGCTGGTAGCCGGTACGGTACTGGTCGGTATTTTTGGTCTGCTGTTTGAGAAAAAGTTACGCGAATTATTCGACGACCCCAGCCGGGCCTGGATTGTGGCCGTGTTGTTGATTGTCAATGGTTTTATAATGTTGTTTGGTGAATTTTTGCGAAAACGCTCCGCTCAAACTACGCAACCTCAACCCCAACTCCAACCGGTCGGGGTCGCGGCTGGCTACAACCAGGCGGCGGTTGAACCCGGCGGGCAGCAAATTCAGCTAAAAGAGGCTGAACAACTGACTTTCCCGGAAGCCACCGGTATCGGAGGCAGTCAGATTTTAGCCCTATTTCCGGGTATTTCGCGCAGTGGTGTGACCATGATTGGTGGACTGCTGGCCGGTCTTTCCCACGAAGCCGCCGCCCGGTTTTCCTTTATGCTGGCAACTCCGGTGATTGGTCTGGCGGCTCTGCTCAAAGTACCCGACCTTTTCAAACCCGACGCGCGCGGTATGCTTGGCACGACGGTATTGGCTTCGCTCATAGCCGGCGTTACGGCTTATATCAGTATCCGGTTTTTGATGCGCTACTTTGAAACCAAACGCCTGAGTCCGTTTGGCTATTATTGTATGCTGGCCGGTGCCCTTTCGCTAATTGTTTTCCTGTCTCGCTAGTTTCAGTTCGGGAAAACGTTCAATGTGCGCCCTTTTTACTGGCCGTTACACTATCACCCCCAACCCCCTCAAGGGGGCTGTAATAAAAGAGAGAAACTTTTGGGCCTTGTCCAAAAGTTTCTCTCTTAATTTCGGTTCCCCATACTCTTGAGTCGCCTGGAAGGAGGCTTTACTTTCTACCACCAATAAAGAAGATAGGTACTCGGCTTAATAAATTCTTCTAAGTCTATAAACCCTCGAAAGCCTGGGCCGTTATCTTGCTCTTGCCGGGTTAAACCAGTATAATTGGGGGGTCCGGTGGAAATATCCGGCCTCGAAAGGTGAGAGCGAGACAGGTTAATGTTAGCGGCAGCCAAAGCGGAATTAGACCACATAGCCAGGGAAGTGGCGGTTTGCACCAAATGTGCCCTGTGCAAGACGCGCACTAATACTGTGCCGGGCGAAGGCCATCCGCAGGCCAGTTTGCTTTTTATCGGCGAGGCCCCCGGCTATAACGAGGATATGCAGGGCCGTCCGTTTGTCGGCAACTCCGGCCAGTTGCTGGAGCGAATGTTCAAAGCCCTCAACTTTACCCGCGAGGATGTTTTTATTGCCAACGTGGTAAAGTGTCGCCCTCCTCAGAACCAGGACCCGACCGATGAGCAAATAACCGCCTGTAAAGAATATCTGGACCGCCAGATCGCCGCGATCAACCCGCGTGTGATCGTTACGCTGGGTCGGTTCTCGATGCGCCGCTACTGGCCGGGCCAGTATATCAGCAAGGTACACGGCCAGCCCAAACAGGAAAATGGCCGGATCGTAATGCCGATGTTTCATCCCTCGTATGTACTTCGAGACCAATCACCCACCAAACGCGCTCTGGCTCTTTTCAAAGAGGACGCCATGACGATCCCTGATTTGCTAATTCAGGCCGAAGAATTAGCCCGTAAAGAATTATGGGGTCAGCCGGTCAGCCCGGCACCGCCGGTGGTGGTAGAACCGGTCCCGGTTTCGCCGGTCGAAGACATAGGAGTGGACGAACTCCTAAAGGACGGTAGTTCGGAAGCCGGCGAAACCCCGGCCTTGACGAGTGAGCTGGGCGAGATTGCTAAGGATACCGCCCCGGTTAAACCGGCCAGACTGCCTCGCAAACCTAAAACGGTTGCCGAGCCTGGACCGGAGACAGTGGCGGCACTAGCAAGTGCTGGAAATCAGCCGGTGCCCGCTTCCAGGCTGGCCGCCCTTCCCCGGCGCAAAAAAAGACCGCCGCTAGACGGCGAGCAATTGACGATGTTTTAGTTTTTTAGTATATTTTCAGGTGAATGAAAACATACCGTGTTTCAACAACTGGCCGTTTGCGCGCCGGATGTCTCCTGGTAATCCTGGCTGTGATCGGAGTTTATAGCCTCAGAAAAGCGATAGGTTTGTGGAGTGGTACCGGTGGAAAGCCGTCCGACCCACAAATTTTTCAGCTTGATCTGAATACAACCGTCCCGGCAGCCTTATTAACGCTGGTGGCTTTGAGTTGTCTGGCGGCGGGCTGGTACATTGTCACTGAATGGTTAAGCCAGGTTCAGCTTGACCAGACCGGTCTGCGTTTTTCCGCGCCTGGTTATCGCCTTTTTTACCGCTGGGACGAAATTGCCGCCCTGGAAGTATTACAGGAACCGGAAACCGATACCCCGGCCTGTTTGAGGGTCGAGTTGCTTTCTTCTTCCGGTCAGGCCACGCCTGTCCCTGAGCCGCTAGACGCGCCGGACGAAATATCGCTTTACCTGAGTGAAGCCGACCGGCCCGCCAATAAAGCCCGTCGCCGCCAGCAATTGGCTAGCCGCCGCCAGCAAACGATTCGCCTGAGAAAGCATCTCAGCCGGTCGGATGGTCGCCCGCTACCGGTCTGGGCAGGCTGGCTTTATCCGCAGGTTTACCGGCCCGATTGTCTGCTGCTTTACCCAACGCTGGCCGACCGAGCGGCCCTGATTAGCGAGATCGAGCAGCACCTGGCGCGGGTTTAATTTGGAATTTTAAGACTGTCCTGAGTCTTATTATTGATGTCGATTGTTTATTAAGTTTATAGTTTGAGCAGCCGCCCAGGGTAAAAAGACTCAATGCGGCTGTAGGGAGGTTTTTTTGGACGACGTTAAAACTGAACAACGGGTTCGGGTAATTCCCCTCGGCGGTGTCGGTGAGGTAGGAAAGAATATTACCGTGTTTGAATACGGTGAGGATATTATCATCGTCGATGTTGGGTTGGGTTTTCCGACGCAGGATATGCACGGTGTTGATCTGGTAATCCCCGATATTACCTACCTGGCGGATAAGACAGATCGGATCAGGGCGATCTTTCTAACTCATGGGCATGAAGATCACATCGGGTCCTTGCCTTATTTGCTACCGCAGCTTGGACTGGCGACCCCGATCTATTGTACCCGCCTGACCGGCGGATTGGTACAGGTAAAATTGCGCGACCGCAAGCTGGTCGAAGGCGCACGTATCAATATCGTGTCGCCGGACGACGTGGTTGAAGCGGGTGCCTTCAAGGTCGAGTTCTTCCGGGTGGCGCACTCGGTGCCGGATGGCGTTGGACTGGCGATCACCTCGCCTGCCGGTATAATTGTGCATACGGGCGATTTTAAATTCGACCAGTCCCCGGTCGATGGCAAAGTTACCGAATTTGGCAAACTGGCCGAGATCGGGCGGCGCGGTGTTACGCTGTTGATGAGTGATTGCGTTCACGTCGAGTCGCCCGGCATGACCCCCAGCGAGTCGGTTGTAACCAGTGCCTTTGACCAGATTTTCCGGGAAGCCGAAGGCCGGGTTATTGTGGCGACCTTTGCTTCGCTGGTATCGCGGGTCCAGCAGGTCTTTGATGTAGCCTACAAGTACGGTCGCAAAGTAGTGCCGCTGGGCCGCAGCCTGGAAAATAACGTGGCGATGGCCCGTGAACTGGGCTACCTCGACATCCCGGAAAACACCCTCATCAAAGTCGGCGAAGCCGAACGCTACGACTCGATGCAACTGGCCTATGTCGTGACTGGTTCGCAGGGTGAGCCAATGGCCGTCCTTAGCCGGATCGCCAATCAGGAACACAAAGCCCTATCGATCCGCCGGGGTGATACCGTCATTATTTCGGCCACGCCGATCCCCGGTAACGAAACCTCGGTCGGGGCGATTATCAATAATCTGGTCCGGCAGGGTGCAAACGTGATCTACAGCGCAATTCAGCGGGTACACGTTTCCGGCCACGCCAGCCAGGAAGAACTAAAGTTGATGATCAACTTTGTGAAGCCGCGTTATGTTATGCCGATTCACGGCGAACCGCGCCACCTGGTTCTATACGGCAAACTGGCTCAGGAACTGGGCTACGATACCGACCATATTCTGATGATGGAAAACGGCAAAGTAGCCGAGTTCGGCCCGCAATTTGGCGGTCGCATCACCGGCAGCGTACCTTCCGGCCCGATCTATGTGGACGGTTCAACCGTCGGTGATATTGGCGATGTCGTGATCAAAGACCGGGGTATTCTGGCCCGCGATGGCATCTTGATGGTCGTGCTGGTGGCCGACGAGGAAAGCGGTATCCTGGCCGGGCCGGTCGATGTCGTTAGCCGGGGGTTTGTTTATATGCGCGAGGCCGGTGAACTGATGGACTTTATCAAGAAAAGGGTCGAGGAGCAGTTCGCCACCGAGGATTTGCTGGGCGACCGGCAGTATGCCATTCGTAAGGTAAAAGAGTTTGTCGGCGATTTGCTTTATGCCCAGGTCAAGCGGCGTCCGGTAGTTATGCCGGTCATCATGAAGATTTAAAAGACCGTTATCCGGGCTTCTAAGGTGTCCAAACGGACACCTTTTTTATTGTCTGTACGTAACTGTTCAGGCCGTGTCCTCACAAACGGAACTAAAGCGGGGGGTAGTGGGGCACCCACAGGGTTCCCGACCCCTGCGGGAGGTCTCACAGTGGTCTCCCCTGTGTCTCTTTTTTCTTTTCTTTTCCCCGTCCACTGGTGGCCCTGGAGAGGTCAGGGGTGGGGTCTGAGCACTTACAGTTGCCCTTTACTTTCGCTTCAACCTCACCGGGTGAGTTAGAGTAACTTGAGGTTCTTGTTGCCCGAAAAGGAGTGTAATTTGATTGATGGTCGCTATTTTGAAATAGGCATATTCCAGCCCAAGCGCAGCCACAACGTCGGCACCCTGTGGCGGTCAGCCCTGCAACTGGGGGCGGGAGCCGTGTTCACGATTGGGCGGCGTTATAGCTTTCAAAGCAGCGATACTTTTAGTACCGCCAAAAATATTCCGCTGAAACACTTTCTGACTTTCAAGGATTTTCTGGTAAACCGGCCCGACCCCGCCGGGATACCCCTGATAGCGGTCGAAATGGGTGGAATTCCCCTGCGAGAGTTCCGGCATCCGGCCCGTGCCATCTATCTGCTAGGCTCCGAAGATAACGGTTTACCAGCTTTCGTACTGGAAAAGTGTGAGCAATTAGTCTCGCTGGAGGCCACCGGCAAAGCGTCTTATAATCTGGCGGTGGCCGGTAGCATCCTGATGTATCACCGTTGTTTTCTAACCTGAGTCTCGATTAATAAAACTAGAACTTTCGCTTGATAATGTTAACCGACCCATAGCGGGGGTGGTGGGGCACCCGCAGGGTTCCCGACCCCTGCGGGGGTCAATACAGGGGTCTCCCCTGTTAGAACTCTTTTGATTTTTGCTTCAAGCTCACAAAGTGAGCTTGAAGCAAAAATCCTAAATACAATCGATGGTTTGCAGGATTGTGCAAAACTTATTTATAGCAAACGCCGGGACTGATCGCCACAAAATTGCTAAGGGACACAGCTAATGTTATAATTACGCAGGAAGGTAAGATTAAATAGGTTTGAAAGCTGCATTTTACTTTGAAGATTGTTATCGTTAACTTCAGTGCAACTTTTTAAAAACCAATCCTCTTTAGGTTTTTGCCTCTATCAGTTCTTGACCGGCTCGGTTTGTTTTTAATATGGATTTACGTAACGGGCGACCGGGTTAAGATTGGAACTTCGTCCAATAGTGCAAATTCTCCGGCCAGGACGACCGATTCCATCACTGACAGGTTTTAGATACAATATAGGGCAGGCAAAATAAGGCAGGCAAATAAATGACCGAATCTGAAGCACTAGCTCTTTTGACCGCTTGCAAACCGCTGGCCGACCGCTTAAATGTCGGTATGGACACCAAAGGTACACCGCTAAAATATAATCTTTCCAGAGACGATCTAGCCTTATTACAGGCTTTTGATCGCTTGCAAACTGACCCACTGACCGCCGGGCCGGGCTTATTTAGTCGGCTGACCCGCACCGCCGGGCTGAATCAGGGGGAAGTTTCCAAACTGGAGCAAGTTAGTCGTCGGGTTGCCCGCAATATGCGCAGCTAGCACTTGTAAAATATTGGAATTTAGTAAGAAAGGGTGGCCTACAATCAACTCCTTAAATCAGGATGTTCGCTCACTTGAAACTGAGACTACTCAGCCTCAGGTAAATCTAAAGAACATTGCTTCTCCGATCTCTAAAGAAGTTTGGCGCGATAGCATTAAAAATTACCTTCGTCCGGCACCCTGGCATAGTATCTGGCAAGTCTGCAATACACTCGTTCCGTTTTTTCTGCTCTGGACATTGATGTATTTAAGTTTGAGCATCTCGGTATGGCTCACGCTGCTATTGGCTCCCCTGGCCGGTGGCTTGCGAGTGCGTATCTTTATCATTTTTCACGATTGCGGTCACGGCTCCTTTTTCAAATCCAAGAAAGCCAATGACATTCTGGGTTCGATCTGTGGTGTGTTGACCCTCACGCCTTATTACCAGTGGCGGCACACTCACTCGATTCACCATGCTAACTCCGGTGTCCTGGAAAAGCGGCTGGAAACAGAAGTGCTTCCCATGACCTTCAAGAAGTATCTGCGCGATAGTGGCGACGTTTTAACCCTGACCGTCAACGAATATCGCCAGCTAACCTCAGTACAGAAGCTGGTCTATCGGGTGTATCGTCATCCGGTGATGTTGTTTCTGGTGCTACCGGCCCTGTTTTTTGTGGTGTTGCAACGCTTTGCCTCGCCCAAAGTGGCCCGGCGCGAACGCTATAGCATCTATGGTACAAACCTGGCGATTTTTGCGGTCGTTGGGCTGGTCGGTTCATTGATCGGCTTCGGGCCTTATCTAATGGTCGAGCTGATGATTGTTCTGGTTACGACTACCGTTGGCGGCTGGCTGTTTTATGTCCAGCATCACTTTGAGCAGACTTACTGGCAGCCCCGCGAAAGCTGGGATTTTGCCCAGGCGGCTTTGCAGGGGAGTTCTTACTACAAACTGCCCTGGTTGCTCCAATGGTTTACCGGTAATATTGGGTTTCACCATATTCACCACCTTAGCCCGCGCGTGCCGAACTATTACCTGCCGCGCTGCCACAAAGCCAGCCCGCTTTTCCGGCAAACCAAGGCGATCACATTTTGGTCCAGTATGCGAAGTATCTTTTCCAACCTGTGGGACGAGGAACAACAAAAGATGGTGGCCTTTGCTCATTTGAAAACTCAGTCGCAGGGTCTGGACTAAATCCTGACCGGCTAGACCTAAAACCACCAGCCTTATATCTGGTGGTTTTTAATTTTAGGGGCTGCACCCTTGCTATTTTGTGCTATACTTGTAAAAATCCATCGTCATAGACGTTAAATAATTCGTAGGGCCGCCATTTCCAGCGTTGATGGCTCTTTTCTCAACAACCTACAACCGAAATTTGTAATTTTCAACCAAATATAGCGAAAGAAAGCCGAGGAACTTGACTATGGGAGTTAAAGGAAATCTCGCGTTCTGGGAAGCCGAAAGCGAAGGGTTAGAATTTTCGCACAGCACCATCGGGGCTTTGCTCGATCAACAGGCTGAAAAGCTGGCTGACAAAGAAGCCCTGGTCTATAACTACCCGGAACTGGGTATCGAATTACGGTTGAATTTTCGACAATACCGGGACGAGGTCGACCGGCTGGCAAAAGGCTTGATCAGTTTGGGTATCGAAAAGGGCGAACACGTGGGAATATGGGCACCCAATTTACCACAGTGGATCTTTCTGGAACTGGCTTGCGCTCGGATCGGTGCGGTACTCGTGACGATCAATACCGCTTACCGGGCCAGCGAATTGGAGTACGTCTTGCGGCAGGGTGATGTCAAAGCCCTGTTCATGGTCGAAGAGCTGCGAGGCAATCCCTATTTGCAATCGCTTTATAGCATCGCGCCGGAAATAAAAATTGTAGCCGACCCCCTGCACGAAACCATCAGTAGCCCTGCGTTACCCCGGCTAAAATATGCCTGTCTGCTCGGCCAGACCGCTCGACCGGGCATGCTGCTTTATTCCCAGGTCGTAGAAGCCGGTCAGACGGTTAGTGATGAGATTTTAGGGTCCCGCGCGGCTGCCGTTAAGCCGGCGGACGTGTTTTTGATTTTGTATACCAGCGGCACCACCGGTTTCCCCAAAGGGGCCATGCTGACCCATTATAACGTGGTCAATACGATGATCATGAATATCCGGGGCAACGATTTCTCGCAGGAACGCTACCTGAGTCCAATGCCTCTTTTCCACGTAGCCGGTTGCAATT
Source organism: Chloroflexia bacterium (assembly GCA_038322625.1). Taxonomy (GTDB): domain Bacteria; phylum Chloroflexota; class Chloroflexia; order Chloroheliales; family Chloroheliaceae; genus 54-19. The sequence continues at coordinate 14,873 of JBBQGA010000059.1, forward strand.
TTATTATTTTTGCGCTCCTTCAGGGCATTACCATGATCCCGATGATCGTATTCGACCCATTAAAGCAACTGGAATTATCGCTAAAAGAAAAGGCTACCCTGGCCTTTAATGTCCCGACAATGCTGATAGCTATCCTCAACCATCCGCGTTTTAAGGCCGGCGAGTTTGACATCCCCAAAATGCGCCTGATCTTTAGCGGTGGTACTATTGTGCCGGAAACGCTGGTTAATGAGGTAAAAAATACCTTTGGCAGCGAAATTATTATTCTGTTTGGTCAAACCGAGTCGACCGGAGCCGGTACCGGCACCCTGATCAACGACAGTCCTGTATTGAAGGCCACTACAGTTGGCAAAGCCTATGCTAACCTGAATATCAAGATCGTCAATCCGGACAGTGGAGAAACCGTAAAATGCGACGAGGCCGGGGAACTACTTATTAGCGGTTTTGCGATCATGAAGGGTTATTATAATATGGCCGCCAAAACTGCCGATACCATCGATGAGGAAGGTTGGCTGCATTCGGGCGATCTGGCAACTATGGATGCCCAGGGTTATATCAAAATTATTGGCCGGCTCAAAGATATGATTATCCGGGGTGGCGAAAACGTTTATCCTGCCGAAATCGAAGCCTTTTTGCTCGGCCATCCTAAAATAGCCGATGTCCAGATTATCGGCGTGCCGGATAAAATGATGGGCGAAGAAGTCGCCGCCCTGATCCGCCTCAAATCCGAACAAACCGCTACCGAGGATGAAATCCGCCAGTATTGCCGGGGCCAGATCAGCCACTACAAAGTCCCGAAGTATATCAGCTTTGTCAACGAATACCCCTTGACGGCTAGCGGCAAAGTGAAAAAATATGAGTTGCGAGAGCATCTGATCAAGGAACTGGCCCTGGAGGTTTGAGGCGGTTTGATCCACCAGGCGATCAATTTCAGTCCCAGTCCAGGCACTTTTTCGTCCCATAAATCAGGCTGTGCTATAATCGAGGTTGTGGGTTAGAAGCTGAGTGCTATAAATTGGAGAAAACCGTAAATGCTAGGGCCAAGAATTGCCAGTGCCGCCGTGTTAATACCTTTAGTTTTGCTTTTATTATGGTTAGGACCGCAAACCACCGCGCTGGCAACTGCAATCGCCTCGATCATCGGCGTTTATGAGTTTTACACAATGGCCCACCAGGCCCCGCAGCACTACCGGCCTTTTGGATGGCCGGGCTATCTGGCGGCCCCGGCCTTTAGTCTGGCTGGCTACCTGCGCTCACCCCTGCTTATAGTTTTGATCCTGGCCGGTCTGCTGGTGCTGACTTTTGCCGGGACTCAGTTACGCTCTTCCGAAAACCCGGTCCATAAAACGATGGATTGGACCCTCAGTTTTTTCGCACCGGTCTATGCCGGGTTGCCGCTTGGGCTGTTGACTTTTATCCGGGCCGACCGGCCCAACGAGCAGGCTTTCTGGTGGATTATCCTGATCTGCGTGGGAACCTGGGGAGCCGACACCGGCGGTTATTTCTTTGGCCGCTGGTTTGGCAAACATAAGCTGGCTCCTACCATCAGTCCAAAGAAAACTATTGAAGGGGCGGTCGGTGGCGTGCTGGTAGCCATGCTAGGGGTCGGTCTGGTGGGGGGCCTGGCCCTTAATATCCCGATTTACTGGACCTTGCCGCTGGGTATTGCGCTGGCAATCGTTTCGATTATTGGCGACCTGTTTGAGTCGTGGGTAAAACGGCGTTTCGATACCAAAGACTCCGGCAAACTTATCCCTGGTCACGGCGGTTTGCTCGACCGGATCGATAGTTTTCTGGCGGTCACTTTGCTAGTATATCTTTTTATGGCGGTCTATATATAAAAATACTTATCAGGCTTTAAACGGAATATTCAAAGCCCTTACCCAACCCCAATACCGTCTTTTGTTAGTTTGCGTTTACCTCAAAATAAACCTCGGAATAATGAACCTCCGATTTTCGATATTATTCATGAGAGCCTGTGAGCAATTTAAATTCGGCCCTGTTTTGACCAGTTATCCCCAATATCTTGATATTAAAAAAATCTTAAAGAATACCTAAAATTGATCTGAATCTGCTCTCAAAACCCCTTTTCTGATTTTACATAATGTGCTAGAATATTGTTATATAAGCCGCGCGTTAAAAGAGGGTAAATATGCAGAAAAGCATTGAAAGTTTTCTTAAATTCCTGGCGGAAGAAAAAGACTTTTCTGAGAATACACTGGCAGCCTATAATAATGATCTGACTCAGTTCCGGCTATTCTTACAGGGCAAAACCCTGACCGAAATTGATAACAGACAGGCTGATAGTGCAGAAAGTACAGATACAAATAATACCAAGCGCGGTCGAGGAAAACGGCGGCGTGAAAGTGAAAGTTCACCGGCAGGTGTTAATTCGGACGGGAATTTAAGCCTGACCAATGGACATCAAAAGCCTGGTGATTTCGGGCCGGAACTCGATTTAAAAACTTCCAACTCTACTAACACTCAAAACGGTGGTCACGCTCACAACGGTGACAACTTTGACTGGACCGAGGTGATGGAAGAAAACATCCTTAATTACCAGGTCTTTTTGAGAGAACGAAGCTATAAAGGTAGCACGGTGGCTCGCAAGATCGCGGCGGTTAAGTCGTTTTTCCATTTCTTGACCGACAAAAAATACATCGTCCACGATCCTACTTACCGGTTAGACTCGCCCAAAATCGAAAAGAAGCTGCCCACCGCCATTTCGGTTGGCGATATTGCCCATCTGCTTGAGATGCCCGAACATCATAACGGCCCTGAATCTTTGCGGGACCTGGCGATGCTGGGCCTGCTTTATTGGACCGGGATGCGGGTGAGTGAGTTGGTTTCGCTGAACCTGGATGATGTCGATTTGGAAAACAATAAAGTTCGCTGCATCGGCAAAGGTAGTAAAGCCCGCCAGATTCCGCTACAGGCCAAGCAAAAAATCGACCTGGAAGATTATCTGAACCGTTCGCGGCCTCAACTGGTCGGCAGCAATGGCGAACTAGCCCTGTTCGTCAATCACCGGGGGCACCGGTTGACCCGGCAAGGCTTCTGGTTGATCCTGAAAGCCTACGCCGACCAGGCGGGCATAGCCTCGATTACTCCGCATACCTTACGGCATTCGTTTGCCGCTCATATGCTGGATAAAGGCGAACAATTGCCGCGCGTACAGCAACTGCTGGGTCATGCCAGCGTCAGCACTACCCAGATTTACCGGCAGGTCAATAACGAATTCAAGCGCAACGATGCCAAGCGCACGGTCAAGATCAATCAGAAAGAACTGCCGATCAACGAACCGGCTCCGGCAGAACCAGCCTTGCCCCGGCGGCGGCGGGTCGACCGCTCGGCCTGATGGGGTTCGGGCGGCAGCCCGATCAGATAAGCAGGATAGTTAAAGTAGAAAGGCGGATAACCGCCTTTTTTATTTCAACGGATTTGATTTGCGATCAGCTGTTTGGCCCGCTATAATGCACCCATTACGTTTAAACCATCGCAAAGAGGAGTCCCAAATGTCCAACTTGATAATAAATGATGTGCCGGTGGAGGCCGTACCGGGCGAGAATTTGTTGAGCGTGGCCCGGCAAAACCGGGCGCATATCGGGTTTGTCTGCGACGGCAATGGTTTGTGTACGACCTGCGAATACCGCATACTCGAAGGTGAGGCAAATCTTTCAGCGGTAAACAGTATTGAGCGAAACTGGTTGCCCCCCTCCCGGTTAGACCGGGGGTACCGGTTGGCCTGCCAGAGCAGTTTGGTCGCCGAGGGCCAGGTGCGCATTCTGACCAGGGCCGAGGAATTGAGCCGTCTGTGGAATAACATTAGCAACCCGCCGCCCGGTCGAAGTGGCGACGAGTATTTGCAGAAATTTACTCGCCAGGTTATCCAACTTAATATCGAACACCTGAGTATGTTTCCGCTCAACTTGCTGCGAACGGTCAACCGGCTTGGGCTGGTACGCACGATTTTACCGGTCCGCAATAATAACCTCTGGCTGCGGGACATCGGGAATATCATTGACGAGCGGAGCGGCTATGTCTTTAATGATCCGTCGGCCACCCAGCCGGATGAAATCGAATTATGAACGACACTCAGCCGCCTTTGAAAATATTAGGACTGGGCGGCAGTTTGCGGCCCGGCTCTTACAGCCTCGAAGTCCTGAAAATAGCCCTGGCCGGGGCTGAAAAAGCCGGGGCGGCGGTTGAGCTATTGGATATAAGCCGGTTAGATTTACCGTTTTTCCAGCCGGAGCAGCCGGTCGAGGCTTACCCACAGGCCGAAGCCTTACAGGCTTACCTGGCGAAATTTCAGGCGGCGGACGGTTTTATCTGGTCGGCCCCGACTTATCACGCTACTCCGGCGGCTCCTTTCAAGAATGCCCTGGATTTGCTGGAACTATTGCCCCGGCGGCCTCGTATTTATTTGAGTGGCAAAGTAATCGGGTTGCTGGCTCTCGCCGGAGGTACCAATGCCGGGGCCGAATGTCTGACCGCCCTGTACTATAATGCGCGGGCACTCAAAGGTCTGGTGGTACCAAATAGTTTTCAGGTTTCCCCGACCAAGAATTTGTTTGCCAGCGGTAAAATGGAGGATGAACGGCTGCTTGGGCGGCTGATGGAGCTAGGCACTGAGGTTGCAAACCTGGCCCATAAGCTCAAATAAACTTGAATTTATAATAAGCTCAAAGAACAGGAACCGGTTCTTCACGAAATTACATTTGCGAACTGGCCTGATCTATGCTATGTTAAGACAATGTATCTGGCGTTCAGGTGGTCAGATCGCTGTTAATTTAATATTTGTAATAGGACTTTCGCTTGATAACGTAAACCAACCTGAAGCGGGGGTCTCCCCTGTAAATACTCTTTTTATTTTCGCTTCAAGCTCACGAAGTGAGGTTGAAACGAAAGTCTTATGTAAGTAGCCATTTAAAAGAAACTATCCAGAAGCAGTGCCGCATCTGATAATAAATTATTGGTTTTTCTATTAAAAACTGAAATGGGGCTGTGAGAAGATAAATGCGGGTAAAAATAGGGTGTGAATTGGTTTATGAGACGGCCAGCCCAACTGCTTTGATACTATTAGTGCGACCCCGTCAACAGGACCGTAACCATCATTTGCTGAGTGAAAAGCGAACTGTTACACCAGAAATCCCGGTCGAGGAATTTGTGGATGTTTTTGGCAACCACCTGTGGCGTTTGACTGCCCCGGTGGGTAAGTTGCGTCTGACATACGATGCGACCGCCCAGGTCGAACCGACCGCCGACCCGATGCTTTCCGCGCTTGGCGGCACACTGGTCCAGGATTTGCCCGGCGAGGTGTTGCCGTTTTTACTTCCCAGCCGTCATTGCCAGTCGGACCTGTTGATCAGCGAAGCCTGGGAGCGGTTCGGGGCTTTTCCACACGGCTGGCAGCGTGTTCAGGCTGTGTGTGACTGGATTCACAGTAATATTATATATAGTAAAGGTAGTCATGCCAGTACTTCCGGTTATGATGCTTATCAGGCCCGGCAAGGGGTTTGCCGCGATTTCGCCCATATCGGCGTGATGCTCTGCCGGGCACTGAGTATTCCGGCCCGGTATGTTTGTGGCTATCTGCCGGACATCCAGGTGCCTATCGACCCGGTGCCGATGGATTTTCACGCCTGGTTCGAGGTGTTCCTGGATGGCGAATGGCGTACCTTTGACGCTCGTCACAATTTCCCCAGAATTGGCCGGGTTTTGATTGGTCGGGGTCGGGATGCGGTGGATGTCGCGCTGGCGACCTCTTATGGTACGGCTCAACTGGATTCAATGGTAGTCTGGGCGGATGAAGTGCCGGAAACCCAGCCCATTTTAACTACGGAGGCTGCCTCCTGAAGATTGAAATAACCCAGCGTCTCTTAAATGCCGCGCCTCATTCGGTCGAGTTTGTAGATTACAAGAAGATCGAATGGGAAAGTGTCCGCCGCACCAGTTACTGGATTTATCAACGGTTCAATTACCAGTATCCGGGTCCGGTCACAAATTTGCACCAGCGTTTGATGATTGTCCCACCCTTCCGGCATGGCGACCAGTTTTTGAGCGGTCATAAAATCCACGTTACGGCCAGCGAAGTTTCGTTTCAATGCAGTCTGGATGACTTTGGCAACCTGGTCTATTACCTTGACTTACCTCGCATCGATCAGACGGTGGATTTTGAGGTCTGGATCAATGTCGAGCGCACCAACTCCCTCACGGTCAAACTACCTTATATTACCGAACCGGAAATTGAAACTTACCTGGCCCCGACCAGCCTGACCAACCCCGATGACGCGCTGGAAGCGGTTGCCGAAGAATTGCGCCAGGAAAATATTATGGATGCCTGGTACCTGGCCGACCGCATCAACGATTGGGTCTGGCAGCGAATGCTCTACACCTCCGGCGCGACCTCGGTTTCCACCACCGCTGCCGAGGCCCTGGCCCTCAGCAAAGGGCTTTGCCAGGATTATTCCCATATCATGATCACCCTTTGCCGGTTGCTGGGCCTACCCGCCCGCTATGTCTCCGGGCAATTGCTGGGCGAGGGTGGGTCGCACGCCTGGGTTGAGGTTATTTTACCCGCTCAATCCGGCAAGGGTCACGTAGCGGTACCCTTCGACCCGACTAACCACTGCCGGGCCGGGCTTCGCCACGTTACGGTGGCGGTAGGCCGCGATTACCGCGATGTGTCGCCCACCTCCGGCTACTTTACCGCCCCCTATCAGGGTCGCCTGACCTCCAGTAAACGGGTCGGTCTGGTAACGGTTGAGTATCAGGATGGCTCGGTGGTTGAAGTCGATGACTCAAACATCGTATTTCTGGACGATAAACGTCATAAGGCCTAATGCTTCCAGTTTAAAACCTATAAAAAGCCGGTGAAAAATCACTCACCGGCTTTTTTATCCCTCTGATTTGATCTGAACCGACCTTAAATTTAAGTTAGCTCCAGGCCGCCGACAAATCCTCTTTTACAAACAAAAGCGGGTAGGTGATTTGCCCATTGACCCGCACTTCCCAGTGAAGGTGAGGGCCGTTGGAGCGTCCGGTGGTGCCCACCTGCCCTAAAATCTGACCTTTCTTCAGTACATCACCCGGCTTTACCAGAATACTATTGAGGTGGTAATAGTAGCTGGTCACGCCCGCCCCGTGATCGATGGCTACCGCGTTGCCGCGTGCCAGCAGTTTTCCGGTAAAGGCTACCTTGCCGTCTGCCGGGGCGGCCACCGGCGTACCCAGGTTCTGGGCAATGTCCAGCCCGCCGTGATAGAGATCGTAATCGCTGCCGCTACCGTAAGTCCGGCGTTGCCCGAAATTGGTAGTAATTTCGCCATAGGTCGGCCAGGCCCAGAAGCCTTTCCACATTATCTGTGAACTGAACGAAGCGTAGGTACTTGCAAGCTGGTTATTATCAAAATCATCATTAGATTTGTCGGTCAGTTCAGTTTTATCGTTAGGTAGATAAAGATTTTGCTGGTCGAAATCAAATTTGACTACTTTGATCGGCTTCTCCAGGCTACGATTTCGACCTGCTCCGTCGGTATACGCCAGCTTTAGCGGATAGATTTTTGAGTCGTCCCAGGGAGCGAAGGCTTTGAAAGCCCGGTAGGTCGTGTCGACCTTGATCAGCTTTAACACCTCATCTCCCACGTTGCCTCGCAAATCCAGTGGTTCCCAGCGCGCGTCAGGTTCCAGGCGCAGGGCCAGCGTGCGACCCTGGTAAATTTCAGTCCCGGCTATATCCAGTTGCAAATTCAGGCGGGTCGGACGGGACCAGCCTTTTTCCTGAAGCAAAGCCATCCCGGCTTTGGCTACTCGCACCTGGGGGGTGGTGTCGGTCGGGTCAATTGTGAGTAAGCCGCGCTCGAAATACTGGTTGGTTACACCGTCTTCCTTGATTTCGCCGCTGATCGGTAAACCCAGTAGCGTCAGCCCGTTATTTTTATCCCAGAAGGTCTTGAATTGGCCGCTTACCGACTGGCCGGTTTCCTGAAAATAGGCCCGCGTGGCACTATTACTGGTGGTAGTGGAAGGTCCAAACCGCAGACCCCGCAAATCGGCCAATTGGCGGCCAATAAAAGCCAGTTGCACCTGATTTTTAGGGTCACTTTCGTCCGGGTGTAGTTCCAGGAAAGCTTTCTCGAATAGCTGAACCGTCCGGTTATTCTCAATAAAAGTTTCGCTTAATGGCAAACCCAGTACATCGGCTTCCCCCTGAGCGTGCCAGAAGGCCAGAAACTGGCCGCCGATAAAATGGCCGGTCTCGCCAACATACAACTTTGAGGGGTCCTGGCTAGCCGGTTCCGCCATTGAGGCGGTCGGGACATCCTCGGCGGTTTGCTGCTCCAGATAACGCGCACTGCCGAAGCTGATCGCGGGTGCGGGGGTGTCCTGCCGGGGAGTTAGCACGACCGGTAAGAGCTCGGAAGCATTGACCTGCTGAATACAGGAAGGCAGCAACGACAGCAAAACCGCTACCAGCATCACCAGCGCAATGACCGCACTGATCTGCTGAACACCAGAAGTCTTACTCCGTTGAGTTAACTTTTTTGGGTTCTGGGTGGGGGTGCCACCGCCACCAAGTGGCCGGTTAGCGGCTCTGCGACGGCGTTCTTCTTGGGTCGGGCCGCGCCGTGAATTTTGATTGCTGGGCATATTTCTTGAAAAGCAGTTCCTGTTTTAAATAAATGTTAAATAAAGTGTAACTACGCAGGCTCTACCCCTGACCCCTCCTCAAGGAGGGGAAAAGAAGAAAAAAAGGTTTTAACAGGGGAGACCCCGGTTGTACCCCCCCCGCAGGACACCCACGACCCCTGCTTCGGTCCTTTACAGTGGTTTGGTGTGTAGTTACAATAAAGTATTGCCGCGAATAGCTTGCTTACCTGTAAGGTTAGACTGATGTAATCTTAACCCATCCAGGCGACCTTGTAAAGTAAAGAAAAGAGTGAGCTTTTTTAAGTTGCTGATGACACATCCCTGGTCAAACGCTTTGTCAAGGATTACCCAAAGACATTTACAATAAGTTTTTGAATTGGGGGCAAGAACAAGCGTTTGCCATGGAATTTGAAGAAAATATACTTGCTATTACAGATTTGATCAAGGTAAGGAAATGAAAAATATGACTACAACTATGGTTAAACCACCGGAGAAGAAATTGCCGCCTCTCCCAAAAGGGAGGTTGTTAAGTGGGAATTTGAAGCAAATCCAGCGCGAGGGTAAAAAATTTTATCTTAACTATACCCAAGAGTATAACGGGATTTTTCGGTTTCGTATTTTCCACGTTACAGCTTATGTGGTCAATGAACTTGATACTATCGAAGAAATATTAGTTAGCAAACGCCGCAATTTTATTAAAGGTAAAAGCTGGAATACAACCAGACTATTTGGAGGAAACGGACTTTTAACCAGTGAGGGTGAATTTTGGTCACGCCCGCGCCGCCTGACTCAACCGGCCTTTCATAAACAAAAGCTGCAGCAGTACGCTCAAACCACGTCAGAATTCTCAAGCCGAATGATCAACCAATGGAAAGGGGGGAGACACGCGATATATTTACCGATATGCGCCAGTTAACCCTGGAAATAATGTGTAAAGCCCAATACCATTCAAATAAGAAAAGGGCAAGCAGCGAGGTAAGTTCTGTGGCCTACTTTCAGGTGCTGATAACTGAAAACTTTAACCAAAGGAGCTACCTCGTGCCTTTTACCTTACGCGCTTTTCCGACTGAATGCA
>JBBQGA010000060.1:0-23638 GCA_038322625.1 Chloroflexia bacterium
ATATTCGCATTATTACGAAAAGTTTGAAGGGTTCAAACAGGCCATAAGTGAGTGTTTAAGCCAGACCACTGGCAAACACCAAGCTGAGTTGGACAAGCTGTTAGTCTTAAAATTTCAGACCCTTGAAACCGCAACTTGTGAACTTTGATAGTGTATCTTCCACTGAGCCGCAAAGCGTGAGTGGTATATTGACTCAGACAAATAAATCTCTGGATTTTCGCTGCATCCAGACCCAGGCGGACGGCGCGACCACCTCGCCAAAGGGAGAGGTGCCCGCCTGATAGCGGTTAATGATAAAGTCAGTTTCAAATAGATCGACAATTATTTGCTCGGTGAGCCATTTTTGTTCAGCCTGGCCCTCCATCTTCAACCGGCTAAACAGCAAGTAATGCCCTGCCGGACGCAGTAACCGGGCCAATGAACGCACATAAAGCGTTTGAACCGGCGGTGGTTGGGAGTGCAAACAGCCGACATCCAGCCCAAAATCGTAGAACGGTTCCAGAAAATCCAATTCGGCTACCGACCGGTTATAAAAGTTGATTTGTTCGGCTAACCCGGCAGCGCGGGCTTGCGCCTGGGCCATCTCGATAGCTTGAGGGATAAAATCGATCCCATCGCATCGCCAACCGTGCCGGGCCATATAAATAGAGGCGCGACCGACCCCGCAACCCAGGTCGAGCAGCCGTCCGGGGGCCAGTTGCTCGGTCATTTCCAGCACTTCGGGTGGCGGGAGAGTGACATTCCAGGGTAGGCTATTCTCCCGGTATCGCCGTTCCATATCGGTAAAATTATCACTCATCGGTCGGGCACTCCTTTTTAGCTTCATGTGATGCAAGCAATATATCCTCAATATGCTTTGAAAATTTAGCTCGGCATTATAAGTTGTTCCCCAAGGACCTGCTTTGAGCCATCCACCGCGCAAACCTCAATTCGATTACAAGAAATCTGGGGCTTCTCTGGTAGTGAATCGCTGTGCCGTACCGGATCGAGGGCCAAATCGCAGGTAATTATATTCAAATTCGGGAACTGTTTGCAAACCTGCTCTTTGGTGTAATCTGAAATTGCCAACCGCATCAGCAAAAATATAGTCATAGCCGGGGTCTAGCAGAGCCGACTAGACTGCCAGAGTGAACCGGTACTTGTTTTTGTTAAAAACTCTGACCCTGGCCTGGGTCTACGTATCTGGGATCAAGGCTGACATTATCTTCGTTAAGTGAAAAAATATTTAACTGATAACCCTCGTCCGCCAGGGTTCGGATTACCAACCGGTTTACTGCTGCTATTCCTCCATCCGCCTGAAAAGCCCCGGTTAAAACCAGTAAACATCGCTTTTGTTTAAACTTGAATCCTACATTTTACTCACTAATATTATTTGTTTTTAGCCAATTGCGGAGTACAAAAAGGCTCCAAACCCGGCCCCATCCTACCTGACCGGATTTGAATTGTTTCCGGTTACTTCGGTTTCGGTCAGGCAAAGCTCAGTATGATCAGTGCCAATCTGCTGGGCGGCGGCTCTGGCATAGATTCTTTCATCATAAGCCGGTTCGTCAAAAATAATACTGAAAGTTTTGATCGGACGGGAGCTGGCTTTTTGGGCTAGCGCGGCAATCGCAGTACTATCTATACCGCCAGATAGAAATGCGCCAAGCGGCACATCCGACACAAGTTGGATTTTTACAGCCTCCCCCATTGTGCTATAAATCTGTGGATAAACCTCGCAAACCGGACGATGTACTTTCTCGACCTGGTCGGGACCGGGAATTTTCCAGTATTTTTTGATGCAAACCTGCCCGGCCCGCCAGGTTAAGGTATGGCCTGGTAGGAGCGAACAAATACCCTGGACGAGAGTTAGCGGTTCCTGAAGCGAGCCGTAGGCCAGATACGAGCGCAACCCGGCCAGGTCTAAGCGGCGCGGTACTTGACCGGTACCAAGTAAGGCGCGTACTTCCGAGGCAAACAAGAATTGCTGGCTGTCCTGCCAATAATAAAGGGGTTTAACGCCTAATTGATCACGCGCAATAAACAGGTAGCCGGGATGACCATTTCCAGCGCGATGGCCTATAGCAAAAGCAAAAATACCCTGCAAGCGTGTTACACAATTTTCCCCCACTGGCTGAAAGCCTTCAAGATAACTTCCGTATTGGTGCCGGTCCGAAATACCTGACCGACCGTTTCGAGTTCCTGACGCAGTTCGAGGTAGTTATAAATTTCGCCGTTAAAAGTAATCCAATCGCCGGTCGATTCGTTGATCATTGGCTGATGACCGGCAGGGGGTACATCGATTATCGCCAGCCGCCGATGACCAAGAACTATAGTGGCTCCGTTTTCATCAGAACAGACCACCTCTATCCCACTATCGTCTGGACCCCGGTGAGCCTGGGCCTCGGTCATCCCACTCACAGTATTAAAATGATTTTCTAAAGGTCCGCTACTGGCGATCAAACCCGCTATACCACACATATAGTTAAACTAATCCTTTACTCTTGCGCTAATGTCTACCGGAGTTCACATTTAATACTTACTGTGCCAGACAATGTCACAATACTTTAAAGTTAAAAAGACCGGCCAGCGTAAAACCACTATTGTTATTACCTACCGGCAAGCCGAGATTTAATATTTGATCTTTATTTAAATTAAGACCGCGCGAAACTGTTCTTCCGGCCAGGTCTAACTTTATGGAAGTCGGCAACTGATCTATCCCGGCCTGTTTTTGGAGAGATAGGGAATAGCTGGTTTGCGTTTGCCACCGGAAGGGTAAGGTATAATTTAGTCTGATTACTACCGTTTGGCCGGGTGGAATTGTGATTTGACTGGCGAAAACGGTTTTACCATTATCGCTGCTAACCTCGACCGGTAAGGTCGGTTCAAAGCCTTCGGTACTGCTTAACTGGCTGCCCGCCGGGACATATAACCGCAAGTAATTCCAGTAACAACCGTTAATCATCGCCTCATAGCTAGAATCGTACTTGGCAACCTTGACGCACTTACCGGCTTCGGTACCTTCGCGCACTCCGGCCCGGCTGGTGTAAGTAATCGTCAGGCTGGCAAACAGACTGGCTCCCGGACCCGGCGCACTCACAGAGTAATCCAACTGGCGATCAATTTTTGGATTGACCTTGTTGAAGCCTACGTTGGATTCTACCAGCATCAGATAATCACTAATAGCCGGAGCGTTCCCGGTCAGGGTCGCCGGAGTTACCGGCAGTTGCGCCCCATCCAGACCTCGGAGGGTCAGTTCTTTTTCGACCGCCGGTTGGCTAAAATATAATTGCAGATGCTTCTGGCTGACTGCCAGATTTAGCTGAGTGACCAGCTTCAAATAGTCCTGAGTCGTCGCATTATTAAGTCGGGCTAGAAGGGCTTTCATGACGACTCCGATAAAGTCTTTACGTTTTAGCCACCAATCGCCACCGGTCGGGCTGCCAGGCGATAAATAGTAATAATGGAGACGTTGCTCAAAGTTCTGGGCCGTCAGGTGTTCCTGGTAATCAGGCAAATCCACCGGGCCGAGGGCTTCAAAAAGATAGCCCACCGTCTTTATATCCAGCGCAATTAAACCCTGGGGCTGACCTGGCTGGTTGGCGTTATAAAGTTCAAGTATCTTATTAGCCGAAGTCGGAAAATCCGGCCACCAGTTGGAGTCACGAAGCGTCAGATAAACCGCGCCCATATATCGTACCAATGGTTCGAGGGAGGCGGTCAGGTTTTTGGAATTGGCGTCTACCGCATAACTATCCTGAAAGCTCTTAACACTTAGCCTACCGGCATCCAGCGAGACCAAACCGACCGCACTGATAAATCCCCCGGTGGGCCGGAGTTCGTCGCTATTTTGAAGCACCACCAGATAGCTGACCGGCCCGGCTTTACCCAGCAGTCCCGGCATAAACGCGGGAAGCTGGCGCACCAAACCCAGTCCGTCCTGTAGGACCGGTAATTGGCGATCTAACTGTTCGAGGGCTTTATGGGACTGCTCCAGGCCGAGCCGGGCCGGATCAAGCTCGGCTTGTGCCCGGCTGACTTCGTTCAACAGCCCCTGGGCTTTTTCAAATTTTTGCTGGGCCGCCGGACTACCCAATAAATCCAGCGCGGTCATAAGTTTACTGTTACCGCCGGTACTTAAGGCCGATTTGGACGCGTCGGGGCTATTGCCGGTATCGGTTGAAAGAGCCAGCAGGGCCGGCTGACCGCCCTCTATTACAAGTACGCCGGTCTGGGCACTTTTCTCGGCAATTTGCAAAAGGGTCGGAAGATGAGAAAGATCGTAGCCCACGCCGGGCAGCCAGCCAAACCAGGGTAATACTCCCTCGAACAAACCCAAATCCTGCCGGGCCTGCTGAAAATTTGTTTGAGAAGCCAGCAATTCACCATGCACCTGATCGAACACAGCCTGGTTTAACTTTGCACTTTCTGGTTTCAGGCTGCTCTGAACTGTTTGCAAATGGGCTACTCCCTGGTTTACCTGTTGTTTTACGGCCTGGAAGGTAAAGAAGCCGTAGAAGGCCGTTATCAGCAAAAATGCCATCACAAACAGGAGTACAATATAGCGAGTACGCCAGGGGAATTTTGAAGGTTTTGCGGGCCGGTCGGCTTTTTTAGGTTTAAAGAGACCGCGCCGGGCTGGGACTACGATAGACGGTAAAGCTGGGGAAACCGGGTTGGCTGGGTCGAAGGGTGTGTTTTTGTCAATCATAACTTTGGTTTAACGATTCCGGTAATAATACTTACAGGTTGGTAAAGTCTTTTGCAGACCTTATCAACCAATTATAACAATTAGGACCAGCTTTAGCAAAGTTTCTACTCTCATAATATTATGTTTAATCATATCTTTAAAAAAGCAGTAGCAATTTTCATCATTTGAAGTTAAAATGTAACATAAGTCAGCCAGAAAACCCTCTGAAGAAAACAGGGATTGGTAAACCTACCCTACAGGTTTACGGGTTTACAGGTTGGAACAAGATTTTATGGAGAAAGAGAAAGCGAAAGAGTAGGAAGTAAATCGAACTATAAAGCAGTCATAACTTATCAAACCGATCTTGAAACGTCTTATTTTGAACTATTGCCGCTACACCGGCCTGGTTCAACTCGATCTACTACGATTTTGAAGAAATAAAAGAAAAATGTTTACCTACCCGATCAAAGTGGCGGTAGTTGTACCGGCCTACAACGCAGCCCGCACCATCCGTCAATGTTTAGAAAGTCTGGTCGCCCAGACCTTTGAAGACCTGGACCTTGAGATCATCGTCGTGGATGACGGCTCAACTGATAATACCGGCGAAGTGGTAAATCAATTTGTACCGGGTTACAACGTCCGGTTGATCCGAATCGCGCACGCCGGGGCGGCACGGGCAAGAAACCAGGGAGTGCTGGCGAGCGGCGAATCGACCGCAATAATTTTGTTTACTGATGCCGATTGTGTGCCAGCCGCCAGCTGGGCCGAGCGAATTACCGCTCGATTGGAAAAGGCTGCACCGGAAGTTGCCGGAATAAAGGGCATCTATAAAACCCGGCAAACCTCTCCGGTGGCACGCTTCGTCCAGACTGAATTTGAAGAACGCTACGAACGGTTTGAGCGCGAAAAGACCGAGATTGATTTTTGTGATACTTATTCGGCAGCCTACCGCCGCGAAGTTCTGGTGCAACACCCTTTTGACGAAAATCTGCCGGGGGCGGTCGTCGAGGACGCCGAACTGGGCTGGCGTTTGCGCCGTTATAACTACCGCTTCTGCTTTGAACCGACGGCGGTGGTTTACCACTCCCATCCGGCTACTATAAAAGCCTATTTCTGGCGAAAGTTTAAGATCGGTCGCTGGCGAGTCAGGCTTTACCTCGACTATCCAGGTCAGCTTGGGGGCGATTCGCATACCTCACAGGCGGCTAAATTTCAGATGTTGTTGACCGCGATAGCCCTGCTGGCCTTGACTGGCCTCACTGGACGCACGAAACTTGCCCGGTTGAGCCGCCTGGGCCTAATCTTTACCGAAGGCATCCTTCAATATACCTTTCTACCCATTCTGAGCCGCACCTGGTCCAAAGACCCGACCCAGCTTGCGGCCACCTGGGTTTTATTGCAGGTGCGCGCGCTGGCCCTGGGAAGCGGCGCGGCCTGGGGTCTGGTTCAGATTATGCCCCGGCTTCTGTGGCTTAAACTTTTTGGCCGCTCGCCAGCTCAGGCGCAGCCACCGGCACCGGCGTTACATTCATCGAACAGGGCCGTATAACTATTTATGTCAACTGTTCAAACAATACCACCAATATTGGGGAAATCTTACAAAAAGCGGGTCTGGTCGGTATTTCGCTATCTGATTGGGCTGGGCGTAACGACCTTGATGGCCTGGACCCTTTACCGGTACCGGCAGGAAATAATTAGCGGTCTGGCTGGGGCCAACTACCTGTGGCTGGGCCTGGCTCTGGGCCTGAATTTAGTGGGTTCGCTGGTTTATGTACGGGTCTGGTGGAATTGCGCCCGACACTTAGGCGGCCAGCAAGGCTACCGGGGTGCTTTGTTAGCTCTTTCGGTGGCCGGAGCGGCCCGGTATCTGCCGGGTGCCATCTGGCCGGTCGCCGGGTTGATCTATTTTGCCCCGCAGATCGGCTTATCCCGCAAGCTGGTACCGGTGCTGGCAGCCCTGGCCCAACTACTTCATTTGCTCGTTGCTGGGCTGGTAGGAGTGGTTTCTTTTGGACTATTGCTAGAGCTACTGCCTGGAAGTCCTGGGACCAACTGGCCGGTGCTGGCCGGTTTAGTCTTGACGGGTGGGCTAGGTATCGCCGCTATCGCCGGGCTACCTCGCTATTTGCTAAAACCTTTGCTCACCAAATTCTTCAGGCCTGAGCAGACCCAGACCACACTGCGCTGCTGGCAACCTGCCGGATTTTCGGCCTTATTCTGGTTCCTGAACGGCTTGAAACTGGCCTGTCTGGGTCTAGCCTTTGGCGCAGTTCCCCTTTCGCTCCTAAACTTACTATATTTGGTCAGTGCCGGGGCCGCGATCACCTTACTTTCTGGACTTTTTTTCTTTGTGCCGCTGGGGCTGGGAGTGATTGAAATTAGCCTGGCCGCCTGGCTAGCCTTGCTCTGGCCCTGGCCGATAGTGCTGGTGGCCGTTACCTTTAACCGGGTACTCCGTACTATTAACGATTTGGTTTTTATGGCAATAGCCTGGTTCAGCCACCGCCTAGCCGTTCCTCTTAACCCCAATGATAAACTAATTGAGGTCGGAAAGGACCGCCAAGCTGACGAAGTTCTCGCCGCCGATCTAGTAGAAAATAAGTAACTACTCAGGCCGTAAACGGAACTAAAGCGGGGGTAGTAGGGGTCGAGTACCCCCTGGGTGCCCTCCGGGGGGTATAAGGGGTCAGGGGTGGAGCCTGATTAGTTACGAAAATAAATTGTAAAGGTTATAATCCAAGATGTTGAATTTTTTTTCACCCCGTCGTCGACCACTCCTTATAATTCTTCTCTTGCTGCTAGTAATACTTGGCCTGGTAAGCTGGCTGGTTTTATCCACACCAGCCGCTAACCCTGTTTCAACGGCTGGTAATGAGACAAAAGGTGGTCTGATAAGTTTCACGCCCGGCCCCTCGGTGGGAGTGTTGCCTACCGGCCCTACCGACCCACTTCGGCAGTCGCCCACGCAGCCCAACCTCACCATAATGACAACCTTACCCACGACGGTTTTGCCCGGTGCTACCTCTGCCATTCTTCCCACTGTGGCCCCGGCTACCACCAACAAGCCAACCGAAGTGCCGTCGACCGTTGCCAGCCCTACCCTTACCACACCGCCAGCCTATCCGGGACTGATACCTTACAAGATTCGGATACCGGCCATTGCGGTCGATACTTTTGTTGAGCGAGTGGGTGTCACACGGACCGGGACGATGGATGTACCCAAAAATATCTGGAATACCGCCTGGTTTGGGGAAGGTGGCTATAAACCCGGCCAAATAGGCAACGCGGTTATCGCCGGACATCTGGACGCACCGGGCAGCCGGGCGGTCTTCTGGGACCTGGATAAATTAAAACCGGGCGACTCAATTTACCTGACCGATCCGGCTGGTAATAGTTTAACTTTTGGCGTGATCGAACTTAAAACCTATGGCTTGAGCGAGGCCCCCTTGGAAAATATCTTTGGTCCGGCCAGTGAGGCCCATTTAAATTTAATTACCTGTAGCGGGGTTTATAGCCGGTCGGCGGGACTATATAACAAACGGCTGATCGTTTATACCAGGCTGATTGCTTAATATGTTACGTATTACCGGAATAACTGTAAGATCGTACAGCGAGGAAACAGTATGAATTTCCTGCTTTAATTGTTGTGTTACGGTAACTGGTACCTGCTCGGCGCAAACTTTTTAAGTTATGGGTAAAATAATCGTACCAGCGAATGATGCCTGGCAAGATTTAGTAATAATAACCAGTCCAATTCCAGATTTGCTAATTGAATTACCTTGGCTGCCTCGATTGATTCAAGCTGGGTTCACGCACATAGCAATAAAATTCTTACCTCGGCTGGTCATTCCAACCTCACAAAAAGTTTCTTATTAATATTTAATTTCATTTATCACCAAGATTGTCAGGCTTTGACACCAGTCGACCTGAAAATAAAACTTGATCTGACCCTCTATCTCTATACGGTCAGGCATAAAGCAGAAAGGTCAGATCAAGGTGTAGCTATTACAACTTAACAAGCCGCAGTCGGTTGTATTTTTAGATATTACGGAATATCTGATTAGGTGATATTTAAGGCCGGATCTCCCATTATTACATAACCATCGGCAATATCCTTCAAAGCGGGATTTGTGGCTAACATATCGACTTTGGCCTTTGAAAGCGCCTGTCCCAGGCTCATGTGAGCCTCGAAGACATTTTTGTAGAAACGGGTAGCCAACTCGGTCTGTTCGCTGGTTAGACTCTGATTGGTAGCCCCTAACACAAAGCCTGCTCCGCCACTAGAGGTTAACCATGTCTCGGCCAATCCCCGGCTGTATGGTGAAGCGTAGTAAGTATTGTAACAGGCCCATTGTACTACTACCAGCGGATTTGCACTGTTGGTTAAACCTGTTACATCCCGCGCTCGCAATATGGTTTGCAAACCCCAACCATTAGTTCCGCTGTGTCCGGTATAGTTAACCAGGATATTACCCGAATTAATCTGATTGACTAACTGCGAGAGAACCTGATCCGGGTTCAGATTATTATCCGAGTAAATCTTCTGAACAGAGTATTTTGATTGGGGCACAGTAGCGGCCAGCGTATTGTTAAGGTCGTCAAAATCTGCTCCGTTATCGGAGACAAAAGTGGCTCCTTTTGATAACTGATGATTATGGCTGGCCTGGGCCAGCTTTATAATCTTGCCGACAACCGTACTCAATTCAGTAGTGTTTTGCACCGGTAACCGGCCAATTGCCACCTTTGAATTAGTATCAAGATACAGTTGATCACTGGGAGCGCGGAAACTGTAATGGTCGACACTATATAGACTCGGTACAAAGCTAGGACTACTCGTCGGGTAGCCGGGTATTTGTCCGTAATAATTCATCGGGTCATAACTGTCTCCACCCACCAGGAGAACATACTTCAAGTCATTACGTTTTTGTTCTGCTGCCAGGTAAGCTTTGATGGACCGGGCGTCTACAATACCGTTACTATAAGTATCATAAATCGCATTAACATCAACTACTTTAACCTTTAACCCTTCTTGGGTGTGAAGATCGACCAATGGTTGAAGACCACCCAGGAAAGAGGGGTGCGCAATGATCAAGTAATCAACCTTTTCGGTTTTGACCATTGGGCTAACCTGATGTTCCCGGACACTTACCAGCGTGTCGTAGGTCGGTATTTGACTCTGCGGGTAAGTAAATTCGAGATAATCGAACAAGATCAAATCATAGGGTTTGCTTGCACCAGGCAATTTATCCAACATCAGCCGCAATTTATTACCGGTCGGTTGAAGATTCATTTTGCCATTAAACTTGATAATACCGGCGTCGGTGCCGTTAAAACTTACCACTCCCAGGTCGGTGCCATTCAACCAGGCATGGGCCTGGTGGTTGGGGTTTAGGCCGCTATCCGCCAAAAATCCTCTTAAGTAAACCTTAAAGTTAGCACCCTGACCCCCGCCCAATAAATCTGGCAAATCGAAACTGAACTCTTTATCCGCGCTCGGTGCATCGTAGGTATCCAGATAATCCCAGAACCAGGGATCGATATTACCATCTGCGCTATCCCAGTAAAACTTATTTTGCTCGATACGCGCCGTCACCTGGCGGGTGTTCTGGCCTGGCCCAGGTGGGACAGCCGTGGTGACAGCCTCACTTAATGAATTGCCAATATCCTGGGCTAACTTTGAAGTATAGGTAGTTAACACATAAGTATTGTAATCGGTGTAAATATTATGGTAAGTGGCGGCCTCCCATTCGATATAGTCGCCCGGCCCAAAACCGGTGGGTTTGGCTGCCACTACTTTGATTTTAGCGTTTCCATTTGGTCCATACAAAGACATCAGGTTTGGAATGGCATCCTTGAAATCCAGACCCTGCGCTGTGAGGTACTCATAGGTCAGTCGGTATATGCCAGCTTTCTGAATCTGCAGATCGTAAGAATGACCCTGAAGCCGGTTTGATTGGTTTTTGTCAATCCGAACTTGAACCGGGCTAGCTTTTTCAGGCTGACTATTAACTTCGGTCGGATTTTCGCCAAAAGTCTGCCCAAGCAGGTAAGGACCATGCTCGACGGTGCGGTTGGAGTTGTTGACATCTTCCAACCAATACTGACCTTCGCCCGGATTTTTGACGCTTAGATGATACTCAAGTTTGCGATGACCGGTGATCTGGCGAGACCGGATCAGGCTGGAATTTAACTTAATAGCAGGCCCTTTGGCCGGTTTGAGGTACACATTAAATCCAAGATTTTCTACCTCCGTTACAGTCGTCCAGTCGATCTCAACTGAATTGCCGTTAGTAGTGGTGTGGAAGTAGGCCAGTTGGATACGCGTCGGGATAGGCGTAAAACCAAAGTCTACACTCAGGTCGGAATTGTTATCCCCGTTTGCAAAAGTAGTACCGGCGTCACTCTCATCCCCGACCGGGGCACCGCCGGCGGTCAGTGTAAAGACATGACTAAGCACCCCGCTACCAGCCTGCGCGGCCCCATCGTTGGTATTATTGGTAGGCGAACCATCGCGCGCAGAACTTGGAGCGCGGTTTTGAAGGGGATTCCCGGTGTTAAAGTTGGTCGGGTCTATTTGCACTACATAATTACCGGGCAATAGACCACCAGGGGCACTGGGTACGTTACTGCTATCAAAAATGTAGTGACCGGCGGCATCGGTAGTCGTGGTACCAATTACGGTATAGCTATTGTCGGTACTATTGTAAATCTCCAGATTTACCTTGACCCCGCTGATACCCGTTTCACCACTGTCCACCACGCCATTGTTGTTATTATCATTCCAGACATAATTTCCGATACGCATCTGGCTGGTAAAACCAAAATCTATGGTCAGGTCGGAGTTAGCATCTGCATAGAAGTTGGCCGAACCGGCGTCGGTTTCGTCGCCGGTTGGGGCGTTTCCAACACTTAAAGTTACTAACGGACTAACCACGCCATTGTTCGCGACAGTATTACCATGATCCTCATTGTTTATACCCGAGGAGATAGTCAGATTTTCGTAGGGAAACTGATTGGCACTGGTGACAGTCGTACCAGCCGCTCCCGTACTACTACTCTTTAGATACAGCGGGGAGCCCGAATTAAAGTTAGCCTTATCAATTTGAACAAAGTAGTTACCAGCTGTAAGGTTATCAAAGTAATAATGACCCGTGGCATCGGTGGTGGTAGTTCCCTTCAGACTATCGGTGGCGGCGTTGAAGGTATTGTCACCGTTATCCAGGTACAAATTAACCTTGACCCCGGCTATTCCCGTCTCGCTGGCATCTACCACCCCGTTATTGTTAGTATCGTTCCAGACGTAGTTACCTAGCCGAAGTAAATTAGCACTATTCGAGAAGAAACCAAAATCCTGGCTCGAATTCGAGTTGTTGTCGCCAAAGATATATGCTGGCGCATCGGCTTCGTCGCCAGTTGGTTCGGTGTTAAGGGCAAGTGTAATCAGGGGGCCATTGACAACCCCGCCAGCCCCAAGTGTGCCGGTACGAGTGCCGTGGTTCCTATTGTTATTGTTGTTTGTTAAAGCATCCTCACTTGCCCCGGCCAGGACAGCCCCGGTATTAAAGTTGGAGGCGTCAATTTGCACCTGATAGCTTCCGGCACTTACATCATAAAAGTAGTAAAAACCGTTACTATCGCTAGTAGTAGTAGCAATCACGCTACCAGTAGAATTAAGCAGGTTGACCTTGACCCCTGGAATTCCAAGTTCACCCGCATCAGCCCTATTGTTTTTGTTCGCATCGTTAAAGATGAAATTGCCAATGCGGAAGGTCGTTGTGTTATTAAAACCAAAATCGAGGGTCAGGTTCGAGTTAGTATCTCCAGCAGGCCAGGCTGTACTTGCATCTGCCTCATCCCCGGTAGGGGCAGTATTCGCCACCAGATTAATAATCGAACTGACGACACTTTGGGTTTGTCCACTAACGTTTACGGTCTTACCGTGATCCACGCCATTAGTACCGGAGGCCGGTGAAGCCAAACTTGCTTCATAAGCCGCCGGATTACTGCTGGAGTAGCCAATTAAAGTCCCACCCGTCACAAAATCTGATTGGTCCATCTCGATAAAGTAGTTACCAGGAGCCACATTGTTAAAGTAATAATGGCCGGTGGCATCGGTGGTCGCGGTAGCCACCAGGCTGTCCGGGTTTGAAGGGGCGGTGGGATCAAAGGTACCGTTGCCATTGTCGAGGTACAAATTAACCTTGACCCCGGCAATACCCGTCTCACCACCATCCACTACCCCGTTATTGTTAGCATCGTTCCATACGAAGTTACCCAACCGTTCGGAGGGTGTAAAACCAAAATCAATCGTCAGGTTTGAGTTATTATCGCCACCCGCCCAGATCGTACTTGCATCTGCCTCATCACCCACCGGCGCGGCCCCGGAAACCAGGATAATTTTCTGGCTGACTACATCGGTGCCTACTGCGCCGGTAGCCTTGCCGTGATCAAGATTATTGTTCGCGGAGGCGGTGCCACCGGTAGTCAAGCCGGTTTCGACCGGGCTACCAAACCCACCGGTACTACTTTGCAGACCGACCAGCGGACGACCAGCCGCGAACTGACTGGCCGGGACCTGGATCAGGTAATCCTGACCCGTAGTATTAGGGTCCAGGTTATTAAAATAATACTGACCAGAAGCGTCGGTAGTGGTAGTCGCAAACGGCGAAGCTTCGCCGGCATCAATGATACCATTGCCGTTTAAGTCTAAAATAAGGTTGACTGTCACCCCGGCGATCCCGGTTTCGCCCCCATCGACGATACCATTGTTGTTGGTATCTTTCCAGATATAGTTACCCAGCCGCATTTTGGCGGCCGTAGAAGGTTTGAAGCCAAAGTCCAGGAAGTTGTTTGAATTACTGTCGCCACCAATAAAGGGCGGCGCATCGCTTTCCTCAGTCAGTGGGGCGTTATTACCCAATAGCGTGATCAGGCTGCTCACAGAACCCTGTCCCACCACTGCCAGGCCGTGATTTTGATTGTTGCTGGCACCGGTAATTGTATCGGCTACCAAACCGTTTAGCGGTTGTCCACTATTAAAATTAGTCTGAGTCACCTGCACAAAATATTTGCCAGGCGTAATACTGTTAAAATAGTAACGACCGGAACTATCGGTTACGGTAGTAGCAACCACGGTATCACCGGCCGCGTCGAAAGTGCCATTGCCATTGTCCTGGAAAAGTTTAACCGTCACCCCACTGATCCCGCTTTCGCCGGGGTCAAGGGTACCATTCCCATTCGAGTCATTCCAGACCAAATTTCCGATCCGCATCAAATTTGCCAGGCCAAAATCGTAGGTATGATTGTTAAAACCGGCCGCTCCGGTAGTCAGGCTTATCTGAGCAAAGTTAGTGCTGCTAAGAGTCCCTACCGTGGTAGTAGTAGCATCTGAATCGATCGCTTTCATGCTGGCTACCGTGTGGTTAGCATCCGGGGCTACACCGGTTGTGGTTAATTGATAGATCGCTAGCGGGCCGGTCCCGACATAATCGGCGGCATTATCCAATTTTAGCGTATAGTTATGATTAGTCAGCAAGCCACTCGCCACGTTGGAACTATCAAAGAAAAATTCGCCATTAGGGTTGGTAGTAACTGTGCCGACTTTGGTTACTCCGTCATAAAGACTGACGGTGACATTAGCCAATCCCGGTTCGCCTGGTTCTTGAATACCATCGCCATTGGTGTCAATCCAAACCCGGTTGCCAATTTCTACCGGGGCCTTGTCACAGATCAAAGCCACCCCGCCCAGCCCTTCGGCTTTCTGGAAGAGATTACCACCGGTGTAAGTATTAGGCCCAGTACCGCCGCCGGGCGTGTCGTTCGGGAAAATCTCGTAGACCTTATTTTTAACTCCACTGGTATGACTATACCAACCTAAACCGCCGGAGCGTAGGTTTAGTGGGTCCATCCGATCAACCACCACTTCCGGGGTGCCGGGCCACTGAGCCAGGCCACCGTCAGAGGTCTCCTGGTGACAACAACCACCAGCAATATAATCATCCTGATAGTAATATTCACCACCGCCCGGACCCTGGGTATTGCCGGCGCCAGCCGAAGCGGCAAAAGTGCGAGTGCCAGCCGCACTCGCAGCGTTATTCTCGATATTCCACTGGCTTGGGACGGCACTGCCCGTAACCGGTGAGGCTCGTAATACGTCACCGGCTGTTATACCTTCCCAGGTTGTTGTACCTCCGGTTGGAGCAGGTGTGAAGGGACCAGTCTGGTCGCCCACGCGATCGCGTAAACCAACGATCATATCGCCATTGTAGAAAGTAATATCGGTGAGAATAGCTTGCGGATAGGAGTAGCTGCCGCCAGCCGGGTCGCCATTGAAAGTATCGATCCACTTATTCCATAAGTTGGGGGGGCCAGGTAGTGCCGTAAAACCGAAGGCCACTGCGCCTTTGGTGTAAGTTAACGGGAATTCAAGAACCGGCGAAGTACCCCAGCTATTGGCAGTCGGGTTGTAGGTATATACATAAGCTTCCAGGGCCGAGGTGCCACTTTGATTGGAACAAACTATACCAACATAAACCAGGCCATCGTGGTATTTTACAGCGTAAGGCCGGACATCGCCGATAGCACAGGCGGTAGTTGCGCCGGGGAGAGCAGCGGTAGTACCAGGTATCGTAAAACGACCGACCTGACCACTGGTCGGAATAGAATTCAAAGCCGCCGCCGTTGCGGGTGCGGCGGGGCTGGCGGGATTAGCCCCCAGCGAAATTGAAATCAGTTCGCGGGTAGCCAGGTTTACCGTAAAAAGGGTTAGTTCATCGCTGGATATAGTCAGACCACCCAGACTGTCTTTGGTAGCGAGAGCAAAGGATGGACCATCAACCTTATAATCAGTAGCCCCACCATTAGGATGTACATTTGCGCCGGTCGCGTTAGCACCCAGCAGAGCAGCACTATTGAGGTCTACAAAATTACTTACGGTCGAAGTGTTGCGGTCGACGCGATAAATTCCGCCGGTACCCAGTGGCCCGAAACCCATGTGACGTTTTTGAAAGGCCGAGGCAAACAGGCTGTTGGAAGAAGGCTGGAAAGTAACACCCCAGACCGACCCTACTTCACTGGCCTTCGCCAATGGAACGTTGTCTATTTCCTGATGACCGTCAATTACATTGTAAGGCACACCCACTATGGCCGTTTTTGTGCTGCTGGGAGCCAGAGTAGGATCACCAAGCAAATAGCAGGGAGTAGCAAGGGTTGGGGTAGTACTGGCACTGACGGCTTTACAAAAATCGGTTGGCACGTTGACGCCAAGATCTACTTTGGTCGCGCCTAGTGCTACAAATTGCACGGTTGTACCCGAATTAGTGCCACCTGAACCGGCCCCATGATGAGCGGGTTGGACACCTTTGGGAAAAGTGGTTGTATCGAATTCAACTCTAATATTAGTATCGGTGGCATTTGTAATAGTCAGTGTATAAGTGCCATCGAGGGCGGTGGTGGTAGTACCTACCAAAACATTACTGGCGTCGAAACCGCGCACCGTTACTCCGCCCAAGCCGTCTTCAATAAAGGTGGCCGTGTTTTCCAGCGTGCCGCTTTCATTGTAATCGCGGTACACCGTGCCGGTAATGGTACCATTATTGCCGGCTCGCACAACCCCAGGGGCCGTGCTAATGGTTAAAAAGGCCAGGGCGACTAAGCCAGCCAGAAAATAATATAAAACAAGAAAATTGCTGCGCTGCCAAAGCCGCCTTTTTTTAGAACCAGCCCTCATAAAAACCCTCACTATAAGCCTCCTGTGCTTGAGCGAAAACTATTCTTCAAGAGATTAGATATATTATTACTTCCGTATAACCCCGGCACTGGCATTGGTCAACGGCGAGTTCTGTTTTAACATTTCATTTCCTATTACGGTCCCTAGCTCGAAACCCCTTTTATTATCGATGTCCCAATGGATGCCGCCTACCAAGCGAGAATGAGCAGCCTCCTGGGCCGACTGCTGGAGTTGTTGAGTATCACCGGGAAAGAAACCACTTAACACTATGGCGGCGGCTGGGCTGACCGTGGCATGGCCGGAAGGATAAGACGGAAAGGCGGGGGTTTTAACCACCGGCTGCCAGTTTTTATCTACCGTACTCATCCACTGAATCGGCCGGGCCTCCATATACTGGTATTTAAAGCTCCAATCCACACACAGGGCATTGTGCATTGTGACCGCGAGTAACGAATACATTTCAACCGTTCTTACCAGATTAAAATTATCCCGCCTGGCGAGGCTTTCAGCCTTCTGAAACCAGAGGCCGGCCGGCGTGACGGTGCCCGCCCCACCCGCCCAATACACAGCCAATTGGCGGTCTTCAGGACTGAGGTTTAGTTGGCTTTGTCTGAATAACTCGCGCTCGTGGTCGAATTCGGGCGAGTCCCAGGCGGGTGGAGGAGCCAGGTTGAAGTTTGTATCCACTTTCACCCCGATCAACTTGACCTTACCCCAATCGGGTTGCAGCCCCAGGTCGAAATCCGGCGCAGTAGGTTGCCATTTGCCAGGCGCAACCGGCTTTAATTTGGCCTGGCCCTGCATTATTTCAGCCGGGCTACCGATCAAATCCAGTGGTAAATAAGTTCGGCCCTGATCGGCCCCATCCTCTCTGGCGTACGCAATGATTTTATCGCTTACCGCTTTTCCTAGCCGGAATCCGGCTTCGACATCCGCCGGTTGCGACCGCCCCTGCCATACATCTACCCAAGTAGCTAATTTAGTTTGATTCTCGGCAAAATTACTCAACACCGGATGGCAATAAATAATAATCGGCTCGGCGATACCGGCCAGAAAGGCGTTCTCCGATACAGCAAGACCTTGTTGGCGAGCCAGGTTTTCCACGATCAGCCCATCATTAAACCCGGCCATAAGCAAAGCCAACCCACGGGATGCCCGGATGGGGGACGATTGTTGGTTTTTGATCAAATCTAATTCCAAATCGAGCCAGCGATCAGCCGGGTGGTCCCAGCCTTTAAGCTGATCGGGTTCGGGGGAAGGGGGGGGTAGGAAAACGGTGCCGGCTGGCGGCAATTGTTTAAGAAGGCCCGGAATATCATTTATTAGCCAGGTATGCGGCCCTGCGCTGACTTCGGTAGGTTTTACGTCGCTACCGCAAGCCCCAAGTAACATACTGGCTATGAGTAGTGAAACAGGTATTAATAATATGACTCTCGCTCTTGAACCTGAGAACTTGTTGCGAGCGAAAATTCTAAATAAGATATTACGCTGTTTCTTAAAATCAAACATTTTCAGACCTGAACAAAAATACCATTAGTAGATTAACAATGCGACGACAGCCAGACCCACAAAAAGTTGAGTTTGATCCAATTGGGTTGTTCCCCAATTACTTCACAGTCGGGCGTAAAGAACGTACAAAGTTTATGACTGAAAAGTCAGGCACAAATCCTAGCTCGAAGGCTGGTATTGTTTCGGCCAGTCTCACCAGAAAATCCAGAGTCGTGCTTACTCCTGCAATGTCCCAGTAGGAAAACCGGCCTTGAGGGAGTAGCTTAAGTAAGGTGGCCCGGCTATCAATCGGGCGAAGCTGGTTAACCGGCGCGTGATTTAAAAAATAGATTGTTTCAAGTACAACCCCGCCCGGATCAGCGATTTTAGCGGCACTCGGCCAGGGGGTACCAAAGACCACAAATTGCCCATCGATGGCGCGAACCAGACTGCTTTCATCGGTTAGACAACGCACCGCCGGGCCACCATATTTTTGCCAGAGCCGGCTACTGGTGCTTTTACCCTTCCCGGAATCGCCGGCCAACAGCAAGCCATGCGGTCCATCGGCGAGACTGGCGGCGTGGATAAGGCACCCTCCCAGTTGGTTGAGCAACGTAGTAAAGATAAACTTGTCCAGCAGGGCCGGGAAAAGGGCCTCATAAGTCAGAACCGGCCAGGTGATGGGCTGAGATAATTGCAACACCCCTTGCCCGGTTGCCAGGTCCAATCCTATATAATGAGTCCAACCGCCCTGGATTAAAGGTGGTCGCCAGTACAAACTGCTTTGAGTACCCTGACTCCGATAGTGCCAGTTAGGGCGCTCCAGGTCGGGACCCTCCAGGTACATGGTTGGCCGACTCTCAATTTTAAGGTTCAAATTAAAATCGTTAGACGTTGCCAGGCTGTCTACAAAAGGCTGGATTGACTGACTATCGCTCAGGTCAAGCCAACCCTCACTTTCGCTAAAGTCAATGATCAACCCCAATTGACCGACCGATACCGTTAGTTTCTTCTCAAAGATGTGGTCGGTCTTAACTACATCTTTGCAATTTTCCTCAGCCACATACACTAATTATGACAGGCCGGTATCGGTACCTGTTTGCAACCGCTTCCCGGCTGCTGCGAGGTTTGAGTTGAGGTAAAACAGCTTGTGCCAAGCACTTCATTTTTACTATCAATAACCACCGTTTGCAACAGCGGTTTGATGTAAGGTTTGCGCGTCCGGTTAGGAGTAAGCTCGCTATGATGGTTAGCTTGCTCAATAGTGCGGTCTTGCGGGAGTTCAAACGACATAGGTAAATAGCCTCCAGAAACAGATTAAATCACAGTTAACGGAAAAGTTTTGCGCTGGCTCCCCAAATTTTTAGCTCGCAATTCTGCTACCGAACAGAAAAAATCAATTTGAAATTCAGGGTTACCGCTTTCCAGAGCCGCTTTGGCCGGGCAAATTGTACAATATTGTTTTACCTGGCAAGTCTTGCATTTGGTAAATACATCGCTTTTCTTGCGGTCGCGCATATCTTTTAACGGACCATTCCAGGCCCCGGCAAAACTACCGTCTTTAAGGTTATAGTCGACCGTTTTAGAGATAGTACAAATCGCTACACCACCATAGGCAGTTACATGAAAAGTGTTCTTACCGGCCCCGCAGCGATATAATGCGTCGTCCTCTTCCGGTTTTTGCCTCTCGAAAGCTTCTACTAACTCGCATTCGTTGGTAGGGTCAGCCTGGTCCAGGGCTAGCACATTTTCAGGGCTTACTCGAAGACCGCAGGGTTGTTTTCCGCCATCCAACCGGGCAAAAATGGCCGTATCATACCCAAAGTGAGCCCCCACGTTGGCCGCAAACTGTTTCATATCATCTAATTCGTGCTCATTAAGGGTCATCACAACTGTTTTGATCACCAATTTCAGGCCGCGTTCATGCAATAAACTCACCCCGCGCCGGAACTTGGCATAGCTACCCTTAATGCCGGTAACTTTTTCATAGGTTTCTTCAGTGTAACCGTAAATCGAAATTTCGAGGGAAACTGGCGGATATTCGGCCAGGAAATCGGCAATTTTGGTGGTGACCAGCGTGGCATTGGTAAAAATTGTCACCAGTAGACCTTTATGGCGGGCATGCAGGTAAATCTCACGAAAGTCCGGTCTTAATAAGACCTCACCCCCGGTCAGGGTCAAATATAAACCGCCTTCGTCTACAATCTGGTCAATTATTTGCAAAACCTGCTGAGTATTTAACTCCTTGCTACGGGCAACCCGGTCGTTGGCGGGTTCATTAATATAGCAATGCTGACAAGTCAGATTACAACGAGCGGTTAATTCCAGGCTACCGCTAACCGGATTGCGACCATCGGTACGTTTGGAAAGGAGCAAATCGCTCAGGCTATTAACATCCAGGGTCGGTTGAACCAGTGGAGTTTCTTGTACCGGCACAGCCTTTTTGATTAGGTTGAGCAATGGAGGGCTGGCTTGTTCTCGAACGTTATTTGACGTTGCTAGTAGGTCGATTGTTCGGATCATTTATTTTTGTTTACTTACCTTCCAAATTAGAAGATTCACGACTTTCGCTCCTGTATCTGATAAGTCCAAGTTTTAGACAACTTTTGAACATGATGAGTGGTTTCGAGTGAAAGTCTTAAGATTGAACCAAGGTTAATAAAAGTTAATAAAGAAATTGGGATTACTTTGGCTTGACCTGGATAAGTACCACCCGTTCTTCCAGTTGATTTATTAGTTCCTGGAGGTCGGTCCAGGCTTCTTGAGCCGTAACGTCATATTCTTGAATGATAATGCCAACGATTTGATCGGCACTGCGGTTCCCATCAAAAAGCTCCCACATTCGACCGGCTACTTCGTTTAGCAAATAAACCTCATTGAGGTTAACCTGACCAGCTCGAACAGGCACAATTAAAGTTTCTGGTTTGAGAGGACGAGTAATTACAAAGGTACTTTTTTGATAGATTAAGGTGCTAATATTCACGTTTTACTTCTTTGCTACGTAGAACCAAAGGCATTCGATTAATTATGAATTCTATTATTCTACTATATATTCTACTATAATAGTAATAAAGGAAAACAAAAACCTTCTCCTCAAAAAGGATAACATCAATATAAGCAATCGTCAATGGGAAATGATTACGATTATGCGACAATTTATGAGGATAGTTTCTACTTAGCTAAGGTCAGGCGGCTTTAAAAAACCCTGTTTGACCTTTATTGGGCAACCTCAAAAAGGCTATCTAAACCTCAGAAAAGTTCGGGCTACGACTTTTCGGAAAAAAATTTCCCAAATATAAAAGGTTGCAAGCCACCAGCCAACTATTCGCCAGAAAGGATTACCCAGATCATAGCAACTATTGGCCTGTTCTACTCGGCTTACTCGGCCAAGGACTTGCTCAACCGGCAAGGGGGGATCGGCTTCAGGTAGGTGATCACCCCTCGTTTGCACTCGACCGTCCGGTAAATACCGCAAAAACCGGTGGACAAGTACAATTTCAGCAGTTTGTGTAGAATACCAACAAAATATAACCTCTCCTTTGCGCGGCAGCGTGTTGCAGAGTGGTTCAATACTCAAAATTGACCCATCACGAATAAAAGGATACATACTCTGTCCACGAGCCCGGAATTTGACTTTTATCCCGGTGCGTAAGATCTGACTCGCTAAAATTTCGGCTCCAATTATGCTCATTGAGATTGGAAAACCCTCGGATTGGCTTTTGTGAGTGAAAGAATTTCCAGGTTGTGCTATTATTCGCCTTATGTAAAAGCTTTGAATTTGAGCATAAACCAGAAAATTGATTTGATTAAATTATTTCAAAACGATGCTCTTTTAACAACCCCGGTAGAATTTGAAGTATTGCTACTGGCCGTTCAGCCTGAATTAAATTTACCACAACGCAATCGCCTGAATAAATTATTGCAATCAGACCTGGATTGGAATAGATTTCTACGGCTGGCCCAAACTCATAAGGTAATTCCACAGGTCTATCTAAATTTTCAGGAAAAAGTCATAGTGGCAATACCTGATGAGGTTACATCAAAACTGAGTTTAGGTTATTATTCTAATATAATGGCTACTTCCCGGTTAGTAGCTGAGTTAATAAGACTGGCCGGAGTGTTTAAGGCTAGAAATATTCCAGTACTGGTGTTAAAGGGACCGGTCACCGGTATGCTTGCTTATAATTCGCTAAACACGCGCCAGTTTGTCGACCTCGATCTGGTCATTCGTCCCGACCAACTTTCGACGGTCTACCAAATTTTAGCTGAATCCGGTTATGAACCTCATTTTGAACTTGGCCCACGCTTTCTGCAAAAATATACTCAGGTGCATTATGAGCTTACCTTTCGGCACTCGCTACAATCCCTGTCAGTAGACGTACACTGGGCGATTTTGCCGGCTCATTTTTCGTTTTCCCCGCTAGCTGAAGTCATCTGGTCCAATAGTTATTCACTCGACCTGGGAATAAATAGCCTTGAGGTACAAACCCTCAGCCGGGAGGACCTTTTGCTATACCTTTGCGCCCACGCCGCCAAAGACAATTGGTCCAGTTTGGGAGCAATCTGCGATATAGCCGGGTTACTCCGAAACCAGCTTGATTTAGATTGGGAACGAATAGAAGCTCAGGTTGGGCAACTGGGCAGTCGGCGTATGTTTCAGCTAGGCTTAGTGCTGGCCTACGCGCTGTTCAATGTTCCGCTCCCGGCCAGGATTGTCGCCGTCCTACCCCAACAGCTCGATCTGGCCGGGAAAGTCCTTTCACAATTTTATCAACCGCCCACTAACACCTTTCAAGAGTTTATCACCAGGAATTTGTACCTAAAGAGTATGGACAAAATTATGGACCGGCTTCATTTCTGGGTGGATGAGGTACTGACCCCTACTCCTTATGAATGGGCGAGGGTAGAGTTGCCTCAGAAACTTTCGTTTCTCTACTACCCGCTTCGACTATGGCATTTTGGCCTGAAATATTTATTTAGAAAACCCTATGGTTTATAATCAGGCACAAAGATTTTGCAGTTGTCCGGCTACAAAAGGCAAAAAGGCCGCGTTGGTTTTAAGGGTTCCCTCGTCCAATATACCTTGAGCTAATTTTATTTTACAGTTTTGGGCTTCTAGTACTGCCAGTCGAGCATAGGCTAACGGATCGTTGGGGTAGCGTAATTTCCACTGATTGTAAAGCCGTACCTCAGGATTATTTTGTTCTGCGGGTAAAGATAGGGTTGGCGGTCGCCAGATAGCCCAATCGGAAGGAACATACTTTATAACAGTTTG
The DNA here is from genome assembly GCA_038322625.1 of Chloroflexia bacterium. Classification (GTDB taxonomy): domain Bacteria; phylum Chloroflexota; class Chloroflexia; order Chloroheliales; family Chloroheliaceae; genus 54-19. The sequence continues at coordinate 23,161 of JBBQGA010000060.1, forward strand.
TTGCCCATCCTGGGTTATTTCAACCCTCAAGTATTTAAGGGTTGCGGCATAGTCATTTTGCGAGAAAGCCAGGTGAGCGATCAAATCAGCCGGGTTGTTGTGTAAGGGTAGGTATGGCTCGTCGCGCACTAACAGCAGTTGCTCACGTTTGGCCCTCATCTTAGCCTTCTGGTCCTCTAAACCATCATACTCACTGCCGGGGGCGAAGAGTTGGTCAAACTGAGCCCGCAGCCATAGAACCTGCGAGGCCGTGGGCTTTTGAGTGTAAGCTAACAAGGCGTCGTAATAGCGCCACAGCCGTCCCCGGAAATCTTCCAACATTACCCGGTGGTAGGCTAACCGGGGCATTAAACGGGTGTACGGCCTGGCTTCGTGGATCCAGCACAGGGCCAGTTGTTCACTTAATAAGTTGAACACGGGGGCGTCATCACACACTAGCGTACGCACCACCGGCCATTCTTTTTGAGTATGATAGGCG
>JBBQGA010000061.1:0-20921 GCA_038322625.1 Chloroflexia bacterium
GCATCGGCCCCAGCGGCCACCCAGAATTGCGGACCGCTTTGTATATGGCGGCCAATAGTCGGGTACCCTCTGGGTGGAGGTTTAACCCTATACTCAAAGCTTTTTATGCGCGATTGAAAGCGGCGGGCAAGCCGCACAAAGTGATTTTAATAGCGGTAGCCCGCAAATTGATCCTCCTTGCATTTGCCCTTAAGCGGAGCGGCAAACCTTTTGAGCGTGACTATGGCTGTCAAAATGAAGGCAATCTTGAAATTGCCTCTTGACATTCATTACCACATCTCTGGGTGCCCTACTAACCCCGCCTCGGAACGGGTAGGCTGAACAGTTACTTTTATCTTAACCAAAAAGTCGGGCCAGCGATACAGGCCGGTCTAGCCAACCTGACCTATTCTGGCACGAATGTTGCAACCCTTTATCTGAGGATGAGTTTGACTAACCATAATAATCTGAGCTAAGGAAAAAATAATATGCCCGAACAACAACCCCCGGAACGCGAAAAGTTGAATAGCCGTTTGGACGAAATTGCGACCGATTCGGCTGATCTGCACGGCAATACCGGTAAGTACGGCTACGACCGCAGTCTGCAACGTAGCGAAAGCGATTACGACGAAAACGACGGGCCGGGCGGTGCTTCCGGTCTGAGCGATGATCCTTACCTGGGCGGTTCCACCGGCCTGGCCGATGATGTCGGGATGCACGTTGAACCGGGTTTCAGCGTTGGGTACGAAATGGATAGCGAAATGGGTATTGACCCGGACGAAGGAAACGATGAAAGTTATTTAAGCCTGGGCGATGCCGCGATTGGTCGTCGCAAAACCCAGGGCGATCAGGGTACCGGTCTGGAAACCGCCCTGGGCGTGCCGGATGCTGGCGAACTTAACATTGATGGTGAGAATTTGAGCCTTGATATGGTCGATGGTAAATCCAAAGGCTATGGCCCAGGAATGACCGATAGCGATACCGACCTGAACGAGAACAGCTAATTTCCGGTTGCCGCTGCTAATTATATATAAAAAGCCAGGGCTTTCGCTTCTACTTATTTATGTCTAGTAGAAGCGAAAGCCCTATTAAAATACGAACTAACTATTTTGCCAAATAGCCTAGCGGGCGATCAGCTCGACCGTGTTGAGCAGGATGTACGGAATGCCAATATTCGGGCCGGGTGTAGTATTTTGCAAAACCAGGCTGTTGCTACCGGCTTTAAGTAGTCCGGCGGGAACCGAGATTTCCATCTGACCCCAGTAACGCGACTGTCCACCCTCCCCAATATCGCCGTTAGGGACCTGGGGAAAGGTATCGGCGGCATTAAAGATCGTCTGCCCGTTGAGAACTACTTTCAAATTACAATGTTCCTCGCGTTCGTCGTCCAACCCCGTAATCCGTAAAAAGACCTGATTATTAATCGTTTTAGTGAGCGTAAAACTGGTTGCGGCCTGGTCGTAGCCGGTACCGAGGCCGTAAAGTGCAACTTCAGGCCTACCAAAAAGAGTGCCGTCATCGCGCCGGTAGGCTTTATCCAGTTCCGTCGCGTTTATCGTACCAAATACGCCCGACCGGACATTATTAACCGGCTGTGTGGCGGCAGTATTATTAACCGGCGGTGCGACAGCAGTATTACTGACTGGTGTCGGCGGTTGGGCTTTCACCGGTGGGGCAGGTGTTACGGTTGGGATATTGGCCGGTGAGGTAATCGCCGCCTCCGTAGCAGATTGAACTGGCAGTACCGGGGCCGGGGTTGCGGCAGAGACTACCTGGGCAGTTTGTAGGCCGGTCGCGGTTGGCGGAGCCTGGGTATTTTGTAAGCCGGTCGCGGTTGGCAGAGCCTGAGTCTTTGCAAGGGCGGTGGTATTTGTGGTGGGGACCGGGTTGACCACTACGACCGGCGGGTTGGTGGTGGTCGAGGGCCGCGCAAACCCATTATAAATCAGCCAGGCTCCGGCAGCGATCAATAACAGCAATAACAGGTCGATTGCCAGGGGAAGGCGGCGACGTTTATTCGCTAGTGGTTTTGGCTGGACCGGGGCCATAACTGCCGTCGCCTGGGCCGCTACTACCGGCGTTTGTTTGGGTGGAATAACCGCTTTGGTCAGGGCCAACCGCATTTCGTCGGCGGACTGATAGCGGTTGGCCGGGTCTTTCTCCAGGGCCTTCATCACTACCCGTTCCAGTTTGGGCGGCAAACTCACGCCCAGGCTGCTCAACGTCGGCGGGAGGGTCTGGAGGTGTTGCAGAGTTATCTGCATCTGATTGGTTCCCTGGAAGGGCAGTTGACCGGCCAGCATTTCGTATAATACTATCCCGACCGAATACAAATCGGTCGCCGGACTGATCGGACCGCCCTGAGCCTGTTCGGGAGCCATATAATACACCGTACCAATAGGCGTACCCATCGCGGTAATGTGCATATTATCGGGCGCAAAGGCCACCCCGAAGTCGGCCAGTTTAACCATTTCATCGCTGGATTGGATTAAAATGTTGTGAGGTTTGATGTCGCGGTGAATAATTCCCTGAGAATGGGCCGCCGTCAGAGCCATCAACACCTGATTTATGATGGCGACCACCCTGGAGCTAGCAAGACGACCTTCTTTTTTCAGGTACTCTTTGAGATTGCTCCCAGCAATATATTGCATGGCAATAAAATAGGTGTTCTTGTATTCGCCATAGTCATATACGTCGACGATATGCGGGTTGGAAAGTTGGGCGACGGCGTGGGCTTCCCGGTAGAAACGTGTAACCAGGCCCGGTACATCGCGCAGTTCAGGCCGCAAAAGCTTTACGGCGACCGTCCGGTGCAGCCGCCGGTCCTGCGCCCGGTAGACATGGGAAGTAGCACCCTCTCCGATCAGATCGAGCAACTCGTAGCGGTCGCCCACCACTTGCTGGCTGGTGGCATAAGGGTTGGTTAGCGGATTTTTGTAGCCCCGCTCCGCTCGATCATTTAACAGGTCGTCGCTCATAATTACACTCCACTCCCTAACTGTCCCGGTTCAGACTGGAATAGCCAGTTCTACCTGATTTCTACCTGGTTGTTCCCGGTTTCTTTAAACTAATTGAACGCAAGAAGTGTTCCAACGCAACTAAATATTTAGTCCAAGTAAAAGTAATAAAACTAGCCGGATTTTATTAATGCAAGCACAAAAGAACCCACCCGTGAGACCGGATGGGGTCTAATCTGGCAAAATTTACAAAAGGCTGGCCTTGTGGACGATGACTACTCCAGACCGCCGACCAGTTGGGTTAACTCGTCCAGCGAGGCGGTGCGCGGATCGCCATCGATCCAGATCGTGAGCGGTTCGGTCTCCGACACCAGACCTTCTTCGGCCAACACCGCCGCCGCTACCAGATGTTGCGCATCGGTGCCGGTCCGGCTGAAGGCAAAACGGCGGGCTAACTCGCTAGCTCCCTCTACCCCGGAGGCAATGGCCTGGGTCAGCAACATTGCCATCACGACCGGTTGCTCGTTGCTCAACCAGCATTGAAAAGTCGTAATTTCCAGAGCTGCCTGTTTAAATTCCAGGAAGAAAGGGTTCATACTATTGCGATAATCAGCCGGTTTGGTTTTTGTCAGGCTGTCTTTTACAAATGCTTCGTAGCGACGGGTCGCTTCGGGGTAAAGAACTGTTGTCTCGCTGTAGAAAAAGCGGCCCTGCGCGCGGGGTCCGTCTTCGCCGTTTTCGATAGCCAGGATTGTCCGCTCTAACAAAATATTATCTTCTACCTCTTCAATATCTTCGGTCAGACGGCTGGCCTCCTCGGCTTTACCCAGATGGAGGGCCGCTACCAGAGCCAGCAGCATTGCTCCTTCCTGAGCTTCGGGGTCGACCTCCTCCCAGTCGGTTTCTGCCTGAAAAAGCGGCCAAACCATATCGTAAACGGCCTGATCATCTTCCAGCAAGGCGTATATTTCGGCCCGTTGAACAATTTCTTCCGGGACCGCAGAAGGCGGCAAATCTTTGAGCCGGTCAACCACCTGGCGTGCTTCGGCCTGGTTGTCCTGACTCAGGTAAATCCGGGCCAGGGCCAGGAGGGCGGCCAGGTTTTTTGGTTCCAGTTTGTTTAAAACATACTGGACCTGTTCGATGGCCTTTTCGGCCTGGTTCTGCTGCATAAAGGCCATTGCCAGGCTGATATAGGCCGGAGGAAGCTGCGGATTAAGGCGAACTGCTTCTTCAAAGTTAGTCTGAGCCGTCCGCGCGTCGTTGCGTTGCAGGGCTAACTGTCCGTTTTCGATGGGCAGGGCATATTTTAAGAAATCGACCTGGGGTAAATTATTGCTGGCGGCCATTTCCTTGACAGCTTCTTCCGCTAGCTGGCGGAATTCCCGAATATCTTTGGTTTCGTCTTCCAGTTCGTTTTCCAGTTCGGCCCAGTCGATCCGGGTACAGCACTGGAAAGCCAGCAAGGGAAAACCGGTCAATAGATACATATGAGCCAGATTGAAAAGCATTACCGAATCGACTTGATTTTTCTTTCGGCCAATCGATACCGCTTTTTCAAAAGTATCTCGCGCCAGCTCGAACAATTCCTGATTTACATACAGCACCCCTAACAGGTCCAGCACCTCGATCCGGTCGGGGTATTTCTGAGCCAGTGGTGCCAGCACGACTAAGGCCGCCTCATTGTCTTCCTCTTCAATTAACCGGCTGGCTTTAGCCATCTGAGTGTTGAAATGGCGTTCACCGGTCAGGTCGCGCATCCCACCCGGCAACCCCCGGCCCGGTTGGCCCTGGTTAGGTTTTTTATGGTCGCCCGGTCTGTTTTTATTTTTCTTGGACATTTTTCCTTCTCACGTTTTATTTTTCTGTATCTGTTCAGACCCCACCCCTATCCCCGCCCCAGGCACTCCAGAGTGTGGGGAAAAGAAAAAGAGTTTACAGGAGCACCCATAGGGTACCCGCCTGTATGACCCCCGGCGTGGGTTGCACCCCCACGACCCCTGCTTTAGTTCCGTTTACGGCCTGAGTAGTTACCATTTTCTTAAATAACTGTAAACCCTTTTTTCTCTGGTGGGATTAAGGGCAGGAGCAATAAGATCAGTCCGGTAGGGTTTCCACTTCGGCTGTAACGGTACCGATTCCGGCCTGACGCAAGGCTGCCGGTAACGACAGAGCCAGCATTAGTGTCACCACCAGCCCACCGGCTCCGGCCAGAATAAACACCAGTCGCGGCCCGATCAGGTTAACCAGTAGGCCGCCAGCCACATACGAAATGCCAGCCGCCAGCCCGATTGCGCCATAAAGATTACCAAATACCCGGCCCAGCATGGCGGGAGCTACCAGCCGTTGAACCAGGGTGTTATTGGCAAGATCGATCTGGCTGTTCCCGACCCCCCGGATCGCCTGAGTAAGCATAACCACCGGAATTGTCCCGGCCAGCCCGGTTAACAGGTTCCCGCCGCTACCCAAAGTATACCCGACCAGGAGCAACAATGGCAGTGCTATCCGCCCTTTCAACCAAAATAGAAAAGCGAATCCAATCAGAAGGCCGATGCCAGCCCCGACGTAGGCCAGGCTGGTGCCGCTATCACCGGCTCCCAGCGCATCTTTTGCCAGAAATACCAGTGCCACATCGTCGATAGCCGTGAAAGCCACGAACCCGGTAAATCCCAGCGTCAGCCACCGGATAACCGGAGAGTGCCAGATATAGCCCAGACCTTCTTTAGCCTCGGTTAGAAAAGCCCCCTTTTGCGACGGATCGCGCCTGCCAGAAGGCAAAACCGGTAAATTTAATAATAACATCGCGGAAAGCAGGAAGGTGGCGGCATCTATCAGCAGGAGGTCGGAGACATCCAGAAAAGGTAGCAAGAGGGCGGCCAGCAAAGGGCCGACTAATTCCAGCCCGGTTGTGCCTATACCCAGGGCGGCGTTGGCGGTTTCCAGGTCGGCTGGTTCAACCAGACCCGGCAGAATGCTACGAGAGGCTGCCCCGAACAGTTGCCCGGTAACGGTACGTAGCCCGACCAGCCCCAGAAAAAACGGTAGCGGCAACGCCAGCCAGGCGATCAGCCCGATTATAGCCCCCTGCCCTAACTCGCAGAGTAGCAGCAAGCGTTTGCGTTCCACCCGGTCGCTAAGAGTGCCGGTCAAGGGACTGAACAGGGTGGGCGCGAAGTCCCCGACCAGCATTAGTAAGGCGACTGTCCAGCCCTGACCGGTTTGGCGGGCGGTAAATAATACCAGCGCGAGCAGACCCAGCGAATTACCGATTTCCGAAATGCACCGTGAAAGCCACAGCCATCGGAAGGCTTTATTTGCCCGTAGCAGGGCCAGTGGACCGCTACCGCGAACCGGGGCGGGTATTTGCTCAGAGCTAATTGCCATCGATTTACCTGTCAAGCCGGTTTTTATTGGAGATCGAGCCAGCCCCAACCCTAGTCGACAAACCCGGCAGCTTTGGTGTCCTTCGGTAAGGTAATAATCTTTCGAGTGGGAATAGAACTGATAATGTCCCGCGCTACTCCGCTTTCGTGGGCGGCCTCGATTACGGCTTTGGCAACCGCCGGGCCAACCCGTTTATCGAATACGCTTGGAATAATATACTCGCTGCTGAGTTCCTCGTCGCTTACGATTTCCTGGATCGCTCTGGCGGCGGCTACCTTCATGGTGTCATTAATGCGCCGGGCGTGGCAATCCAAAGCACCCCGGAAAATACCGGGGAAACTCAACAGATTATTGATCTGGTTGGGATAATCGCTGCGTCCGGTGGCGATCACCTCGACATAGGGCACGGCATCTTCAGGCATAATTTCCGGTGTCGGATTAGCCAGGGCGAACACGATGGCCCTGGAGTTCATTTTCGACAGGTATTCCGGCTTCAAAACACCTGGCCCGGAGACTCCCAAAAACACGTCGGCACCCTGGATTACCTCGCTAAGACTGCCCCGCTCCTGGTTGGGATTGGTATGTTCGGCAAACCACTGCATCGACGAGGTTAGTTTGCCAGGTTTATCGCGGTAAATTGCGCCCTCCAGGTCGACCCCAACGATATTGCGGCAACCGGCAACCGCAATAATCTTGGCACAGGCGGTCCCGGCGGCTCCCAGGCCGACCACTACCAGCTTGATCTGGTCGATTGGTTTGCCGGTAAACTTGAGGGCGTTGAGCAAAGCCGCCAGCACCACCACCGCCGTACCGTGTTGGTCATCGTGCATAACCGGAATATCGAGTTCTTCGATCAGCCGCTCCTCGATTTCAAAACAGCGTGGCGCGGAAATATCCTCCAGATTGATGCCGCCAAAGGAAGGAGCCAGATTTTTTACGGTCTGGATGATTTGCTCGGTATCCTGGGTCGCCAGGCAAATCGGTACGGCATCTACCCCGCCAAATTCCTTAAACAACATGGCCTTGCCTTCCATCACCGGCATAGCGGCTTCCGGCCCAATATTGCCCAGACCCAACACCGCCGATCCGTCGGTGACAATTGCGACCAGGTTGCCTTTGACGGTCAGGGTAAACACTTTGCTTTTATCCTCGGCAATTGCCAGGCAAACCCGGCCTACTCCCGGCGTATAGGCCATGCTCAACTGATCGCGGGTAGTGATCGGGAATTTACCGTTAACCGAGATTTTACCGCCCTGGTGCATCATGAATGTCCGGTCGTTGACGCTGATAATCTTTAATTCGGTTACTTCCTGAACTTTTTGAATAATCGCATCGGCGTGGAATTCATCGGTTGCTGAAATGGTAATATCGCGGACCATTATGTGATTGGTAGCCTGTACAATATCAATCCCGGCCAGATCGCCGCCGGCCCCGCTAATGGCTCGCATCGCCTTGCTCAACATCCCGACCTTTTGTGGAATCTCCAACCGCATTACAAAACTATAACTAACATTGGGTTTAGCTGCCATCTTTATTTAATTCCCCTCCTGGTGAAAATTGACCTTTGCCTACATTCTATCATCTCTTATTGTTTCCGTACAGAATTTATTAAAGAGGTCAGGCCGTTTTAAAGAATAACAAGCAACAAAAAAGGCTCCTTCAGCAAAAATGGGGGCGACCAAACCAACCGTTGAAATTAAAGGAGTTAGAAAAGGCCTTTTTAGTTGAATTTAATAACTGCATTTTTTGAAATGTGTTAAAATGTGGCAGTAGCGGATACAATTTCAAACTTACTCCCGATATAAGCAGGTTCGATAGCTGACCACACATACCATTTAATGTTATATGTCTATTATAATGGCTTCACCACAAAGTTAGTGCGCCTGAAGAAAAATGAGCCGCCCGGTATAAATCGGCCCGCACTTTGTAGGAAGTCAGGAAAGCTAAGTCTAACGATGCAACCTCCCATTAACAAAAGCATCCCTAAATTATCCGGGTGGCCGGTGCTGGAAAATACGGTGGCTTATTTACAAAATCCGCTGGCCGTATTTAAGCGTGCCTTGCGAGAATGCGGTGATATTGCCCAGTACCGGGTAGGCCCGGCCAATATTGTACAGGTTAATTCGCCGCAACTGATCGAAAGCTTTTTAGTGAAGCATTTCCAGGACATTGATAAAGGTAATCCTGGCGGCAATTTATTTTTCCCCTTTATAGGTAACGGGCTTCTGATCAGCGAAGGTTCTTCACATCAAAGCGAGCGAAGCATTTTACAACCAATTTTTCAGACCGACCACCTGACCCAATACTCAGAAAGCATTATCGCCTTTGCCGACCGCCATCAGGCCGGGTGGAATGAGGGGTCTGAGCTGGATATTACTCAGGAGATGTCAAAGCTGACGATGAGTATCATCAGCAAACTGGTACTGGACACTGAAATTTTGTATGACCAGGATAATTTGGGGAAAGCTTATGCCCAGGCTCTTAGCTGGATCAATGATGCTATTTTGCATCCTTTACATCTGCCGTTAGATTTTCCCAACGCCGCAAACAAAGCGACAAAAGCCGCTATAGAGACCCTGAAAGCAGGCATCGGCGTAATTATCCGGGCGCATCACCGGCCAGAGGCAAACCAAACCGATATTCTGGCTGCGATGCTAGCGGCCCGCGATCCGGCAGGCGGAAATATGAGCGATACACAAGCGTATAACGAAATCATCACAATTTTTGGGGCAGGTCAGGCGACGCTTGCCACTGCCCTGGTGTGGACCTGGTATCTGCTGGCTAAAAATCCCCCGGTGTACACGCGGGTCCAACAGGAAGTGGACCGTGTTTTGCAAGGTCGACTACCCGGCTTGAACGATTTGGCCCAACTTCCTTATCTGTCGCAAGTCTTTAACGAAGTATTGCGTTTGTACCCACCCACCTCTTTACTGGCCCGAAAAGCTCTATACGATACTGATTTTAACGGCTACCCAATCAAAACCAATACTACCCTGCTGGTATCGGTCTATGCTGTCCACCGGTGGCCTCAATATTTCGCTAACCCGGAACGCTTCGATCCAGAGCGGTTTAACCCTGAAAATGCCGGAAAGTTACCTCCATTCGCCTTTATACCCTTTGGAGTGGGAGCGCGCAGTTGTCTGGGCGAACATCTTGCCCCACTGGAGGCGAAATTAATTCTGGCAACCCTGCTTCAAAAAGTAAGCTTGGAATTGGTGGAAGCCTCGCTTGAACTTGAGCCGGAATTAGCCTTTAGTTTACGCCCCAAAAGTGCGCTTAAATTACGAGTAAAGCGTCGAAACAGCTAGGACTTCAAGTTAACTACAGAAGAGGAATAGAACAGGAATAAAAGAAGAAATGGAAGAGGAAATAACTCAGCCCCGGTCCACACTAGAAACCGAGGTTATGCAGCAAATACAGGCCAAAGGAATCAATCTGGTGCGGTTTTTGTATTGTGACAACGGCGGGGTTATTCGTGGCAAAGCAGCGGGAGGGCAGCGCGTACAGGACCGGTTCAAGGGAGGGATTGGGCTAACCGTAGCGATGCAAGCTATGAACTCTTTGGACCAATTACAAGTGGTAGACGGTATGGGGGGGGTCGGCGAGGTGAGGTTGATGCCCGATCTTAAAACTTTTCGGGTGTTACCCTATGCACCCGCCTCAGCTTCGGTTTTGTGCAATATGACAGTATTGAGTGGTAATAACTGGGAGGCTTGCCCCCGCTCATTTCTGGCTAAACAAATAGAACGAGCCGAACTAGAAGCAGGTTTATCGATTGAGGCAGCTTTTGAACCGGAATGGTCTTTAGCCCACCGCAATGGCGATGGCACTTATACCGCCTTGGATGAGACTGTTTGCTTTAGCTCGATAGGCATGACTATTACCGCCGAATTGATAAATGATATTGTCAAAGCTTTAGAAGACCAGGGATTAATCGTAGAACTTTATCATCCCGAACTCGGTCATGGTCAACATGAGCTTAGTATAAGGCACGCCGGGGCAATGCAGGCCGCCGATAATCATATTATATACCGTGAGACAGTAAGAAACGTGGCCTGGAAACATGGTTTAATTGCTTCGTTTGCCCCCAAACCTTTTCTTGATCAAGCTGGCAACGGCTGTCACGTCCATCTGAGTGCCTGGTCGTCAGGGAATTCAGGTACCAGGCGTAATCTTTTCTATGATGCCCAGGATCAATATAGTCTAAGCCAGCTAGCTTACTATTTTATAAATGGTATCCTTGAGCATTTACCGGCATTGGTCGCCTTAAGTTGTCCAAGTGTCAACAGTTACCGGCGTTTAAGGCCAAAATCGTGGTCAACCGCCTACACCTGCTACGGCTTCGATAATCGAGAAGCAACGGTGCGTATCGCGTCACCCTTGAAGGGTACTGAAAGCAGTAGCATCAACCTGGAAATCAGAGCTTCGGACAATTCAAATAATCCATACCTGGCCCTGGGCGGTATCATCGCCGCCGGTTTAGACGGGATCAAACAGGCTAAACACCCCTCGAAAGGTAAATTAGTAACTATTGACCCCGCTACCCTTAGCCAGGCCGAGCGATTAGAACGAGGTATTACCCGTTTACCGGCCAGTCTGGATGCTGCTCTGGACGAGTTAGAGGCTGATGAAGTGCTGCATCAGGCGTTGGGTGGCCCGCTTTTGAAATCCTATCTGGCGGTCAAACGTTCCGAAGCCAATACTTACGCGGCTGAGAATGAACTCTTTGAATTAAAGCATCATTTTTATAAATATTAACAGGATTTTCGCCTTAAGCGAAAGTCCTAATTAATATAACGAAGTTAGCGACTTTAAAAGTGCCGGTGCTTCCAACAGTTTAAATTTTTTGATCTTTTGATTTAGTGTTGCTGCCGTAACTTTTACTTTAGCCGTTAGAAAAGAATGTGGTAAAAAAAACTTGGAAAACAAAGCAAACAAATCAAGCTTATACGAGGCAATCGTCGAAATTGTAGCCATCGATAACCACTGCCATTTACCGTTACACCAAAAACCGCCCACTACTGCCCAGGGATTAGCTCGTCATTTTACCGAGGCGGCTGATCCAATAGTATTAGCTGAACAAACTCCCCACAGTCTCTTTTTTCGACGGGCAGTAAGGGACCTGGCCGCATTGTTAGGCATTAATGCCGGAGCCGCAGCCGGTAAATTAACGCCGTCCGAACTGGTCCAAACAGTTTTAGAAGGCCGGGCTAAATATAGTAACGCCGAGTGGCTACAATTTACTGTGAAAAAAGCTAATGTAGCTATACTGTTGGCCGACACCGGTTATCCTCGCAGTGGTGCCTGGTCTGTCGAAGAGGCTAACCAGGTTCTGACCGAATTAGAACCCACTGTAAAGGTAAAAGAAATCTTGCGGCTGGAGCGGGTGCTGGAAGATTTGATACTAACCAGTGCGAATTTTGAAAATTGCGAAGAAGCTTTTCGCCAGACTTTGCGTGAGGCCAGGTCCAAAGGAGTTGTTGGCTTTAAGAGTATAATAGCTTACCGGACCGGTTTGCGGGTCCCAGCCACCGTATCATCCAGCGAGGCTGCCAGGGCCTTTGCCCGTCTTAAAGCTGAAAGTGAAGCCAAAGGCGATTACGTTCGGATAGCTGATAAGACTTTTCTTGACTATATGTTGTTTGTTGCCCTTGAGGAAGCCGCTAAAGAAGAATTACCGGTTCAGTTTCACGCCGGATTTGGGGATACCGATGTAAGTTTGGAAGAAGCCAATCCGGTTCTTCTAAAGCCCTTTCTGGAAAACCCCAGACTAAGGTCTGCGCCAGTGGTTTTCTTACATTGTTATCCCTATTTAAAAGAAGCTTCATATTTAGCCTCGGTTTATCCCCACGTATATTTTGATACTTCGCTAACTTCGCCTTTAGTAGCTTTTGGAGGAGGCCGGGCCTGGGAAGATGCGCTAGGTTTAGCTCCTTCAACCAAAGTTTTATTCGGCAGTGATGCCTGGGGCATACCCGATATAATCTACCTCGGCTCGCTTCATGCCAGATTAGCTTTAAGTAAACTTTTAGATGAGTGGCATAAAGACGGCTGGTTAGAACCAGGCGAGGCACTGGAGATCGCTAACAATATCTTCCACGATAATGCTCAACGCTTATACGGTTTGTAAAAAGATTTATGCCAAATTCCACGTTACCATTTTGAGGCGGCCACGCCCACAGAAACATTTTTTCATCTACCCAGCCAGCTATTAATTCAAAATGTAGCCGGTAAGCTACCAGACTGCCAAAACTAACCACCTGTTATAAAACTTCCGAGGTTTATAGAGTTTGCGGCTGGTAGTTTGAGAACCTAAACCATTTGAGCTGGAGACTCTAAAGCTAAATTCATTGTGAAAACTTCTTTTCAAGTTTATCAAAACGTGATAAGATTTATCAAATTCAACTAACAATAAATTCAATTAAATAAACAGGGTTAATCATTGATTGCTGGCTAAATATAAATCCTAACTTTTGACAACAATTCCCTGGCCTGAACCCAGGGTCGATTGGATTACCAACGCAACCTCCAGGTCTAGCAGGGTTGCTACCACCTTTGGAGGCTAATAAAAGGCCAGTCAGGAAAACCAGAATAATTGCAGCCAGGCGTTTCGGACGATAAAACCAGAAAGAAACACGCTCAGGCTAATTTTCTAAATTGATCAATGAGCGTGCCCAGCGGTAAGTTTAGAATATTCTTCTCAGGACAAATCAATGGAAATTAACTCTGGCCGACCCTCTGACCGGCAAAGCGAGATAGAAATCCATCAAAGGCTGTTGGCTAACGATCCGTTAGCATCGAGTGATCTGGCTGAAATGTGCCTGGAAGTTTTAGAAAAATATCTCACCCGAAAATATCCCCAATCCGACCAGCATCAGATTTATGACGCAGTTACAAAAGCTTATTTCAACTATGTGGAGCAGCCAGCTAGCTATGATCTATCGAAAAAAGGCTTGATGTCTTTTTTAAAGATGGCTGCCGAACGTGATCTGCAAAATCTGCTGGCTACCCAAAAGCGGCGGACCCTGAGAATGGTTTCATTAGACCGCGTCGAACTTCGGGATGTGGCCGGGAATACTAATATAGAGGAAGAATTTATCAGCCGTACTGAGAACATTGCCCGGTTGAAGGAAGTAAAAGCAGCAAGATTAAAGCAAATAGATTTAGTCGCGGATAACTCGGTTGACCAGGAAATAATGTCGCTGATGCAAGCTGACACACGAGATACCAGAATATTTGCTCAATTACTTCAAATTACTCATTTACCGTTGAAAGAGCAACGCCGGATAGTCAAGTGACACAAAGACCGGCTGAAAATTCGTTTAAAACGCCGCGAAAGCCGTTAAATTACCGGAACAGAAAGAAACCTTATGAGCGACAATAAATCTCAAAAAGATAGTGTAATGAGTTTTGCCGCCCGCCGAGCGGCGAAGCATTCTCACTTTTTGGAGGCAGCCCTAGAAAGTTACCGCCAGCACGAAGGACTAGAACAAGCTGAGTTGGCAACTTATCTGGGACTGCCGCCGAAGCAGTTGGAGCGGTTGGCATTATGCGCCCGACCTGACCTGGCCGAACCGACTCTGTTTCGTACTCAATTAGCTGCAATTTGTACTCGCTTTAGCATTCCCTTAGCCCCATTAGCCAACCTATTACGCCGGGTAGCGGCTTACGAGGCCGAATCAACCCCAACCAATTTAATGGCCGCTCGTGATCATGAGGAGGAACCTTCTAGGGATGAATGAGTTTTGGCTAACCCGGACCGCCGCTGAATTCTGGGAAGCTTCCGGTGGCTATAACGCTGATCTTGAGCTGGCTATTTTGCTGGCTTTGCCGATAACAGTGGAAAGGCTGGCTGGTTTACGGGTCAGCAACGCCCGGCAATGGCTGGAAGACCGGGGTATTGGGGTGGTTCACCTCAAGAAGCTGGCCGACCGTCCGCTCCGAGCTTGCCTGGTCGCGCTGGGCGGGGCCAGTAATTTTATTCTGGTGGATGCCCAGGACACGCCAGAAGAGCAACTTTTTAGCCTGGCGCACGAGGCCGCCCATTTTTTGTTGGACTATCTACAGCCCCGTCGACAAGCCGAGCGCAAATTGTCAGCCTCTATTCTGCCGGTGCTAGATGGTAAGCGACTCCCCACCCTGGAAGAGCGGACCCATAGCTTATTGGCTAATCTGTCCCTTCAACCTTACCAGCATTTAATGGAACGCCAGGATTTAGACGAAAAGGCAGACAAGGTCATTCAACAGGCGGAAGACCGGGCCGACCGGTTAGCCATCGAACTCTTAGCCCCATTTGAATTAGTGATACCCCAGGTGAAAAAAGCGATAGCGAATGTCAAAGAATACGCCGCTAGACAAGAACTCACCTGCCAACTTTTGACGAGTACTTACTCTTTACCTTTAACAGTCGCTAAGGATTATGCTTATCGGCTACTGGAAGAAACCGGGGCAGGTCGCTCCTTTCGAGAGTGGTTAAATCTCCCTTGAGAAGTGAGTCGAACTTTCCCGACCTGATGCGGAATTAACTTTAGACGACAAATCAGTTTTGTTTTGAATGGCTCGCGGTTCGCCAACACACTATACAAGCAATCGCTACAAAGAGGCTGGTATGAGTCAACAGGAAACCACCCCTAACGAGGTACACGCCAAATTCGGTGAACCTTTAGAAAATATTCTCGACCTGTCGACCTGGCAGCAAGGCGACGACCTATCCGAGTCGTATACCCGGCTGGAAAAGGAAATTCAGGAAGCAGTTGAACAGGAAGAGCGGGTCGGGGGCGAGGTGCGCCGCCGGGTGCTGCCATTGATCTACAACCGCCCGAACGCGCCGAAAGGGGCCGGTCTTTACGCGGCCACCGTAGAACAAATTCAGTGGACTCACCGACAAATGCTCTTTAATGGGGCAACTGTAGCGGCGGACGGTACAGTGATGACCCATGATACGCTATTACTCACCGCCGCTCAGATCGGGGTATGTACGGTTAATTATTCTGGCGATACTAACGAGTTTCGTCGCCAGCTTTACCGGCGGGATGTGCGATTGGAGATAGATGACCCGGTAGAGGAAATGATCGAAGTATTGGAGCAGCGTCAACGCCGGGCGGCTTTGGGTTATGAGGACGAACGCGACGAATTAAGTGCCCTGATGCGTCGCAGTCTTATGAGTTACGCCGAGCGAGCGATTTTGCTGCATACCGCGCCTGATCGCTGGCTGCTGGGGCACGGCAGCCCGGTCCCTCGTGAAATTCTCACGATAGGCTTACAAACTATGTTAGCCAGTAGTTTGGATTTGCTGAGGGAACTGGTTTTAGAACACCAAAAGTTTGTCTTTGTACCCAGTTCGCCGCGCGAGCTTTTGATTACTACGCTAGGTAACGTTTTGCGTCCGTTACAGTTTTTGATCGTGGATACACTTTATGACCAGCTAACACATTGGACCCAGCAAGCCAGTTATAGCCGTGAAATGGGCCGTAAGGTACGCGAGTTTGTGGAAGAGGTCGGACCCCAGGTGGTGCGGGGAGTTTATCGCGCCTCGGCCAGTGCCCCGCCCTACGTCTTTTATGCCCACGTCGACCACGCGCAGGAAGCCGCTTTGCTGGCCCTGGCCGATAGCACTTTACAGGAACACCGGGGTTTTCCGGTTTTACTCGACCTGGCCGATCAGCTTTGCCGGGCCAGTTTCGAGCCAAACGCTTTCCGAACGGTCGTCCAGCAGGGTTATGCCCAGGCCGGTCAGCCTTTCCGTTATTTAACCGAGCGTGAAACTCGGCGTTAAATCTAACCTTACAGGAGCTTTTGTATGGAAAATTCTGCTAAAAAAATCGGTCGCCAGGGCTTTGACTACCTTCAGAGCGAACCCGTCCCACAGGTCGCCGAAACTCCGGTTAACTACGAGGTACCACGTACCGGACCGTTCGGCATTGACCCTTCGGTTTTCCAGAAATTATCAGAGGATGGTCGGTTGGCGGGTGGGGCCTGGCAACCGCCGGAAGATCAAGCTGGCGCGGTTGCCTACACCATGTTCGATAGCCCTTCCAGCGAAGATAACACCATCACTATTCTTTTAGAGCGCGACAATTTGCATCTGACCCCTTCTCAATCGCTGGTGCGGATAAAGAGTAAAGACCATTACGGCAATCTGAGGACCTATCTGGGGATTGTGACCGCCGGGCCGTTTGCCGAACCGGACGGCTTGCGGGCCGATGCGCCGCTGGTAATTACTACTACCGTTAAAGGTACTATGTTCACTCCCCAGTATCACGGGCGGTGCCAGGTAGAACTACTGGGTGAAGAAATCGAGGGGCAAGTGGTGCCGCCACGTTTCAGACCGCTGCCAAAAAGTCCGGTCTGGATGCTCGATGAAGCCGAAACGGCCCATTTTCTAAAGGTCGAAGGCGATATTCAGCTTGGCCGGGCCAGTGGTCACGAAAATATATCGGTAGGAATTCCCAGCGACCGCAAAGGGGTATTGCCCCGCCATACTGGCATTCTGGGCACCACCGGTGGCGGCAAAAGTACTACGGTCGCAAGGTTAATTGCCGAGGCCCAACAGGCCAATTATGCGGTAGTGGTGCTGGATGTCGAAGGCGAATATACCTACCTGGCCGAGCCAACTGCGGACCCGGTGATGCTGGCCGCCCTGGAAAAGCGGGGGCTACAACCGCAAGGAGTGAATAAGCCTTATCTGTTGCACCTGGTCGGGCGGGAAACGGCTAATCCTTCCTACCAGTACACGCGGGCCTTTAGCCTGGAATTCGCCAGTCTTTCGCCCTACCTGCTAAACGAAATTCTCGACCTTAACGAGGCTCAGGAGAGTCGTTTCCGCCGGGCCTACGATTGGACCAAATTGCTGCTGCGCGATCTCAAAATCTATCCGGCCAACCCGCAAGAGGAAACCGAGTCCTTTAACCTGGACGAGTTTGAAACCGGTGTGCCGCGCATGAAACTGGAACACCTGATAGATGTAGCGACTTATTACCTGCGACAACTTCAAAAAGGGGGCGGCAGCAGAGGCAAGAAAGCCGAAGAGACCGGCCCGGATGAAGAAGTTTTTCTGAAAACACCCCAGTTTCATAATAACCGCGACAAGCTGGCCCAGCGTATTCGCAAAGAAGGTACTGACAATGAGTCTAGCTGGATGGCCCTGCTGGCGCGGTTACACCGTTTGTACCGGCTGAACGTCTTTGACCAGGACAAAGATCGGAAGGGTAATAAGATTACTCCCCTGGATTATTCGCAAATGCTTGAACCGGGGCGGGTGTATATTGTCGACCTATCGGACACCGATTCTCCCGACCTCAACAATCTGGTCATCACCGAAATTCTACGCGGTCTACAACAACAGCAAGACACCGCCTACGATAAGCATGAAAAGGAAGGCACCCCGCTCACTAAAGTGATGATCATAATAGAGGAGGCGCACGAATTTCTAAGTGATAGCCGGATCGGGAAGATGCCGCTCTTGTTTCAGCAGGTGGCAAAAATCGCCAAACGCGGTCGGAAACGCTGGCTGTCGCTGGTCTTCGTGACCCAGCTACCCCAACACTTGCCCCGCGAACTGCTGGGGCTGATCAACAACTTTATTCTGCACAAAATCAACGACGCTACCACCATCAGCACCCTGCAAAAGACCATCGCCGGGATCGACCGCAGCCTGTGGCAACGCTTACCGGGTCTCGCGCCGGGCCAGGCCATCGTAACCTTCGGCCACATGGCCCGACCCCTGCTGGTGGCAGTCGACCCGGCCTCGGCCAAGCTTCGCATGATTGATTAATATAAAGTATATCGCCGAGTCGAACTTTTATGAGTAATGCGGAACATGAATTAGAAGGCTAAAAATAATTAACCAGCGGGGGATGCAAAATGGCAACCTACGACGAGCAAATTTTAAGGTCAAGTTTTAAGAAATTTTTTGGGGTCGACCAAGCCTATGATTTTCAGATCGAAGTGGCCCAGCATCTTTTAGAAGGACGTAGCGTTGTACTCCAGGCTCCAACCGGAGCCGGTAAAACTTTTACTGCTCTGTTTCCATTTTTGTTCGCGCTCTTTCAAAATCTGGAACCCGCCAAATTCCCGCGCAAATTAATTTATTCGGTCGAGAGACGTATTCTGGTCAACAATTTCGAGGCAGAAGTAAAAAATAGAAACTTAGCAGTAGAGACCGGGGTCCTGACCGGGGAGCGATCAGAAGAGCCTGAAATGCTCAAACCACTGCTTTTTACTACGATTGACCAAACCTTGAGCAGTTTTTTGTTGCGACCGTATTCACTATCTAATCGACAAGCTAATATTAACGCCGGGGCGATTGTTTCGTCTTATCTGGTCTTTGATGAGGCTCATCTTTTTGACCCGGAACGTGCCTTACCAACTCTGATGTGGATGCTAAAAACTTTGAAGGGTGTTACGCCAACCCTATTAATGACGGCTACCTTTTCCAGACCAGTATTAGAAGAACTAGCCACCTTAACCGGAGGAGTGGTAGTAACAGTGCCGCCTGAACAGGTGAAGAAGATTCCGGCTCAAGCCACCAAGCAGCGATTTTTTAATGTAGTAGACCAGTTTTTATCGGCAGAAGCAGTATTAAAAGCCCATCAATCACGTTCAATCGTGGTCTGTAACACTGTCGATCACGCTCAACAGATTTATGAGGATTTGCTTGCCCAGAAAGACTCGGAAACACGGCTTCTAATGCTACACGCCCGGTTCTGGCAGCAGGACCGGAAACAAAAAGAAAAGGAACTGATGGAGCTATTCGGTCCTCGCAATGCTGATTCAACTATTAAAACAGGCAGTGCCATTTTAGTTGCAACCCAGGTAATTGAGGTTGGAGTTGATATAACCTGCGAGAATTTACACACCGATTTAGCCCCGGCAAACACTATTTTGCAACGGGCCGGCCGGTGCGCCCGCCACCCTAACGAAACCGGTACCGTTCACATTTATCAGGTCGAAAAGAAAGCCCCGTATTTTGAAGATGAAGATCTCTTTGATCTGACCTGGGAAGGTGTGAAAGAGTTAGCCGAAACCGGGCAACCAGTCAGATTCGAGCAGAAGCAAGCTTTAATAGAGCAGGTTCATGCCGCAAAGGATAAACTTCACCTACAAAAAATAAAGGATCAACGTCTTTCCCACCAGGCTAAAATAGAAGAGACGATTAACCTTTTGGTGAATTACCATCTTAAAGATTTGATCCGGGATAGCGATTCGCGCTCTTTTTTGGTTCACAATTCACCCGAAACCCTTAGAAATCCCTACGACTACGAAAGTTTTTCGGTCTTTGATGGTTCCTTTCGGGGTAAATTAAAGCAAATTTACCAGGCTGCTACCGAAATGGGGTTAGATTGGTCCATCAAATTCCCCCAACCGGTCGACACCTCTGAAGATCAACAAGAAATTGAGAAACATCGCCCGGTATATCAATGGCCTAATTTAACCGAAAAGGAAAGCCACCAGTGGCACCCACTGGTAGTTATTAACCCGGCTTTGGTAAGCTATGACAAAGAACGAGGTTTCCGTTTTGTCATAAATACTGGTGAGCCTTGCAATTCACCTGAAATTGCTCGAACTTTGCCGGAACGGGTTGGGTACAACTACCGCTTAGAAACTTATGCTGAACACATAAAAAACGTTAACTGGGCTTACAAATACTTTAAGTTTGAAGATGAGGTGGCTTTTGCAGCCGCAGAGCTTGAAAAACGCTTAGGCAATGGAATACCTGCCGGTCAAATTGACCAGGCCATCCGGCTATCTTTTGTATTCCACGATGCCGGGAAATTAACCGAAGGCTGGCAATCGGTCGTTCACAAGTGGCAGCAGGTAGTTGGGCCACCGGATGTCGATCCTCAAACAATGCTGGCTCATACTTATCTGGACCGGCAAAAGCACGGAGAGCTTCAAAAAGTTTTTGAAAAACAGGGTAACAAACGCCCTCCACACGCGGTTGAAGGGGCCTTGATTGCGACTAAATTTTTACATCAAACCCTCGGAGCCGAACTTAGTAGACCGGTAATTAGTGCGATTGCCCGGCACCATGCACCGGCCGCTGATAAACCGGGGGATTATCTTATACATAAATCAGCCCTTCAGGCTATTCAAGAGAGTTTGACGATTATCGAACGTGCTCAACCCTGGAATCTTTCTGCCGACCTATTATTGCCTGCCCCAAAAAACAAGAATTTGTTGGCTGACAAGTTATTGGTAAGAGCAAGTTCTGAATTGGAGTTAATAACTTATATGTTAATCATCCGCGTCTTACGAATAGCCGACCAACGCTCTTTTGAGTTCTACAAAGTTCACAATAATTCGGGAGAATAATGATGTACCAATCAATTTATTACATTGATAAAACCAGCAATACACCAGGAGACACGCTGGCGGCTTATGGGTTGGCTCGGTTGCTATATTTCATTCTGAGTGCTTCTGACTATACAGGTAAAAAAACTATCAAAATTAGAGATGAATATGCCGCCCCCCTTTGTCAATACAGGAAAAGGGTGAAGTTAAGGTGGTAATACTTTTCATTAAGTATTACCACCTGCTAGGGTAAAATCACAGCCTGTTCTAATTTAAGATTATTGAAATAAACCTGGGCTGGTGTGAAGT
>JBBQGA010000062.1:0-19039 GCA_038322625.1 Chloroflexia bacterium
AACCAGACGGCCTTCTTTGGCGGCGAGCAGACTTTGCTCCAGCAACTTTACGCCCATCGCCATGTCATTTTTCAGTAGCCAGGCGCGCGCCTGGTTTAAAAGATTATTGACCAGCGGAGTTTTGTCGGTAAAAGTCTGGTATTGGCCCCGACCCTTAACGAGCCGGAAGCTCTCTTGCGGGCTTATGAACTGATGTCGCAGGTGGCTCAGGGCAAAAAAGATTACAAGACGGCTCAACACTGGATCGAGCAGGGGTTTGCCGAGGCTAAAACCGGCTCACACCGGCGTGATCTGGCGGTCTTTCTGAACGAACTGGCCGACCTGAAACTGGCTCAGGGCGAAACTGCTCAGGCCCTGGATTATTTTGAGCAACTGGCGACCCTATTCCGCGAAATGGAGGACTGGCCGACCCTGGCGACCCTCTACGTCCGAATGGCTGAGGTCTATCTTGAAAACCGGCAAAATCCGGCCCAGGTAGCTCGGCTGGCCGTTGCCTGTTTTGAACTGGTAGTAGCTAAACCGGACCAACTTGCGATGGTCGCTTTTACCTCGACAATGCGGCTGATCCAGTTGTTAGCCGAACAACGGCACTACCCGGAAGGGCTGGAAGCGGCCAGTCGCTGTCTCGGTCAGGTCAACGGGGTACTGAGCCAGCAAGCCACAGGCGTTCACCGCTCCACCGAGAAACAGCGGCAGGGTCGCTGGATGTTATTTTCCCAGGTCTTGATTATTCTGGTTGCCACTCTGCAAGACCTGAAGACCGGTCAGCCGCGCTATCATCCCAAAGTGCGCGAGGTATTAGGCCAGATGGTCAGCCGGTTTGGGGATAGTTTTACGCTGGAAAAGTGGACCGGTGAGATGTACGAAAGGTTAAAATAGTTGGCGGGCGTGCAGTCTGAAGTTATACCCGGTTCGATTGAAGTGGTCCCGCTAAACCTGAACAGGCGGGGCAAATTGATGGCTTACTGGCCGCATTTGCTGGTTTTAGCCCTTTACACTTTGCTGACCGGCTACTACCTGGCTCCGCTATTAGCCAACTTCTGGCAATATGTCCCCTTTGGCGGCGATAGCTGGATTTTTTACTGGGACCTGTGGTGGGCCAAAAAGTCGTTACTGGACCTCCATACCAACCCTTTCTACACCACCTATGTCAACTTTCCCGGTGGAGCCAGCCTGAATTACCATACGCTGGCCTTTCTGGACGGTCTGCTGGCTATCCCCTTACAACTGCTTGGCATGAGCCTGGCCGGAGCCTTTAACAGCCTGGTTTTGTTCGGCTATATTTTCAGTGCCTACGGCGCGTTTTGCCTGGCCGATTATCTGGTGGAAAATAAAGCCGCCGCCTTTGTGGCCGGTCTGATTTTCGGGTTTAGTCCGTTTCATTTTGCCCATCTGATCGGTCAGCTAAATTTTGTGTCGATCCAGTGGCTGCCGTTTTATGTATTATTTTTGCTCAAAGCACTCAACCCACTGCCCAGCGATACCCCCCGCAAAGTCTGGCTCAATAGCGGACTGGCCTCGCTGTTTTTGGCCCTGAATGCCCTGACGGAATGGACTTTGGCGGCTTTTCTGGTGATGTTGAGCGGTTTGTATATTGTGTACCGGTTGTGGTCAGGTCGGCGCGAGTGGCGTACCCTGGCGCGGGGGCCGGTCTTACGGCTGGTGGTGGTGCTGGCTTTTTTCGCTCTGCTGACCTCGCCGGTGCTGTTGCCGATGCTCAATGAGGCCCGTACCAACAAAAGCATCAAATACGATCCGCAGGAAAGTGTTTATTACTCAGCCGATTTACTAAGCTTTGTAACGCCCTACGAATTACATCCGGTGCTGGGAAAATACAGTCTCCCTCTGGCGGAAAAATTTACCGGGAACACTACCGAACGCACCACCTACCTGGGGGTTATCGCGCTGCTGCTTGCGGCTACCGGGAGCTGGTTTTACCGGCGGCGCGGGGCGGGTTTCTGGACGTTGAGTGCGATCAGCTTTGCGCTGCTGGCGTTGGGTCCGCAATTGCAGGTCGGTGGGCGGGTAGTTTTTACGGTTTTCAAGCTGAGTATTCCGCTACCCTACGCTTTTTTATACCAGTTGCCTTTCTTCTCGATTATGCGAACCCCGGCCCGCTTTGCCCTGATCGCGGTGCTGGCGGTGGCGATACTGGCCGCTTATGGTCTAAAAACTTTGCTCGAAGGTCTGGCCGGTTGGCTCTCTCGCCGCACTGGTAAGGCCCAGGTCGGGCGACGGGCCGGGTGGGGTCTGGTGGCGTTGATCAGTCTATTTGTGGCGGCGGAGTTTGCCCCGTATGTCACGACGGCTTACCCGAACGTGCCGCCCATCTACGGCCCGATCCGCCAGGACCCCGACGCGACCAAAGCTGTGCTGGAATTGCCGCTGCGACCGGCTTCGCATTTTTATATCGCCCAGGTAGCCTACCAGAAACCGATGATTGGCGGCTATCTGGCCCGGCAGGTGGCAAATCCACTGGTCGATGAAGTACCGGCCCTCAAGACACTGGCTTTGCGGTCCGAGGTACCCACCGGCGAAGCCGCTCAGTTACAGGCCGCTAATATTCGCTATGTAGTGGTAAACTGGTGGATGCTAAGTGACGCCGAAAAGCTGAGTATGCAAGCCGCCTTGCAGCAGGTCTTTGGCCGCCCGCCGGATGATCAGGAAATGGAACCTGATAATTCAAAGCTGCGGATCAGTCTCTTTATTGTGAAGTAAGCAAGATCGGAGAGTTTTATGACCGGCCCGCTAATTCTGGTTATCGACGACGAAAAGAATATTGCCGACCTGGCTAAAATGTACCTCACCAAAGAAAGTTTCGAGGTCATCACCGCCGAGGACGGCCACGAAGGTTTGCGCCTGTTTCGGAGCCGCAAGCCCGATTTGATCGTACTGGACCTGATGCTGCCGGGTGTGGACGGCCTCGAAGTCTGCCGCCAGGTACGCCGCGAACGCGATACGCCGATCATTATGCTGACCGCGCGGGGTGACGACATCGACCGGATCGTGGGCCTGGAACTGGGGGCAGACGACTATCTGACCAAGCCTTTCAATCCCCGCGAACTGCTGGCGCGGGTCAAGGCGGTCCTGCGCCGCTTTAACGCCACCCCCAACCAGAGTCCGACCGGGGCTACCCATACCGAGCGCGTCACGGTGGCCGATGTAACGGTCGACCTGACCCAGCGTACTGTGACGGTGGCCGGGAATCCGGTGGAACTGCGGGCCAAAGAATTTGACCTGCTGACGACTTTCGCCCAGAGTCCCAATGCGGTATTCGACCGGGAAAAGCTCTTAAACCTGGTCTGGGGTTATGAGTATTTTGGCGACACCCGCACGATTGATGTCCACGTGACCCACCTGCGCGAAAAACTTGAAGGCAGCAAAATCCGAATTCAAACCGTCTGGGGTGTCGGGTACAAGCTGGTAGTCGAAGGATGACCAGAGCCGTAATTGCCCCAGGCGAACACCGGCCCTGGTCCATACCGTCCGGTCCACCGGTAATGCGGCAAAGCTGGCACGATTTGCTGTTCGCCCACTGGCCGGTCGACCCGGCTAAATTACAGGGCGTGATGCCAGCCGGTTTGCCGCTCGATACTTTTGAAGGTAAGGCCTGGGTGGGAGTGGTGCCTTTCAGGATGAGCGGCATCCAGTTGCGTGGTTTGCCGGTGGTGCCGTTTACCTCGGCCTTTGCCGAACTGAACGTTCGCACCTATGTGTCCGTTGGCGGCAAACCGGGGGTTTTCTTTTTCTGCCTGGATGCCTCCAACCCGTTAGCGGTAGAGGTTGCCCGTCGCTGGTATCATCTGCCCGATTTCCGGGCTAAAATGTCGGCGAAAAAAGAGGGTAATAACATTATTTACGCCTCCGAGCGTACCGACCGGCGCGGTCAACCGGCCCGCTTTCAAGCCAGTTACGGCCCCACCTCCGAAATTGATCTGACGCGACCCGGCACCATCGAAAGCTGGCTGACCGAACGCTATGCCCTGTACGCAGTGAGCAAAAAAGGCCGGGTCTACCGGGGCGAAATACACCACCAGCAATGGCCGCTCCAACCAGCTCAGGCTGACATTCGGATGAATACAATGTCCCAGGCTCACGGGATCGAGCTACCCGACAGCCCACCGCTACTACATTTCTCGCGCCGACTGGACGTGGTAGCCTGGTCGATTCGCCCGGTATAATTCTGCTTATTTTAACCCACCGACTATCAGTGGAAGGCTTTTCGTAATTCCCAGCTTTTTTCTTTATTAGCAGGACTTTTGCTTGATAATATAAACCAACTCGAAGCGGGGGTCGTGGGGGCCGGGTACCCACTGGGTGCCCCTGTAAATACTCTTTTTACTTTCGCTTCAACCTCACGAAGTGAGGTTGAAGCGAAAGTCCTAATTAGGCTAGACTTATTCGTTCCTGACCGGCCACGAATAGCCGGTTGACGGTCGGTAGGGCCGGACGGCTGGCATCGACCAGGATTAAATCGGCTTGCTTTCCCGCCTCTAAGGAGCCGAATTCATGGTGCAAACCGACCGCCTGAGCCGGAGCCAACGTAACCAGACGGGCCGCCGCCGGTAGACTGAGAATGTTCTGAGAAGCCAACTTAAAGACGACGCTCAACATAGAGGCCGGGTAGTAATCGGCGCACAGCACATCGCAGACCCCGGCTCGGATTGCATCCAGGGCACTGAGGTTGCCGCCGCTGGATTTGCCACGTAACACGTTCGGTGCCCCCATACAGACCGCCAGACCCAGTTCGCGGGCGCGGGTAGCTGCCGGTAGGGTGGTAGGGAACTCGGCCATCGTCACGCCCAGGCCCGGCCACTGCTCGATCTTGGCCGGGTTGTCGTCATCGTGGGTCGCCAGGGCCATACCGGCCTCACGAGCCAGGTGAGCGACTACCTCGATCCGCTGGTGGGCTTTTTCGGACTGCTGGCGTTTGTTAGCCAGTTGCTGGTCGATTTGTTCGTCGGTGCGGTGGTAAGTCCGCTTTACATAAGCCCGGTAGGTGTCCTCGGAGGTGTACTGGCCCTGACCGGGACTGTGATCCATCAAAGACACCAGGCGCGTCGCGCGGTTGCGGATCATTTCGCAGATCACCCCAAAGCCGTTTTCGCTGGTAATCTCGAAGCGGGCGTGAAACTCGTGCCGGATTAGATTGCCTTCCAGCGTCTTAATCGCCTCGACCAGGTCCTGGGCAAAGTTTAACGAGCGGGTGCCGAATTCGTTATCGTCCAGCGCGATGGCGTGAAACTCGGTGGTGATACCGTTGATCGCCAGCCGCCGGTCAACTTCCAGCAAGCCTAACTGGACATCGAAATATACCCCCGGTCGCGGTTCGACGATTTTTTCAATGTTATCGCAGTGCAAATCGATCAGACCGGGCAGCAGAAACCGGCCAGCGGCATCCACCCGACTGCTCAACCCATCGAGACCGGGCCGGGTAGCCGCTTCGCCGAGGGCCGCGATCCGCTCATCTTCGATCAGCAGCCAGCCGTTTTCAATTACCCGGTCGGGCAGCACCAAATTGGCGTTATATATCAGGCTTTGCATTTTCTAGGCGTCCTTATTTTCAAGAATATGTAACATAAACGGAATATAATGCTCCAGGTCGGGGGTTTCGAGGTCTTTTACTTTCGCCAGGTCGTCCCAGCGTCGCAATTGGACACTCTGAACGGCTTGCGGTTGGGCAATAAAGGCGGTGGCTTCCGCCTGAGAGAAGATGCCGCCCTGTAATTCCAGGGTGCGTTTGGAAATAGGCGAAAGAGTGGCCCAGTAATCGCTTTCAAGTTGACATAAATATCGCTTGGCCTGAACGTGCAAACGTACCGGTTCGCTGACTGCCAGGCTAAACCATTTTTCCAGAAACTGGCGGCCCTTTTCTTCGTGAGCCAGATCGACCCCTCGGCTCAACGCGACTTCCTCTTTGAGATTACCCAGCAAATGCCCGATGTCGTGCAGCAGGCAGGCTGTTATCAGTTCGGGGCTAGCGTCGGCCTGCTCGGCCAGATGGGCGCATTGCAGGGCGTGGGTTAGCTGGCTGACCGCCTCGGCTCCGTATCGCTGCTGATCGCCCATCTTTAAAAGCGCGGTAATTTCCTGGACAACTTCTTTCATTTCAAACCTCATTACGGTAATAAAAAGACTTCATCGGCCAGTTTTGCCAGCGATTCGGTGTCGTGGGAAACCGCCAGGATCGCTACTCCTTTGGCTTTGGCCTCGGCGATCATTTCCAACACAATCGACTTTGAACCCGCATCCAGGCTGGCAGTCGGCTCGTCGAGCAGCAGCAGACGCGGGGCGGTGATAAAAGCCCGCGCCAGGTTCAGGCGTTGTTGTTCGCCGCCGCTAAAGGTGACAGGGTAGGCTTGCCAGCGACTTTCCTCGATACCAAGCCGAGCCAGCCATTTTGTTGCTTCGGTCTGGGCTTCCTCACGGGCCATTCCCCGTCGCAAAAGCGGTTCAGCAGCGACATCCAGGGCGGCTACGCGCGGCAGCACCCGCAGAAATTGGGAGCAATAGCCGATTTCGCTTTCGCGCAAGTCTAAAATAGTTCTCTCGCTGGCTGTTACCAGATCGACCCGGCCCGCCTCCAGTGAGTTGTACCAGATATGACCGCTATCGCTCAGGTAGGTGCGGTAAATACACTTGATAATGGTGGTTTTTCCGGCCCCACTTTTGCCACTAATCATTACCAGTTGGCCGCTCCGGGCGGTCAGCGAGATTTTGCCAAACGGTTCGATCAACCGGCCATCCAGCAGATGCAGCCGGAAGCGTTTTTGGAGTTGTTCGACTTCTAACAAAGGTTGTTCGGCCAGTGCCGTCATTTTTGATTCCTTTTTCCATTTCCAGTTGAGACTACAGGGCCGAACTGACCAGCAGTTGAGTATAGGCGTGCTGCGGGTCTTCTAAAATCTGGTCGGTCAGGCCGCTTTCGACCACCTGGCCGTTTTTCATTACCATTGTGCGGCTGGCTAACTGTTTGATCACGCCCAGGTCGTGCGACACCAGCAGCATGGTCATTTTGAGTTCCCACTGCAACCGCTTGATCAGATCGAGAACCCGCGCCTGAACCGATACATCCAGACCACTGGTAACTTCGTCCAGCAGCAGCAAAGCCGGTTGGCTGGAAAGAGCTTTGGCGATCTGAACCCGTTGCAGCATACCGCCGCTAAAAGTATGCGGGTCATCGTCCAGTCGCTGCGAGGGCAGTTCGGTTAGTTCCATCAAGCCGCCCGCTCGCTGCCGTATCTGGCCGACATTGCGCCATCCGGCCAGCAAGAGTTTTTCGGCTACGTTGCCGCCAACCGTGAAATTCATGTTGAGGCCCAGTTCAGGTCGTTGGTAGACGATACCCAGCCGTTGATTGCGGAAAGAACGGCGGCCAAACTTGTCCAGTTTTAGTAAATCCTGGCCGGAAGTCTCCCCGCCGGGTTCCTGGTACCACAATTCGCCGCCACTATCGGGCTGGCTCAGGTTGACGATCTGCATCACGGTGCTTTTACCGCTGCCGCTTTCGCCAACGATACCAAGAATCTCGCCCGGTTCCAGTTGAAAATTCACCCCGGCACAGGCCGTGACACTGCCGCAGACCCGGCACTGGCTGGTGTTATGGTCGGGGCCGGTGAGTGAACTACAATAGGCGCAGCCCGGCCCGTAGCGTTTGGTCAGGTTGCTGGACTTCAGAACCCACTCGGTCATCGCGGCACCTCGGTTTTGAGGGCTTGCCGCCGGGCGCAATTGCTGGTATCCGAACAGACATACACCCAGCGTCCGGCCTGGTCTTCCGGCTGGAAGTAGCCGGTCAGGAAAGTATCGCTGGACCCGCATTTATCGCAGAACTGGCCTTCTTTTTGCTCGGTATGAAACGGATAATCCTCAAATTCGAGCGGTTTTACTTTACAAAAGGGTGGTACCGCGTAGACCCGTTTCTCACGACCGGCCCCGAAAAGATATAACGTCTCGGCCATGTGCAGGCGCGGCACGTCGTAGCGCGGGATGAGGGTCGCATCCATCAGGTAGCGGTCCTCGACCATCACCGGGTACTGGCTGGTAATGTTCATATCGCCGGTCTTCACCACACTTTCGTACATATAGACCCACATCGGACCGTAATCGGCTTCGGCGTGCATTTCGGTGGCCCGTTCCAGAGCCGGTTCGACCCAGCGTAAAGGGTCGGCCATTGGTACCTGCAAGACCAGAATCTGGTCGGAGCGAAGCGGCTCTTCCGGGATACGGTGGCGGCTCTGGATCATACTGGCTTGCAAAGTGTCGTCCGTTACGGCCAGGCCGGTGGTTTGCTGGATCAGGCGGCGCAAATTGACCGCGTTTGCACTATCGTCGTCGCCCTGGTCAATCACCTTGAGGGTATCGTGCGGCTCGACCAGCGATAAAGTTACCTGCAAACCGCCGGTACCCCAGCCCCGCGCAATCGGCAAATCGCGGCTGGCAAACGGTACCTGGTGGCCGGGAATCGCCACCGCTTTCAGGAGTTTGCGCCGGACCTCGCGTTTCGAGTCTTCGTCGATAAAGCCAAAGTTATACAGGGTTTCCCGGTGAGCTGTTTCGGTCGGGGCCGGACTGGTCGGGCGCAGACGCTGGAACAGTTGTTCAAGCTGGTTGGGTTTTTCTTCCAACATATTTATTCCTCTTTAGCGACCGCCGGATCGGACAGATCGGCCTGGGCCGCCTGTCGTCGCTGGGCGGTTTGCTGTTTACGCTCGGCCTGGAAAGCCTGGAAATTCTCCAGCCCGCTAATGTCGGCCTGGAAAGTCACATAATGCGGCAATTTGAAATGAGCCGTAAAGCCGCTGGCCTCGATGCCGTCGACGTGCTGCAAAACAAATTCCTCGTTGGCCGCCGGGCCGCTCTGACCGTGTACGCCGCTTTCTTTGGCGGCACTGATTACCCGGTCCAGGATCGCCATGCTGATGGTCTTAACTTCGCTATGTCCAAAGCTGAAACCGTAGCCCAGGCCAAAGCGCGGCACACTGCCACTTTCGGTTTGTTCCTCCTCGAAATCTTCCTCGGTGTTATCAGTCACCCGCGAAACCATCTCGCATTCTGTTACTAAAATCTCGCCGATCTCGACCGGTTGGCCGGTCAACGGATGGCTGACCTCGACCGGCAAATAGCCTACCCGCAATTCGCCCAACGTCGGATGCGAGTCGCCGTAGCCGCGCACGCTGCTATAGGCCAGAGCCAGCACACTGCCGGTATCGGCCCGCGCCAGGGTTTGCAAACGGGCACTCCGGGGAGCCGGAAAGCTGATGGCCTTGCGAGTTATATCATAGGTTTCGGTTTCTGGGTCGGGCTGGACTGGGGCCAGAATTCCCTGCGCCCGCATGGCTTCGATCACCTTCGGAAAATGGCCGACCTCCGCCGATTCGGGCTGGCTGTCCATTTCGGCAGCGACCTGTTCCTCAAAGTGGGCCAGGTAATCGCGCACCGACTGACCCGACTCGTGGCGCAACAAATCGTTCAAAAGTTTTAGCTGGTAATCGCGGGTAGGTCCCAACAACTGGCCGCCCGGTATATCTTTAAAAGTAGAGGAAATCCGCCGCAGAACCCGCATTTGCTCGGTGGAGGCGGGCAGACTGTATGACAGGCGCGGCACGGTTGAGCGAAAGGCCCTTAGCAAGAAACTGGCTTCCATGGCGTCGCCTTCGCTCTGTTTAAGAGCCAGCGCGGCCAGTTCGGGAGCGTATAGCGAGCCTTCACTCATGGCCCGGTCGACTGCCAGCCGTAACTGGTCGCGGACCTGCTCGGTCGTGATCGGGTCGCTACAACCTTTAAGCCGAAAATACTCCAGCAGTTGTTCGGAATTCAGAATGGCTTTTGTGCCACCCCTGGTCGCAACATATCCCATAGATTTATCCTTGCCTTGCCAGCCGGGTGGTGCGGGGTAAGCCTGCTACCCGACCGGCCCGGTCTACCAGAAAAATATCGATCCCAAGCGGAAAATGAGCGCGAGTGGCCTGAAACAGCGCCAGTTCGCTCACCTCCAGCCCTTTAATCGATAGCCAGTGTTCGGTCTGGATACCTGGCCCGGTCAGGCGCAAAGTAAGGGCCGCCGGGTCGCCCTGGCCGGTCGCCAGTTCCTCGACACTATAAATCGCGGTCGCGCTATCTTCGGGTTCTAGCAAGCTACCGGGCTTGAGTTCGGCCAGTTTTCCGCCGCTCTGACCCCCCTCAAACAGGGCAAAGTTGATGGCAGCCGGTTCGGCCCAGCTAACCCCGGTTCGCACACTCAACCAGCTAAAGACCGGCGAAGTCACCGTTTGCCACTGACCGTCCAGCATTATACCGGCGGTTTGCCCTCCGTCGACCAGCGTTAGCAAGGCTCCCAGGGCATACAGGTTGAGCGAAACTTTCGTTGGACCGGCAGTATAAACCGGCGGCTGACCCAGGAAAGCCGGTAAGGCTAGCTGGTTGAGGATACCGGGCCGGGCCAGACTATCCAGCAATCGGCGAAAGGTCCCGGCACTATAGTATATTTGCTCATCCTGGCTCTGTAACCAGCCTGTTTGCATCGTTTGCGCCTCTTTAGAATTAATAAGTCTCGAAAGTAACTTTAGTCGTGGCAACTCGCCGTGCTAACTGGCGGCGTTCTTTGTCAATTTCCAGGCTCAAACGCTCTAGTTCAGTTTGCAAATGGTCGGCGACCGGGCCACCTTTGCGGACGGCGGCATCGACCAGGGCCACCGCTACCGCCTCGCGCGGACGATTGCCGGTGAGCATACCAAAGCCAAAGGTGTCATCCAGTTCTAACCGTACCTCAGTTACCAGCACTTCACCAGCGTTAAACTGGCCGTCCGCCACACTTTCGCGGACCCGTAGCATTACCAATCCCTGCCGGGGACCGCTCAATATTTTTATCTGACTTTCGGTGTAGCCCGATAGCACCACTTCGGCCAGGTTATTTAACTGTTTATCGGAACAGTAGGCCAATATCCGGTTGTGATCTTGCATATTTTCTTCAGACATTATATTACAAACAAAAGTTGCCGGGGTTTAAGACCGGCAACTTTTTCGGGCCTGTTATTACTTAACGATTTTGGACAGGTCGATCCCTTCGGCTTTGGCGAGGTCGCGCAAAGGATTGTACTTCGCGTCTTCCACCGGGATAAAGCCACCCACGTTGGCCGACTTCAACACCGCCGGGTCTTTGATGCTGAAGAAAGCCTGGGAAATCAGGGTTTTATCGCCATCGGTCAACTCTTTGCGGTAAGCAATCGGGCTTTGCGGGATATTAAAGCTCTTGGCAACAATATTTACATCGCCGTCCTTGATTTTGCCACTGTCAATCTGGCTCTGGTAAATATCGCTGGCGACCGCTCCGGCGTCGGTTTTACCGGCAATTACGCCCAACAACGACACGTCGTGGCTACCGGCGAAAATACCCTGGACATCTTTATCGGGGTCCAGACCAGCCTGGATCAAGGTGTAGCGCGGCACCAGGTTGCCACTGGTAGAGGCCGGGTCGACGAACGAGAAGGAGTGACCCTTCAGGTCAGCCAGGGTTTTGATGCCGGTTTTTGGGGTAGTAATAATCAGGCTGTTGTAGAAATCTCGGCCACGAACATCGAGTTGCAGGGCAAAGGCTTCGGCGTTGTACTTATCGTGGGCCAGCAAGTAGCTGAACGGGCCAAACCAGGCCACGTCAATTTTGTTGCTGTTAAGGGCTTCGATGACGGCGGTGTAGCTGGTACCGACCGTGATTTCCACCGGTACGCCCAGTTGCTGGGAAAGTGCATCGGCCAGCGGTTTGGCGTTGTCGAAAGCTTTGGTGGCGTTTTCGGCTGGGATCGTACCGAAGCGCAAAGTCTTCAGGCTCAGTTTGGTGGTGCTGCTGGCGGCCCCGACCGTACCGGCTACTACGATACCGGCAGTTCTGGTGGCGGCGGCGGTGGTCGCGGAAGTCCCGCTGGTAGCAGCAGTGGTGGCGGCAGCACTGGTCATGGCAGCCGTACTAGCCATCGCGGCGGTGGTGGCCGGAGCGGCGGAGGTCATGGCAGCAGTAGTGGCTGGGGCAGCACTGGTCATAGCGGCAGTAGTGGCCGAAGTAGCGGCACTGGAAGTAGTGGCTGTGCTGTCCCCACAGGCGGCCAGCAAACTGGCTACCATCAGCGTCAGGACCATCAGACCCAGGGTTTTCGCCAGCCGGACCGGGCTGAACAATTTTAACATTTTTCTCTCCTTAATTCGTTTAACATTATTTCTGGACACCTATAGAACTTTTATAGAATTTTAGAACGTACAAAAGCACTAAAGCGGTCGAGGATAGCGACAGTTATAATCAGCACTATCAATAGTACTGAAACTACGGCATAATCCAGCAAATTGGTGTATTGCTGAATTAAGAAACCGATACCGCCACCACCCACGAACGCTACAACGGTTGAGTCGCGGGTATTGGACTCAAAGGTAAAGATAGAATAACTGGCTACCAGGGGGAAGGCTTGCGGAAATACCCCCCAGCGAAAGGCCTTGAGGCCGTTGGCCCCGACCGCGCTCATTGCTTCGATTGGTTGCGGTTTGACCGACTCAAAGGCCTCCGAGAAGATTTTTGTCAAAGTTGCGATTGAATGGACTCCCAGCCCCAAAATACCGGCGGCTGGCCCCAGACCCACAAATGGGATAAACAGCAAAGCCAGCAAAAGCGAGGGAATCGAGCGGATCGTATTCGTAATAAACCGGATAATGGTATAAAT
Source organism: Chloroflexia bacterium (assembly GCA_038322625.1). Taxonomy (GTDB): domain Bacteria; phylum Chloroflexota; class Chloroflexia; order Chloroheliales; family Chloroheliaceae; genus 54-19. The sequence goes on from JBBQGA010000062.1 coordinate 12,705, forward strand.
AACCGGGTGCGGGCTGGTGTTCTTGGCCGCCAGGATACTGAGTGGCACCGCTACAATCACGCCGATCACGGTCGACGAAATCGCCGTCTGGACCGTCAATAGCATCGGGTCGATCACCCTGGTAAAGTAATCCCATTTAGGCGGCACAAACCGTCCGGCCAACAAACCGCCTTTTTCACTGGTAAATAGATCGATGATAGTCGTAAAGCCAAAATTTTCGCTGGTCGGACCGGCCCCTTTGACCCTGACACTGAAACCCCACCATAGAAAATAACCTGCCAGCACGACCACCGCCAGCTTGCTCCCCCGGAAAGCCAGGGCCAGAATTCCGCCGATCATCACCAGACCGAGGACTGAACTGAGGTCTATTTTGTCCTGTGTATAATTAAAAATACCAAAGTTGATCAGGTGGGAAAAGAAAAAGAGGGCCACCAGGACCGGTAAAAAAATCGAAGTGAGGGTAGATTGGTTGCGCAGTTGCTTAAGCGTTTTGATCTTAGGGGCGACCGATATAATAGTAGCCAGGCTGATCAATAGACCAACCGCCAGATTAAAATCAAAGACAATCTTCCAGTTCAGGGTCGCCGTACCCAGATTGATTCAGCGTTCAAAGAAAACCAGGGCTATCAGGCTAAAGACAACTAACGGCCCAAATAACGGCCACCGGAAAGCCCCAAAAGGCTGGATAAGCTCGAAATTTTCGCTCTTCAGCAAATCACTCAGAAAATTTTGCCGGTTATTAGCTTTCTCGGCACTGACAGCTATTCGTTCCTCTTCGTTAATCGCCACTTACAACTTCTCCAAACTAGGCTAATAATTCGTAGCGTGAGCGCAGATTAGGGTTATCGCTCCGGTAAATTTCCCGTAACTGTTCGGTGGTTAAATTTTCAGGCGGGCCATCGTACAAAATACGGCCTTTGGCGATCCCGATGATCCGGTCGGCAAAAAGCCGGGCCGTTTCCAGGTCGTGAATATTTACGAGGGTTGGTACATTTTCCTGTTTGGCGACGGTTTTGAGGTTATCCATCACGCCCCAGCTAAGTTCGGGGTCCAGGCTGGCAACCGGCTCATCGGCCAGCAAAACCAGCGGCTCCTGGGCCAGTGCCCGCGCGATGGCTACGCGTTGCTTTTCGCCCCCCGATAGTCGATCGGCTCGGCTACGGGCACGGTGAACCAGGTTTACTCGCTGGAGGCACCACATCGCTTTTTCACGTTCGGTGCGGTCGAAATAACCGATAGTAGAATAGAAGTCGTTGATGTAACCCACCCGGCCCAGCAAAACATTTCTCAATACGCTTAACCGGTCGATCAGATTAAACTCCTGGAAAATAAAACCGATCCGGCGACGCTGGCGTAATTTTTCTTGTTCCGATAGAGTGGCGATGTCAATATCGTTGATGCGGACGCTGCCTTCGTTGAAAGGGATCAAGCCGTTGATACAGCGTAGAAGGGTGGATTTTCCGGCCCCGCTCCGCCCGATGATGCACACAAACTCGCCAGCCTGCAATTTAAAGCTGATGTCGGAGAGGGCCTCATAGCCGTTAGGATATATTTTGCGCAGGTTTTGAACCTCAAGCAAAGCCGCCTCGATAGAATTACTCAATTTAGCCCCTCTACTATCAAAACTTTTATCAAAACCTTGAAAGCTTGTAACTACTCAGGCCCCACCCCTGACCCGCCCCAGGGCGGGAAAGAAGAAGATAAGAGATTAACAGGGGAGACCCCTGTTGTACCCCGCGCCGGGGCTGCGCCCCACGACCCCTGCTTCGATCCTCTACAGTGGTTTGGTGAGTAGTTAGGAAAGCTTTACCTACGCTCATCTCGCCGGTTGTCAGCCGTTTTTACAACCACCTGGGAAGTGGTTGCCGGTCAATCCAATTTACTTTAAGCTTTGTGGTAATTTGCTGGAAATTATCGCTGGTAGTGTTTTACAGAGCAGTTTTTTCGATTGCTATTCCCAAATACCCGGTTTTAACCACACATATTTTGATAATACGCTAAATTTTTTAAGAGAATATTAATTGAGAGTTAATAAGCTTTTAATTTTTAGGCCGTAGATATTAATCAACTGCTGACTCATTAACGAACATAACCTGGTTGTTAAAATCCTCAGCATAATTTTTAACTTTGACACTCTACCTTCCTCTAAATATTATTGTTTTGAAGGTATTCCACCCCGACCCCCGCTTAATACTTTTCTCGTATGACTAATAAACTTTTTGATTTGACAATATTTTGTAGAAGCCTAAACTATAGCAAACAAAGCTAAACTCTACCGGATAGGGCCGGACCAAATTTTAGCGTTATAAATTTAGTATTATTTAGTGTTGTAAAGTAAGTATGAGGTTAAACATGGCTAGCCGGATGGCAAGTGGTATAGAAGGACTAGATATAGTACTGGATGGCGGGCTTATCGACCGAACGACTTATTTGTTGGCCGGGGCACCGGGAACCGGTAAAACCGTCCTGTCCCAGCAAATCGCCTTTAACTTTGCGCGTCACAAACCCCAGAATAATGTGCTGATTTTAACCTTGCTTTCCGAGAGCCACGAAAAATTGATTAATAATTTAGCCTCGTTTTCGTTTTTCGATGAGAAGCTGATCGGCAGTAGAATCCAGTTTTTGAGTTTGTACCAGGAAATAATGAGCCAGGGACTGGAACGACTACTGGCTATTAGCCGTCAGAGTGCCAACGAATACAAAGCCCGGCTGGTAATTATCGAAGGAGTCAGTGCGATCAGGGATTTCGCCCTGAACCGGCTCGATATGCGGCGCGTGATCTTTGACCTAAATACTCAGCTAAACAGCCTGGGATGTATGCTGATTATGGTGGTGGACGATGAGCAAATCGTCAGCAATGCCCCTGAATACGGTTTGGCGGACACCATTATCCGGCTGTATCATAACCAGTACAACGGCCAGCAGATTCGCCAGCTTGAAATATTGAAATCGCGGGCTGCCGCTTCCCTGACCGGCCATCATTCATTTGAAATCAACCGGGCCGGGCTGGTGGTTTATCCGCGCCTGGAAGCTAAACTCAGCCAGGTGATTTCTTATCACATGAATCACGACCGGCCTCAGCGCGAGGTTATTAACCTCGTTGCTCCCGACGAACCACTAACCGCCGCCGCTCCTACGCCTCAGCGCGCCTCTTTCGCCATTGCCGGTTTGGATGAAATGCTCGACGGCGGTCTTTTGCCGGGTAGCATTAACCTTATTCTTGGTACCCCCGGCAGCGGTAAAACTCTGACCGGGCTACGCTTTATCTACGAGGGAGCGGTTCAGGGCGAAAAGGGCCTGATGTTGACCTTTAATAATTCGCCCCAGGCTTTGATCCTGGCCTCTCGCCAGATGGGTTTTGACCTGGCACCTTTTGTCGATAACGGGATGGTTGAAATCAAGCGCATATTGCCAGTCGAGAATGTACTGGATAAAGTGGGTGGTCAGTTGGTTGATGCGATTGAGGCTCAACAAACCCGCCGTCTTTTGATCGACTCGGTGAACGACCTGGAACGATTGTGTATACAGGAAGAACGGCTGGACAATTTTTGGGCGGTGCTTTCCCACTATTTGCGCAATCGCAATTTGACAACCCTTGGGATTCTCAATTTCAACCAGTTTATCGGGTCGGGTCTGGAAGTACCCGACCGGCCCCTGACGACGATTGCCGACACGATCTTGCTATTGCGGAGCCTCGAAATGGGCGGCGAACTAAAACGGCTGATTTCGGTCTTGGAAATGCGGGGAAGCAATCATACCGCTAAAGTCCGCGAGTTTTTGATAAAACCGGATGGCCTCCAGGTCGGCGAGCCGTTCAAGGATGTTGAAAATCTGCTGGGCGGTGCGTCAAAATTACGGACCGACCGAGGACAAGCCTGATCCGGCTATTTCCCTGGTTGAAGCGAAAGTAAAAATGGTTTTTGTCTGGTTAAGCTTTCCTTAGCAGCATTTCCCGGCCCCACCGCCGAGCAGGATTAGTTCGAGAGAAGTTTTGCCGGTCAAGGCTCCGGTATCGCAGGCACAGGCATCTCCGGCCACTGGGTTTATCGAGTGAACCGGGGCATCCGCCTCCAGCACTACAAACACTTCCCAGTTATTGCCATCCGGGTCAGTCACCCAGACTTTATCCTGCACCGCGTAGCAACAGGTTACTTCGTCTTCGCTGAAAGTGGTCAGCCCCGACTGAACAAAGCGTGCTTTGGCCGCCAGCACTTCGCCGGTACTTTTCACCTGAATCCCAAAGTGAGAAATCGTGCCGCCCGGCTGAAAATTGCTGTTCTCGTTGAGGGTGAAATTTACCGGCGGGTCAGCTACCTCGAATTTAGCGTAACCTTGCCGCACTTTGACCGGTTCCAGTCCAAATAGTGTCTGGTAAAAAGGTAGCGACCGCTCGACATTGCTGGAATTAATCGAAACATGGACGCGGGTAGGCGTGCTAAACTCGACCGCGCTAGTCCGCTCTTGATTCTCGGTGGTCATAATGGTTCTCCTTATAGTAGTCATTCAAGTGTTAAAAGTAAATTTTGAAAAATTTCGACCAGGGTGTGTGAGTTCAATCATCGTTCAGTCACAATGAAAATTGTTCCTTTAGCCGGGCCTGGATTGCCTGGCGGACCTGACGATAAGTTTCGAGTTGGGCTTCCTGGCTACCGGTGGCTTTTGAGGGATCGGGGAAACTCCAATGTAACCGGTGGGTAGCTCCTGGAAATACCGGGCAGGTTTCATTGGCCTGATCGCAAACAGTAATTACATAGTCAAAAGGCTGGTCCAGGTATTCGGTTAAAATTTTGGAGTGCTGCCCCCGAATATCAATCCCGATTTCCTGCATACACTGGATCGCCAGTGGCCGGACGAAGGTGGCTTCGGTGCCGGCACTGAAAACTTCAAACTTCCCCTGGCCCATATTTTGCAGCAAGCCTTGCGCCATTTGCGAACGAGCGGAATTATGAGTACACAGAAATAAAACTCTGATCATTAGCCAATCCCTTTGTTTAAGTCTGAATCTCAAGGTTGAGCGGGTTGCTCGCCCCTTAATAACTGGTAAACAAATGCTCCCAGGCTGGTGCCGGTGGTCGGGCCGAGCCAGTAAAGCCAGTGATCCTGCCACTGTCCCGATAGCAAAGCCGGGCCAAAACTGCGGGCCGGGTTCATCGAAGCTCCACTGACCGGTCCGCCTATCAGAATATCGGCTACCACCGTCATACCGATGGCTAACGCGGCGGCCTGTCCGACGGCCCGCGTATCGGTTGCAACCGCCATAATCACAAACATCAGCATAAAAGACAGAATGATTTCCATTACCAGGGCCGAAAAAGCGGTCTGGCCGGGACCGGGCGCGTTCGCTCCCACCTTGTTCAGATTGCCGTAGGTCAGCCGCAAGGTAGCCGCCGCCAGGATCGCCCCGCTAAATTGAGCCAGGAGATAGCCCGGCACTTCTCGCACCGGAAAGTGGCGCACCAGCGTAAAAGCCAGCGTCACTGCCGGGTTAAAGTGGGCGTTGCAGATGTGACCGAGAGCATAGATCATCACCATCACCCCCAGTCCCGCCGCGAAAGCCGCCCCGACCAATCCTAACCCACCACCGGACAGGCTATCAGCAACCGCCGAACCCCCGGCGGCAAACACTATCACATAGGTGCCTACCAGCTCGCCCCAGACCCGCCGCAGGTAAGGTTTTAGCCGGTTACTGCGGGTTTTTCGGCTATTTTCGCTCTGGTTGACAACGGTTTGAAGGTTCGGTGTGTCTATAATTGTTTTACTCACTTATCGAAATTCATCAATATGTCCGGTTAAAAATAATTACAGGGCTGGAACTTCCAGTACCCGGTCCAGCAGCGACCTTATTTCGGCTACCCGGCTCTTTACCAGCGAATAATAAACCCATTTGCCGCGCTTATCGCCCTGGATCACTCCGGCATCGCGCAATATTTTTAGGTGGTGCGATATTGTCGGCTGACCGACCTGAAAGCTGGCCGTTACATCACACACGCAGACTTCACCGCTTTGGCTGGCTGCCAGCAAGTTCAGGATCGTCAGGCGGGTCGGATCGGCCAGGATGCCAAAAAGCTCGGCTGTCTGGCGAACCTGCGAACTGGAAATTTGCAACAACGTCGAGGTCGAAGTCGGTATACAGCATTCTCCGGCTTCCGAACCAGCCCCGGTGTCTTTTTCAATTAGCAAAATCGGTTGTTTCATAATAGGGCCTTGTGCTAGATGAATATTAGCAAAATAAAGGTTGCTCATAAGCTTTAATGACTAGACTTTAGGAAAAGCCAGATGCTTGATTTGTAAAAATTCAACCTTTCCTATTAACCGATTGAGATAAATCGAAAGGG
>JBBQGA010000063.1:0-17939 GCA_038322625.1 Chloroflexia bacterium
TTCTCCAGCAGCTTAAGAAGCTGGATAACTAGGGCCCGGGTAGTGGCATCTTCAATTGTAGAAGGGTCAAGTTCTTCTAACATCGGCCTATTATACCAAGCTGGTCTTTATTGGGCTAGCCCCGTCTTTTTGATACGATACTAACTTTTTAAGTTTGTAAATACTTAAGCCCACCCTGACCCCGCCCCAGGGCGGGGAAAAGAAGAAGGAAAGAGGTATTATAGGGGTCTCCCCTATAATACCCCCGCAGGGTACCCGGCCCCCACGACCCCTGCCTCGTTCCTCTACTGAGATTTGGCGAGTAGTTACTTTAGTTTAAAGATCGAGAAAAGGGTGGAATTGCTTTAACTTTTGCAGATAAGCATTTATGTCAAGTTGGTTTATGGGAATAGAGGCTGGAACGATTTCAGTAATCAGGGGAGCCAGGTCGAGCATACCGGCGACGGTATTGACTACCCCGGCCACCAGGCAATAAAGATTATAACCCCCTTCCAGCATTACGACATAGCGACCTTCGCAGTAACGCCGGGCGCAATCGGCAATAATGCCGGTCAGGCGGTTGTAAAGTTGAGACGACAGGCTTAAACCCCCGCCGGGGTCCCAGACATACGGGTTCTGGGTATCGTTGAAGTGGCCGTCATAACCGGCGGAGACCAGAATAATATCGGGCTTGTAATACTCGGCCAGGGCTGGCACGACCTTTTCAAACAGGGCCAGGTAATCGGCTTCGCCGGTTTTGGCCGGTAAAGGCAAATTGACGGTATAACCGCGTCCGACCCCTTCACCAATTTCCGACCAATCGCCTTTTTCGGGATAAAGTTCGGGGCCAAACTGGTGCAAAGAGCAAAAAAGCCCACCGGGGTCGGGGTTAAAAAGCTGCTGGGTACCGTCGCCGTGATGCAAATCCCAATCGATGATCAAAACCCGCGACCAGCCGAACCGGGCGCAGTGGCGAGCCGTAATCGCCAGATTATTAAAGACACAAAATCCGGCGGCCTGATCGCGGCGAGCGTGATGGCCGGGCGGGCGGGCCAGTACGAAGGCGTTATCCAGTTGACCGGCGGCGATAGCTTCCAGCGCGGTCAAACCGGCCCCCGCCGCCAGGGCCGCCCACTTGAAGACACCCGGCCCCACAAAGGTCGACTCGCCCAGGTCTCCGCCAGTCTGGCTGAGGCCGATCACTCGCTGAATATATTCTTCCGAGTGAACCAGGGCCAGTTCGGGCAGGGTTGCCGGGCGTGGGGTCAGCAGCCTGAGTTGGCCGGACCCTTCCCCGACCAGGCCAAACGCTTGTAGACCCTCGTAACAGGCCACCACACGGGCCGGTTGTTCAGGGTTGGGGATCCGCATATTCAAAATTTCGGGATATTGGAGTTTGGAGATCGTATAAACTGGGTCGACCAGCACCTGGTTGCCGATATGATGCAGCAAGTCATCGCCTCGGAACGAAATCTCGCTGGTCTGATGGTTAGCGAACAGGGGCGAATAAATCAGCCCGCTTTTCAAGGCTTTCACGTTCTAGCGTTTGGTTTCTTCCAACGCCCGTATCCGGCGTGTGAGAATTGGTAGCATAGCCACCGCGATATTTGGCTCGCGCCGCAGAGCGTCCAGGAATACCCAGCGGTTAAGCTCAACCACGCTGGTTTCGCCGACTGCCGAGACAGTCGCGCTGCGCGGATAGCCATCGATCAAAGACATATCGCCAAAGAAATCGCCTTTGCCGAGCGTACTGAGCTTATTATCGGGCAGACCGGGGCGACTCTTGGCGGTTACGGCTACTGAGCCACTGAGGATTACAAACAAACCGGCACCGGGGTCGCCCTGTTTGATAATTACATCACCTTTTTTGTAGGTGCGGGTTGTGACAAGTTTACTGAGCATCTCCAGATGTTCCTGTTTTAGAGCCGCCAGCAAAGGGACTTTTTTCAAGCTATCGGTTAATACATCCATTTTTAGAAGCCTTTAAATATAAGCTTTTTAGGGTTGCCGACTAACTAAAGGTAAAGGGTCCTAAATCAACTAGCCAAGTTCCTGTAGTAAAAACATCGCGCGTTCGTAAAACTGATCGGCCAGCGTTTTATCTATGAACATCTGACCTACCCGCCGAGCCTGATTACAGTAGGTTTTGAGGGCCGGGGTGTTATCCTCGGATTGGGCCAACAGTTGAACTACTCGCCCCGCCCGTTTGCCAAACACATCCTGGGCGATTTCGATAATTTGCTGTTTGACTTCCCCGGCAGATTTGGGCCGGCTGGCATATTCAAAAAGTTTTTCTTCGATAGGCGAGGTTAGCACATCAATGATACTGCCGCTCTTACCGACGATCTGGTAAACCCGTAGGATACTTTCTTCGAGGACATCTTCGACCTCGTAATAGCTACCCAACTTGTGACCCTGGCTCAAGAAGATATAACCGTTTTCGTCGTTATTCGAGACGTGGACTACTCCGGTGCGCTGGGCCTGTTCAAGCGTATTGAGCAGTTTGTTGATTTTTACACTCTGGCTACTCAGGCCGGTCAACTCTGGCTGGCCCATAATCAAAGCGGCGTAACTATGTACAAATTCAGCTTCAAGCGGGTAAATCAATACCGCGTTTTTCTGTCCCGCCGGGAGCGTTAATTCGATAGTCCGGCGCATCGCGTTTTGATCTTTGTAATTGTTGCGGCCTTCGACGTAGCGGCTATGTACCGCCCGGCCTTTATACAAAATCGTCAGACTTTCGATCTGACCAAAAACACAGGTCAGGACCCCGGAGAATTTCTCTTTCCAGAGGAGGTCGTAGGCACTTTTCACCTGGCGGTCTGCCGGGTCGAAGGCGTAGGCACTCACGAAAGGCAAGGGTAGCCCGGTCCAACCCCGGAAGCGAGGAGGCCGCAAGACTTCATCGCCCAGCATCGATTGCAAGCGTCCCAGACCTTCCAGGGTCTCGGCCCCGGTACCCAGCGCAGGGGAGGTTGGCGGGTCGGTAAGCGGGACCGGAACAGCCATCACCGGGTCGGATTGGGTGGGCTGGACCGAGGGCAACGGCGGTACCGTATCGGCCAACGGAGCCGGAATATCAAGTGGGGCCGGTATATTCAAAGGAAGGGTGCTCTGAGAAGGACGCGCGTTAACTGGCTCTTTGGTGGCCGGGGATTTAAGGGGAACGGTGGACTGACGCGGGGCGGGGTCGGGAATAACCGGTTCGGGAGGGGTCTGAACCGGCGGTTGCTCAAAGGCGTTGTCCATTGCGTACTCAGCTTCCTGGCTGACTACATCCATGACATTCGCGGCGTCGTCTTCGGTTAAAATACCCAGCGCGCCCAGCAGCAAAACCTCGTCGGTCTTACTGACATTTTCTTCTTTAGGCACCAGGTTGCGTTCCCAGTTGATTTTAGCAGTGCGGTTACTCAACAACTGGTATACCACGTCGTCACCGGCGATCTTATCGTTGCGGGCGTGGACCAGATGGCCTTTGTTAAAATAAAGCTCGGCCAGCGTCTGGCCTTTTTCATCAAAAAGCAATCTCCCGGTCTGGGCGTTTTTGCGGACGTACTGTAGAATTTCAATAATCGAAAAAGTGTTGAGTTTTTGCTCGGACATTAGGCCCCTGCCGGTTCTGTATTATATTGAAATAAACACTCTAATCAGGCATTATATTACTATTATACCTGAATTTTTTAGGGTATGCAGCCTCATAAGACTTTTTTGGAAATCGCATCTAATATTAGGTTAGTTAATGTTGCTTGTCAAGATGAAATCGTTTAACTTGACATAGCATGATGTATTGCCTTTTAGGGTAGGCTGGTGTAAAATTATGTTTAGTAAAGTTAAGTCAACAGGCGCACTTAGCCCAATAATAATATGCTACCAGGCCGGTTAAATGGCCGATACCCATCATCAAACGCCACCCTTCACCGCTGATGAAGTCAGTTTGTTATTTACCAGCCTTGTGAGTCAAAGCACTACCAACCAGTAAAGAGAATTAACAAATGTCTTATACCAACAAAGTACTGCGCGTCAATCTAACTACCCGCAAGGTGGTCACTATCCCTTTGCCGGACCAACTGAAGCGAGATTACCTGGGCGGGCGAGGCTTTGCCGTTAAGATGCTTTATGAATTGTTGCCCAAAGGGACCGACCCTTTTTCACCCGACAATTTATTGATTTTTGCCACCGGCCCCCTCAATGGTACGCTGGCTCCTGCCGCCGCCAGCCTGACCGCCGTTACCCGTTCGCCGCTGACCGGTCTACTCGGTCTGGATACCACTTCCGGCTTCTGGTCGAGCGAATTGAAATTTGCCGGTTATGATATGGTGATTTTCCAGGGACAGGCCGACGAACTGGTTTACCTGGAAATCGATGATGACCGGGTTGAGATCAAATCGGCGGACTGGTTGCGCCAGCGTTCCACTCACGACACGATAGATATGCTGCACGACCGGTTGGGCGACGATTTCAAAGTCGCGGCAATCGGTCCGGCGGGTGAAAACCGGGTGTTGTACGCCAGTATTATTTGCGACCACATGGACAAACTAAACCGGACCGGTCTGGGGGCCGTAATGGGAGCCAAGAATCTCAAGGCTATCGCGGTTCACGGTACCCAGGATATTAACCTCGCCAATACCGACCGCTTTTTGAATAAGATGCGCGACGCTCACAACAACCTGAAAAACGACCGTATGTTTAACCCCATGAGCCGCTATGGTACCACCGAACTCCTTAACATCGCCCATACCGCTGGTGCCCTAAGTATCCGCAACGGTCAGGACGGGGTTTTCAACCGGATTATCGGGATCAGCCGCAATACCATGGATAACCTTTCGCGCGGGCCGGATAAACGGCTGGTCGACCGGGCCTGTAGCTACTGTATTATGCCCTGCAAAGCCTTTATCGAGACTAATCGCGGCAACGAAACCTCACGCCGCAACCGTCCACACTATCTGACGATTGCCAGCCTGGGTCCCCGGATCGGGATTTCCAGTGCCAATACGATTATCGAGGCTAATCACCTGTGCGAGGAAGTCGGGATCGACCCCACCTCGTTCGGAGCGTCGGTGGCCTTCCTGATGGAGTGTTTCCAGCGCAAGTTATTCGACCAGGACGTGCTGGAATGGGGCAGTGACGAGCAATTGCTCGATCTGATCCGCGATACCGCCAACCAGCAGGGGGTCGGCGAACTGCTGGCCCAGGGTGTCCGCCGGATGGCAACCCAGTTTCCCGGCAGCCGCGATTTTGCAATGGAGGTCAAGGGTTTGGAAATGCCCGCCCTCGATGGCCGCGCGGCCAAAGCCCACGCGCTGGCGATGGCGGTCAGTAACCGGGGCGGCGATACCTCGCTGCATATGCCGCAATTTGAGATTCTGGACAAAACCGAGGCGGAAGCCGAGGATATGTTTATCTTCGCCAATAGTGCCGACCCGCAGGACTGGCGTGGCAAAGCCAATATGGTAGTCTGGCACGAATATTTTGCGGCTCTGCTCGATTCGGCAGGCATCTGCAAACACTATGCTTTTACAGCCTATTCGCTCAAACCGTCGGATATTGCCGAGTTCCTGACCTATGCCATCGGCACCCCTTTCCGCGAGATGGACGTAATGATGATCGGCGAACGAGTCAGCACGACCGAGCGAATGTTTAACCTGCGTTTTGGCATGAACCCAACTATTGACGATACGCTGCCAAAACGTATGCTAAACGAACGGCTCAACGGCGGCAAAGCTCAGGGCCAGACGATAGAGCTTGGCCGGATGTTGCAAGAATATTATATGCTGCGCGGCTTTTCGGATGATGGTTTACCCCGCATGGATACTTTGCAAAACCTGAATTTGATCAGCGAACGGACAGTCGCTCACTAAATTTTACCTGAATATTGCGGAAAATAAAAAGAAACTTGAGGACTTTAGGTTCTCAAGTTTCTTTTTGCTAGCGTACTTAACCTCGGCCCCCTTGATGAGGCTCAAGGGATGGGTTTGCCTAGACTTTCGCTGCCGGACCTGCTTTGGTTTTGTCTACTATTTCTTTGGAGGGTCCCGGAAACTGACCGAAACGCCGGGCCGCCGCTTCTCCCAGGCCGGTAACGGTCTTTAACAAAGGCGATTTCTGGAGTTCCATGCCGCGTTTGAGCGGGGAAGACTGGTTCTGGTCGGCGGGCAAGCCCAGGCGGTTTGCCAGGGCAAAGACTCTGGCGGCGGTGTCCGGTAGCAAGCCGTTGAAACGCGCCAGCAGCACCGCCTGTAACGACAGAATCTTCTCCGGCTTACGGATTTTGATCGCCTCGACGATCTGGGCGGCGGCCCGTTCGGCTTGCATGGATAACAGTGGCAAACTGGAGGTCAGGCCAAACCAGCCGTACTCCTTTTCGGGATCGCCTTTGAAGAAAGCGTTAAAAGCCGAGCCGTTACGCAGAACTCCCGGTAGAATGGTGGTCACGCTGATACCTTCTCGCCGCAATTCCGCCCGCAAACCCTGCGAAAAGCCGGTGGCGGCGAACTTGGCCGCGCTGTAAGGTAGCAAATGTGGAATACTGACCTTACCTGCAATCGAGGTAATATTGACAATCCGGCCACTCTGGCGTTGCCGCATCTGAGGTAAAACCGCCAATGTGGTGTAAACTGTCCCCCAGAAATCGACCGCCATAATCGACTCAAAATCCTCGATGGTCATTTGCTGGGCCGGGCCGACCTGGATAATTCCGGCGTCATTGACCAGAATATCGATCCGGCCAAATAACGCGGTTGCATGGACGACCATCTTTTCGACCGCTATTCGGTCGGCTACATCACAAACAAGCGTCATTACCTCGTAGCCAAGTTTCCCCAACGCCTGTTTAGCCCGGTTTAGTTCGGCTTCGTCGCGGGCGGTCAGCACCAGTTTACAACCGGCCTGACCAAGTTCGCGGGCGATCAGCCAGCCCAACCCCCGCGAACCACCGGTGATCAGGGCCACCTGCCCAGCTATATTTGTATCCGGTTTTGGCCGGGCCAGCCAGCCAGCCAACCGGGTTTTTATCGTTACGACATCCATTTTAAACAGATTCTCCAGATTTCTAGGGTTTTAACACCACTTTGATACAACCGTCCTGTTTGTCGCGGAAGGTTCGGTAGCCCTGGGGGGCATCTTCCAGTTTCAGGCGGTGGGTAATCACAAACGACGGATCGATTTCGCCTTTTTCGATCCGCTCCAGCAAAGGCCGCATATATTTGTGAACGTGCGTCTGGCCCATCTTGAACGTCAGACCCTTGCCGAAAGCCGCCCCCAGCGGGAACTTATCCACTAGACCACCGTAAACACCGGGGATTGAAACGGTGCCGCCTTTGCGACAGGCCTGGATCGCCGACCGAATAGCGGTGGGACGGTCGGTTTCCAGCCGGACAGCTTGCTTGGCCTTATCGTAGATGGCATCCGGGGTCACGCCGTGAGCTTCCATGCCGACCGCCTCGATACAGGCATCCGGGCCGCGTCCGCCGGTCATTTCGCGCAATTTCTCGACTACATTCTCCTGGGTATAGTCGATGATCTCGGCCTTGCCGTATTTCTGAGCCATGCTCAGACGGTCGGGGAAACGGTCTATCCCGATGACCCGTTCGGCACCCAGCATATACGCGCTCTTGATCGCAAATTGACCGACCGGGCCACAACCCCAGACCGCCACCACATCACCCGGCTTGATCTGGCAATTCTCGGCGGCCATATAGCCGGTCGGGAAAATATCGCTCAGGAACAAAACCTGTTCGTCGCTCAAAGTGCTATCGATTTTTAGCGGCCCGACATCGGCGAAAGGTACGCGCACGAACTCGGCCTGCCCTCCGGCATAACCGCCCATCAGATGCGAATAGCCGAACAAACCTGAGCCGGAATAGCCGTACAATTTTTCCTGCATCCAGGCGTTCGGATTGGAGTTATCGCAAGCCGACCACATCCCCTGCTGGCAAAAAAAGCAGTTCCCGCAAGCAATCGTAAACGGTACGATCACCCGGTCGCCCACCTTGAGGTTTTTGACTTCTCGCCCGATCTCCATCACTTCGCCCATAAATTCGTGACCCAAAATGTCGCCTTTTTCAAGCGTCGGGATATAAGCATCGTAAAGATGCAAATCCGAACCGCAGATCGCGGTGGAGGTTATTTTTACGATAGCGTCACGCGGATTTATAATTTTCGGATCGGGGACATTTTCCACTCGGACATCTTCTTTACCGTGCCAACAAAGTGCTTTCATTACATTTCCTCTCGTTGTTGGGATACCAGCCGTTTATTTCCGGCTGGAATTCCCCGTTTACTCCATTATCGTTTCGCTTGTACTCTATATATCAATACCTATCAGTACCTATACAGCACTAGCGGCAGGAAGGCTGCCCTTTGGTACTTGGAATTTCTCCGGCCTCCATCATTTGCTTGAGATGGCGCAAATCCTCCTGGACGGTCTGGTTCGGTTCCTCGCCGAATATCTTGGCGAACACCGCACCGATCACACCCGCTGGAGGCTGGTAATCGATTTCGACCCGCACTTCGGTACCCTGGTTGCCTGGTGCTTTCTTAAACTGAACCGTTCCGGCATTCGGGACAGTGGCTCCCGGCAACGACCGCCAGGCGATCAATTCGTTTTCCTTTTCATTAAAGATTTCGGCGTCCCATTCGACGCTGGTATTACCGGGGGCTTTGGCGACCCAATGCGAGTGTGTATTGTCCAGCACTTTGACCGATTGGACATGGTTCATCAGGCGGGGCAAATTCTCGAAATTGCGCCAGAAACGGAATAATTCCTCTGGCGATTTATTGATAGTCAAGCTGCGTTTAACTTTGATCGCGCGGCTGGCCGATAGGGTAGCGTTGGGATTGCCGCCTTTGCGAGTGGTATTAATTTTAAAGGCCTGATAGAGAAAGCAATGTCCGGTCGCGCCCCGGTAAATCAGTTCGGCTCCTACCGCAGACAAAGCCCAGGCCACCGGCCCCGGTTTGTTCAGGCCGTAGATGGTCAGGGCCGCCCCACCGACCACCGATACCAGCCGTTCCGGTTGGCTGACGTTCACCGGGTTTTTCTGGCTGACCGGGGTCTGCCATAATTCCGGCCTGGACAGCTTGCCCATTTGATTTTGATTGTTAATTGCCATAGTGATAATCTCCTATTAAATTTGGAAATGGCTGATTTACACCCTAAAAACTTGGTTTCAAAGCCATCAGGTTTTCCAGGCGGTTTACCCTTTACCGAGCAAAATTCACATTCACAGAGGCAAGCAAGTTATATGCCACCTGGCAATTTACCGCCTTGAGCCAGATAATTTCTAAATTGATCGTAACTGTTCAGGCCCCACCCCTGACCCCTCCTCAGGGCCACCAGTGGACGGATGAAAAGAAGAAGAGGATTTAACCCCTGTATGACCCACCCGCCGGGGTCGGGTACCCTTTGGGTGCCCCGCCTCGAAACAGGTAGCCTGAACTGTTACAATTGATCAATAGTTTCAAGCTAACAAATTTAACCGTGAAGATATTAGAGGGATCAGGGCTGAGAAATTACAATTACCTCAATCATCCTGAATAAATAAAGCCGGTCGTACAAAAAGCTAACTAAAATATAACAATATGTTAAAGACCCGTTAAAGGCTTCTTAACAAGATGAAGCTAAGATGTCCCTGTAAAGAAAAATAAAGATAAAAAGAAGGTTATACAGCAAGCAGAGTTATAAACAAGCTCAATCCTATGAACAAGACCACATTTCTTGCGGAAAACGGTCAGCCTTCCTTCTGATCATTTTCCAACATCTCTTCCTATCCCCTCCAGGTTTGCCCCCGGTCGCCCTTATTGGCACCGGGGGCTTCCCTTTTATACTATAATATTCCCAGGAGGATAAAATTTGTCGATGCGGGCCGAACAACCACACACTCACCCTGTATCCCACTCAAGACCGAAACCACTTTTGCGAGGCTGGTCGCACGCGCTGGCCGCCGTTATTACTGTCCCCGTGACCATCGTTCTATGCTGGAATTGCCTGCCGGATATACCGCGCCTGATCTCGGTAGCCGTCTTTGGCCTGAGTATGCTTGGACTTTTTACGATTAGCGCGATTTATCATATGGGCCACTGGCGACCGGTCTGGCGACGCTTCTGGCACGCCTTCGACCACGCCAACATCTTTCTGGTGATCGCCGGAACCTATACTCCGGTCTGTTTTAACGTGCTAGACGGCTGGACCCGGCCCGCCAGCTTGATCACAATCTGGGTATTGGCGATCAGTGGGATCATTATCTCGATCTTTCTGGCAAACCGGATACCGCGTGGGATAAAGGTCGGTTATTACGCCGGGTTGGGTTGGCTGAGTATGCTAATATTACCGGCAGTCCTGGCCGCCTTGCCGCTGGTGGCGGTGGGAACTATGATGCTCGGCGGTTTAGCTTATACCTTTGGCGGCTTGGTCTACGGGTTGCGGCGACCCAACCCATTTCCAAATGTTTTTGGTTTTCACGAAATTTTTCATCTCTTTGTGATCGCCGGGGGAGCCTTGTTTGCCCTTTCAATCTGGTTGTGGATTTTACCTTTTCCCAGAGCCTGATAAAGTCAGGACTTTTGCTTTTACCTCGTCGGTATAGTTGTACCAATTGCGGTAATAGCTGAACGGTAGCCTATTGGAAAGCCGTCTAGGTCAAGTAGCCGCTGTTTCACCCGCAAGTTCTATTAGTATGGGCAATCAAAATGGCTATGACTATGACGTTTTTTGAGATGTTCATGCCGGACGAAATATTTATGCAAACACCGAACAACAAAGAAATGATTTAGGCAACGTAGCCATATTGTCCAATGGTATATATCTGATGATGGGCTATATGAATGGCTTCATCAAGGAGTTCTGGGAAGTTATATAAGTTTTAAAAGCTTTAGTAAAGTTTATTTTCTGATTAGAAGCGGTTGTTTAGAGAGAAACCAACTGGTAAATAACCCGGCCACCAGACCCCAGAAGGGGGCCCCAATCCCCAGCAGCGTTACATCAGAGGCCGTCAAA
Organism: Chloroflexia bacterium; assembly: GCA_038322625.1. Taxonomy (GTDB): domain Bacteria; phylum Chloroflexota; class Chloroflexia; order Chloroheliales; family Chloroheliaceae; genus 54-19. The sequence goes on from JBBQGA010000063.1 coordinate 10,973, forward strand.
AGCAGAGCGAACAGGGCTCCCTCGCGTTCTTTCGGATCGTGCATCGCGCCACTTAGCGAAGACAGGATGGCCCCGGTCATCGCCAGACCAGCCACAGCCGCGATCAGGGATTTTGGTAAACCGGCAAAAAGCGTAGCGGCGGTCGCCCCAAATGAACCCAGCACAATAAAGAAAATTCCGGCGGCTACCCCCGCGCCATAGCGTTTGTCAGGGTCTGGATGGGCCTCCGGGCTGGCACAGATCGCCGCCATCAAGGCCGCCATATTCAGACCATGACCGCCAAACGGGGCCGTCACAATCGAGGCTAAACCGGTGGCGAATACCGGACCGTCAACCGGTGTTTTGTAGCCTGCCGCCTGCATTACCGCGATTCCCGGCGCGTTCTGGGAGGCGATTGCCAGGACAAACAACGGCAATCCCAGACTGAGTAGAACCTCCGGTTGAAATTCCGGCCAGATCCAGACCGGTCCGGCCAGCTCGGGTGAGATTTGCAGCGAATGCAGGTCGCCGCTCAGGGCCGCCACCAGCAAACCCGCCGCCAAAGCCGCGACCGAAGGTGCCCGGAAATTCAGCCGACGTAGCACCAGAAAGACCGCTATCATCACCAGCACGATCAATGGTTGCTGAGGGATCGCACTGAACAAGCCGATCCCGAACTTCAGCAGTACCCCACCGAGCATCCCCATGACAATCGGAGTGGGAATAAAAGTTAATAAACGGCGAAATATGCCGGTCCAGCCGACAATCGCGGCAGCCAACCCGGCCAGCAGATAAGCCCCCACCACCTGCGGCAAGCTGTAATGACTGAGATTGCTCACCAGCAAGGCGCTCCCAGCCACCGACCAGGCGACCACCAGCGGTTGGCGATACCACAAACATAGCGGCAGGGTTACTATTCCGCTGCCAACGGTCAGGGACCAGATCCAACTTGATAGATGGGCCCGGTCAAAACCGGCATTGGAAGCCGCCTGAAATACCAGCACCATCGGCCCGGTATAAGCTATTAAGACCGATACCAATCCAGCCAGCCAGGCACTGGGGGTTAGAGTACCTGGCAGGTCGCGCAAGTTCCGCTTCAACCGGTTCATACCGGAAGGGACCATCACTGGCGCGACTGAACCCACTGCTGAAGGTTCTAAACCCGCATCTTGGCTAATTTCTGGTTCCTTCTCCTCACGCATTCCCAAATTATCCTGGTTTTGTAAAGTTGTTAGTGGCTTTGTTTATACAGTTTCGATTGGAATATTGCTTAAATGCTTAACGGGCCGTCGGTGGTGATTGTATAACGCTTGATAACCGGTGGGACGGTCAGGACGGTTCCCATTAGCTTGCCGAATTCCTTGTAGTGGGTCGCTTGTCCGTGACTTGCCAATGCTTCCGCGCTTTCCCACTGTTCAAACAAATAAATGGTGTGCGGATCCTCCATTGAAGCGGTAAATTCGTAGCCATGACAGCCGGTTTCAGCCTCGCTGGCTTTACTCATCTCGATAAATGCCTGGATCGCTTCTTTGAGCTGATCAGGCTTTACCGTAAATTTTACTCTTAGAATAATCATTCTTTCCTCCCTGATGGGCGAGTATAGCAGAAACGGTATAAGATCGCTTTTACTATCCGGTTTAGGGTAAGCTGAGGCTAAATAATCATTGTCATCCCCGGTTTTGAAGTTCGGCCAACTCGAATTTTATTGGGATTTTGAAGTGGCATTTCTAAAACTTAAAAAGCTGCGTCTTTTGATCTTCCCGGTAAATATGTTATTATCCCCTTCAAAAGCTGCAATTAATCTATAAATAAAACCATAAATTGAAAGGAAATCAGATGTCTGTTGCCCAAGACCTGAACGGGTTAAGCAGTTGGCGTTGTATTGGACCCTTCCGGGGCGGTCGCGTCGTGGCTGTAGCCGGTAGTTATCACGACCCGAATACTTTTTATTTTGGGGGAGCCGCCGGGGGAGTCTGGAAAACTACCGATGCCGGTTTGTACTGGCAGTGTGTTTCAGATGGATTTTTCACTACCTCGGCCATTGGGGCATTGGCGGTCGCGCCCTCTGATTCAAACGTTATTTATGCCGGGACGGGCGAAACTACCATTCGCATCGATGTTTCGCACGGTGACGGCGTATACAAAAGTACCGATGCCGGGCGTACCTGGGCCAATGTCGGGCTTAAGGATACCCGCCACATCGGGAAAATCAGGGTTCACCCACAAAACCCGGATATAGCCTGGGTGGCGGCACTGGGTCATGCCTTTGGGCCGAACCACGAACGCGGCGTATTTAAGACCGAGGATGGCGGCAAAAGCTGGAAACAGGTATTGTTTGTCAGCGAAAAAGCCGGGGCGGTCGATTTGAGCCTGGACGCGACCAACCCGCGTATATTGTACGCCAGCATCTGGGAAGCCTACCGCAATTTTCACGAGATGAGCAGCGGCGGGCCGGATAGCGGTTTGTGGCAAAGCAGCGATGGTGGCGAGACCTGGACCAATATTAGCCAGCGTCAGGGGTTGCCGTCCGGGGTGCTGGGAAAAATTGGGGTTTCGGCTTCTCCGGCCCGGCCCGGTCGCGTTTGGGCGATCATCGAACACCTGACCGAAGGCGGCGTTTATCGCTCGGATAACTACGGCACAAGCTGGCAACGGGTCGGTGAAGACCAGAACCTGGTGTCACGAGCCTGGTACTTTAACCACATTGAGGCCGACTCGCAGGATGGCGATACGGTTTATGTCAACAACCTGAAATTTTACCGCAGCACCGATGGCGGCAAGAGCTTTAATAGTATTCCGACCTTACACGGTGATAACCACGACCTGTGGATCGACCCGCGCAACAACCAACGGCTGATCCAGGGGAACGACGGTGGGGCACACGTTTCGATAAATGGCACTTTTAGTTTCTCGTCTACCTACAACCAGGCGACCGCCCAGTTTTATCACCTGGCGACCGATAACCGCGAACCTTACACCGTTTATGGCACCCAGCAGGATAATTCCAGCATTGCCGTACCCAACCGGAGCAGTCATACCGCGATTAGCTGGGCCGAATGTTATCTGGCTGGTACCGGCGAAAGTGGTTATATTGCGGTAAAGCCAAACGACCCGGATATTATTTTTGTCGGGGCGATTGGTTCGTCGCCCGGCGGCGGCAACTGTTTGCAACGCTACGACCACCGCACTAAACAAATCCGGTTGGTTACAAGTTGGCCGGAATATGTGGCCGGACAGGGGGCCAGTGAGCATCGCCAGCGTTTCGCCTGGACTTACCCGATCATTTTCTCACCCCACGACCCGGACACGATCTATATCGGCGGCAACCAGGTTTACCGAAGTCAGGATGATGGTCAAAGCTGGCAACCGATCAGCCCCGATCTGACCAGGGCTGACCCCGAAACCCTTAAACCCTCCGGTGGCCCTATCAACCGCGACACGGTGGGAGCGGAGGTTTACGCGACCGTATTTTCGCTGGCCGCCTCATCCCTGGAAAAAGGTTTGCTGTGGGCCGGTTCGGATGATGGCCTGGTGCATATCAGCCGGGATGGAGGCGAAAGCTGGCAGCCGATCACGCCGAAAAAATTGCCGGAGTGGACGCTGATCAGCTGCATCGAACCTTCCCCATTTGAGGCCGGTACCGCTTACCTGGCCGGATTACGCTACAAACTCGATGACTACAAACCCTATTTGTATGTCACCCGCGATTATGGTCAAAGCTGGCAAGCGATCAGTGCCGGGATTCCCGACCACGATTTCACCCGTGTGATCCGGGCCGATCCGGCCTGTCCGGGTTTGCTGTACGCCGGGACCGAAACCGGGGTGTATGTTTCGTTTGACGATGGGAAAAACTGGCAAGCCTTTCAATCCAATCTGCCGGTGACACCGATCCACGAACTGCTGGTCAAAGGCTCCGATTTGATCGCCGGGACGCACGGGCGGTCGATCTGGGTGCTGGACGATTTGACCACTTTGCGGCAACTGGCGCAAGGAAAGCCCACCGACCCGACCCGGCTTTTCGCGCCGCGCGATACGCTGCGGGTGCTGGAAAGTACCGGCAACTGGAACGAAGCGGTGGAAACCAGCACAAATTACCTTTCTGGCCGTCAGGGCGGCTACCTTGTTACCAGCACACCGGACGGTGAGAAGAAACGGACACTGCTGGATGCCGGTGAAAATCCTCCTTCGGGCGCGATAGTAACCTACTGGCTGGCTGAAAAACCGGAAAAGCCCATTTCGCTGACCTTCTATAACGAGGCGGGTGAGGAAATTCGGTCGTTTTCCAGCCGCAAGAGCGACGATCCGGCCATCGCCAAAGAAAGACGGATTCCAGCCCAGGCCGGTTGGAACCGGTTTGTCTGGGATTTAAGCCATGCTCCGGTGACTAAAATCGAAGGGACCGATCAGGCTTCGGAAAAGAATATAGATGGCCCGGTTATCGTGCCGGGTCGTTATTCGGTCAAGCTAAAAGCCGGTGATTATGAGCAATCGGAAAGCTTTAAGGTCGTCAAGCCTTCTAATTTACCGGCTACTCAGTCCGACCTGGACGCTCAGTACAAACTACTGGTCGAAATCTACCGGGAACAGGAACGCACCACAACCAGCCTCAACCGTATGCGAAGTTTGCGGGCGCAACTGGCCGGTTGGACCAAACGGGCACCCGACCGCGAGGGTGGCGAGCCGGTAGTTTCCGCCGCAAAAGCTTTGAGCGAGCAAGTCCTGGAAATCGAGAAAACGATCCAGATACCGGATTTACGCCCCGGTTGGGCCGATAATCTCAATCAGGGAACGCGGCTGTACGACAAGCTGGCCGAATTGTCCGAGGTCGTGGCCCTGGGTGATTATCGCCCAACCGACTCGGCCTACGAGGCTTTCGAGTACTTTAAGTCCGAGATTGAAAAACAACTCAGCCGGTTTGAAAAGCTGGTAGCCGACGAGTTAGTGGCCTTTAACGATCAGGTTAGCAAAAGCGGACTCGGCGCGGTCCTGGTCTGATTTTTACAAAGGCGAATTTAACAACTGAACCTGCTGCAAAAAGACCTTCGGTAGTCTCGCAAGCGAACTGCCGAAGGTCTTTTTGCTACCCGTTGCAGTTTAGTTTTTATCTTTAAAACCACTCAAGATATTTATAATTCTAACCTACTTCTATTGGTGGTGTTGGTATGGTAAAATATTTTCAATACCTTTACTTCCGGCAATCTACTTTGGGAACATAGAAATAGGAGCAAAGAAATGCAGCCTGGAAAACCTCGTTTTGTTAAACTATCCTCACGTTTTGTGAGTATATTAATTTGTTTATTTGTATCCAGTCTGCTGATCGGGTCATTTGCACCCCAGGCTGAGGCTAATTTTATCCCGGTAGAGCCAACTGCGACCGGTTTAGCAACCGGCCAATCCGGCCCACCGGCCCCCGGTACCAACCGCCAATATGACCAGATGCAGTATTTTTACTAGCAGCGGGCCTATCCAAACCGGACTATTCCGAACGGGGTTTACCAAAAAGCCATTGAACAGGCTAATCAGCTTCCCCAGGCCATTCCGCCACGCTTTGGCGGCAACAGTAACGGTATTTCACCCAGGAGTGTAAACCCCAATGGAGCCTGAACCGCCATCGGTCCCAATGCGGTCAATAATGGCATTCTAAAATTTAGCGGTCGTACTAACGCGGTTGCAATCGACCCGACCAATCCAAATGTTATCTATATTGGAACAGCTAACGGGGGAGTCTGGAAAACTATCAACGGTGGTACCAACTGGACCCCCCTGACGGACAGCCAGAGTTCGCTGGCAACCGGAGCCATCGCTATCGACCCCAGCGACCATAAGGTATAATGTACCATAAAACTGGCTCTGCGCCAACTTTGGTGCTAAAGGTTTAAGTTTAGCTTTACTATCAAAGGTTATAAAGTACGATTAATGCTAAAATAGCTACAACGATTAAGAAGGAGGTTAAAGATGTTGCAGTTAAATATTAGTGAGGCTGACTTTAAAGAAATCGATTACCAACGCTACCATCATCTCCATCCACGGGTGCAACGCAAAATGGAAGCTTTGTACTTAAAGGCTAAAGGTCTGCCCCACCATCAAATTGCTGAATTGGTCGGCATTTGTGATAATACCTTGCGAGACTATTTTGAACAATACCAACAGGGCGGGGTCGCCGCGCTTACCCAAATTAACTTTTATCGTCCTACCAGCCAGCTTCAAGACCATCGTGAGAGCCTCGAAGCCTATTTCTTAGCCCATCCTCCCATCAGTATTCCACAGGCAGTGGCGAAGATTGAAGAATTGACTGGTCTGGTACGCAGCCCTACGCAGGTCGGCATCTTTCTCAAAAAGCTCGGTTTTAAACGCTTGAAAACTTACAGCGTGCCAGCCAAGTTTGACCAGCAACAGCAAACTACTTTTAAAAAAAAGAGTTAGAACCGCGTTTAGAAGAAGCAAAGGCCACTAAGCGTAGCGTCTTTTTCGTGGATAGTGCCCATTTCGTACTGGGAGCCTACCTGGGTTATTTATGGAGTCTGGCCCGTTTGGTCATTCGTGCTCCAAGTGGTCGGCAACGCTTTAATGTGCTGGGAGCGCTCAATGCCATCACTCACGAGCTGATAACGCTGACTAATGACAGCTACATTAATTCTGGGAGTGTGTGCGAACTACTGGACAAGATTGCCGCCTTGAAATTGAGCGAACCAGTGACATTGGTAATGGATAATGCCCGATATCAGCACTGCCGTTTGGTAATAGAACATGCTGCTAACCTCCAACTCGAGCTTTTATTTTTGCCGCCTTACTCGCCTAACTTAAATCTGATCGAGCGGTTGTGGCGTTTTGTACGTAAAGAATGCTTATATTCGCATTATTACGAAAAGTTTGAAGGGTTCAAACAGGCCATAAGTGAGTGTTTAAGCCAGACCACTGGCAAACACCAAGCTGAGTTGGACAAGCTGTTAGTCTTAAAATTTCAGACCCTTGAAACCGCAACTTGTGA
>JBBQGA010000064.1:0-16496 GCA_038322625.1 Chloroflexia bacterium
GCAAAACTATTAGCGCAGAACTAAAATCTAAAGTGGCAATCGAGGCTATCCGCGGACAAAAAACTACCAATGAATTAGCCACGCTACACAGTGTTCACCCGACCCAAGTCGGCCAGTGGAAAAAACAACTTTTAGACGAAGCTCCTGCGGTCTTTTCTAAAAAACGGGAGGTTGACAAAGCTCAAACGGAGCTGCTAGTAGATAATTTGTACCAGCAAATAGGCAGGCTCAAAGTCGAACTCGACTTTCTTAAAAAAAAATCTGGCCTATTCTCTTGAGGTGAAGCGGGGACTGGTGGAGCCGGAGCATCCCCAAATATCCATTTTACGCCAATGCGATTTGTTAGGGTTGCCGCGGGCCAGTTATTATTATCGGCCCACGCATGCAGGCAACGGCGAAAGTGATGAAAATCTGCTGTTGATGCGACTGTTGGATGAACAATACACTCAAACTCCTTTTTATGGAGTGGAAAAGATGACATTTTGGCTACGCGGCCAAGGTCACACGGTTAATCCAAAAAGAGTACGTCGCTTACTACGCAAAATGGGGTTAGAGGCCATCTATCCAAAGCCGAATTTAAGTAGAGCAAATCCACAACATAAGGTTTATCCCTATTTGTTGCGAGGCGTAAACATCGAGCGCACCAATCAGGTATGGAGTTGCGACATAACCTACATTAGGCTGGCGAAAGGGTTTATTTATTTAATTGCTGTAATAGATTGGTATAGTAGGTATGTTTTGGCCTGGGAAGTTTCGACTACAATGGAAGTTAATTTCTGTTCAAGCGCACTGGAGCAGGCTTTAGCCAGGGGCAAGCCAGAGATTTTCAATACCGATCAAGGCAGCCAATTCACCAGCTTAGAATTTACTGGGAAGCTGTTGGCGGCACAAGTAAAAATAAGTATGGACGGCAAGGGCCGAGCTTTAGACAATATTTTTGTAGAAAGATTATGGCGCACGGTCAAGGTCGAAGAAGTTTATCCAAAAGATTATCCGACAGTAGCAATAGCAGTTGAAAGTCTGGACAAATATTTCGAGTTTTACAATCAACTCAGATTTCACCAAGCCCTGGATTACCAGACTCCTGCAGCAGTATATTCTCAAAACTAAGGTTACGCCGGGCTGCGGCCCTGCGACACCGCAGTCGCGTTCAATAAATTGAGACGCTTGTGCGGCGGTATTATTAAAAAAGCGAAGGAGTAAATTTATTGGTTACACACCATCTTAAATTGCTTGATTTACTGTCTTGACAATGGGGAGGGTTATATTTTTGGTGAACCACATTAGGGTTTCATAGCGTCCTGAGAATCGCTTAGACGCGTGCAGCCCATGCTCAAAATGCCACACAATTCGATTGCGTAACTTGAGGCCGTGCCGTTTAAAGAATGGATAATACATAATATCCAGCGGAAAGATTTCACCTTTATCCACATAATTTCCAACTTGCTAGCACAACGAACCTGCCGGTGACAAAACACGTATAAGTTCATCGAGTATTGGTGAAAGAGCTTCTAAATATGTATCTAATTGAGTAGCATCCTCATACGTTTTCCCTATATTGTAAGGTGGCGAAGTAATAATAAGTTTAATTGCCTCATCTGGAACAGCCTGAAGCCCTTTAAGACAATCACCATGATAGATGACCGCTTCAGCATCGAGACGGAAATTAGCTGCTACCTCTTGCGTAGTTTCATCATTGTCAAAAAAATCAAAAAGAGTTTGTCGCATATGTAACTCATTACTCATACTTGTAAATAAATAAATACAGGGGTAACTTTAAGCTAATTATTGTCCACCCCTAACCCCTCCCACTGAGCCACCAGTAGACAGGGGTTGAGGAATGGGTTAATCCAAAACCCTTTATGTTAAAGGTGTCCGGTAGTGAATAATCTTTTCAAACGAAAAAAGATTTAGACGGCCTATGGAGGCTTATTTCATTACGCTCTGTCGACTGTCCACCAGCATTGTAACACCCCCGTTTGCGAAGGTAGCAACATCCGCCACCGCAGCCTGACCTTCGGGCGAGCCAAAAGCTGCTTGCATGGCTTCCGGGCTATCAAAATCCAGTTCCGCAATCAGGTGATAGGGAGAAGCCGTATCAGGGGTGGCGGAAGTAGGTCTGGAAACCGTATATTCCCGAATGCCTGGGATCGTCAGGGCCAGCGGAACGTGCTTATTATCGTAATAGTCATCAAAAGCCGCCGGGTCCTGGGGTTGGCCGTACAACACGAGCAATCTCACCATTGGTAAGCTCCTTTTCGCATATATATTCAGTTTAATCGGGGGATGGAAAGAACATCCTTTCCAGCTAAGAGTATACTCTCCCCGCGATATTCTATGCAAGATAGATCGTAGGACTGCACAAAGGATCAGGCCCGACTTGATTTTGCGGGCAGTCGAACCTCGACCCCGGCGGCGGCTTCCATTGGCCGGATAACCGCCGTATAATCAGCCTGATTATAGCCAGCTTCGAGCGCAGCGGTATATAATTCTTGCGCTTCGCGGGCCAGGCTGACCGGCACCCCGGCAGTCTCACCCAGTTCAACCGCCAGCCCCAGGTCTTTGTGCATTAATTCGGCGAAAAAACCCGGCTGAAAAGCCCCACTATAGACGTTTCGCGGGAAAGCGTTGGCGAGTTGCCAGCTTGCGCCACTGCTCTTGTTAACCACCTCAGCCATCACCGCCAGGTCGGCCCCGGCTTTAACACCCATCGTCAGGGCCTGGGCACAGGCCGCCGCGATGATGCCGCCCAGCATATTATTGACGATCTTTATTACTTCGCCGGTTCCTACATAAGGGCCGACATGGAAAATCGCTTCCGAGCGACCCATCGCTTCAAAAGCGGTCCGGCATTTTTCAAAGCTGGTCTGCTCACCGCTAGCCATAATCGTAAGTGTCCCGGCTTCGGCTCCGGTGGCCCCACCGCTGACCGGCGCATCCAGAAAGCCTATCCCTTTTGCCAGACAGCCTTCGGCGACCTGACGGCTTACCGCCGGGCTGATCGTACTCATATCGACCACCACGCTACCGGGGCGGGCACCGCTCAACACACCCTCTGCGCTATCCAGCACTACCAAACTTACATCGTTGGAGCGGGGCAACATAGTTATAATGATGTCTGAGGCCGCCGACAATTCACGAACCGAGACGGAAAGTTTAGCTCCGGCCCGCAAGGCGTTTTGAATATCGACTTTTTCAGGGTTTCGGGCAAAAATATTAACCGGGAAACCGGCCTTAAGCAGGTTAGCCACCATGCCACGCCCCATTATGCCAACGCCGATAAAACCTATCGTTGGCTGGGGCCGGTTTTCGTTTTGAGACGAACTCATCTATCTTCCTCTTTCTGTCCTGATTTCATTGTTTTAGGACTTTCGCTTAGAGGCGAAAGCCAACCTAAAGCGAGGGTAGTGGGGGCGGGTACCCTATGGGTGCCCCTGCCGGGGGTTACAGGGGTCTCCCCTGTATTACTTTTTTCTTCACTTTGACCTCACACGTGGGGTCAAAGTGAAAGTCTTGGTTTACTAAAAAACTGCAATAAAACAATCTTTGACACAAAAAAGCGTCCATCAATCGACGGACGCTCCAGATATAAGCCTGCGCTATTTATTGCATTCCAAAGCCGGGCCGGCGTTCGACCAGCAATTTGATGGCGGTGCGCTCTTCATCGTCAATCGTAACATCGATGAAAGCCGGTATACAGACAATATCGATACCGCTACTGATCAAATAGCCGCGCGCGATGGCGACCGCCTTGATAGCCTGATTGGTAGCCCCGGCCCCAATCGCCTGTATCTCCACTCGACCGGCCTGCCGGACAACCCCGGCAATCGCCCCGGCCACCGAGCTAGGCCGTGATTTACCCGAAACTTTGAGCACTTCCACTTCACCGGGCGCCAGTTCGCGGTTCACCGGGCGTAGGGGAGCGACAAATTCGGCGTGATGAGGAGCTGGTTGTGGTTGGTGAGGGGGCTGTTGGGGGGCTGGTTGGGCCGGGCGATCAGCAGGGTAGGCCGCTTCCATCCCCTGATCACTCATTCGATAATTTTGATATTTCGGATCCATTGGTTGCTCTCCTTGTCGTTAGTTCTTAGAAATAATGTAGTTGACGATTACTTGATGTTGACGAAACGACTTGAGTTGACTCGACTCGGTAAGCAGGGCTTTGAGTGAGTTGTTGATATAGTCAAAAACTTCAAAAGCCTTTAACCGTTATATCGATTCGTCGTCTAGCATCATGTCCAGGCGGCTGATTGCTACCGCCTGCCCACTTTCCGGGTTTAGGTCCACTAGCACACTGTTAAAGACCACCGGCCCATCCAGACGTTTGCCAGGTTTTGACCGTACCAGGAGGTGAGAAATGAAAGGCTTCAAAGCTGCTTCAACATCCATACCGGCCAGGCTATCATAAGGCCCAACCATCCCCACGTCCCCGACGTGAGCTGTACCGTGTTTTAATAACCGGGCATCTGCGGTGGGAGTCCGCGTATGCGTCCCCAGTACCGCGCTACACCGGCCATCCAAAAACCAGCCTAAAACTGTTTTTTCGCTGGTAGCCTCAGCATGAAAATCCACAACTAACGGAAGTTGCCTTCCTTCGAGTCGGCGTTTTTCCAACCAGGCATTCATCACGCGAAAGGGCGAATCCATTTCGTTAAAATAAATTCGACCATTCAGGTTCAGAACTTCTACCGGCCCTTTGGCAGTCTGAGCGAGATAAGTGGCTTGACCGGGGGTTCCGGCGGGATAATTTAACGGCCGCAACACCCGGCCATTCGGGTTATTACGTAACCATTCCACCATCTCGCGTTGTTCAAAAACCCGGCTACCGGAAGTAATAACATCAATTCCGGCTTGAAGTAACTCCTCCACCGTTCCAGCAGTTAAGCCGTGACCACCGGCAGCACTTTCACCGTTAGCAATCACCAGGTCAATTTGCCGTTCTTTACGAAGTTGTGGCACAATTTGGGCCACCGCCTTCCGGCCAGCCTTGCTATAGATTTCACCTACCATTAGCACGCGCAGGCGGTTATCTGTTTTCCCACCGTCAAGAAACATTACCCGTTCCTGCCAGTCCGGTACCCTCCAGCCGTCTCTGTAAGGTATCGCACGTACTGTAGGCACCATTTGCGCTCAAAGAATTCAAAATGGCTTATGTTATTATATCACGTCCAAAATAATAAAAACCGGAACCAATGAAGTTTCCCCTTTTACTATTAAATCCGTGAATATCAACCAGTTTATTTCTATCCTCAAACCTTAAATGCGCCAACTGGTTTAATCCTGAGTCAGACATCAACCTTGATCAAATAGCATGATTTATGCCAGCCTGCCTTTACCAGTCCAACCTAGTTTAAGCTCAGGTTGGGTCATTACCCTATATGACTACCTAGCCATACATTCTTAGCAGGTATTTAATTATTATAGCAGACCATAGCAAGCAGGGATACCCAAATTACGGAAATCTAAGTATATAATACCGATTTTGGACTAAAAAGAGGATTTTAGGCCTGAGAGGTAGCCGCCAGAGCCGCTCTGACCGGTGCAAAACTGCGTCGGTGATGGGGGGTTACGCCCAGTTCACGCAGGGCAAGCTGATGCTGAACAGTACCATAGCCAACGTTATGTTCCCAGCCATAACCGGGATAACGCGCCGCCAACCGGTAAAGCAGGCGGTCGCGGCAGACTTTGGCAACCACCGAGGCACAGGCAATCGAAAGAGAATGGGAGTCACCTTTAACGATAGCCGTCTGATGTTGCAAACCCAGTTCCGGCACCGCTAAACCGTCAACCAGCAAATGATCGTAGGGTCCGATCCGGTGGAGAGCGCGTTGCATTGCCAGGGCAGTCGCCCGCCGGATGTTCAGCCGGTCGATTTCCGCCGGGGAGGCGGCCCCCACGCCGACAGCCAGGGCTTTCGACCAGATGACTTTCGCCAGCCTCTCGCGCTTTCGGGCGGATAATTTTTTGGAGTCGCGTACTTCTTCCAGGCCGCTCACATCGGGACCAAGCACCACTGCGGCGGCTACCACACAGGCGCAGTAAGCCCCCCGACCTACTTCGTCAAGACCGGCTATCCGGTGTTGTCCGCGATTCCATAAAGCCTGTTCATATAACAAGGTCGGTAATATCATTTTGGGAAAACGCTTGTTTTAGGTTTAGTAACTAGAATTATTTGATTTCGCCGTAATTTGATTTAAAGTACAGCAAGGGGCCCATTTCCTGTTTTTGCCAGCCCAATCGCTCGACCTGCCCGATGAAAATGGTGTGATCACCGGCATCGACGCTATTGACGATCCGGCAATCGACAAAACCCAGTGTGTCATCAAATACCGGCGCACCGGTAGCCTCAAAATGATGTGGAATATCCTCGAAAACCTTATTAAGACCCGGCATTCGCCCGGCAAAGCGGTCCGAAATCGATTGCTGTAATTCACTCAAAATATTGACACAAAAGATACCACTCTGCGGCAAAATCCGGTGGGCCTCGGCTTTTTTATCAATACAAATCAGCACCAATGGCGGGTCTAGCGATACGGAAGTAAAAGAGTTTACCGTTATTCCGTGAAATTTAGCGGGCGTTTCCAGGCTGGTAACTACCGTTACGCCTGAAGCGAAACGACCCAGGGTCTGACGAAAGTCCTGTGGAGTAAAGGACATTACTTGAACTCCATCTATAATCGCATCCATTTTATGTATTAAACTCCTCTTTTAGCCGGTCGGGGCTTTAGAGTTTTATCTTTACAGTTTTTTATAATGTGGCTAAAGAAACTGCGCGTGTTCGACTTTTTTGTATATTTATTGCGCTGCTTAACGGCAGTTACCTGACCTGAGTCCACAATAATATCAGGTTTGCCAAGTTTAACATTTATGAGGGCTGGCTACAATTGTACAAAAGTACAGGATCGCTGTGTCAGCCGACAAATTTGCCTCAAGCTAATTTTTGTTCTACTGCCGCAAAAGTTCGGTCGCGGTCGGCCACCGAAGCGGTTATCAGTTGCTCAATTTCGGTTTCGCGGGCGGCGGCGTACTGCCGGTCCTTGATCGCCTTGAGATTTATACGAGCCTGGAAGATCGCCCCCTGCAAGGCCGCAAACGCCAGTGAGGCGGCAGTCCCGGTATCGGTAATGGTCTGGGGATTACCGGCCTCGGCCAGTACCACCGCCAGTTGACTGACCCGCCCACAGGCGCGCGCGATCCGCAGGGGTGACTCGGTAGCCCCGATCAGGGCCGGTTGCAGGGCAAGCTGGCGAGCGGTTTTGTGATCGGCGGTAGTTCGTGGGAGAGCATAGGCCGCCATTACGGCTTGAAAGGCCTGGGCATCGGCCTCGATAGCTCCTACCAGTTCGGCCTGGAGTTGCTCTCCTTCGCTTATGATTGCCTGAACCTGGCTTTCAATGGCCGCGAAAGCCGGGCGGCCTGCCGTGAGATGGGCCACCATCGTTAGCAGCCCGGCGGCACAGGCTCCTGTCAAAGCGGCGGCCCCACCACCACCCGGTGTAGCTTCGCCCGAACCAAGTCGCTCTATAAATTGTCCGATTGTCAGCTCGGAAAGCATACTTGCCCTCGATTCAGTTGGTTTGACCGGTCGCTTACCGGACCTGCTGGCGGGCGGCTTTCAGAACGTTACTGAGCAAAACCACGTTTGTCATGGGGCCGGTACCGCCCGGTGTCGGCGTGATCGCACGGGCCACATTCACCAGACTATCGAAATCGGCATCGCCGACCAGTTTATCGCCGATCTGGCTGGTGCCAAAGTCTACCACAATCACACCGGGCCTGACCAGCGGCCCAGTGACCAGACCGGGCGACCCGGCGGCGGAAAAGATAAAATCCGCCTCAGCCATATATTTATGCAAAACCTCGCGGGGCGTAACTTTTGTCGCAACCAGGACCGTCGCCCCAGCCCCCAGCAAAAGAGCCAGCAAAGGCCGCCCGACCGTCACCCCGTTGCCGATTAAAAGGCAGGTTTTACCGGTGACTTTGAAGCCGTAATAATCCAGCAACCGCATACCACCAAGAGGGGTAGCCGGTACAAAAGTATCCAGTTGACTGTACAAACGTCCCAGCGAAAGCGGGTGATAACCTTCAATGTCCTTGCGGGGGTCGAGGCCGTCGATCATATCTTCAAACGAGATATGGGGAGGGGTGGGCCACTGGATGCTGACCCCGTGAATTTGTGGGTCAGCATTCAGGCGGTTCAAAACCTGGTGTAATTCCTGGCTAATAGTATTCGCAGGATAAACCTGATTGATCGCGTGAAAACCCAGATCGGTAGCGGTTTTGGTCAGTGTCCGGCTGTATGCAATTGAACTGGGGTCATCTCCCACCAGCACAATCGCCAGACCCGGCGGCAAACCGTTGAGTGAACTAAATTCCGCCGCATCAGCTTTTAGCTGACCGCGTAATTCTTTAGCGTAGGTGCGCCCTTCCAATATTATGGCTTTATCCATCAGGCCCGTACCACCCCGATCATGTAAGCTTTCTTGCAACAATCCTTCCCCCTTAAATTAAAGTTTTGTATCTTTAGCAACGTTGTTATAGTGATTGTAATAAACCTCATAATAAACATTGTAAGAATTATAACATACTAGAATGGTGTCAGATGAGACAATTGAATGAACGATGAGGGAAAATGAGGTCACTCAGCCAACCAGGTTTCGCCGGGCTAACCAGTCGCGCATGATCTGGCCGTCGCCAGGAAAAGCCAGTTCAGGCAAGCCGTCGGGCGGAAAAAAAGCCAGTTCGCTGACTTCTTCTACCTGGGGCTGCATCCCGGCACTACCGGCCTTTATATCGGCCAGATACACGATCAATATCTGGGCGACCCCGGTCTGGCTGTAGACCCCCAGCAGCTCGCCCAGTTCGACATCCAGGTTGGTTTCTTCCTTAACCTCGCGCAGCGCGGCCTCCTCGACCCGCTCGCCCTGGTCAACATAGCCACCCACGAAAGTCCATAAACCTTTGGCCGGTTCGATATTGCGGCGGCCAAGCAGCAACCGGCCATCTTTTTCCAGCAAAACCACCGCGACCACCTTTGGATCGGCAAATAAAACGAAACCACATTCGTAAGAGGGGCAGGCTAACCGCTCCCGTCCAAATTTCTCACGCTTTTCCAGTTCCCGGCTACATTGCGGGCAATATTTGTAATTCAAATTTACTCCAACTATCAATTTTTCAGCCAACCCAATCGACAAATTATAACATTTAGCGAACCCCTGAAAAATTCACCCCGCCCGGCTATTTAACTTTTTTGAAGACCGCCAATGCGAGCCGGTTGTGGCTGGCGTAGGCCAGTTACAGCTAACATCTCTATTTTCAATATGCTATAATGCCCTTACTGTAAAAATTTTGCACCTGAAAAAGAAATAACTATTTCACTGCTAATATAACGTTGTTAAATGGTCTGGAAGGGGAGCGAGAAAAATTGAATGATGACCTGGTAGAGCAGTTACGGGAAATGGGTTTGACTGCCAACGAGGCCAAAATCTACATTAATATGCTGGGTCGCCCGCTTTTTAAGGCCGCCGAAATAGCCCAGGTTGCTGAAGTACCCCGCCCCAAAGTTTATGAAGCATTGAGTAATTTGCTAGCAAAAGGCTTTTGCTTTCCGGTAGCCGGTAACGTCGCCCAGTATAGCGCGGTAGCCCCCGAAGAAGCCTTGCCGGCTTTTCAGCAGCGCCAGGAACACGAACTGGAACAGGCTCTCCACGAACGCCGCTCAAAACTGAGTCAGCTGGTCGAACAGCTTGCCCCGCTGCACCAGGCGGGCCGCAGTGAGACCGGCATTTTGCGCTATATCGATATACTTACCGAGCGGGGAAGAGTCACCCAACTCGCCAACGAATTACTCAGCCGAGCCGAAAAATCCATTTTGATTTTTGAAAAAGAGCCTTACGCCCAGGATATTCGGACCCTTAATTCGTATGAAATCGCCGCCAGCAAGCGAGGCGTGAAAGTTCTGTGTGTGTTTGAAACTAATGTCCGCAACCTGCAACAACGGGTTAAAACCTTGCGCGAGGCCGGGGCCGAAATTCGACTGGCCTATAATTTGCCGATGAAATTGATCGTCACCGACGACCACGCCGCGATTTGTGCTTTGCGCGACCCCATTACCGGTCAGCAAAGTATAACCAGCTTGCGGATTGAACACCCCGATTTTACCCAGGCCATGCGGCTATTATTTGACAGTATCTGGCAAACTGCCCTTCTACTAGACTCACCGGAGGTTCGGCAAATTCTTGACCAAGACTAGCTACTGGCAAGGACGGGGCAAATGGCTGGCCGTCGGACTGGTCAGCCTCTGGTTGGCAACCTTACTTTCAGCCTGTTCATTACAACGCGAGGCCGAACCGCGCTGGCTGGTGCTTTTAACCACCAAAGAACTGGACGAGTCGGGTTTGCTGGAAGCGATTATTCCGCCCTTTGAACAACAAAGCGGCCTGAAGGTCAAACGCTTGCCCCTGGCTACCGCGACCGCCCTGGGTTATGCCGACAAAGCCGGGATCGATCTGATTTTACTACCGGGGGGACCGGCCCTCGACCAGCGCGCCGGACCTTCGCCGACTTTCCCGGCCTACCAGCCCGAACCTTTTCCTACCCCTACCCCGAATGCCGGTCCCAGCGAAATTGCCCCACCGTTGCCGGGTCTTTTGTACAACGAACGACGGTTAGCTTTCTGGAGCCAATTAGTATTAGTTGCGCCGCTCAACGACCCGCTTGGCCTGAGTACCCGACCGGATGCCGTTACCGGCCTGAAAGTAATAGCCACCACCAATAGCAAATTCTATGGACCGCTGCCGGCCTCCGAACCGGGTCTAGCGACCTTGGAACAACGCCTCTGGAACGTTATAGGCCGCTTTGGCCCGGCTGACCGGGGAAGCGGTTACCGGCAAATCGAGGGGGATTTCGAGAAGCTGCTTAAAACTGCCGCTCAGGACGGAGCCTACACCCTCGTACCGTTTTCAACTTTTCTTATAAACCGGAATGAGATAAAAGATAAGTTGAAAATTGGGTTTGAAAATGATAAAGCTTTATTTTTACCATACGAAATAGCCGTGCCAAATAATAGCCCGCCGCAAAATCAAGACCGGGATGTTAAATTAGCCCGTTCATTTGTTGCTTTTTTAACTAATCAAACCGGTCAATCGATTATAACTAAATTCAGTCCGTCTGGACAATCTTCTTTGCCCTATCGCCCCTATTATTTCCCGGTTTTTGTAGCTCCACTTTAACCCTAGCCAAAATTGGTCTAAAATACGTTCATTTTGAGTGTAACATTTGGCGTGTTGGCACGTTATATGCTTTGAAGACGAATATTAAACCTGAGTCACAAATTTAGAAGCATTTTTAGATTTTGTGACATTCATCATATTTAAGTGGCACTTTAGCCGTTAAAATATTATTATGACGTTGGAGCATTGTCCTGAATTTAGGACGGGTCCATTTTAGGCAAATTTTGGAAGGCTCAATTCCTCTACCAAATTCATTTGAATTTTAATGCGGGGATAGTTGCGCGGAACTACAGCTTTAACCACCTGTTATTATAGTCGGGGCTTGACGACTTAAAAGTATATAAGCAGAGGTACTACTATGACGATCCACAAAATCAGTCTGCGGAACCAGACTATCCCGACTATCTTCCTGTTTGTCGCCCTGGCCGCTGTGCTTTTTGGCAGTGCGCTCACCCTGGTACTGGTCAATCTGCTGACCGGTCATGCGGGCGGGCCAGTTAGCGTGGAAAATAAAACCAGTTTCCTGACTTATCGCAACCCTGATTTTAATTACCAGATTTCTTACCCATCCGACTGGAAAGTGCTGGAAAAACAAAATGGCGTATTTACGGTAGCTTCCAGCGCGACTGCCCCAGAGGTTGCCCAGGGTGGTAGCCAGGGCTTGAATCTCAACCTGAGCAAAATCGATGTGATTGCCTACGAACTGGATAGTAATCTCAGTGCGCAGGATTTTATGCTTTCCCAGACCAGTAACACCAATGGTCAAGCTAGCACGATTATGGTTGGTGGCTATAAGGCGGTGAAAATGGAAACCCAGTTAGCCGAAGCATTGGACAACCACACCGATAATATGATCTATACCAGCGTCTTTGTTACGGTCGGCAATCACGGGTTTATCATTGCCGGGTTTGCCCCCGCCAGCCAGTTTAACCAGATTCTTGACAGCTTCCACGCTTAATTTCAAACTTCCAGGGGAACCCGATTAGTTTAAAAGCCAAAGAAAAAACTCCTGAAAAATTTTCAGGAGTTTTTGTTTCCCAGGGATTATTTCTAGCGGCGGGCTGCTCTACTGGCATTACCAAAGGCATCGCCCTTCTGACCGGGCATCGCACCACCAAACATACTTGGGGGCAATTTGTAGCCGATCATTTTCAGCTTATCCTCGAAGCGAGGCCGCAAACCGGTCGGTTTTAGGGCACCCAGCACTTTACCATCCTCGTCCTGGCCTTCCTCGACCCAGGTAAATACATCCTGAATTACGATGTTCTGCTCTTCCATGCCCTGGACTTCGGTGATATTGATAACCTTGCGGGTACCATCGCGTAAGCGGGCTTGTTGGACGATCAGGTGAATGGCGGAAGATATTTGCTCACGCAATACCCGGATTGGCAAATCCAGCCCACCCATCAAACACATCGTTTCCAGGCGGCTCAGAGTATCACGAGGCGTATTAGAGTGGCAGGTGGTCAGCGACCCATCGTGACCGGTGTTCATGGCCTGTAACATATCCAGGGCCTCACCGCGACGGCACTCTCCAACCACGATGCGTTCAGGCCGCATACGCAGGGAGTTTACGACCAGATCACGAATTTCTACTTTGCCGCTCCCGTCGATGTCTGCCGGTTTGGATTCGAGGGAAACCACGTGGCGTTGAACCAACTGAAGTTCCGCCGCATCCTCTATTGTAATAATCCGCTCGTCGTCAGGGATAAAGCTGGACAAAACATTGAGCAAGGTCGTTTTACCAGAACCGGTACCACCGGCTACCACAATATTCAACTTGGCCCGGATGCAGGCTTCCAGGAACTTGATCATATCCTCGGTGACGGTCCCAAAACGGACCAAATCCTGCCAGGTTAGCGGTTTCTTGTTAAATTTACGAATGGTAATGGTCGGTCCTTTGAGCGAACAGGGTGGGATAATCGCATTCACACGGGAACCATCCGGCAGACGAGCATCGACCATAGGCCATTTGCGGTCTACGCGGCGTCCGAGTGGGGCGATAATCCGGTTGATGACCCGCATAACGTGTTCATCATTTTCAAAATTTACGTCAATTTCCTTGAGTTTGCCTTTTTGCTCGATATAGGTCTGGTTGGGGCCGTTAACCATAATTTCGGTGATGCTTTCATCACCCAGCAGAGCTTCCAGCGGGCCAAACCCGACCATTTCGGCCAGCACATCGTCGAACAGCATGCGCTGTTGCTCGGCGGGTAAGCTGATCTGTAGTTGGTCGTAAATGACCTTAAATTTACTAGCCAGTTCGCGCACGGTCTTTTCATCGCGGGTCAGAATAGTGGTAGGACCGATGCTGGCCTGGATTCTTTGAACAATCTGGTTTCGGAAATCGCGCAAACGATTTTTATCGACGATCACGCCCGGCAAACCCTGACCGGGAATGATCGGAACTGACCCGGAAGTAGGCATAGCGGTAGGCACAACAGGCCGACCCATCTCCGAACCATAGCCTGGACCAGCGTTCGGGGCCGGGGCTTCCGGCTGGGCATTTTCGACCGGGGGATTAGGAGGTTGACCACCGGAACCAACACGTTTTAATAACATAATTACAACTCCACAAAATAGGTTGAGACAGCGTGATCTATCAAGTCTTTGCTTAACGATGGTGCTATGCCCTGATAAGACGCGATGCCAATAATTTGTTTTAGAAGGTCGCGCGGCTGGCAGGAACGCAACTCCCGTTTTGCTTTAACATAATGCTCACGTAATAGATAGACTGCGCCATCTTCACTGAAGGGGACATCCAGCAGATCGCAGTTGCGGCGTAAGATTTCCCGGTATTCTTCAAAAGTAGGATTACGTACTTCAATTTTGTTCTGAATCCGGCGTAAAAAGGCTTCATCCACCAGGTCGCGGGGAGCCAGGTTAGTCGAGAAAACAATCAATTCATCAAAAGGAATCTCGATTTTCTTGCCGGTTCGTAAGGTTAAAAAGTCCATCCGTTTTTCAAGGGGTACAATCCAGCGGTTCAACAAATCGCGGGGGCGCATTTGCTGGCGACCAAAGTCATCAATTAAAAACATTCCGCCGTTAGCCTTTAGCTGGAAAGGGGCCTCGTAATAATGGGCCACCTCATCATAGATCAAATCCAGGCTGGTCAGAGTGAGTTCACCACCGACCACGATCACCGGGCGTTTGCATAACACCCAGCGACTATCGACCCGTTTTTCCAGTGAGTTGGGGTCGTAACGACCCTGGCTGTCGCTGGTCGGTATATGAATATTAGGATCAAAGACTTTGATTACATAGCCGTCCGCTTCGACGGCATACGGTACATAAATATCACCGCCGAGCAGGGTTGCCACGTGTTCACTGAGCAGGGTTTTACCATTTCCCGCCGGACCATATAGAAACATAGAGCGACCGGTATTAACCGCCGGGCCAATCGACTCGATCATATCTTTGCCGACCACCATATCGGCCAGCGCGGCTTTAACCTGACTGGGGCCTACTTTAATATCTCCAATCGATTGAGCTTTGGCTAATCGGCGGTAGACATCGAGCGAAACCGGGGCCGGACCGACATAGGTGCTATGCTCCATGATCTCGCGCATTCGTTCGCGGCCTTTAGGCGTCAAAACCCACTGGTAGGCCATATCGCCGAGGCCCTCGCTGCCGCCAACTTCTACCAGTTCGGCTTTGCGCAGGTTTGTGAGGGTAGCCTCGATGACACCAAAGTAAGGTAACTTGATAATATCGGCGATGCGCTGGGCGGCCACAATCGTATACTGATAAATGGTTTTCATTATCAGGTCGCCAATCAACCGCACCGGCAATTCAGTCTCATCGACGGAAAGCGGTTCAGGAAGCAACCGTTCAACGTTACGAACTTTGGCATCGCGCCCACCGCTATAATCAATCATCGTCATAGAGGGCTATCCTTTATATATAGTGTCAACTTTCTTATTTTAATTATAACGCAAGCGTACCGGTATATACAATAGGTAGCAAGTGTAAGTAGCGATTATAATAGCGAGTATCTTCAAATCGCCGCTAATAAAGGGTTGTAACCTTATTTATAACAGCCTAAAGCGTTTTTGTAAATCCCCAATCTGTACTATCATTTAAAATTAGTGGACATAACTGCAAACTGCTAGTTTTTTCAGCTTGTCGACCGGCTAATCGGCTGTTTTTCTGGTTGGCAATAAATTGCTATGACAGACCATCAGGTGTTTATTTTGTGGTTTTATTAGTTCAGAGTTTGGGTTAACCAGTTCTTTTCGTTATTGTATCTTAACTTTAGTCACTTGTAAGTTACTGGAAACGGTGGTACTATTCTATCGAGCGATAGATAAATTAGATAGCTAGGCCCTATGCCAAAGAAACGTTCTGATAAAGAACACGAAACAACCGAAGAAACCAGGCGGCGTATTCTTGAGGCCGGTCACTACCTTTTTGTCGAGTTCGGTTTTCGGTCTGTCAGCACACGTCAGGTAGCCCAACAAGCTAGCATTTCACAGCCTACGCTCTACTATCATTTTTCAGACAAACGTGAGCTTTATACTGAAATCACCTTTGGAGTGTTGGAAAAACTCAAAAAAGAATTAGAATATATCGTGGCCTCTGGTAAAAGCGGCAAAGAAAAACTTATTCAGGTGAGCCGGTTTTTATTGCGCTTTACCGAACAAGAAATGAATGTACCTTCAATGTTACAAGATATTGAACACGAACTGGACGAAACCCAACAATTAAGAATAAAACAGGCTTTCTTCACCAGCCTGATACAACCGCTGGTCGAAATTTTAGAGGAAACCCGGACCATGACAACCGGTAACACCAATGCGGTCCCACCGGCTTCGGCTGGATTTCCACCGGTCACACTGGCTTTTCTGTTTTTAAGTATGATAACGACTTTGAGTGAACAGAGTAGTGAGGTTGAACAGACTAAGGAGGGTGCAACAAAACACTCTTTTGATAAGGCCGAGCAACTGGCGAATTTCTATTTGCAGGGTTTAATTGGTACAACCTAATCCGTCATAATTACCTTTTTTGTATCCTATCAAAAAAGCGGGGTAAAGTGGGCCAAAAAAAAGCCGCCTGAATTAGCCACTCATTCCAGCGGTTACGACTGGTGTCGGCGCCTGTCCAACTTTAGCTTTTAGTTGGCGGCTGCTCCGCTGGAAGTGACGCGACGGCCCTTTATGTTTGGCTCGCGCTACTTGGCTCCGTTGCCGCGAACGCTCGCTCGGATAATAACTCGGTGGCGAGCCAGAGAGGGCCCGATCAGTGATGGTTTGCGCCAGGCTG
>JBBQGA010000065.1:0-16396 GCA_038322625.1 Chloroflexia bacterium
AATCCAGTTTTAGTCGGGCCAATGCTAATCGCTCTTACCGACTGTGGCGTTACTTATTCCACCGCCTCTGGCAACAAGCCAAAGCTCAGTGTGCCCTTCCCCAGCTTGAGGGCCTGGTCCAGGTCGTGGCGGTGGACGGCACCTTATTCGATTGTCTGACCCGGATGAGCTGGGCGGTATACCGCTCGACGGCCCCTAAAGTCAAGGGTCACTTCTTCTTCAATTTGGATGGTCTGCCCGAACGACTGGTTCTGACCACCGGCTCAGGCAGTGAACGTGAAGTTTTGACGACCAACTACCGTCCTGGCGTAACTTACTTATTAGACCGGGGCTATAATGATTACGAACTGTTTCGTAATTTAGTCAAAGCCCGGGCTCATTTTGTCACGCGGATGCTTAGAAATGCCGGTTGGACGGCTCTCGAAACTTACCCGGTGAGTGCCACTGACCAAGCCGTAGGAGTGAAGAGTGACCAACAAATTCAGCTAGGTCACTCTCACAATATGCTTACAGCCCGTCTGGTGATTTACCAAAAGCTGGATGGGACAATTATCCACTACCTAACCAGTCGTTACGATGTGGAGGCTTTAACGCTAGTGCGGCTTTATGATCATCGCTGGCAAATTGAACGGTTCTTCGCCTGGATTAAACTTCACTTACAACTGGAACACTGGTACAGCGAGAAAGAAAACGGGGTCTTGATCCAGCTATATGCGACCCTAATCACCTTTTTACTATTGAAGTTGCACAGTGCTAAATGTACTAAGCTCGAACATCGGGCCATGCGAATCGGTTTTATTCGCTACATTGACCAGCGGCTCTTTGACCGACTGGCTAAGGCTAGTTTAGAAGTCTATTTTGAGCTACTAAATTCAAGTTCCGAGTTGTCTCAAAGTTCACCCTAAAGTTCAACGCATTACTGATAGGATTAATTGATATTAAATAGCTTTGATAGCCTCGTTTCACGCTCAATATAGATTGATTCATACGCCTAACGACTCTTTCTGTTCCTTAAATGGTACATCGCCAAATCGTAAATTGTGCAGTCAATACAAACAAGCAAACGGCGAGAGATGGCTGAACTAATTTCGGGCAACAAAAAATGGAGTTGCTATATCTCAGGAGGTGGTTGTGATTTTGATGGCAAGTCGCTCGCAGCATCCATCGTCAACATTAAATTTTCCGTTATGGGTCAGATAAAAGTTAGGTTGTGCGTTCCTGCCCCTATCCTACCACAACCAGTCCAGGGTCTGGAGTAGGGGTTTAAATTTTAGAAATTAGCAGAAACCAAACGATTGTTCTGAATTAGCTCCCTCGGTTTTGTTTGATCTCAATTCCCACCTCTTTTGTGCAAAAGAACTAAAAAGTTACTACTACATTCTAACCATTATGTACATAGCTTAAACAAGGGGCTACCCTTAAAATATTGATAATTCCAGTTCGTTACCTAAAACTCAAAATAATACTATCCTACGTTCGAGAATAAAAACGGTCCGCATATCACAAAAATATAAAAAACAATTGCTTGGGTATTTTAGTATCCGCATTAAAATGAAGTAAAAGAGAATTAGATGTTAAGTGTTGATTTACTGCTCCCATTAGCCCTGATATTAATCTCGGCTAAGTTCGCGGCTCTTCTAAGTAAACAGGTCGGCTTGCCCGCGGTGTTCGGCGAACTGGCCGTAGGTATCGTAATAGGCCCATCTATTTTTAATTTGATCCAGCCCACCGATTTTCTAAAGACGGTCGCTTACCTGGGCGTCATTATTTTGATGTTCATTGCCGGCCTGGAAACCGACCTTAAAATGATGAAAAAGGTCGGGGCGGCGGCCTCAATTTCCGCTACCCTAGGGGTAGTGGCTCCCCTTGTGCTGGGTACGGTCGCCAGCCTGGTCAGTGGTTTCCCATTCTTTGAGAGCCTGTTTATCGGGACGGCCCTGACCGCCACCAGTGTGTCCATTTCAGCCGAAACCCTTCAAGAATTAGGAAAGCTAAAGACCCGCGAAGGCACCACCATTTTAGGAGCAGCGGTAATCGACGATGTAATGGGCGTAATTGTCCTGGCCTTTGTGCTGGGCTTGAACTATAACACCAGTTTATGGCTGCCCATTCTCAAGATGGTTTTATTTTTTGCAGTCGCCGGTCTGGTTGGTTTCAAGGTTATCCCCTGGCTGAATAGCCATCTGGTGCGCTGGCACAACCACGCCGAAGAAGGGGTCCTGGCAGTAGTTTTGTCTTTAGTATTAGTCTATGCCTGGGCCGCCGAGGAACTGGGTGGAGTGGCTGCAATCACCGGGGCTTATCTGATGGGCGTCATTTTAAGCCGGTTGGAAATAAAAGAGCGGTTGGAAAAAGGGGTTCGCTCGGTTGGTTATGGTTTCTTCATTCCAGTATTCTTTGTAAGTATTGGCCTGGAAGCTAACCTGAGTGGTCTGATAACCGACCCCGGCTTCGTTGGTTTGATTGCGTTGGTTGCCGTAGTCAGCAAAATTGTGGGTTGTTCGCTGGGGGCCTGGGTCGGGCGGTTGGGAGTACGCGAGTCTTTTCTGGTAGGGGTTGGCATGATCAGCCGGGGAGAAGTAGCACTGGTGATTGCTTCAATCGGCCTTAACCAGGGTGTAATCGATAACCGGGTTTTTTCGATAATAATTTTGATGACAGTATTTACAACTATCGTTACCCCTTTAATGCTTAAAGGCAGTTACAGTCTGATTGATCGGGAGATAACTACCGAAGTTTCCCTCAAAGCCCGGAAACCTAAAGTGGTCAGAACGCAGCCCCAGCTTACCGAAGCAGCCGCAGACGGTTTCGATCTGATGCCGGAATAAATATAAAATTAAGTTAACTTAACTAAGGCAGAACTCAATGGATAATCCAGAAATGAATTCAGAAACCTCAAATCAAATTAAATACTCTTTTTGCAGTAAATGTGGTGAGAATAACAGTTTTGAGGCAGCTTTTTGTTCCGTGTGTGGGCAGAATATGCGGCCAAAAGGTGTCGAGCGGTCGCAAAATCTAACTGGCTCAATTCCAGAACTTGAAGAACAATTGGCCTTGCTTCAAGGGGGACTGGGAGATGAAGTTTCAGTTTCCGAGAAATTAACCCAGACTCGCTTTTTACTGGCTGTCGCTTACCTTCGCAAAGAAGAAAGTGCTAAGGCGATTATACAGTTGAGAGCCGTTACCGCTCACGATCCGTCAAATGCGATTGCCCACGCCTATCTGGGATCGGCTCTTTTAGAGGAGTACAAGGTCGAGGAAGCCCAGTCAGAGTTGGAACGAGCGCTTGAACTCAATACCCAGGATGCCATCATCCAACTCAAGATGGGTGAGTTTAAATTGAAGCTGGGTTTGCTACGACCGGCTGAGGCGCATCTCGAAGCCGCTTTTAAACTACCGGCACCCAGCCCCGAGACGGCAAACTACATTTATGCACTCTTGCAAAAAGTGCGCAAAATGAATAAGAAGATCGTTGACCGGCCAAATAGGTTAATCGTTTTGAAAATACCAATTTTAACCGGATGGTTGCGTAATAAGCGAACTAACAAAAGTCGGTCAGGCCAATCGGAAACGCTATCAGTGCCCGAAACTAACCTTAGCGGGTATTGAACTAATCCCGCTTCACACAAAACTGGTTGTGAAGCAATCGACTTGCTCGTAGTGTAAGAATCCTTTTTTTATTCGAATCGGGTTGGGTTGAATAACCCTAAATTCAGGATGGCTTGTAGAAACTACTAAACCACCCTTACTTAAGCTATGTCCAAATTTAATTTCAGTTGGACCAGGCGATAGACAGGAGAAGTTAAAAAGATGCTCCCAGCGGTCATTTTCATTTTTGGCGTAATGCTTGTGTCGATGCTTACCAGAGTTTTCCTACCAATCGGTCAAAAGTTTGAAGGGATAGTTGTCAAAACGGTAAGTTTACCTTATCGCTACCGACTGCTTTATCACCGTACAAGTATTTATCTGGTTGGAGTGGCGATTGTGCTTGGGGGGATAGGAGGCTGGCTCAACACGACCTTTGAAATAATCATCATAATGGCAACCTTTGGCCTGGTTTCGATCAAGATACACTACACCTTTACTACCCAGGGCATAGCCATTAATAACGTGGTTTACCGCAATTGGAGCGAATTTAGCGACTATAAGCAGGAAAAACGTTACCTGCGGCTGGTGGCTAAAGCCGGTCAGCGGGATTTCAAAGTGTTATTACCGGAACCGGAGCAAGCTGAAATTGAACAGATGCTAGTTAAATTGGTTAGGGGCAGTGGCGCATCCCAACCGCCAACTATCTCAAAAGTTAAGACGACTGGACCGACCTCACCCAAAAGAGTGCCGATGGGTCGGCCAGCCAAAAAGAACTTTTGAGATAACCAATCCATCATATCAGGATGAGAGAGTTAATTGAGAGAACAGTATCCCGAAGAGGTTATTTATTTGTTGGACAGTAGTCTTTAGATGGTAAAAAGATTTGCTGCTTGTAGTGAAAGGAAGAAAAATGTTGCGGAAACCAACGTCCCAGAGTTCGGGAAGCGCCCAAGTGCTGACGGTTAAGCGTATTTCACGCCAGACCATGTGGCGTGTGGGGCTGATGGCCGTTCTGTTACTAGTGGTCTTAATGTTCGCCTTGTTTACGGCTGGCAGCCACCCGGCTCACGCCGCCGATCCAACCCCCACGCCAGGGGCAGCCCCCACCGCCGCTCCAGCCCCTGCCGCGGCGGCACCAGTGGCCGACCCCGGCGGGCTGGCTACCGGTAGCGGGGCCGACTTGATGGGAATTGCCCCTAACAACTTTGCACCGGTTACGCCGGGGGCAGCCAGCGATGTCGTATTGAAGGCTAACAATGCGGCCTACGCTACTGCTCAGAAAAATGAGCCGTTTGCGGTCGGATTGGCCGATACCGTGCGCCAGAACCAGCTTGGTATCAACTACGTCTGGACGCTGGTAGCCGGCTTTCTGGTGATGCTTATGCAGTTGGGCTTTGCGATGGTCGAGACCGGTTTTACCCGTTACAAGAATGCCTTTCACGTGATGGGCATGAATTTTTCGGTGTACTTTCTGGGTATGCTGGGTTACTGGATCTGCGGTTTCGCCTTTCAGTTTGGCGGTATCGGCGCGTCCGATCTGGCCCCGGCTAGTCTAGGTGGTCTGGCCCCGCTCAACAATGAAATCAGCATTGGCGGCTGGGGTATTATCGGTGCTCACGGCTTCTTTTTGGGTGGCGATAGCTACGATGTAGGCATCGCCGTGATGTTCCTTTTCCAGATGGTGTTTATGGATACCACTGCTACCATCCCGACCGGGGCGATGGCCGAACGCTGGAAGTGGTCGAGCTTTGTGATCTACAGTTTCTTTATCTCAATGATCGTATACCCGATTTTTGGCAACTGGGTCTGGGGCGGTGGCTGGTTGCATCAATTGGGCAGCAAGGCCGGACTGGGGGCCGGGTATTTGGACTTTGCTGGTAGTGGGGTGGTCCATGCCATCGGTGGTTGGACGGCCTTAGCCGGTGCAGTGGTATTGGGTCCACGCCTGGGGAAATACAACAAAGACGGCACTAGCAACTCCGTGCCCGGTCACGATATGGTTTTGGCAATCGCCGGTACAATTATCCTGGCCTTTGGTTGGTTTGGCTTTAACCCCGGTTCAACCCTGGGGGCATCCGGTGGGGGTAATTTGCGCATTGGTATAATCGCGGTTAACACCATGCTGGCCGGTTCGGCCGGGGCCTTGGTTGCCATGCTTATCACCTGGTATCAGGGCAAACGCCCGGACATTGGCATGACCTGCAACGGATTATTGGCCGGTCTGGTAGCCATTACCGCGCCGAGCGGTTTTGTCAGTCCGATCAGCTCTATTATCATTGGTATAGTCGCAGGGGTGCTGGTAGTCTTCTTTGTCGGAATAGTCGACAAACGGTTCCGCATAGATGACCCGGTGGGTGCTATTTCGGTCCACGGTGTCAACGGTATGTGGGGCCAACTCGCAACCGGTCTATTCGCTGATGGCACCGCCGGTTACAGCAGTGCCAAGGGCCTCTTCTACGGAGATGTCGGCCAGTTCCTGGCCCAGGTCATCGGGGCTGCGACGGCTTTCGTCTGGGCCTTTGGAGCATCCTTTGTCTTCTTCAAAGTGCTCGGAGTGGTGCTGAAAGGCAACCGGCCTACCGAACAGATGGAGATCGAAGGGCTGGACGCTGGCGAAATGGTCCAACCGGGTTATATGAGTTCGGACCCGCTGGCCGACAAATATCCTTTACCGGCCTCGATGGGTGCTACTCCCCTGGCGGTGTAAGTAAGGCTAGCTAGTCGGGGAGGTTGACAGTAGGCCAAACCTGTTAATTTTACAAATTACAGCATTAATCGACTGCAAGTTGTTGGTTAATGCTGTAATTAATTCGGTCGGTTGGTCACATCATTCCTCGAATTACATACGGCACGGCTAAGGGAAGGGAGCTAACTGGTAAAAGAGGAGAGTAATGGTTTATTAAGGGCAAATATAGACGCTCGAGTTCCTGGCTCACTCACGCTCCGGAAGTATATCTTTCAATTGATTCTTCTTTTCTTACCGAGCGCGACCTGGCTGGATACGGCCCAACTTTCACTACACTCCTTTACCGGGTTTTTCCCAAGCCAATCCGATTGAGCCGTGTGAAGTAGTTCAAACTGCGCCTTGTAATATTCCAAAGTATTTATAGTGGGCCAGGGGTCAAATATAAATTGATTTTGGACAATAGGGACAATCAGCAGGGTTAGACTTCAAGGTTTTTTAAGATCTCACCTTTACTAAATTTATCGGTAAAATGCCCAATAAATATCTATAATAATATAGGAAGGATAAAGTTTGGGGTGGCTATCTTTGTAAAATTACTTAAACCTGACGAAGAACAAGCCCTGCAAAACTGGTCCAAATTATACGACCCAAACTCGTTGGCCTATAAGCGTTTGCAAGCTCTTTTACTTTCCCAGCACCGCATCAAAACCCGTGAGATTGCCCGCCGGTTAGACTTGATGCCGACGACAGTACTTGGCTGGATCAAACGGGCTAATCGTGAAGGGTTAGGCGAATGGTTGCAAGCCGGAGCCTATTTAAGCTCTGAGACGGCTTATAGTGAGGGTGAGGAAGTTTCTACTAATACGCATCGACAAAATGAAGTTCTACCTCAATTCCAAGCGACGCAGACAACTTCCGATGAAATTAATTTGGAAAGATACCCGGCCATTGCCAGGTTAGGTCGTCGCAATCTTCCTCCTCTGTTGTTTGCGCGTCAACTTTCTAATGAAGACGAGAAAAGGGTCCAACGATTGACCAGTCTTTACGAGGAGCGTCCCCAGTTACTACAGCGTTTAGAAGCGATTCGGCTTTCCTCACAGGGCTTTACTGCCAGTGAGATAGCTCCAATTATCGAATACTCTGATGAAACTGTCCGGTTATGGATCAATAAATTTAACCGAGAGGGTATTGAGGGTCTGGTAAGTAAATTAGATAAAAAGTGGTTGATAAACCATCAGCAAGCCAATAAATTGGTAATAGACAAATAGCCGCTAGAACGGTATTGTCAAGGTGTTTTTAGGACAGGCAACTTAAAGGGTGAACTTACTCAAAGCACTTCAAACTGACATTAGTCTGATGATACTCTGGTTATTTGCCCTTTAGGCAACTGTCGAAAGGCTGATTACTTCATTCCAGGTCTAAAATTGCTCTTGCATTTTCGCACGATAATCCGAGGCATTCATCTGATGCCGCTTTGGCCGGAAATGTTGCCGGATCGGGCCCTGGGCCGCTAGAAACCCCTGAGCCTGGCCTTGAGCCTTAAATCGTCGCATTACCTTCTCCCGCACCCTCGTCGGTTGATGCGAATTCTCGGCTCGGTTGTTTAACTGCTTGTCCTGTGGATGCTCTACCCTCGGCAGCAACTCCTTTTTGGCTGCTCCATAGCTTCTCAGTTTATCGGTGATTATCACCCGCGGTACGTACTCTAATCCCTTGAGGAGTTTCTTAAAAAAGGTGGTAGCCGCCTTCGTATTACGCCGTGATTGAACCAAAATATCTAAGACTACACCATCTTGATCAACTGCCCGCCACAAATAGCATAATTTTCCCTTGATTTTAAGCACCAATTCGTCCAGGTGCCATTTATCACCAGGACGGGCTCGGTTCAGACTCAGTAAATGCTCCGTTCCTAACCGTCTCCCCGGTTGCCTGGGATGACACAGGTTGTGTCAGACACCGATTCGCGCAATGATTTGAAACAAATGTGCCCTTTCAAATTAACTACTATTACTAAACCAATAGCATCTCGGTTTGCTTCCACAAAAACTTCATTGCCAGAAACTTTTCCCATGAACGTATTCTGGCCTTTAATATGAACCCGCCTTTGCATCGCCGTCACTATTTCTTTGCGATACTCGTCAAAGGTTAACTTTTTCGGGAGGATTGTTATCTTCTCAAAAACACTTTAAGTGCTCAAACATACCCAGGTAACGCTTAAACGAATAAGCTCCTTCCATTGGTCCAGCCGCCATCCGACTGTACGCCGCTAGAAGCCTCTTTTTGGAGAGTATTCTTTTGTGCGGGCCAACTTTGCGAAAGCCTTTAGCTACTTTAATCATTTTTGGCTTCGTTTGGTTCCATCATATCTTGCAACGGCTTTGGTCTGCTCTCAGTCATAGATTTAGCATCTATACTTTTACTCACTTTTACCTGGCCCCCTGAAAAGAATGCTGTTAGGGCGAGAGGAGTAACTAACCATCTTTGGAGCATTGAGGAACTTTGTGGTACAAAGTGACAACGCCACCCTATGCACCACCCAAGAAACGAGGCCGACCGCCTAAAGTCAAGTCTTAAGTTGTTAATGTGCTTCGCGCTTTAGTGTTGTGCTACCTTTTGTTGATTATCAGGCTGATAAATGGCAGTTATAGGATTAGAGTGGCAGTGGATTTTGTGATTAATATATCAGGTGTTCTGGTACCACACCTGGCCTCGACGACAGTCACGCTGCGGGAAATGGTGGCAAACAGATTTCTATTATTTTGAATTTTGGGCGTCACGGTATCCAATTCTAAGAATTAAATCTTGCGGGTAGTTGCCAAACCGTGAGCCGAATAAATTCACGCCTCCGGCGTGAATTGCATCGGGTTTGACGCCAATTCTTACCGATATAAAAGGCGACTCGACGATTTTTAAGTCGGGAACGGTGACCTTTGACAAACTTATTCCATCCACTTCCGACTGGAATTCATTGACGTGCCACACTTTTAATAGTCCATACTGGGTGTTTCTGGGAGGCCACCAATCGGGGGTCAAACGACCATGCTCGCCACCAAAATCGGAAGGACTGGTCCAGGTGCCAATTTCTACCCCGTTAATCCACAGCGTAATATCCGAGGGCCAGTTCAAGTTGTAATGAGGGGCTTCTGAACAAATCTCCATACTCAGGCGCAATACCTCCGGTTGAGCACCGGGCGGTAGCCGGTTTGGAAAACGATATTCCACATAACCGTGTTGAAACCAGATTAACTGGGCGTTTACATGATTGGGTTCGTAAAACGACGCAGGATTATCCAGCAACCCAATAATTCCGTTTTCGCTCAATAGCCCACAGGTAGGAACCGCGTGGCAATCGGTGTAAGCACCGACCGGCATTTCCATTTCAAGTACCCGTTCATGCGGCAAATCGAAAGTCGGCAAATCTACTTCCACCTTGTCATACATCCGGGCACAGACCTTTTGTAATCCCCGGCTAGCGGGTTCCAACTCGGTTCGAATCAGGCCGGCTTCTTCCAGCGTTTCGACGTGAATACCGACCGTCGAGGCGGGTAACTCCAGGTTTTGGGCAATGTCACTGACTGTCGCAACTTTATTCCACAAATAACGCAAGATGCGCAGACGGTTGGGCGAGGCCAGGGCTTTTAATACTCGCTCTAGTTCAGGACTTTCAAAGCTGCCGTCTAGTATCAGGGTGCGTTTTATTGAGTCATTCTGTGCCAATTTTTTTCTCTCTTACTTGTGATTGAGCGTGCACATATTCAATTTGTTCAGTTAGTGACATCGCATATTGGAAAGAACCAGCTTTTATGATTATATCACTATTTTTGACGCTTGACAAAATACATTTATTGGTTTACACTAGCTTTATTGGTTCAAAACAATATCTCGTGAATCAAACCGCTACTAACTTGTTATACAACTATCCGTATTCCTCAACGTTTTCCCCATGATAGTGCACTTTCTTTCTCTCGCTTGTTGAGTAACTAAACGAAACATATAATAACTGAGGAGGTATTCGATGTTGAAGTACCACAAAAGACTTGGCGCACTCCTGGCGATGGTCTTTGTAATGTTGCTTTTAGCGGCCTGTGGCGATACTGCTACGGTCGTTCCTACCGTCAACACTATCGCGGCCGTAGCTAATACTCCGGCTGCCGCTGCTAGCACTACCACTGCCGGGGGAGCAGCCCCGGACAGTAGCGGCCTACCCAAACTAGCCAAGAAAGACAAATATACCGTTGGTTTTGCCCAGAGTGAAAGTAACAACCCGTGGCGATTGGCCGAAACCAAGAGTATGCAGGACGAAGCCGACAAACTCGGCTGGAAAGTGATTATTACCGACGCGGCCAGTTCGACGGCCAAGCAAGCCACCGACGTAGAGTCGATGATTTCCCAGAAAGTTGACGCGATCTTCCTGACCCCCAGG
The DNA here is from genome assembly GCA_038322625.1 of Chloroflexia bacterium. GTDB lineage: Bacteria > Chloroflexota > Chloroflexia > Chloroheliales > Chloroheliaceae > 54-19. The sequence goes on from JBBQGA010000065.1 coordinate 10,698, forward strand.
GAAGAAAAACCGCTCGTTCCGGCGATTATGAAAGCCAAAGCGGCGGGCATTCCGGTCTTCTTACTGGATCGCAATGTTGACCCCACCCTGGCTACCGGCGGTAAAGATTTTGTAACCTTTATCGGTTCGGACTTCATTGCGGAAGGCCAACGGGCAGCAGATTGGTTGGTCAAACAAACCAATGGCAAAGCCAAGATTATCGAGCTTGAAGGTAGTACCGGAGCTTCGGCCGCTAACGACCGCAAAAAGGGTTTTGACGACCGGATCAAAAGCACGCCCGGTATGCAGATCATCGCTTCCCAGGACGGTGACTTTACCCGTGACAACGGCCGTAAAGTGATGGAAACCCTGCTCCAGGCTCATCCCGACGTGACGGCTGTTTACGCTCACAATGATGAGATGGCGATCGGTGCGATTGCCGCTTTACAGGCCGCCGGTAAAACCCCTGGCAAAGATGTCATCATTGTTTCAATCGATGGCGAAAAAGACGGCATTCAGGCGGTGATAGACGGCAAGTTAAGTGCGACGGTGGAGTGTAACCCACGGTTTGGACCCAAAGCTTACGAAACATTGTTAAACTATGCCAGTGGTCAGGCTATCCCGGCCAAGATCATCAATCCGGATCGCTTCTTTGACCCCAGCAACGCCAAAGACGTGATCGCAACCTCTTACTAAAAGCCATTAGTACCGGCTGGCGGTAGCAATACAGCTTGTATAGTCTAAGCTTTCAATTCTGGTTCTACTGTTTGAAAAAAACTAAATCGTAAAGGTTTGCCCTTTACGACCAAAAGTTGGTAGAGAGCGGCCCTTCGGGACTGCCTCTACCTATTCTTAACTCGAATGTTTAAAATCGCGTTTATATTAAGTATTTACCTTTCTTTTCGATATAGATTTAAGGTGTAATGTGGCACTAAATAACTCTTTGCTGAGTATGAGCGGTATCACAAAAATATTTCCAGGGGTGCTGGCTCTGCAAGACGCCTCACTGACGGTGGGTTATGCTGAAGTACACGCCCTGATCGGCCAAAATGGGGCGGGAAAATCCACCCTGATCAAAATCCTGACCGGGGCGTACCGGCGGGACCACGGCTCGATTATTTTTGATAAAAAGCCGGTCGATTTTCATTCTCCCCAGCAGGCTCAAGCGGGTGGGGTTTCGACCATCTACCAGGAAGTAAACCTGGTACCTTTTCGCTCGGTTTCCGAGAATATCTTTATGGGACGCGAACCCCGGCGCTTTGGTTTGCTGGATTGGAAACGCATGAATTCGGAAGCCTCACTTTTACTGCAACGTTTTGGAATTCAGCTCGATGTAACCCAGCCTTTGCATTCCTTCAATGTAGCTACCCAACAAATGGTGGCTATTTCTCGGGCGGTTTCTTTTAAAAGTAAGCTGGTGATAATGGATGAGCCGACCTCATCACTCGATGAGCGCGAGGTGGAAACCCTGTTTGAGGTCGTCCGGCAGCTAAAAAATGAGGGAGTGTCGGTGATATTTGTCAGTCACCGTCTGGACGAACTATATGCCGTGTGTGACCGGGTGACGGTGATGCGGGATGGACAAACCGTAGCCAATCGAAGTATAACAGAAGTCACTAAACTGGAATTGATTGCCCTGATGCTGGGTAAGGAGTTGGGTGAAGTACGTCGAAAAGGTATCACCGCATTTGGTGAGGAAGGTACCCACCAGGCCGGCAAAGCTTTGCTGGATGCCCGGAATTTAACGCGCGGTCAAAAGTTGCGCGGCGTAAATGTCCGAGTTCAAACCGGTGAGATTGTGGGTCTGGCCGGGCTTTTAGGGGCCGGTCGCACCGAGACGGCCCGGGCGATCTTTGGGGCCGATCCCATTGACAGTGGCGAGATTAAAGTAAACGAGCAACCGGTTCGGTTTAAATCACCGAAAGACGCAATAAAAGCCGGTATCGGGTTATGCTCGGAAGACCGCAAGAGTGAAGGCATCATACCGTATATGTCGGTTCGGGAGAATTTGACGCTGGCCTTGTTACCGCAATTAACCCGCTTTGGTATCGTCCAACGTAAAAAGCAGCAAGCCATCGTCGATAACTTTATAAAGAAGCTGGCAATCAAGACCGCCGGGCCGGAACAGAAAATTCGTGAGCTTTCGGGTGGCAATCAGCAAAAAGTCTTGTTGGCCCGCTGGATGTGTCTCAATCCCCGCTTACTAATTCTGGATGAACCCACTCGCGGGATCGATGTGGGGGCTAAAGGCGAAATCCAGAGTTTAATCGGGGAGCTTGCCAACGAAGGTTTAGGGGTGCTGATGATTTCCTCCGAATTGGAAGAGTTAACCGAAGGCTGTGACCGGGTAGTAATATTGCGCGACGGTCAGAGTGTTACCGAGCTTACCAGGCAAAGCGATAATTTAAATCAGGATTTGATTATGGCCGCAATGGCCCACGGCAACCAGGAAGTCCTCAATTTACCGGCTGAACAAGACCTGAAGGTAAAGGAAATAGATCGGGATGGCTAAGAATACCTCGCAAAATCTAAATCAGCCGGTCAACCCCGCCGGTCGGCCGGCCGCCCAAAACCAATCTTTCGAAGTACCGCCCAAATCCGGGCCGGGTCCGGTGGCTTCTACTGGCTCAACAATAGCTGCAAAACCCGGTGGCGGTCGTCGCACCCTTTTTTTGCCAGCCTGGTTAACCGGCACCGGTCAGACCTATGGGGCAATCATCGCCCTGATATTACTGCTGGTCTATAACATCTTTTTTACTCCTTACTTTGTGACTATCCAGACCTTTAATATAAATCTGACCCAGGTTAGCACCATCGTAATCGTCGCTACTGGAATGACGTTGGTGATTGCTACCGGCGGGATTGACCTTTCGGTGGGAGCTCTGATGGCGGTCGGCGGCGCGGCCGCCCCCCTGATATTTTTGCATCCCCCTTTTGACAACCAGGCCCTGGGTAACGGACTGGCGTTTACGGTACCGGTCTTGATCGCCGGGGCCTTTGGACTGTTTAACGGTGGTCTGATTACCTATTTCAAAATACAACCGTTTGTCGCCACTCTGGTTCTTTTTATTGCCGGACGAGGTATCGCTCAGGTGGTCACAAACGGTAAGTTGCAGACTTTTAGCAATAATACGTTTGAATTTATCGGGTTGGGTCAGCTCTTTGGAGTACGCTTTCAAATAGTACTGATGATAATAATTGTTCTCATTGCCGCTTGGGTTATGCGAGTAACCACTTTTGGCCGCTACGTACTGGCCGTTGGCGGGAACGAAGCGGCCGCTCGGCTGGCGGGAGTACCGGTCAATCGAGTAAAGCTGACGGTTTATGGAGTAAGTGGTTTGTTGGCCGGCATTGCCGGTCTGATCGTAATCGCGATTAATACCTCCTCGGATGCCAACCAGGTCGGACTGGGGATGGAACTGGATGCCATTGCCGCGGTGGCCGTCGGCGGTACCCCCCTGACCGGTGGTCGCTGTACGATCTTTGGCACCCTGATTGGCGCTATGATAATGCAGCTAATCCGCTTTACCCTGCTGGCCCACGGCATCCCCGATGCGAATGCTCTGGTCGTCAAAGCAGCCATTATCCTGGTGGCGGTTTATATCCAGCGTCAACGCCAGAGTTAGATTATACTCAAAAAGGTTTTAATAACCCGACTTTCGCTCTTGAACCTGCTATTACAAGGGTTTTACCAACTTTTGAACCTCTGAAGTTGTTTCGAGCGAAAATGCTAAATAAGAAGGTTGAATATGTCCCTGGAACAATCCAATCTATCCTCACCAACCGGTCAACTACATACCGGCAAAAAAAACGCCGGGGGTGAAACGCGCCCGGCCAATCGGGTGCGTTTGGTTAGCCTGCTGCAACGCCAGGGCGCCCTCGTTGCCTTGATAAGCCTGGTCGTTTTCGGGGCTTTGCGCTACAATAACTTCATTTCGGGTTTCAATATTGCCAGCGTCTTACGCTATAACTCTATGTTTGGCTTGCTAGCACTTGGTATGACTTTTGTTATCATGACTGGCGGAATAGATTTATCGGTGGGATCAGTAGTAGCCTTTACCTCGGTAATCGCGGCTCACCTCAGCCCGACCGGACCGGTAGTCGGTCTGGTAGTGCCGATGTTTGCCGGGGCAGTGATAGGTCTGATTAACGGATTCGTAATTGCCCGCTTGCGGATTTTACCTTTTATAACTACCCTGGCTACCCTGCTTGCCGCTCGCGGTTTGGCCCTGAGTTTTGCCAACAACAGTTCGGTGTCGGTATCGCAAACCAGTGGCTTTATCTTCATCGGGCAGGGTGAAATTTTAGGTCTACCGGTTCCGGCCCTGATCCTGTTTGGAGCATTTATCGCAGGGGCGGTAGTATTGCATTACACTCGCTTCGGCCGGCATGTATTAGCGATTGGCGGTAACGAAGAAGCAGCCCGCTTGATGGGCTTGCCGGTCGACCGGATAAAAATTGCGGTTTATGTGATCAGTGGCTTTTTAGCCGGTTTGGCCGGGGTGGTGCTGGCCGCGCAATCCTCGGCTGGACAACCTACCGAGGGACTTGGCTGGGAGCTTTCGGCCATCGCGTCGGTAGTAGTGGGGGGTACTTTACTTACCGGGGGAGTCGGGTCGGTTGGTGGGACTCTGGTGGGAGCTCTGTTATTGGGTTTAATCATAAATATTTTGAATTTTGAAAATGGACGGGGTGAAACCAGTCTCAGTGCCTACTGGCAATCAGTTATTCGCGGGGGATTCTTACTGATTGTAGTTTTAATCCAAAACCGGTTGATGCGCCGGAAAATTTAAGCCCTATTGTTAAGCTGGTCAAAATGGAGGTTAAGAATATATATGCAAAGCCAAAAAAATATTAGCGACCAACAAATTGCCAATTATGCCAGGCAAGTGCTGGACACAAGTCTATGCGTGGTTCCCGGTCTCATCGAACCATTAAAAATTGATATATGGAACGAGGCATTTTTGCCCCTGCTGGAAAAGCATATCGAAAGAGAAGGCAGCAAATTAAACCGGGGTCCGAACCGTTATTATGTAACCCTACCTTTTATAGCACCCTTCGCCGACCCGGAAATCGTCGAAAATCAGGTTATCTTAGCCATTGTAGAGCAGTTGATCGGCAAAGATGGCGTTATGTGCCAACTGGCAACCGATACACCTCTAAAAGGGTCGGACTATCAAGAGGTGCACCGGGATACGCAGCTACTCTTTCCAGAGACCGGCAAAGAAACCCCACCCTACCAGCTAGCGGTTAATTTCCCGCTGGTCGATATGACGCTGGAGAATGGTCCGTTTGAGGTAGCCCTGGGTACGCACATGCTTTCCAAACAGGATGGCTTACACCGGATTGAGACCGGTGAAATAGAAATCGAGCCGGTACTTTTGAAAAGAGGCGATGTAATGATCCGGGATGTCCGGCATCTACACCGGGGAACCCCAAACCTCACCACAATACCACGCCCGATGGTCGTAATTGGTTATAGCCGCCGCTGGTTGTTCCGGCCGGAGGTTTCGATCCAGATGCCGCGGGCAGTCTGGGAAACTCTCTCTGAACGGGCTCAGTTCTGGTTGCGCTACAATCCCATCGTGGAAGAGGTACAGGAGAGCGAAGAAAAATATCAAAGCTTTGCCTTTTAACTGGAGGTTTCATAATTTTTCATCCAGGATCCGGCCTTGCTGGCTACTTGGTCGATCCGAGCTCGGATCGACCAAGTAGCCAGC
>JBBQGA010000066.1:0-15381 GCA_038322625.1 Chloroflexia bacterium
CAGCGGAAGGCTGATTTGTTCGTGGTCGAGTACGTGTTCAAACTCATGGTCCAGATAACGGGTTTGATGGCCCTGTTCGTTGCGGGGCAGCAAATCGACATAACCCCGCCGGGGCAGTTCTTTACCCTCGGCCACCACCGGCTCATCTTTGCCGCTATTGCTAAAAGCCCCATAGGCTAGTCCGCAGGTCCGGCAAACAAAACCGCCTTCTACCGTTTCCAGCTTGCCGCGCTCGCGGTCGGCTCCGGCCTGGGCGGTACAACGCGGACAACGGGCTACTTCCAATAATTTATCGCTAATCAATCCGGTATTTTCCTTGATATTTCCTTGATATTTCCTTGATATTGAATGATTCAACCTATCACAACTGGCATGATAGAGGATGCACTCTGGCCTGTCAATCCTCACAACTTCGCTGCTTACCCTGACGGGGCTAGCTCAGAAACTTTTCTTTAAGAGAAGCAGGCAAGTTTTCAAAATCGGCCGGGTAATCCAGGTCGTAAAGAATCGCCGGTTGGCGGCTGATCTCATAAGAAATATTAGCCTGTTGTAAAGCTTCCTTGTGCAGTTCAAAGCTGTTTTCGCCAAAGCGAAAGTTAAAGTTAGCCGCGATGGGCAGATTCAGCCGCAGCGCATTGGTACCCTGATTGCTCAGGTCGGGCGCGATGATCGCCTGGGAGGAAGCACCACCGGTCAGAAGTGCTTCAATATCGGCGGGTTCGAGCAGGGGCAAATCTGCCGGTAAAATTAGCACTCTGGCCTGGTCGTCGGGAAATGTTTTGAGAAGGTGTAGGCAGGCGGCGTTGAGAGCCAGGTTTAGCCCCTGTGTCTGATCAAATTCGCTCAAAGAGGTTTGAATTTCGGAAAGGGTCGTGGCATTGAGGGCCTTTGCCAGTTCCAACACCTGCGGGTCAGGGCTAATCACCAGAGGCCGACCTGGCCCGGCGTTGACGACTTCGAGGGTATGCCGCAGCATATTCAATACCAATCTGGTACGCTGTTCAGGCGAGAGTATGCCGCTCAACCGCGATTTCGCCCAACTCAATTTTTTGACCGGTATTACTACCCAGTTTGTCACACTCTCACCGGTCAACTTACCCCTACCTTACGCCTTAGCCTTGTTTCGCAATTATAATATAAACTTAACAATTGCATAATTATTTCACAATGTTTCGATGGGGAGTTTCAAGGGGGGCACCCAGGACGGGGGCACAGCGGGGGTGTACCCCGCGCTTTTCCTCTTCCCCAGCGTTGCTATGCGACGCTGGGGTAAAAAAGAGTGTTGGGGGATGTGCCCCAAGTCCCCCTTGCAGGGGTTGCAGCCCTACGAACCCTGCTTAGTACTTTGTGATTTTTTATACAATTAACAAGATATAAAGTGATTAAACCCTATTAATCTGTGGGGTATTATACAATAATCCGGTGATCTATTTATGATCGAACCTGTTCAGTTTAACCTGAGTTGTAGTTCGTCCATTCGCCGCTGCAAGAAGGCCAACTCGACCGTATTGTGGGTGAGGGTCCGGGCGTGCCGGTAGGCGGCGAGGGCCTGCTGCCAATCACCATCCCGACGCAAAAGATCGGCCCGTGCGGTATGAAACAAATAGTACTCTTTCAGGTCTCCCTGAGTTTCGAGTTGAGCCAGTAGCTCAAGTCCCCTGGCCGGTGAAGTTGCCATTGCCACTGCGACCGCCCAATTTAGCCGGATCACGGGCGAATTGTTAAGCCGGTTTAGTTCGGCGTACAAAACCGAAATCTGATACCAGTCGGTCGCTTCCGGTTGGCGAGCCTGGCAATGCAAGGCACTGATTGCAGCCTGAATCTGGTACTGGCCTGGTCGGTTCAAACTCATCGCCCGATCCAGCAAAGCCTCGCCTTCACTGATCTGATTTTGCTTCCAGCGAGTGCGATCCTGTTCTTCCAAAAGCAACATTTCGCCGTTTGAGTTCAGCCGAGCTTCCCGCCGGGCATCGTGCAGCATCATCAAAGCCAATAGTCCCAGACTTTCCGGTTCTTCGCGTAAATCCGGTTCAGACCGGCAGACTTCCAGCAAAGCCTGGCACAACCGGATCGCCTCGCTACACATTTCACGACGCACAAGCTGTACACCCCTGATTGCCGTATACCCGGCGTTAAAAATCAGGTAGATCACAGCCAGTACCCCGTCCAGCCGCTCGGCCAACTGGTCACGGGCCGGTACAATGTAAGGAATACCGGCTTCTTTAATTTTGCGTTTGGCGCGTACCAGTCGTTGGGCCATTGTCACCTCGCTGACCAGGAAAGCGTGCGCAATCTCGGCGGTATTCAAACCGCCCAGGGTATGCAGGGTCAGGGCTACCCTGGCTTCCAGGTTCAAGGCCGGATGGCAGCAAGTGAAAATCAGTTTTAAGCGGTCGTCGGCAAACGGCCCATCCGTATCGGGATAATCGGGAAGCTGGGCGATTTCAGCTTCGGTTTTGAGCAAACTTTGTTTACGAGCCAGATTAGTTGCCCGTCGTAACCGGTCGAGGGCTTTGCGCCGGGCGGTGGTGTAGAGCCAGGCGGCTGGATTTGGCGGTAAACCGGCCTGGGGCCAATGTTCCAGGGCCGCAAGATAAGCTTCTTGCAGAACATCCTGGGCTAACTCAAAATCTTTTAGAAAACCGATTAACGAGGCCACCACCCGCCCGTTTTCCTCTTGAAATATCTGCTCGATCAATTTGAGATAGCTGCTTTTAATTTCGGATTGCATCGGACAAATCCTTTGGCTTTTACTTGTCAGGACTTTCGCTTCAACCTCATTGTATAAGGTTGAAGCGAAAGTAAATAGGATTTACCAGAAAAATTAATCCCACTCAACAATCGGGCGCAGTTCAATCGTACCCTGTTTCGCGCCAGGAATCTGACTTGCCATTTCAATCGCTTCGTCCAGGTTGTCGCACTTGAGCAGATAGAATCCTCCCAACTGCTCTTTGGTCTCGGCGAAAGGGCCATCGGTAGTCAGGGTTTTGCCTTCTCGCACCCGCAACGAGGTGGCCGAGTGGGTTGGTAACAACGCTTCCCCGCCCAGCAAGGCACCTCTTGCGGTAGCCATTTCACTAAAAGCATTGTACTCTCCCAGCATAGCCTGCCCCTGGGCTTCGCTCATGTTGATGCTGGCGGCTTCGTTTCCATAAATCAAGGCCATGTAGCGCATACTATATCTCCTTATATCTCACTGGGTTTTTCAGGAGGCCCTGTGCCCCCTTCAATATAATAACGAACGGCCATTGCCGGAATCGACAACTTTGACCACCAATTTCTATCAATTTTAACTTCCTTTTTGATTATTTGCCAGCCGGTCTTTTGCCGCTCTGGTATGTTTGCAATCAGGGCCGGTCTGACCTATCATACGCCTACCGGAAACAGCTATACCTGCTAGATATTTATCCTCAAGGAGAAAAATTGTGAGCCAATCTACCGCTAACCGTTTAGTCGAAATCGTCCAGTTTGGAATGGGCGGAGTAGGCCGCGCTTTGCTTGATTTGATAGTACAGCACGGCCCGGCCTTACAGAGCCGGTTGGGGATCGAGTTGCGCTACCGGGCGTTGGCCGATAGTCAATCGGTGGTGCATCTGGCCGATAACTCACCTCACCATCTGACCCATCTGGTGGATAATCTCCGACAGAGCCGCCTGGCCGACCAGAGCGGGGCTTTCCAGAAACCTGGCGACCTGGCGGTGCTGGCTACCGAACTGGACCGGCTTCGCTCCAATAATCAGGGTCAAAAACTGGTGGTGGTAGACGTGAGTGGGGCGGATGCCAGCCTTATGCAGCCGGTGATAACCGCCGCTCTCCGGCAGGGACAACGGGCCGTATTGGCGAATAAGCGACCACTGTGCGGTCCCCTCGAAGACTACCGGCAAATGCTGGCCGCCGCCGGACCGGGGGCTAGCCGCTTGCGCTACGAAACTACGGTCGGCGCGGCCTTGCCGGTGATCAGTACCGTTCAAAGTCTGCTGGACTCCGGTGACACGATCCGGCGAATTAGCGGTACTTTCAGTGGCACCCTCGGCTATTTAACCAGCCAGCTTGAAAACGGTGTGAGCTACAGCCAGGCGGTCCGCGAAGCCAAAGAAAAAGGTTACACCGAACCCGACCCCCGCGACGACCTGGGTGGCGTGGATGTCGCCCGCAAAGCTCTGATTCTGGCTCGCTTGCTGGGTAACGCCCTGGAATTAAGTGATGTCCAGATCGAGCCGCTTTATCCGGCGGAACTGGCCGAGTTGAGCATCCCGGAATTTATGGACCGGATCGTTGAGCTTGATCAGGCCTTTGGTGAAAGAGTGGCAAAAGCTAGCGAGGCCGGTCAGGTTTTGCGTTATGCCGGAACGGTTGAGGCGGGCAAATGCCGGGTCGGGCTGGAGCAAGTGGGCCAGGCTACGCCGCTTGGCCGCTTAAAAGGTACCAACAACATGATTGTTTTCGAGACGGCCCGGTATGAGGCCAGCCCGCTGGTGATCCAGGGGGCCGGGGCGGGGGCAGAAATTACCGCCAGTGGCGTACTGGCCGATATTATTGGCTTTTTTCGCTAAAAGTTAGCCGGTAGTAATTTCTAAAGAGGTTTATCAGGCGGTGGTCCGGTCGTAGGTGCTGATTAATCTGAACTTGTGGATGGGATTATACACCCGGTCGCATTTGCCACAGGAACTATTGATCTTACGGCGGGTTTGCAATTCCTGGCGGCAGGTCGGGCAGCGGTAAAGATAGCGGTAAGGCCGGGGTGGTACCGGCAAAGCCCGCATCCGTTCGCCCAGACCGACCTCGATCAACTTTTGCCGGAAGCGTGGAGTATGTCCACTCGGCAAACCCTGTTCAAAGAGCCACAGATGGATCATTTCGTGTAAAATGGTGTTCGATAGTTCAAGCTGGCCGTACTGTTCATGGTAGGTTAAAGAAAGCCGCATCAGGCGCGTGCGCGGCCAGATCTTCCCGGCGGTTCGTACCAATTTCCGGCTGAGTTCGATCCGGCAATCCGGCAGTTTCCCTTCAAAATGCTGCTGGTTCATTTCCCGGTAAAGGGTTTGGACCAGTTCGGCATTTATTATTAACTCAAGGCTCTCCACCGGCATTAATTTGTCCCTATTTTTGTAAATTTTCAGAATTCGGTCTTAATTTTACTCCATTTGCCGGGTCAGTACAATTAGAATTGTTTTAGAGTAACTACTCAAGCTCCACCCCTGACCCCTCCCCAGGGCCACCAGTGGACGGGGAAAAGAAGAGGAAAAGAGACTTTTACAGGGGAGACCCCTAAACTACCCCCCGCGTGGACACCAGACCCCACGACCCCCGCTTTAGTTCCGTTTGTGGGAATAGAGTCTGAACAGTTAAAAGTTTATTTGGTAGCCGGGGGTATGGTGGCGGCTAGATTGGGCAACTGGTCGGAATAGAGGGCCAGGCCCAGCCAGACCCAGTTCTGATTGTAGTAATTGTTCTGATCACCCCAACCGGAGAAAGTACGGGCGGCATCCTGGGGGTCAACCTTGTGAACGTAAGCCGGAATTAACTTGCTGTTTACCAGCGCAGCGGCCATCGCCGGGTCGGTCAGCTCTAAATTTGCCAGGTCGCCGCCATAAACCGCCAGATTTTCCTGCGGATTGACCACTTTACCACTGTAATCATACTCGGCGGCTAGCTTACCATTTTGTTTCCAGTCGTCGCGCAATTTCGAGCTGGCTTTCAGGTAATCCAGTGCCCGTTTCTCGCCAAACCACTTGTAGTCTACCGCTACCCGCCACATTGTCCTGAAGGCATCGAAACCGTAGTTGGTGGTTAGACTTGGGTAATCTTGGGCGGTCGTAAACTGGCCGGTCTTCTGGTCGATACCGCACCAGTTAGCCGGTAGCTGCGCGGCGGTTTTACCGTCCAGGCTTGTCTCCGAACAGCCCTTGATAACTTCGTAGGCGGTCTCAACCAGGGTAGGCCAGGCGTGGGCCGGATCGACCGTTGCAAAAATCCGGTAGGCGTAAGGTTCCATGTAGGATGGGTTCAAGGTGGGTCGGTCCTGGGCCGGTGCCCAATCTCCGGCACTCAGATAAGGTTTATGGCTAACCGTAACGACCTCTTTTTGCCAGATCGAATCCAAAATAGCCTGCGCCTGTGGCCGGTAATCGGTGTTCGACCAACGTCGGTCGGCAAAGATTAAAGCCAGCGCAATATCCTGATCGGCATCGCTGGCCGAAGCTTTATCAATCTGCCGCCACTCGTTATTGCCAGTTTGACCCCACCGGTAAGCAAACAGCTTATCGTCCGGTCGGGTTTGCAAATTATCTTTGGTCCAGTGCCAGACCCGTTCAAAGGTCGCCTGGTCATTGCTCCAGACCGACCGCAAAAGGGCGTAAGATTGGCTTTCGCTGGTCGAAACGGCCTGGTCGCTGGGGTCTAACACCCGGCCATCTTGCTGAATAAAGCGTGTAGTGTAATTGGTCCAGCTTTCAGACAGTTGAGTATGCAACACATTAACATCAGGCCGGGTGATGCCGGTAGTCGGCGCGCTGGATACAGATACAATCGGAGTTAACGAAGGTGTCCGGCTGGGAGCGGGTTGCCCGGTTAGCCTGTCTGGTGTGGAAGACGCACCACAGGCTACCAGCCCCGGCCCAATCAGGAGTAGCAAAATAATTGCCCATCCCATTCGGTTTTTTTGTTTGTTTAGCATATTGGGACCTCGTTTCCTGCATCACAGCCTTAGCTTTCAAACAGCAGGCGGTTGAACAATTCAGTTAAAAAGACCGACAGGTTAAAAGTCTCGGTTTGATTAACGGTGTTCGACATTTTAATTGCCTCTGCCGGTTTAGCCGGGATATTGTTTACAAGCTGGACCGGCACACTTAGCTTGACTTTTGGCAAACCCGGCAGGTTTACTTTGACGGTTGGCAGAGGGGGCAGCACCACTACCGGGGTAGGCTTGACATCGCCGCCTTTGCCACCCTTGTCGCCGCCTTTGCCACCATTATCACCGCCTTTTCCCCCGTTATCGCCTTTGTCTTTATTTTTAGGGGTAGGCGTAGGGGCCGGGGGTACTTTTACCGGGAGCGTCGGCACTGGCAGAATCGGTTTAGGTATGGCGGTCGGTGCTGGAGCCTGAGTCGCGGTGGGTGGAACTGCGGTAGGCTGGGCCGGAACCTTCGTTGCGGGCGGTGCTTTTTCATTCGGTTCTGATTTTGGCTGGGCCGGTGCCGCCGTTGGGGCTGGAGCCGGAGCTTGTGTCGTCGTTGCCGGTGGTGGTGCTACTTGAACCGGATTTGCATTTGGCTGGCCCGGTGCTACGGTAGGCTGCGCCGGTGGATTTGTGGCTGGAACCGAAGTGGCCTTAGCCACCACAGGTTCTTTATTGGCAACTGTAGTGGTCTCAGGCACAGATGGTAAAGCCTGTACCGGTGGGGCAATAGTTACCGAACCGGCTGGCTCTGCCCCGCTCGTTACAACCGGTTGGGTAGCCGTCGCGGTCGGGGTAGCGGTAGACGTAGCGGTGGGTTGAGCTTGCGCTGCTGCCGGGGCTGGGCCATTTAAGATCGAACTTACCAGACCACGATGATTTTGCGAAGGATCGTTACTCGCTATTGATACCTCAACATTACCTTTGGAAGACACGCTCAAACCATAGCCAAGCTCCGAGGCTATCAGTACTACCAGTATCAAACCGGCAATCGTGGCAAGCAGACGGCGACGAGTAAAGCCTCGTTTGGTGGCCGCGCTGGCTTTGTATAACGGAATTTGGTGGGCCATTTTATTTATTAACTCCTTTCGAGTTGGCTACCGGGTTATGCCACAGGTCAACCAGGCTTCCGGTGTAGAGAGCGGTTGTAAACCAGCCCCAGGTCTGCGTTTGCAGGTCTTGTGGTTGTCCCCAATAAATCCCCTGACTGTTCCGGCTCTGACCGCCTATAATCTCACTGGCATAGATCAAATTGGCGGAAGGCGGGTCGAGCGTCAGCAGGGCACCGGTAGCCCCGGCGGTTCCCACCAGACTGGTTGGCTCTTGAATAACGCTGCCATCGTGGGCATAAATTGAGCTAACCCGGCCCTTGCGGGTAATACCATCCTGCAACAGCCGGTTTACTTCGTCGCGTAAAAAGCCCGCCTGTTTCAAGAAGGTCGCGGCCCGCTGATCGTTCGACCAGCTCAGGTCAAGAGCTACCCGCCAGTAGGCACGGGGTGCCTCAAAGCCGTACCTGGTGGTGTCGGTCTGGTCCAATTTTAAAGGCACCAGTTTACCACTGGTCCGGTCAAGACCGATCCAATCCGGCGGCAACCCGGCTGCTTTGCCACCCGAAAGCGGCGCGGAAGCACTATCGAACAGCACTTGGTACCCGTTGGCGATCACACCTTGCCAGTCGTGGGCCGGGTCGATTTCCATGAAAATCCGGTAGGCGTAGGGTGCAAAGTAACCCGGATTGAAAGCCAGCGTTTGAGAACGGGTTGCCCAGTCTCCGGCGGTCAGGTAAGGCTTGTTGAAGACCACTGATACCTCGTTTTGCCAGATCGAGCCGACCAGTTTCTGCCCGGCAGATTGCAAGCCGGGGTCGTTCCAGCGTTTGGCGGCCATCAGCAGGGCGAGAGCCAGGTCGGTATCCGCGCCACTATCGGAATGACTTTCGAGGATTGCCCCGTTTTGCCATTCCCAGGCCATCAGCCCGTTCTGGTTTATCAGATGGGCCTGGGTCCACCGCCAGGTGCGGTTGAATTCGGCCCGGTTATCGGTCCAGACTGCCCGGAGCATAGCGTTAGCCTGTGCGCCCGAACTAACCAGCCCGTCCGAACCGGCCCAGGCTCCAGTTTGACCGAAATTGTTACTTAAATACTGGCTGCTACCCTGCAATACATCTTTGTCCAGCGTGCCGATTTTATCGACTTTCCAGAGTTCGACAATCTGGTGTTTATGCAAACTTTCGGTACCCAGGTCGGCAGACCAGCGTTTCACCAGATGCGAATGCTGGAAAGCCTGTAAAGAAAGTTTGTTGGAGGCGGTCGCAAAATCCTGATCGAGATTTGGCGACATAATAATGTAATCGACATTGTGCCAGTCATTCTGGAACACTTCATCATAAACGGCCTTATCGGTAGCGACCTTCCAATGACTGTGTACGTTCGGGAAGGCCGGACCACCCAGGCCGGGTTCGCGCAGGTCGGTCCACAGGTCATCCCGGCTGATTATCCGGCTATCCGCCGGTAGATTTTGTTTGATCCAGCTTATCGCCTGGCGGCCACTATCCGCCGGATGTTCGGCATATAGCGGGCGGAGCGGCCCGGCCAGCCAGTAAGCCGCCAGCAGTACCGGGACCAGCAACAAGGCCAGCCAACCGGCCACCTTGCGGCGACGACCAACCAAATTCACCAGTGGAGTAAAAGCGATTGCCAAATTGAGACACAGAAAAGGGATTGCGAACAGGATGTAATAATTGAAAACCACGCCGCCCCGCGCCAGGTAAACCAGTGGAAACAAACCCAGCAGACCCACCATCAGGGCCTGACGATTGCGAATACCCCGGAGCAGATTGACCAGCACGGCCAGCGACCCACCGATCATCAGGAAGGTATCGCGCGGCAGCCAATCGGTGCGGACCAGGTTCCAGAATTGGTTGTCCAGGTTGAACAAACCGCCTCCGCTGCGGGTTCCCTGCCACAGCAACGCGTCTAGCAGCGAAACACCTTCGGTGCCGCCCAGTAAGGCGTTGCCGCGCACGTCAAAGCTGAGACCGTTCGGGAAAAGTTCCCCTTTGAGCAGGGCATACAGTGGATAGAAGCTGACCGTCAACATCAAAGGTAATACCCAGGCCCCGACCGCAAACCGGCCCTGGTGTTTCCAGCGTTGTTGCATGGCGATTACTATCATCGCCGGAAGAATAAAGATTGCGGTTTCCTTGCAGAGCAAAGCAATTCCAAACATCAAACCGCTCATCACCAACCGGCTGAGTCGTCCCCAACCGTCCAGCAAAAGGTCCAGGCTCAACAGCACAAAAAACAGCATCAGGTTGTCGAGTAACACCATTCTTTGATAGAAAATTGCCAGCGGTGAGAGCGAAAATACCAGGTTAGCAATTGCAGCGGTCAGGCTGTTACCGCCCAGCTTGCGAACAATTCCGAACAAAAGCGGGATCATGCCCAGGTGCAGCAGCAACATCAACATCCGGCCACTATCGATTGCGGTGCCAAAAGTATGCAAGCCACCGCTCAACAACTGCCAACCGGAGATCAACATCCAGCCGACCGGGGCGTGGTCATAGTTATAGGTGTAAGGGGTAAGGCTATGCCCTTGCAATACCGACCGGGCCTGTTCGGCGTATATTCCCTCGTCGTCCAGCAGAGTAAAGGCTGGATAATTAAACATATTCAAGCCTTGCGCCACCAGGCCAACCAGGATCAAAGCCAGGATTAAGGTAAAATCGCCTTTTGGAGCGGCTAGCCAGGTTCTGGCTCGGCTGCCAAAATTGACCAGTGGACGGCTCAGGGTCTGGGTCGGGTGTGCTATATTAGCCATTGATCAATTCCTCCTCGGCGGCTTTGTGCAAAGTAACGGTCCGGTGCGCCCCGATATGTTTGGTTTTCTCCCAGCTATTTTCGCCGCGCAAATGTCGCCAGACTGCCCGGACCGCGCCGTAACCCAGCATATACTGGTAGGGTAGATAGGCCAGTAGCAACCAGACCGGGGTTAAAAATTTGGGTTTCAAATGGTGAACCGAGGTAAACTCGTACAACCCGACCAGGCTAATTGCGAATTGCACAATCAGCATATACAACGGCAAGCTGCTGATCAGGGCGACCGGTACCGAGACCTTTACAAAAAACAGCATTAACAGGCTGAACGGTAGATATAACAGAGTAAAGGCCTGGAGTAGCGGAAAGGCCAGCGTATAAAAGGCTAACAAACGCTGGGCCAGGGTCGGCAGTTTCAACCACTCACCCTTGCCGAGTACCTGCAAAAACCCCTGGTTCCAGCGAGTGCGCTGTTTGACGAACTGACTGACGCTCGGTGGGGTTTCTTCGCGGGTAACATAGCTGTCCTCGTAAACGACCCGGATCGGGATACGCAGGGTGCTGAGACGTATTCCAATATCGGCATCTTCGGTCAGACAGTACTGGTCCCAACCGTTTAGCTCGTTTAAAAGATGACGACGTATAAAGACGGTATTGCCGCCTAGCGGCACCATACCAACCGCCGAGTGATAGTGCATCCGGCTTTTGAACCAGAAGAAATATTCCAGTACGTTCAAGGCCGAAAACCAGCTACTGGCGTAGTTCATCAACTGAACCCCGCACTGAACAACCGGCACGGTCTCGTTGTGCATCACGGTATTGACCATTTGCAGTAAATTCGGGTGTGGCTCGTCCTCAGCGTCAAAGATCGTCACTACATCGCCTTTAGATTGAGCCAGCCCGACATTCAGACCGTGCGGTTTATTGATCGGCGGGTCGCTAAAGGTAATTAAGCGTACCCGGTCGATCCCTCTGGCGTACAGTTCGGTCAGTTTGTCGTTTACTTTGCCAATCGTGCCGTGATCGCCCGCTTCAATTACTACCAGCACTTCCACCAGTTCGGGGGGGTAATTCAGGTCGACCACTCTTTGAATAGTTTCCTGAATAACTTCCTCCTCGTGCCGGGCCGGGAGCAAAATTGTAAAACTGGTTCTGGGAGCCGCAAAAGTTTCGGGGGCTTTGTTCCGACTATGCTTTTCTTCTTCTTCCCAGGCGTACAACATCAACGCCGCCGAATATGCCGATTGGGCCGATAAAAGTAACGATCCACCCGCTAAAAGCATTTCAAACATTACTCGATCTCCTTCAAAACGTGATTAACACCCCAGGTAAGGCGCGAATTAAGGGCAAAATTTAGTATCGTCGCCAGCCCGATTGCGATAAACTGGGCCAGCAGGTAATAAAGCTGAAATGGCCCACTTAAAAGACCGAACAGACCGAGCGTCAAAACAGCGGTACCGCTGGCGACTATCTGAAATCGTCCGAAACGCTGCCAGCGACTCAGCAACTGGCGGGAGGGGTGATGCTGGAAAGTCCAGAAATCGTTCCAGAAAAAGTTATTGATAATGGAAAACTCGGTGGCGGCCAGCGCGGCCCAGAGTTGGGGCACTCCCAGCCGGACCAGCAGCCATAAACAGGCCAGGTTTACCAGCGTGCCACTAAGGCCGACCAGCAAAAATTGACCAAAAGTAGGGCTAATCCGTTTTAGTGAATTGATCACCGGCCACCTCCCTGGTTAGCCGGGGCCAGGCTTCGGGGTGAAAAGCCCGCCAAAATTTCCGGCCTACTATATTTATATGTGTTTATCATGGTTCGGTTGGTCATAGTTCCTCGGTTGTTCGTTTCCCGAAGGCTTCCGGTACTGGTTTCGACTACGGCCAGTAGCTGCCTGAAAACCCTTGAAAATAGACCCGTCGAAATTGGCACCATAAACCCGACCGTCATTGGAAGAGGCTAACAGTTTGTTTCAGGGCAATGTTTAATAAAGGCGGTTTTCTTATGGCTCATACAGCGAGCAAAAGATTTTTCCGCGTTATATTCACAAATTGGCTAGAGGGGCTGTCTACAAAGTAAAATGATGTTACGAGAGCGAGGTGGGACGTTACAAAGTTAAAAGAACCGACTTTAAAAATTCGTTATAACCTCTTAAAAGGTTATAGGTGCAAAAGCCAGTTGGCTTAAATTTGTGACCCGCTACTCGTCATTGAGACCGGGGATAGCAAGGGGTTGGAGCATTTGACTAGCTGGAAAGGCTAACCGGCGGTAAAAACCGGCTTTGCTAGTCAGAAATAGACCTGCTAAAATTACAAAGATAATGAAGATTTAAAGTACTGTTTCCAGAGTGCTAAAGGTTAGTCTAACACTTCTATTATTCTTACGGAACCGGTTGTGCCGTGGATTAATCGGGTTTTGCAGATTTGCTTATTACAGTAGCCTAATTTCTACAAAAAATCGGAAAAAGCCCGATGAAGACCGTTTGCTAAACAAGCACCTAATAACATAACCCCGCAAGAAGCTTGCCACTAAATCAATAATAGAGTTTTCTAACCTTTCTTCAGACCTTTCTTCAGCGTTTTGCGGTTGACTCTTGCCAAACGTTCCACCTATAATCATTCTGGCGCGAGCAGCCCCCACTTGTGTTTGTTCCAGCCTGACGGACAAACGGACAAACGGACAATTGGAACATATCTGCAAACGGGAAGGTTGCCTGAACATTATGGACGACACGTTTTACCCAGCGATTGAGCTAATAAAATTACAAACACCGCTCTTTTCCACCGTCGTTCGTCATAGCGGTCGTGATTGGCAGGATGCGGAGAGTCTTTTTTTTATCCACGACGATGTAACTTCAAGTCGCTGGTGGGAGCCGGTAATGGCGGCCTTTGAAGAATTATTACCGGCCAGTTACGCTTGCTATGCCCCTGATCTGCCCGGTCACGGGGAGGCCGAGAAATTGACCGAATCCTTACCCAATCTGCCGATGGCGGCGGTGCTGGCGATTCTGGATACGCTTGGTATCCGGCGTGCCCATATTGTCGGCTGGTCGTTGGCGGGCGGGCAAACCGCCTTGCAATTTGCCCTGACTCAACCTGACCGCTGTTTATCCCTGAGTCTGATCAGTTCAAACGCGCCTTTTTACCCCAACTTGGCGGCTATGCAAACCCATTTTTCGCGGCTTTCGGAGGCCATCCGGCGCGGCAACTACGAAGCGGTCGGTCAGCTAATCCGTTCCACCTATTACCGGGAAGGCCGGTTTCCTCTCAACGGCAGTCCTCCGGCCAACGCGTTATTTTTTTATTTGTTGCAAAGCGTTATGCAACTCGACGGGCTACCCGACCTGCTAGTTCAGCCCGCTCCAATCAGTCCAGCCGAGCTTTCTCTACCGTTGCTAATGGTTCACGGTGATGCCGATCTGTTGATCAGCGCATCCGAGTACAAGCAGGCTGATCAGTTCTGGCCTACCGACCGCTTAACAAAGGTGGTCTTTGAAGGCGCTAGCCATACTCCGATGGTTGAGCAGCCTCGACGGTTTGCCCTGGTTTTGGATGAATTTCTTTCACATCTTTAGACAGGTGGTCCAAAATAGCTTACAATATAGCTTACAATATAGCTTACAATGTTTCCGTTTGACCTTCTGGTTCCCACCTTTTCAAACACCAATAGTTTAGTTTTGTTATGATTTAGAATGGGAATCACCCGCGATTGCAAAAGCCAACCCAAAACCAGGCAAGAAATTAACCAATTGTTGTCATCAAATAGCCAACCCGGCCCCTATAACGCTTCATAAAGCTTATTAGAAAGCAGGCAAAGTAAATGCAGAATGAACCACCAACTCCCGCTCTGGCAGCCAAAAACGAGGCCGAAAAAGGCCCTATGCGCAAACGCCCGATGCTATTTCTCGATTTGGAAACGACCGGCCTGAACCCCGGCTTTCAGGAAATCAGCGAAATCGGGGCACTGCTGGTTTCTCAACCGGATTGGCAAGTACTCAAAACATACGAAGCCAAAGTGCTACCCACCCACATCGAAACAGCCACGCCGGAAGCCCTCAAAATCGGGCATTATGACGCGGCAGCCTGGGCCAAAGAAGGACGACCCCTTTTGCAAGCCTTACAAGAATTGAGCGAATTTGGTCAGGGCGCGATTCTGGCCGGCTTTAATGTCACCTTTGACTGGGCTTTTTTGCAGACCGCCTATAATCTGGTCGGTTTGCCAGACCCCTTTTATTATCATCGCTACGATGTAATGAGCGCGGCTTTTTCGATGCTCTACGATCAGGCGGGCAGTTTCAGCAAGTTTAGCCTCAACGAGTGTTGTCGCTATTTCGGTATTACCAATCGTAACGCCCATACAGCCCTGTCCGATGCTCAGGCTACTTACGAAGTTTTCGTCGGCCTGATGAAACTAAAGCCCAAGACCCAACCTTAAAAATTTAACCTAGCGGCTACGGTCGGCGGTCGGTAAAAAGCTGCCGAACCCAACTTAGCCAGGAACAATTACAGCCAGTAGTAATAGAAATAGTACTATCGAGTTTGTGCGATTTTACCAACAACGGTTGACGGAATATGTTATGGCTGTTACTATAAGGACATTGGGTTTTGTAATATCAGGTTGCAGGTTAAGATAACTTAAACAAACTCCACCTATTGGTTTTAGGTGGTATTTGGTTGGCCTGTAGCTACTAGGGCGATGTGCTAGATGAAAAGAAGCACAACAGTAGATGAACATTAACAAGTAAATAAAGGAAATTGTAGCAAAACCTCCGGTTTGAACGTAGAAGAAGTGTTAAAAACTCATACAACCAAACCGGAGGTAACAAGATGATAACGGATTTTCGAGATTTTTGCACTTGGGCCTATGTGGTTATAGATGATTTCTACCAACAAC
>JBBQGA010000067.1:0-14196 GCA_038322625.1 Chloroflexia bacterium
CCTTAAGCGCTTCCAGGGCGACTTTGGCCTTAAACTCGGCGCTATGCTGTTTACGTTTTATACTCATCGCTGTCTTTTCTCCTTTTTTAACAGCGATTTTACCACCTTACACCCTTGTTTAGATTCCTGGGGACATTATAGAAGGCGATAAATATGCCATCCATCTGCCAGTTATTTTAAGTCAGACAATGGTTGAAAGTTGTTCTTTTTTTTCGCTCGTCGATTTTATTCTTACCTCTAAAAACGGGAGCAAAAAGCCAACACGGACCGGCTTACTGGATTATGAGGCAACTAAAGAAAATAATAGCCGGTATTACGAGGGATTACGTAATTTACCGGAGAATTTACGCGGTAAAAATGCCAACCTTAATGATCCAATTTTACAACAACTAAAAGGGTTAGCTCCAAAACCAGAATGGCCTTTGTTTCAGGCTATAAATCAAATGTCAGCGATTATCGGTTACAACGACATGGTTACGCGCTGGGAGGACAATGGTTCCCAATTTGGTTCAATGCTCAACTTGGTATTAACAATGACAGCCGTTTCACCGAATCAAGTTGAAGAGGCTCAGGCCGGTTGGAATGCCGGGGTTAAACAAAGTCAGTTCAAGGGTAAAGCCGAGGCTACCGCCGCGCAGCTTTTCAACCCAGCTTCTGGTAAAGGTCAGAACTCGGCCAAGTCAAGCGTCTTGTCGATGGGAAATCTTAACAATTTTTGGCTAATCGAATTTTTGAAGTGTATCGGAGCTTTTGAGGCGGCGGCTCCACGACTCATTCGCAATCTAAAAAACCCCAGAGCCAAAGACCGCAAACTATATGTGCTCGCTCCTAAAGATATTGAACTGGAATTGAATAAGGGTATCTGGGAAGATTTTGAAGCCGCCTTTAAAAGCGATACGTCGATCAGGATGGACATCAAGGCCGCTCTAACCTATACCCGAACCTTCCTTAATCGTAGTGAAACAAACGCTCAGGTCGAAGATGAACTGTCGTTTCTAGGTTCAGAACCTGAAAACTATATACACGGTTTGTGGTCGGTTTTTTACAAAGACATGGGCAATAGTCCAGCCGTAATGAACCTGTCTTTTATTGGGTTGCCGGGCTGGATCAACTCGATACAGACCCGTGAAGAGATCAGCCAATACCTGAGTTTGATTGATGAACATGAAGCCTTGCTCAAAAATTTGAACGAGGAACGCGCCGAAGAATACGATATGTTACTAACCTATCGTAATTTCCTCAGTGGTCGTGAGTTAACCGCATTATTAGATTTTTACGCCGATTATGGCCGCTTTTATATGGGTGTAACCGAGCGTGAATGGGACAGGCGAGGACGTTATTTGCGTCTGCCTGATGTAGCCAAGCTGGAGATGATTATGAAAGATGACAGAATTAACCTTAGTGCAATTGTCCAGGACGCGGGCTTTTTACAGGTTGCTTACGCTATAAGACATAGCACCGTTATTCCCCAACGCCACAAGGCGCGGGGGGATCAACGCCTGTACGAGCCGCGCTACGGGCTGATCCAGGAACTCAAGCGCAAAGGTCAGTACAAAGATGAGTTTGTTACCGCCCTTACCGATTTTGTATCCAGTTATAACCTGGAAACCGAACAAATATACGAGCGAAAAGCCGGTTTTAACAAGCCGGAGGATATTTCGTCTCGGCGGTTGCAACGTTCGAGAGTCGAGAAAAAACATCTTGATGCTTTAATAAGTTTGGTTGATGCTAACGGTGCTACCTTAATTTGTAACCTGCTGGCAGCCTATGGTTCAGCCGTAGATAGTCGCTCAAAGCAAGAGCAGGGAGCAGTAGAAGCAGCGTCAGAATCTCAAGCAGACGAGATGATTGAAGCTGAAGTCGACGTTGTTGAATAACTATTGAAAGGAGATTAGAACAATGGCTACCAGTATTTATTCGCTATCTATCTGTGGACTGGCTACGCTTGACCTGCACTCTCTTAACAACGAAGGTGGGGAAGGTAATCAGATTGCCACTCGAATGGTTAACATTGTTACTCAGGATGACCGGTTACACCAGGTCAATGCTATTTCGGGAGATATGTACAAACATATCCAGGCCGAACACCTTCAGCGAATCGCTAAACAGCGCAATTTACCGCTTTGTAAAGGCTGTCTTGAATTTAACGCCAACCGGATTCTGGCTGATAGTAATTTCATCAACAGCTTCAGCAAGCAAACGCCTGACCGCGAGGTTATTGACAATATGCTTGCTCGTTGTGTCCAGGATGACCTGGAGGGTATTTTGATTACCGCCCAGAGCAAGGCGTTGGGGCGCAAATCAGCCGTAGAGTTTGGCTGGGTGGTTGGTGTGCCGGGTGAGGTTTCTACCGATAGTTATTTCCACGTCAAATATGTGGCCGACAGTGGCAAACTTGGCGAAAATACCGGCAAAGATGCTTCAAATCTGGGTCAAAACATTTTCCATCGTCCGGCCAGTAGCGGGAATTATGCAGTGGTGGCAACAATTGAAGTGGCCCGAATCGGCTTTAACGATATTAGTCAGGAGTATGCTGTTGACGATGCCGGTCGCCAGGCTCGCTTTGTAGCGTTGATGGAAAGCCTACTTTATACCTTTCTTCAACCGAATGGCGCAATGCGTAACACCCAACATCCGCACCTTGTTAACTTCAAGGGGGTTGTTACCCTGACATCTGATGTGGTTCCCGCGCCGTCAATTAGCCCCCTTAATTCGAGTTATCAGGCAGAACTGGGGAAAGTAGCCCGAAGCCTTAATACTTTGCGGGGGGGTGAGGTAGTTCAATTGCGCTCATTCGAGTCTATTAGTGACTTTGCCGAAATAATGACTGACTTGAGTCTAAAGTCAGTACCATACAAACTTAGCTACACTCAAGGTTAGCAGGAGAAGGCTATGTGGGTTATTGCAGAATACCAGTCCAGCAGTCTTTTTTCGCTTAAAAGTAGCCTGGCTACCAGTTCAGCCGGGAAAACTCTGCTGGTTCCCACTCCGTTTGCTCTCAAGATGGCACTGCTTGATGCAGCGATTCGGACACGCGGGTTGGCTCAAGGTAAAATTGATTTTGAGTGGATTCGCGGTTTAGAGGTGGCAATTAGCCCGGCTACTACAGCGGTTGTAACTAATTTGTTTGCTAAAATCCAAAAACCGCGTCGTACCGATAAAAGTAAAGAGGAGAAAAGTAAAGAGGAAGCCGAAACTGAGCCACATGAGGACAAAGAAATTGCTACCGGTGGACCTTTCGGTCCAACTATCGCCTATCGGGAGTATGTCCACTTTCAGGGGCTACTCGGATTGGCTTTTGAAGTAGGGACCGTACCGGTTGTGGATGCTCCAGAGGTGTTAGCAGGATTAATGTTACACTTCAGCTATCTGGGGAAGCGTGGTAGTCTTTTTCAAATCACGAATTTACCCGAAATGACTGAAATACTACCGGCAAAATATGTGCCTGTTTCAGGAGAGGCTACCTCAGTTTTTTTCGGCGGGATTTTGCAAGTGTTAGATGATTGCGGTCCAGACCTAACTTTTGACAAAGCTAATATTTATTCAGAAAAGAAAATAAAGTTAGGTAAAGACCGCGTTTTACGCTCGGTGATTTTGCCCTATGAATTAAAACGCTCCAGCCGGAGTTATAGTCTGTATCAACGGATAGGTCAGGAATAATGATAATACAGTCAATAAAACAAAAAGAATTCTCGGTGCAACGGTTGGTGGTGCGCTGCGAGGTGGTTTCGCGGGTGGTGCTAAACGAGCATAAGGGGTCGGCGTTGCGGGGGATGTTGTTCAACAGTCTACGCAAAGCCGGTTGCAGTCACCGGGAGTTAAAAAGTTGCCGGCCCTGCCCGCTGGTAGAGGTTTGTCCGGTGTCGTTCCTGCTGGCTCCGGTGGATGATACGGCTCGTCGAGGGGGTGATGTACCCCGTCCCTTTGCGATCCAGCCACCCCTGGAGCAGCGCAATATTTATGAGCCGGGGGACGCTTTTGAATTTGGTCTGACCCTGTTTGCCCGCTCGGTCAATTTCTTACCTTATCTGGTAGTCGGGCTAGGCGACCTCGAACGGGACGGCCTGGGAGCTAAATACGAATATGCGCCAGGCCATTGGCGAAGAGGTACCCTGCGGGTCCGTCAGATTGCCGCCGATAATCCGATTAATGGGGAGGAACAGAGTTTGTTCGAGGTGGGTAAACGAGGCGTAGAACCACCCAACTTACCGGTAACAATGGAGCAGATAGCCCAATCCACCAGGACCGAAACCGGCCAGCTTTTAAAGATAAAGCTGGATTTTAAGACGCCGACCCGGCTGATTGCCGAGGGTAAACCGCAGACAGTACCCCATTTGCCGATTCTAGCCCAACGCTTGATCGAGCGGCTGAGTAGTCTGTCGCGTGAGTACGGTGGTCAGGAAATATTGCTGGATTTTGGGGCAATTATGGCCGAGGCGGCGGCGGCAATATTAACCGAAAGCCGGGTGGAATGGGCTACCGTTCGCAGTTATAGCCGCCGACAGGAGCAGGATTTGTCGTTAAGTGGGTTTGTAGGAGCCGCCACTTATGTCGGACAGTTCACCCACTTGCTACCACTGCTGAGGTGGGGGCAACTTATCCAGGTTGGTAAAGACGTTACTAAAGGCAACGGTTGGTATACTCTCTCGGTCGACGAAGTACAACCCGATTAAGTTTAAGTCAGTTTTAGGGTGAAGGGCTACCAGTCAGGTAGTCCTTTTTATTTAGCCATATACAAAGTTGTCGCAGTTTTGCGCTAGAGCCGGAATAAATAAGTGGGAAAGCTTTTATTGCGAAGTAGAAATTTAGAACGTAACCTAATGAAACCTATGGAAAGAGGTATTAACAATGGTCAAGAAATCTATGACGACCGACGAGACCCCACCCAAAGATAGTATGCTGGACGACGAAACTCTCAAGATATTGCAGGTGACAGCCGAACTTATAATAGATGAGCGCGGGACATTTGTGGGTAAACATAGCGAGCGATTGCGGTTGACTAACAAATCCGGGCCAGCCAGGGAAGTACCGCTAGCAAGTCTACGGCAGGTCCTGATCACCAGCAGTGGGGTAAGCCTGAGCAGCGATGCGGTGGAGGAGTGTGCCCGGCGGGGTATCGCTATTCATTTTTTGGATTACGCCGGGCGAGCTTATGCCAGTCTTTTCTCCGGCCAGCTTACCGGCACGGTTAAAACTCGCCGATCTCAGTTATTAGCCTACACTGACCAACGCGGCTTGCATCTGGCAAAGGCTTTCGCGGGTGGAAAAATCCGAAATCAGCTAAACGTGCTGCGCTATATGAGTAAGAATCGGGCCGTCTCCAACCCGGACCTGTTTACAGCGGTTCGGCAAGCTACGATTGAGATTGAGGTTTTAGCTGATCGGCTAATGAAGTTGGAAGGACTGAATGTGGACGATATACGCGGCCAACTGCTAAATCTTGAGGGCCGGGCCGCCCAAGTTTACTGGGCCCAATTCAAGAATTTGCTGTTGGTAGAAACCGATTGGCCGGGGCGAGAGGGTCAGGGAGCCAGTGATCTGGTTAACAGTTTGCTCAACTACGGCTATGGGGTGCTTTGCACGCGGGTGGAGCAAGCTCTTATGTTGGCCGGGTTAGACCCGTTCGCGGGGTTTATTCATACCGACCGGCCTGGCAAACCCAGCCTGGTGTACGACCTGGTGGAAGAGTTTCGTCAGGCGGTAGTCGACCGGGTGGTAGTATCGCTACTGAATCTGAAGGTGGATATGACGTTGGATAGCGATGGTCGCCTGGATGGGGGGACCCGCAAACTGCTGGTTCGCAAGATTATGGAGCGACTTAATGACAGCCAGGAGAAATACGAGAAGAAGCGACATACTCTCCAATATATTTTGTACAATCAGGCTCGCCATATCGCAACGTATGTACGCAATGAGTTGGGCCATGAGTACGAGCCGTACCTGTGTAGCTGGTAAGCAGTTAGTAAGGAGATTAAAGATGATTACCCTTTTTGTCTACGACATAACGAGTGACCGGGTTAGGAATAAAGTATCGCAAATCTGCCTCGACTTCGGGTTAAAACGCATTCAATATTCCGCCTTTCTCGGCGAGCTTACGGTAAATCGACAGGAAGAACTCTGGCTAAAGTGTCGACGGCGGTTGGGAGAGTCGGCAGGTAATCTTCAGTTATTTGTCTTAACTCCGCAGGACCTGGCGCGATCACGAAAATATGTAAAACTAGGTCAATCGCAAGCGGAAGAAGAACCGATTCAATTGAAAGGAGCCGTTTCAATATGACTATACAATTAACCGTCAGCGATTTACGCCAGTACGAATATTGCTCCCGCATTCCCTACTTTACTCATGTGTTAGGAATGCGGCGTATCCGGCCTACCACTTATAAGATGCAAGAAGGTTTGCTAGAACACGCGCGGGTGGCCGAGCTGGAGGAGCGTCGAAGTTTGAAAAGTTATGGTCTGCTGTCTGGCGAGCGTTTATTCGATGTAAGTCTTTACTCGGCCACTCTGGGGGTTAGCGGACTACTAGATATGGTAATAGTGGCCGAAAAAGAAGCTATTCCGGTCGAGTTCAAAAATAATCTTTACAATCAACTGGGGTCTAACCACCAAATGCAACTGGCAGCCTACGCCTTGTTGATCGAAGAACGCTGGAAACTTCCGGTACAGCGAGCTTTCGTTCACTTTATCCCAACCAAGCAATCGCGTGAGGTTGTTCTTTCAGAGGCTGTCAAAACAAAGCTTCGCAAACGGCTAACCGCCCTCCAAACAATGATCGAACGAGAGAATTTACCGCCAGCGACTACGGTAAGAGGCCGGTGTACTGATTGTGAATTCCGCAATTTTTGCCCAGACATCTGGTAATAAGAAAATGTTATGTTATAATGAAAACAAGGTTTGGATGACCTTATAAGGCGGTAGTTTCGCAAACCTTGTTCGAGAAGGGTTCAAGATGGTAAGAAAGTGTATTTTGTACATCTTTTTTTGGAATTTTGAACTTAAATGAGCTTCGCAAACCTCTGGCATAACTATAACAAAAAAAGGTTTGCGAAATGGGGCCAGAATCAAATTTAAAATGAGGACAACTGGTAGAAAATCAAGCCCTACAAAGCGATTTGAGACCTCTAAAAGTTTGCAAGGGGTTGAAAAAAGCTATCGTGTTTTTCAAACCAATCCGACCTACATTCCTATCGCCCCGTCGAAGGGGACTGAAACTTTCTACCTTCCCCTCCCCTTCTTTTTCTTTTTCGCCTACATTCCTATCGCCCCGTCGAAGGGGACTGAAACCTTCGCGGGCTACCTCCAGGCGTTGCTCCCGGCTCCGCCTACATTCCTATCGCCCCGTCGAAGGGGACTGAAACTCTTAGGTTTTGAACATAGCAAAAGGGAAAAACTATCCTACATTCCTATCGCCCCGTCGAAGGGGACTGAAACACTACAAAGCCCGGTCGCGGTGGTTATCGAGTTGGTTCCTACATTCCTATCGCCCCGTCGAAGGGGACTGAAACTTTGGTAATGCCCACAACTTTAATACAGTCAATTGTACCTACATTCCTATCGCCCCGTCGAAGGGGACTGAAACCAAACTTTGGTACCAGCTTCTCAATCAGTTCGCTCATTCCTACATTCCTATCGCCCCGTCGAAGGGGACTGAAACTGACTTTGATATGAAACCGGAAGCGGGGGTGGCGTTTCCTACATTCCTATCGCCCCGTCGAAGGGGACTGAAACCAAAGTGCGCTCGGCCTTCTTCGATGACGACTGCGCCCTACATTCCTATCGCCCCGTCGAAGGGGACTGAAACTTAGGAAGGGACAACCAAAATGGCAACTATTGTTACCTACATTCCTATCGCCCCGTCGAAGGGGACTGAAACCGGAAAAGAGTGGCGAGCGGCTGGTGATAGATAATCCCTACATTCCTATCGCCCCGTCGAAGGGGACTGAAACAGACTACTGCTACCGGTATTTGTATTTAACGATGGGCCTACATTCCTATCGCCCCGTCGAAGGGGACTGAAACGGCCAATAACCGCCACTGGACTAGCGGTTTTTGTGGCCTACATTCCTATCGCCCCGTCGAAGGGGACTGAAACTACCCCCGCGTCTGTGAAGCCGTCAAGTATCCCTTTCCTACATTCCTATCGCCCCGTCGAAGGGGACTGAAACAATTGCAAGCCTGGGGCTGTAATGCCTCTGCCGGAATTCCTACATTCCTATCGCCCCGTCGAAGGGGACTGAAACATTGTTCGTTTACAAGCTGCGTGACATAATCCTCTGCCTACATTCCTATCGCCCCGTCGAAGGGGACTGAAACAAGTACATGACACCTTGCGGGCCATGTCGCCGAGGGCGTTATCCACCTACATTCCTATCGCCCCGTCGAAGGGGACTGAAACAACATTTAGCTACGCTGCCGTCACATTTCAACAGGTCCTACATTCCTATCGCCCCGTCGAAGGGGACTGAAACCATATTGCCGCCGCCGCGTCCTACCATTCCTGGCTGGCCTACATTCCTATCGCCCCGTCGAAGGGGACTGAAACAGGGGAGAATAAATCTTGACTACAGTCGTAACCGCAACCTACATTCCTATCGCCCCGTCGAAGGGGACTGAAACCTTTAAGTTGAGCTATTCGATGGTCGAGAGGCACCAGACCTACATTCCTATCGCCCCGTCGAAGGGGACTGAAACATTTGCCGTTGGTGGTGAGGTTCAAGGCTTGTTGTTTTCGCCAACCGTTTCCCTCGTCTGTTTGAAAAAGAGGTCCGCCGCTTCCAGATCCCTCGTTTTTGATAGCCGCACGTCTATAAGGTTGCCCCTTTTATCGATGGCCCGGTACAAATAGACCTGGCTTTTACCGACTTTGAGGTAAGTTTCATCGACTCGCCATGACTTAGAGAGGTCGGCTTTCGACTTTCGTTTGGCTTTGAGCTTATCGGTGAAGAGGTGGGCGAAGCGTTCGCCTGTGCCCTTTGGGGTATCCCAGTCCCGGACCGCCTCGTGGGTGAACTCAAATCCTCGCTCCAGGAACATTTCAGCCACATCCCGCAGGCTCAATTTATATCTCAAGCGGTACAGCAATACTAAAAATAAAACGTCGGTAGGAATGGATAAATGGTTGAAAGGTGTTGATATTCTTTCATTATAAGTAAGGGTACATTTGCCACAGTAAAAGGTTTTATATCCAAGGGTGGTTAATTTCTTACGCAAGTGGGTTTTTGCGTTTCTACAAAAGGGGCAGTTCATTTTAAGTGCCGTTCTTTAAGTTTTGCTTTTAAGGAAGTTGAGAGAGTATTTTAGCAAACCTATCGCATTTTGGCTACGGACGGCCTTAAACTAACTGGCTCTGCTTTTGTTCAGTTTTACTGTTACTGGTCTGAATTCTGCCAGAACCGTTTGGCGGCTTACTACTTATGAAACACCATCTTAGAAGATGGCGACTGGGAAAGTGTTTCAAAAAGGCCGCTACCAACCAGTTAACTAAACCGGTTAGGCCTTGAGCTAGTACTATAATAGTTAAAAAATTATAATCCTATTGTAATACCAGCGCTAATAATATATTATTGAAAATGTAAAGTTTACAAAACGCATACTTTTTGAGTTCTTCCTATAATTAATATATCAAACCAAAGGTTGTAGCTAAAAATGCTTTCAAAAAAGTTTTTCACCCTATTTTCTTTTAATGAAAACGCTGCCGAGGCTATTTTCAAGGCCGAAATGGAGCTAGGCCAGATCGAAAGAACTAACAAACTGAATCTGGCAAGAATGCTATCGTTGGTGATGCTGCTCCTTTCGTCTTCCGGCTTGATCAGTTTCCTGGGACTGGCGATATTGTCGGGTGAGTTGATCTGGTTAGGGGGGGAAATTGCCGAACTTACTTCAATTGGCTGTTTGTTTGCCGGTCTAAGTTTAATAAAACGAAAGCTTTACCGACCGGCAAGCTGGTTTATAGTAATCAGTCTGTTGTTGCCGATTTTGTTTTCCTGGTGGATGCTGGGCACCGATGTAGCGATGGGTCTGACCCTTTTTATGCCGCTAATACTGGCCGTTCATTTGCTGGAGGGGTTGGAAATATTAGCCTTTTCGCTGCTTATCATCATCATTCAAGTGGGCTGGTACGTAGGACAACACCTGTTGAAATTGTTTAAACCGGTAGTAGAGTTGAATGAACAAAATCTGGCCTGGATAAACTTGCTTTTAATAGTGGTTGCTATACCAGGATTGGTTATTCTGATGCGCGTTCCAGCCCGCTTGCAACTCACTTCTATGCAGTCCCAAAACAAACGGTTGCAAAAAACCTTGCAGCAACTGGAAGCACGCTACCACACCGGTCAACAGGTCAGTCAGAGTGTACAAAGCATGGCAATCCAGTTGATCGGCACCGCCAGCCAGCAAGCCAGCGGCAGCCAGGAACAGGTATCCATAGTCAATGAGGTCTATAGTTCGGTAATCGAACTCTCGGAGGCCGCCAATAATATCGAGAGGCTGGCGAGTAATGTGGATGCTTCGGTCAACCGGGTAGCGACCCAAAGCCGCCAGATCGAAGAAACCGCCAGCGAGGCCGCAAACCGCAGCCAGAAAGGGCTGGAGGCCATCGCAAAAGCGGTACAAGCTATCAATCAGACAACCCAGCTTTACCAAAATTTGCTTTCTGAGATGAATGATCTGCGCAAAAAGAGTAGCAATATGCGGATGATTTTGGATTTGCTAAAATCAATTGCCTCACAGACCCATTTGTTGAGCCTGAACGCTGCCATTGAAGCCGCCGGAGCCGGGGAGCGGGGCGAACGCTTTGGGGTAGTCGCGCAGGAGGTCAAGAACCTGGCCGAGCGCAGTGCCCAGGCCAATCAGGAAGTGGTAGCGATTATCCAGCAAATTGAAGAGTCGGCGCGAACCGCCGTCACCTCGACCGAAGGGGCGTACCTCCAGGCCCAGACTATTCAAGAGGCTGTAAATTATACCGGGACCATTATCCAAGAAATCAGCCAGGTAGTGCTGCAATCGCGGGAACAAGCGATTACGATCAGCCGGGCCAGCTATTCGGTCAAAGAACTAACCGAAGTTATTCAATCGGCCACCACGCAGCAACGTGGAGCCAGCGAACAGGTTTTACAGGCCCTCAAAGGACTTAGCATTGTGGCCGAGCAGAGTGCCGAAGGCAGTCATATGATTGCCACAACCGCCGATGGTCTGGAAGAATTATCGCAACACCTGAAAACGGCGTTAGCGGCCTGATTTACCCGCGCCGGGATAGCCATTGTTGTAACTTGCGGCGCAAGGGAGCGGCGGTGGCGGTAGCCACAATCGCCCCGGAGACCAGCGCGCCACTGGCTAAAACCCCATTCAAGAGTCGTTCGTTGGATTTTTGCAGCTTCGCGTTTGATAGCTTCAGGTCTTCCGACTGGAATTGAACCTGCAAGCGGCCAGTATCCAGTTTCTCCAGAGTACTGGTCAGGGTGCGGGGCAAGCTAGCCAGTTGCAGAGCATTTGTTTTAAGCTGGTCGCCTGCCGGAGACCCCAAAAAAGAAGTCAGCATCGCGCCGCCGGGCAAGGCCCCCACCAGTTGACCGAGGCCCAGCAAGCTTTCCAGCAGACCGGCGGAGCCGAGTTCCTCGCTGGCGATCCGCTGCATAAACGGGCGAGACTCAAGGGTAAAGTTCAGGTCGGGGCTTAGACCGGCGCAAATACTGACCAGCGTATCGACTGCGCGGGCCAGGAACGAATAATCGGCTGGAACATATAATGGCTGGCTATAAATTACGTAGCTGATTTCCTCGAATAACTTGCGCTGGTCCATAGCCCGAATTTCCCCGACCGACTGGCCCATGAATTTATCCATAAAATAACTCAGGGCAATCCGTACTTTATCTATATCTTCTTCGCGTTTGACAAAATTTAAGGCCCGAAAGCTTTGCAAAACCGTTTCGGTATCCCGGTTGAGCATTCCCATCGTCATGCGGCGCAATTCGATCCGCATATGGCGAGATATTTCGCCCACCATCCCAAAGTCAATAAAAACTACCTGAACCTCGCCGTTAAATTCCCGGATAAAAATATTGCCGGGATGAGGGTCAGCGTGGAAAAAGCCATCGATCATAAACTGGTTGAGGTAACAGTTAGCCAGAATACGGGCCGCTCGGTGGCGGTCGATCCCGGCCTGATCCAGCCCGGCGTAATCGTTGACTTTGTAGCCGTCGATAAATTCGGCAGTCAGCACCCGGCCACTGGAATAGTCCCAGTAAACTTTTGGTACATAGACGTGTTTGAGTTTTTTCAGATTTTCGCGGAAACGTTCGCCGTTGTGAGCCTCCTGGACATAATCAAGCTCGCGGCGCAGAGTAACTTCAAATTCACGGGCAATGCCTTTGAGGTCGGCCAGTTTACCCAGGTCGGTGCGTTTGCCCAGAAAGTCGATCACCCGGTTCAGGGCTTCCAAATCGGCTTCGATAATAACCTCGATACCGGGCCGCCGCACTTTGACGGCCACCCGCGTACCATCGAGCAAGCGGCCTTCGTGAACCTGACCCAGCGAAGCCGAAGCCAGCGGTTGAGGGTCGATTTCCAGAAAAAGGTTTTCCAGTTTGCCGTTAAGGTCTTGCTCGATTATCGGGCGTAGTTCGCCAAAATCGACCGAGGAGACCGAGTCTTGTAGGCGAGTTAGCTCTTTGATCCAGACCGGCGATAGCAAGTCAAACCGGGTACTCATATACTGGCCTAGCTTGATCAGGACGCCGCCCATTTCCAGAGCATCCTTGACGAAACGTTCAGCCCGCAGACGATCATGCTCCTCGGCGTGTCGATCAACGAATTTTTTACCCATAATGCGGCCCTGCAACTTCTGGCGGGCAATATCAAAAACCAAATACCGGAAAAGCTTGAGTATCCGCTTGCGCCGATCTTTTAAACCGATGGGTTGGCTGGTTTTAGTAATATTGTTCATAATTCCTGACTAACTCTGGTTGGGTCATGCTACACTTGCTTGTGAAAACTTTTAATAACGCTCGTATTATACCTTATTCCAACCCACCAGTGAGATTAAAAATGAGATTAAAAAGCTAATTTTTATCAAATCTTCATCTAAACTTGCCAGGCCCGACCTTAAATGATACCTTAAATGATAGTAACTATACCTCAAACCACTGTAAAGGAACGAAGTGGGGGTCGGGTACCCTCTGGAATACCCTTTTTTACTTTTGCTTCAACCTCATCCGGTAAGGTTGAGGCGCAATAAAATGGAATTTAAAAAAGAATGTTAGAGATATTACAGAGCCAGGCCCGGCAGTTGTTGGAACTGGAACTCACCGGCGAACAACTGGAACGCTTCGAGTTATATTATGCCGAACTGGTAGACTGGAACAGCCGCATGAACCTGACGGCGATTACCGAATACGAGACGGTGCAGACCCGGCATTTTCTCGACTCGCTAACATTGGTGTCAGGCCGTTTGCGGGGCGACTCACCCGATAAGCCATTCGATCTCGCTCAGGCCAACTTGATCGACATTGGGGCGGGGGCCGGTTTCCCCGGTCTGCCGGTCAAAATTATATACCCAAGTATGAAATTAACGCTGGTCGATTCGGTGGGGAAGAAGACCAATTTCCTCAGTCATCTGGCCGCAAAACTAGGCTTTTCGGATGTGGTAGTGCTGACCGACCGGGCCGAGGAATTAGGCCAAAACCCGGCCCACCGCCAGAAATACGATGTCGCCACCGGACGAGCGGTAGCCGCCTGGCCGGTACTGGCGGAATTTTGCTTGCCGCTTTGCCGTAGCGGCGGATTGTTTATTGCTCCCAAAAAAGGCGACCTTACAAATGAATTGGCTGCCGCTGGAGAAATAGCCCACCTTTTGGCCGCCACACTGCGCGATACCCCGACCTTCGAGCTTCCCGGCGAAACCGGCGACCCCCGGCGATTGGTCGTCGCTCAGAAAACCGGACGCACCGCCAGAACCTACCCGCGCCGGACCGGTATCCCGGCCAAACAACCGCTCGGCAGCTAGTCATTTGTAACTACACACCAACCACTGTAAAGGATCGAAGCAGGGGTCGTGGGGGCCGGGTACCCTCGTATAATAAAAGTGGCACTATAATATAATTAGAGCGGGCGGCAAGGTGGTAGTGAGGTCGCGGGTACCCAGCGGCTGTTTTGAAACAAACAGACCCCGTCCCAGAGATATAACCCTACCACCTCGGCAGC
>JBBQGA010000068.1:0-14080 GCA_038322625.1 Chloroflexia bacterium
TTTGTCGAGCGAGTACTGTCGGTAGGTGCGACGGCTCAAAAACAAGGGCAAAACTTCTTAAATTATCTCACCGCGTGTTTACAAGCTCAGTGGTTCAAGACCCCTGCGCCTGTTCTTTTCGCTACCCCGTGAACGGATACCCTATATTACTGTTCTCGAAATTTAATTTTTTAAATTCAATTTTACCCGAACCCTCCAACGCTGTATAAAAAACAATCAGGCCTGAAAGAATAAACTCTTCAAGAGACAAATCATTATTAAGTTTTGGAAACAGGTTGATTATCTTTGGAGGCATTTGCCCTTTATGCTTTTGTAATCGAGTGTAAAATAACCAATAACGACTAAATCGATTTATAACTTTCATTTGGTCGGGTATTGCAATTTGAGGATAGGCGGTAGTCAAAATTATTTGAATTGCTCTGAATTCTGGGTTACTATTGATGTCTATATAGGGAGATACGCCTACGGAAACACTTCTTGGAACTGGTTCATTTTTAGAGTCTATGCTTTGGTTAAATAATGCTAAATTAAACTGCTTAACCCCTCTCGAATATGCAACTACCTCACGAGAAATATAAGCTAATGTTGCCAAGTTGTAAGGTCTGCTAACAAACTCTTGTTTTCCAATTTTTCCGTTATGTTGGTAAATATCGGTCTGATTGTCCTTATTCCATACACGAACACTTGTTTTTGCTAAATAACTAAGTGCGTTTTTTAGATTT
Organism: Chloroflexia bacterium; assembly: GCA_038322625.1. Classification (GTDB taxonomy): domain Bacteria; phylum Chloroflexota; class Chloroflexia; order Chloroheliales; family Chloroheliaceae; genus 54-19. The sequence goes on from JBBQGA010000068.1 coordinate 723, forward strand.
ACGTTCTTTAAAACTTGTCTAAATAAGAATGAGTTCATATTTTGTCTGCTGTCCTCTAAACTATTTTTCACCCTGCTAACTCAAACCTCACCACATACCCAGGCCCCAGGTGTTGCCGCAACGCCATCCCAACCGCATTTCGTACCACCGGCCCCAGTCCTCTCAATTGCCAGGGCCACCTCACCATCACCACCGCTTCCGCCTCCCGGTTGCTGCCAGCCTCCAACCACAGCCACGACCCCTCCAACAACCCTAACTCAGTTTCCAACCGGAACCGTCCGGTTAAATCCTCACCTACCCGTGCCCAGACCTCCTCATACAACCGCTCAGACCCGGCCAGGCTGCCTGTAGCCTCCCGCTGACCGTCAATATCCTGCTGCGACTTACTCCAACCTCTCCCGGCCCCGCTAACCCAACCCGTACTTCCCAGCCCCTCGCGCCGCTCCTGCTCATAAACCGCAACCTCATTCGGCCACCGGTTATCTGACCTGGTATCTTCTGAAGGGATATGTAGGCCACCTCTGGCCCCCGCACCGCCGCTCGACCGTCCAGACCTTGCTGGCAAACCGGAGTAACTGACCGGTGCCGTAAATGGCCCGATCCCTCCGGTTGCCGGACCTTGTCTGTCCGCTCGATAAATTGGCGGCAGCGGTGCGGTATCCTCCTTCGGATAAGTATAAACATCTTCTTCTAAAACCGGCTCGGCCTCCCGCTTGCTCCCGAAAAATGCCTCCGCCTGCGGAAATTGCCGTTTGTAGCCCCTAACCTCGCGGCCCGAACCTGCCACCGTTTCAATTCGAGGTTGATAATCTTCCTCAATCGCCCTACGCAAATAACCGGCCACATTCCGTAGCGTCCGCTGGTGTGAACTCCGGCTTATCTGCTGGCGGGTCAGCTCAATTTTCTCCCACAAATATTCTTCCGGGTAAGCATAAGCCACCTCGTTAGCCAGCTTCTCCGACAAACCCAGGTCCACCATCGCCAGTACCAGCTTTCGGAAACTGATATAAAGTTGGTCGCCGTCCACTTCTACTTCGACCGCTTCCGGTTCGCTCATATCTTGCAAAGCTAAAGCCCCCTGCGCTCGCAACACAACTTGTTGGGCTGTCTTTTGTCTACTGAAATTTTGTAAACTGGACTCTTGTTGGTTAACCATCTTTACCCCTTCCCCGTTCCCGGCTTTACCCTGGTAGTCCCTCTTGCTTAACCCCCCTGGTAAAGCTACTTTACCCCTACCGGTATCATTACTTCCTATGGGTAAACTTCCTTTACCCCCCTGGTTAACTTGTTTACCCCCGGTTGCCATCCCTGCCCCTGCCGCCTTACTAACCCCCGGCTTGCGAACTTCCCCAGACCGCCTCTGCTCAACCTGGCTATCACTAGCTCCCGGTTGAGCAGAAACAAACTGGGGGTCGGGATGCGGTAAGTTGTCCTGTTTATGGCTAGAATATTCAGCCTTTGAGTAATCGTCGTTGTAAAAGTTACCGGTTTCCTGCGCCTTGTTGGCACTCTCGGTCTGGAAGCGCAACTGGTATACATTTACCTCGTTCCGTCCATCATAACCGGTGCGCTTCTCAATCGTGATAATACCCTTAGCCTGCAATCCCCCGACCGCCTTCAAAACCGACGGCTTCGATAAACCCGTTCCGTAATCCAGCACCGAACCATCTCGCCGCCGGATACCTTCCGTCAATTGGCTCAACGAAATAGCGTCACCGGTTTTCTTGAAACCAAACGTTCGGCGCATAATATATAGCAATACTCGCAACTCGGCCTCACTCAGTTTCACCGCCAGCAAGTCAAAAAACTCGTCCGGTATCGGCGTAGAGTTCAGGTTCTTGAAGCCGCCAAACTGAAAATCAGCCTGCCCGGTTTCGTATTTTGGTTTTGCGGTTTGCTGCTGCGCCATCGAACTGTACTTTAACTCCCCTGGTCAATCTATCGCTAAAGGTAGTGCCAGCCTAATAGTACCGGACCCTTAAAAATGAGGCAAGCCCCGGCCCGTTTTTTATATTATTACTGGTATTAATACTTTATAGACTCCCTTTTCGAGCCTGATTCGTTAACCACGTACCACACAACTATTTACCACATACCACACAACCATTTACCACGCACCACACTTGTTTTTAGAAAATGCCACCCTTTTCGGGATAACTTTCGGTACCATCCTGAACCTAACCTCCTTTTCAAGTAGCTGTTCACTCTACCATTAAGAAATTAGCGGGGACTGTAGGGCACCCAAAGGGTACCCTGTATCTCTCTTTCTCTTTTTCCCGTCCACTGGTGGCCCTGGGGAGGGGTTAGGGGTAGGGTTTGAACAGTTACCTTTTCAAACTCACCAATTGTGCAAAATATCGCTAATTGCCGGATTTTCTCAGATTTTTCGACCCCTTTAATAATGCCTTCTTTTCGCTCCCCACCCGGCGACCAAAATTTACTCTTTGCTACAGAAATCTTTACCGCATACCACACGCTCCGGTAAATTTTATCCACAACTTCTCTTTACTGCATACCACACGAGTCTGAAAATGCGGTAAAGTTTTAGCCGGAAATTTACTGCATACCACACGTAAGCATGAAAGTTCTACAAAAATCTTTACTACAGACCACACCATGGTGGATAAAGCCGGGTTTTTAGACTCAAAATCTTTACCGCATACCACACGCTCCGGTAAACTACCAGCTTTTTATTGTGGTATGCAGTAAAGTTCTTCTCAAACTCAAAGAAAACCAGTAAACTGCTTTACTGGTCTCTCAGCTATTTACCGCTTACCACACGCATAGTAAATATTTCTAATATTTAAGAGACTTATTTGGTCTTTTCCTCACCCCGGCGACGCTGGTAAAAGGCACTTTCTTTAAGATCGACCACAAAACTTTCGTTGGGCCGCAGTGGCAGCGGTTTCGGATTATAATCCACGATCACCCCTTTGACCTGCAACTTATCCAGGGCCTTTTGCAAAATCTGGGTGGCTCGCGTCACATTTTTGGTGGTAACTCCGGCTTTGTCCAGGGCGGTACTGCGCAAAATACTGATATTCAATTTTGTGTATCGCAGCTCTTTGTAGCGGGCATACAGGTAATTTTCCAGCCGGTCTTCGGTGCGGCTGTGGCTGGGATTGGTCAGGGCTTTTGGGTCGCCCAGGCGCGGCACCAGCGTATAATTATTGCCTTTCGAGCCGTCACTGCGCCGTACTCCTTCGTACCATTCCGGCCCGATCCGCACATGGATAATTTCGCCCGGCACTCCTTTTTCAAATAGCTCCCAGGTCGATAAATGCTGGTTGGCTTCCTCATCGTTATCATAAATTGTGCGTAGCCCCGTTACCAGGGGGGACATCACCACCTCCCGATAGTTTTTACCTTTATCGTATACCGGACGTTCCGCAATGACCTGGGTAGTTTGAAGAGCCACCAACGCCCGCATCAGGTAACGCCGGTTTTTACTGTAATGAATCCCGCGCTTATCCCTGGCATAACCCAACCGGTCCAGAAACTCGTTGACCGAAAACGTGACGTTTGGCGTTCGCCAGTGGGGATAGTCATTTGCGATTTCAAATAACAAGTGCATTACGCGCGCGGCATAATCGCCCAGAGCCGCCCGCGCTACCTCGGTTACTGCAATCATAGCCGGGTCGGTCGGTTCGTCCGTGATCTGGCTGACCCGGCTCTGATCCAGGTCGTTAAAGCCCGGCATGGGTATCTGTAATTCTACCTTGCCGCCCTTGCGCCGGACCACCCAGTTCCCATTCTCGACCGTCCCTTCCTGCCCATCATAACGATGAATATCGGGCCGGTAGACCATATAAACCGTATCCATTGCGATCATGCCTTTGTGAGCGTCATCCTCGATTTCGCGCCGCAAATACATCTCGTCCGGGCTGATAACTTCTTGCCCGCGCAATCTGGAAAGAAAACTCTGCAATTCGTCAATCTTGCGGCGTAGCACCTCTAACTCGTGCTGTCGTTCTTCCGGGTCCAGACCGGGATCGCCCAACAACCGGGCTTCATCGGCCCGGCAATCGTTCAAATAATTCTCGACTACCCCTTCAAAATCATCTTCACTTCTGCCGTTACGCTGGTGCCAATCCATATTCTTAACTTCCTGTTTACCCGTTTCTGGCGGAATTACAACCGGTTATCGCGGGTGTTCCATAATCTTTAAGGCTGCCTTGCTGCGGGACGGTTTGCCTTCACTCCTGCTTTCGCAACTCATATTGTAACCTATACCCGAACGACTCAGCAAACGCCTTTAGCACGAATAATCCAAAAAATAACCGGCTTTGTGGTACAATAAGTCAGGACTTTCAAACCGCTTACAAAACGAGGAGTTTACCAAAAATGCCGCCAGCCCGACCAAAATCTGGCACCAAAACCACCCAACCGGTGATTATTTCTATAGCTCAGAACAAAGGCGGCACCGCCAAAACCACCACCACCCTTAATCTGGGGGCCGCCCTGGCTGCTCGTGGTCGTCGGGTGCTTTTGATCGATCTCGACCCGCAGGGCAACCTTAGCAGCGGCACCGGCATCGACCTGACCAGCCTGGAACAATCGATGTACCAGGTTTTTACCGAACCTAATATTGAACTGAGCGATGTCGTCCAGCAGCGGATCGGCCTGACCGTCGCCCCGGCCCATATTTCAATGGTTACTTTGGAAATGGACCTGGTCAATCGCTACAGCCGGGAGTGGATTCTCAAACGCAAGCTGGAAAACCTGGGCAACCTTTACGACTACATCCTGATCGATTGTCCACCGAGCCTGGGCCTGACCGTTACCAACGCCCTGGCTGCCAGCGATTACGTACTGTTACCGGTTCAAACCCAGGCCTACGCCCTGTATGGTGTGCCGCAACTGATGGAAATGATCACCGTCATCCGCGACAACCTGAACCCGGTTCTCAAAGTGCTGGGCGTGCTGCTGACTTTTACCAACCGGACCCGTCTTTCCCGCGAGATCGAGGAAGAAGTTAAAAAATATTTTAAGCAAGAAGTTTTTACCAGTGCGATCCGCCAAAACATCAAGATTGCCGAAGCCCCTTTGAGCGGTCAATCCATCCTGACCTACTCCCCCGACGCCGCCGAGGATTATATAAAGTTAGCCGAGGAGGTAGAACAACGTGCCAACCCCAGGACCCGCTAAACGCAGCCCGCTGATGAAAAACAGCCCTTTTGAGAAACTTGCCCCGCGCGCGGTTGAAACTGGCAACGATGCCCTCAAAGAAGCTCGCCAGATCGCTATAGACCGGATCGATACCAACCCCCGCCAGCCGCGCCGCACCTTCAACGAAACCAGCCTGTCTGAACTGGCTGCCGATATTCGCCAGCGCGGCATTCTCCAACCGCCCATAGTCCGTCCGGTTGAGGGTGGACGCTACGAAATCGTGGTAGGCGAACGGCGTTACCGGGCCGCCAAACAGGCTGGTCTGGAAAGCATTCCGGTGCTGGTGCGTGATCTGAGCGACCAGGAGGCTGAAATCACCTCGCTGATCGAAAATATCCAGCGCGAAAATCTAAACCTGTCCGACGAAGTAAACTACTTCCAGATGCTCAAAACCAAATACGACTACAGCATCCGCGAAATTGCCGACGAGGTAGCCCACAAGAGTCACGGCTATGTTGAGGTTCGCCTGAAACTGGCCGAGCATCCCGAAGTCCTCCGGCTGGTCGAGAGCCAGAAATTAGGCCTGCAACAGGCCAATATGCTCATGCGGCTCGGCGCGGCAGCCCTCCAGACCGAGCTAGCAAAAGTTAAAACTTCGTCGGAAAAATCACAATCTGTCTTTTCAAAAGACACAAAGTTAGAAAAATCACAATCAAAACCGGCAGAACCAAAACCTGCCGGGGTCAAAACCGCCGCCCGCCTAGCCAAGCTAATCACCGCCTTTAGCTGGGAAATCGAAAAGGTTACGGCCCACTTTGAAAAGGGCAAACCCGCCGACAAACAGATCATTATCGACAGCATCGAAAACCTCGAAAATGACCTGGCCGACCTCAAACGCCGCCTCAAAGGTCGCTAACCGGCATGTAACACGTGAAACCTAGAACAAAGAGTGTAAACTTTGTTCAAACCCTTTTAACCATATAAAAAACCACCCGTAAGGTGGTTTTTTATATGTCACATGACTGGCTATTATATGGGAAGCCTGGTGGTCCTGGTCAGGCTACCAACTCTTCCTCAACCGGCGTTTCTGCCTCGGTCGGACCGGCGCGTTTGAACTTTAACTCGGTCGAGATCATCCCGATAAAAATTAGCGCGCATCCCAACCAGGCCGGTAGACTCAGTGACTCTCCCGCCAGGTAGCCAAACATCCCGGCAAAGACCGGTTCGAGGGCGTAAATCAGGGCAGCCCTGGTGCTGCTGGTAAACTGCTGTACCCGGTTCATCACGGCAAAGGTAAAGGCCGTAGCAACTACCCCCATAAATAACACCGACCCCCAGACCGGCAGACCGGGCATTTCGAGCTTCTCACCAAAGACCGGCGCAAACACTCCACTAACCACCGCCGTCGTCGCTAGCTGGACAATTGCCAGATTAAAAGCGTCCAGCCCCGGCGCGAACCGGCTGATCAACACAATGTGCCAGGCGAAACTGATCGCACATAAAAGCACCAGAAACTCACCCAGCCCAAACTCCAAATCCAACTTGTTTCCCAGCGAAAGCAGCGTCATGCCGATAGCAGCCAGCATTACCCCCAGCGTACCACCCATTCCCGGCCATTGCTTGAGTATCAATACGCTCAATACCGGCACAATCACCACATTCAGCCCGGTAATAAAACCGGCCTTCGAGGAGGTCGTATATTGCAAACCGACCGTCTGAAAGACATACCCGGCACATAAAAACAGCCCGATGATCAGCCCACTTTGCAGCTCCACCCGTGTTATCCGGCGTAACCGTTTGTGGAATATCAGCCCCAGCGTTATCGCCCCGGTTCCAAACCGTAGAGCTACATACGAAAGCGGACCGATTGAATGAATACTGTTTTGGACCACCAGAAACGTTCCACCCCAGATTAACGTTACCAGAATTAGCAGTGCGTCAACCTGCCACCGTTTCCAACTGGTAGCCTGTACCGACTTTAAATAGGTTCCCTCGGTCATCTATAAACCTTTCTATATTTACCGCGACCCGGTCTTTTTGCCGATTTCTAAATTGCCTTATAGGCTTTGCCGGAATATTTTAACACGTTTGCGGTTTTCAATCTTCTTTATAATAAAAATTAGCCGAGCTTGAAAGCCGCTACCGGCACGACCGCAATCATGGTATAATTTGCCGGTTGTAAGCGAGTTAGAGCCAGGATAGTTGAGGTTGATGAGTCTGGATTTTGGTATTGTGCCGGTCCTGCTGGTGTTGGGATTGGTAGCCGTTTTTGGTTATTACCAGGGTTTCATAAGTTTGCTTACCCGCCGGGCTAGCCTGCGCGAAACCCGTCTGGTGCAGGGTAAAGCCGCTATCGCGTTGGGTCTGCTTCAACTGCTGGGAGCGATTGCCGCCAGTGCGGTCGCCATACTTTATTATTTCAGTAGTGTCAGGTAAGTATGCCAAAAGCCGATTTTTTAGAAAAGTTCAAAGCCGCCCGCCAGGCCTTTCAACAATCGATTGCCGGTTTGACCGACGCTGAGGCCGCCCGCCTTTCTGCCGGGTCCACTCAAAGCCGTTGGCCTTCGATCAAAGCTATTCTCGGCCATCTGGCGGCTTGGGAGCGGGAAGTCCTGATTGCCGACGAAATGACCAAACGCGGCGAAGAAAGTAACCTCGATCACCTGGAATCGCTGGAATTCAATCAGACCCAGGAAACTCACCGTCAGAACTGGCCGCTCGACCAATTGCTAAGTGAATTGGACTTAAATTACGAGGCTCTGCTAATGGCCTGGGACGAATATGAGGGCGAAGACGGCCCCTATGGTACCAGTAGCTGGCAGCCCGGTCCCCTTTCCCTGTGGTGGTTGATTACCCACCCGCAAGAGTTGACCGCCGAAATAGCCCGGCGGCGCGCTAGTTAGTATTGGTTTTTAGTACAGTTTTGGAGAGAAAATTATGCCGGTACTGGTAAATTACAAACGTTGTAACTGTATGCCGCGCTGTTTTGCGGCCAACGCCTGCCCCAAAGACGCTCTGAAGGTCGACCTTTCCCTGATGAAAGTGGTAGTTACGCCCGAAGTTTGCGGCACCTGTCCCGCTCCCTGTCTTAATTTCTGTGATGCGGTAGCCCTTAAATATGCCCCGAACCTGGAAGAACTCGACATAATGCAGCGTGAAATGGATGGGCTAATCTCGGTAGATGCCGCCCTGGAAGAACGTAAAGGGCTGGCCGCGAAGCAAAAAGCCCTGGAAGCCGCCGCGCAGGAAGAAAAAGAACTGGCGGCAGTCACCCCGGTCAAGCTGACCATGGAAAACTTCATGCAAGAGGTCATTCAAAATGAATTGCCGGTCCTGGTGGATTTCTGGGCCGAGTGGTGCGGTCCCTGCAAGCAAATCGCGCCCGCCATCGAAGAACTGGCCCGCGAGTTCGCCGGACTCATCAAATTTGCCAAGCTTAACGTGGACGAAGTACCCCAACTCTCCAGCCAACTCGGTATCCAATCGATCCCAACCCTGCTGATATTCTTCCAGGGTCAATTGGCCGATAAGATCGTCGGAGCAGTCGGTAAAGACCAACTACGCATCCGGTTACAGCGAGTGGCCGACGAAATCGCCCGGATCAAAGCTGCTGCAACGGCAGACCCGAAAGCCCCGCCCGTTTCAGCCCCGGCCAAACCGGCTCCCACCGTCCGGCCCACGCTGTTAAAACCCAACGGCCAACCCCGGCCCCGGCGTTAGGCAGCGATGGCAACCTTCGATCTCAACGGCAAAACGGTCGCGGTCTACTGCGCCTCCAGCAACGGCGTAGCTGCGATCTATTTCGAGGCGGCCCGGCTGCTGGGGACTTTACTCGGTCAAAGTCAGGCCCGGTTGGTTTACGGCGGTACCCAGGTGGGTCTGATGGGCGCGGTAGCCGAGGCCGCGCTGTCTGCCGGAGGTGAGGTAATCGGGGTCGTACCGGCCCGCATCAACGAGATGGGCATCGCTCATCCCGGCCTGACCGAGCTTATTTTAACCGATGGTATGCGCGAACGCAAGGCTATTATGGAAGAAAAGGCCGACGCTTTTGTGGTTTTGCCGGGTGGTTACGGCACCTGGGAGGAACTTTTCGAGGTCTTGACCCTCAAGCAACTTGGCTATCACAACAAGCCAATCGTGTTGCTCAACACCAACGATTATTACACCAGCCTCTTAACCATGTTCCAGCTTGCGACCGACCAGCATTTTATGAAACCGGGCAATATGACCCTTTTCCAGGCAGTGGGTACACCCCCCGAAGCCCTGGAGTATATCGCCAATTATCGTCCGGTCGAAGTGGAGACCAAATGGGTTCCTGTCGTTAATACTAATGGAGAGATTCCGGGTACCGAATAAAAAACAGTTAGGTTTGCTAAAGCCATTCCTGTAAAAAAAGAAATAGTTAGCCTGCACAATTGCATTTTAACAAAAAAAGACCTCCTGAAGGGGTCTTTTTTGCTTCTGTATCGCCCGATTATTGGTTTTGCAAAACCTGAGCCAGTTCCTTGATTTTCACGCTGCGCTGATCGCGGTTCAGCAAATCTTTCACGTTGACCTCACCCCGTTCCAGTTCAGCCGGAGCCACGATCACCGCGTAACGCGCGCCGCTTTCGGAGGCCGCTTTTAGTTGCCGGTCCATCTTTCCATCGGTCAGCATATTAAGTTCGGTACGCAGCCCGGCGGCCCGTAATTGAGCCGCGATCTTGACGGCCTGAGTACGCTCGGCAGCCGAATACTGTGCCACGTACACATCCACTTCGCGCGGCAAAACCGGGAATTTCTTTTGCTGAACCAGCATTTCCTCGATTGTCACGTCACTAAAGGCGATCCCGACCGCCGGTAAAGACTGACCACCCAGCGCAGTCACCAGGTCATCATATCGCCCACCACCCATTATCGCCCGCCGGAAATTCTTGGTGGGGTCCCAGACCTCAAAGACCGTACCGGTGTAATACAGCAAACCGCGCACGATGCTTGGATCGAACTCCACATATTCGGTGATACCGTATTCAGCGAGTTTTTCCCAGAGCGATTTGAGGTCGGCGAAATCCCCAAAGTTTTTCTCACGCAGGGCCGTTTCCAGTTGGTTGATCTGGTCCTCGCTCAGACCGGCTTTTGTCAGGTTGGCCTGAAATTCTTCCGGCTTAAGCTTTTCGATCTGATCAATTTCGCGGTAAACGGCGGTTTTCAACTTCAAATCTATACCGATAGTGTTCAGCAGATGATCCAGGTAATAGCGGTTGTTGACCCGCACCACAAACTCACCTTTTCCCAGACCGAGTGCCCTCATAATGTCGACCACGATTGCCAGCACTTCGGCCTCGGCTTCCATCGACTTTACCCCCAGAATGTCCACGTTGTACTGGTAGAATTCGCGTTTACGACCGCGCTGATTATTTTCATACCGCCAGACGTTCGGGATAGTAAACCAGCGGATCGGCTTGCGCAAGGCATTCTGTTTGGCAGTTACCATGCGGGCCAGAGTAGGTGTCATCTCCGGTCGAATACTGACTTTCTCGCCGCCGCGCGTGGTAAAAGTATAGGTTTGTTCGTTAACCAGTTCCTCACCCGATTTTGCGGCGTACAGCTCCAGCAGTTCCAAAAACGGCCCGTCATATTCTTCGTAACCGTAAAGTAGCGAGACTTTGCGGCAAATATCGAATAGCCAGTTGCGCCAGCGCATTTCCTGTGGATAAAAATCGCGGGTTCCCTTCAAGGGAGTTAGCATTATTTTGTTTGGTTTACTTTTTTCTTCCAGGGTATCCACAATTCACTTCTTTCATCAATTTTGGCAACCGCCCTTCAAGATTTACCTGCCCGGTATTTTAACATAAAGCCTGCCCGATTTGTGGATCGTGGGCCAAAAATGTTAAACTTGCGGCTGGCGAATTTATTTGGACTTTCACCAAAAGGCGAAAAGCAGCTTAAAGCGGGGGTCATACAGGCGGGTACCCTTTGGGTGCCCCTGTATAGCTCGCTTTCCTTTTCCCCGTCCACTGGTGGCCCTGGGAGGGGTCAGGGGTGGGGCCTGAACAGTTACTTTTAACTTTCGCTTTAACTTCATTAAACGAGATTAAAGCGAAAGTCCTATAGAGGTTAAAATGTTGGTAATCAAGCAGGTCGAGGCCGGACCGGGCGCACTGGCTTACGAATGCCACGCTGACGGCCAATTGGTCGGGCGGTTGGCGGCAGTTTTGCGACCCGATGGCGGACTGGCTGTAAGGTTAATTGAAACAACCCGCAACGAGGCCGGACGGAGCCTGGTGGCGAAACTCGAACGAGACGCCCTGGCCCACGACCTGACTGAGATTTATTTATTCGCCCGCGACACAAAAGAAGCCAGCCAGTTTGAACCGGCAGGCTACCAACCGCTTGAGGATGATAAGCTAATTTTGCTTAAACGCCTGGTTTCTGGGCGATAGTATCGACATAGGTCAGGTGCCCTTGCGAGTCTTTATCAAGTTCTCGATAAATGGTGGCAAAACGTTCGTCAAAATCAGTTTGGGTTAGCATTCCCCTGGCGACCATCTGCTGGCCCACGCTACGACACATCAATAGAATAGTCCTGAGAATGCCCATTTCCCCTTCATTTTTGCCACTGGCTGGCATTATATGGGTGAGCACTTCGACCGTTTCGGCTCCGTATTGACGCAGCCAATTGGCACTTTCGGTGGCGACATCCCCGTTTGGGTTGAGACTGGTTAGAAAATCTTTGAAAAACTGGAGCATCGGGTTGAGAGAGGGATGCATTGTAAGTATATCGGTCGTATTAGCCGAATTTGCCAGGTCGCGGAGATAAAGCACCCCGCCGGGTTTTAAATCTTGCTCATAAACTTTTGCCAGGGTGGCTTCCGCATCGGCGATGTACATGAAAGTTATCAGCGAAAAGATTAAATCGAACTGGGTGGCGTTATTAAGCCGCATTTCCAGATTTTCACTAAAAGGGGCCAGCCCATCCTGAAAATAAAAATTAAGGTAGGGCCGGGCTGGTTTGGCAAGCCGCGTATATTCCTGGGCGGTGGCTATGTGGGCCGGGTTCTTGTCGATACCATGCAGACTGGCCCCTTCCAGCAGCCCCCGTTCTTCCAGCAGTTGGGCCAGGTCGTGCAGGTAGAGGCCCTCACTACAACCGAGGTCCAGCATAAACACCTTGTGGCCGGTGGCTTTGGCTTCCTCCAACCGTTCGGCCAGGCCGTAACGGTCGAGAATCAAATTGATTATCTGGCGAAAGCGGGGTAGCACACTTTTGTGTAAGGCTTGCTCACGGCTTTTATCGTCGATGGCACTGAAAACATAATTGCGTTGTTGTAGATTAAACATCCTATCCCAATCCTAATTCGTCATTGAACTAATTATTTTATCGAGAAGCAAGACCAATCTTGGTCAAATGTCTGAATACGGTCTTTACCTCTTTGTCTGGGCTTGCTATAATAATAACAGTCTACAAATTAAAATTCAACTTTTCAGGCAGTACAGGTAGTCTTTTCATGAGCGAACGTGCTATCCCTAACCACTACGAAATTTTACAATTGCAGTCTTACGCTAATCCGGCCCTTGTGACAGCCTCTTATCGCATACTGTCCAAACTTTATCACCCGGACACAGCCAAAGAACAGGCCAACATCGAAAAGTTTCGTTTGTTGCAAGAAGCTTATGATATTTTGAGCGATCCACAAAAACGCCTTGCCTACGATCAGGAGTTGCGTTTGAAAACGCCCGGAGCCTACGCCTATGCCGGTAGCTGGCAACCGCCGGTTCAGGAGCACGATACGACTCAACGCAGCGACCCGGCCTGGCATACCGGCAACCCGGTGGAGGACAACACCTGGGCACCCTATACCCCAACGGATGAAGACCTGGAGTTTTACCGCAATCTGTATGACTATGATGCTGCCGGTCGGCGGCGGCGGACGCTTATCTTACTTGTGATTTATGTGGCCCTGATGGGAGCCGGTTTAATCAGTGGGGTGATGGGTTTTATCACCGCCTTTGGCTCGACCGGCCACCGGGGACAGGCTTTACTCTACTTTGCAATAGGGATTGCTCTGATCGTGGTCGCTCAGTTAGAAGCTTATTTCACCTGATAAAAGAGGACCTTCGCTTAAAGGCGAAAACCAACCTGAAGCGGGGTTAGTAGGGGCAAAGCCCCTGCGGGGGGTATAAAGGGGTCTCCCCTGTTAAATCCTTTTTTACTTTCGCTTCTCCCACACCGGGTGTGGGAGAAGCGAAAGTAAAATAAATATGCCTGG
>JBBQGA010000069.1:0-13962 GCA_038322625.1 Chloroflexia bacterium
ACACTATCAGTCCCTACAACGGTCAAAAAGTTCCCACAATAGGAGGTGGTGGCACATGGTCATTAAAATCAGTATAACAGGGTTCAACTTTGAGCGTAGTGTAACTGGTAGGTTTTGAGGAAAAATGAGGGGAAAAGGGTCAAATGCCACTACCAATTCTAAAAATGGCACTTGGTTTGTTCTTACTGTAAGCAAATACGTTCTGAAAAATCCTGTTGGATTAAAAAATAGAACAAAAGATTACATTGCCCCTGGTGACAGTAATGTTCTCACTGGGCCATGAATGTTATAATATCACCGACATATCCAACTAGAATTGAGAAGCCAAGTATCTTTTTAGGAGGGGCGATTACGGGAGCCCCCGATTGGCAATCAGAAGCCATTGATTTGCTTAAAGGAACATTTAAGACCTGCTTTAATCCTCGCAGATCAGATGGATTTGTTACCCCAGGTAAACCGGATTACTCCGACACCTACCATCAGCAGGTGAAATGGGAACATACTCATTTGCTTACAGCAGAGGTGGTATTGTTCTGGTTGCCAAAAGAAGCTTTAGCGGTAACTACCCGGTTTGAAATCGGCTGGTGGTATGGCTTGCAAGAAGCCAGCCTGGAAAAGAATGGAAAAAGACTACGTCCTTTTGTGGTAGGAATAGAGGATGGTGTGGTAGGAGATACTTATTATAGGATTGTGCTAACTGAAATCGGGGTTCAGGTGCATTCAACTTTAACAGATACTTGTCAAAGAGCAATTAAGTTACTTGCTATGAAAGATTACATCAGTCAGTCCGTCTAGCTGATCTGGGATAGTCAGAAAATATAGCTTACCAGTTCACTTATATGTTTTAACTACTTCGCGTTCCCTTTTAAGTGGAGTACCCTACCCATCAAGCCAATTTGGATTTGACAAGGCTATACAACTGATTTATTAAGATTTCACTTTGCTCTAAAAGTTGCTTAATAAGAAATAAGAGTGCCTTTAGTTACATCTAAGTTTCTAAATTTAACAACCGCTTTAAACCCTCATGAGCGTGGTATTTCACTAAATACTCCTTGTCATCTAACAGACTCTTCAAAATCTCTATCGATTTTGGATCATTAATACTGCCTAAAGCACTGGTAGCATACATCCTAGTCAGATCTCTATTTTCATGGTATACCGAAGGACTATTGACTATATCTTTTAAGATTGTGATCGAGCCCTGATATTTATCAATTTGCCATAATGCCTCAGCAATAAAGACTTGTTGGTACAAGTCAGCAATAGACAATAACTTCAGTAAAGGTTCAAAGGCCGCTTTAGAACGCAGGTATCCTAAGGCTTGTACGGTATAGTGATCGTTTGGGGCGAGAGTCTTAATTAAGTCAGTCTCTGCTTCAATTTTTTCTTCATCAGTCAATTTCACCTGTGATGCGTTAAGATTATTTGTGAAAAGCCTGGTACTTTACCAATTGAAAAGTGACGCAAATACGTCGAAAAGTTAGAAAATCTAACCGAGAAAACCTCGCTGTGCTAAAATTTGGTCGCCTAAAACTAAATTTGAGCTTTGAAAGGTTTTCTCAATGTTAGATTTTACCACTTCTTCTACCCGCTGGTCGCTTTTAGTCCGTCCTCTTCAGGATTTGCTCTCCGAGGCTGTCACCGGCCACCGGGCCGACTATCGCTGCCATAAATTCCCTGCGACCGTCCAGGTCTTACTCTCGGTCTTCGCTCAACTTGACCACCTCGAAAGCGGTCGCGCCCTTATCGAAGATTAAATGACCTCGATTGCAACGACCACGACCGTAATCTGCGCCAAATGGTGGGCTTTGATGGCACCGATTACTGGGGTCAGCCTTTAAGTCTTAATCAGTCCAGTTGGTCAAGGGCCAACTCACAGCGTAGTTGGCGTCTGTGGCGCTATCTCTTCCACCGCTTACTAAAAGTAGTGCGTTGCAAAGTAAGTTTTGCCCAACTCGAAGGTCTGAGTGGTCTTGGTAAATTAGTGGCAGTAGATGGTTCCTTATTCGATTGTCTACCTCAAATGGTCTGGGCCCTGTATCGTAGTGACTCCAATAAAGTTAAGGCTCATTTCTTCTATGAAGTTCTCACACTCTTACCTGACAAAATGGTGCTGACCAATGGTAAAGGCGACGAGCGCAAGGTGTTGGAAGAACATTTTTCGCCCTACACCACTTACATTTTGGACCGCGGCTACCTAGATTTCACTCTCTTCGAGCAGATGCTAAAGCACAAGGCTGATTTCGTGACCCGCGCCAAAGATAATCTTAACTTCAAAGTCTTACAAAGCCACCCCCTTTGAGCCGAACAGAGCTTGCTGGGCGTCGAAAGGGACGAGACGATTGAACTGAGTGGGGCCAATGCGCCCAAATTGAAACTGCGTTTAGTGACTTACCGCCTTAGCAAGACCAAAAGCTATCGCTATCTAACCAGTCGTTTCGAGCTGGACCCACTGACGGTGGTGCGGCTTTACCTATACCGCTGGGACATTGAACTTTTTATCGGCTGGATCAAGGGTCATCTGCAATTTGACCATTGGTACAGCCAGTGTGAGAACGGCGTGCTAATTCAGCTTTATGCTGGTCTGATCACTTTTCTACTCTTAAAACTGTTCAGTGCCCTCGCCCAGTCTTCCAGGTTTAAGGTCTTAAATCATAGGCTACAAGTTAAGCCAAAAGAGCGGCTGTCAAGAACTAGAACGGGGCTTTTTAACTTGTTTAACAATCCCTAATATTTTAGCTTTGAAGGCAAAATACTCGAAAACACTGCGAGTTTCGCCCCGCGTGAGAGCCTCAGCATAATAGTATAGCCCCCCGGTACACCATCTCGGTCGAGATGGCCCCAAAAGGCTTGTCCAACTCCTGGGCTACCCCATCCGTCAGGTCTATCAGTACCCCATATAATAACCAACTCAGCCACACCTGCACTTCAATCGCGTTTATCGAACTGCCCACGAAATAGGCCAAGCCCAGTAACCGTTTGACCAACCGGAAGGCGTCTTCGATCCGCCAACGCTGCCGATACAAATAGGCTATCTCCGAAGCCACTAATCGACCACGCTCGAGCACATTGGTCAGGTAGCTGTACCATTTCCCCTCGTGTTGCACCTCGACCAATCGCAAGATTTGACCCGTTCCATCACCCATCTGGCCTATTTGGATCAGCCATTCCCGCACTCCTACCCCGTTCGTCAATTGGTCAAGCTTTTGGTAAGCCATGTTACTCTTAACTCGACTGACAAAGTACCGCCCCGTTTCGCTCAACTCCCGGTAACGTTCGTAGTTCACAAAACCCAGATCGAACAACGAAAGGCTACCTGCTTCGAGTTCGCCGACTAACGCCTCCCACCAACTCTGATCGTGGGCCGCACTGTCTTCCCCGTACCAAATCTTAACCGGCAAACGACTGGCAAGGTCCAATACTGCCATCATTTTACCGGCTAAAACGGTCCCTTCGCATTCCCTCAACAACCCGCATTTCTTAACTACCGCGTCCAGGGTCGAGCCGTCAAAAGCCACTAACCGGCTGAAATGACGCAGAGCCGTTTGCATTGGAGGCGGGACAGGCCGCGTGCGGGCGGCGTAACGCTGTTGCATCAAGGGCAGGGCTTCCTCAAAAACAGCCTCGAACAAACTGGCTTTCAGCTCACGCAAGCGGTCGTTGACGGCCTGTTGACTAACCTTGACGGGCGGTTGCCATAGCATCCCCGTTTCATTTAGCATTCGGACGGCTTGGGCGACCGACCCCAGTTGTCGCCAGATCACACTGAGAACGAAGGCTACCATCACGGGCAAGGTTAAGGTGCGAACGCGTAGTCCTAGCTTTTGGTAAAGGGCCACCGTATTGAACATAGCCGGCTGCACCAACTCGTTAAGCAGTTGTTCGATATGCTCGGCGGGCGGGGCAGCCACCGGGCGTTTGGAGCGGTCGAGAGCAATCGCCCTGGTATGCCGCACACTACTGGCCTTTTTTTTAGGTTTAATTAAGTTTGTCATAAACCTATTGTAGCTAAATTTGATCCATTTTGCCGCCAATTGGCTCTTGACAATCTCTCCCTTCCCTTAACTTGTAGGAAATGCCCTAAAGCATACTTCCAATCCAGCCGAGCACGGACGGCATCGGCACTTTGCCGGTCGCTCAGACCTTCGGCAGCTTGCATAAGTGTAATTAAAGCTAATCGCCAGGGTGCTAGTCCTGGTTGACCATTATTGGGGAAACGCTGGGCGAACTGTTCATCCTGATAGAAAAGCTCGAACTCATCTCGCATTTTAAGGTAAACATTCCCTTTAGGAAACTCCGCCTTGGCAACACGGGCGGTCTGGGTTGGGATTGGGGGTGGACACTGTATCTTTAATGACATTACTTTCTTCCTGCCTTTTACTTTACTATTTTTTAGCAGGATTTTAACAAACTTGCTTTTTAGTGCACAAGGGGTTCGCCAACAGCCCCAAAAATGGGTCAGAACCATTTTTACACGTATTGTTTCTCAGGCCGAACTTAATCATTTGCAAGACGTTCGGTAGCCAGTAAATCCGCCAGAGTTTCGCGCCGCCGGATTAAAGTAGTCTGAGAACCATCCACCAGGATTTCGGGTGCCCGCAGCCGTGAATTATAGTTTGAGGACATCACCGAGCCGTAGGCCCCAGCACTTAGTAAGGCCAGTTGGCTACCTTCCGCCAGATGAGCCAGTTGAACCTCCCGCGCCAGCCAATCACCACTTTCGCATACCGGGCCAACCAGCGTATAATTGGGGGTCGGGTGTAACGGCAGATTTCGGGCCTGGAGCGGCCTGACTTTATGCTTTGCGCCATAAAGGGCCGGTCTGATCAAATCGTTCATGGCGGCATCCACTATCGCGAAATTTACGGCATCATTAGATTTGAGATATAACACGGTCGTTAAAAGAGCACCGGCCTCGGCAACTATATAGCGGCCTGGCTCGGTTAGTAGTTTATAGGTGCGGCCCTGCTCGGACATAACAGCGGCCAGGGCGTTAGCCAGTTTGTCCGGCGATTGAGGGGTTTCCACCTGATAGGATACGCCCAGACCACCGCCAATATCCAGATATTCCAGAGCCTGACCGGTGAGAGTTTCGACCTCCCCGGCCAGCTTTAGCAAACGCTGGAAAGCTGTTATGACCGGTTGAACCTTTAGTAATTGCGAACCAATATGAATCTGTAAGCCGCGTAATTTCATGACCCCCGACCGGGAAATCGACCTCGCAAGTTCCGGAACTTGTTCGATAGTTACCCCAAACTTTGAACCACTCAGCCCAGTAGTAATATAGGGATGAGTATCGGCTCCCACATCGGGATTGACCCGGATGGCAATGTTGGCCGTCTTTTGCAAGATTTTTGCCCGCGCCTCGATCAAAGCTACTTCGCCCACCGATTCAATTTGAAAAGCTTTTATAGATTTAGAAAGCGCAAAGTCAATTTCGTCCGCAGTCTTACCGACCCCGGTAAATAGAATGCGGTCAGGCTCGAAACCGGCTTCGGTAGCCCGGTAAAGTTCTCCGGCACTTACCACATCCGCCCCGGCCCCCATTGCTGCCAGCAACCCTAAAATCGCCAGATTAGAATTGGCCTTCACCGCATAGAAAATAGACATAGGCAGGTGAGCCTGGTCGAAGGCAGCCTGATACCGCCGGTAAGCTTCCCGAATCGACCGCGCCGAATAGACGTAGGCAGGCGTACCATATTGAAGGGCCACCTCCGTCAGGCTCACCTGTTCCAGCCAGAATTGGCCTTCCCGGTACTCGAAATATGGCGGTAGCCAATCCTCGTTAACATCAACCAAACTCAAACTCCTGACAGCCTAAGACTATCCAGGGACTTACAACGCCAGGACACACCTGATAGACTTTTTTGTAATATAATTTGCAGTAATATAATAATTAACTGCCTGAAGTAAGTCAATTCTTTCAAGGAATAAATCAATGAGCGAACCTTTATTCATTGTGGATAGCCACCTGGATATTGCCTGGAACGCCGGGTTGGGCCGGGATTTTCGGGAGCCGGTGGCAGTGACCAACCAGCGTGAGATGGGCGCGGCCAGCCTTGGTACACGGGTAATCAGTTTACCCGATCTGCTCAAAAGCCGGGTGCGCGTGGTATTCGCCACGATTTTTGTGCTACCGGCACGGGCGGCCAGCCAGTGGGAAGGCCCAAGTTTCCATAATGCCGAGGAAGCTTACCGGCAAGGTCAGGCCCAACTTGATTATTATTTAGGGTTGGCGGCAGAAGATCCGCGAATTGCGCTTTTATGCAATTGGGCCGAACTGAACCAGTTCCTGGCTGAAATAAATCAGAGCGACGGGAAATTGGAAAAGCTGGGAATTGTACTGACGATGGAAGGAGCCGACCCGATCCGGCAGCCCTCGGAACTGGCCAGGTGGGTAGAAAAAGGTTTGCGGCTACTGGGTCCAGCCTGGAAATCTAATCAATACTGTGGCGGTACCGGTGAACCGGGTCCCTTAACCGGGCCGGGCTACCGCTTACTTGAGGAAATGCACCGGCTGAAAATGATCCTCGATGTCAGTCATATGGCTGAGGAAACTTTTAATAATGCTCTCGATACCTGGCCGGGTCAGCTTATCGCCAGTCACTCTAATTGTCGTCATTTCGTGCCGACCGACCGCCAGTTAAGCGACCCGATGATCCGGCGGCTAACCGGGCGCGAGGCCGTGATCGGGGTAGTGCCTTACGACAATTTTTTAATTCCGCCAGCTGGCGAACCGCAGGTATATCGTAAACCGGTGGTGGAAGATTGGGTGGCGCACCTCAGCCATATCTGTGAGATTGCCGGAAACACTACCCAGGTTGCGCTTGGCACCGACTGGGATGGCGGCTTTGGGGCTGACAAAATCCCGTTCCCCCTGAAAGGCCCTGCCGATTTACCGCTGCTGGGTGAAGCCCTGTTGCGGCACGGGTTTAACGAAACCGATGTGCAGCAGATTTTTTATGGCAACTGGATCAGAGTTCTGGAGCAGGGCTTGCGCAATTTCTAGGTCGGGAAAGTCTTAACCGGCCCGGCTTTTCCCGGCTCAGGACGCTACTTTTTGTTATCGATCATCTTGGGATCGAGGGCATCCCGCAAACCATCGCCTACGAAATTTAGCGACATAACAGTAAGTACGATCATTAAGCAGGGGAAAATGAGAATGGTCGGGGGGTTACTCTGAAAGGCTTCCCGGCCTTCGCTGACCAGTTGCCCCCAGCTAGGGGCCGCCGGGTCGCCACTCACTCCGATATAACCCAAAAAAGCCTCGATAATAATGGCTTCCGGCACTCCAAAACTGACCGCCACGATCACCGGACTCAACACATTTGGCAAAACGTACTTCCATAAAATACGAGGAGTACTTACCCCGATGGCTCTGGCGGCTTCGATATATTCCTTATTCTTTAGAGCCAGCACCTGACCGCGCACCAACCGGGTCATAATCGGCCAGGTGCTGACGGCAATCGCAATAAATACCCAGGCCAGGCTGCTACCAAAAACCGACAGGAACAGCAACGCCAGAAGCAAATAAGGAAAAGCCTGGAAAATATCGGTCACGCGCATAATCAAAATATCAAACCAGCCGCCAAAATAACCGGCTACCAGTCCCAGCGGTAAGCCGATTACTAATACAATGGCCTGTACTACCAGTCCAACACTCAACGAAATTCGCGATCCGAAAACGATACGTGCCCACAAATCGTAATTCTGACCGGTGGTACCCATCCAATGCTCGCTGGAAGGGGCCTGGTAGTTTTGCTCATACAACGGTTTGGGCGAAGTAGGGTCGGTAAAACTATGATCGGGAGCGTAGCGGGCCACAAACGGCGCAAAGATAGCCATCAAAGCCAGCAATATAATTACGATCAGGCCAAAAACGGCTAACTTGTTGCGCGTCAAACGGCGCACGGCATCCCGCCAAAGGCTACGAGGCCGAGGCCGCAATACGCCCGAATCGAGGGCTAATCCGGTAGCCGCTGCCGCGCTCAAAGTCTGATTGTTAAGCGTTTGGGATTGGTGATCCTGAATACCTCTGCCCATCAGTTCACACTTCCTTTTACATAGCTGATCCGGGGATCGAAGAAACCGTACATTAAATCAACCAGCAAATTTATTATGACTACCAGCATGGCAAATAGCACGACCGTTCCCAATATCATGGGGTAATCGTGAGCCAGGATACTTGAAACAAAATAGTTTCCGATGCCAGGAATATTAAAGACCCGCTCAATCGTAACACTGCCGGTAAGTAGTCCGGCTAACCGGTCGCCCAGCACCGTCAAGATCGGGATAAAGGCATTTTTCAGGGCGTGCCGCACGGCAATAGCCGGGGTAGCCAGACCTTTGGCCTGCGCGGTTCGGATATAATCCTGACGAATAACCTCCAGCATACTCGAACGAGTCAGCCGGGCGATAATACAGGCTTCGCGGGCACCCAGAATAGCCGCCGGTAAAAATAGTTCCAGCGTAGTGGGCGAGGTCGGGGCAATCGGCAAATCACTGTTGGTCCAGGCATTAATCAAAACTACAACGATCAAAGCCAGCAGACCGAGTACAAAACTTGGGATCGAGAAACCTACCAGGGCCAAAGTAGTCAAGGCATAATCCAGCCAGCTATTTTGCTTTAAGGCGGCAATCACCCCCAGCGAAATTCCTGCCACCATCATAAAGATAAAAGCTAGAATACCCAACCGTAATGAAAACAGGAAACCCCCGGCGTTTGAGGTATCCAGCGTGAAAATGGTGTAAATACCATAGACTATCGCCGTCACCAGGATCACCGGAAGCAGGGTACGCCGGTAAACCGGCCACCACGTTTTCTGTTTTGAAAAAGCCCAGGCCAGACTTATCCCGCCTATTATTATAAGGACCGCCAGTTCGACCAACCCCAGTTGTTGCCAGAAGGCCGGTCCGCTACTGGTGCCGGGGTTATAACCAAAAAGAATTTCGGTTACGGGAGTGGTTCCGGCTCGCTGAAAAGACGGTCCCCAATCACCACGCAAAAAATTAATAATATAGACAAAATATTGCTCGATAATAGAACGGTCGAGGCCGTAAGCTCGGTTGATCTGCAAACGAGCGGCCTGGGAAAGTTTCTCACTGTTAAAAGGGTCGCCTGGAATACTGCGGGCCATTACAAAGGTAATTAGCGTGATACCAAAGAATACCGGGATAATAAGCAAAACTCGCTTGATGAGATATTTTCCCAATTTGTAAATTACTCCTCTCGCCCTGGCTGACAGTCAAATTTGGACAAGCCTGGTTATAGAGCGATCACTGACTGTAGGATTATAGGGCCTGATGGGGCAGGGAACGGGCTTGTTAACTCTCCTGAATCCGGTCGCCAAACAAAAATATCTGCTTGTGAAAAGGATTGGTTTAAACTAAGTTCAAACCAATCCCTTTTACAATCTGATTTACTTCTTGATCTGTAGACCCTTGAACGGGAAAGGTCCGTTCGAGTTATAACTCCAGTTAGTAACGGTTGGTTTGATCAGTACAGCATAAATCCCGCTGTAGATTGGAATCATACCGATGTCATCCTGCAAGAGTTTTTCAGCTTGCTGATACAGCACCGCCCGTTTGGTCGTGTCCGGTTCGGCGGCCCCGGCTTTCCAGGCTGTATCAAACTCCTTATTACAATAATTACCACCTTGCTGGTTGGAGACACCACAGCCAAAAAGCGGCTGGTAGAAGTTAGCCGGGTCGGGATAATCGGCTCCCCAACTTCCAAAGTAAATCAAAAACTCATGATCGGTGCTGCGCCGTTTATTAAAAGTCTTGAAAGTAGGGTCGGGATTGAGCTTCAGCGTGATGCCAAGATTTTGCTTGATCTGCTGGGTATAATTCTCAGCCGCTTGCTGCCAGCCCGCCCGTTCAGCAGTATAAGCAAACCCGCCACTCTTACCGGCATCTCCCCAGTTGTTGATGGTGTCCTCCAATTGCTTAACCTTTTCCGGGGTGTCATAACCGGCGGCGACCAGGCTGGCTTTGGCTTTGGCCGGGTCATAAGGATAAGCGTCATACGGTTTATAGGTCGGAATACCGGGTACCAGCAGGGTAGTCAAAGGCAAACCGGCCCCCTGTAGGGCACCTTCGGCAACCAGGCGACGGTCGATGGCCTGGTAAAATGCCTTGCGTAGCTCTTTGCTTTCCTTAAAGGGACCTTTATCAAAATTAAAACTGATCCAGTTGGTTCGTAATTGGGGTGTGATCACCAGTTGGGCTTTGGCTTTGGGGTCGTTGCGGACTTTTGGCACGTCAGCTACTCCGACCCGGTAAGCGTCGATCTCGCCGTTATCATATTTCAGCTTGGCGGTCGCCGTCTCTTTGATGAGATCAATCGTGATTAGGTCGAGGCCCGGTTTACCCTCATAGTATTTAGGGTTAGCTTCCAGCCGCAAGCTCTGACCGTGTTTCCATTCCTTGAGCAAAAAGGGCCCGGTGCCGACCAGATTACCGGCTTCGGTCCACTTATCGCCAAATTTTTCGACTACAGCCTTATCTACCGGGCGAAACGGCCAAAGGGTCGCGCGGGTAATAAAATCTACCGCTGGGGCTACTAGTGTAACCTGCAAAGTATAATCGTCCGGCGCAACCAGACCAGGAATAGTAGCCGCCTTGCGGGCTTCGCCGGTCAGTTTCTCGATTTCAGCGACACCCTTGATGTCACTAAATACAAACTCGTAATCGGCCTTCTCGTTTTGCACTACCCGGTTCCAGGCGTAAATAAAATCCTGGGCTTTTACCGGGTCGCCATTACTGAAAGTAACGTCCTTACGCAGTTTATAAGTAATAGTCAGGCCGTCCGGGCTAATCGACCAACTCTCGGCTATCGCCGGTTTGACGTTTACATCTTTATCAAACTGGGTTAGCCCATCATAAAGCATATTAACCACGTTGACACCTTCTTCAGCGGAGGCCAGACCAGGATCGAGGCTATCGGGTTCGCCGGTCATAGTCCAGCGGAAAGTACCGCCAGCGGTTGCCGGAGCAGCAACACTGGTAGTGGCAGCTGCCGCTGCGCTGGTTGTCGGGGCTGCCACTGCACTGGTAGTGGCGGCATTAGTAGTCGCGTTACCGGCAGCACTGGTCGCGGCGGCAGTGCTGCTGGAAGTCGAAGCGGGTGTTGCAGTATTATCGCCGCAAGCTCCTAAAAGAGTAGCGATAATAATCCCTATTACCAGAAATCTAAAGAGATGGTGCCAACGCATAGTTTCTCCTCCTAAATGTGTAAAACCTTAAAGTAAAAATTAATTGCCGTCCTCAACCGGTTTATCCGTCGAGCGGCAATCAAATGGCAAAAGCCCAAAATCTAATACTACCTGAACGAACTAATTTAAACCGACCAGGACGAAGGACAATTATTTTATTGATTATAGCTTTATTTATTTGTACACAAGGTTAAGTGAGAAAGTTTTCAAGAGTCTTTTTTATTTGCTGAAGGAAATACTAATATTTCTCCTAATAAGCGCATTATAACAAATTTTGTTGATAATCTCAATTCTACTGACCTGAATTCGATTACGCTGTTTCTCCCACCTTTACCTCAGTCAGGGAAAGTGTTGCCTGAAATCTGACCGAACCAACCAGACAGTCGATAAACTACGATGATGGGGTAGAATAACCATCGGGTAGCCGGTGGATATTCTACTCCATGTTAGCCAGTTAGGGTTGCGTAAGGCTGATTTTCATTGACAGTACCTCGCTTCCATGTAATAATACCGCACATATTTAATATGGTACAAAATCTTTCAGCTCAAAAGCATAATCCAATTGCTTGTGACCACAATGTTGTGATTTTTTACTCAAGAGTTTGCAAGTGACTTATACCGGCTAAATACTGTTTGTTTTCCAAAAACCAGGTATTTTTGCTTTCAAAAGCTCGCTACAGCCTTGTTGGTCGATCTAAATTTATAGAATTACTAAGCAAAAAAGCTTCATCAAAATAAGCCTTTTTATTAAACTTGTATTATTGGAGAAAACCGGATGGGAAACGCTAAAGCCGTAATGGACTATTCCGACCGAATAAACCGGATGAGAGAGTTAATGGCCTCCCGGCAAATCGACCTGTTATTTCTTCCTCCTTCAGCCGCTATGCAATATTTGACTGGCCTCAAACGCTCTCACCCGACCTATGGCAACGTTAACTATAATGGCGGCTGGGTGCATGGTTTATTGGTCGGCCAAAAAGAAGGTATGGTGCTATCGCTGCCGAGAATGGCAACTCTTTTCGCCGAGTTCCCGTCTTCTTTGGAACTGGCTGTGCTGCCCGATACGGCTGATCCGCAACAGCATATGCGAAAACTTATCGAAAAATTTGGTCCGGCAATCAAAAAGGTGGCTATTGACGACCGTACCTGGGGTCTGGCGGTTATCGAACTTCAAAAGTTGCTGCCGGACGCCGAAATTGTATCGGGCGGGCCACTTTTTACCGCCCTTCGCCGGGTTAAAACCCCCTCTGAACTCGAGTTGATGCGTCAGGCGGCCAGCATTATCGATCAGACCCACGCCTATGTTATGACGATCCTGCGTCCAGGACTCAGCTACCACGATCTTGCCGTAGAAATTGACCGCAAAATGGTAGAATTAGGGGCCGAAACCCAATCTTTCCCGACTACCCTGATCCCGATGGGACCGGGCGTAGGGCCAGGGGCTGATCCCTGGAGTGCCGGGGCGGTCAGGAGCAGTGGTGCGCCGGTTCTAACCCAGGGTAGTTCACTGAGTTTTGATTATGGCAGTGTGGTAGACGGCTATTGTAACGATTTTGGCCGGTCGGTCTGGATTGGCGATCCGCCTGCCGAATATCTGAAAGTTTATAATCTGGTTATCCAGGCTCAGGAAGAAGCCCGCTCGGCGATGAAAGCCGGGCAGATTACCGGGGAAGCCGCCAATCTGGTGGCCCGACAGGTAATCGAGGGTTCAGGATACGGCCCGCATTTCTTTCACCGCCTGGGTCATGGCATTGGTCTCGATGTGCACGAACCCTGCTATTTAAGCGAAGGTGATAACACGCTGCTGCAATCCGGCATGACTTTTACGATTGAGCCGAGTATCTTCGTACCCGACCTTTTCGGGGTACGTATAGAAGACGTGTTTGTAGTCACCGACCAGGGCGCAGAACCGCTTAATCAATACCCTCGCCATTTTCAGGCGGTCGGTTAACTTACAAGCAACATAAAATTAATAACTTTCTAGGATAAATCTAAAGGGGAGAGGCAAAATCAAAATGTTTATTTCAAACTTACTAAAAATCAGCCGGGGCAGTCGTTATACTGCCATTGGGCTGATATTCTTACTGGCAGCAATGCTGGTACTGAGTGCCTGTGGGGATTCAACCGCTACTTCGGTTCCTGCCACTACCGCCGCTAGCACCACCGCTGCCGCCGCTACTACCGCCCCGGTCGCCACTACGGCTGTTGCTACGACAACTGCCGCTACTACCGCCGCGACCACGACTGCCGCTACTACCACCACCGCCGCGACCACGACTGCCGCTACTACAACGACTGCGGCAACTACCACGACAGTCGCTGCAACTTCCGCTGCCGCTAGCACCGCCGGGGCGGGTGGCACGCTGGTTATTGGTACCGTTTTCTTCAGTAAAAATCTCGACCCCGGTACCGAATACACTCAGACCGCCTTTACGGTCTTCCATTCGGCCTATCAAACCCTGGTAACTTATAAGGGTAGCGACCTGACCAAAGTGGTGCCGGACCTGGCCGCCAGTTGGACCGTTGGCTCGGATGGAAAGACCTATACTTTCAAGTTAAATTCGGGGGCTAAATTTGCCAGTGGCAACCCGGTTACTTCGGCGGACGTGGTTTTCTCTTACAAGCGTTTACAAAATCTTAAAGGCCAACCGGCCTTTGTAACCGCCAACATGACCGATTTTACGGCTCCCGACCCATCCACGGTTGTCATCACGCTCAAAGATGTTGCCCCAGACACTCTTTCGCT
>JBBQGA010000070.1:0-13743 GCA_038322625.1 Chloroflexia bacterium
CTTCGTCTAAAAGTTGTTTTTTCCACTGGCCGACTTGGGTCGGGTGAACACTGTGTAGCGTGGCTAATTCATTGGTAGTTTTTTGTCCGCGGATAGCCTCGATTGCCACTTTAGATTTTAGTTCTGCGCTAATAGTTTTGCGTTGCATCGCATATTCCTCCCTTTTTTCAGTTTGCTTTCAGAATACTACCTTTTATCACAAACTGTCCAGTTTCTTGGGAGTATTATAGTTTTCATGTTTTCAAAAGTGGCAATCACGATCTTGTATTAAAGATTCTGTATAACCCGGAGTTCCTTAAACTACGTGAGTTACTAAACTCTCCTAAATATCTGGATTACTACCCGACCTATTGGGATTTGGCTCGGCGTGACATTAGTTATAGTCCGGCGAGTATAGATAACGTAATAAAACTCTGGGAACTTACCTATATTAGATTTGCCCGACTCAATTTAATCCAGAATTATCCGGCATCATACTTTGAAGTTTGGGCCAGGCAAAGACCTGATGAGTTTACGCATATCAAAATGCAGGTCAAGCTTATAACTCAGCCAGCTAAGAGAGCTGAAGCCTTTTTCAGATTAGCTGGCGTAAATAATGACCAAAATAAAGAGCCAGTTTCATTTCTAAAACTGGCCCTTGAAACGCTTTACTCACTTCCCACTGAAGAGCAAGTTAAGTTACTGTCGTTTTTTTTCAGCAAGGCTGATTATTTTGAAATATCCCCTAAGCTATTGGGTGAAATGCAATATCACATTCCTTATTTAATTTCTAAAGATAATACCTTTTCTTCCATCTGGTTAAAAACAGTCTTAGGAATGCCCGAGCCAGATTATGCATTTGTTGATAAGATTTTCGCAAATGATCCGGTTAGGCGTATACTTATTCAGATTTATCGGATTTATAGGTTATTTATAAATAGTAATGATATTCAACCTAACGAACTTAAAGATCATCTTCAAACAATTGAAAATGAATTATTAAATATTTCAGAAGCTTCTTTAACCCTGGTACAGGAACAGGATTTTAATTTTGCTATTGGCTTAATTTCCCTTTAAAGTTAGGATTGAATGAGATTGGAGCAGCAATCAATATTTATAACAAACTGAACCAGGATTTAGACTTATTGGAAAAGGTTAAAGCAAGCCTGGAGCTAGCTCGATACGATCTTTCAGAACGTGATTATCTCAAGGAGGCTAAAAAAGCAATTCAAACCACCATTGGTAACGAAAGTAAGACAGGCGATTACGTCAAGATTGATTCTTTAGGTAGACTTGGCTCGGCTTACGCTGCTAAAGGAGATTTTAATGAGGCGCGAGCTTTATGGGAAAAGGCTGGCGAACTTCTTGGAAAAACTGAAGGTGGTTTTAATAAAATAAAACTGTACCTCAATCTGGCTGAGGCAGAAGCCGATGAGGGACAATTTGACCAGGCAAACGAGCACTGGCAACAGGCCCACCAAACTGTCCTTTTCATTCCTAATCCCACTGTCCGGTTTGATCTCGGCTGTCAATGGTATCTTTCCCAATATTCATACACGAATTTAAATCCGCGCGAAGATGCCTGGCATTTTATCGAAGATTTACAGAATAAACTTGCTCATTCACTTGTTAATCAATGGTTTCCCTATATAGTAAGAGGGTTGAAATTAGCCAAAATTTCAACTAATGCACTAACAGATTTAATTGAGGAAGCTCCGATTGATAATGACGAGAAAGTAAGGTTGAAAGAAGAGTTAAATTTGCCTCTTTTAAATAAATCTCAACCGGGAGATATTCCATTTTCCGAGGATAATGAGATTTTTGATGTCCGGTATGATGTAAGAATGCATCTTAAAACAGCTAGGAGACTACTCAGTATCGATCCAGTCCAAGCTCTTAACCACCTGGATGATATTTACAATAATGATATGCTGAATGTTTACCTGAGCGCATATGAGAAAGCCGTAAACCGCAATGAGGTAGCCGAACTCTACTATCTTGTTAACCAAAACAATTCTGTCAAAAATCGCTCAATTCAACTCTGGGAGGAAGCTACTAATGTGGCTTTACATGAACAAAATCTCCCGGCTGCTCGTCAAATTGCTTCCACGATAGCCAAACATGGGCTGGAGAAAAGTAATAAAATTTGCCAGGAACTGTTTAATTCATTGCAAAAGCAGGCTGATAATAAGCAATCAGACCTCGATTCTTTTTTGGTCGAAGTATTACCGGCTCAAGCTTATCATATTTGTCAGAAGAAACTGGATCAAATAGTTGAAAATGCTCGAGATAAGAGTTTATTCGAAGATAAATTACACTCTATTAAAGATTATCGAAAAAGAGGTGATGCTTTGTTTGGTATTGCCAAAGTGTTATTTGATAATACACACACTTCGGTTGAGAACCGACAAAAAGCTTACACCTCAATTCTAAGAATGGTCCAACACTGGTGGGTTGAAGCAGCTTATCTTGAAGAAGCAATGCAATATTTTAGAGTTATTCAATATTTATTCGCTTTTGAGACTAATACCACAAGAGCCAGGAAGTTGTTGTCAGTATTTGATCCAAAAACCGCACTGTTCTAAATACTGACAGCTGAAGTCACTTCAGAATAATGACCGAGCATTTAAACAGAGAATATTGATTCAATAGATATAAAACCGAGGACTTTTTGCCAAATTATTTAATTTTGTTAGTTGGTGGTAACACTTTACCGAATTATGTAGTCGCTACATACTTATCTGAAAAGGCAGACGCTGCACTCAAGCCCGACAAAATAATTTTGGTTTCTTCAAAAGAAATGGACACCGCTGGTGTGACCGCACGATTAAAGACGGCTATTCAAGTTAAATTAAAGCTTGAACCCATTTTGGCCTCGTGGCATAACACTAAAACGGGTGACCAACTAGCGACTGAAATAGCTACCATATTAGATAAAAACCTTACAAATCAGGCTCATTTAAACTATACCGGTGGTACCAAACAGATGGCTGTCTGTGCGATCCAGGCGCTCGGGATATTAGACCAAAAATCTCAAGTAAGTTCAACTTATTTATCCTACCTTGATGCCAGTTCGAATAGTTTGCGTTATGAAAAATCTAGTTCACTGACGGCTCCGACCGCTGATCTCAGGTGTCAGGTATGGTTAAACGTAGAGGAGGTCTTGAGCTTAAATAAAGACAAGGGCAAGATAAGTAATTATACCGAAACACCTTTCTATCCTGATCTGGCAGACCATCTCCGTAAAATGGCCAGTGGGGTAGAACCAGGAGGGCGAGAGTGGTTTTGCGTAAACTATAAACCCTGGATCCTAAAAAACTCGGCTGACGGTGACAAATTAAACCCGGCAAGTCAGGGAACGCCCATGAATGTTTCCACATTGGGAGATGATTTTGAAAATTTGGTGGCTCGCGAGTGGGGGAAAAGAGACCTTTTGTGGAGTGAACTGGACCAAGAAAAGTTGGATTTTTTGCTCAAAGGAAAGTGGTTGTCTCAGGTAATTCTGGCTAACATCAAAAAATTTAAAAATGAAGTCGAACCTGGCATAAGCGATTTCCGAGCTAATTTAAAGATT
This sequence comes from Chloroflexia bacterium, assembly GCA_038322625.1. Taxonomy (GTDB): domain Bacteria; phylum Chloroflexota; class Chloroflexia; order Chloroheliales; family Chloroheliaceae; genus 54-19. Next base: position 3,554 of record JBBQGA010000070.1, read on the forward strand.
GACGGCTTTGAAACTGACCTTTTGATTTTACAGGGTTATCATCTAACACTGGTTGCTTGTACAACTATTGGCTGCATAAATTTTGATATAGACTTAGAGGACCGTTTAAGGGGAAAGGCGTTTGAAGCGTTGCACCGTGCGGAGCAACTGGGTGGGGAAGAAGCTCGCGTAATGTTGATAACATTAGCCGAACCCAAATTAGCCACCAGACTGGAGCAGGACTTAAAAACCAGTTTTGGTACTGGAAAAAGTAAGTTCAAAGTTTGGTCTTATGCCCAGCTTTACGGAAATGAATTTAAGACCTCTTTTCTCAATTTTCTAAACTGTTAGAAAGGACTCTCAACCACTATGTCAGTTCTTACCATTTTAGAGTGTGGCTCAATCCAGAATTATATTTTTGCCAGCAACCGGTTGCGAGAGGCTATCGGGGCTTCCTACCTGGTTAAAGAAGCTTTAGAAGGTAATCTTTACGAGGCCCTGAGTGTCATAACCGGCTCCGGCTCCGCCGGGCGAGAGAGCGGCTTTTCCAGGTCTGGCTGGGAGAACCAGACTGGCCTGACTGAGCTTATCGAGACTGGTTTCAAGGCCGAAATTTTATATATTGGTGGCGGGAAAGCGGCAGTCTTGTTTTTGAATAAAGAGATTGCCCGGGAGACCCTGAGTTACCTGAGTAGCCGGTTACTGGTGAGGGCACCAGGTCTAATCTTATATAGTGGGCAGTCCAACATTGACTCAACTCCCGGTGGGTTGGGTCGAGCCTGGCAGACGAGCCTGGCTGATTTGTCTTTGCACAAAGAGCGCGGCCAGGTTTCACTGCGATCAGAGGGACTGGGGTTAACTACCAACTGTGTAACTACCGGTCTGGCGGCCACCATCCGTTACGAGTACCGCGAAGATAACTGGACAAAAGTAGACAATCTTTCCGCCAGTGCCGCTGCTCGCCGCGCCGCTTCGGTAAACGCAAATTCTGAGGCCAAAGCCTGGTTGAACGAAATGGGTGGCCGACAATATGACCCACCCGAGAATCTGGAAAATCTGGGCGGTCTGGAGGGCGAGGATCATCTGGCTGTAGTCCATATTGATGGTAACTCGATCGGCGTTCGTCTCGACACACTGGTCAGAACCTACCAAGATCGTACAAATGATGAGTTAGCCCGGGCACTCCGCCAATTCTCACATAGCTTGAAGTTAGCCAGCTCCGAAAGTCTGAATGAAGTAACTCGCACGTTAATCCAGGCTCTCTCTGAGAGTGGGGAGAATACCTTAGCCGCCAGACTTCAGCTTGAAAAAAACGGGCGGAAATATCTTCCGTTGCGGCTACTGATCTCCGGTGGAGACGACCTTACATTTGTGTGCGAAGGCCGACTGGGATTAGCCCTGGCGGCTCTTTATCTGCAAACCTTCAGTCGTAAAACCGACTCGCTGGGCTAGCCATTCTCAGCCTGTGCCGGAGTTGTAATCGCCCGCAATCATTTTCCACTGGCGCGGGCTTACCAGCTCAGTGAGGAGTTGTGCCGTCGCGCCAAGCAAAAAGCCCGTAAAGAAAATTATGAAACAAACTCTAGCTGGTTAGATTTCCAGATATTATTCAGTGGACTTAACGGTTCCCTTACCAATTTGCGGGAATTTGAAGGCCTCTACTGGCGACCTTACCGGGTAACCGGTAACCTTGATGATGCCGCCAGCTGGACCTATTTTGAAAAGCAATTGCTCCATTTTAAGGAAAATTGGCCTCGTTCGCAGGTAAAAGGGTTGGCGGATGCGCTGTCAATAGACGCGGCTTCTAAAAGCAATGTCAAACTGGCTACCCGTCAGTTTCTGTCCCAGGCCAAATTAAGGGAGAACCAGCTCTATAATTTACCAACGGTCCTGCTTTCAGATGGCTGGTCTAACCAGGCCACCCCTCTGTTCGATCCGATTGAAGCGGCCGACTTTTACCTGGAAGTGAAGGGTTAAATATTTTATGCAGTTACGTATAAAATTACTCAGTGATACGCTTCCAGGCACCGGTGCGGGTAGTGTGGGGGGCTACAACCAGGAAGTAACCCACCATCCAAACGGCCTACCCTTCTTGCCCGCCCGCCGCTTGAAAGGCTGTCTGCGCGAGGCCGACCTGGAAGTGGCTGAGGCTCTATCAGAAGCCGGTCAGGCCGATAAATGGAATGAGCGATGGTAAACGAGCTTTTTGGAGAACCCGGCCAGCTTCAATCGGCCTGGCTCCGTCTTTCAAATGCTGAACTGCCAGACTATCGGCAACTGGAAGATTGGTTGAAGTGGTTAGCCTTTAAAACCGCTGGCAACCCGGTTATAAGCCATTTCGACCCGGAAGCAGTCCTACAAAGCTATACCACAACCCGTTCAAATACCAGCCTTTCACGTGTTACCGGGGGACCGGTAGATAATACCTTGCGAGTAAGCCGTTTATTCAACCGGCAGCTCATATTTTTAGCTCACTTGGACCTGATTGCCTTCAAAGGAAGCCAGTACTCCCCGGCCAAAGTGCAATTTGGCCTGGCCTTAGCCTGTGCGGCCTGGCGTAGAATGGGTACCTCACGTAACCGGGGATGGGGTGAGATAGAGGTAGTGTTGGAAGATGAAACAGGCCAAGATTTGTGCACACCAGCTTTACAAGAGCTGGGCAGCCTCATGGATTTAACCCATCAGTAAAAAGTCAGCTAAGGAGCCTAGTTGCCGATGACTTCTCAAATAATCTACCAGGTGAGATTGGAACAGGAAGTAGTATTTCGTAACGCTAACGGCGATCCCAATCTGGTCCGGAGCGAAGGTTTTATTCCCGGTAGCAATATCTGGGGGGCCCTGGCTGACCATGTCTTACGACCTGCAAGCTGGAATTTAGATAATACTGATTTCAGGGAATTATTCTCGCAAAACAATCTATATTTCTTGAACGCTTACCCCTACACCACCCCCTATTCAAATGGTACTGCGGCCCGTTTTCTGCCGGTGCCGCTTTCGTTTCGCCAGCCTAAAGCTGACGATACACGTGGTTATGACCTGAGTGCGGGCAAAAATCCGCCTGATGAATCTACCAGTCGTTTGGGGAGTTCGTTTGTTTATTTCAATGGAAGCGAAGAAGTCGTTCAACTGCAAACCAGAAGTCGCTTTAATTATCATATCAGCCGGAACCGGGCCAAAGGACGGGCTACCAGAGACGATGGGGCCGTTTTTGTATACGAAGCTCTCCTACCAGGCCAACAATTTGAAGGTCGCATTTTAGGTTCAGAAAGTAATTTAACCCGGCTTTACGAAATTTTGGGGGGCAGCGAGATATTACTACGCCTGGGTCGTTCCCGCGCAGTTCAATACGGTGGTAATGTTCGCTTGAAACTTGGTCCCCCGACGGCCTTTGAACGAGAAGTTGAGGTTGAGGTTGATGAAAATCAAGCTGACCTGGGTAAAATGCTGGTTGTAACTTTACTCTCGACGTTACTGGTCCGAAATGAGACTGGTTATAACAGCCTGGAATTTCCAAAAGAAGCCCTGGCCCGCTTACTTGATCCAGTTAACCCACCAGTCCTAGAATTGGAGAAAGCCTATACTCGGCCAATTATGACTGGTGGTTACTGGACCCCTTGGAAGATGCCCCGGCAACAGTGGCCCGGCCTGGCGGCGGGGAGTGTGTTTATCTTCAAGTCAGATAGAGTCCTGACGGGCCTCAAACCTGTTTCGGTTGAAACCCACTCTTTGGGTGAACGAGTGGGAGAAGGTTTTGGTCGCTTTGCGTTCAACTGTCACACGGACCATTTTGAGTTTAAGTTAGCAAAAGCTCAAAGTAACGACCCTATGAAGCCGACCCAACCACCCCCTCAGGGTTTGCCGGGCCTGGTAAAAGAGCTGGTTAAAAGCGGTTGGCTAAAGCAGGCGGAGGAAGCCGGCTTACAAGAGGCCGCCCGTTTCGGCGCAGAGGGTCTTAGCAAAGTCACCCCGGCCTTATTAAATCGATTGCGCCAGATTTTTGCCGAGAGTGAGGATTTAGAGTCAACCAGGAATTATTTTAATGAGCGATCTGTCAGCCGGTTGCGTAATACTGCCTGGCAACAACTCGAACGGTTGCGGACTAACGATGGCCCGTCCAATATAACTTCTTTGCTTGGCTCGATTAAAAATGCACTGGACAGCCGGTTGGATAGTGCCTTATTCAATTTAGACCTGGCCCTGTTATTACCAACACTGGAGACGACCGGCTGGAACCCGCTGGTCGAAGGTGAAGAGAAAGAGCTCAGAACTGCATTGGTAAAGTGCTATTTAATTACACTTGTAGAACAACTTTCGCGACAGCAACGTACCTTTAACGATAATTAGCTGAGATTAGTTATTAGAGGGTTGAGCTGGGTTGAAATAAAACAGTTTCTGGATACCTGATTTACTAAATCGGGCTGACCCAGTAGTAGGGTAGTAAAGTGACCAAAGAGGAGACCCACCAGTGAGTTCTAATCCGCAAATTTCCACTCCCGTTAGTCGTGCAGCAGCTTCTGGTTCGGCGGTGATCGGCCGGGTTCTGGTGCGAGGCACCTACACTCTAAAGACGATTGCCCATTTTGGTAGTGGACAGTCCGGGGAGGCCGCCGACCTGACTCTGCTGAAAGGCGGTGATGGTACTTTTCTAATTCCGGGTACCTCGCTGGCCGGGGTGTGTCGTAGTTATCTGGCCCACTATTTTCTGGGCGAAGAAGCCTTTGGCTATACCTCACCTCAGGGGCGAGCTAACGGGACGCAGACCCCGGCCAGTGATAAACAGTTCCGAAAGAAGGAGCAAAGGGCCGGGGAATTACCAGATGGTAGTGTAGTAGATTTGACGGCACTGTTTGGAACAAGTGAGTTCGAGGAGGAGTACGAGGACAACATGGAGGCCCAGGTAAGGGACGACGGTGCTCAAAGTGCTCTTATCTTCAATGATGCCCTGGCCACCACTGAAAGCTACACTTCTATCCGCGATGGGGTCCGGCTTGACCCCCATACCGGCCAGGTCTACCAGAAAACCACTCCAGCCGGTGTACCCATCGGGGCTAAGTACGACCGGGAGGTTATTGAGCCAGGAACCTCCTTCGAGATACGTCTGGAACTGGTTCTTCGCCGTAATGCCGAGGCCGACAAACTAAAGGCCTGTTTAAACCTGCTTCTGGACGCCTTTAAGGCGGGGGAAATAAGGCTTGGGGCCAAAACCCGGCGAGGTTACGGGCGGGGTGAGGTCACTGACTGGCAAGTCCAGGAATTCGATTTTCACGATAAGCCTCAGGCAGTTTTAGATTGGTTAGGTCGGGCCGCCCCCACCCCCGGTTTGTCCAGATGTAACACTTCTTTAGACCAGTCCTTTCAGAGTAAATTGAGTTATTTCGAGCTAAAAGCCTGGTTTGATTTTCCCGCCTCTATACTGGTACGTTCTTATCAGGTTGCAGCGGATGAAGTGGACGCAGTGCAGGTCAGAGTCAGGGCCAGAGGTGTAAACACGGCCGGGCAGGCTACCGATAAGTTCAAGGCCGTTTTGCCCGGCACCTCGGTCGCGGGCGCGGTTCGCCACCGGGCCGAACGCATCGCCCGCACCCTTACACCCTCCTCCAGCCGAGTCAATCTGACCAATCAGGCTACCAAAATGGTAGATCGCCTCTTTGGTTATGTGGAGGAGACAAAGTCGGTCAGCCGACTGGCTCGCCAACAATCTCAACAAATAAGCCGTATCCAGTTTGAAGAAGAATATTTACCGGCGGCCGAGCTCCAGGCCGCTATTCATACCCGGGTTAGTATTGACCGTTTCACAGGTGGTAGTCGGAGTGGCTTTCTGTTTGAAGAGGAACCACTATGGCCGACTGTTACTACCGTTGGAGGCGGCGGGGAAGACCGGCAGGGCTGGCTTTTAGATTGCCGGATCTGGCACCCGGAGGAAAGTGAGATTGGCTTACTATTGCTGGTATTAAAAGACCTGTGGACAGGCGATTTGCCGCTGGGCGGCGAAGCCGGTATCGGGCGCGGAGTTTTGAAAGGATTAAAGGCTTCGCTCAGGCTGGTAAAATCAGGCACTGCCACCGAGTGGGAATTAGCGGCCAACGCCGAAGCGAGTGCGGGTCTGACTGTAACGGGCGAAAATTTAGGACAATTTGAAGGATATGCCCAGGCATTGATCGCTCGGCTCGAAATGTCGGTTGCGGCCAGGGGGGAGACACTCTGATATGAAGGGGTTAAATCAATATCTGGCACTGGGCTCAGTTTCATCTCAAATAGTAGTTCAACACTCACAATCCGGGCTACACCTGGGTGATGAAACCGCTTTGACCGGATTAATTGAATCGGTGAAAGCCGTCCTCACCAGTAGCGGTGACGACCAGGTATTATGGCTGTTAGCTTACCTTGATCATGCTCTATGCTGGGGAATTTATCAAAACGGGCAGCTTGAAACATTTATCCCTCTGGACCCGGGCAGGTTACAAGAATTAAGGTTGTTTGGCCCGGCTGGCGAGTTTTATTTGTGGCGAAACGGGCCGGCTTTCAACTCTCGGTTGCGGCTGGACAACGATCTTCCTCAACCACTGGTATTCAAAACTGACCAGAAATTAATAACCTTACCGGACGGCAACGGCTTTAGCGAAAGCCCTGTAAAAGACCCGAACTACGCCGAAGAATGGCATATTCTGTGGGGTACTCAGCTAGCAGATATTCCCGCTAAAGCGAGTTGGACGGCGGTCAAGGAAACTGGACGAGGGGTGGAATACGCAATACCCCACCGGCTGGTCGAGAGCCAGTTACCGCTTCGAGTGCGGGTCCGCCATTACCTGAGTTATGCCGGGCAGACAGGGCTTGCCAGCTACAATGATATGCGATTGGTCGAATTATGCGACGCTGACTTCAAGCGGTTGAAATGAGGTTATCACAACAATATGACCCACAATGCCAGTAACAACTTTCCCCCACCCCCTAATAATGATGGTACCCCTTATAACGGGGCTCCCTACAATTTTATTCCTTTGCCGGAACAGGCCAGGGCTTTTGTGGGAGTTGGAGAGGGTGCCCCAACCGTTATACCGGACGCTGCTTTTTACCACCCGGCCCCAGAAGGTTGTCCGGCTATTTTGTCTGCAAATTAACCACCCTTACCCCATTGTACATCCGCAATCTAATGACCAGGGACGAGTACAAAACGCGGGAAGGAAATACGAAAAAATCTTATTGGGACGCTTTACCGGACTTTTTTGGTCCCTCTGGCCAGCCTCGTCTACCGGGCAGCAGTTTGCGGGGTATGATTCGCAATCTGGTCGAAATCCTGGGGGAAGGCCAGTTTTTAAGTTATAGCGACAATCAACTGTTTTACCGGGCAGTGACCGACCGGCGAGCCCAGTCTATCACTACCAATTATAACCGGTACATTCGACCCAATCAGAACCTGGCGGTCAGAGCCGGGTTTATGGTCAAAAACAGTGGTGGAATATATAAAATTCGCCCGGCTGTCAGTGTTAACGGCCATAGTTTCTTTCAGGTTTTAACCACACAGGCCCAGCAAGTGGTGAGTGCAAAAAGAAATAAAACCGCTCGCTATGAGGCCGAGTGGGGCCGGGGTAAAGTCTGGTTTAAACCAGCTGCTCCTGATGGAAACCGTTCTACCCCGCTGGTGACGGAGGTCAAACCACGCATCGATGATAAACTCCCGGACAATAGTACTGGTTGGGAAAAAGGCTGGGTGATCATCTCAGGCTATATTCCCAAAAAGAAGCATAGCTGGATAATCCCGGATGCTACCGAAGGAACTGAAATACCGGTCGGTCTGGATGATCTAATAGCTTACCGGGATTCAGGCGGGATTAGTGCCGCCATAGAGGAAGCTAATTTTTCGGTTTTGCCCGATACGGCCGACATGGCTGGAAAAGTGCCCTGTTTTTTTATTCAGCACACGGGCACCAGGCGGGTAAATTTCGGCCATACCCCCTATTTTCGACTTCCTTACGATAAGCACCCGGCCAATCTTATTGAACGGCAATTACCCAACCTAGCGGAAGGCCAGTTTGATCTGGTTCAGAGTATTTTTGGCGTAGCCTCCAGCCGGGATGGTAAGGGGGCCGCTGGCCGGGTATTTTTCCAGGAGGCCTTACCGCAGGGAGAAGTTCAGTGGGAAGATGATGGTGAGGTCATTATTCCCCAGATTCTGGCAAACCCTAAACCAACCACCTTTCAACATTACCTCGATCAAAAAGAAGCAGAAGCTTCTAACTCCCCTCAGGACTGCATGCGGTCCTTAAAATACTGGGACTCCCAGAATGCTAAAATCAGGGGGTACAAACTTTACTGGCACCGGCGACCGGACCAGGGACTGGACTGGAAAGCAACCGAGCAACAGGCTGATAAAGCTCCCACTCAATATACCCGGATTAAACCCCTTAGTGCAAATAATACTTTTAACTTCAGGGTACGCTTTGATAATCTGGATAAAGTAGAGCTGGGTGTTCTCGCGGCGGCTCTACAACTACCGGCTGGTTATGCCCACAAACTGGGAATGGGTAAGCCCCTTGGACTGGGGTCAGTACGACTGGAAACGAGCTTATTTTTAATTGACCGGGCTGCTCGCTACCGAACTCTCTTTACCTATGGAGAAAATGAGAATGGCCGTCAGGTCAGTGGCTGGCAAAGTGGTGAAGGCGTGGAAGCGGAAGATCTCACAATTTATCAAAATCATTTCGCCCGATGGCTTGCGGGTGATTCTCGAGAATTCTCCCCAACCCTTGCTAATCTATGGAGTACCAGATTACAGGAGCTGGGGTTGATGCTTGACTATGCTTCGGCACTCCCTCCCAAGCAAACTCGCTATATGCAAATCCAGCCCGATAACGAATACCGGGACCGACCAATCTTACCTGATCCTTTTTCGGTGAAAGGGATAACCAGGCTGGCTAAAAAAGTTACCCGGCCCGATCCATTGGCCGGTGTAGAAGGCGACGAGAAGATTCAGGCCAGCGCAGAAGATCTGAAACGTCTGCTTCAAATGAATAACCCGGCCAAGAATAAACGGCGTTAGAACTCATTCAACTGGAAAAACGAGGTCAGGTAAATTGTTAGTCAGTATGGTGGTAGCCGTCCGGTCCCTTAAAGGCGGCACTTTACCCCCTTCCACCGGCAAAGCTATGCACGCTGTTTTTGTAAACTGGGTAAAACTGGCAAATCCCTCGCTGTCGGCCGCTTTACACGCGCAGACGTCCGATAAGCCGTTCACGGTTTCTAATCTATTAACCAGGTCTGAAGCTAACCCCGTCATTTCATCTGGTATTACCAGAGCCGGTGATTTAATCCTGACCCCATCCCAACTTTACTGGTTTCGAGTAACCTCGCTCGAAGACTCATTAAGCCGCTTCCTGGTAGAAATATTAGCCGGGTCTACTGCTCCGGCACTACCAAGTGTGTTAGGTCGTGAATTCGAAGTAGTGTACATTACTATCGATCCTCATAAACATCAATGGGCGGCCAGTGAAACCTATTCAAACCTGTTGAACTTGATGGAATCTGCTTCTGACTTAAAACCGGTAAGTCTGGGGAAGACTTTCAAAGCAAAATTATTATTCGTCTCACCCACCACATTTAAATCCAATGGCCGGGCACTTCCGCTTCCATTACCGCTACAAACCTTTTCCAGTCTACGTAAGCGTTGGAATGCTTTCAGTGGCCATCTGATTGATCCAGGCTTTGCGGAGTGGGTTGAAGGAAATGTTTCCATTAGCAGTTATGAGCTAAAATCAGAGCTAGTCTGGCTGGAAGGTTCAGCCGGGGGTGCCCGGCTGGTAGGATTTCGTGGTTGGTGTGAGTATATATCTTTTAGCCCGGACGATGAATACAATTTTCTATTTGATTTATGGCTCTTCCGCACTTTAAGTGATCGTGTTTGCAAAGCCCCGCAATTCTAAAGATGGCTCTGTAAAGACAAAGATTTGTCAAATTGATTAGTTTTTTGACTGTTTTTCTTCCATATGAAGGGCTGTCACGTCCCCGCATTTTGTAATGAACCCCCTAAACAACACATAAACCTTGAGACAAAGGTGTAATGGTTGACTGTGGTTAGACTATGCCGCCCCCCTTTGTCAATACAGGAAAAGGGTGAAGTTAAGGTGGTAATACTTTTCATTAAGTATTACCACCTGCTAGGGTAAAATCACAGCCTGTTCTAATTTAAGATTATTGAAATAAACCTGGGCTGGTGT
>JBBQGA010000071.1:0-13505 GCA_038322625.1 Chloroflexia bacterium
AGCGGGACCTCTAAGGGAACGGGCCGTTTCGATGAAGAGCGTTTTAAGTGAGTCAGTCAGTTCCAATGTTTTACCTCCAGGATTAGTTAGGTTGTTATTCTAACACATTTTGGAATGTTTTATTGTTTTTGGTTCCCTTAGTTACTTGCAGACCCGCCCTGAAGCCAGCCAGACCGGGGTTTATATTCTTTCCGGTCTCGCTCCGAACTCCCCAACCTACCGGGAAATAGTTCACATCGGTCAAAGCGTTAATGTACTGGCAAGGCTCAAAGGTCATCTTAAAAATGAAAATAAGCTCGCCTTCTGGGAAAAAACCGCCATTATTATAAGCAAAGATATTAATCTTACCCGTACCCACATCCTCTACCTCGAAAGCCGCCTGATTGAACTGGCTTTCAAAACAGGTCGGGCGGTTGTAAATAACGATAGCCAGCCTGTTTTACCTGATTTGCCTGAAGGTGAACGTGCTGATATGGATTTCTTTTTGGATGAAGTTTTGCGGTTGCTCCCGGTAGTCGGTTTTCATTTTGCCCAACCTTTACCGATACCTACCGTTCAAATCGAACCCAGTATTCCAGTTCAATTACCTAAATCTTCGCCAGTGGTTTTAACCCCCAAACCACCAGTGTTTACCTTTGCAGGAGAGGGTATTATAGCCCAGGCAGTAGAAAAAGATGGGAGTTTTGTAGTGCTTAAAGGTTCTCATGCCAGGTCTGAAGTTGGGGAGCTGGGAAAACGTAACGCAAAATTACGAGATCAGCTTCGGACGGACGGTACATTAGTTGATCACAAAACCGGTGGAAACTGGCTATTTAGCAAGGATGTGCCTTTTAGCACTACTTCGGCAGCGGCTTCAGTTGTAGCCGGGAATAATGTTCACGGGGAAATTAGCTGGAAAGTAAAAACTACCGGCCAAAGTTATAAAGACTGGAAAAACTCACCGGCTTTGATGTAAAAAAGCGGCGAAATTTGCGTCTATAGATAATGTGAATAACATGGCGCATAGTAAATATGATATACTGGAATTCTGACAGTCATACTACCTGTTTTCAGGTCAGGCGCGGGGTCGGGGAGTTCATTTGTAAGTATGGCCCTCAAAGGTTTAATACGCGAACGCTATCATATTGTAGAAGAAATTGGCCGAGGCGGGTTCGGCGTAGCTTATCGCGCCCACGATATGAAAGTCGACCGGGATGTAGTGGTCAAGCAACTCCACGAACAATGGGCCACCGATGAAGCCAACCCCAAAGCCCGCCGCCTGTTTGAAACCGAATGGCGTTCCCTGGCTCGCCTGAGCGAACACCCCAATATTGTTTACCTGATCGATCTGTTAGAAGAATATAACGCCTTTGTGATGCAATGGGTCGGCGGCGGCAACCTGACCGACTTGATCAAGAGTAAAGGCAAACTCTCGCTGCTGGACTCGGTGAGTTTAATGAGCGAGGTTTGCGACGGTTTGAGTGCCGCCCATAAACTGGGGATTGTTCACCGCGACATCAAGCCGAGCAATATTTTGCTGACCACCGAAGGCCACGCCAAGATTAGCGATTTCGGGATCGCGCACCAGCCGCACGCCGGGCAAGACCGCGATATGACCGTTTCCGGCTCCAACCTCGGTACGATCAACTTTATGGCTCCCGAACAGGCGCGCGGCGATAACCGGATTACTCCCTCGGCAGACCTTTATTCGGTCGGAACTACCCTCTACGCCGCGATCACCGGTCGGTATTACCTGCCTTTCCGGGCGGTTAAAAATGATATGGATTACGAAACAATGGCTTACAATTTCCGGCTGGTCCGCGACCGGGAACCGGATAAACCACGCCGTTATAATCCCTACGTTACTCCGGCCCTGGAAGCGGTGGTGATCAAGTGCCTTCAGAAGAACATGAACGACCGGTATCAGGATGCCGAGGAAGTGGCCCGCGATTTGCGGCGGGTGCGCACGCAACTGGAGAACGAGCGTGACCGGATTTACCGGGATGCCGAGGCGGCCCTGACGGTAGCCAAGTGGGGTCAGGCGGTCAAACTTTACGACCGGGTACTGGCTCTCGATGAAGATTTTGGCGAGGCGAACGCCCACCGGGCTATGGCGACCAAATGGCTTGGAATGGACGAGGATGGTCAGGAAAAAGAACGGGCGCGGCCTGAGCGAGAGAGCGAACGGAACCTGTCCCGTCCGGTAGTGCCGGTGCTAGGTCCTAAAGATAAGCTCCCGTCGGTGGCGATACCGGCAATCGCGGTTATGGGTGCGCCCGAAAGTATGGGCGCGACCGGTTCGGCGATTTCGGAGGCCAACCGGATCGATAAAAGTGTCGATCTCGGTCCGTTTGAATTGAAATCGGCCCCGGTCGTAGCCAGCAATGGTTACTCGAACGGCGTGAGCGGCGGAATAGCCGACGGTACCGGTAGCAGCGACCGGGTGCCGGATATTGTGATGTGGGGCAAAGGCAAAGATAAACCAAACCGGCGAGTACCAGTCTGGCTGGCTTTTGTGATCGCGCTCTTGCTGATTGGCCTGGTGGGAGCAGTCGCTCTGCTGGCCTTTCCGGCCTCCACCAAACCGGCTTCGCCGACCGCGACAGTGGCGGTAATCGCCAATACACTCGGTCCGACGGCGGTTCCTCAACCGGTCGTAGAACCAACAATCATCCCTACCGCTAGCCCGACCCTTGCACCAACGGCGACCGCCGAGCCGACCGCGACCGTCGAGCCTTCGCCCAGCCCAACAGTAGAGGCTTCACCGACCCCGGCCATTTTGCCCAAACGGCTGGTATTTAATAGCCTGATCAGTACCGAAACCTTTGCCGATAACCAGCCGGGTGCCTCGCGCCAGACTTTTTATACCAACAGTACGATATTGGTATATGGTAAGGTTGGCTCTGCCGAAAATATCAAGCCGGAGGATCAACTGGTGGTGGAGGTTTACCAGTTGGGGACCACCGGACAGCCAGAGGCCACCCCGTACTTTACCCACACTGTTTCGCTGGTAGGCAACGATTATTTTTACCAGCAAATTCCGGCCACGCCCTTTAGTCTGGGCCAGTACACCGTAAACGTGCGGTTGAATGGTCAGCCGGTGACTTCACCCGAATTGAAATTTAATATTGTGCCGGTTCCGCCGACCCCGACCCCGGTGGTGCCGACTGCCACCCCGCGCCCTACGCCTCGCCCGACCCCGACCCCCCCGCCAGTGGTGGTTGTGCCTACCCCGATTCCCACGATACCACCTCCGACGGCGGTACCGACTACCCGCCCTCCGCAGACGACAACCGCCCCGACTACCCCTCCGCAGACGACGGTAGCTCCGACCAGTGCGGCGGTGCCAACCCCGGTCTCGCTTACTCCGGTCAAATAAATGGCGGCGCGTGCCTTCGAGAGCGAACCCGGCTTACAGAAATTGGTCGATCTCTGGTTAAAGCGTTTGGCGGCTGAACCGGTTATCTCCGAAATCGAAGCCGCTCCTCTAACTCAACTTTCACCCCTGAAAAAGTATAAAGGCCGCCCGCTTCAGCCGACTCCTGGCCGGGCAGCGATCTTGTTGCACCTGCTGGCTTGCCGGGTAGTCCGGTTGACCCTGCGCGATTGCCCGGCGGAATGGCTGGTGGAACTGACCGGCCCGGTGCCGCCTTCTTTTGAGCGTGAGCGGTTAAAGATAGTCCAACTGGCTCAGGAAATCGAAACCCTACCGTCCAACCTTTTAACCGGCTGGACGCTAGCCGGTTTGCAACTTGCGCCGGGTGGGGCTGGACAACAAAAGCGAAGCGGCTCGTTTTACACCTCGCCCGAACTGGCTAGCTATATTACGGAGCGGGCGATTCCGGTGGCATCGCCGGGATTGATGGTGCTGGACCCGGCCTGTGGCGGTGGGGTTTTTTTGTTGGCCGCCCTGGAACGGTTGCAAAAGTTGGAGCCGTCAACCACCCTTTTGCAAAGCGTGGCCGGGCGGTTGTATGGGCTGGATTTGCAAAGTGAAGCGGTGACGCTTTGCCGGTTGGCCCTGCTTTTACGCTTGAGTGAGCTGAACGGAGGGCCGCTTGAGGCCGGTTTTGGACTGGTCGTGCTGGCCCAGGTCCGAGTGGGAAACGCCCTGGTTGGGTCGCTCGAAGCGGCGGAAGGTCTGGCTGACGAGCGTAAAAGGTTTTTTGAGGCGATTGAATCGAGCCAATTTGAAAAAGGCTGGCGGCTTTACCGGGACCGCGAACAGGCTTTGCAGTCTGCCCGGCAAAACCTGACCCGCCAGATCGCCGCCTTACCTCTCTTTAACGAGCCGGGTCAGGGTGCCCAACTGGCCGGGCAGCATCCATTCGGCTGGTGCTGGGAGTGGCCGGAGGTTTTCGCGGCGGGTGGCTTCGGAGTGGTGGTGGGTAATCCACCCTATGTGGGTTTTAATGATTACAGTGGGATCGAGAAGGCTTATTTTGCCAGCCGGTTTGGGCCGGTTTACAACCTGAAAAGCGATTTATTTTACTATTTTATCCAGCGGGGGATCGAGGTTTTGCGACCGGCGGGGCGGCTGGGTTTTGTAACCTCGCGTTTCTGGCAGGAGGCGGCCTTTGCCCGACCGTTAAGAAGCTGGCTGGCCGGGCAAACCCGGCTTCTGGAGATCGAAAATTTCGGGAGCCGCCAATTTTTTGAAGATGCCAGTATAGATGTGTGTCTGTTGTTTGCCAGCCCCGGTCCACCAGCCCCACAACATCAGGTGATTTTTCGTCACTCTGACCGGGCCGAAGGTGTACTCCAGCGAAGCTTGCAGGATGGGGCCGCCTGGTCGCGCGTTACCCGCCCCCCGGCAGAACAGACTTTGCTGGCAAAAATTACCGAACGCTCGAACGAGCTAGGCCAACTGGCTCAATGCCGGACCGGGGTGCAAACCGGGCTGGATAAAGTCTTTATGCTGTCTGGCGAAAAGGTCAAAGAGCTAGGTTTGGAACAGGCTGCCTTGAAGCGGGCGATAAAAAATAGCGACATATCCCCCGGAGGGGTTGCGTGGCACGACCGGTGGTTAGTGTATCTACCGGCCCAACTCCAACCGGGCGAATTTCCGTTTATTATGAAGTACCTGGAAGGCCACCGACCGGCCCTGGAGCGGCGGCGGCGTTACGATCAGCCGTTCGCGTTTTACCAGTTGCAATGGCCGCGCGAAGCTTCGATATTCGAGGCTCCGCTCAAGCTGGTCACGCCTTACAAGTCCCCCCGCAACCTGTTTAGTCTGGATGACTGCCAGTATTATTTCAGTACGGACGTAATTTCGGTGGTGTTCGAGCCAAACTGGGGTTGGGAACGGCTGACGGTAAATTTTTTGAATAGTAGTCTTTCGACCTTCCAATTTCGCTCCTATGGCAAGTCGATGGGCGGCGGGCAGTGGGATTATTACGCCAACCCGGTCAAAAAGCTGGCTTTCCCCCGGTTGGAACAGGTATCGCCGGATTTGCTGGCGGCCTTAAACCAGCCAAACCTAACTCAAACCGAGCTTGATAAGCTGGTTTTTGAGCTTTATGAGCTTTCAGAGGCAGAAAGTCAACTGGTCGAGGCCCGTTTGAAAACCTAAAGTCCTGGCCCTATAAATTTTACGATTGAGCCTTTTTTGGCTATACTCTGCCCAGGCAGAATTATAAGTAAATGACTGTGTGTATTGAGAAGGAGTTACCTGATGGCTTATAGCAGCGAGGACCAGCACCCGCTCAAGAAGGTTTCCACCAATTCGGAAATTGTGGAATTGCTCAAGGATGATATGAAAGGCGAACACGCCGCGATTATCCAGTATTTGCAGCATTCTTATAAATTGGGTGAGGCTGCCGGAGAAGTGACGAGCGAAATCGAGGGTATCGCCCGCGATGAGATGCGCCACTTTCGTTGGCTGGGCGAATTGGTAGTGGAGTTGGGCGGCGACCCAACTATGCAGCGCGATCCGATTTTCCTGGATGGCCCCAGTGCAACCGATTTGCTGGCCCTGGACGTGGACGCTGAACAGCGAGCAATCGACCAGTACCGTGCTCATATCGAAGCGATTGATCACCCCAAAGTCAAACTGTATCTAAATCGCATTTTGATGGATGAGTTATTTCACCAGGGCCGCTTTAAGGAATTTATCGAAGAGCTGGGTGGCGACCCCGAAAAGGAAGTTGCCGGAAGCAATACCGGTCCCTGGAACCACGACCCCAATCCACCGGCTCACGACCTGGAATTGTCCAAAAAAGGCGAGATGGAGCCAGCCGATATGCAGCGGGAAGACCGCGACGATCATCCGCTGGTTTCGGTCCTCAACGCCCGGATCAAGGATGAATATGAAACGGTTTTGATCTATCTGCACCAGGCTTTTGTCAGTCAAAACGCCAGCCAGCGCAATCATTTGATCAGCGACCGGGCGGTGTGGCATATGACCCATATGGGGACGCTGAGTGAAGCGGTAGCCGGTATGGAAGGCAATCCCGAAATGGAATTGGATTTTAGCCAGCCCTTTCTAAGTAAGTCTCCCACCGGGGCTAAAGCTTTCAATGATTGGGCGGCCCAGCGCGAGGCCGGTTTTGCCGAAAATAGCCACAGGTTGATACAGCAAGCCGGTGACGCTGACGAGGAATTGGAAGCCGACTTGAAGCGAATGCTTGGACACGATAAATTTCAGGCCGAACAGTTTAAGCTGGCCGAGGATTAGTCAAAGGAGCCTGATTTCATGACAGGAGGAACCGCGCTGGTCGGCCTGATTATGGGTAGCGATTCGGATTGGCCGACCCTCAAACCAGCTGCCGATATTTGCGCTCAGTTTGGCGTAGTGGTCGAGCGGCAGGTAGTCTCGGCTCACCGCACGCCTCAGGATATGGCTGAGTACGCCCGGACGGCTTACGAACGCGGTTTGAAAGTGATTATCGCGGGGGCGGGTGGCGCGGCTCATTTGCCAGGAATGGTGGCGGCTTACACCCCGCTACCGGTGATCGGGGTGCCGGTGCAAAGCGAAATGCTGCGCGGCTTCGACTCGCTTCTGTCGATTGTCCAGATGCCGCCCGGTGTGCCGGTGGCGACGGTTGCCATCGGTGGCGGACGCAACGCCGGGATTCTGGCTGTCCAGATTCTGGCAACCTACGATGCCAACCTGTTTCAAAAGCTGGTCCGCTTCAAAGAAGAACTGGCCCAGCAGTCGCGCGATAAAAATCGGACGCTGGCCGATTTGTAAGACTTACTTTTCTTTAGCTTTTTGCCCGTCTAAATTTTCCTGTACGAAACTATTAAAAAATTCAATGGTCAGTATGGATTTATTACCCCATATAACCTCCCAATTCTAGCAGCTCAGGTTCCTTAGTGGTCCTATTCTTGATAAAAATTTACTGTTGATTGCCATTGCATATATGTTGGTCGATTTGTGACAAACAAAAAGAATATTGATTGACAAACTTAGACAATACTTGTTAAATGTACCAAGAAGTGCCATTCAGAGGCAAACCGGAGTGCGCACATATCTTAAAACGCTCACCTACGTAAAATACTTATATAACATACTTTAAGACCATCGCACCTAAAATAAACGCTTAACAATCTATTGACAATCTGTAGTATCAGAGTAGATACAGGAGGGGACCCATGGAGAGTTCTGTTAGTAAACCTGCCGTAGCAAACCGGTGGGTAATTGCGGTTGCGGCTTTTTTTATGCAACTGTCGCTGGGCGCGGTTTACGCCTGGAGCGTATTTCTTAAACCGGTACAACATTTATTTAATGTTCAGAAACCGGATGCCAGTCTAACTTTCACGATTACGCTGGTTTCTTTGAGTCTGACTGCGGTGTTTGGTGGTTATTTACAGGCTCGCTTTGGTCCGAGGCCTGTAGCGATGGCCGGTGGCGTGCTGTACGGTCTGGGAGTATTCCTGGCTGGGTTTGCGCCGAACCTGATCGTTTTGTATCTGACTTATGGCGTGATCGGCGGGATCGGTTTGGGTTTAGGCTATATTGTGCCGCTGGCGATGCTGATCCCCTGGTTCCCCGACCGGCGCGGGTTTATTACCGGGTTGGCGGTAGCCGGGTTTGGGTTGGGTGCCTTTGTGACCGGGCCGGTTGCGACCGCCTTGATCGGGCCGGAACCGGATTACCCGAATTTGCGCACGACCTTCAACATTCTGGGCGTTTTCTTTTTGATTGTGGTAGTGGGCGCGTCATTTTTCTTCCGCAAAGCTCCGGCGGGATACAAGCCCGAAGGCTGGACCGCTACTCCCAAGCAAGTCGGCGAACGCAACGCTAAAGAATACACTCTGGGCGAAGCTTTACGCAGTCCCAGGTGGTATGTCCTGTGGGCAATTCTGGCCCTGAATGTGACTGCCGGGGCGGCTTTGATTTCGGTAGCTTCACCGCTTGCCACCGAATTTACCAAAGTTAATGCCAGTACCGCCGCCATTCTGGTCAGTACGATTTCGGTCTTTAACGGCCTGGGCCGCTTATTCTGGGGCTGGACTTCCGACAGGATCGGCAGACCTTTTACATTTGTGGCAATTTTTGCCATTCAGGTAATTTGCTTCTTCCTGTTACCAAATATAAGCGATTTCGCGTTGCTGCTGGTTCCCTGCTCGCTGATAGCTCTGTGCTATGGCGGTGGCTTTGGCACCATGCCAGCCTTTGCCGCCGATTTCTTTGGCCCGAAGAATGCTGGTATTATTTACGGCGCGATGCTTACGGCCTGGGGGGCCGGCGCAGTGGTGGGTCCTATCCTTATTTCTAACATGAAAACCAAAGATGCCCTGCTGGTTATCGCAGTAATTTTGCTGGTCAGCGCGGTATTACCATTTGTCGCCCGGTTCTTGAGTAAGCCCACCGAAAGACCGGCTACTTTAAGTGGGGCAACCAGCAAGCAGTAATTTTGTGAACAGGAGAGCCTGGTTGTTAGACCGGCTCTCCTGGCGATATTTTATCCGAATATGTATTACCAACCAAGTCAGTCATGGTTTACTAGAAAGCTCAGGTTTATGGCTATAAATAAAGAACGAAAAGGGTTGCTCGGCTCGCTCAGAGAGCATATCGGCCTGGTGCCAAATCCCCTCAGCCAGCGCAGCAAGCACCTGGAACCCCGAATAAAAGGGGCGCAGAAGTTTCACAGCATCTGTCCTTACTGTGCGGTTGGGTGCAGTCAGCTAGTTTATGTCAAAGAAAAGAAAATTATAGACATCGAGGGGAACCCTGATAGCCCGGTGAATCGAGGGACGCTTTGCCCTAAAGGTAGCGCAACCTACAGCTTGATCGTCAACCCTCTGCGGCTGACCAAAGTGAAATACCGGGCACCTTTTAGCGACAAGTGGGAAGAAAAACCGCTGGATTGGGCGATGGAACGGATCGCTCAACTGGTAAAAAAGACCCGTGACGAATCGCTTCAAGAATTTAGCAGCGAATTTCCCAATCTGCCGATCAACCGGACCGAGGCTATCGCCCATATCGGCGGGGCGACGTTGGATAACGAGGAAAATTACCAGATTATCAAGCTGTTTCGCTCACTTGGTATAGTCTATATAGAAAATCAGGCCCGTATCTGACACAGCTCCACTGTACCCGGTCTGGGTACATCTTTTGGTCGGGGCGGGGCTACGACTGCTCCCTGGGACCTGGTCAATAGCGATGTGATTTTGATTCAAGGTTCCAATATGGCGGAGTGTCACCCTGTTGCCTATCGCTTTGTAATGGAAGCCCGTGAGAAAGGGGCTAAAGTTATTCACGTCGACCCGCGTTTTACCCGTACCAGCGCGACTGCCAATCTTTATGCGCCGGTTCGGAGCGGTACGGACATCGTGTTTCTGGGGGCGATTATCAATTATGTGTTGCAAAACAATCTTTATTTCAAAGATTATGTCTTGAACTACACCAACGCCTCTTTCCTGCTCAACGAGAATTTCAAAGGACCCGACGCAGATGAGTTGGGCGGCTTGTTTAGCGGTTACGACCCGGCCAAGCACGTCTACGACCGCGAGACCTGGCAGTATGACACACCGGGTGGCGGCACTCCAGCTAACCACGCCGACAACCCCGATGAAGGCGACGCGCACAGCCAGCAGAATATGAGCGGGGTACGTACCGCCCCACCCTTGCAGGATTTGACCCTGAGCGACCCGCACTCGGTGTTCCAGGTCATGAAACGCCATTTTCAGCGATATACCCCTGAAATGGTTGAAAGAGTTTGTGGTACGCCCAAAGATGTCTTTATGGAAGTCGCCAAAACCTTTGTTGAAAATAGTGGGCCGGACAAGACTGGCGCGTTTTGCTACGCGGTAGGCTTTACTCAGCACAGCGTGGGCGTGGCGATGATCCGGGCGGCGGCGATTTTGCAACTGCTGCTCGGTAATGTCGGGCGACCCGGCGGCGGGGTAATGGCCTTGCGTGGTCACGCGACGATCCAGGGGTCGACCGACATTCCGACCCTTTATAACCTGCTGCCGGGCTATTTGCAGGTGCCGATGGAAAGCTCGAAACAATATACCCTTTCCAAATACCTGGAAGATAACTACAGCCCGACCGGCTGGTGGCACAATATGCCAAAGTATGTAGTCAGTTTGCTGAAAGCCTGGTACGGGCCGAATGCTACGCCGGAAAATGATTTCGGTTTTCATTTCTTGCCCAAGATCAATGGCGACTACAGCTACAACCAGATATTCTTTAATATGCTGGACAAAAAGATCAAGGGACTGTTCGTGATGGGCGAGAACTTCGGGGTGGGTGGACCAAACGCCCGGACCGAGGTAAAAGCCATGACCAAACTGGATTGGTGTGTCGTGCGGGACCTGTATCCGGTCGAAACCGGTGAGTTCTGGAACGCCGAAGGGATTGACCCCAAAACGGTGGGCACGGAAGTCTTTTTGATGCCAGCGGCGGCGGTAGCTGAAAAAGAGGGTAGCTACACCAATACTCAGCGCATGGTCCAATGGCACGAAAAAGCGGTCGACCCGCCGGGCGATGCCCGCAGCGAGACCTGGTTTGTCTACCACCTGGGCAAGCGGCTCAAAGAGCTTTACAAAGACAGTTCTTTGAGCAAAGATAAGCCGATCCAGGCCCTGATCTGGGATTTGCCTATCAAGGAGCCGCACATCGGCGAACCCAACCTGGAACCGGTCGCCCAGGAGATTAGCGGTTATTTTGTGGATGGTAAAAAGCCGGTATCCGGTTTTGCCGATCTCAAGGACGACGGCTCGACAGCCTGTGGAGCCTGGATTTATAGCGGCATTGTAAACGCAAAGGGCGAAAACCTGGCCGCCAGCCGGAGGGCCGACCCACCCGGCGTTCGTTCCGGTGAACCCGGTTTTACCAACCATAGCGGTTGGGGGTTCGCCTGGCCCGCCAACCGCCGAATTTTGTACAACCGGGCCAGTGCCGACCCGGCGGGTAAACCCTGGAGCGACCGCAAAAAGCTGATCTGGTGGCAACCCGAAGATGAATTGCAAACACTGGAGGGCAGCCAGGCCGAGGATGCTACCACGCCTAAAATCGGCAAAGGTAAATGGGTAGGCTTCGATGTGCCGGATTTCCCGCTGACCAAAGCCCCCAATACTCCAGCTGACCCGAACGGCAAGGGGATGGCCGCTCATAGTGGGGCCGCGCCTTTCATATTGCTGGCCGATGGCGTAGGCCAGTTATTTGTCCCGAACGGCATACACGATGGACCGCTGCCGACCCACTACGAGGCGGTCGAGTCGCCGGTCCATAATCCGGTTTACCGCCAGCAAAGCAACCCGATGGTCAAAAGATCGGAAGGACCCGAAAACCGGATCAATCCGAGCGAAGACCCCCGTTTCCCGCACATTGTGACGACCTACCGGCTGACCGAACATCACACTTCGGGGGCCATGAGCCGCTGGGTGCCCTGGCTTTCCGAGTTGCAACCGGAGTTATTTGCCGAGATCGACCCGGAACTGGCCGCCAAAGAAGGGCTTGCGATAGGTGACTGGGCTACCGTTACCACCACGCGTGGCGAGCTTGAAATGCGGGTGATGGTCACTAACCGGATGCAGCCCTTGATGATCGATGGCAGGAAAATTTATCAGATTGGTTTGCCTTATCACTGGGGTAGCCGGGGTCTAATCACCGGCGATACGGTCAACAACATGACCCCGCTGGTCGAGGAACCCAACGTGAAGATACACGAGGCCAAAACTTTTACGGCCAATCTTCGCAAAGGTCGCCGGAGTGAATCGGCCCCCTCGGAGCCTTCTTCCACTAACGATGTCGTCGTCGCCAGAGGCGGTGAGGCCGGTCAGTTGGCGCACGAAGTGCAACTGGGCGTGGTGGATATGTTGAAGCACACCAATAACATTAGTGCCGACGCTGGACACAAGGGCCAAACTCCGGCAGCCCACGAGGCGGCGGGACAGGGTCGGGCTAAAAATGAATAAGCAGGAGGCTTAACGGCTTATGGCAAACGGATTTTTTACCGATACGACGCTTTGTATTGGCTGCAAAGCCTGTGAGGTCGCCTGTAAGCAGTGGAACCAGCTACCTGCCGACGGCTTTGAATTGACCGGCATGAGCTACGATAACACGGTGTCTCTGGGAGCTACTTCCTGGCGGCACGTGGCCTTTATCGAGTCGATGCAAACCAAGCCCAAGCTGCCTATGACCGCCGGGGTCGCGGCAGCCGATAGCGGCACCGGTGGCGCGCTGGGTTCCGGCCCACTTCCCTATCTGAATGTGGATGGCAACGCCACTTTGCAGGTTGGTTTCCCGGATGCCAGTCGCTGGCTGATGATGAGCGATGTTTGCAAACACTGTACGAACGCCGGTTGTTTAGAGGCCTGTCCGACCGGGGCGATCATTCGCAACGAGTTTGGCGGGGTGTATATCCAGCCGGATATTTGCAACGGTTGCGGTTATTGTGTGCCTTCCTGTCCGTTTGGGGTGGTGGCTTTGCAGCGCGACGATGGCCGGGCCTTCAAGTGTACGCTGTGCTACGACCGCCAGAAGGAAGGCCTGGAACCGGCTTGCGCGAAAGCCTGTCCGACCGATAGTATCCTTTTTGGCGAGCTAACCGATCTGAAGATGATGGCTCGCCAGCGAGTAGCCGATTTGCACGACCGGGGAGTTTCCGAGGCCTATCTGTACGGGGTAGACGAGCAAACCGAGGTCGGCGACCTGAATGCGTTTTTTTTGTTGGTGGACGAACCGGAAGCCTACGGCTTGCCGCAGAAGCCGCGCTTGCCGCAAGACCGGTTGGCAAGGGGCTACCTGGCCGGAACGCTGGCGGCGGTGGCATTGGGGCTGCTGGCCGGTTTATCTTTGAGCCGCAAAAACCAATAAACTCAGGCCTTATTCCCCACAAACGGAACTAAAGCGGGGGTCGTGGGGGTCGGGTACCCACTGGGTGCCATGCGGGGGGTATACAGGCGGGTACCCTCAGGGTGCCCCTGTTACTAAGGGACTTAAAAACAATTAAGCGTTCCAAGTATTGGCAAAGGAGATGTCCACAAACCATTTTTCAAGACCCTGCTTTCGCTCGATTTGGGTTTCTAAGGCTGCCATTGCAATTTTAGTCAGCTTGATACCAGTAGAG
>JBBQGA010000072.1:0-13133 GCA_038322625.1 Chloroflexia bacterium
TTCTCCAGGAGATTAAGAAGCTGGATAACCAGAGCTCGGCTAGTGGCATCTTCAATTGTAGAAGGGTCAAGTTCTTCTAACATCGGCCTATTATACCAAACTGGTCTTTATTGGGCTAGCCCCGTCTTTTTGATACGATACTGCTTTACGGGTTATGAAACAGGCTCTTAGATGTATTCAGTTTTTATTAGTCATTCTTGTCTCACTTCTCAACCCTTAGCCAACCATACGTTATGCAATTTGTGTAAGTGTTCAGACTTGACCTAGTTGATAGAATAGAGTAATGGAAAATGAAGCCGAAACCAGTCAACTGAAAACAACAATAGCCGAGCTAGAGCAAAAGCTGGCCGAAGCTTTGGCTCAATTGGAAACCGCCCATAAACGAATTGCCGAACTTGAACAGACTAAAACTCCGCCCCCTTCCTGGCTCAAACCTAACAAAGCCAAAATTTCTTTTGAGAAAAAAGCCCGGCGCAAACGCGAAGCCAACTTCAATAATGGCCGTAAATTAGAAACTGCTACCCAAACCCAAGTGCACGCCCTGGACCATTGTGGCGAGTGTGGTTATCAGTTGCGAGGTCAAAGTCTGAGGCGCGTAAGACAGGTTATAGATTTACCGCCACCCGCGCCCGTTGTAGTTACTGATCATCAAATTCTTAAACGGTGGTAGATATTTGGGTTAATTTTAGCGAACCATGTCATAGCGGCTATTCCTGCGTTGAATAGCCTACCTTTTATCTTTTGTTTAGCTTTGTGTGGGTTAGGTTAAGTATACTTAATCTGGCAGTGAATCGGACTTCTGGCATATTTGTACGGGGTGATATTATTTGAACGATTCGGACGCACCGGCAGCACTTTTTTCCGAGACACATTCTGGTCAAACTCTCCGAAATCTGTTGGCCTATCAGGCCCATCCATTAATCGGTCGAGAGCGTGAGCTTGTTGCTCTTAAAGAATTAATCCACCACCCGGATCTGCGGCTGATAACCCTGGTGGGACCGGGCGGCGTGGGCAAGACACGGCTGGCATTACAACTGGCTACCGGTCTGGTGGAGGAGTTAAGCCAGCTACTTTTTGTGCCGCTGGCGGCTCTCAATCAGCCGGAACTCGTGTTGCCCGCGCTGGCCCAGGCCCTCGAACTCAAAGAAATCCCGGAGCAAACTCAGTTCGATCAGGTGAAAAACCGCTTGCAAAGTCAGCCCTATATACTGGTGCTGGATAATTTTGAACAGGTCTCAGAAGCGGCGGGCCTTTTGGATGATCTGTTAAAATTCGTTCCTTCGCTTAAAATGGTAGTAACCAGCCGTAGTCCGCTAAATCTAGCGGTGGAAAACCTGTTTACAGTGCCACCACTGGAGTTGCCCGATTTAAATCTGTTACCCGAAACACCCCAGCACCTGACACAGATCGCCGCCGTCCGGTTATTTATCCAAAGAGTGCAAACTCTCCGGGCGGATTTTAAGGTTACTTCTCAGAATATGGGGGCCGTCGTCCAGCTATGTATCCGGCTGGATGGTTTGCCGCTGGCCCTTGAACTGGCCGCCGGTTGGGCCAGTTTGCTTTCGCCACAGGCCTTATTAGCCCGGCTGGAACACCCTTTACCGATGTTGACCGGTGGTCCTCTAAATGCACCGGAACGTCACCAGACTCTCCGCAATACAATCGAATGGAGTTACCGGCTTTTAACCCCCGCCGAACAAACTCTTTTTCGCTATCTGGCGGTGTTTGCTGGCGGCTGTAGCCTTGAAGCAGCCGAAAAAGTTTGCGCCACCCCTGAAACTTCTATCGAGCTTTTACACACTCTGCGTTCGCTGGCTAATAAAAGTTTAATACAATCAGGGTACATTGAAATGACTGGCACCAGGGTCGGTTCAGAGCCGGAAACCCGGTTGACTATGCTGGAAACTGTGCGGGAGTACGCTCTCGAACAACTGGAGCTTGACCCGGCCAAAACGGTGGTCCGGCAGCGTCAGCTTGAATTTTTTATGGATTTCGCCCGGCAAGCTACACCCTTTTTGCAGGGGGTCGACCAAGTAAGCTGGCTGGCTCGGTTGGACCGCGAGCATCCGAATATGCGGGCCGCCCTGAGCTGGGCCAAAGAAGCTGATCCGGAGGCCGGACTAAGACTGGCGGCGGCCCTGGCCCAATTTTGGGATTTTAGAGGTTATCTCAGCGAAGGCCGCCAGTGGCTACAGGAACTTTTGAGCAACTCTATAAACCTGCCTGGCCCCGGTCGGGCGACCGCCCTTAACGCGGCTGGTAATCTAGCCTCCAAACAAGGCGACTTTCAAGCTGCTTTAACTCTCCAACAGGAGAGTCTGGCTCTACACCGGCAATTGGACGACCGGCGGAGTATTGCCCTGGTGTTAAATAATCTGGGGGTAATGCTTTATCATCAGGGCCAGTACGAACAGGCGGGCGAATATTACCGGGAGAGTCTGGCTCTTAAACGAGAATTAGGCAACCCGCGCAGTATTGCCATGAGCCTTAATAACCTGGGTGAGTTGACCCAACTTCAAGGCCGCCTGGCCGAAGCGGAGGGTTACTATCAGGAAGCGTTATCTCTGCAAAGAGGGGTTGGGGACCAGCGCGAGATTGCGATTTTGCTGTTCAATCTGGGTGATCTGGTTAGCATTCAGGGTGATCAGCCCCGCGCGGCTAACTTTCTGGCCGAAGCTTTACAATTGCTGCACACCCTTAAAGATAAGGTGCATCTGGCGGCGGCTCTGGAGGAAATGGCGCGAGTAGCCGCCCTGCAAAATCGGGCTTCGGTAGCCGGTCAATTGTTCGGGGCGGCCCAGGCTTTACGCCAGTCGATTGATGCCCCCCTTTCGGCGATTTATCAGCAAAATTTCCAGCAACCAATCGAACAGGCCCGCGACCAATTGGGCGAGGTTAGATGGCAAGCGGCCTGGCAAACCGGGGAGCAATTGCCCCTGGAACAGGTAATAAGGCTGGCTCTGGCGGTCGCGGAACCGGCACCACCCGAAACCCCAATCGAGGGACCGGTCACTGCTCCCGCCGCTTCTATGTTGACGGGCCTGGTAGAGCCGATCAGCGAACGCGAGCGGGCGGTTTTACGCTTAATCGCCCTGGGTTTGTCCAACCAGCAAATCGCCGAAAAGCTGGTGGTTACACCAAATACTATCAAGTGGCATCTCAAAAACATCTACGCAAAACTGCTGGTGAAAAGCCGGACCCAGGCCCTGGCACGGGCAAAAGAATTAAATTTACTGTGAGAAAATCCCTCGTTCCGCACTTTTCTGAAAAACCTAAGCTTTCCCCTATCCCAACCCCTTAACTAACTACCCGATCAACCCTACTTTCGGGTAGTTACATTGTTAAACAAATAATGTACTATGGGTCCAATACATCTCGGTTATAACAGGCTTGTAAAAAGCTTTATCTTCCAATATTTAATTTATCTGCTCGGTCGTGAAGTGAATAAAGAACATTTGAAACCAGAGCTTGTATTACACAGGCTGATTTCAAGTTTAATTAGATTTTAAGAAAGGAATAGCCTTACTTTGACTAAAAAGTATCTGTTAAGACTAAGAATAGCCCTTCTGTTATTGTTGGTTCTAACGCTGGGCTTAACCGGTTTTGGGACTGGGATTACCCTGGCGGCTCCCAATTTTGATAACCAGAGTTTCCGTTCGGTCTGGAGTTATAGCGACGGTCCGGTCGAAAATGGGACCCCCAACCTGGGCCGGGGCTACACCTGGGGGCCGACCTCAATCGCGATCAAAACTGAAAATTACCGCGAGGCTCCCGGTGGGACCCGCCCGGTACAATATTTTGACAAAGCGCGCATGGAATCGACTCAACCGGCTCAGAACGAATATGATATAACCAACGTTACCAACGGGCTTTTGACGGTGGAACTGGCGACCGGGCGACGGCAGGATGGCGACAATACCTTTACGACTCTTTTACCCAGCGATTTGAGCGTAGCCGGCGATGCCCTCGACCCCAATAACCCTTCGCCCCGCTATGCGGCCTTTGGGGAAGAAGTTATGACGATCAACCCGGCCTTGCCCGTTCGTAGCGGACAGGTAATCAACACCGGGCGAGACCTGCGGGGCCGGATCGGTCCGGTAACGCCGCCGGTCCAAACCACATACAGTTATTATGATCCGACTACCCATCATAACGTGGCGGACGTGTTCTACCGTTTTATGTACCAGAAAGGTATAGTTAGTTCAGGTGCCAGGGGTATGGATGTGACGGCTTTTGTTTACACCGCTAACCCGCTTATATTCGTTTTTGGTTTACCGGTCAGCGAAGCCTACTGGATTCGGGCGACCGTCGGGGGTGTCGATAAAGATGTACTGGTTCAACTCTTTCAGCGGCGGATTTTGACTTATACTCCATCCAACCCCGACCCCTACAAAGTTGAAATGGGCAACATCGGCCAGCACTATTACCAGTGGCGTTACGGTAAGGCTGCCTCGGCGGGCGACCCCGCCACCGCTGGGCCTGGTCCGATTATTGGCGGCAAAGCGGTACTGGCCCGCGATAACGGCAATATTGAGTTATATAGCTCGCTTCAAGGAGGCAGCCTTACCAAAATCGCGGTGGGTACCTCGCCTATATTTTCCCCCGATATGCAGCGGGTGGCTTTTATCGGCGATTCTAACGGTGAGCTATCCAACCTGATCCAGTCGGTAAACCTCGACGGCACCGGAAAACGCAATCACTGTACGGTGAGTGGCAAGTATTTATATACTCTGGTGCGCTGGAGCGATGACGCTATAATGGTCGGTGTACAGACCGTCGGGTCCCATCTTTTATTACGGTGTTATATTCCGACCGGGCAGTTAATGGACCTGGGTACTCTTAACTTTCACGAATTTCTTCCGGTCTACGATTACTCCCGATCATATAGTGCCTTCATCTGGGAAATGACAGACGGCCCTGACCGCCCCAGTAGAATTTACTATGGTAGTTCCGCATTTTCATCCTTCGGGCAGGCGATAACAACCGGGCAGCATACTATAAACAGCTCGACCAAATATTACAATGACGCCACGCTCTCACCGGACGGAAAAACCATCGCGGTGGCCGGGGATGCCGTATTTCTGGTCAGTGTACCGGGGCAAAATAGCCCGCTCGCCGGAAAAATCTTTTTCCAGGGTCTCAGCCCCAGCCGGTTAGCCTGGTCGAGCGACGGCAGCGAACTGGTGGCGGTAGTAGCCGGTCCGAATGGCAACGACTTAAAGGAACTCAAGGTGGCTACCGGACAGGTGGTTGGCGGAACGGATGGCGTTAACTGGGTCGATTGGGCCAGGTAAAAATATTTTTCAGATTACTATCAAGCAATAAATTACTGGAGAAGGGGAAATAAACAAATGAACTTTTTTGACTTCAAACTATCTGGTTTTAAGTGCGCCGGACTGTTAATATTAATCTTGAGCTTGCTGCTGGTGGCCTGTGGCGAAAACACTCCCGCCCCCGCTGTCACTGCCTCAGGCGGCCAATTGACCGGGAGTGGTGGTTTGTTTTCCGGTCTGTCAACTACCTTTACCGCCACTAGCGGTAGCGGAACTACCCCGGCGGTGGCACTCGCAACTACTATTGCGGCCAGAACCTCAAACCCTGTCACGACCGTCGCGGCCACTGCATCGGCGGCAGCCACGACGGCTGCTCAGGTGTCATCCAGTAACAAAGGCCCCTGTAGTCTGGTTACAAGAGCCGAGTTGGAAGCTATACTGGGGGACACTCTCACGGAACCCAAGTTGGAATATGGCGGCTGTACCTTTTATCTAACGAAGCCTAAACCCAACACACTCGCTGGTATTCCCTGGATTTCAGTAACCTGGACGCACGGTACCCGCGCTAATTTCGACAGTGCCGTAAAACAGTATGAGTTCGGTACCCCGGCCAAATCGGTTAGCGGCCTGGGCGATTACGCGGCAACCGCCAGCAGCTTCCTTTTCATCATCAAGGGCGATAATATTGTCAGTATTCAGCCGGGTAATACCGAAATTCCGGCCCAGCAAATCCGTGACATCGCCTCTAAAGCCTTGAGCAGGGTTTAAGATCAGATCATAATCTTCTAATAGCCCGGCTATCAGCACTGATTTAAGCGTCCCTCGCTAGCCGGGCTTCTTTTGCCATCTCCATAATAGTACCACGTCCACAGTATTTTGCTAATCAAGCACTCAAGTGGTGGACTGGAGATATGAATAAAAAAGCTACTAAATAACAGGTCTAACTTAAAGCTAATGAAGAAGCTTCCTTGTTACACCTGATTAGCCAGGGTAAACCCTCGGCTCGCAAAACTACCCGTGCCCGCATCTTGCTCAAAGCCCACGAAGGACTCAAAGCCATGCTGCGTAAGGAAGCAGACCTTGAACTGGGCGGATCGGCGAGCTCGTTTAGTAATTAATACAATCTCTCTCCGGTGTTAGAACTCGCTCGAAATCGTAGTTCACTTCTCCTTTAAGTTCCTAGCATTCACCAAAAATATATTAGTCAAAAGGAAATTATGCGACTGCTTAAGCATTCTCTCAATGTGGCTTCGCTCTGCCTCGCTTAAAACAGGGTCTGAGGAGCATAAATCGTCAAGTGCAGCGAAAAACACCTCGATGTTATTACGCATTGTCTCAGGGCTTACTTTAGTTTCTAAGGTCTCAGCTATGATACTTTGGGTCAGAGGATCCTCAATTTCGAGAGTACCAAGTATTCGACCAAGGAAGAACGATACCAGGTTAGTGTTAATGGTATTTAATTCTTCTGACGAAACCATTGGAAACACACCGCTTAAATGCTTACTGAATCTGTCCTTAAGTTCGGCTGTATGACGAGACAAAAATGTATTGAATATGTTTGAAGCCATTGAATCCACCTTCTCACACACATAATATGGTTATTAAATTTGTTGTCTTCACTAAAAAGCTTCTTAATTTGGTTGTGAAAATAATCCACTAATTACTTGACTTTATTTTAGGCTGTATTCTAGGGTGTGTCAATAAGCAGGCAGGTAGTACGCAGGGCTGTTGCAAGGTCAAGAGTTGACAAAAGCGGCTGAGTGAGTAAATCGTGAACCAGAGTTGGGTCGTAGTCCATTTCAAGTCGCGCCTTAGCCACATTCGTAACCCCGCTCGAAAGTAGTAGTCCTAAAGCCGTATTGTTTAAGACGGCATTGAGATGGAGAGCGACACCCCTTCTTAACCGAGAATGGTCTTCCCCGAATTGAACATCCCGCCGGTGGCAATTTCTTCCTTGAATTGGCTGTTCTCGCTTAGAGCCTTCTCAAGCAAATTGAGCAGCAAGAAAAACTGCCGGTGCAAAGCTTGATCTTCGATTTGAGAAGGGTCAAAAATATCTAACAATGGATGATTTTGTGCTTTAGGGCAATCCAAGTTCCTGGCTGCGTTTGATCGCTTCAAGCCGGTTCTGAACTTCCAATTTGCTATAAAGGTTTTTGACATGGGTGCGAACAGTACTGACCGCGATTGACAGGTTTTCGGCCATTTCTGAACTGTTCAAACTGGTCGTAACCAGCAATCTTAAAACGTCAGTTTCACGCTCAGTAAGGGGTTCGGGCAAGGCTAATGCCGTAAGCGACCGGTCCGGCAAGGAGGTTCGAGGTAGCACTACTGCCCCACCAGTCTCAATCTTACACTCTGAGAGCAATAGGGCAAGATAGCGGTCTGAGATTGGAAGTGGGTTCGAGTCGGTTAAAGTTACCAATAACTTTGCGACAACTGGACCGGCCTGGACAAACACCCGTACATAACCCTCCGATTCGGCTATTTGCAAAGCCTTTATCAGGGTTTGGCTGGCTGCTATCGGCTGGTTCTGGGTAAATAAAGCAACCGCCTGTAACACTAAACTTTCCAACATAAGGAGGGTTCGCCTGTTTTGCCGGCTGCTTTCAAAAGCTTTAGAAGCTAGCTCTAACACCTCAAGCGGTTGCTTCTGGGCTAAACGCACGCGGGCAATCAACAATTGTCGGACTTCGGAATGGCCCAACCAACCGGGAGAGTGTTCTACGGTAGCGTCATTAGACCATTGTATGGCAGGGGCCAAATCATTCCGAGCCAGCCATAACTCCAGCTTCAGACTTTCCAATACCATCGTTTTCTCGTGATTTGGGGTAGGCTGGTCGAGTTTTTCGAGTATGGCTCGAGCCTGTTCAAGCTCACCGGAGGCCAGATGTGCCCGGACCAGCTCGGTTTTAATATTATCAAAATAAAGGTCAGTGGTAGTTTCTAGTAATTCGTAGCCCCGGCGCAGCGATTGTAAGGCTTTTTCTAGTTCATTTAATTCGTAATAAATCTGACCCAGCACACTGTGAGCATGGGCCATTACCGGCAATAAGGCAAGTTCAGTTTCTCGCAAAGCCCGGCGGCAATTTTCACGGGCTGCCCACAAATGACCCTGTTCGAGTTGGATTTTAGCTTGAGAGATAATACCCAGGAGCATAAAATAACCGCTGCCACACTCTCGACCGCCCACCTCAGCCCGGTGAAATTCGCGATTGGCTGCCTCCATATCACCCAGTGCCGAATAGCAATAGGCTTGATTTACCGTAATCGCGCAACGTAAGAAAGCCTGGGATAAAGCGATCATTTCCAGAGCAGACTGACCAAGGACCAAACTTAGGTTAAAGTTACCCCGGCTTCGCTCGATAAAAGCCCACAAAGCCGTTATCTCGCCTCGTAAAGCCGTTATAATTTCAGGACTGAGCAGCTTCTTAGCCTCGATTGCGATCAGTCCAGTTTCTTCGGCCTAAACGTAGGGGGACGCCGCTTCGGTCTGGCCGACCAGAATTAAGGCCCAGGCGTAATTAGTGCTCATATGGGGCCGCCCGTGAATTACCTCTACCGGCAACGCCTTGAGCCAACCCAACAGGGTTCTTAGTTCGCCTCGTTCGTAAATTTGCTGCGTCGACTGGTCGATAAGTTCGGTCGCATATTCGAAATCTTGTTTATCCAGGCCTTTGATTGCCAGATTTAGCATTACCATTAATTTCCGGCCCTGTTCTTCCATATCGCCTTTGAATAAAGGCCGTATCGACGAATCGAGTTGGAACAGGCGGCCATAAAACAGATCAGCCGCTACAGCAGCTATCGGTTTGACCTTTTCAAAAGATTGTTGAACCAATAATTTATTCTCCGGCCTCATCATTTTTCCCCTTTATTTTAGTATTCAATCTACAAATATAGGTGCCCCACAGTAATGAACACATTTGTAGACCTCTGTAAATATCACAACCGCAATCACAATTCTATTGTAAAGACAGTTAGTCCTTTTGCCTTCCCCCAGTTAGGGGATAATCGCTTAGAGTGGGTAGGGTAGATATTAGTTGGTTTAAATCATTAGTTTTGGGGAAGTAATATGTCTGATCTAACTTTATACTCAAGTAGGGTTGGAACAAACCAACCTGAACTTCCGGGAGGTAAGAAATTACCTGGACCGTCCTGATTATGATTACCTGCACTAATTCTTTTTCAGCAGCAAGGCATAACAGTCGCTTCCCCCCCGGATGTCGCAAGCAAGCTAAGTCTAAGTCAGGCAAAATGCCTTTCCGTACCTTCTATAAAGGATAGGCCTACGATAATCCAAAGCTTGTCCAGCCCAAAACCGGGAATTGGACGAAAGCAACTCGAAAGGAAAATCAATGAGTTTCGATAACGTTATGTTACTTTCTACCCTTTTACCCATTTTGATAATCGGAATAACAGCTATGGTAGTCTTCCCATTGCTAACCGGACTATTGCGAAATGGTTCACACAACCGGGCTCTACTGCAAAATGGACAGGCAGCCCAGGCCAGCATCTTGAAAGTCTGGCAAACCAACGTTTCGATGAATGATAAACCCCAGTTTGGTTTTTTGCTTTTGGTACAACCGCAGCAAGGTCAACCATTTCAGGCCGAAGCCAAAATGTTTGTGTCGCTAATCCAGTTGGTCCAGACTCAGCCAGGCACCCTGGTAGAAGTAAAATATGACCCGGCAGATAAAACCAGGGTTGCCATTTCAGCGTTCGGCATTCCCCAGCCCTTTTATCAGGGTTTCCCGATGGCGGGTCAATAAGAAGCGGTCGGCTTTCAGGGGATTTGGGCCGACTAAGGTTAAAATAGAACAATATAAAGGAGAAAATAATGTTTCAGTCGTTATTTGAGCTTGAGACCCTCAACAAGCAACGTTCCAAAGAACTAATCAGACAGGCCGAGCAAGCCAGATTAGTTGCAGCTATTAAGTTGGTACAGCCCTCGCCCTTCAAACAGCCTCACCTCCGCAAGGTCTGGTCGCTGAGGTTACTAACGAAAAGGGTGGTCGAAAGCTTCGGCTTTTAGCGGCTGTTTAACCAAATATTTAAGAACAACGGATTATAAGGAGAAAAACTATGAACGGAATTCATCTTTTCCAAAACAGCTCTAACTTTGATACCTTTGGGCCAGGTCGGATCATCTTTGAGCAAGGTCAGAGTGGTGATTTAATGTACATCGTCAAAGAAGGCGAAGTGGAGATCAGAACGGATAATAAATCGGTAGGCAAAGTCTCTGCCGGTGAGATGCTTGGGGAGATGGTGCTAATTACAGGTGAGGTGCGGAGTGCCACCGCTATCGCCAAAACCGAATGTAAGTTGGTGGCAATTAACAAGGACCGGTTTAATTTCTTGTTGCAAAACACCCTTTATTTTGCCAACAGCATTATGCAGATAATGGCTTTTCGGTTGCGACACATGAATAAAAAGTCTTCAGAGTTGGCTTAGTTACCCAAGTTTCTGACAAAAATAGCCTTATGCTTACCAGTTTTGCTTATCGAAACCAATCGTGTGATTTTTGGGGTGCAGTAGGAGTTTAACTGGTAGGCAAGACTAAATATTACTATTTACACAAAATAGCCGTAACAACCAACCTGATAGATTGTAATTGAAAAAAGAAAGAACGTAAAAATGAAAAGGCCCTTCGACTTAACTTCAATTCTACTAATTATTCTCGCAATCCTCAGCAGTCTTGTGGTAGCCTGCGGAGATATTACCCCTACTTTATCCGGCCAGAATAATTTGACGTCTGGAACAGTAGAGGTAAACCCCCCAGTCTCGACCATCTTAAATACCGGTTCTACACCTACAAGGTTACCTATTACCTCCGCAATAACTCCACTGTTGGAGCCAGAACAAACACCGCAGTCTATGGGCACCGGTAATTTACAAAAAATGATCAAAGTTCAGCCGGGTATTTCCTTTAACTTGAGATTTGGTCAGGTGGCGCAGCTCGAAGGGCAAAATGTTCAGCTTAGTCTTGGTCAGATATTAGAAGACTCACGCTGCCCAACAAATGTCGCTTGTGCCTGGTCAGGCCAACTTATTGTGAGCCTGAACCTTTTAAGGGATAACAAAGTGATTGACAGCTTTACGCTGAATAGTCAGGATGGGTGGCGCAACAAAGATAAACTCACTTTTGGAAATTACAATGTGGCTCTATCGAGAGCTATACCAACGCCGATTTACACTAATTATGGGTCCGGGAAGTCCGAGATTAAATCACCCAAAACAGAAGACTACGTCCTGGAACTGGTCATTACCCCGGTAGAAAATGGGACTATTCCAGCCAACAAAGCCGTACTTGGGCAACGAGTACCGCTAAAGTACGGCCAAACAGCCCTTTACGCAGGAGAGGGGCTTTCGATAAAATTCGCTACCATGACTGGCGACCAACGCTGCCCAAAAACCCCTAACTCGGTTTGTTCAATCGCCGGTGAAGCTCGTATAAATTTGATCGCTACCAAACTTGGGCTAAGTCAGCCTCAAACCCTTTCCCTGAGCATCCCCGGCCTGGTGGATGATACGAGTCAGCAGCTTGTTGGAACAAATCTACCTGCTTATATCACCAGTTATGAGGGTTATAAAATCCAACTTATAAGCTTGCAACCGCAACGAGTTTCTGTTGAGAAGTCTGATACCGCCGCTCCAGAATCGTACATCTGTACCCTTTTGGTGACTAAAAAGAGCGGCTGATGATAGAATGCCTGCGTGAAGAAGGCGAGGTAGTAAATCACAAGCGCGTGCAACGGTTGCTGCGGTTAATGGGCCTGGAAGCTTTGTATCCAAAACCGAATTTATCGAAAGCCAACCCTAATCACCGGCTCTATCCTTACCGCTTACCGGGGGTTGAAATTGAACGGGTTGACCAGGTGTGGAGTTGCGATATTACCTATCTGCCAATGCCGAAAGGGTTTGTTTACCTGATTGCAATAATGGATTGGCGGGTACCCACTAGTGGGTGCCGATATATTCTGGCCTGGGAATCCAGTGTGACAATGGAAGTCGATTTTTGCCTCGATGCACTGGGTCGAGCTCTGAAAGTAAGCCGTCCCGAAATTTTTAATACTGACCGGGGTAGTCAGTTTACCAGCTTGGCTTTCACAGGTTGCTTACAAGAAGCTGATATTACTATCAGCATGGATGGCAAAGGTCGCTGCTTCGATAATATCTGGATCGAAAGGTTCTGGTAGCACCCCACTAAACGGTGAAATGTAGGTTAGCCTTTTTAGATAGCGAGTGGTTTGACCGACCACCGTTGGAGCGTAGCTGAATTGTTAAAGTACAAGGCACGTTTTGTTGGCAGATGGATCGCTCTAGCAGGAGAAGAAGCAACCAGTTATAGAATCTGGGGTATTCAACCTTAAATATGCAGATTCAATCAATAATTTTTGTAACTACACACCAAGCCACTATAAAGGATCGAAGCAGGGGTCGTGGGGGCGCAGCCCCTGCGGGGGGTAATAAAGGGGTCTCCCCTTTAAAAACTCTTTTCTTCTTCTTTTCCCCTCCCTGGGGAAGGGTCAGGGGTGGGACCTGAGTAGTTACTAATTTTTTATAGTTTTACTGGCGAAACGCGAGTAGTTTCTTTCAAAATTGGTAAAGTCAATATTATTACTGGACAATCAAATACTGGTAAATCTTATCAGTAATGCGTTGGGCTTCAAGGTGAACTTTGAGGTAGAATAGAACTTGAATTTAGTAGGTCAAAATAAGCTTGTTCACCCTGTGCTGGCTACTTGGTCGATCCCAGCTCGGTTAGACCAAGTATCCAGCAAGGCCGGATCCTGGGAGTAAAAATATTAAAACGCCAGTTTAAAAGGAAAGGTTTTATATTTTTATTAGGTCACCTGT
>JBBQGA010000073.1:0-11306 GCA_038322625.1 Chloroflexia bacterium
GAGAAATGTACGGTCGGGCGAAGTTCGACCTTTTGCGAGCAAGAGTACTTCATAGATCAGCAGCATAGAATTGTGAATGAGGGTACGAAACCTGGTTTTCACGGAAAGTGACGATGAACCCTTTTTCACTTGCAAAAAACATGAGGTAACTCGCTGGCCGCCTATCCTACTTCGGAAGGGCCGGTTTTGAATTGTTGAAAGCCCAAGTAATTCGAGCGGCTTAAGGGAAACGGACTTTGGCGTAAGTCGGCATTTCATTTTTCACGTTTAATGCGGGAGAGCCGCGGTTATTACACAATAAACGGGATTGCATCATAAATTACCCCTTTCTCCTCATCTAATGGCTCAACATTTGTATTCTCGCCAGACTTCTTTGCCGATGCACTAGCTTTATTGATTGAGGAGTCAGGCGCTGCGACAACCATTCAGATTTGTCGCCTGCTTAAAGTAAAAGGTTAGGACATCCGATGGATAATCTGATAACAAATAATTATAAGTTATATACCCGAATTTTAGGCACTCACAATACCAAAACTATTGTTTTCTTGCCCGGCTTTACCGGCTCCTCCACCATGTGGGATAGTAATTTTGAAGCACTCTCTCAGAATTACCGGCTTATTTTTCTGGACATATTGGGTTTTGGACACTCTCCCAAACCGGATATTAGTTATACTGTTGAAGAGCATCTTCATTCGATCCGCTATACAATCCAATCACTCGGGCTGGAAAAGTATTATCTGGTAGGTTATTCGATGGGATGCCTGATGGTGCTGGCTTATGCCAAAGAGTTTGGGGATGAGGTATCCAAACTAATTCTGTTGGCGCTGCCAGCCTATTTCGATGAAGAGGATGCCCGTCAGACCGTCAAAAGAAGTAGTCTTTTTAACCGGCTAATAGCCATGGATAATCCGCTGGCCCATGTTGCCTGTTCAATTATGTGCCGGTTCCGGCCTCTATTTATGCTGGTTGTACCCTGGTTTGTTCGCAATGTCCCTAGAATAGTAGCTAAAGACGCCTTACGCCATACCTGGCAGTCCTATTCAAAAACCCTGCAAAATGTTATTTTCAAAGCTCATACCAGGCAATGGTTAATCGTCGTGGGAGCAAGCCTTCCCATTTTGATTATCCAGGGAACGAAAGATAATATTGCTCCGATGGAAAAAGTGCAAACCATGATCAAGGGTATACCGAAAGTCACTTTAACTTCTATTGCGGCAGATCACTATCTTGTTTTTGAGAATAGTCGTTTTATTGTAAAAGAAATTGAAACTTTTTTACAAAAACCGCTTTAGCCTTAACGGTACGGTAATTTGTGCTTTAAGAACTCAATAATAGCTTTCCAAACCTAGGATTTAATTGCCAGAAGCAAGGCATTTTCAAGTTCACTCACCTCTACAATTCCCAGCCATCGTTTAACAACTTTACCTAGCTTATCCAGTATCACAAAGCTGGGATGCCCTAATACTCGAAACTGATCTATCAAAGGCTGGTTATTTTTATCTTCGAAATTCAGGTCGGCAAACCGTATCTGGTCACTATACTTTTGTTTTAACCCGTTCACGACGGGCCTCATTTGAGTTCAGGAGTTTCAATTCTGGGTTTCAAACCACAAAAACACGGGTATTCCATCATTTAGCTTTGGTGCTTCTGTAAAATCAATTTTACCACCATTTGCGTCAAGGCCGGAAGCCACCACTTTTGGTTGGCTTACACCCCCACTACTAATTGAATTCGTTACATTGGGGTCGGCTGAAGTTGACGTGGGAGTAAAGGTTGGATTAGAACCGCAGGCGGCTAATAACAAACTTGCCAGGGTCAGTCCGAAGATCAGGGCTGCGCCGGTGAAATGATAATTTCGTGACGATAGATTTTTTGACATTAATACCTTCATTGTGATGAGTTCCCTGTAAAAAATTGGCTAATTCTGGCTTTGAGAACTAGCGGTTAAGAGATGGTGGTGGTGGGTGGGCTAGATTTAGTACCACCCCTCCCCTCCCACTATTGCATTACAGCCCAAGCCTACCTTAATACCTGTTCAGGGCTAAAAGGATCCCCGAAGCTAAGCATTAAACCAGGCTTTTTGCCAGCCCTTCATCTGGGCTAATTCGTCGCTTTGGGTGCGGACTATATCCTGCCCAAGCTTGAGTAGTTCGGGCCGTTGGGTCTTGCCTGGAACCAGGTTGGCCATATTGACCGCCGCCTGGTGGTGAGTGATCATCATAGCGATAAAAAGCTTATCAAACTCGGCGTCTTTTGCCTGTTTGAGTTTACCCATATCACCCATCATGCTCATCATGCCGGGGGCACTCATCGAGTCCGTTAACGGCTTTTCATTATACCATCCAGCCAACCAACCGGTCTGATCGCCAATCTCTTTAGTCTGCGCCGAAATAATGTCCTGGCTAAGTTTGATTAACTCAGGCCGTTTGGTGTTAGTCGGGACCAGTTTTGCCATATCAATCGCCCCCTGGTGGTGAGCAATCATATATTGCATAAACTTGACTTCAAATTCTTTACTACTCAGGCCCTTAAGGCTGGCAGTCATTTCATCACTCTGGGCGTTGCCGCTTGCCGCGCCCGTCGTCATAGTCATACCGCCCATGTTCTGTCCCGCTGTTGCAGCGTTAGCCGCAGTCGTGACATTAGAAGTCATGGCGGGCATAGTTTCACCGGGCTTAGTGGTCATTCCCGGCATCGAACCCGCATTGCCACTGGTTCCGGCGGCCCCGGCGCCGGCCCCGCTACCGGCGGTGTTCGTAGCATCGCCACAGGCGGCCAGGGCCACCATCATGACCAGGCCCACCACTATTAAACCAATAGTTCGCCTATACATTTGAATAATCTCTCCTTCATTCTTTCGTTTGCTCGTAATTCAATCTCGATTCGCCTTGCTTCATAATATGTCCGGATATGTGCGGAACATTGGAATTGCGTAACGGCATTTTAAAGTGCGCATTCACACTTTAATGAGGTCTGCTCACATCACTAAAGGCAGGCCGAATTCCAGCTCAGAACAGGTCGTATGGAATATCATAATTCCGTTTGAGATTATAATGGTTGTGCGTACTACTGTCAATAGTAAGGAACTTTATTTCTTTAAAAGTAGATTAGAATAACCGCCGCCTCCACCGCGTTAATCCAATTTAAGGGACCCCCATTCCAATTACTATTAGGTTATTATATTCAAAAATATTGAGCTAAATCTGGAATATTTAGACCGGAATATTACATTACTTTGGTCTAAGGTGAAGCGGCCCTACTTAACCCAACTCAAAACGGGTTTTTTTGTATTCCGGCTAAGGCGCCGTATTTATCCGAAGAGTTTTCAACCCCTTATCCTAAACCAATTTTTGCCAACCGCTCCTCCAGGCCTCTTTTATCCATCCCACCAATTTGGGTTGCCTGAATAAAGCCTTCTCTATCTACAAAAAAGCTGGTGGGGAAAGCCGTAACCCGGTAAGTATTTATCACTTCACCACGCTGGTCCAATGGCATTATCCAGGTGTATGATCCATCCTCAACATATTTCTTAACGGTGCTTTCATCCTCACGGGCATCTACTCCTAGCACTACCAACCCCACCCCGGCATATCGGCGGAAAGCGGCTTGAATTTCGGGCATTTCGGCCCGGCAAGGCGGACACCAGGTAGCCCAAAAGTTTATCAGGACCGGTTTGCCTTTGAAATTGCTAAGTTTTACTGACTTTCCATTGTAGTCTTTCAACTCAAAATCAGGGGCTAAATAGCCAGGTCGGGGGCTGAATTCGCTGACAAGTTTAACTTTTTCTGATTCACTCGTGCCACAGGCCGTAAGTAATAAACTCAGGGCGGTAATTAAAACAAAATAAGTCCTGACACGGTTTAGTCTTCTTTTGAACGAAGAGTTACACATAAATATTTATTCCTAACAGGTTCACAAGCAAACCAACACTACCGGCTA
The DNA here is from genome assembly GCA_038322625.1 of Chloroflexia bacterium. Taxonomy (GTDB): domain Bacteria; phylum Chloroflexota; class Chloroflexia; order Chloroheliales; family Chloroheliaceae; genus 54-19. The sequence continues at coordinate 3,940 of JBBQGA010000073.1, forward strand.
CTGTCCACACCACTAATGCATATGAAACTGTTTGCTGTGTGCCGTAATCTTGCCATTTAGAGGCTATCCCCATCAAAGTAATCAAGGGGAAAGCTATTAGTGCGGCTACCCAACTCCCGGTACTGGCCCCTTTTATTGATAAAGCCAGCACCATTGCTATCTCGGTCCCACCCACCGGTGCCAGCAGCAGCCCCAGTAAAGGGGCCAGCAGCGGACCCGACCATTGAGAGGTCCCTAAAGCGTTTTCGACCAACCGCGAAGGTACGAAAATCGTAAAGATGGCGGCCAGAACAAAGTTATAAAACCCCGCACTCGAATAAGGATCGGCTTCAGCTAGCCAATTTTTACCGAACCGCTGCAGAAAACTGGATGGCCCTGGAGAAGTGGAACTATCAGTTTCACTTGGAGACGATTGGGTTGAGGTGAGCGTAAGAGGTCTTTTCAATAAATCTTTGGCCGTAACTGCAGCTCTTGAGCGATTGGGATTAATATTTACTGTAAATAGAAGAAAGCCTATCCCCACCCCTGCAATCAGCCGAATAACTAAAACGACCGGACTTAATACCAGAGCAGTTAAAAGACCAGCCAGGGAAGTTGAGATGGCTGCGGCTTGAAACCCTGGATTGGTTGGGTTTGGCTGAATGGGAGCCTGAGGAAGAGACCTGCGCCCTAGGTGGGTACGCAGCAGAGTTAAAGGGGTGAGAGGCTGCGGGGTACCGGCTTCCAGGAAAGCCTTTAGCCACCAAAGCCAGCGCAGCCTGATAGAACCTGACAGTAATTTAGGATTGGTATCGGTATCCAGCGCGGTTAATAAAGTGGCTTTAAGTGTTATAGCTGCCAACAGAGCCGGGCCAAAGAACACTATAAAGTCTTTGAGTTTTATTAATGTTGCCAGAATATCAGGCGGTACTCGCACGAATATTCCTCACGGACTAAAATTTGTGCCACTCTAGAATCTGATTAATGTTGATATTTACTCACTAACTTCGAGATACTTTTTGATATACCATCCCACCTTACCTGAAGGACCGGCGCAGACAAGCCGGAAATTACCTACCAGAATGTATTCCGGCTTACATACCGGGCCAACTTAAGCCGCTATCGCTGCTGCGGAACACGTTTGCTTGGCTATCCACTACCAATAGGTTTTTTGGATTTAGCGGATTTACAGCTACGACGGCGGCTACCCCATTAAAATTCAGGCGGGTCCAACTCGTGCCGTTATCGGTGCTCCGGTATAACCCTTCCTGGGCCCCGGCATATAAGGCTGCCTCACCGGCATCGTAGGCCAGTGACGCGACTCGATTGCTCCTGGTGAAAGGATTATTGAGAGGCCCGGTGCCTATGGCAGCTTCCCACTTAAGGCCGCCATCTCGACTGCGCAATACGCCTTGACCCATTGCCGCGGCCCACAGAGTTTTGTTGCCGTAAGCCATCGCGGTAGTTGAGGCTCCCGGTTGAACTGAAATTACTTGCCAGGTTTGGCCGCTATCAGGACTTTTTACCAGGCCTACCCCAAACACATAGGCATAAAGATTAGCTTCGTTTACCGGATCAACCGCCAGGGCATGGACATCCGAACCCGGCAAGCGGTCCACTAGAGACCGCCAGGTCTGTCCACTATCATCGCTTTTCATAAAAACATCGTGACCGCTTATGTAAATTGTTTTATCAGTATTGGTCAAAGCCATTCCCATGGCGTCCTGATTCTTCAACGAGGTGGATTGCCAACTACGACCACCGTCTTGACTTTTTAGCAAGCCAGTGTGACTCCCAAAGTAGACCGTATTGGGGCTGGTTCGACTAAAAGCCAGCGAATGTACATCGGAGGTCTGGCTTAACAAGCTTGAGATTGGCTTTTGTTCGGTCCTGCTTCCGCTTCCTGAGCCGGCTAGCAGGATAATCGCTGCCAGGCCCAGTCCTACTACTAACAACCCTATTACCAACAGCCACCTCTTCCGGGGCATTATTTCAGGCTGAACACCTAGGTTAGAACCTCTGCTGGATGCAGATCTTAAAGATTTTGCCTCGCTAGAAGTATCATTGGGCGAAACCGTCTCGACCGGAGATTTGGCGGTAGCAATGCTTTTTCCTTTATTTGGGGTTTGTTTGGTCATTTTTTTCATTTCTAGTTCTTCTTTTTGAGAATTGGATTGGATATAAAAATGGAGGTGTAGATCTTGTCAGGTGGAAAATTTACATTACATGCACCGAAATAGCACAACCTAAAGGCAGCATAGCCAGATGCACTGTTAAAAGAACCATCAGCCACATCCCTATACTACCACCCAGTAACCCGCCAGCCTTGAGTTTGCTTTCAACCGAGACCGGGGATTTCCAAACGAGTTGGGGAGCCTCACCCAGTTCTATAAGCCGGTTTACCCGTTGTTCGGTTAGATTCACCGTTAATTTGCTCTTCAGGGCGAAACCGGGGGGCTGAAAATAATTTGTAAAACAGGGCTCAAGAATTTCTTTGGAAGCTTTCCAGCCGCTGCCTCTACCTCTACCTTTGCCAGGGCTTCCTGGATTGACCCTGGAGGTCATTTCTTCCCAAACCTCTAACAGGGCCGCCGCAAGGGCCAGAGCCGATTTTACTCCCCCGTGATCCACGACTTGATCATCGCAGGCTAATTCCTGTTCACTATGAATAAACCCTAAAAACTGGCGGCCCAGCGGTAAATAAAAAAAGGAGTTCCGCCACCAGTTGGCCAGCCAGACCACCCAAAAATCGTGGCGAGCCAGATGGGCCATCTCGTGCCAGACTACCGCCTGTAATTCTTCGTGATCGAGTTTTGCGATAAGCCCGGTCGAAAGAACGATAGTGGCCCGCCCCGCCGGACCCGGCCACAACCCCGGCAAATTGAAAGCAAATGGACGAGAGCTGTGCCATAGCCTCACTTGTACTCTTGTTTTTGAAATTGAATTTGAACTTGATTTTGGGATTAGGCATTTTATGAAACTGGCCGCTGACCTGGCGAAAACAGCCCGCGGTTGCGGATTTACGGCAGCGGTTTTAGCGGGTTGAAAGTTGAGCGAAGCTAACTTCTGCAACTCCTGGGGGGCTGGCCAGCTATTTCGCCGGATATGAAGATATAACCAAATAAGTCTAACCAGATTAAAACCTAAAGCAAACCCGACTGGTAAACAAACCAGGCTAAATCCGATAATCGCGATTAACCAATCCTGATGGGCGGAGGCATTCGCGTGATGGGCCGTTTCCGGCACCACTACTGCCGGTAGCATGGTGAGCGCAAACAAGATCAAGGTCGTGAGAGGCATCGCCAGCGCCAGCATTTGCAAAACCCGGCGCATACTCCGGTTTTGTATCCGTAACAGAGCCAATAAGCTCAACTTCTGCCCGGCCACTACCAGACCCAAACTGGCTACCAGAAACATCAGGTGTATCAAGAAGCTATTTCCTCCGGTTCAGGCTATCTGGGCACGGGTTGGCGGCCTCAAAATCTCTTTCAATCATTTTCGATTGCAAAAAAGTTAGTAAGGTTAGTAGTGACAGAATGAAATCAAAAGATGGACGAGTAAGCGTGTAGATGGCCTGGTTTCATGATTATTTATCTCGCATTTGGTCTATTTTTTGTTTGAGGATGTTAATTTTTGCCTTATCAGCCTCGGTACCCAGGCGTTCCAGGTGTGACTCTACCGGTTGGGAGAAATTGACCAGTAAGTTTTCCAGTATGCGCGAGACAAAGCTGTCAATAAAATCTTCCTTCGACAAATTGGGGGTATAAAGGTAAGCCGTATCAACTTTTTGCACCTCGAGTAAATGTTTACGCGCCAGGCGAGCCATCGTACTCATAACCGTGGTGTAAGCGATAACCCGCCTCAACCGGAAAGCTTCGTATACCTCACGCACCGTTATACCCGGCTGCCCGGCCCGGTTAATTTCCCAAATGTGTTCCATAATGTCGGCTTCCAGGTCGCCCATGACCTTGCGAATGCCCTCTCGGTCTGGCCGGTAGGCTGAAATATCAGGCTCCGGGGAAGGGTCCGAATGGGAAAGTAAGCCAGCATCTTCCGAATCATAGTTTGCACTTAATTCAGGTACTATTTTTACTTCACTTTTTATCTTTCTGGGCATAGCCAGTTATCTACACTTTCTGCTCCTGGTCCTGGTGGTGGTTGATTGGGAAGCTTGATCATCCATATCGCAGATGATTTAGGGGTTTTTTCGGGGCCAAAGGCAAAGAGTCCCCCACGTAACTTTAGACCTTTCTTTGGATAGGTAATTAACACGTTTTCCAATAAAGGATTGGCGATTAGTATTATAGGATTTTGGGTTACTAGTGTCAATAGTAGTCAGAGAGTAGTGAAGGCGTTGAAGAAAAACACTATATAATCCCTCCCCTTGACAATACCCCTGGGAGGTAATATAGTGTAGGGCAGATACCCCATACCAGTATGGGGTAGGGAAATATAAGAGGTAGTTCAATAATGCATCTTGTGAAACAGATCAGATAAATTATTGAATCGATTGAAACGGACCGAAGGGCAGGCTCGCGGCTTGCAGTGGATGGTCGAAGAAGATAGATAAGGAACTTTTAATCATGCAAGAAATTACTTATGATGTACCGGACGTAAGCTGTGAGCATTGCATCAACTCGATCTCAAAGGCCACCAGAGACCTGGGTGTCAACGAGGTTGAAGTGGACCTGGCAAGCAAAAAAGTTTTTGTATCGTTCGACCCGGCCAAAGTTAGCGAAGCGGACTTGAAGAGTGCGATCGAGGAAGAAGGTTACGACATTGCCGGGCAGACGGCAGGACGAGCTATTCCCGGTGAGCCGGGCGACGGAAAGAAGAATCTGAATCTTAATGTCTTCCAGGTAGGAAACGGATAATAAGGAACCGGCCGGTCAAAAGACCTCATATCTAGGGCCAGGCGGGTCGGTTATCAAATCTATCACAACTCTACTTAAACTTTTACCTTGTAAACACCGAGAAGTTGGCGAAACATTTTATGGAAAAAACTGGAATTGAATTTGATTTGACGCCGCGGACAAAGCGAACCATTAAGGTAGAAGCGCGGGGTGAACTGTTTCGGATCGTTCAAATGCGGGGTAATTTGTTTGTTTGCTCTAAAGCCCACGGTAACTGCTGCTGCGGATGGACTGAAAAAGGGCGCGCCCCGGTGAATACGGCACTGTACGAAACCGAATGGGAAAAGCGCCGGCTCAGGAATAAACTACATCTGAGTTTTACCGGGTGTCTTGGACCGTGTGCCGTCGGTAATACGGCCATGCTTCAACTTGACGGGCGGTCAATCTGGTTTAAGGACCTTAACGACGACCAGTACCCGGTGTTGCTCTTCGATTATATCGAGGCTTTACTGCTCGACCCGGCAGCCTCTCCGCCCGCCGAACTGGCCGGACATATTTACGACCGCTACATAGGTGAGTTTCAGACCGTCAGCAATCACCTATTAGCCGTTGATCAGTTGCCCTCCCAGGGCGGTACGTTAGGGTCTCAATCCGATGACCTGGAAGGTCTCGACCCGGTTTGCTTGATGGAAGTGGACCCGGCAACGGCGCGCTGGAGAACTGAGTACGCCGGTAAAGAATTTTACTTCTGTGCGCCGTCATGTAAAAAGCTATTTGAGTCCGCACCGCAGGCTTACTTATAGGCGTTCCTCAAGTAACGGAACAATTTTGTACTCTAAGGCTTTGTTCTATTTAAAAAAGAATCTAAATTAGTTTTCGGTTTGATTTCACTGGCTATAATGTCTCTAACAAGGCTAAGAAATACTTTTCTCGGACCTGTTGGTCATCTACTATCGGAGACGCGGGTAAAGTTTTGTCACCTATTATCTCAGATTGGTGGATTGAAGGGAATAATTATAGCCTTCCACTTTTGTTATTGCTGGGGTTGTTTGTAGTTGCAATCGCGTCTTTTACGATGGCGGCTCCTGCATTTAAAGCTGAAGGGATCAAGCCCGAATGTTTGGGACTTATTAATAAGCGTCTAATCCTCTCGAAAAAGTTAACCTATGCCCTATTCGATTTCCCGCCCGGCGGCCCGGTCAACCCTTTGCTGATGTTGTTGGGTAGTAGTTGGCTGTATACAACATCCGGAATGTCCTACCCGTTCGCCATAAGTGGAACTAACCGCCTCTAGCCCAAACTCGGCGTAATTTGCACTTTGTCCTGCCTCCAGTTTTGGCATTGAAAGAGTCAGTATCCCATTGCCGTAGGTCGCATTAGAAAGCTCGGCATTGACTGCCTGAGGGAGCGGGACCTCGCGGTAATACGGCCCAAAAGTCCATTCTTCAATCAGTAAGTTGCGTTCGTGCTGGCGGGGGCCCCGCTCCTCGCCGCGCACTGTCACATGATTACTGTTAATAATAACAAAAATGTTACCAGGTTCTAACCCCGGCATAGGCGCGACCAGCATAATATGATCTTCAGTTTGATAAAGTCGTATCGGGATGGTCTGGCCTGGTTGCTCATTTACCATAATTACCTCCTTTACCTGAAAAGCCTTGTTGCTTACGGTAATGAATAACCCTTGATGAATACGTAACTACATACATAATATGAATAATATACCATACCGGGCCAGTTGGCGTTACTTTCCGCCGCCGGGAACAGGGTTAACTCAAATGTGATCCTCAAAAGAAAAGCCCAGTGGACTGTACTACCCAAAGCCCTCGGCGAGACGGCTCAAAAAGCCCAGGCGGTTCTTGAAAATAGGCACCCAAAGAAGTTGAACAGCTTATCAGTCAGATCGGGTGCCTCAGCGTGAAATTGGTCTGGTTCGGAAAAAGGGTGGCAAAACATTGGTTTTCAACAAAACCCTCAGCAAAACCTCAGCAAAACCTCAGATACACTTCAGATTATTGCAGTATGGGAACCAAAAACAATAAAACATTCCAAAATGTGTTAGAATAACAACCTAACTAATCCTGGAGGTAAAACATTGGAACTGACTGACTCACTTAAAACGCTCTTCATCGAAACGGCCCGTTCCCTTAGAGGTCCCGCTCGTCGCCTTTTTATGGCCCGCATTACCAAAGAAATCGGTGCTGGCGGTCAACGCTTGGCTCAAAGTGAACTCGGTTGGAACCGAGAAACTATCCGTAAAGGTACCCACGAACTCGAAAGTGGCTTTACTTGCCAGGATGCTTTTGCGGCCCGTGGTCGTAAAAAAGCCGAAGAGCTTTTGCCTAATTTACTTGGTGATCTTAAGGCTATTGTAGATAGCCAGAGCCAAACCGACCCTCAATTTCGCAATCAAAGACTTTATACCCGTTTGAGTGCGGCTGAGGTGCGCCGTCAACTAATCCTTCAAAAAGGTTATAGCGATGAAGAGTTACCGACAGCCACCACCCTTGCCACCAAGCTCAACTTGCTGGGTTA
>JBBQGA010000074.1:0-9203 GCA_038322625.1 Chloroflexia bacterium
TCTACTGGTATCAAGCTGACTAAAATTGCAATGGCAGCCTTAGAAACCCAAATCGAGCGAAAGCAGGGTCTTGAAAAATGGTTTGTGGACATCTCCTTTGCCAATACTTGGAACGCTTAATTGTTTTTAAGTCCCTCACCATTTTACTGTTATTAGCTATTACTAATACTTTGCCAGTCCAGTTCATAATCTCACAAATTTGAAGACCGTTTGAGGTGCCGTCGGGTAAAAAAATGCGAATATTGCGGCCAGTCATAGGTTTTTCCTCGAAAGTTTAATTTGTAGAGGGAAAATAAGGGTTTTTGGTCAAAACTAATCCAAATTCATTTCTAAAGTGAAGATAGTACGTTTGCATTATACCCGAAATCGGATTATCGTGACATAACTAAAAATCTATCTTATCGGCTATTAAACACTGTCAAAGCTGCTAAACTAAACGAACTGTTCCCAGGTTGGTCGAGGAACCGAGATTGGTATAGAAAGCTTTTTTCACAGCTCAACTTGCTTTAAGCTGCGGTTGAGGCTAAAATAAAGCCTGCATCAGCCGATTTTAACCGCCAGCCTCAAACAGGCCGGTACAGACAGGAAATGGAAAGGACAGCTCTACTATGCGTCAGAGCCAGAGTTTTGGGCAGACCTTGCGAGAAGCACCGGGCGATGCTGAGGTTGCCAGCCACAAATTGCTATTACGGGGTGGCTATATTCGCCAGGTCGGGTCGGGTCTTTTCTCGTTTCTGCCGCTGGCCTACCGTTCGATAAAAAAAATTGAAAATATTATCCGGGAAGAAATCGACGCGATTGGCGGTCAGGAAATCCTGATGCCGGTGGTTCATCCGGCGGACCTGTGGAAGCAGACCGGTCGCTGGTACAAAATCGGTGGCGAACTGGCCCGCTTCAAGGACATTACCGGGCGCGACATGGTAATCGCCATGACTCACGAAGAAACGGTCGGCGAACTGGCTAGCCGCGAAATAAAGTCTTACCGCGATTTACCAAAGTTGATTTATCATCTCCAGACCAAATTCCGCGATGAAGCCCGCCCGCGAGCCGGTTTGATCCGCACCCGCGAATTTACCATGAAAGATAGCTACAGCCTCGACACCGACCAGGAAGGGCTGGACAAACAATACAAAGCACACTACCAGGCTTACTTTAATATCTTCCACCGGGCCGGTCTTAAAGTAATTGCCGTCAAGAGCGATGTTGGCATGATGGGCGGCTCGATGGCTCACGAATACATGTATCTCACGCCCATCGGCGAGGATACCCTGATCGTCTGCGACAACTGCGGTTATAGCTCCAACCGGCAGGTCGCCCGCTTCCGCAAACCGGACAGTCTTCAGGAAGCTCCGCTGCCGGTCGAAAAAGTAGCTACACCCGGCACCAAGACTATCGACAGCCTGACCGAATATTTGAAAATCGACCGCACTCGCACCGGCAAAGCGGTTTTCCTGGTGGCGACCTTTGTAAAAACCGACGATGTGATCAAAACCGAAACCCGGTCTGAGCGACTGGTCATGGCAATCGTGCGCGGCGATATGGAAGCCAACGAAACCAAAATCTCGAACGCCATCAAATCGGTCGATTTACGCCCGGCTCGGATCGAAGAAATCACCGCCGCTGGAGCCGTTCCCGGTTACGCCGGGGCCAGTGGCGTCAACGCTCTGGTGATCGTGGACGATCTGATCCCGAACACGCCAAACCTGGTGGTGGGAGCCAACGAAGAAAACTTTCACTTGAGAAACGTAAACTACGGTCGGGATTTCCAGGCCGAGATAGTAGCCGATATTGTGGCGGCCAACGGCGGGGAGGCCTGTATCGTCTGCGGTCAGCCGTTGTGCTCCTCGCGCGGGGTCGAGGTAGGCAATATCTTCAAGCTCGGCACCAAGTACAGCGAGGATTTCAAAGCTTACTATCTCGACCGCGACGGACAATCCAAACCAATCGTCATGGGTTCCTACGGCATCGGTAGTGGCCGCTTGCTAGCCTGTGTCGCCGAAGAACACCACGACGAGGCCGGTCTGATCTGGCCGGTTTCGATTGCGCCCTATCAGGTCCATCTGGTAATGTTGACCAGCAAAGACCCGACCGTGAGCCAGACCGCCGAACGGCTCTATGAGGAATTGCGCCAGGCCGGGCTGGAAGTTCTGTTCGATGACCGGACCGAAGCCGGGGCCGGCGTAAAATTTGCCGACTCCGATTTGCTCGGCTTGCCGCTCCGCATGGTAATCAGCGACCGGTCGCTCAAAGCCGGGTCAATTGAGTTCAAGTTACGCCACCAGGCCGAGCGTGAGAGTGTACCACTGGCAGAAAGTGTGGCGCACGCCCGGCAGCTTATCGACGGGCTACTGGCCGACATTCAAGCCAAAGCCGTCACCGTCCCTTACGACGCAAACTAAAAATTGGTAATCAACCTCAAAAGGAGGTGCGCCTGATGAGCGAAACGCAAGCCGCCGACCAGCGTCAACAGAAAATCGCCGCCGCCGCTTATGCCGTCGATACCTTTATCCAATCGGGTATGCATATTGGGCTGGGTAGCGGCAGCACCTCCGAGCTTTTTGTCGAGGAATTGGGCCGCCGGGCCAGCCGGGGCGATTTTCAGAATTTGCTGACCGTTTCCACCTCCGAGAAAGTGACGGCCCTGGCCCAGACTTTTGGCCTGACGGTGGTGCCGCTGGACGATGTAACTTTTCTGGATGTGACCATCGACGGAGCCGACGAAATCGATCCGGTCACTTTTGGCCTGACCAAAGGCCGGGGCGGGGCACTCCTGCGGGAAAAAATGGTCGCGGCGGCCTCCAAACTGGAAGTGATTATCGCCGACTATAGCAAACTGGTCACGCGTTTGGGCGAAAAATGGCCGATCCCGGTCGAGATCGTACCGTTCGGCTGGCATCATACCGCCGGGCGGCTACGGTCGCTGGGCTGCGACCCGATTCTACGCATCCACAACGAAAAACCCTACATGACCGATGGCGGCAATTATGTGCTGGACTGCCGCTTCTCCCCCCTCGAAGACCCGCTGGGCATGGCACCCCTGATCAAGAATACGGTGGGGGTAGTGGAACACGGCCTATTTATCGGGGTCGCCGGTCGGATCGTGATAGCCGCCCCCGGTCAGGTCTACGAAGTCCAACGTCCTGCCCTTTAACTCGAAATTACCTGTTAAACCCCTTTTACTTTCGCTTCCACCTCATAAATTTAGATTGAGGCGAAAGTCCTAAAATAAGAAACTTTGAAAGCAAGAATCGGATAGCTACTTCCTGCATAGTTGATTACACTATAAAAGCAATAGCGTTATCAACCAAAAAACAAATCAGGTGGTTTTCCAATGGAACAATTCAAAGTTTTGCCGGTAGACCAAAAACTCAGCCAGCACGCACGCACAACCCTGACCGATCCTATTTACGGCTACCCTGCGCCGGTAACTGTCGTCAAAGCCGGGGAATACGGCCCTTGTAGAGCTTGCCTGAATACTTTCGAAGCTGGCGATAGACGCATCCTCTTTCTTTATAACCCCTTTTCGGCCAATCAAGAATCCGACTTTGCCGGACCTATCTTTATTCACGACCATAACTGCCAGCCTTACCAGTCAGGCGGTTTTCCCGACCCGCTTAGAAACTTACCACTGGTGTTTAGAGCCTACACCCACACAAATGAGTTTGTGGCCGCCGAATTCCCATCAGAAGGAGCCGAAACAGCCATCGAAAAGCTTTTTAGTCTGCCGGAAGTGGCTTTAATTCACGTGCGTAACCACCAGGCGAAATGTTTTATTGCCCGCATCGAGCGAATTAGTAATTGAGAATTGTAACTATCCAGCCCGCCGATCTGTTTCCAGTCAGGCAATCGGCTGGTAAACCCGGACGTTGCCGAGCTTACGCCCATAAATGATAAAAGCCCGGTCGCTTCGCTCACAGACGTTAAACTGCTCTTCGGTCAGTTGCAAGGTTACATACTTGTTGGCTCCGTCCGGTAGAAAATCCAGGCTGTAATTGTAATCCACTCCCAGCACAGTTCCATAGCGGTCTTTTACCTCGTGGCGGTTGGCCTGGCGATTTTTTATCCGCCCGGTGCTTCTTAGCGGGGCGGCACTCAAATCCTGTAAAGTGTACACAAACACCAGCCCGGCCAGTAGCGTCACCACCACAAAAGCCACCGCCAGCAGCCAGCCCAGCCAATCATTGGAATTCTTCGGGTGACGGCTGGAGTCCGGTAGTAAGCCGGTCAACAACCCGACCGTTACCACCGACAAACCAATCCCTACCAGACATATAACCAGCGATACCAGCATCAGGCCGCCACTCTGGGTCATCAAGAAATTAGAGCTTTCCTTCATCGGTGGACTGAGAGGCGTAAAATTAAGTTTTGGACGGTCCAGCCTAGAAGTCTGTACCACGAACGGCTCGACGACCGGCGGGACACTGGCCGCATTCGATTGAACCTGAAACCATTTGACAGCCTCGACTACCGCCGGATTTTGCGGTTCCAACCGGTGGGCATTATCGAGCGACCAACGAATCTCTGCCGGGTCGTTTGCGGTATAGACTAACCAGAGCCAGGCCAGCACATCTTCCGGCTGGCTAGCTACCACCTCGCGGCAAAGTTGGGCCGCCTCCGCCTGACGACCTTCGTCCACCAGCCCAGTCACCTGATTCATCCGGTTTACATTGATCTGACTAAGCATATCGCCCCTGCTAAAATTTATCTCGCGCTTGCTTCCAATATCATAACACAGACCTTTTTTTTCCAGCAATTGTAGGACTTTACTTAGTAAAGCAAACCAACCTGAGCGGGGGTAGTGGGGGCCGGGTACCCTTTGGGTGCCAACGTGGGGGGTATACAGGCGGGTACCCTCTGGGTGCCCCTGTTAAATCCTTTTTTATTTTCGCTTCAAGCTCACGAAGTGAGGTTGAAGCGAAAGTCGTAACTATAAAGGCTTTTACAAATCTAAACTTATCTTCTTTATTCAGCTAACCTTCAACATTATAACCTGCTTACAGGTAGAGTCATAGGTCCCATTAAACCTGGTAAATTAAAATATCTGCCTCAAAAATCAGCTAAATTCAAAGCTCAATTGGGCTTTCATTCACAAGTGGTGGCACCGTAATTGCAAATAAGCAATATTAAAAGCTCTAGCTGTGTGCATAAGAGCAGGTTTAAATAACTTCTTCAAGTAACTGGCTGGCTTTAACCCCTATAACATTTTAGAAGGGTGCCGCGTCAGCAAAAGTGTGGATCATGCAGTAGGCTTCAGGCCGGTTAGCTGAAAAGGTACTGAACCGACGAAAGGAGAATTTCATGATTTTTGGAAACCACAATGAGTTTAACTTTGAATCCTTCAAGGACGATGTAAACTCCGCCGCCGACCCGCTGGTAGAAGCGGTCAGCAAATACGACCCTAACAAGAAACACCGCACCAGCTATAAATCGCCGGTAGCCGACCTGCCGGAAAGTGCCGCGCTGTTCTTCCGAGCGGCGGCGGACGCTCTCGATAGCAAAGGGATTAAGGCTGATACCGGCGATGACAACGCGAAAGCCCAAAGTCTCCAGCTTGATAAGCTCGGCAAACAGGCCAACGACACCAAAAATGATATTAGCAAGAAAACCGGTAATTTCTTTAGCAAAGCCGGTGACAGTGCCGGGAAAACCGTAAAATCAGTTCAAGATGCCAAACTAGATAAAAAATTAGGCTTACTGGGAGATAATGTGAATTCAACGATAAAAGACGCAAAACTCGACAAGAAATTTGGCGATGTAGTTGGCACGGTCGGCGAGGCCGTGATGGGCGCGGCCAGTTCGCTGGGTGGGACCATCAAAGATGCCAAACTGGATAAAAAAGCCGGTGATGTTTTCGACAACATGACCACTGCCGTAAAAGACGCTAAACTGGATAAAAAAGCCTCGGACGTGGCCGACACGGTTGCCCCGCTGGTAGCGAACGTAGCCGAATCGGTGGGGACCGCCGCCGTCAACGCCCTGGATGCGGTAAGCAGCTTCATCAAGGACAACAAGCTGGATAAGAAAGCCGCCGATATGGCCGATACGGCTGGTCAGACTTTGAGCGACGTAGGCGACCGGGCCGGTAAAGCCATCAAAGATGCCAAACTGGACAAAAAATTGGCTCAGGCCGAACTGCCGGAAAAATTATTGACGGCGGCAAACGTACTGCCGGGTGTCACGATCAAGAACCCCGGTAAAGCCGCCAAACAGTTTCGCAAAAACCGCACCCTGGCCCTCAAAGCCGCCCGTAAGCAACAAAAAAGCCTGGCTAAATTGCTGGCCGTTAAACAAAAAGAAGCCGGAAAACGGCTGAGTCCTTACCAGAAAGAAGCGGGCAAAATGCTGGCTGGCAAACAAAAGGATGCTCAGAAGTACATTCAGGCTCGCCAGAAAGATATTCAGACCGGCAAAATTCAACTGCCCTTCGTTCAACCCAAGAAAAAGAGCAACGGTTGGACCCGACTGGGGCTGTACCTGGGTGGGGCTGGACTGGCCTACGGCGGTCTGTCGGTGAATAACGCCCGTATCTGGAATGCCATACCGCCCCTGGAAAGCAAGCTGGCCGGGGATAGTCGCTATTTCAACTCGCGCCAGGGCCTGATCTTCTACAAGGAAGCCGGACAGGACCAGGAAAATAAAGCTCCGGTGGTCTTTGTACACGGCATCGGCGCGGGTAATCATAGTTATGAGTGGCTGCAAAACTTCGAGGCTTTCTCGAAACAGCACAAGGTTTATGCCTTCGATTTGCTAGGCTTTGGTAACTCGGCTAAACCAAATATCAAGTACACCACCGAAGTTTATATCAAGCAACTGACCGAGTTTCTGGATGAAGTGGTAGGCCGACCGGCCCACATCGTAGCCAGTTCGCTTTCGGCGGGTTACGCGGTACAGGTAGCCTACCGGCGGCCTGAACTGGTTCAGAAGTTACTGCTGGTCTCCCCCACCGGGATTAACAAACAGGGTGGCAAACCGGCGGTCCAGATGCTGCCGGGCGCGGCGTACTACCTGTTACGGTTGCCGGTACTGGGCAAAGCCCTCTACAGCCTGATTGCAGGTCGGGCCGACATCCAGCACTTTGCCGAGAGCCAGATGTTCTTCGATAAAAACATGGTTACAAAAGAAATGGTTGAGCAGTACTACACCGCCGGTCATCAGCCCGGAGCCGATTTCGCCCCGCCATCTTTCTTTACCGGTCTGCTGGATGCCGAGATCGGCCAGACGCTAGGCAAACTGGATAAACCGGTAATGATGGTTTATGGTAAAGACTCGAAAATTACCCCGGTCTGGGAAGCTGAAGCCCTGGAGAAACAAAATCCTACTGCCCGGCTCGAATTTTTCGAGAATGCCCGGATGCTGGTTCAATGGGAAAAAGCCGATAAATTTAACTGGTTAGGTCTGGAATTCCTCAGCCAGCCGTTCCAGCCGACCAAGCCCGTAACCGCTAGCACCAAAGCCGGAGCTAGCCTGGGTCAAACCGGTCATATCGAGCGCAAATCTACCGACCAGCCAAACCCGGTTCAGAAAGTGGCTGGCAAAGTCGATGACAGTGCCAACAAGATCAAAGAGGCCGCCGACAAATTGGCCGACGAGTTTAAAAACGACGCGGCCAAAGCCGCAAAAGCCGTTGATGAACACATGGGCAAGCAGGCACAAGATGCCGATCTGAAGAAGGCCGACAAGCCGCAGGCGGAGACTAAACCGGTCCCTACTTCTGCGTCAGCTCCGGCCAAAGCGGCTGATCCTAAAGCCTCCACCTCGCAGCAACCGCGTTTTGCCAATCCGCAGCAAGGCCAGAACGATGATCTATCCAAAACGATGGGTCAATTCAGCCAGCAAGCCGGGTCGGCCAAAACTCCTGAAACCGATATGTCACCGGAACCCGCCGAATACGCCGGAGACCATGACCTGAAAAAGGAACTCAAAGAACACCGCGAAGCCTTTATTGGCGACAACGAAACTGGAGCCGCTCTTTTGCAGGACAAAGACAAAAACGACATAGACGACCGCCGCATGGGGCCGCCCCAGGGCTAATCCTGCAAAGCAGTAGTACAACAAAATACCCGGTTCTCGTAAGAGAGCCGGGTATTTTTAGTTCCTTTTCACTTTAAGGAGAAAAACTTTCAAATACTTTTCTTAGAGCTAGGGTAAACATTCATTTTTGATTTTAGTTGTAGGAGAATTTAACCGCTCAAACGCTGAAAACCCACTTTGGAATGAGCGGCCCTCAAACTTATAATCAGGCCCGCTGGTAAATTACATTACCCTGGCTATCGACCGAGACCGGGTAACTTTGCAAGGGGCTGCGGGCCGGAAAGCGGGTAGGTGCGCCGCTGATTAGATCGAACGGCACATTGTGCAGATTGCAAACCAGCATTTGCTGGGCACTATCAAAGATCAGATCGTAGGGCCGGTGAGTACACACGCCGTTAAAGGCTTTGAAAGAGCCGTCAGCCTCTCGAATTAGAAAGGCCGGTTCGTTGGTATCGGGCGTGGTAAATTTAAGCGCACTCAGCACCGGCAGCGAGGCCACAGTAGCCAACACCGGTCCTTTAGTGGGAGCCGAAGAAGAGGCTGCCGGAGTCGTGGCAGGTGCAGTCGTGGGAACCGCGCCCCGGTTGGAGTTTCCTCGACCGGGTTGACCGGGATTGGAGCCGGAACCGGGAGTAAAGGTACCATTACCACCACGTGTGCGCCGGTCTGGAATCGGGGTAGCCGTCGCCGGAACCGGGGTAGCCGTTACGGGCAGGGCCGCTTCAACAGGCAAACTCAGCTTATCGGGCGGGCTAACCAAACGCCGACCGGCTAAACCGACTGCCACGCTACCCATTATAGTGGCCCCGGCGATAACCAGAAAACGCCGCCTAGCCACTTGCAATTGTAGGGGGTCGGGCCGGGTGACGCTACCGGCAAGGGCTTGCCGCCGGTTTTTCCGGCTTAGTGTCACGGCCACCCCGCTCAGTTGCGCGATTATTACGCCGAGGGTCAGACCCAGCACGAAATAGGTGAAAAAGCTGTCGCGCAAGCCGTAAATCTGGTAGCCGAGGGTATGAATAACTACTAGGGCCTTGTGCTAGATGAATATTAGCAAAATAAAGGTTGCTCATAAGCTTTAATGACTAGACTTTAGGAAAAGCCAGATGCTTGATTTGTAAAAATTCAACCTTTCCTATTAACCGATTGAGATAAATCGAAAGGGTATGCGC
>JBBQGA010000075.1:0-8950 GCA_038322625.1 Chloroflexia bacterium
TACCCTTTCGATTTATCTCAATCGGTTAATAGGAAAGGTTGAATTTTTACAAATCAAGCATCTGGCTTTTCCTAAAGTCTAGTCATTAAAGCTTATGAGCAACCTTTATTTTGCTAATATTCATCTAGCACAAGGCCCTACTAGCTGTGGAATAATAATCAGATACTACAATTCAGCCATTCTGGAGCTTTGATAACGCCTATGTTACTGACTAAACCGGCCTTAAAAGCATTGGTAGTAGACGACATTCCAAGTATTACTCACGTGGTAAGTAATGCTCTTAGTCTACAGGATTTTAAGGTTCAGACTGTAAATGATCCGCTGGAAGCTCTCAAGCTCTGCCGAACCGAAACATTTCAACTGGTTTTGCTGGATGTTCGGATGCCTAATATGGATGGTATCGAGCTTCTGCATCATCTGAAAAGCCTTAATCCGGCGGCTACCTATGTAATGATGACCGCCGAGGATCAGGATAACCTGAAAACAGTTACTCGCGCTTTAAAAGAAGGTGCCCAGGGTTTTGTCCTCAAACCATTTCGCATCAACGAATTGGTTTCTTCGGTAAATTTGGCTCTCGAAAAAACTCGTTTATTACGCCAGAACATCAAAATGCGGGTCTATGCTCCACTGCTTGAAGGTGCGACTGCCGCCCTTCTTTCCGCGCTGGAAGTAAAAGACCTTTCTACCCAAAACCACTCCAACCGGGTATCTTACTACGCCTCCAAAGTGTCGGAGGCTTTTCGTAATGAATTGAATTACGAAGAAATGATGCACGTCAAGCTAGGTTCACTTTTCCACGATGTCGGCAAGATTGGGGTCCCCGATTATATTTTGAAAAAACCTGGCCCACTCACCCCCGAAGAACGTAAAGAAATCATGAAGCACCCGGAAATCGGGGCCAAGATTATCGGGGCGGTCGAAGGGATGGAAAAGGTCGCGGCTATCGTGCGCGCCCACCACGAGCGGTTCGATGGCGATGGCTACCCGGATAAACTGATCGGTTACGAAATACCGCTAGGTGCCCGCATAACCACCGTTGTCGATTGTTTTGAAGCGATGGTGTCGCCGCGAGTTTATTCGCCCGGCCATACGGTTGATTATGCCCTTTTCGAGTTAAGGCGTTGCCGGGGCACCCAGTTCGACCCGGACGTGGTCGATGTATTTCTACAGAAAGTGGAAAGTGGCGAGATAAAACATCAGGCGGCCTTGCATGATGAGGTTGAGCGTTCGTTGCTGTCCGAGGATAAAGCCGGTCGGAAAAAAGGCTTTTTGGATAATGACGATCAGGATAATGGGTGTGCCCGCCCGGTGTTGCCCCAATCCGCCTAATAAAGCCAGCCCAACCCCAACTGTTCATCATTTCTAAAGCCAGGAAAATAAACAGGGAAATAAAAAAGAACGGATGCCGAGCGCATCTGTTCTTTTTTATTGGTCTTTGCTACCGGCCATTCTTACTTTGAGGGTGTTTCTCCCACCCCTAACCCCGTCTCTGACCGCCGGTGAGCGAGTTTAGGCACTCAATAACAGACTGGGCCAGTAAAAGCCTTCGGTAGCAAAAAGCTAATAAATCCCAGGGTTTATTGCAGTTCTTTGCTGCCATAACCCAACAGGCGACGGGCTACGATCAGGCGGTTAATCTGACCGGTGCCTTCGTACAGGTCATTGATCTTGGCATCGCGCATCCATTTCTCGGTCAGGTTCTTGCAGGAATAACCCTCTGGTCCCAGAATCTCGACCGCTTTCTGAGTAACCCAGGTCACGACCTCCCCGGCTTTGGCTTTGGACATAGAAGCTTCCAGGGGGTTGGATAAACCGGCGTCCATCATCGCGGCGGCTCGCAAAACCAGCAGCCAGGCGGCTTTTAGCTGCGCTTCCATCCGCAATACATCGCGCTCTACGGCAGTTTGCTTGTGGTAAGGCTGGTCGTAGCGGACTGGTCGGCCTTGCTTTTCCAGGTATTCCTTGAGAAAATCCAGCGAAGCACGGGCGATACCAATTGCGCTGGCGGCCACGCCGGGCCGGGTGGTATCGAAAGTCTTCATCGCTCCGGCAAAACCTTTGCTCGAATCTTTCGATTGCTGTACCTCGGCACTACCCAGGATATTATCGAAAGGAATATGGCAGTCCACGAAACTGATTGCCGCCGTATCGCTGGAGCGAATACCGTGTTTCTTTTCCAGCCGGACCACTTTCATACCCGGCGTGCCGCTTTCGACCACAAAGCTTTTCATACCGGCCCGTCCGGCAGTCGGGTCGACGGTAGCCCACACCACGATAAAGCCCGGCGACTTCTCACCGGCCATATAGCCGCTGGTCACGAAAATCTTTTCGCCGTTCAAAACCCACTCTTTACCATCCTCGGAGAGTTTAGCGGAAGTGCGGATGCGGGCGGTGTCGCTACCGGCTTGCGGCTCGGTCATCGCCATTGCGCCCCATTTGGGTTCGCCCTCGCTGAAGCGGGTCAGGAAGCGAGCTTTCTGTTCCGGCGTGCCAACCGCCTCGATTGCTGCCCCACCCAGACCGCCACCGGGCGTACTCAGGTACATACCGGCGTCGCCCCAGCTCAGGGCTTCGATGGTGTGCATCAAGAGAGTCATGCGGATCGCGGAAAGGCTATCGCCTTCTTTGGCTTCGGCTGAACCGGAGGTCGGGCGGCGACCCCGGAAACCGGCGTTTGCACCGTTGTTCCACATCAGATTGATGTAATCCCAGGGTCGGTCGTGTTCGTGTTCGTCGTAATAGCGGGAAACGGGCCGCATGGCCTGAACGGCTACATTTTGAATCAGGCCGACTTGCTTTTTAATGGCTTCCGGTGTACTAAAATCGATCATGGCATACTCCAACTCTACATTTAAGATTTAGTGAGCCTGTAAAAATTAAAGCTCTCAAAATCTAAAACTCTATGTAACTACTCAGGCCCCACCCCTGACCCCTCCCCAGGAGGGAGAAAAGAAGTGAGATAAACAGGGGAGACCCCTGTTTACCCCGTGCGTGGGTTGCACCCCCACGACCCCCGCTAAATCCTTTTGCAGGAGGTATGCTGAACAGCTACAACCCTAAAATCTATCTAAATCTAATTAATTCCAAGCCCGTTGATGATCGCAAAGGCGCGGGCATTGCGCAAAAATGACTCTACCGGGTGTTCGCGGATGTAACCGTGACCACCAAGAATCTGGAGCGAACGATCACAGACCTGCAAAACCATTTCGTCGGTATAATGTTTGGAAAGGGCACTTTCGACCAGACCGGTTTCGCCCTGGTCGAGATGCCAGGCGGCTTCCCAGACCATCAGGCGGGCCGCATCGACTTCAATCGCCATCTCTGCCAGCATAAAGGCAATCGACTGGAACTGGGCGATTGCCCGGCCAAACGCCTGCCGCTCTTTGGCGTAGTTCATCGAATATTCGAGAGCCGACCTTGCCAGCCCGACCGCAATTGAGCCAAGCCCGACCCGGCTGTAAGCCAGCAATTGACGAGCGTCACAGCCGGTCTCGCCACCCAGCCTGGCTGAGGCGGGAACTTTGCAGCCTTCCAGATTTATTTCGTGAGTAGCCAGCGCATTCAGACCCATATTCTTTTCGCGGGGACCGACCGACAACCCGGCCTGGCCTTTTTCCACCAGGAAAGCCTGGACTTTGTCGCCTTCCTGAGCGTAAACCAGAATCACCTCGGCGTTTTCGGCCAGCGGTACCAGGGCTTTATGACCGTTCAGGACATAACTATTGCCTTCACGCTGGGCGGTGGTATGCAACGTCAGTGGATCGAAATCCCACTGCGGCTCGCTCCAGGCAGCGGTCAGGCCTGGAAACTTGTCGGCGGCTACCTTTGGCAACCAACGCGCTTTTTGCTCGGCAGTGCCAAATTTCAGGATCGGCAGCCCGACCAGGGCCGGTGTCAACAGGTGTAAAGCCAATGAAACATCGCCTGCACCCAGTTCTTCGCCATACAGGGCACTACTGACGGCGGAATGCGCTTCCCCCAGGCCCCCCAGGTCTTCCGGTATCCACCCGGCCAGCAAACCCAATCCCCACCCTTCATCGACCAGCGACTGGGGCATCTGGCGGCTTTCGTCATTATCGTGGCGGTTTTTTATTACCCGTTCCCGCACGTAACGCCCGATTGTTTCGACAACCAGTTTCTGATCGTCGCTAGGTACAAATGTTATCATAGCTCCCCCTGCAACTTTAGACTTTAATTTATTGACTGCTTGCCAGACCGTTTAGCGGTCCACTGCAAACGAGGTCAAAAACAACATTAGCTTATCTCGAAAGTTGATCGATTGGAATCACCAGGCTCGCCCCACGTTCGGTCGGCAACCACTTGCGTTTATCACTTTTTTTGATCAGTCCGGCTTCCTCCAGACCGACCAAACTGGCCTCGATTTCTTTTTCACCACCCAACCGGACGTTTAAATTGATTAGATCAAGGTTTCCTTTTAGACCGGGTTCACGCTGTATAATATATAACAGGCGTTTTTGAAGTTTTGTTAGCGGTTTCGGTTCGATTCCCGGCTCGTTCAGGCTCATTTTAGTTACTCCTTGTCCTCACTGTAATTTACTAGCACTATCTGGTTTACTTGGCTCTATTTTACCTCAAAACGATAAAGTTTGCCGCGATCTGGCGTTTTTACCTCGCGTCCGGTTCGGTGGCCCGCCCGACCACCGGGTAAGCTCAAAAGAATGAAAAGAAGTAACTACTCAGCAAACCTCTGTACAGGATTAAAGCAGGGGTCGTGGGGGTCGGGGAGACCAAGCAAAACCGGGGGAGATTTTTAAGAACATTCGTCTCCGCCTCAGGCTTTTAAGCAGTGAACTAGACAAACTATGGTAGGCTATTAGTAAGATTTTATTGAAGTGCTTAATTTCACCGAAAGCTTGTGGCTGATGGAAAAGTCAGTCTCAACTCCTCAAACAAATCCCTCACCAGCCATTGAGATTTATCAGCTTCATGTTTTACTACTTGAAATTAGTCCGGCTATCTGGCGCAGAATGCTGGTTCGTAGCGATTGCACCATTGCCGATTTGCACTACTCCCTCCAAATCGCCCTCGGTTGGACTAACTCTCACCTTCATCAGTTCTCCTTGCACGGTCGGGAATATGGAATTTACCAACCCGGCGGGATATGGTTTGATGATGATCCACAAAAAGTTCTTTTGAGTGACTTGAAGTTGAGGTTAAAAGAACGCTTTATCTATCAGTATGATTTTGGGGACGACTGGCAACATCAAATCCGGCTTGAACAAAAACTCCCCTTTGCTGCCAAAAGAGATTATCCAATTTGTATTGGGGGGGCGAGGAAAGTGCCACCGGAAGACTGCGGTGGTCCAACCGGTTTTATGGAAATGGAAGTCTCGCTGAAGTTAGCAATTTGGGATAAAAAGGTCCGTTTAACTCAAATCATGGCTGAATTCATCACGGGGCTGGAAAAAGATAAAGGGTTAGCAATTATTACCAAATACCGTCCTGAAATCAAAAAGTTATTGGCCGAAATTAAAGAAGAGGAGTTCGACCGCCAAGCGGTGAACCAACGGCTCAAAAAATATGCTTTAGACGACCCAAGCTGGTGGGATGGATTTATGTAACCGGGACAATAGAGAGATCAAAGGAGTACCAATCAAGATGCTCATAAAAATACAAGTGGTGATTGAAACCAGTGGTGAAGATGGTTTAGAGCCAGTAATTGAAGAAATTGCCCGCGTGGAACGGGCCGACTTAAAAATTGAAACCCTCGGTTTGAGCCTGGCTGAGGCTAAAGAGATTGTAGCCAATATCCAAAAAGCGGTAACGAGCCAACAAGTGGTCGAGCATCTTGAGCAGCACCGCCATTGCCCCCACTGTGATTCAAAGTATCTGCAAAAAGGGTCTCACCGGCTGGTTTTCAGGACATTATTTGGCAAACTTAAACTTACCAGCCCCCGCCTTTTAGAGTGTGAGTGCCAAAAGGGGTTAGGAAAATCCAAAAGTTTTAGCCCATTAACTGCGGTGCTCGCTGAGCGCACTGCTCCCGAATTCCTTTACTTACAAAGTAAATGGTCGGCCTTGATGAGCTACGGCCTCAGTGCGAAATTATTGGAAGAAGTGTTGCCGTTGGAAAAGTCGATTAGCACCGCTACCTTAATCCAAAGCGTTGTTAAAGTAGTCGAGCGCGGTGAAAAGGAGTTAGGTCCCGAACAAGCTTCTTTCATCGAAGGCTGCCCGGCTGAGTGGGGAGCCCTACCAGCCCCCGATGCGCCTCCGGAAGTGGGGATAGACGGCGGTTATGTTCATGGTCGGGAAGGCAAAAACCGCAAAGCTGGTTCATTTGAGGTGATAGTTGGCAAAAATATCCCTATCCCAACTGACACCGGAAAAAACACACCAAAATGCTTTGGCTTTGTGAACAATTATGATCCCAAACCCCGGCGAAGATTGTACGAACTATTACATTCGCAGGGGATGCAATATAACCAGGAAGTTACTTTTCTCTCGGACGGCGGCGATACGGTCAGAGCAATCCAGTTTTATCTCAACCCTCAAGCCGCATTTATTTTAGACTGGTTTCATGTCGCGATGCGGCTGACGGTACTGGGCCAATTCATAAAAGGGTTGCCAATTGAACTGCTAGCACCAGCACCGCCGGTTCCCACCCCCCTAACCCTGTCTAAAACTGAGGCTGCTGCCGGGAAGCCTAAGACCGCACAAGTAAACGATGCGGAAGAGGAAGCGGAGGAAGAAATAAAGTACCCCACTGCCACGGAGTTACAAAAAGAACTGGAACGAGTAAAGTGGTATTTGTGGCATGGAAATGCTTACAAAGCCTTAAAAGTATTGGGAGATTTAAACTTTGAGCTGGAAGTAAGTGAGCTGGAAGTGGCTAAGAAATCGCTGACTTACCGAAAAGTGTTAAAAGCGATCAGGGCATTCACCGGCTACATTCGGTCAAACCAGGCCTATGTAGTAAATTACGGAGACAAATATCGCAACGGGGAACGCAGCAGCAGCTTAGCTGAATCGACCGTAAACCAGGTAATAAGCAAGCGATTTGTAAAAAAACAGCAGCAACTCTGGACGAAAAAAGGGGTGCATTTACTTTTGCAGGTTAGGACCAAAGTGTTGAATGAGGAGTTAGGGGCTACTTTTCAAAGGTGGTATCCGGGGCTGAAATTGCAAACTGAGATAAACTCACCAAAAGAAAAAAAGGTAGCCTGAACAGGCAAGGGAGACAAATGTTCTTAAAAATCTCCCCCGCTTTTGCTTGGTCTCCTATGGCTACCCCTTGACCAACTCGAAATTCAACCAGTCCTGCCAAAAGCGGTAGCTAAGTTAGTAAGTGGAACACTCAAAAATAGTTGGCCTAACAAAGTTCTTAGATACACTGAAAACTGAAGTTTTACTAATTGGCAAAACGGTCTTCTTTTGATTTTCTTTGGAAATTAATCATGAATTTACCTTTCCATAATTATACTGAGCTCCTGGTTAAATACTTAAGACCTTATTGGTTAAAAATGCTGTATCGTATCAAAAAGACGGGGCTAGCCCAATAAAGACCAGCTTGGTATAATAGGCCGATGTTAGAAGAACTTGACCCTTCTACAATTGAAGATGCGGCTACCCGGGCCCTGGTTATCCAGCTTCTTAAGCTGCTGGAGAACGCTTTGCAGCAGGTGCAAGCCCTTAAAGAAGAAGTACAGCTCTTGCGGGATGAAAATAACCGTCTCAAAGGCGAACAGGGTAAGCCGGATGTGCCGCCCAACACCCCAGCTACTAACTATTCCAGTAGTCCCTTTACCCGTCCGCCTAAGAAGAGCCGAGTGCGCGACGACAAAGGTAAATTGGCCGCTTGGCTTCGCGTTCGACCTCTTCTCGAATTGGTTAGTCGAGACCGTTCTCCCGAATATGCGAGGGCATTCGAGAAGGGGCACCCCAGGCGGTGCAAGTAGCTGACCACTGGCATTTACTAAAGAATTGGCGCGAGGTGCTGGAAGGCCTTCTTATTCGTCAACACTCCGAGTTACAAACGTCTTTGGAAAAGAAGGGCCTTAA
Source organism: Chloroflexia bacterium (assembly GCA_038322625.1). Classification (GTDB taxonomy): domain Bacteria; phylum Chloroflexota; class Chloroflexia; order Chloroheliales; family Chloroheliaceae; genus 54-19. The sequence goes on from JBBQGA010000075.1 coordinate 8,023, forward strand.
CGTATTGTCTCAGCGCAAGCGTAAGCGCAGCAGTACTGAACGGGCGGCTTCTAATTCAGCCCGACAGCATCGTATAGAGCTTTACGAGCGAGTCCACGCCTTGAAAGAACAGAACCACTCTATACTACAAATTGCCCAAGAGTTAGGTATTAGTCGCGACACTGTACGTAAATATCTTTCTCAAGAGCGTCCTGCTAGCCCAAGTGTACGCCGTCGTCCCACTCAACTCATCGACCCTTACCAGCCTTACCTGGAAAAACGTTGGACTGAGGGTTGCCATAAAGCGGCTCCGCTCTGGCGTGAACTCCAACAGCAATTGTTTTAATGGCACTTACAAAGTAGTCCAACGCTGGGTCAGTTTACACCGCGACCAACCTGGTCGGTTGCTATCAAAACGTGAAAAGCAGCGGTTGGAAGCTACTATTGGCCTTGAAGAACCCTTACCAGCCCAGCCCCTAAAAGCAGCCCAGCCAGAATTGTGTGGCCCAGGGGTTGAACCCTTACCCTCAGCGCGTCAACTGGCCTGGTTGTTCATCAAGCGAGCCGAGAGACTGAACCGGGTTGAGAAAGGTTGGTTAGGATTTATTGAGGCCGAGGCTACGCTCTCGCAAGTAGCTCAATTGAGTCAGAAATTTGTAAGGATGGTTAGAGAACACAGGGCTGAAGGTCTAGAGAATTGGTTAGAACAGTGCAGCCAAAGTAGGTTTGTAGAGTTACAAACTTTTGGTGAAGGAATTGAACACGACTATGGAGCTATCCAAGCTGGTTTAACCCTGAAGTGGAGTCAAGGGCCAACTGAGGGAGCGGTGAATAAACTAAAAATGATCAAGCGAACCAGTTATGGCCGGGGCAGTTTTGAACAGTTGCGAGCGCGGGTTTTACGAGCCAGCTAAACTTAAACCTTTAGCACCAAAGTTGGCGCAGAGCC
>JBBQGA010000076.1:0-8486 GCA_038322625.1 Chloroflexia bacterium
TGGCACTACGATGAGCAGGGTGAGCCGGTGGCGATTGAGCCTTCCGATGACCCAGCCCAAACCGGCTGGCTATGGAGCGAGGTATTGCAGAGCTGGCTTACACCGGACGGGATTTACCTGCGTTTGCGGGACCGCGACGGCACGACCCGGCCTACAGCAAGTGAAGCATTGGAAAAGGCCGAGCAACGCGCCGACCAGATGGCACAGCAGAACGCCGAGTTAAGGCGACAGCTTGAAGAACTACGACACCAAAAGGCTGCAATGAATGACAAAGCAGATGGCAAGGAAAAAGGAGAGGTGTAATTTGTTGACCCACGAAAGCCCTGGTATAGTCCCGGCCCAGCTTCAGGCAGTGGTGCGGTGTATTGTCTGCGGACGCGAACACGAATTACGCGCCGCGAATGACGCCTGTGCCAGTTGTGGCGGGTTGTTGGAGGTTCAGCATCCCCTGGCGGAACTTAAAAAGCTGATCACGCCGGACTGGATCGCCAGGAGATATACCGAGCGGGCTTTTCCAAATCAAAGTGGGGTATGGCGATGGCACGAATTGGTGGCTCCCATCCCGGATGAGGCGATTGTTTCGCGGCGCGAAGGTAATACCAATCTTTACGAAGATCAACGGCTGGCAAGCTGGACCGGCGTGGATAACTTGTGGCTCAAGCACGAAGGCGAAAACCCGACCGGGTCTTTCAAGGATCGGGGTATGACGGTCGGTATCAGCCACGCCAAGTGGGTGGGGGCTGAGTATGTGGTCTGTGCTTCCAGCGGCAATACGTCATCCTCGCTGGCCTCATACGCCGCGCGGGCCGGTTTGAAAGCCCTGACTTTTGTCCCGGCGGGTAAAGTCTCGCTCGGCAAGCTGGCTCAGACGGTGGCATACGGGGCACGGACGATCCAGGTGACTGAAGGCAGTTTTGATGATGCCCTGGCAATCGTGCGACAGGTGGCGCGTGAGCGGGGGGTATACCTGGTAAATTCGGTCAACCCTTTCCGGCTGGAAGGTCAAAAGACGATCATCTTTGAAGCCCTGGAGCAATTAAACTGGCAGTTACCGGACTGGTTTGTGGTGCCGGGCGGCAACCTGGGCAATACCAGTGCCTTTGGCAAAGCCCTCTACGAATTGCGCGAACTGGGTCTGATCGGGCCGAAGTTGCCGCGTATCGCGGTTATTCAGGCCGAAGGCAGCAGTCCATTTTTCAACTACTATCAAAACGATTTCAAAGATTTCCAGCCGGTCGCGCCCGAAACGGTGGCTACCGCGATCCGGATCGGCAACCCGGTTAATTTGCCAAAAGCAGTCCGCTCGATGCAGTGGACCGATGGGGTAGTCGAACGAGTGACCGACACCGAAATTATGACGGCTAAAGCCCAGCTTGATCGGAGTGGGATCGGCGGAGAACCAGCCGCCGCCGCTACGCTGGCCGGTATTCGCAAACTGACCGCAAGTGGCCGGATTAAACCGGGCGATGGGGTCGTTGGCATCCTGACCGGTCATATTCTCAAAGATGCCGACAGTATTGTACATTATCATTTCGATGCCGACAGCACCGCTCCTGATGCCAATCGCCCGGTGCAGGTCAGCGCAAACCTGGCGGATGTATTGCGTATCCTCGACCAGAAATAAGAGTTGAATTTATACAAAAAGCCTGCTCTCACCCTGGGAGCGGGCTTTATCGTCAAGGATTTTCATGCTGATCCAAACCTTCAACCCAACCCTGATTCCAGCCCTGGCCCAATTCTTAATTGAGCAGCGTCGCTCCGAAATGAGCCTGGATGACCGGTTATGGTTGGTTGAAAATGCCGAAGAAAAGCTGGGCAAACGGTTGGAATTGACCTGGCAGGACCGGGACGAACAAATCTGGGTGGCTCTGGATGAGCCTACCGGGAAGGTGGTCGGGGCACTTGGGGCACGCGCTAAAGCTCTGGGGCCGGAGGATGTACGACGGACCTATTTACCTGAAAATTATGGTTTGCTTCAACTGGCGACGTTGGGGGTTGCGGTTGGTCGCTGGCAGGAGATACTGCCGAGATTGTGGAAAGCCGCCCGCGACTGGTTGCTTGACCGCCGAGTTAACCAGCCGCAGGTCTGGATCAACCAGTGTAACCTGGAGGCCGCCGAAGCCTGGCAGCGACTCGGTTTTGTGTGGCTCATGGATAATGCGGTGCGGCCACTGACTGAAATAGACCGCTTTCCCGGCGACGTTTCACCGAGCTTGAGGGTTCGTCCGGCTAATTTGCGGGATGTCCGCCGGATTCTACCTCTTTTTATCGAAGAACTCGATTTTCACGCTCGTTTACCGGGAAATTACTGGATGCCGGTCGATGGCAATACCCCTCGGCTGGCCCGGCGCGAGATCGAATTGTTCCTGACCGCTGGAACCGCTTACGTCTATTTGCTGGCCGAAAACGCCCGCGATGGTGAACTGCTCGGTTACATGAGTGCCAGTGCCGCCCCGCTCTTGCCGGAAAACTCTAACACGCTGTTTCATCCGCTCGACCGCAGCATTTTGCAGGTGGCAATCGTGACCCGCACCGCGCGCGGTCAGGGAGTCGGGGATGTTTTGCTCAACCAATTGCTAGGCTGGTTCTGGCAGCAAGATGCGCGTTCGGTCAGCCTGAGTTACGATATTCGCAACCCCTTGAGCGGCCCTTTCTGGCGCAATCATGGTTTTGAGGCACTTCGCCAGGCCCTGGTTATTAACTTGCCCTGATGCTCGTGCCCCTGATTTTAGACCCTTACCGCTTCCGGCAGGTAATTTTCGGCCCCGACCGCCTGTTCCGGCTTGCCGCTCAAGCTGGCCTTAAAAGCCCCCTCTTTAACCCGTGTTAAAATCCAAATGCTGGCAAGCATCCCAGCTCCCTGGAATAAAAATACCAGACCGTATCCGGCCCCTAGATTGTCGTGGAAATTATTGTAAGCCAGGTCGCGCGCGCCACCGGCCAGAATGCTCGACAGGTTCTGGCCGAGGGCCTGGCTCAAGCCCCAGGTTCCCATGTACAGGGCGGCGTTGGCCGGGTCGGTCAGGTCCATCATCATGCCCAGCAGACCTGGTACCGCAATCCCCAGACCTATCCCCATTACGACCAGCCCGACCATAAACAGCGATTTGTTGCCACTGATCAGGTTTTGCCAGTTCGTCAGGGCCGCGTCGTAGGCTGACTGGCTGATTTTGCCATCAGCAAACTGCTGACTGGCGGTGTCGTAGGCCGTGATCGCGGCCTGGCTCACCTGAAAGGTCAGGGCCGTCAGAGCTTGTAGCCCGATACCGACCACCGCGATTGTCAGCCCGATATAGCAGGTCAATTTTTTGGCAAATTTAAGGGTTATCAAGCCGGTAATTATCATTGCCACCAGGAGCGGTCCGTTAATAATGCTCTGTAACCCAGTGCGCTCTTTGACCGACATTCGGAAGACGTTTCCGCCAAAAGCCGGTGACAGAATATCGCGCATAAACATAAAAGTCATGACGACAAACAAGAAAAGAAAAAACCAGCGGCTGGGCCGGTTGCGGCTAACTACCCGGACGGCCTGCCGGAAATTGACGTGGGTTCGCCCTTGCATCAATGGCCCATTTACGCGCGGCTCTTTAATAAAAGCTCCAATACAGGTCAGGCCTATCAGGACCATTATGACTGCCGGGACGATAAAGAAGAAAACCGGGTAGAGCGATTTATAATCAAAGGTAAAACCTTCGGTGCTGGGAAGCAACTTTGTATTGACTATCGAGCCGACCACAATGCCGAATATCAATAGACACCAGCTAAGTGAGGCTACCAGTCCACGAGTTTTGGGGGTAGTAATATCGACCATCAGCGACATCGCCACCGTACCCATCATCGCCAGTCCCAGGCCGTTGGTGGCAAAAACTAAAACCGCCAGGATCAGCCACAGCGGGGAGACCTGGTAGCTGCCTGTATTATGCACTTCGCCAATGATTTTATGGTAGTTGGGGTCCCGCATTTGTTCGACTACCAGCACCATCGCCGGGTAGGTCAGGGCTAAAATGATCCCGCCCAGCAAGATAAAGGGTAAGCGGTGCAGCCCTTTGACCGAAAAGCGGTCGGAAAGTGACCCAAAAAAAGGCCGCATCGGCTGTGCAATGAAATCGATACCCAGCAACAAACCCACCAGCAGGGCCGGTACGCCCAGTTCATTGATCATTACGCCGTCGATGATACCGGTGACGATTACAAAGGCAAATCCGGTCGTGACCTGAAACATAAATATCAGGAAAAACACCGATCCGGTTCCCAGTCGACCCAATATTTTGCGCATAAGCTTACTTTCTTATATTACTTTCCTACTATTACCTTCCTGGTGAGTGCGAAGGATAAACAGATTTACTCAACCCGCTCAGGACTGCGCCTCCAAAGCAATCTGTTTCTTCTGCCGGTTTTTCAAGAATTTAACGAAGTATTGCAAAGCGTTAAACAGGTAATTAATATAGGCAATGATAACGATCACGAGTAGGGTGGATTTTGGGGCACCCAGCAAGCTGGCGACCAAGTAGGCGGTGTGGGTGGTTAACAGTACAGTGCTGACGACATCTTCCCAGAAAAATTCTGCCGCAAAAACATAATGCCCGAACACATCTTTTTCCCAGAGCATACCGGTGATGAACATTATATAAAGTGTAGTGATCTTCACGTAGATCGTAAGGTTGGTGATTTCAAAAGCCTGACCGCCGGAAACCAGGGTATAAATCACAAAGCCCAGGCTGATCAGAAATATACACAATTGGATTGGCGCACCGATAATCTGGACCATCGTCCAGCGGCTTTGGCGGCGGCGTTCGATCTGGTCGGGAGTGTATCTACTCATTCAAATTTGCCTCATAGTAATAGGATTCGCAAAACTGTATTTGCTAAAGTTAAGTAAGCATCAGGAAAAGCAACGCCCGGTTTTTAAGCAATATAACACCGGGCGAATAGGTAGTATGTAGTTATTACTACAGCTCCACTATTTGGATTTTGGGGTGGGATTGTTCAGACGACCAATGATGGTTATCCGGTCTAGGGAGCCGGTTTCGCAGCCGGGCAATTCGAGTTCGGTCGGTAACAAAACATTGCCGTTCTCATCAACGATCTGGGCAAACCCGGCGGAAACATCGGCGGGCCGGGCGGCTCGCGCCCGCCAGTAGCCGTTGTGCCAGCGTTGGTTCAGGCTCTCACTCTGGCGAATTTCTTCCTCGGTCGGGGCGGGGGCAACGACAGCCAGGCCGGAGTACAATTTCTGGCGTTCGTCTTCACTTAACAAGTCCTGGGACAAATTATGGGCCATTGTATCTTCCATACGGATATAAAACAGGGCGCGCTCGATGACCGGGAATTGCCCGTCGATCTGGCGTAAATTACCCAGGTAAGCCAGGGTTCGTTGGCGCGGTTCGCTGGCTTCGTTTTTATAGCTTTGGACCAGGTAAGCATCGTAAAAGACGATGTTCGCCAGTTCCTCGTTTTTATGCCGCCGCACGACCCACTTGACATACATGGAAGTGTCCTGACCTTCCTATCCGAAATGCGTAGCCAGGGGCCACGACAGGCGGAATATTATTCTGACTGGTATGCAAAAATAAAGACAGCTTGCCTGAAATGGCTCAATTGAAGTTGAACTGAATTATATTACCACCGGGCAGACGGAACCGGTGTAGTAGCAACTACACTCAAGCTTATTTCTTTTTGCGGCGGCGTTTTTCGCGGCGGGTTTGCCCATCGACTTTCAGGCTGCGCTCGGCCAGTTTCTTTTCCAGCCCGGTTCCCTCCCGCAAATAGCCTTCGCCGTTCCAGATGCCGTACCGCGCCACTACCGGGCCTTCCTGAGCCTTGAATTGTTTTTTTGCGCGCCGGGCGGCGTGACGGTCGGCTTTTTCCGATCCTATATCTTCGTAATTATCCTGCTCACTCATAGTAAAATAACTCCCTTTACTTCATTTTTGAACTTCATTGTGTATAATAGCATAATAACGGCCTCATCAATAAAGCGCGTGCAATGGGACTTTCTGGCGATGATATTTTCGAGTATATTATTGATTCGTCACGCAGAACAAATAAAGAGGTAAATCAACGACTCTTCGGGGTCCGACGTTAAACGGTTCTGTCAGAACTCAGGCCACAGCCCTATTTTGTTTAAATTAATCCCCACTAGAACCTAGAAATTGTGGTGTTTAGAGCAATTTAACGATTAAAATCCACTGTTAATTATACCTAATTCCCCACTTTAGTTTGCACAAAAGACCCATTGACCTGAGTTCTGACAGAACCCTCAAGCGGTACAGCAAAACTAAAAATAAAACGTCGGTAGGAATTGATAAATAATTGAAAGGTGAGCCACTCCTTTCATTATAAGTAAGGTCACATTTGCCACAGTAATACGTTTTATAACCGAGTTTGGTTAATTTCTTGCGCTGGTGGTTTTTATCATTTTTACAAAAGGGACAAGCCATTTATAGTTCCGTTCTTCGACATTTACTTTGAAGAAGTTGAGAAGTCACTTTAGCAAACCTAACGCACTTTGGCCACCAGGACGGGGTTAAACTAACTGGCTCTGCTTTTGATCAGTTTTACTTTTACTGGTCTGAATTCTGCCAGAACCTAAATTGTTAATCGCCTCTGATTCCTTGTTTGCGATAGCGGACTGGCTAGAGGCGGCAAAGACTGGTTTATTTAGCTTTTTGTATACCCCCTCCTCCAAAAACTGGGTTAGATGGGGGGTTGAGTTGATCTGGAAATTCCCGGCGCTGGTATAGATTTTCGGCGGCTTCTTCCCAGTTTGGGTATACAAACCGAAATCCGCTCTCAAGTAACCGGCCCGGCACTACTCGCCTGCTTTTTAAGATCAACTCTGTTTCGGTTCTTAAGAAAAAAGCGCCGATTTCGAGCATCCAACTGGCGGCTGGAAGTCCTACCGGCCTTCTGGCGGCTTTTCGCAATTTCCGCATGAACTCACTGTTTGGCACCGGGTGTGGCGCGGCAAGGTTGAAGGGGCCTTCCAGCTCAGAATGTTCGATCAGCCACAGTACTGCCCGGATGAAGTCCTCAACGTGGATCCAGGAGACATACTGCCGCCCATCTCCAAACGTCCCACCCAACCCGAAGCGCACCAGTTTAAGAAATACATCAAATACCCCTCCCCGGTCAGGGCTCATTACCATCGCCGTTCTCAAGATTACTTTACGGGTACCGGACACTATAGCCTCATTAACTGCGGCTTCCCAGGATTTTGCCACATCAATACTGAAACGCCAGGTATCGGGTATACCGGTTTCCTGACCGCCCAATATTCCGCTTGCTTCGTCGTTGGCCGTGTCGTAGCGTTGAGCGTAGATGGTTGCAGTACCGGACTGTAACCATATTTTGGGGGGATTGGCTGCTTTGCAGATAGCTTCACCAATAACTTTGGTCGAATCCAGGCGTGACCCTTTGATAAGCTGGCGGTTAGCCGGATTATAGCGGCAATTAACACTCTGCCCTGCCAGGTTAATTACTGCGTCCGCTCCTTCCAGTTCGGCGGCCCATTCTCCCAGAGTTTTTCCATCCCACTGCACGGTACGCCAGCGAGTTGGGGTGGGGGTTGTTGCCGAATTGCGGCTAAGTACCACCACTTCATCGCCCCTGTTTTGAAGTGCCCGGGCTAAAATCTGCCCTATCTGCCCTGAACCGCCACTTATCACAATTTTCATATCATTTTCTTCCCAATCATTTTGATTACTTAAAATAAACGTTATTTTTGGTTTATTAAACAGGTAGGTGTAGTTGTTTGGTTAGTCGCCAAAGTAGCTGTTATAACCCTTATAAGGTACTAAACCTTCTTTATCGTCAAGCCGGTACAGTATTGCGGCAACCCACCCGCCGGCTGCAATACAAATATAGGCCGGTGGTAGATACAGGCTGGACGAAAATGCCCATTTGAAAAGCCAGATACAAACCAGGGTAGGTATAGTAAAACCGGCTCCCAGGCCAAATATTATTCTTACGGCTGACCCCTGCTGCTCAAAAAATAAATTGCCTGTTTTGACCACAAATCCAATCAGGCCTCCGATCAGGGCTCCTAAAATTGCAGCCGGAAATATACCCATGAAACCAAGATAGGCTAAAGATAAAAAAAAGCCGGTGAAGCTGTATCCGGAAGTTAAATAACTTACGAATAATGTGTAAAGGACTGCCAGAGTGAAGCCAAATTTCGCTCCTATCTGAACGCCGTAACTTGTCAAATTCATAAAACTCATTTTCAAATCCGCTTTCTAATTCTTTTTCGTACTTTAGGTTTAATCTAATTAAACATTACTGGATGCATTCATGCGCTGAGACCAGAGTACCTTCGGCCGGTTAGCTGCAACTTCTACTAAATACTATTAGGGCCTTGTGCTAGATGAATATTAGCAAAATAAAGGTTGCTCATAAGCTTTAATGACTAGACTTTAGGAAAAGCCAGATGCTTGATTTGTAAAAATTCAACCTTTCCTATTAACCGATTGAGATAAATCGAAAGG
>JBBQGA010000077.1:0-7220 GCA_038322625.1 Chloroflexia bacterium
TTTTAGTCTGGATAAGCGAAAATCTCGACTTGAGGAAAGGCAAAAAGATGAATAAACCCAATAAATTTGATGAAGGTAATTTTGAAGAGAAAATCGAAGTAGGCGCAACTCCGCGCCAATATGCGCCCGGCAGTGTGGTGGACGTGGATGAAGTAGTAGCGGGCACACCGGAAACCGATCACGACTTGGCTGCTACCGATCCGAATGAGATCGCTCGCCAGGACGATTTGACTAACCGGGTGAAGCCTGTTCAGAAACAGGTTATAAACGGTAAGGCAGGGGAAGAAGGGGAGGCAGTTGAGCGTAACCGGTTGGCCCACGAACGCGAATTTGCGGTTACTCACAACGAAGAAGCGATACCCAATTACCGGGATGAGACTTACCGCGACCCTGGCGAAACTCCACAAGAAGGCCAGAGTGCTGAGAAATACGACCAGCAAAAGCGGGCGGTCGCTGATGGCAGCCGGTTTATTCCACCTAACAGTTAAGCTCGTTTGTCGAGGGCTGCCGGGTTTACTTCGTTGGGATGGCGCTGCCCCTGCAAAGATTGAACCAGGTTGGTCGCCGCCAGCCGGGCCATTTCCCCGCGCGTTTGATGGGTCGCACTGCCCAGGTGGGGAGCCAGTACCACATTTTCTAATTCGGCCAGTCCTTCGGCCAGTTTGGGTTCCAGTTCATAAACGTCCAGACCGGCTCCGGCCAATTTCTGGGTCTGTAAAGCCGCGACTAGAGCCGTTTCGTCGACCAGCGGACCGCGCGAGGTATTGATCAGGTAAGCTGACGGTTTGAGCCAGCTCAACCGCTCGGCATTGATCAAATGGTGCGTTTCCGGGTTGTAGGGAGCGTGCAGACTGACAAAATCGCTGGTTCGGAGCAGTTCTTCCAGTTCGACAAGCCTGATGGCTGGATTGGAGGCCGGGTCGGATTCCGGGTCGGGAGCTACCCGGTGGCGCGAATAATATTGGACCTTCATATCAAAACCAGCCGCCCGGCGGGCCACCGCCTTACCAATCCGCCCCATGCCGATCAGGCCTAACGTTTTGCCACTCACTTCGCCGCCCAGCAATTGCAACGGTCCCCAGCCTTCCCAACCGCCGGAGCGCACCAGCCGTTCGCCCTCCCCTAACCGCCGAGCTACCGCCAGCAGCAGGGCAAAGGTAAGATCTGCCGTCGCCCCGGTCAGAACGCCGGGCGTGTTGGTAACAAGGATGCCGCGCCGGGTGGCTGCCTCGACCTCGATATTATTAAAACCCACCGCCATATTGCTGATTACTTTTAGTTTAGGACAGGCCGCCATAAAATTCGCGTCTATTTTGTCGGTCAACAGGCACAGCAGGCCTTCGGCCTCCTGGCTCGCTTTGATTAGTTCCGCCGGAGACAAACCCTGATCCTGCGAGTTCCGGCTCACTTCCAGACCGGTTGCGGCCTCTAAGGCGGTCAGGCCTTCCGGTGGAATGGACCGGCTTACAAAAACTTTCATTTCCGTTGCTCCGAGTATTTTAGTATAGTCAGGCCTGGCTGTGAGTTGAACCGTGATCTCACGGCTGCCCACAAACTTCAGGCTTATTATAGTGGAAACCCACCTTTTAGGCTATAATAGTCTTTATGTTAAAAAACGGGAAATTAGTCAAAGAGCTAGAAATAGAAATAAAAGAGGTAAATTAAATTGTCGGTAAATCAGGCCGAGAAACCCCGGTTACGCCGGATTATCTTGCCGATAGTGCTGGTGCTGGGCACTTTCTTTTGCGGGTCTGCTGCCTTTTTCGTCGGTGTCAAAGAGGATTTGCCGGTTCCGATCGCCGCCGTGCGCTATCCGCTCAGTATCGCCAATCAGAATACGGTCCGGGCTGAGTTTCCAGAAGATACCAAAAATTATCGTAATTCGGACATCGCGGTATATGTGTTAAGGGATACGCCGGAGGAAGCGGCGGCTTTCTGGCGCAATTCTTTTGTTACCAAACGCAATTGGAAAGAACTGGCGGCCCCGGCCCAACCGGTCGATCACGGCCCGCTAAACTTTACGATGCTCGGCTTTAACCGTGCGGCCAGTAAAATAATTGTGGCGATCACGACGGCTGACCAGCTTTTAAACCTGAACAACGATTTTACGGCGGCTCTGAAAACGGCAAACTACCGGCCCGGTGATACGGTCGCCATTATGATCGCCGGTGATCTGCGCTAATCGGGGATGAGGCGGGACGTAGAAATAGCTTTTGGGTAGGGCTAACTAAACTGGAAAGTTGGAGCAGAACGCCGGTTAAAAAGTTTAGCCGGTATGTTCGCCGATTAGTTCAAAGTCCGAATTGCCAATGATCTGGCCGATGCGTTGGACAAATTCCTGAAAATCGCCTTTTTGCTGCAAAGTCTTTAAATATTGCGGCAAGGTTGGCAGTGGTACTTTAGTGTTTAGCTTATAAGAAAACATCAGGGTAAAGCCTTTGGTCGCCTGTAATCTCCAGACTTTTTGCTGCGAACGTTCGTCCCACATCCGATCCCACAGGGCATGATAACCCCGCAAAACATGGACCACAATTGCTTGCACCCATTGCCGTTCTTCGTCAGGGGCGGCAGGACAATAGACCAGTTCGCTAAACCGGCGACTAACCGGACCCAGTGATGCCACCAGGGTTCGGTCCCGGCTGGAATTATCAATGTGATTTTGTAGTTCGCCGTAGTGTTTGTAGCTTATTTCTGGAATGGTATTGGAGTAAAGTAGGTTAACATAACGTTTGTAGAGTGGGGTGATAGGCGCAGTTGAGTCGTTGCGAAGGTAATTTTTCCATTCCTCCACCTCACGGGGAGGGAGAAAGACCAGCCGCGAATCATCCCGGTCAGGCCCATCCAGGAGCATCTTGGTATCCAGATAATCAATCAAGTGTGAGATTGTTTCTAAAGCAGGAACAAAATTATCGTCCCGGCTGGATAAACAAACATTGTAATTACTTAATCCGGGCATTTCCCCTCCCAATTGCGTGGTAAGCTTTCAGGTATTGATTTACCACAGTTTACTATAGTATGGCAAGCACTTAAACCGTTCTATACCGTTGTATAATGTAACGGTTAGATTAACACTAAAGATTATGACTTTGATACAGTAGATTATAACTTTTGTCAATAAGTAATATCTATCTGGTGATTACACAGCTCCATTTCTGAGCAAACAAGGTATGGGGAAAAGGGTTAATCCTTACAAAACTGAGGGTTAAGCCGCTCTGGTAAAGGGCGACTAGCCCATGTAAAAATTGGGCAGCCATTAACACCAGGTCAAACATACAGCGCATCGCCTCTGAATCCTGTACCCCTTTAAGCAATTCCTGGACAATCTGGGCTTTAAAGGCCGGGGTATAACTCTTTGTGATAGTTGTCATGTTGGTAATTATACACCTTGCGGCACCTCGTCCGATTGTCTAGTTTTTCAAATCCATTATACCCACTACCCCCGCTTCAGGTTGGTTTACGGCATTTAGCGAATGTCCTAAGAAAAACAAGATTAAAAAAGAGCATGGAGATTACCCTTTTTTTAGGTACTCCACCTTATCTAATAGGACCAAAAATATGACTAATAGCTAAATAATACTGCTTTATATTTATTTTATTATCGTGTATTATAATAATTATACGCATACAGACTAGCTATTTGCTACCTCTGTCCTTTTCCCGGTTTTTGCTATAGGTTAAATTAGGGTAATTACTACTGAAGCACTCAAACAGCTTCTACAAACCGGTAGCTTGAGTGTATATATGCGTATCAGTAGTTCGTAGTGGGTTATGATGGCTTCACTTTCTGATCAAAGTAATAATACAAACAACCGAGGTCAGGAAACTATTTCCGAAGATAGCCTTACTTCCTCTGAGCTTTTGCTGTCGGCCAGCCCTCTGGAATTACCCGCCGGTTTACCTCAGCCAAGCACTTCAACTATTCCAATCTTGATGCCGCGCCGCTTTCAGGCTGTAAAAGTGATTTCAGATACCCTGTGCAGTTTTTCCAATCCTCACCAGACACTCCATAAGGTATTGAAGCAGCTGGCCCAGCTTTTTGAGGTCGAAATTGCGATGCTTATGCAGCATGATCCTCAACTGGTGGCCCTCATTCACCTGCGTCCGGTTTACATGGCCTGCGATAATGTAGCCGGGGTAACTGAACTGGAAGCTAGCCGCGTTTTATTGGAAAGCACCTCTTTCTCCGCCGGGGTTTATCGCACCGGGCAGCCCGACTTTATAAATAATATTCAATACGCTTCCTCGCTGGTTCAAGCCAACCACCTGCACCATATCACCAAACGCAATATGATGGCGATTGTTCTGCACTACGATGAAAGCCAGCAGGGCGTGTGTACCCTGATCAACCGCAACGGCGATTTTACACCAGACGATTTAGCCGATTTTCAGGCTTTGACCAATTTACTTTCGATTGTACTCAAGAATATAAAACTTACCACCCGGCTCGAACAGGAAGAACGCCGCCACCTGGCAACTATCGACGCAACGGTAGATGGTTTTGTCGAAGTCAGTCCCGAAATGAAAATTACACTTTTCAGCAAAGGGGCCGAAAATCTGACCGGCTGGAAAACCAGCGAAGCGATAGGCCGGCATTGTTACGAGGTATTGCAGCCGCATTCACCGGAAAACGAGCCGCTGTGCAATAAATGCCCCCTGCGCCAGTCGTTTCGTTATGGCACCTCGATAACCAATGTCGAGACTTTGCTGCGCAACCGGGATGGCGAAGATAGCTGGACTTCCTGTAGCTACAATTCCGTCACCGACGAACGAGGTCAAGTCGTTTCCGGCCTGATTGCGATCAAAGATATTTACCGTCTCAAAGCCCTCAGCGACGAACTACGCCAGCAGTCCCAACAGCAGGAAAGCTTGATCGGCGTTAACAACGCCATAAACGGCCTGAGCAACCTGGAGGAAATCTACCGGGTATCGCTGGAGGCTATCTCGCGGGCGATCAGCTTTGACCTGGGAACTATTCACTCGCTCAATTCCGAAACCGGCGAACTTAGCCTGATGACTCTGCTAGAGAAAGAGTCTGAAAAGCCTTTGAAAGCGGTCTCGCTGGTACAGACCAATATCTACAATCAGGGTGGACAGGGTCTTTCGCTGGAAAACGAAGAATTTGAGCGGCAGGCTCGTTTGCGACAATACCGGGCCAGTCAGAACCACACCTACCGGGCCAAAGATGCCCGGCGCACCGGGCTAGAACTGCCGACGCATTACCTGCACGAATGTGAGGCCCTGCGCCAGAACGAACCGTATATGGCGGTCAACTTGCCGGATGTACCGATTTGCGGGGTAATATCCGATTTTAAAGAAATGCAATCGCACCTGTGTGTCCCGATCAAAACCCAGGAACGCAGCTATGGCGTGCTACACCTGGCAAGTAGCAAACCCTATGCCTTCTGGGGTAGCGATTTTGTACTGGCCTTGAGTGTTTGCAAGCAAATTGCCGTCGGGGCGGAACGGGCGAAATTGTTTGCCGAGGTCGACCGCCTGGCCCGCACCGACCCCCTGACCGGTCTGTACAACAAACGCGAATTGTGGGAACGCCTTGACCGGGAAATTCGCCGGTCCGAACGCCGGGAAAGCCCACTCAGTTTGATCCTAATCGATCTCGACCGGTTGAAATGGATTAATGATTGTTTTGGTCATACCCAGGGCGATAATTTATTGACCCGACTGAGTGAGTTGATCCGGGAACAATGCCGGGCCAGCGATGTGGCTTTTCGCTATGGGGGCGATGAATTGTGCGTACTGTTGCCCGATACCGGGCAGGAAGAAGCTCAAATTGCGGCGGAAAGGCTTGCCAGGACGGCCCGCCAGATTAAACTTGACGCGGATCATGACCGCCTTATGGATGGTCAAACCCTGGTTACGATGAGCATTGGAATAGCCAGTTATCCCGGCGATGCCCTGACCGCTTCGCAACTTTTTGAATGTGCCGATGCCGCGATGTACCGGGCCAAAGAAACCGGCAAGGATCGCATTATGATTTTCAATCCCGAAAGCGATCTGAACCGCTTAAATTATCGCCGCCGCACCGGCTTACCGGAAAAAGATGACCGCCTTTCGCCACCCCGCCGGAGTAATACCGGTACCCTACCACCCCTGACCACTGAAAAGGCTTAATCTACCCCGATTTGCCAGGTTTGCTCCAGGTCTTCCCGGCTATAAATCTTAAAGGCCACCATAGTCGAGGTGCCGGTGATGGTATCCAGCGCAGCCACCTGCTCGGTTACTACCTCGGCCAGTTGCTCATATTCCTTGACCCTGACCATCGCCACCAGATCATATTCACCAGTCACCGAGAAAACCTCGCGCACGCCCTCAATATCAAGAAGTTTTTGAGCAGTCTGAGGTACCTGACCACGTTCTACCTTGATTAATACTACTGCCTGGATCATAACTTTATTTTTCCTTCCCACGCTCCCTAACAAAACTCATTCCACCTGGTTTAAGTTATACGCCGCTTTCTTCAAGTCCGCAATAGTTGTGTTTATTGTTGACGGCACCTGTCCCCGTGCCACGCTGACTGACGCGTCATCGAAGCGTTTGTATTTAAAGGTCAGAATTACTGTCCGTTATTCTGAGGATGTATCAGGTTTTTAAGACGAGATTTGGCAAAGGTCGCATCACCCTTTTATTGATTCACCCCAAGAAGTTTCGCTATTATCCTCCAAATAAATAGTCTCAAATATAGGCAGAACCTTTTATTTCCTATATTTCTCCCAATGCATAAATTAAGTATCTTTTAACATCATTATTTTTTTCTGTCAATAAAGTCTCTAAAAAAGGTTCTATTGCTTTTCCCGTTTTAGGTGCAGGATCAGGCCAACTACCCACGACTAAAGCAGAGCAAGCCATGGTTGCTGCATTTGCCGAGTTAAAAAGTGATGTTGATGTTTTTATTGTACGCCATAGTAGCAGGGTGGGTCAGTGACTACTCCCCTCGGCTAAAGCCGGGGGCATCTTGGGGCAAACCCAGGCTGTATAGTTCTACAGCTTTGATATTTAGGGCCGCGTTCAAATCTCTACCTGCGTGCAGGAGACACTTGGGGCAATCGAAAGTACGGTCAGCCAGCGTGAGTTTTTCCTCACCGACCCTTCGATACCCACAATCACTACAGGTTTGAGAAGTATAGGCCGGGTTTACGGGCCTGAATACGCGTCCAGCTTCTTCCGCTTTGGCGCGTATCATCTCGAAAAAACTCGACCATGCT
>JBBQGA010000078.1:0-5750 GCA_038322625.1 Chloroflexia bacterium
ACACCAGCCCAGGTTTATTTCAATAATCTTAAATTAGAACAGGCTGTGATTTTACCCTAGCAGGTGGTAATACTTAATGAAAAGTATTACCACCTTAACTTCACCCTTTTCCTGTATTGACAAAGGGGGGCGGCATAGTCTTTGCCGATATGGAGACGCCCGGCCCGTTTGAAACCGTAGCTACCGAAGCCCATTTTTATATCACACCCGCTAATGAAAGCTGGACGGCGGAACGCCAGGAAGAATGGTTGAGCCGGTTTAACGACTATGTGATCCAGATTTTTTCGATCCATGAAGCGTATCCCGGTCATTATTTGCAGCATCTACACGCCCGGTGGTCGCCTTCGATTGCCGCCAAGAATCTGACTAGCTATAGCTTTATCGAAGGGTGGGCTCACTATTGTGAACAGATGCTGCTGGAAGAAGGTTATGCCGGGCAGGCCAGCCGCGAAGTACGGACAAAACTCGAACTGGCCCAACTTGAAGAAGCCCTGGTACGCGATTGCCGCTTTATTTGTTCGATTGGCTTGCATACCCAGGGCTGGACGGTCGAGCAAGCTTTACGCTTCTACCAGGAAAATGCCTTCATGGAGGAAGCCACCGCCCAACGCGAAGCATTACGCAGCACCTTCGACCCGGCCGGGCTGAATTATACGCTGGGTAAACTACTTTTCTATAAATTACGGGCCGATTACCGGAACCAAAAAGGCCAGCACTTCAATTTACGCGACTTTCATAATCAATGCCTGGCTTACGGTATGCCACCGATAGTTTTGCTCAGGTCCCTGCTGCTGGATGAAGCGAGTGAGGACGAAAGACTTACGCAAGAGGGTATTTTAGATGGAATTTAGTCTGGAAACGGTAGCTAAACAGTCGGAAATGAACGCGGTCGCCACGATTTTAGCGGTGTTAGCCTACCTCAAGCAGAAAAATCTGGCCGGGGCAGATTGGGTAGCTTTCATGGGTATGACTTTTGGGGCAAGCTGGGAACCGATCCGGGGGGCCGGACCGGCGCGAGCCTTGGAACTGGTCGCTCTGGATATGCGTTCGGTCGGGGCCGAAATTTTGAACGTCAGCCAGGACGCTGACCGGTCGGCGGAGGCGGTTTTTGGCAACTGGCCGGACCCGGCTTTACTCGCCGCCTTTGATTTAAGCGAATCGGAAGCGGCCGAGTTCATGGAGGTCTTTGCTTTCCTGGCCGCTCATATTGGACTGGGTTTCTCGGCCCGGCTTGAACCGGCCAAGCTGAAAAACACCCAGGCTAAAGGCACCAGTCCGGTGACTTCTTCAGAGATAAAAGTAAAGCTCTGGCAACTATGAGCACTGTTAATCGTAAAATCAGGTTTGGCATTGCCTTTCAAAGTAATAAAACCCCGGCCCAGTACGAAGGTCTGGCCGAGCTGGTAGACCGTTACGATTTTGATGTAGTGAGTGTCTATAACGACCTGTTTTTCCAACCGGCTCTGGGCGCTCTGATTTTAATGGCCCGGCACCTCAAACGAGCCCAGGTCGGCCCGGCTGCCTTAAATCCCTACACCCTGCATCCGGTCGAGATTGCCGGACAGGCAGCCTTGCTTGATCTGGTGAGCGAAGGACGCGCTTATCTTGGACTGGTACGCGGTAGCTGGCTGGACCGGCTTGGGATTGAAGCAACCCACCCGTTGCAGACACTGCGGGAAGCCGCTCTCCTTTGCCAGCATTTGTGGGCCGGAGATAGCCAGGCGTTTGAAGGTCAGGTTTTCAAGTTAGCCGCCGGTTCAAGCCTGAATTACGAGCCTTTGCGGCCTGAAATACCGATAATGATTGGAACCTGGGGCCAGCAGACCGCCCGGATGGCCGGAGAACTGGCTAGCGAAGTAAAAATCGGTGGGTCGGCTAACCCTGCCATGATCACCTTCTTGCGCCCGGCTATCGACGCCGGTTCGTTAGCGGTGGGAAAAGCGGCCCGGTCGGTCGGCATCTGTGCCGGGGCTGTAACAGTGGTATCGCACGACCGAACGGCGGCCAGGAACCTGGTGCGGCGAGAGGTCGCCCTCTATTTACCGGTGGTGACCCGGCTCGATCCCACTCTGCAAGACCCTGAGTGGTTGAAGGTGATCCAGCAGGCCGCCGTCCGGGGTGATTACGATTTGATTAGCCGTCAGATTTCCGACGAACTGCTGGATAAATTTGCCTTCGCCGGTAGTCCGGCCGATATTATTCGGCAGGTAGAAAATCTGATGACGGCCGGAGTTGACCGCCTAGAGTTCGGCACACCCCACGGGTTAGACTCGGCGGAGGGCATTCGGCTGCTGGGAACTGAAGTCTTACCTTACTTTAAAAAGTAAAGGTTATCCGTAAAGCCGGTCGGATAATTGACTGGTTGGGCAAATCCCGGCAGCTAAAGAAAGTAAAATATGACCGACGACACATTTGAACTATACGACCTTAAAGTAAGCGTAGAGAAAATAAACGGAAGCTGTACCTGTACCCACTCGGTCGGCGAATACTTTGAACTAAAAAGTGGAAAATTAAGCCTACCGGCCGGGCAAAGCTTTTGCTTGTACGCCTTACAAGCCGCGATTCCACTCCTACCAGCCAAACAGCGTCCCTTACATCCCTACGACTGGCTGGAAACCGATAGTCGGGTGGTATGTCCTGACCCACTGTGCGGACTGGTGCTTCTCATAGAACGCACCGGCAAAAGAAAGGTCCATCATAGCGAGGTAAGTGCTGTCCCTTTGTAAGGGTGACTCTCTTTTAGGTAGCATAACACTAAAGCGTGAAGCACCTTAACAACTTAAGACTTGACTTTAGGCGGTCGGCCTCGTTTCTTGGGTGGTACATAGGGTGGCGGTGCCACTTTGTACCACAAAAGTTCCTCAATGCTCCAAAGATGGTTAGTCACTCCACTCGCCATGGCTGGGGTAATCGCGGCCCATTTGGAAGTGTCAACTTTCCAGTTGGGCCGCCTCAGAGTTAGATGCGGCTGGCAGAAGTTGTAGACGGTGCCGATTAACCACATTGCCCGTTCTACTCGCTCCAGTTTGTGGGCCCCCTTACGAGTACGGCGGGCCAGTACGGCCAACCTCTGCCGGAAAGTGGCGTTCAAACGTTCGATGTAGCTGGTGTTGATGCTGTAACCCCCACCGCTCGCCCCGATTTGATACTCGATTTATTCGCTTTGACCCCTTAACACCCGGCGTTCAACCTCGACCAGGCGACCCTTGAGCTTACGCTTGATAACTTGAGCCATCATAAGCCCCGGCCAGCCGATTTTACGGGGTCGACCTCGCTTACCACTGGGTGGCGGTAGCGAGGCTCTAAAAGCCTTAACAATCGCTCTTGGATAAGCTTTCCAGCCATCCACCGCCACTAACACCACTGCAAAAACGTGACAACACCTCACCACTAATTGCAGCAGTTCGTCGGCTAAAGCTCGCTCCCGCTTTTGATGGACTACGCCACCCAGCCAAAGCCGAGTGGAGACCATCCGGTACCCTCTGGGTGCCATAGCCAGCCAGGCCCGAAACTTATGGCCTTTGAGGTAAATCTCGTCGGCCTGAACGTGTTGTAGGTCGAGCTTACCCTGAACCACCAGTTTTTGATGGACCGTTTGGCTGTGAGTGCCCACCCGCTCAAGCCAACTGGCGACGGTGCGTTCATCTAGCCCATAAGCCTTAACAATCGCCTGGACTGGACAGCCCCACCCCAACAGCGTAATAACAATTGTTACGAGGGCCGGGTCACTCTTCAGAGCGTAAAACGGGGTCAGTTTGGTCATAGTAAAAGTTTTACGGCAGACCCTACAGCGTAGCCGAAGTTCGGCTTTGGAGTGAATGCGCAGATTGCCTTGACCTTTGTGGCCGACGGTGGGACAATTTGGATTGGGGCAGAAATGTTCCGCCACGTCCATCACTAATTCTGGTTTTTCGGTTATATTGTTCATACCAGAATTAGACCTGATGGACGCTTATTTTTCAAGTCTTTAGTTGTTAAAGTGCACCTTTCACGCCGTTATGGGGCAATACCGTTGTTTCTATTTTAGTGGCTAAATCCAAAAATTCTTTCGCGTTGAGTAGGCAGTTGGATAAACCTGGTTTTGGTAAGGTGCCGATAACCAAAAGAGAACCTCGTTCATTTGGTACAATTCTAAAATACCTGGGTATCTCAACATTAATCCCGGAATAGCCAATCCGAGTCCGCGAGAATTTATTGGCTTGTTTGAGAAGCTCGTCCTGCTGATTTAGTTGCTCACTGACTTGAGGTTGGCCGCTAAACTTTGAATTACCAAACATTTTAGGTTTTTCGAGTGAAACTTCGCCCGCTATAAATTTATTTAATTGGATCGAATAAAGTAAACCACCAATAAAAGAACCTACCCCACCTCGGTTTATTTTTACGAGCAGTTGAAATGACCGGGGTTGGTCGGGGCTGAAATGAAGCGTGAAAAGAGTATTGCCGGAACCTCCAACCAATAAGCGGGCGGCGTCCGCCATAACGGTGCCAGCCGTAGCCTTAGCAGATTGGGCGCCTTGTATTTGATAAACCAGAGGCAAGGAAGCACCAATCTCAGCGCGAAGTTTTTCTTCAACTCGAGGAGCGACGTAGTCAGATTGATGTGTTTTGAAGTTGCAAAGAGTAAACACTTTTTTTTCAGTCATAAGTCCAGTCACCTCGTGTGAAAAGTATTCTTTAACTTGAAAGAATACTAACTTTGGATGTCACGACACAAAGTATGTTTGTTTTGAGTGCCACGCTGAATTCGCCCCAAGTAGGACTCCTTCAGACATCTTCAATTGTAGTAGGGTCAATTTCTTCTAACATCGGCCTATTATACCGCGCTGGTCTTTATTGTACCAGTCCCGACTTTTTGATACGATACCCCAAAATAATAATTGAAAGTAGTAATAAATTCACCGGTATTGTCAAGTTGTTTTTTAGTGTAGGCAACTTAAGGAGTGAACTTAATCAAAGTACTCCAAACTGAAATTGGGCTGGTGATAGGCTGGTTATTTGCTTGTTAGGCGGCTTTTGACAGCCTGATTACTTCATTCCACACCTCAAAATGCTCTTGCATTTTGGCACGATAATCCGAGGCACTCATTTTATGCCGCTTTGGTCGAAAATGCTCTCGGATCGGACCCTGGGCCGCTAGAAACCGCTGGGCCTGGCCTTGAGACTTAAACCTTCGCATAACTTTCTCCCGCACCCTGGTTGGCTGGTGCGAATTTTCGGGCCTATTATTTAATCTTTTGTGTTGACGGTGTTCGACCCGAGGCAGTAACTCCTTTTTGGCTGCTCCATAACTGCGCAGTTTATCCGTGATAATCACTCTTGGTACGCACTTTAAGCCCTTGAGCAGTTTCTTGAAAAACCGGGTAGCCGCCTTGGTATTGCGATGGCTTTGAACTAAAATATCTAAAACGACGCCTTCCTGGTCCACCGCCCGCCATAAATAGCACATCTTGCCTTTGATTTTAAGCACCACTTCGTCCAGGTGCCATTTATCACCAGAATGGACTCGGCGACGACGTAGACCGTTAGCATAAGCCTGGCCGAATTTGAAGCACCACTGTCTGATAGTCTCATAACTGACCTCTATACCCCGCCGGGCTAGCATCATTTCAACTTCCCGGTAGCTGAGAGCAAAGTTGAAGTAGAGCCAAACCGCTTCTTCAATTATCGGGCTAGGATAACGATGGCCTTTGTACGAAAGGGCTACCTTTATTTTCTGAGGGTTGGCTGGCTTAGTTTTCAGGTGGTTACGC
>JBBQGA010000079.1:0-4479 GCA_038322625.1 Chloroflexia bacterium
CCTGGGAGTAACGGACGGTTCTGGTTTTCAGAAGGGCCTGAAGGTCAGCCTGTTGACTTTTAATGCTCTGCGTCAACCAAGCGGCGTACTGGTTCAAAGCATGATTGTCACTTTCCAGTTCGGCAAATCGCCGGGCTGAAAGAGCTAATTCGTCTTTCAGATGACGTGTTTGATTTTCAAGCAGTTCCATTGTTTTGACCTTTTCCATAACAAGTGCATAATCGTGCTCTACATTATGGACATAGCCTTCCAGATTTTGCTGGTATTCACGTAGATTTTTAACCTCTGAATACAACCATTTAAAAGCGTCAATGATTTGCTCTCTGGCTGGGAGTTGTTCGGGAACGGTTTTCCCAAAATCTGCCAGTAAAAAATCAAAATGTGCGATTGGATTTTCAAAGACTTTAAATCCGCGCAGATAGGCACCTAACTCTGCCAGCACTACCTCGTAGCGCTCACTCTCCCGACCGGCAGGCCAATTCAAACGGTAGGCCGTTTGCGTCTGAGCATAGACCTCAAGCAATTTATCAGCTACCCTAGCAGAGCTAAACTCCGAGCGGACCAGTTGTTGCAATTGTTCTACCTCAGCCGGGTTATAGCTCGTTATCTGAGCGGCCAGATTAGCGGCATCATAGCGTATTGCAAAGGCCCGGCCGTTAAAGTTATGGGCCGAAGAAGCCTGGAAATTAGTCGGAGTTAACAGGCCGTCGCTACCTGCCGGACGGAAAACCACCACCGCGCGGCCCATCGCCATTGCCTGCACCGCTCCTCTGCCGGAAGTTATCACTACATCGGCCCAATCAATATAATCCTCAACATTCCAGACACTCTCGGTAGGCTGACCCACCGCTTTTATTTCTATATCACCAACGATATTACAGGCTTCCTCCAACAGGCCGTGGGTCGTAAAATAATTAGTCAGCAATAGCACCCTTTGAGGCTTTTCGGACGGAGTGCGTTTCGGCGTAAAACGAGCAAGGTCTACGAAATTGGGTACAACCGAGATTTTTTCCGCCGAAATCTGCTGCACATCCACCATTACACGCTTAACTCCCTCGCTTACAGCTATATAGTGGCTGAATAGACCTTGATCCGGCCCCGGTTGCTCAAGCGGGTGCGTGGGACCCAGACTGGCATAAACTATCGGCACATGGGGGAAACAACTTCCCGCCAGACGGGCTTCAAGGCGGTGATGGGCGTGGATCAATTCTACCGGGCCTAAAGCTTTCATTTCGTCCAGCGTGGTAGCAGTCCTGATGCCTTTTTCACTTAATTTATCTGATATCAGTCCGGGGTATAAAGTAAAACAACTGATCCGGTGGCCCTTACGTTGTAATTCCAGTGCCATATCGTGTACATAAAGTTCAGACCCCGCCAGGCTGTGTAAAGTGTTATTTGTAAACAAAATATGCATAAAGAATTTAAATTGCCTTCCAATTCACCGGCTCAAGCGGTAATTCAAACTGAAAATGATGCCAGAATGCGTAACTATAGATATCCGGTTCCCGGTAGAAACGAGCCTGAAACCCGACACTGATCTCCTCCCAGGGTAAACAATTCTGTAACACAAAGCGGAAAACATCGGCCCGGACTTTCATTCGTAAATAGTGGTGCGGGTGAGTGGGCCGCCCGGCGACCAGCAACTCATTATCAGAAAAATCGAGCCAGAATTCTCGCAAAGCTACTTCAAAGCTTTCACCAGTTTCGATAACATGGAGCACTAAATCGCCTTTATAACCGGCCCATCTGAAATAATGCCAGATACCTTCCAGGGATTGAAGCGGCTTAAAATCCAGGGCACTGCGTATCTCCCTCAGTGGACTTTCAAAGTCAAAGTCTGCCGCTGCCTCCGGACTCGCGGGGGCAGCAGTGCCCCCAGTTTGGCCGGTAGCCAGGTCAAAAGTTCCGCCCGAAACCGGCAGCCAGGTTTGGATATGCGGGAATTCTTCCTGTACCATCCGGCAAATATCTTCCGGTTTGTTTTTTCGATTGAGGCGTTTGATCTCGTTGTCCGCAGGGTGCGCCACTTCAAAATAACCCGCGAAAGGCACGACTACCCGCGGTTCAGTTTGTCCGGCAAGCAGCAATACATGGCGAGCTTCCGCCTTCAGGTTTTGGTTAACCCTGGCGATGATTTCTTCTTCGGAGTACTGATCCCTCCAGCAAACCGGATGTCCGCCCGCGCCACCGGCAAAAGAGGTTAAAAGCATATCTACCGGGTGCGGCAGACGGCCCCGGTTTAACCCAGCCGAAGCGTCCACCGCATTCAGCAAGAAGTGGCCCCTGTAATCCAACAGCAGAGCACTGTCATCTTTGCCCGTCGAATCCTCCAGCAGCAAAAATCGGGCTTCCGGGCTTAGATATTGCCAGCGGTTAAAAGGGCAAACCGTTATATTGGTCAAACCGGCACTGCCTAGCAGCCTCAAACCTGTTTGGTCCTTGAATTGCGGGTAGTAGATTGGAATGTCCGGCCTGCGCTCTGCCAGTAACCGCAGGGTCGGCAGATGGAGATGATCGGAGTGGGTGTGGCTAATGTAAACACCATCCGCCGAACTGAGCCGGTCGAGCCAATCCGCCGGAGGAGGCGAACTCAACCACCAACCACGAGTCGAAGCCGGACCTACCAGCCAGGGATCGGTAAACAAAGACAGCCCACCACAGCTTATTTCAATCGTCGCGTGAGAATAGAACCGGGCCTTAAATTCGCCTGCTACCAGGCTTTGCCGAGCCAGGGGGTCTATCTCCCAGGGCAGCGGCTGGGTATCTTCATATATATTTAATTTGGCCCTGCCGTCAAAGGACTCTTCAGCCTGGACAATTTCTACTAAAAGTTCTGGTTGGTATAACTTTCCCAGCGGGTCGACATAGCGCATTTGATCAAGGTCGAGTTTCCAGCCGTGATTGGCGCAACTTATTATGCCAGTTTTGCCCGCATCCTGGGTGTGGGGCGAAGGTGGAATAAAACAACCGCGCCGGTGCTTGCAGCGGTTATAACAGGCTTTTACCTGACCGGTCATCTTATTATGATAGACAATGATCGCTTTACCGGCTAAAAAAAGGACCTGCCGCTCGATCAGTTCTAACAGATCCAGACTGGCCAGCACCGGCCGGTATTCAACCTGTTCAGCGTGCATAGGGCAGGCTAACGTTTAACTTCTGGATCTCCCAAACATCTATAGATTTGCTGGAAAGGGAATTTTCGACCACACTCAGAAGCGGTTGTGGCAAATTAAAGGGAGGCGGGTTCCAATTTACCGATCGCCACTCGCCGACTTCAATTTCCTGATTTGTCTCTATGCCAGGGTGATTGGTAGCCAGAAGATACCGGGCGCCGCTTTTCTGAAAATTTTTAAGTGTGTCAAAGATTTGGCCAGACGCCAGGTGAATAAAGCAATTCCGGCACAGAATTGCCTCACCGCGCAGCAGCCTCTCCCTGGTAATGTCCATCTTCAAAATTGGCATCCCTTTTGTGAATACAATTTTTTGTTTCTTTCAAAAATGCTGACCACAATAGCCAGCCCTATGTACTGCCCCGGCTTTTCAGAAAGCCTGTAGAAAGTATTAACATGATAGTGAACTTAATTATGGAATTATTTATAAGGTATTGAGCCCAGATTGTCAACTCGATTTTTGGCAACCTAAGATCAATCAAGCTGGCTTAACTGGCCGACTCAAGTAGCTTGCCAACCATTTCCTTGTACAATTTCGCCGCCAGCATCGCTGTGATACCCGACTGATCACGCTTTGGTATAATGGAGCCAGGAATTTGGACAAAAAATTAGACCTTTTTAAGGTGTATAAAACTAAAAATGACTACTATCAGAAAAACTTACAGCCCGACTTTTAAGGCCGAAGTTGCCCAGGAAGTTTTGAAGGGCGAGATGACCATTAACCAGATTTCTTCGGACTACGGCGTCCACCCTAATGTCATTGGTAAATGGAAGCGGTCCGCCGTGAAATCGATGCCCAACGCTTTCGATGAGGAAGGCCGAACCCACAATCAAATAGCACCCCTTAAAGCTGAACACCAAAAACAAAAAGAACTCCTTTACGCTGAAATTGGCCGTTTAACTACCCAGTTAAATTGCCGCCCCGTGGGCACCCGAAAAAAATGTGATACCGGTCTTGCCCACCTCGATCAAAATGGGTCTGGTCGAGCGCAATCGCGAAAGCCGTGAACTGTCCATTTCGACCCAGGCGGCTCTTTTGGATGTGAGCCGTTCAAGCCTGTATTATCGACCGCTAGCCGTCTCCCAAGAGGAAGTTGAACTCAAACATAAAATTGATGAGATTTTTACGACCCATCCTTACTACGGTTCCCGCAAAATCACGCAACAACTCCGGCGGGATGGGCTGCTCGTAAACCGTAAAGCTATTGAAGGGCATATGCGGGAAATGGGTCTGGAAGCGATTTAGCCAGGGCCAAATCTATCGAAGCGCAATCTGGCCCAGCGGGTCTATGCTTATCTACATCTACTG
>JBBQGA010000080.1:0-4312 GCA_038322625.1 Chloroflexia bacterium
TTGGCAAAGGAGATGTCCACAAACCATTTTTCAAGACCCTGCTTTCGCTCGATTTGGGTTTCTAAGGCTGCCATTGCAATTTTAGTCAGCTTGATACCAGTAGAGTAGGTTTTAGTAATAAGCTTAACAACCGGATGTTTACCTTTCCAAGTCATGGTGGCGGCAAATTTGATTACAGTCTCTACACTCTCAAGTAAAGAGCCGTTCCAATGACCTTCTAAAATACCCCTTTTACAACCCTATGATTTTCCATAGCATAGTTAAGCCTTACGCCACCGCCGGCCAGCACCAGTGCCCTGGTCGAGGGCTGGTTGTTTTCGAGACTCATTTACAGACTCCTTTTATTTTTTATATACTGTTACTATATAATCCGCCGCTGGGTGAAAAGGCTGCCGGTCCCAGGTCGCATAATTCGCCACCGGCTGCAAACCGGCTGCCGTGCAAAATTCGTGGTAACGTTCCAGCCCTAACTCGCTCGACAAAGAAAACCCTGCGATCAAAGTCCCGGCAGTTTCCAGATGCCGGGCCAAGTTCAACACCACCTGTCCTTCAGTGCCGGGCGTTACAAACAACATCACATTTCCGGCCATCACGATCAGGTCAAAGGTCTGGTTTAGTTGGACCTCGGCCAAATCGCCCTCTAGCCAATCGAGGGCCGGGGCTTTGGCGCGGGCCTGGTCCAGCATGGCCGGGTCGAGATCAACTCCAACCGTCCGGCAACCCCGCCTGGCTAGCTCGATTGCCACCCGACCGGTGCCACACCCGGCATCCAATACCCGAACCGGTTGAAAACCCATCACAAAATCTGCTTCTCCGTGTACGTCGACCCCGGCCTCTGCCAGTTCAACAAACTTTGCATCGTAAGCTTTGCCACCTTCGGTGCGGGTATTCAACCAGCGATTTTCGCCTGCCATTTTTACTCCTGCATTATGATCCGATTTTTACGATCCAATTTTTTCGATCCTGTTTTAGCGGCCAGGCTTATATTACCCTAAACCGGCTTAAAATTCATTTAGAGAGGCAAATTTCACTGGCTAAATTGTTCTTGAAAAGGGCAATTTAAAATAAAGTTAACCGCTCTGTGAAAAATCGTTAATAACATTGACACCGTATGATCAAAGTGTTATAGTACACCATTAGTATTCTCTGGACCCAAAGCACTCTTTCAAAATCTAAACCTTTCTTATGAATATCCGTACCACTCCGGCGAGGGAAAATACATTATGAAACCTCAACTAACTCCAACCAGCTCACGTTTTCACCAGAGACAGGCTAAGGCTTCTCTTGATGTTATTAACCACCCCGCTCAGGATTGGGATGCTTCTTTGTTAACTCAGACTAACCCTTCTGAGGAAACCGGCTCTACAACTAGCCTGTCTGAAGCCTTGACCGGTCGTTTAACGCCCGCCAAGATTCTTCATTTGCAAAGAACCGTCGGTAATCAGGCGGTTCAGCGAATAATCGCGGCCCAGCGTCAACCAGCTAGCCCAGCTTCCAAATCACAAGCACAATTCAAACCGGTTACTTCCGCGACCACGATCAACCGCCAGCCGGTCTCACAGGTTCAGCGGCTAGAAGGCGAGTTTGAGGAAAGCTTGGCCGGGATGAACCGGGGCAGTCGCGCAGCAGTAAGTGATCCGGCTCAGGACCAGGAACAGTACCAGATGGTGCAAGATATGCTAAACCGTCCGGTAAATCAGGCGATGCCCCAGGTGGCCGCAGCCCCGGCCAAAAAGGGCTTTTTTAGACGGGCCGGTGATACCATCGCCAGTGGTGCAAAATCGGTTGGCGGCGCAATTGTCAGTGGTGCAAAATCGGTTGGCGGCGCGTTGGCTACCGGGGCACAGGCTCTGCTGGCCGCCGTTTTCGGGCCAGTCTACAAACTGGCGGCCTATCTATTAACCCCCCGCGCCGAGCGAAAACCACTTTTCAATGATACACGCGAGAAAATGGCAATGCTCAAGAAAGGTCAGCAAGACCCCTTTGGGGCCGGGGCTTCGGGAGCAATCGCCACCGGTATTAGCTTTTTTGCCAATAGTTTTCTAAGTAACGTCGCCGACTTTTCTGGCTGGTTGGCCTTTATCAGCGGTTTGCTAGGTTTAATTCCCGGTGCCCAACCTTTGCTCGGCATCGCGGCAATTCTGGGAACGGTTGCGACCCTGGCGACCGTCGGTTCGGCAGGCTTGAACGGCTTACTATCGGTCTGGTCGGGCATCTATGCCAAAATGCTTTATAACCGGCTACCGGACCAAATTTCTTCGGATAACCCGCAGTTTAAGCAATATATGCTCACTCTTAACGAATTTGGAGTTAATACCAAAGCCTTCTTTGGTGGGCTGCAAAGTGTAGGCATCCGGGCGGCTACCGGTGGTTTGCTCGGTGCGGAAAGCAGTTTGCTCAAGGGGCAAGTCGATACCGATGCTTTCACCAGGGGTGCAGTCAAGGGTTTAGGCACCAATTACGACCCGACGCAGGGTTATAAGACGGGTAGCAAGGCCCTATTGGGGGATTACGGCCAGAAACATAACCGGGCCATTACGCTGGCTGACAAACGCCAGGCAGCCTATTCGCCAATTGCCATTGGAGGTTACGGGGCAAGAGTTGCGGGCGATAAGCTGAAGGCAAAGGATGAAGCTACCAACTACCAGGATAAGCAACGCGTCAAAGCCGACCACGCCTCCGGCCCGGTCTGGTATAGCAAGGCCAGTCTGCCAACGCCCGGTAAGACCTTTGTAACCCAGGTTGAAAAGGGGTTGAGCATCGTCAGCAAGCTGGTTTATGTCTTTAAGCCGATTGTGGCGTTATTCCAGGGTGTCGCAAGTCTGGTAGGCTGGATCAAAGGCTTGTTCTCCAGCTCCAAAAAGCAAATCGCCAAGCAGGGTCAGGACCCGGCACTCGGCCCGACGCAAGCCGACTCGGTGGTGGGTGTGGCCCAGGACGACAGTTCCAGCGTAATGCTCGCCAGTACCGACATGGAGGCCCTGCTGGCCCAACTTACCGCCGAAGACAGTCAGGTCCCGTTACAGCCCGCCGCCCCAGAAAGGCTGCATATCGGATAAAAGAGCCAGTCTAACGCCTGTACCTGCTCGACCGGTTTTAGACTGTTACCTCTTTGAAATTTCAGCAAGTTATACAGCTCCGCTAAAATTGGGTATAATACTGCCAGGCTAAATCCAATCGATTTTACGGTTTGTAGTTAAACAGAGCCGCCCGGCAGGGCCGGATTTGTTTTGCCATATCAGGTCAATTGAGCAAATGAGTTGGCCGGGTAGCCTCACAACCTGGAAATACCCGTTAAAATAAGAGTCACCCAAAATTCCAGCAGGAGTTAAGTTATGGACCCATTGCCAAGTTTTGATCAGCTACCTTTTCGGCCCGGTAATCCGCCCAATTCGGCCTGGGGTTTGTGGGGCGATGAGGATGAGGTAGGCACGCTCAATTTATTGACCCCGGAACGGGTGCGTGAGGCGGCCCGGCTGGTCCGAAGCGGTAAAGTTTTCCCGCTAAACTGGAACCTGGAATTACCCGATCCGCCGCTATTTGGCCGCGAAACTTTGCAACACACCATTAAAAATAAACGCCCGTTTGTCAATGACGACGTTTATAATAATTTTAATACGCAGTCTTCCAGCCAGTGGGATGGCCTGACCCACTATGGTAACAACAGCCACCATAGTTTTTACAACCACGTTCGGCAGGATCAAATCACCGGCAAGCCTGGCACCCGCAATGGTATTCAGGTCTGGGCGCAGCGGGGGATCGCCGGGCGAGGGATTTTGCTGGATTACCGGCGTTGGGCAATGGCCGAGGGTCGGAGTTACTCACCCGGCGAACGCCACGAAATAACCGTCCAAGAATTGCAGGCGGTAGCCGCCGCCCAGAATGTGCAATTTCAGCCGGGGGATATTCTGGTAGTCCGCTCCGGTTGGATTGAGTGGTACCTGGAAAGAAGCTCGACTGAGCGGGAGGAACTGGCCCGCCGCACTCCCCACCAGGCTACCGGCCTGGCCCAAAGCACCGAGTCGTTGCGCTTCCTGTGGGATAACCACTTTGCGGCAGTGGCCGGTGATACGCTGGCATTTGAAGCCTACCCACCGCAAAGTGAGAACGGCTTTATGCACGAAACTATTCTGGCTCTGTGGGGTATGCCTATCGGTGAGATGTTCTTTCTGGAGAAACTGGCCGAAGATTGCGCGGCAGATGGCATTTACGAATTTTTCCTGACGGCAGCCCCGTTAAACAAGTTTGGTGGCGTAGCCTCGCCCCCCAATACGCTGGCGATCAAGTAGATTTGGATAGTTAGTAATTAGTA
>JBBQGA010000081.1:0-3652 GCA_038322625.1 Chloroflexia bacterium
CTTAAGCGCTTCCAGGGCGACTTTGGCCTTAAACTCGGCGCTATGCTGTTTACGTTTTATACTCATCGCTGTCTTTTCTCCTTTTTTAACAGCGATTTTACCACCTTACACCCTTGTTTAGATTCCTGGGGACATTATACCGAGACTATCTCGGCGTTTGCCGGATGTTCTTTTCCCATTTCTTTAACAACCTTGATCACCGTCGCCTGATCAGGCGTTTCCCCCAGCCAATCGGAACAAACCTGGCGCAACCGAGCCTGATTATTTTGAATGTCCTTCAAACCAATCTGGAGCAATCGGTCCAACGGTAGCTCGACCCGCTCGCCCCATTTTAGTAGAGCTGCATAATTTTCAGCCCCGATGGCAAAATCCTGGTCGGCTTTTTCAAGCTGACTTTCAAAGAACCGCACGTAGTTATACAAGGCCGAACCGGCCATTTCGGCTGCTTTAGCCAGGCGAACCATTAATTCGGTTACAAGTTGGGGACTTCGATCCTGGTCCAAACCGCTCTCGGATTGGTTCTCGGAAAAAGCCTGGACCACCAGTGCCACCAGTTCGCCATCGCGGTAGTAGCGGGCAAACCCCTTAAAAGTTTCCAGCGAGATTTCAACCGCCGCCTGTGGCAAGCTTTTGTCCAGCTTTTCCATTAGCTGGGTTATTAAACACGGCGTCGCTTCCAGGTGACGACAAAGGGCCTCAACGCGGGTGGCGAGGGGGGCATAGTTGCGCTTTATGTAATTGCTAACATCAAAAATGTAGAGGTAAGGCATGATCGGATTACGCTCGTAATAGCGCAAGCTACCATGCCGCAAAAGCTCAAGTTCGATATAGCCTTCGACCAGTTTGTAATCAAATTTAGCCAATTTATCCAGTGGTACGGGATCAATGTCGGCTAACTGCTGCTTGAAACCGGCCAGTCGTTGTTTCCAACCAGCAATCGAATCCGCCGAGAAGTCAGGAACGCGGCCATCGTAAGCGTGTAAACCCAGCAGAAAAGAGGCATTATGCGGGTAAAAATCGTTGTAAGCGGCCAAAAACTGCTCTACCAGGGTACTCAAATCATTCATAAAAGTATTTATCCAACTTTTCTAAATTCAGGTTTATGGGTTGTTGCTTTTAAACCGGGGATCAAGCAAATCGCGCAATCCATCGCCGATCAAATTAAAGGCCAGGACTGTAGATGCAATCGCTAGTCCCGGAAAAGTAGTCCGCCACCAATCGGTCAGGTCGCTCACACCAGCCGCCGTCATAACACCCCATTCGGCGTCGGTTGGTTTTGGACCAAGCCCAAGAAACGAAAGACTGGAGAAAATCAAAATGCCGTTACCAATATCGATAAAAGTAATGACTAAAATAGATTGCACCAGGTTTGGCATCACCTGCCGGAACATAATCCGGCCAGGTTTGGCCCCGACCGCCCGCGAAGCCAGCACGAAATCCTGAGTCTTGATCACCAGGACCATACTCCGCACGGTGCGAGCATAGGACGGCCACCATACAATCAGGATTGCCAGCACTGCATTCAGAACACTTCGCCCCAGTGCGGTAGCGATAGTCATCGCCAGGATAATGATCGGGAAAGCAAAAATCAGGTCGGTCAGCCGCATGATTACTTCATCGACCCAGCCCCCAAAATAGCCGCTGATCAGGCCGACGATTGTACCAATGATACTAGCCAGCGAAATCAGGATAAACCCGATAGGCAGCGAAAGTTGCGCTCCGTACAAAACCCGGCTGAAAATATCGCGGCCTAATTCATCTGTACCAAAAAAGTGAAGCTCGGAAGGTGGTTTATTCCGCACTTTAAAAACCTGGGCGGTCGGACTGTAGGGGGCAATCAGGGGAGCCAGAAAGGCTATGAGTATCCAGGCCAGCACGATTACGACACCAAACAGCGTCATAGGATTGCGACGCAAAAACCGGGCGGTGGCTTTTAGGCCTTTCCTGAAAGGCGAATCTGCCGGTTTTTTCAGGTTTGGCAAGAAATTGGCCGGAGGTAACTTTGCCGGTATAGTATTTTCAGCCGGTCCGGTTATTCCTTCAGACTTAATCGACATTTTTAACTCGTTTTGTTATGTAAGTTCTTTTGTAACTACTCAGCTTACCTCTTTCGAGGCGGGGTAAGTAGGGGTGCAACCCCTGCGGGGGGTCTAACAGGGGTCTCCCCTGTTTAACCTTCTTCTTCTTTCCCCTACCTGGGGCGGGGTCAGGGGTGGGGTCTGAGTAGTTACGTTCTTTTTATAACGCCCAATCAGGTAGTCGAAGCTTTGGTCCTGATACGCGGGTCGAGCAGACTGTAAAGTAAATCTACTACCAGATTTATGATTATATATATCAAGGCTACGATAATACTTACCCCCATAATCGCCGGGAAGTCCAGATGAGTGGCACTTTGAAAAGCGTAACGGCCCAGGCCCGGCCAGCTAAATATAGTTTCGGTCAGGACGGTTCCAGAAAGTAAGTTGCCGTAGGACAGGCTAATCACGGTGATAACCGGCACCAGAATATTTGGTAAGGCATGGCGGCGCAGAATCGAATTCCGGTTGAGACCTTTAGCATTCGCGGTGCGGATATATTCCTGTTGTAATATATCCAGCGTAATCGTGCGGGTAATTCGGATAATCGTACCCACGATGGTTAGAGACAAAACCAGGGCCGGTAGTAACAGGTGTTTTAGGCTCATGGCGAAAATATCCAGGTGGCCCGCCAGTAAAGAATCGAGGGTGTAAAAGCCGGTAATCCGGTTAGGAGGGGCGGCCCCGGTGTCCAGGCGATCAGTTGCCGGTAGCCAGGATAGCTGCGTATAGAATAAGAAAATTGCCAGGTAAGCCAGCCAGAATACCGGCACCGAGGAACCCAGCAGCGAGAATAACCGGATGATGGTGTCGCTAAATCGCCGGTGTTTGACCGCTGCAAAGATACCCAGTGGCACTCCTAACAAACTCAGCAATATTGCGGTCGTTGCCAGTTCAAAGGTAGCCGGAAGAGCTTCAAGCAGATCGGCCCCCACCGAACGGTTGGAAACAATGCTGGTTCCAAAATCGGCCTGCACCAGATGGCTGGCATAAACCAGATATTGTTCCGGTAAAGATTTATCCAGGCCCCATTTTTCTTTGTAAGCCTTCACCAGTTCAGGTTTGCCAATCGCCCCTTCGCCGAGGGCCGCATTTACCGGGTCTGCCGGGACGGTGTGAGATAACACAAAAGCGATCAGACTAATGCCGATCAGCATAAAGGGGATTATCAACAGGCGGCGTAGTAAGTATTTTCCCATAAATATGGTAGCCTTTTGGCCGGCGGCTTTTTACTTTTGTAAAAGTCCAACCGCCCGGCCATTGATTATACTAACTTTAGACCCACTATCTTTACACTTTGGAGTTATAGTCAGATTTTAAGCGGTTAACGGCAAACTAAAAGTCGAATGAACGCCTGTCCCCACCCCTAACCCTCCAGAGTGTGGGGAACCGAAGATTCAGAGAGAAACTTTAGGGCAATGCCCTAAAGTTTCTCTCTTAGGGACTTAAAAACAATTAAGCGTTCCAAGTATTGGCAAAGGAGATGTCCACAAACCATTTTTCAAGACCCTGCTTTCGCTCGATTTGGGTTTCTAAGGCTGCCATTGCAATTTTAGTCAGCTTGATACCAGTAGAGT